>LN554852.1:1271518-2543037 GCA_000953735.1 Moritella viscosa | reverse complement strand
TACTGCTTGAATAAGATCTGTTTTACCCGTTGTTTTAAACTGGTAGTATTCAGCTATTATAGCTGAGAAATGTTCTGACCAACCTCCTAAACTATCCCTAAAATCATTTATATTTTCGAATGAATGCCCCCTTTTTACCTGTGTAAGCATAGGTCAATTCATGAACTAAAACATCACTACTTGTACTAAGTGAATATATATATTCAATTTCACTACCATCATTATGTATACCATCGGAAATCAAGATATGATTTTTAAATTGTTGATGCTTTTCAACATCAGAGCGAACATACTGAGCGTTACTACCATACCAATAGTGCGATATGATTGGAGCACTACATTATTGGGATTTTAGTTTGCGATGGGGTGATATTATTAGTGATTATGAATGGAATTACAATTATGCATGGGCTGCTAACTTAGCAGGGACTAAACCTATACAATTTCAGCAAGTCGTTTTATAAAATTTTGATTAAGCACCCTATATTTTCTGATTACTTTCAGGGTGCTTACAGCTGATTACGTTAAATCGACCTTGCGCTTAACTATATAATCGAAAGCAACACGCCCCCCGCTAAAGATAACAACTTGCAGCAATAGAGTTCCCCATAATACATGCTGAGCGTAAGCGGCGGCGGCAATATCTTCCAAGCTAATAACAGCCACAATATTGACGAAAAATAACCCCAATGCAGAGAAGCGACTTGCTAATCCAGCCATCAATAATAAGGGAAGAATGATCTCAGCAGCAGTCCCTAAATAAGCAGCTAGTTCATAAGGCAATAATGGTACGTGATATTCCTCTTCAAATAGAAATAACGTACTGTCCCAGTTGTTTAGCTTTGTCAGTCCAGATGAAAAGAAAGCCCAACCGACATAAAAACGTGCGGCCAGTAATGCAACAGGTTCTAACATACTTACTTTTTCTATAATACGTCGATAAATTTGATTAGCTGATAACAACAATGAGTTTGAAGTATTCATGGTTAACTCTCTTTAAAATAATGAATTAAGTTATGTTCGATTGCGCTAATCAACCAAACTTGAAATGAAAATCGACTATCATGCCGCACAGTATCAAGCGACTGAGCTAGTGAGTTACCAGACATTAAAGATAAAATGAAGCGCCCTTCACTCTCTGTTAACTTGGTTATTTGGGGTTGAAACTCAGATCGATAAATCATGACAATATGGTCCACCAGCACTGACGATAATGCCTGCTTAGCAAGATTAAAAGCACGATCCCGCTGCACTTGATTATCGTGATGGTGTGCGTCAAAAATCTCTACTACAGGATAGCTTGTGCTCAGTAATTTCACATTGTCGTTAAATGTAATAAAGACATGTTCAGGATCGCAATTAACCAGTAGTTGTAATGACGTTTGCTCTAATGTTTGATCTTGACCATGTAACGCACAATGAACATGCCAATCCAAAGCCGTACAACTAGCAAGATACGGATAATCCACACCAATTTCCGTTGCTGTGATAAATTCAGAAAATTCAGCGCCCCATTGTCCCCAGTCACCTTGAATTGGTGGGGATATTTTCAGAAACTGCTGGACCAAAAAAGTACTAATATCACTATCAAGTAATTCAAACACGGTCGGAAAAGTGATGCTTAGCGCACGTTCAGCATTAGCTAACAAATTACGACGATAAATGCTTATACCTTGAGCGCTAAAGCCATTTAGAGTTGCGCCTGATTCCTCTTCACTCCAAATCGTATCCAATAGTCGCTGTTGTTCATTGATAAAAGAATCATCCATCACTAGCCCCCAATACTGCATTAGCTATAGCACGTGCCTTTTCTGCTTCGCCAACTAACACTGACCACGCTGGTAAATCTGAATCCCATTCAACTAATGTTGGCAGAGCTCCAAAGCGTGTTAATGCTTGCCGATATCCTTCCCAAACTTCATCAGAAACAGGACACGCATGATCATCAATGACCATTTGCCCATCAGGAACCACACTGCAACCAGCGAGATGTATCTGCGCGACGCTATTCACTGGTAACGTATTTATATAATCAGTGACCGATTTCTGAATATTTCCGCCTTCAAAATTTAAGCTATTCACCGCAATATTGTTAATATCGAGTAATATTTTGGCGCCTGTCTGTTTACACAGTTGCGTTAGAAATTCGGCTTCAGAAAGATAACTTTCATCAAATTGCACATAAGCTGACACATTTTCAATAATCAGCTCACGCCCTAAGTACGATTGCACTTTATCTATTTGTTCGCACATTCGATTTAGATTATGACGCGTATGCGCTATCGGCAATAAGTCACCGCTGTGTATTAGTTGCCCATGCATTTGTTTTTGTAATAGTCCCCAGGTAAAACAAGCATGTTCAGACATTAGAAAAGGATCGATGGTTTGCGTTAATTGCTTTAAACGCATTAAATAACTCGCAGGTATATCCTGTAACGATCCAAGACCCATAGACGTTGAATGCAAACTAACAGGATAGGCCTCTCTTACTTGCTTAAGGACAGATAATGCAGCGCCACCTTGTCCAAAGAAGTTCTCTGAATGCACTTCCACAAAGTCAACTTGCTTAGCCGACGTTAATATGTCGGTAAAGTGTGGGTGCCTTAGTCCAACACCCACTAATATATCTTTACTATGTACCGACATAACATTCTCCTAAATCTTATTTAGAGGCCAAATATAATTGCTTGGCTTCTTGCTTTGACAATCCACCCAATGTTGAACAAGTACCTTTTGTGACTAATTTCCACTCACCTTTATCATTACTCAGGCTTGATTGCCCTGCACATGAATGGGTACCGGCTAAGTTCGCACAATCGTTTTGACCCGCTTTCGCTATGCCATAACACTTTTCTTTTTTACTTGCAGCTTCTGCAGAGGCTATAACACCTGTAGACATCACAGCTGCTAATGCAGCACTTACTATTAATTTATTATTCATAATGGTTCCTATATCGTTAAAGCGTCATTAGTACGTTCCAAGGATTCAATATTAGTCGTACACTTTTTCGATTTGTTCTTCGGTTAATCCTTTAATATCAATCCAGTTAACTTGCGCTGTTTCGATATAACCAGGAATATCAGTGTTCCATTTTGTCTGAACAGCTTTGTTGTAGTTCAGGTACAATTTGTCGCCACGAATATGCCAAGCAGTTGGGTCTGTATCTAATTTTTTATTCAATGCCACACCCATCGCGCAAAAACCGCCATATTGTGGTGCATATTTACTTGGATCTGCTTTGAATAAATCGCGGTTATCAGCAGATGAAAACTGATAAATGGCGCCCTTGTAAGCGGCTGTGAAATCGTTCGACCCTTTAGTTGGTGTACCTTTTGTAAAGTAAGAAACAGTATCGTAACCACTGATTGCGATGTCATTACTGCTCGCATTTACTTCAATATTTGCAGCAAAAGTTAAGCTGCTAGCGACAAGTGCAGTCGTCATGAATGTTGATTTTACAAATGTTGAAAGCTTCATAGTATTCTCCGTATTTTATGAAAAGTTTAATGTTAACCATTTACGCGTTCGAAGGTTTTCTCCTTGGTTGTAAATATAGTGCTTTCAATCATTCAAAAGGGATGACATAGTCCTAACATTGAACCCAATCGTCCAAATTGTTTTAAACGAGGTAATAATGGATCCGTTATCAGTCATTCTTCAACGATTCTCAATGAATACCGAAGTGTTTTTTACCGGTCATCTTTGTGGTATTTCTAATTTCAATCGAGAGCCAAACAAAGGCCATTTACATCTATTGCAAAGTGGTGAGATCACGATAATCGATGAGCATGGAACGTCACATTTAATCAATGAACCTACAGTGATGTTTTTCCCCACACAACATGCGCACCGTGTAATCGCCAGTGAAGAAAACCCGCCAAAATTGGTCTGTGCAAGTATCGTTTATAATGAAAATACAGTGAATCCGATTGCTGATGCCCTGCCAAGATTACTGTGCTTCAAACTCAGTGAAAACCAATCGCTAATGAAAACCGCGCAGTGGTTATTTGAAGAGGCATTTAATGAAGATAGCGGACGACTTCCAATGATTAACTCGTTGACAGATATCTTTATTATTTACGTGCTACGCCATGTTATTGATAACAATATTATGCAGTATGGTCTGCTCGCAGGATTAGCCCATCCGCAAATATCGAAAGTGTTATTAGCTATACACGAGACACCTGAGCGACAATGGGGGTTAGAAGAGATGGCTGAACTAGCGCTTATGTCTCGATCAAAGTTTGCCGACGTATTTAAGCGTACTGTTGGTCAAAGCCCTGGCGATTATATAATTGATTGGCGTATTGTTGTGGCTAAGGGTCTACTATTACAAAACAAGCCAGTGGCCCTTGTTGCTAATGCCGTAGGTTATGAAAATGGTTCAGCGCTAGCACGAGTATTTAGGAAGAAACTTGGCATCTCACCTAAGCAGTGGATCGAACAAACGCTTTAATAAAAAGGGTTAGCACAATGCTAACCCTCTTATTCTTTATTGCTATTTACAACAAATTAGTACTCTGTTTTATACAAGACTCGTCAACATAGCATCTGAATATTCAACTAAATCCTTACCATCTCGAACACGCTCGACATAATCAGGGTTGGCAATAAATGGTCGACCTATCGCCAGAAGATCAAATTTATCATCTGCAATTGCTTTGCTACCAGCTTCAGCGGTAAAGCTACCCACTCCCACTAATGTCTTGTTATAAATACTGCGAACATAACTTGACGCTCGACCACCTAAATAGTCAAATTCCATCGAATCATCGAAAATACCAATATGTAAGAAGGCTAAATCACGTTTCTCAAGTTCAGGAACAAGATAATCGAATACAGCACGATCACGGCTATCACCAGCCATATTGAAATATGCACCCGGTGATACACGCAGTGCAGTTCTTTCATTACCAATACGAGCAATGATTGCATCAACAACCTCGAGTGCAAAACGAGACATGTTTTCAGGTGTCTCGCCATATTCATCACTACGGCGGTTACTATTATGGTGTAAGAATTGGTCAATTAAATACCCATTAGCACCGTGAATTTCAACACCATCAAACCCGGCGTCTATAGCATTTTCCGCAGCTTGAGAATAATCACTGACTAACTCAACAATCTCTTCAACCGATACAGACTTTGGTATTTGGTAAGTCAGCTCACGCATTCTAGGTACACTACCTTCAACACCTACAGCAGAAGGCGCCATTACATCTTGGTTCCCCGTATTTGCTTGGTAAAAGTGTGGGTGTGCTACACGGCCTGTATGCCAGAGCTGTGCAAAAATTTTGCCACCGTTTTTATGTACCGCATCAGTTACGGTTCTCCAACCAACGATTTGTGCTGGCGTAAAGATACCTGGAGTATTTGGATAACCTTGACCGTCTGGACGTATGATCACCGCTTCAGAAATGATTAAACCGGCCTCACCCCGACGACCATAGTAATCAGCCATATCTTGAGTCGGTACCAATTCATCATCAGCCATACAGCGAGTCAGAGGAGCCATGAGAATACGATTTTTTAAAGATAAAGTCTTATTAAGCACATAAGTTTGAAATAAATTGTCAGTCATAGCGATGTCCGTTTCTTGAATGTACGTTCAAGATATTCTTTTTTGAATGATCATTCAAGATCTATTTTTGAATAAACATTCAAAGTTGATTACAATGGACTTCATTACATAATATGACTCAGCGATAAAGAGTCTCAAGAAGAGTTACCGACTAGCCATGCGTATTGCAGAATTTGATAGAGAGAAAGTACTGAGATCTGCTATGACCTCCTTTATGGATAAAGGTTACGGTAAGACCAGTATGCAAGATTTGAAAAAGGCGACAGGTTTACACCCTGGTTCTATCTATTGTGCGTTTGAAAATAAACGTGGCCTTCTCTTGGCCGCATTAGAGCAGTACCGACTGGATAAAAATGCAGTATTCACAGGGATATTTTCCGGTCAAAAACCGGTGCTTACTGAGCTTAAGTCTTATCTGGATCATATTGTTTTAGAGTGTCAGAGTTGTGATACCTCGCGAGCTTGCTTACTGACAAAAGCATTGAATGAAGTTGCCGAACAAGATGAAGAAGTACACGACATTATCACGCTTCATCTCGCTAACTGGCAACAAGCTATTACCTTAGTCTTGCAAAAAGCCATTGATCAAAAAGAAATTATCAGCGATCGCAACGCTGATGATCGCGCTCATTATCTGATGATGGGTATATATGGATTAAGAACATTCGCCCACACACACCCTGAAGGTAATACCATAAAGCAGTTAGCTGAGCAGCTTTTTCAGGATGTGTGTCGATAACTAAATTTTAAAGTATTCGGTTTGTGAACGCTTAAGCTTCCTACGGTGCGACAGCCAAACACGCAAAGGCATATTTACCATTCATGTCTGCGGGTATGTACTTATTAGAATTAATAACAAACATCCCATTTGGCTCTTTTGTAACATACGCTTGTGTCGAAAGGTAGATAGGCCATTGGTGCTTACCTGACGGAATAACACCGTCACTAAAATTAATTGCAGAGCTAATAACCCCTGGTGCACCATAGGTGCGTAAACAAAAATCATTGGCTTGTTTCGGTGTCATTTTAAGCCCCTTTACTATATTGCCCCCTTCTCGAATGATGCTTGGCTCGGCAGAAAGAAATCCAGGATCTTTATCTAAATTTAGTTCTTTAAATTCTGCCCATGTATATGGACGTCTAATACGATATTTATTCCCTGCTACAATTACATTTACTTCACGTTTATAGTTCATTGCTATGCGGCTATGATCATTAAAGTCAAAAATCATTCCGCCCTTTAGTTTGTTGTTCGCTTTCATTTCTCGACAAATATCATCATCATTTTGAATGTCATCGTCGACTGACACACATAGCGATATAGGATATAGATTACTAAAGCTAGTGTCCGCAGTATCGACAGCTAGTGGTTTTACTTTATTATCTGTAAAATCTAACGCCATTGCTGTCGTTAGCATTTTAGAAGCTGACTTCCAATAAGACAGTTTAAAATCTGGATAACCTGCTAAGTAGGGTGTAATCACACCACCTTCTTTAAATTCACCGTGTCCTTCAAACCATGCAATGTCTTCGGTTACACATTCTATACTGCCTTTCTCTTTTGCATTCACGGGGGTAACACAGAATCGAATTTGATTACCTTTACCTTCGTCGCTAATTTGTAGCGTGTAATTTTGAGCTCGGCTAACAACAGTATCAATGTTATTTTTAATCACACTCCATTCAAATAGACTACTTGTTTGGTGATCGTTGTTTAAATCAAAGTATTTATATTGGCCGGATAAGGTATGCTCACCAAAACGAACCCCCTGTATCCTAATATTCATTGCGCGTGGCTTTGAATCTTTAACAGCCCAGACGGTTTCTTCTGGAGTACAAGTTACGACACTGTTTTTAGGCAAACCTGTTTGAGCATAAGCTGTCACACAGCCTTTTAACTTAGCCCCTACCATACTATCTTTGAGCTGCAGTGATCGTGTCGAAGCAACTCTCGTTCCATTTTTATACCAGTTAAAAGATGTTTTACTAGTATCTTCTTTATCGCTATCACGGTCTGAGAAATTGTAAGTTAGATATAGGCTTTGACCTATCTCAATATTGCGAGGTAGCGGCGTCAAATCAACGTCTGGTCGCTCACCCTGCTGTGGTTGAATTGCGTTGGTTTTACCTGAGCAAGCTAATTTAATTTTTGTTTTCTTATCGAATACACAAACTGAAACTTTCTGGCCTTCATCATCACTGGTTAATTGATATTGGTCTTGAGTTATACCTAAGATTGGTTGACTATTTCGGTACCACTGAATGGTAGTAGAATAATCACTGTCATCAAATACCCAAACATTTAAAGGAGAACCAACAATATTATTGGTTGCGGCATTAGGAATTGATACTTTAGGCGTAGCAGGTACATATTTACTATCGATAAGTAGTGGTGTCGAACACGTTTTATTTCCTTCTAAACGATCCCCTCGGTTAATCGGATTAACACAAAAATGTATTTCAAGTCCGACATAATTATTGTCCATTGGGATACGATAGCGACTACCTTTATGAACTAAGTTACCTCCTATTTCCCAAAATATATCTGATGCATCTTTTGCAGTTGGGATACTTGCAGAAATAAAAGTGTATGAGCCCTTCAATTCATCACCAAGTTCAATCACATCCCCGTCTAAATTTTTGAATGATACGTTTATTACTTCAGGATTTGATGCACTCTTCGTAGGTGCAGTACGGCTGTCTCCACCTCCGCTACCGCCGCAAGCAACTAGTGATGCGGTACAAACAGCAACGAATATTTTTTTCAACATGATTAACTCTTTTTATATTTCAATAGCATAACCGAAATAATTATCTCGGTTTACTCGGTAGGTTAAAGATTTCAACAATAGATTGTGCCGTTATTCCACTATGCACACTTACTATTAACTGCATGCATTTTAATTATTTTATAATTAAAGAACAATAATGGTTTTGTAAGTGTTTGTTGTATATATTTAATTGACAATAATAGTATTGCTTTATCACTGTAAACCGATTATTATCACCGCGTTTAATTCTATCTATTTAAATTCACCGCTCAACTGTAAAGGAGAAATATTATGACAATTACATCGACATCCTTTGCAGGTCTTATCCGATAACGGGTTTACTTAGCTATTTTTATTACATTAAGAAAGTCTAATACCTAATATCTGTTTTTCAGTTCACACCAAAAACACCAGACCTGCCAATTCGTTTTACGTTTAAATCCTATTTAAAGGAATTGGTATTATGGGCAAATCAGTCCAAAAAATCACTGACAATATAAGCCTTATTGCATCCAAAAACACTTGGGTAGAAGGTCTAGCAATCGAACAGCTTGTTAAAACATCAACTTTACCGGGCATGCTTCAATCTGCAGGTATGCCTGATTTACACCCAGGTAGAGGTTACCCAATTGGAGCCGCCTTTTACACTCAAAACAAAATTTATCCCGCATTAGTAGGTAATGATATAGGCTGTGGCATGTCACTTTGGCAAACGTCAGCAAAAGTATCAAAAATAAACTTACCAAAACTATCAAAGCGGTTTGCCAACATTGAATTGCCACTAGACAAAAGTTGGTCTTCCACGATTGAAGCCAGGAAAAATGACAAATCAATTAAGACATCAAACTTTGACTATGCCCTTGGAACCATTGGAGGAGGTAATCATTTTGCTGAATTTCAGGCTATTGAAGACATTTATGATCAACAAATATTCGATACTCTGGGATTAGACAAGCGGCACTTACAGCTACTTGTTCATTCAGGTTCTAGGGGGTTTGGTCAATCTATATTAGTTGAACATATAACACAGTGTAATCACGATGGTCTTGTAACACACGGTCCTGATTTCGAGCATTATTTATCACTGCACAATGAAGCTGTACGCTGGGCAGAACTTAATCGAGAGCTCATTGCACAACGCTTCTTAACAGCAATTAAATCTCAAGGTCATTGTATCCTTGATATAAACCATAATTTGGTGTCACCCAAAAATATCAACGGGAAATCGGGCTGGTTACATCGTAAAGGTGCCACCCCGAGCGATCAAGGCTGCGTGGTAATACCAGGTTCCCGGAGCGACTACACTTACCTTGTAAAGCCACTTTTATCAAATATTGATATATCAAACTTAAGCTTGTTTTCATTAGCACATGGTGCAGGAAGAAAATGGAAGCGTGGTGAATGCCAAGGACGTTTAAGCCATAAATACAAGCGTAATGATATGATTAGAACGGCACTAGGCAGTCATGTTATTTGTGGCAATAAAACATTACTTTATGATGAAGCACCACAGGCATATAAGGATTGTGCCAGCATTGTCGGAGACATGGTCGATGCTGGATTAGTTAAGATAATTGCAAAACTACGCCCAGTACTCACTTTCAAAACAAATGGAGATTGTTCATCATGATATTATTGCAATTATCAGCAGGCCAAGGACCACTGGAATGTAGTAAAGCCGTTGGTCTGGCTTTTCGTTCGATTGAAAAGCAATGTGATATTGATAAACTTAAATTTGATGTTATTGATATCACTAAAACCTCAAAATCAGGCTGCTATAAATCAGTATTAATCCAACTTGGCGATAATCAGAGTCAAGCCCAAGCAAAAGCAATTGCAATATCTTGGCAAGGTGTAATGCAATGGGTTTGCCAAAGTCCTTATCGCCCCAAGCACAAACGTAAAAACTGGTTCTTTAGTGGTAAAATGTTCGAAGTAAATGAAATACAATTAGATCAAGCAATTAAGTTTCAATCTTGTAGAGCATCAGGTGCAGGAGGACAGCATGTGAATTGTACAGATTCCGCAATTAGAGCAACTCATATCGCTACCGGCTTATCAGTCCGTATAGAGAGCGAACGCAGTCAGCATGCAAATAAGCGTTTGGCCAAAGCATTACTATTTCAAAAAATTGAATCTAAAAAATTAGATGATATGACAAAACAAGAAAAGCAGCGTTGGCAGCAGCACTGGGATCTCGAACGTGGTAATCCAGTCAACACATTTCATGGTCCTAAGTTTACGTTATAACTTAATTTTTTGAATATTTATTCAACGCTGTGTTGACTCTGGTATATGATAAAATCACATCACGATATGGTTGTAAATTGCTAAATTAACGGTTTGAGGCCTTAACGATTCTTGGGAAGTCGTTAAGGCCTTGTCAACAATCATAAACTTTAACCTTGCTATTTTCAGAATAGCAAAAGGACTATATGGGTAAGGTATACTGCAATTAATAAATTATAAATATGAATACTCTTATTCAGTGTAAGCAAGCATTGTATTTAACGAGATCATTAGTGATAGGTACTATCAAAAATTAATTCAATTGTAACTAAAATTACAACTCACAAGTTGGACCTCTTTAATATTGAAAGTCCTTATTATTAAAGTTAAAGTGTTTAAATTATCCTTATAATTTATGATGTTGTAATATGAAGACAATTGCTCCCGTTAACTTTCTCGATAAAGTTAAATTTGAAATAGCTAAATATAATAATCCACAATATTTTGTTCAATTTTGGCAGTTAGATGGGCGCTTGGACAATAAACGCTTAAAAGCCGCCCTTGAAAAAGTTTATAAATCCATTCCGAAACTGCAAACAAAACTAGTCTATCAAGATAATAAATACATATATCAATCATTTGAGTATAAAGACAACTTCATTCTAGAAGAAACCGAACAGTGTCCGGTAGCAGCTCTACAGTCTACTTTAAACAATAATTTTCAAAATTTAGTATCTGAGGCAAACTTTGCCCCTTTTATCGTAATCAAGTTTGATGAACGTGGTAGTGATAAATCGGTTTTGGGCTTGCTTATTAACCATGTATTTTGTGATGCACCATCTGGCTATTTATTTAAAAATCAGCTAATTACCGCATACAACAACATAGACGTGGATTTGTCTGACACAGAGTGGTGCTTGTCTGATGAGCAGTTTATACAGCAATCAGTTAGTGATCATACCGCGTTTCATGAAGCCTTAGAGCAGCACCGGTCACTATCTAAAAGCTTTTTATCTGAAGCTAATCAGGTTGATCTTTTCTATCACGAAAATACAGATAATACAGTTACTTTTGATTTCTTTGATATCGATACCACTACGATTAAAAAACCAGATGGTATGAGCCTTAATACACTGATTTCTTCTGCCATTGCCAAAGCTGTTATGCAATTGAAGACAGATACATTGCAAGGCCGTATATCCATGTCAATTACTGCAAATGCACGTAAAAATAAAGACAAGTTATTCGGAAATTTTGTAAGCGCTATTCCAGTCAAACTGGAAGAAGGTCGAATGGAACATATTACGTCAGCGTTTCAGCAGCAAATTGACACCTTTAAAATCAATCCTCTAAAACCTTTGTTATCTTACGCGGGGTTTTCAACTAGCTTTGCTAATGCAACACCAAATCAGTTGATGGATACCTTCAGGTTACTCAGCTCTAAGTCTAATCTTTATATCTCGAATTTTGGTCATTTTAATCGTAACCAAGATGAACATTTAGAGTTTTATGGCTCGACGACAATAAAAGCTGGGGGCTTCAATTTCCCATTACAAGGACATTATGGTCTGATAGTTACTTTAGTTCCCAGTGGCGACAACATTGGGGTTGGGGTTGCTGTTTCTCCTTCAGTTTTTAATGAGGTCGATTTAAACCGCTTTAAAAGTCTGGTTCAAAAATACCTTAGTTCTATTTAAATTTTTGCCGGTTTACGTAAACCGGCAAAATTAGTATTTTATTTTTGACTCATAGATTTTAAGCGACTACCTCTATCAGTTCTTCATCCAAGTCAAATGAAGCATTGATCAGTTTTTTAGTGTAATCGTGCTGAGGATTGTGGAATATTTCCTCAGCCGTCCCCTGCTCCATAACGCACCCTTTTTGCATCACCAATACCCGGTCAGAGAGTGCTTTGACGACTGAAAGGTCATGGCTGATGAAAATGAAACCAATGTTATGTTTTATCTGGATCTCTTTAAGCAAGTCAATCACGGTGAGCTGAACAGAGCGATCAAGCGCAGAGGTAGGTTCATCCAACAAAATAAAAGACGGATTCAAGATCAGTGCTCTCGCAATTGCAATTCGTTGACGCTGACCACCCGAAAACTCGTGCGGATAACGATTGATTGAATTCGGTTCTAAGCGTACTTCTTCAAGAGCGAGACAGGCTTTTTGTAAACGTTCCTTTTTGGACATCAAAGGTTTGTGAACCCTTAAACCTTCAGTAATAATTTCACCAACTGTCATACGCGGTGACAAAGATCCGTACGGGTCTTGGAAAACCATCTGTACGTCTTTTTTGAGTTCAAATTTTTCCTTATCACTGAGTAAACTGAGATCTTGACCTTTATAGGAGAGATTACCTGTAAATGGCAGCAAGCCAATGATAGCACGGCCTAGAGTTGATTTACCTGAGCCTGATTCACCGACAATACCCAATGTTTCTCCCTGTTTAAGTGTGAGTGAAATACCCTTCACGGCCTCAAAATATTCACACTTACTAGGGATGAAGTGTGATTTAATCAAGTAATTAACGCGGATATTTTCAGCTCTAAGCAGCTCTATAGCCGTTGCTTTGACTGGCTGTTTTTGACCTTTCGGAATAGAGTTAATTAGCATTTTTGTATATTCGTGCTGTGGTTCTCGGAAAAGTAGTCCGGTCTCACCTTCTTCCACGATTACACCTTTACACATCACGAGCACTCTGTCTGCAAGGTGTTTAACAACACCGAGGTCGTGTGTTATAAACAAAATTGCCATGCCCATTTTTTTTTGGATTTCTTTAATTAAATCCAACACCTCTGCCTGCACTGTAACATCTAACGCAGTGGTTGGTTCATCGGCAATTAAAATGTCAGGTTCATTGATAAGTGCCATTGCAATCATAATACGTTGTAGTTGACCGCCTGAAAATTCATGTGGAAACTTACTGTAAGCTTGTTCTGCATTTGGTAAATGAACGAGATTAAAGAGCTCCAAGACATGTATTTTGGCCTGCTTTTTCGACACTTTTCGATGGCACATCATGGCTTCAGCAACCTGAGTTCCGACCCTTAAATATGGGTTCAGAGAGGTCATCGGCTCTTGGAAAATCATGCCAATACGGTCACCTCGGATAGATTGCATTTGACGTTCTGTTTTATCTAAGATCGATTGGCCTTCAAAAATAATACTCGATTTAGAAGAGACGATCCCATTATCCGGTAATAGGCTCATTAAGGCACTTGATGATACCGATTTACCGGAACCCGATTCGCCGACAATAGCCAGGGTCTCACCGGATTTCAAATCAAAGTTAACATTTTTCACCGCATCAACAATTCCGTCATTGGTAGTGAAACTGACGGAAAGGTTACGAACTTGAAGAATAGGTTGGTTTAGCATGATAATCCTTATCAATTTAAAAGATGCGTTGAATGGTGTGAGTCAGAGGTCACTCTTAACTTAGTAAAATGATGATGCGCTTTCTGGATATTTTCGTATTGAAGCATCCACTGCTCATCGCGTTGAGCGTGACAAAAAGCGCCCATATGGCGTAAAATATCTTCACTTTTATTATCAATAAGCGTCATTGTTCGTTGAACAAGATCACTTGTTTCAAGAGAAATAAATTGGAATAGCGCATAACACTGGTTTAATGCTGCAAATGCGCGTTTCTGCTGCCCCATTTGATTGAGAATTTCAGACTGTGCAACAGTGGCATCTCTTAATCCTAATAACAAGCATGAAAACTGACATGGTTTAATATGCTCGTTTTCTAAAGCCTGATGAATATGTATAGGTAGATTATCTAAAACCTCCCCATATAGTTGATGAGCTTCAGGCCAATGCCCATGTTCCATTAGCTCTTCAGCCCTTAGGTAACGCATCCAGCATTGCTGCAATTCCATAATAGACCTCAAATTTGTAAGACAAATTAATATTAATGAGAATTGATTTCAATTGCAAATCAAAATCATTCTCGTGGTGAGATGTATCACTAAAATAATAACGTCGCACTATTTATACGGTATTTAATCAATTGTAGAGGCGAATTAAGCTATAAATATCGATGAGTAAAACAGAAATAAAAAATCTGATAATTTACAAACTAACTAAAATTAATCCTTTTAAAAACCGGATTTAAGAGCTTAAAAAGACTAACCCCTTATAAGTAGATGCGCCCGAATTAACTAACTATTTTAGAGTAATATGCTAAAAAAAGGTGACAAAGTTAACAGATCGTAACCAACAAAACGTTAGTCGCATATCATCCGCATAACACCATTTTGCGATACAACGAGCTACATCGACAACCACCAAGCAGTGCGTTACACCTGAAATTCCCACACGCTCGATACAATAAGCCACCACATGTCAATGCCAATTGTTGAGAAAATGTTTATTTATTGCTAATTTATTTTTCCATGGAGCGGGAAATACCATATTGAATAGTGAATTATTCTACTGGTAGCGCTTAAATAAGATAAAACATGGATGGAATTGAATATGATCTCTAAGGTTAGTTGCTACTTTGCTGTAATATTAAGCATGTTTACCTCTTCGGCTTTTGCCGCCAGTGAATCAGTCGGGTTTGATAAGGCTGTTGATCAGTTCTTTAATGAAAACCTCAGTTGGTTTGCTAACACTATTTTCACCTCAGTTCCTGTTAATGGGACAAACTTCCCCATTATTGTAGGCTGGTTATTTATTGCTGCCATTATTTTCACATTTTATTTTGGTTTTGTTCAGTTTAAGCGTTTTGGTTTAGCGGTTAAGATCGTCAAAGGTGACTTCACTGATCCGAACAATAGTGAACCTGGTCAGGTTACTCACTTCCAAGCGTTAACAACTGCACTTTCTGGAACAGTCGGGCTTGGTAATATTGCCGGTGTTGGTGCCGCTCTAGCCATTGGTGGTCCCGGTGCAACGTTCTGGATGATTCTGTGTGGCCTACTCGGTATGGCTTCAAAGTTCTGTGAATGTACACTTGGTGTTAAGTACCGTAACGAGCTACCAAACGGTGAAGTATCGGGTGGCCCAATGTATTACCTAAGTCGAGGTTTAAAAGAACGTGGGTTTGCCAACTTAGGTAAAGTATTGGCTGTCGGCTTTGCAATTATGACTATTTTAGGCGCACTTGGTGGTGGCAACATGTTCCAAGGTAACCAAGCTAATGCAATGATTGTACAAACCTTGGGTCTTCCTGATGGCTATGGCTGGGTTACAGGTGTTATCTTAGCGACGATGGTTGGATCGGTTATTATTGGTGGTATGCCGTCAATTGCAAGGGTAACGGGAAAACTTGTTCCTACAATGGCACTGTTATATGTAGGCATGTCAGTTATTGTGCTTGTATCTAATGCATCTATGATTGGTGATGCATTTGCCCAAATCATTGAAGGTGCCTTCACTGGTGCTGGTGTTGCTGGTGGTTTTGTTGGAGCATTAATCCAAGGTATGAAACGTGCTACATTCTCAAATGAAGCTGGTGTCGGTTCTGCAGCCATTGCGCATGCAGCAGTAAAAACGAAAGAACCTGTGACTGAAGGTTTAGTTTCAGTACTCGAACCATTCATTGATACCGTGATTATTTGTACCATGACGGCTTTAGTTATCACAATTTCAGGTATGAACAACGGAGAGCTAAGTGGCGTAACGCTTACAGCTGCAGCATTTACTGAAACGGCAGATATATTCCAGTATATTCTTGCTGTTGCGGTGGTGATGTTTGCTTTCTCAACGATGATCTCATGGTCTTATTATGGACTTAAGGCTTGGACTTATCTATTCGGTGAAGGTAAAACGACAGAGCTAGTCTATAAAGTTATGTTCTGTGGTTTTGTGGTCATCGGTGCAAGCGTTAGCTTTGGCGCTGTGATTGATTTCTCTGATGCGGCTATCTTTGCAATGTCTATCTTCAATATCATCGGTTTGTATTTCTTAATGCCAGTGGTTAAAAAAGAGCTACAATCCTTTATTGCCCGTGTAAAATCCGGTGAAATAAAAGATTATAGTAAAGAAGGTGTACTGGTTTCAAAAGAGTTAAATAACTAATTTAATAAGTCTCCTCTTTTTAAATAATAAATAGTCCGGTCAATCGTATTGACCGGACTATTCCTATCGCACAGCATCAAATTCAGACAATCTCTTATAAAATAGTACTCCGTCATTCATTAACCCAGTAAATGCAGGTAGTTACAACTGTTCTCATAAATTATCAATTCAGATTGAATGAAATGACAAATTTGGAATTATAAGTTGTTTATCTATAATATTTCGATATATAACACTGCTATTGATTGTTTTGTGTATACTTATAGAATATAATCTCGCATCTCTTGCTTGGCAAGCAAGAAAAAGATCATTAAAAACAGTTAGTTATATTGTTTTGTGATTGTTATTTTATAATTATATTTAAACAGGTAATAAAATGAAGACGATCTTTAAATGTGCACTACTTGCATCAACGACTATCCTATTATCTGCGTGTGGCGGTGGTGGCAGTGGTGGTACTCAAAATAAAGTTGTCCCGCCAACTGAAGCGATAATCGTCCAATCAGGTCTATATAAAGTGGATGGTCAGGAAGCATTTTTAATGGTTTCTCAGCAGGATAAAACGAAACCAGCAATATTAAGCTACAAAGACTTAAGAACAGATCCAGTAACGATTAAAAAATTAGTTTCTTTTGCTCTCGTATTTGACGATACTGAAATAACAGATCAATCATTCATTACAGCAATGGGATATTTTAAAATACCTAACACGCAAAATATAGAGCCAGAACCAGTTCAAGTAAACATTACTGGTACATCACCATTAAGTCTTGAATGGATAAATCACAATAAAGATTCGGATTCTCTTGGTAACATGTCGCGCAGTATTTTACAGTCAATACCGGTAACATCTTTAGGTGGTACTTGGGAAAATGGTGATGTAAGTATGACTATAAATAATTCAAATGTCGAAATTACAACTTCAAAATGTAATGTAAGCGGTGAATTACTTAAAGATTTTACAACTTACTATTCTGACAATATCACTGGTAATACAGGTGATTGTAGAATTAACGGATTAGTAATGATGAGCCATGAACATAATTGGTTTATTACTTTCAATCGCAAAGACGCAAGCAATCAATTTTATAAGTTAACAAAAAAATAATTTTTATTGTTAATCCGGGTGTCCATACATTCGGATTAACTTAATCATCCCTCCGTAACATAGCGAATGAGATTTAAAAAATTGATATGGTATTATCAGACTTTTCACTTTTTAACTCAACTTTTCCAATCTATTCCTAATTCATTAATATCTATAATAAAAACATTATAAAATTGATATTAAAAACAATCAAAATTTAATTTTGATTGTTAAAAAACTTATTTTGATTATATAATACGTAGCTATAATTTCATTTTTCAACGGTATATTGGTTTGGAAGTCAAAGAATTAAAAGTCTTGTTTGATAATGGTGGTCTTAAATCTGTCACTATAAAACGTGCACCCTTAATGGATGGTTATATCTTAATTGCAGAAACAACGAATAAGAATGTACATGTGATGACCTCACAACGTGAGGAATCAAATACACCACGTGCATTTAAAAGTATTGATGCAGCAGCTGCGAATGCACAAAAGATTGGTTTTAAGAAGATAAGTATCGATTTAAGCTAGTTTCAAATATAGCTGTATATAAACGGCTCTGTTCCCTTTTAGTGTTGGTTTATTCAAGAGCTTCATTAAGCCAGTTTTTGTTTTCGCAAGACGCTTTGTTTTCCATAAAGATAAACCAAGCAATATAATGTTCCATATAGCCAGTACCAACACCATAAAATCGTTTCATCCAAGTTTTCCAACGCATCATGAAATTATTAAGTGTCTGAATATGATATATTTTATCAATAACCTTTTGATTATCCAAACTGATAAGCCGTTTATGATCGATGTTGAAACCAAGCTCTTTAACGATGCTTTGATAAGATAAATTACCATCGGTACATAGCACAGAATCAGGTGATAAAAGTGGTGTTAGCGCTAAGCTAAGTTCTTCTTTAGTATCTCGCTTTAAGACCTGATGGCTTATTGTTCCATTGCGATCTAAAGCCAGTAAAATAGGCACTTTTGGGGGATTACCGCCGCCTCGTTTTCTTGATTCTCTCAGCATTTTTTTGGAACCTTTGAAACTCTCGGGTACAAAAGTTTCATCTGCTTCAATAATGCCAAGTAATTCAGTCGGTTTGTGCTCAGAAGGGCTTTTTAGAAAACGATGTCGCCATCTAAATGCTGTTTTTAAATTAATATCTAACTTGTTAGCTGCATATCTCAAACTATTAGATAAACACATACATTCTATATATTTCAGCCATTTGCCAGGTTTTTTCATTCTAAATAGACTTGTTCCCGTTAGGGTGCTGAATGTTTTATGGCAAGCATTACAGCGATAACGTTGTTTTCCTTGCATGGTACTTCCCCATCGAGATAGCACGTGACCATTGCAATGAGGGCAGTTTGATATTTCATTTTCATATTTGGCAAGGATTTGGCCGACTTCGTCTTTAGATAGGTGGAAGTCGATTTGATGATTTAAGCGCTTTAGTTCAACATAAGATAGGTCTTCAATACTTTCTTGAAAAGCTGCAAAAGTTACTTTACTCATAGCGGTAACCTCATGATATTGCGGTTACTATAAGTATAGCTAAAACTGCCAACACTAAAAGGGAACAGAGCCATATAAACACAGTTATATTTAAATCCCCGTAGAAGTAACAATTCTACGGGGATTCTATTATTTATTCAGCACTAAATAGGCTATATTGATTGCTACTAAACGGTCTTTTTCTTCCTCTGAAATAAAACTGGCCTCAATAGCATTAAAAGTGAATTGTGCAATTTCTGATTTTGACATGTCGTGCGCATTACTCACTGCCATGAAGTTATCTGTCATATAACCACCAAAGTATGCCGGATCATCAGAATTAATCGTAACGCATACATTCTTTCGTAATAATTCAACAATGTTATGTTCTTCCATTTTTTCAAATACCTTAAGCTTAATATTTGATAACGGGAAAACGGTCAGCGGCGTTCGCAGTGTTGCTAACTCTTTAACTAACGTTTCATCATCAGAACAACGTACACCATGATCAACACGCGTAATTTTCAACAGCTCTAATGCATCGCGAATACTACTCGCAGGACCTTCTTCACCAGCATGCGCAACAGTTAAAAAACCTTCATTCATCGCAGCTTTAAAAACACGTTCGAATTTACTGGCTGGATTGCCACTTTCTGACGAATCTAACCCGACACCGACAATCTTACCTTTGTATTCAAGTGATTGATTTAATGTTATAAATGCGGATTTTTCATCAAGGTGGCGTAAAAAGCACATTATTAATTGGCTTGTAATACCAAGCTCTTTAACCGCTTTAGATAATGCGTTATGAATACCGTTCACAACAGTATCAAAACTAATGCCGCGTTCTGTGTGTGTTTGTGGATCGAAGAATATCTCGGTGTGAACAACATTGTCATTTTTACAACGCAGTAGATAAGCCCATGTAAGATCGAAAAAATCTTGTTCTGTGATTAATACATTAGCACCTTGATAATAGATATCTAAAAATGATTGCAGATTATGGAAATTGTAAGCATCTCTAACATCTTCGAATGACTTGAAGGGAATATCAATATCATTGCGTGCAGCAAGTTCGAACATCAGCTCGGGTTCAAGCGTACCTTCGATGTGTAAATGAAGTTCGACTTTCGGTAAATTTTGAATAAATTGTTTCATGATTAAGTTCCTAATAAAATTTATTAAGTACTTCTCTTTAATAACAGACACTACAAAGAGAAAAGTACTAAAGTACTAAACTCTTCGTAATCAGGAATTATTGGCTCCTGGTAGAGACCCCTAATCCATATCATTAGGGTTATACGAAGGGAAACTAATTACAGAATCAAAATACTGAATTAGCTTGAAACTGATTGTACAGAATGTAATTTAGCAAGTCTATGGTTTAAACATAGCAGCTTGACCACGAAAAGCGCCATTGTTATCAATAAGGTTCCACACTGTTGCATTTTCTATCCAAAAAGTACGGCCAGTAGAGGAAATACGTAAACCACGATAATCATCAATAAAACCAAACGCTGTGACTCTCGCCAATAAATCCTGTCTTTCATCACGGTCGAGGGGCTTTGCTGACTTTCTCGATGGCAAAGCCACAAATTCTGACCAGTTAAGTTCAAATGATTTTAATGCAGACTTGTTGCCATAATTAAATATCGGATCACTTTCAGTGCCATGCGATACCACGACAAAGTCAGCGTAAAACAAGGTTTTACCAATATCGACATGACGACAATTAATGAGTTTTTTGCCCGTCAGGCGTTGGTAACTCGATACTAAAAGTTCGACATGTTCGTGGAGATATCGATTTTCTAAGCTGGGTTGATTCATTGATAAGGTCCCTGTTATCTATGAAGAGTAGAGTCAAGAACCTTATTATTACATAACTATTCGTATATGTTACAACACTATGCGTAAACAATCGTTGGATCAACACATTCAAATATTTGTTTCTTACTCTTATCTTGAAGTAATAATGCATGGACCAATCGTGCAACTTCGTGACGAGTGATCATTCCGTGCACTTCCTTAGCTTGTGATAAGTCACCGGCATTAGTCACCTCACCGTCTTTTAGTCCACCCGGTCGCAAGATCGTAAAGTCTAACATGCTAGTTTGTAAGTAAGATTCTGCAAGTGACTTTTCTCTTACCGCATGACCAAAACCAGCTTTAGATCGTGCCGACATAAATTGCCAAGAGTCACCGCAACCCAATGAAGTTACTAATAAAAATCTGTTGATACCCGCACTTTCTAATGCATCAATAAGATGCCGATGACCGATATAATCAACAGGTACATCAGCGCGAAAACTTCCCATAGTTGAGATCACGATAGCGTCTTTACTAAGTGATTCAACAATATTTAAAACTTGCGCTTTATCGGTTGCATCACATTGATACGTTTTATCGCACAATGTTGAAAGTTTATTTTTTTCAACGTTACGCGCAACACCAATGACTGATACCCCATTACTCATAAAGTAATTGACCATCGCCAGTCCTAATCCACTTGCAGCACCAAAAATTACTACTTCATTCATATTATTAGCCATTACGTTATTGATAATGATTCTCATTATATATTTATATTTTTATCTGTCACGATATAATTAAAATACCTAAGGTGTCCTGACTACTTTAACCTGTTGATTTAGCGCTCCTACGTGAATTTAACTAGCTAGGGGCTTCAGATTTCACGTAGCGCACGAAAATAAAGACCATTTACACTGGTTGCTTATACAGTTGTAGATGTTATAATTGCACCGTTAATATTTTAGATTAAGCAACCAAATGGGATTAAAATGCCTAAAGCATTGATAAATATAGGTAATAGTTCAATAATTCCATCAACTAACCTTAGTGAAGAACACATAGAAAACCTGATCAGGTTTCGTGATCGTAAAGAACAGTTCGAAGAAAATACACTTAAATCACTGTATTTCCATGTGAATAAATTCAATGAATATTGCCTAAGTCGTAATGTTATCCCTTTACCATTACAAGATGCGACAGTGCTTGAAGCATTTCTGATAAAGGAACATGAGCGAGGCTGTAAAGCTCAAACACTTCGAATTTACGCCTGGGCAGTTTCAAAGGTACATGCTTTAGCGGGTTTAGAAATACCATATTTCAAAACAGTTATCACAGCTAGGTTAAAAATAATCTCAAAGCAAGAGGTAAAGCTGGGCGTGAAACGTAAGCAAGCTGTGGCATTTTCTTATGAGCACCTTAAATTTGTAAATGAACAACTTGATATATCATCCTTGATT
The DNA here is from genome assembly GCA_000953735.1 of Moritella viscosa. NCBI lineage: Bacteria > Pseudomonadati > Pseudomonadota > Gammaproteobacteria > Alteromonadales > Moritellaceae > Moritella > Moritella viscosa. The sequence continues at coordinate 2,520,571 of LN554852.1, read as the reverse complement.
TCTATCCGAAATACATTATTACTCAACATTTGCTATGATGGTCTACTCCGTGAAAGTGAGGCTTGTCAGCTATTCATAGATCAATTACATAAAACCAACGGCCTTTATACTGCTAATATCACGAATACAAAAACAGATAAATCGTTAGATGGTTCCATTGTTCACTTAAGTAAATTTACATCAAAACTATTACCACTGTACCTTAAAAAAATAGCCGAACATCATGGTCAATACCTATTTAAACGAACAACACCACGAGGTGGTAAACTAGAAAAGCTAAAACCGAGTTCCCTATCACCAAATCCAAATGACAAACCAATATCAACGAAAACGGTTGAACTTGTGTTTGCAAACACCTGGCATCAAATTAATACGTATAATGAATCTGTCAGTTTTGATTTACATATCGACTTACCCGAGCGACCTTTTAGTGGTCACTCTGCTCGAGTTGGTGCATCTTGTGATCTTGTCGGCGCTGGTTTTGATGATTCGTTAGTTATGCGGGCAGGTCGCTGGAAGACTTTACGTATGGTTGAACTTTACACCCGAGGTGTGAATAATAAATTTGCGACGGTACGTGAATTCAGAGAAAGATTGGAAGCGATGGCAGCTGATTAAAAATTAATATGTATTGGAAAGGTCATTCCCTTTCCAATTATAGTTAACAGTCTTTAGCCATCAATCAAATTTACCATCTTATTCAATATTGAATGGAACATGCAGGTTGTATCATTATGGCTAAATTCATTACCATTTAAATTAACTGTAATTTCTGTTTCATCATTATCCGTCTCGACATAAAGTGTATTTTTTATTTTAGGATAATTTTCGATCAGCACATTTTCAACATGCCTCTTTGTTATTTTATTACTAAGATGAACAGTAATAATGCCCGTCCCTAATAATAAATCATCCATACCATTTTCAAAAACGTCAACAAGCATGCCTTCGACAAACTGGCTCTTAGATACATTACATTGTTCACTTATACTTTCTAACTTTTCGAGCAAGTCTTCATACATTCTTATCGTACTATTTTTTCGAACTGCGTCTGGTTTAATCTTCATTATATTTACCACGGATTAAGTTAAGAAGAATGCTTTCTTTGAAAATAAGAAATTAATTGATTTTATTATAACATAATTTAAGTTCATTATACGAATCAATTAAAGATACACACTGAGTTCATTTAAAGATTTAATATGATTATCTTTGTCTAACTTAAATCATTCCTATTAATACTAACAATAAATTATTTATATACACAATTAATAATTCACCTTAAAATTGCAATGATATCAACAGCTTTATTTCGTTTAACGGGCATTATACGAAATAAGAACATTTACGATGAACTTTATAATTAAAATATAAGTTCATCATATGGTGTCACATTAAGGCTGCTCAATTACCTTTTCATGCCTTTTATATCAACCATAAACAAATCTAATATTTATTTTTAAGTTTTAATTTAAAGTTTTAATTTTAGATTAAATAAAATGCATTATTATTTAACTTAATTACTCTAAATAGAGCTCTTTAAAATAGGTCTATTTTTTGATTTTATAGCATGATACTAGTCAACATTTATCAGAATTTACGTACAGCGTCATAAAATAAGCCTAAAACCATATTTATGATTTAAATATCAAGTAGATAGGTGTGATAAATACATTTTAAATGACGTTTATTTTATATAAATGGATCAATTACACCCACAAATACTCAATAATACACAGACAACAAATACTGTTTATACATGGCTCTGTTCCCTTTTAGTGTTGGTAGTTTTAGCTATACTTATAGTAACCGCAATATCATGAGGTTACCGCTATGAGTAAAGTAACTTTTGCAGCTTTTCAAGAAAGTATTGAAGACCTATCTTATGTTGAACTAAAGCGCTTAAATCATCAAATCGACTTCCACCTATCTAAAGACGAAGTCGGCCAAATCCTTGCCAAATATGAAAATGAAATATCAAACTGCCCTCATTGCAATGGTCACGTGCTATCTCGATGGGGAAGTACCATGCAAGGAAAACAACGTTATCGCTGTAATGCTTGCCATAAAACATTCAGCACCCTAACGGGAACAAGTCTATTTAGAATGAAAAAACCTGGCAAATGGCTGAAATATATAGAATGTATGTGTTTATCTAATAGTTTGAGATATGCAGCTAACAAGTTAGATATTAATTTAAAAACAGCATTTAGATGGCGACATCGTTTTCTAAAAAGCCCTTCTGAGCACAAACCGACTGAATTACTTGGCATTATTGAAGCAGATGAAACTTTTGTACCCGAGAGTTTCAAAGGTTCCAAAAAAATGCTGAGAGAATCAAGAAAACGAGGCGGCGGTAATCCCCCAAAAGTGCCTATTTTACTGGCTTTAGATCGCAATGGAACAATAAGCCATCAGGTCTTAAAGCGAGATACTAAAGAAGAACTTAGCTTAGCGCTAACACCACTTTTATCACCTGATTCTGTGCTATGTACCGATGGTAATTTATCTTATCAAAGCATCGTTAAAGAGCTTGGTTTCAACATCGATCATAAACGGCTTATCAGTTTGGATAATCAAAAGGTTATTGATAAAATATATCATATTCAGACACTTAATAATTTCATGATGCGTTGGAAAACTTGGATGAAACGATTTTATGGTGTTGGTACTGGCTATATGGAACATTATATTGCTTGGTTTATCTTTATGGAAAACAAAGCGTCTTGCGAAAACAAAAACTGGCTTAATGAAGCTCTTGAATAAACCAACACTAAAAGGGAACAGAGCCTTATACATACAGCCTTATTCTATATACCGTAAAAAGGAGACTTAATTTGATTATTATGAACTTATAAGTAGTCTTAAATACCAAATAAATACATAGTTATCAATGTATTCATATAACCATCCCTGACTCCATCAATTAATCATTAGGAAACTTGTAATTCTAGTTTCACTACTAACTGAACATAACAACTTATCCTTACAAAGACTTACAAGAATCAGGCCTCATATCATTGTATAAAATTGGATAGCCTTTATAATAGGCGCTATAAAATAATGTATACACACAAAATAAAGGTAAAAAAATGAAATCAATTACTGTATTAGGCGCTTTGGCTGCGATCGCATTAACTACAAGTGTTCAAGCAAATCAAGATGTTTCAGGCTTCTATCTTGGTGGTGGTGCAGGTTCAACAACTGTTAATTTAGACGGAAAAAATTATGCTTTCGATGAAGACACTGATGGTAAAACACTAAAATTCATTACTGGTTATCAATTTAATCGTATAGTAGCAATTGAGGCACAATACACAAAGTATGGTGAAATCACGCCGGATAAGAATATTACACGTGATGGTAAATTATATACATGGGATGCAACAACGTTTTCTGTATCAGCTAACCTGGGTTACACTTTCCAAAATGGTTTACGTCCATTTGGTATTATTGGTCTTTCGAGTCTAGATTTAGGTCAATCATCAAAAACTCTTAAAGATGATAACGCAACAGCAGTTCATCTTGGAGCAGGTCTAGAATATACACCAGCTGCATTATCTGGTGTAAGTTTCCGTGTTGGTTATGAAGCTGAACTTTTCGCAATTGAGGCAGACGCTAGTTCTGAAGATATTGATGTCCTTGTAGGTTCGCTATACGTAGCTGCAACTTACAAGTTCTAAAAATTATTTGAGATGATAATAATCCCTTTTGTTATCATCTCATTGTAAAATGTTATTCTAACAAATGTGATTTCGCTTTAATGGGTTCTGGTAAGTCCGTCTCCCCATCATCTCAAGTAAACTAATTTCAACATTTCTCGATATCGAATGTAACGGTAATCCCAAAAAGTATAAGCCACAATAGCACCTGACCTTGTGAAGTAATTTGTTCATAGCGCGCTTGAACTACAGTCACTGATATGATGTTTTCATCAATACTTTGAACCAAAAAATCAGACAATAAATTTTACAATATCATCCCAAGGTTCCGAATAGCGAAACTGATACAGTAAAATATGATTAAAAACGATAGTCAGGCCTGCATCAACTCCGCACTTTCTTTATGACCATCTATAAATGAATATACTTGCCAACCCATACTTCAAGAATTAACAATTTAACTGTCCCCATAATTTTATCGCGTCCCGCCAAGGCTCATAACATGCGCTATTACGAAATTCTGAAAACAACGGCAGTGCTACACCTAGCAAGGTAAACGGTGTAATAGTATATGTCGGATAAATATTGGACATTTAAAATGTGCGATTTAAACAAGGTGCTGAGTAATGTAATAAACAAGATCGGTGGAAATATTAGCGGAATAACTGAACCTTAAGAATAAAAACTTAAATACACTTGGATTATTACAAAATATAATAATTATATCTCGGATTAAAAACTTAAGCTTCATTAAAACACATTTACTACATTATAATAATACGGCTTACAATTAATTAACAACAATTAACAACAGAACAGAAGATACTTAATAAACACTGAGTACATTACGTATCTCTTTGTTATTATAATATTTTATTATTAAATTTATTTATTCTAATTTGTTATTTAGATAATAACGAATAAATATAAAAAGTAAAAATAACGGTTATTACCTTTGTAAAAATAATTAATATTATCTGATTAGTGCTGTAACTTTACATTTTATACATTATTATTTACTTAATAAACAAATACTACTTTGAGTATATACACTGATACGAGGCAATATATCTCACCTTGTATCCGTGCTTTTACTTACCCTATAGCTAACTAAATGAAATAGGCAGTCATTTTCATACAATTATTGCCGTAGAGCTCGAATTTCACACTGACATTACCAACAAACATAGATAAAGCCTCCATAGCATAGTTTTACGATTTAACACTGTAAATTGATATTTTTTTCAATTAATTTCGTGTCCTTTCTTATCAAATACTTAGAAATTGAAACCAATCACTTACGAACGATATGGGTTAAACTGCATAAACTCAACCGCTTGTACTGGTCAAATAATGCCGTTAGTATGCTTACGGTCATATGAAAATAGGCTTGGCATTCATTTTAAATTATTACTTTATGCTTTTACATCCACATTTTTATCAGTTTATTGTGCCAAGCGTAGAGTATACAAATATATCCATTATTATTGATTATATATAATTATTAATGAGAATAACGGCGAATGCACAGTGGTTCACACAACCACTTAGTTATTAAAAATAAAACATAAATGATTAATTCACAATTGGCTTTGTTATTTAGCAAGGCTAATTTTTCATGTGTAAATTACATCCAGTGAATAAAAAGTAACTGCATAAATTTACTGTAACTAATAAATACCAAGAGGTTTAGATTTGAAAAAATTATTACTTTGTGCTTTTACATGTATATTTTTAGTTGCATGTGGCGGATCTTCATCAACAGATGAAAAAACTCAAACAGAACCAAAACCATCACCGACTCCATCACCAAGTCCAGATCCGGAGCTAGACCCAAGTAATATTCATGATGTTGTGCCAAATGTAGATTACAAAAATGCAGTAGGTATTATCAATAATATCAATTTTGATCACCATCAGGACGGTGGATATACAGTTGATATGTTCAATGGTGACTTTGAAAATGAATGGGGAAAGATTACTGGAAGAGCGAATATTGTTGATAGGAATGGTTCACAACAGTTAGCTGTTACCCACCCTAAAGATCAATACAAACAAGGGATTTCAAGTGGTAAAAAATTAAATGAATATAATGAATTATATTTTTCATACCAAATTACATTTGGTAAAAATTATGACTTTTCTATGGGCGGTAAATTACCTGGATTAGCAGGATTGAACCCGAACTCAAGTAACAATCCTGATGGTTGTAATAGTGTCGGCAAAGATGACGGTTTTAGTTTGCGCTCAATGTTCCGTGAAGATGGCCGTGCTATAGGCTATTTCTATCACCAAGATAAAACTAGAAAATGTGGTGATGAAATTGATTATCAACACGGAGGCAAGAACTTCTCGTTTAAAAGAGAAAAAACATATCTTATCGAACAGTATGTAAAAATGAATGATGCAAACCAAGCAAATGGGATTGTAACAATCTATGTGAATGGCTTTAAAGTTCTTGAAAAAACTAATATGACGTTTTCTGAAAACGGGATATATGCCATAAACTATCAATACTTCCAACTTTGGCATGGCGGTAATAATAGCGACTGGGCTGTAGATCGAGATTCGACAGCATACTTTGATCATGTAACGCTGAGTACTAAAGCTATAAGTTATAAGTAGTAGCAAAGACTAGTCAGCCGTCAGTCTTGTCTGACGGCTATTCACAACGCTCTCTCGTGAATAAAACGAATTTATCTCAAGCTAAAATTGTGATTTGAAATAGGTAATTAATCTTCGAGACGGAATACAACATCAACTTGATCTCGAATAATAATTTTCTCATCTTGATAAGATGATTCAACATTTTGCGCAGAATCCATTGCCATACTTCTCATTAACATTAGACGAGGTTGTGATGATCGGTAAGTGATTTTCCAAACGCCATCAACCTTTTCATCAAACCCCTTCGCAAGTGACTGTGCTTTTTCTTTTGCATCTAAGATTGCAGCTTGTCGTGCCTGTTCTATAAATTTAGGCTCGTTACTTACTTTCAGTTGAATATTATTGATGTTATTAATACCATCACCAAGCGCACCATCCAAATAATTATTAAGTTTATTTAAATCTCTGACCGTTACTGTCACATGTCTGTTTGCACGGTATCCTATTAGCTTAGGTTTTTGATCTTTCTTGTAGTGATACTCAGGACGCAGTGAAATGTTAGAACTTTCAATATCGGTACGAGCCACCCCTTCCTTTTTCAAGCGCCCATTAAATGCTACAACTGCATTATCGACAGCTTCTTTTGCTTCTTTTGCTGTTTTACGCGTTTCAGATACCTGGACAGAGAATACAGCCATGTCTGGCTTAGCAATAACTTCGCCCATACCTGTGGTTTCTAAATGAGGAAAATCGACATCTGCCGCCATCACACCTGTAGAAATAAATGTACTAGCACTAAAAATAGCCGCGAATAAATGTTTGTTCATACGAATAACCTCTCATTATTGTTATTTATCTACCTTTATAGTCCGACAGTAACAAATTGAAAATTATCCTTATATTGAAAAATATGTACGATTATAGTGAAGTAAGACGATATAAACCCTTTTCGTTCATTTATTATACTTGAATCAACATCAGGATTAATATGAAAAATTGGAACGTAAGGCTTAATTACGAGTTTGATTTATAATTAAATTTTCAGCATCTACCATCGATAATGCTTTGTCAAAATAGTAGCCTTGCGCATAATCACATCCTAGTGTTTGTAATAAATCTCGTTGTGCTAAGGTTTCGACACCTTCAGCTAATACCTTAACATTTAAGACTTTTCCTAATTCAATGATTTTTCTTGCAAATTCTTTATCTAATGTAGACTCACATATATCGGCAACTAATGAGCGATCAATTTTCAACGTATTGAGTGATTTCCGTAATTTTCTAACAAGGCTTAGCGACGAATAACCGGATCCAAAATCATCAATCGCAACAAGAATGCCAAGACTACGTACAGCTCTAATGTTATTGATTAAGGTATCCATATTACTAATTGAAGCAGTTTCGGTTACTTCAATCTCGAGTAAATCTTTTGGGCAACCTGTTGATGCAATTATGCATTCTAGTCGGTAAATAAAGTCGATCATTTCAAGTGTTTTAAATGATATATTTATTGCTACTTTAGGTGTGGAAATACCTGATTTTTGCCATTCCACAACTTGGTTACAAACTTGAGTAAATACCCATAAATCAAATTCAAAATGAAGCCCTATGTCTTCCACAATCCGAATGAACACATCTGGAGGAATATAGCCTAGATCTTTGTGTATCCACCGCAATAGCGCCTCAAAACCCACCAGCTGTTTAGTCGTCAGATCGTACTGAGGCTGATAATGAATTTTAATGAGTGACTTTTCAATTGCGCTAGGAAGTTCATCAATAATAAACTTATTGGCCATCAATTCTGGCTTAATTTCGGGTTTAGCAAAGCAGTAATAAGAATGACTATGGCGTCTAGACTCTTTCATTGCGGTCTCGGTCGCATTCTCCATTGCAAAATAACTTTCATACTTAGTATGTTCACAACTAATACCAATACTGAATGATTTATTTACTCTAATACCATTATTTAATACTAATGAGCCTAAAGATAAATCACATAAATACTGGCAAAACATGGTTATATACGCATTAAAATCGGCAGATGATAAGTGATGTTTATTCTCGATTAAAATACCATAACGCGCATTAGCTAATCGAACCACCAGCCCATCATCACTCACTGTCGCTTGTAATTTCTTACCGAGTACAGAAAGGTAATTATCCCCAGTGTCAAATCCATAACGAAAGTTGATAGTAGAGAAATTATCCACACTGAGCATCATCAAACGCATTTGTGTATTTGGTAATTTGAATAAATATGTGGCGCGTGCGCTTATCGCCCAACCATTAGGTAGACCAGTAATAGAATCAATTGATTTATTCTCAATAACGTTAAAGCATAATTTAAACGTATTATCGAATTGACTTTCACTTCGACGTTGGCAGTGAAGTTCCACTTTACAACGATGAAAGTTAACATCCATTAGTGTTGCTTTAACAAAGCATCCAGTTTCACTAACGCTTGCAGCGTTCAATAATAGAGAGATATTACTGACAGCTGAGGTTACGTCACCATCCAAATGCAAATGTTCATGTAAAGAGCGATTGATGAGTTCACTTTCACTTATACCAACTAATGTTGAAAACATGTGATTACAAGAATTAATTATATCTTTAGTGACTATTAATACGGGTAAAAACGAATCTTCAATTTCCATCATTCCGCTACTCATCTTAATCGCATTTAACAAAATAGTTACTTCACGCCATACACTTCATGACATATATTCACATATATACCTTGATCTTTTTAAACAAACAAGCTGTTATAGACTAAATAAACCATGATATATGAAAAAATATATAATATTAGCAATAACTTATGTAAGCTTACATAATATTCACTATATGATTTTATATTGATTAGTTGTGATAGGATATGATCTTGTATGCAAAACATCCATAATTTTATAGCTAATGTAGTCCTATAGGTCTACTAACTCATCTATTTAGGCCTAAAACACTAAATTTGAACTTGTTTTTAGTTTGTCAGGCAAAAAATAGGACATATCGACAACGTCATTGTGTCCAAGTCAAATCGGACTACGATAAAATCATATTAGATCCGTCATTAGTACTAAAAAAATCAGCCAAATTCATAATTTTGCTCTAAAATATTAAGTTATACAGGAGAATTATTAAGGATAGTATTATGAATAATAAGCGTCACTTTCAACGGATATTATTTGATCATAATGCCACGTTAACTTGTAATGGGCATCAATGGTCAATAAATGTAATCGATTTATCTTTACGAGGTCTATCCTGTACCAGACCAAGAAATGTAAAGTTCAATATTAATCAACTAATGACACTGTCAATCAGCCTAACCCAAGAACAAGTCATTATCATGGAAGCCATTTTAGTTCATAATGAAGACCATGTTTTAGGCTTACGTTGTACGAGAATTGATATTAATAGTATTTCAGAACTTCGTCGTTTAGTTCAGTTAAACTTAGCTGATGAATCACTTTTACATCGAGATATAGAACACCTTGCTCACTCCCCCCCTAAATTATAACCAGTTAGTTAATCTAAAACCGACACCAACTCTCGAAACGTGTTGATCATAATATATAAGGCTTTCGCCGTAGCCATTAAAATACTCGACATAACCAAATAAATGCTTACTCAACGGAAAGGACCAGCCTACTTGTATCGAACCTTTATTATCCGATCTTAGATTATTTCGTAATTTAAAATCCAAACTATTACTGTAAGGTAGTTTCCAAACCATATTTAAATCACCATAACCTAAATATTTTTCGATATCGGGGTTATCATCGCCTTGTGATGAATCCGGAGTTAGCTTCTCGTCTTCAGGTACACGCCACCAGCCACGAACAGCCCAAACAACATCATCATGAGCAAATGCCATCGTCCCTATGATACGGTTCCAACTTCGAGACAAACTGCCAGATTGACCATTAGATTGATGATTTAAAGAAAGCGCAGTGATGGCGACAGGTAATCCAAACAAATCCCAAGGTTCACTATATTGAAATATCATCTCAGGTTCATAATTTGTTTCTCTAAATGGTGATGAACTGTCGGAGTTATAAGCTTGCCACCAACTCACAGACGTAAAAGCAAGTTGCACGTCAAACCCCGGCGTCATAAAATCTTCTGCAACGATATACTTTAATGACACTTGAAACTTTATTTCTACATCATCAAAATCATATTCGCTATCAAGATTCTTATAGGGTTCTGTTCTTCCCTTTGAATAAGTCACTGGTAGAATATAGTTAGGTTTATAGGGGATTAAAGCAAACGGGTTGTTTTCAGCGCTTTTTTCTAATGCCCTACGCTGATGAAGCGGATTCGGTTTAACCTCATGACAAAACGTCCTTAGCGCTTCAACAGTCATCGTTCCTTTCACAGACGTCACATTCGATGACAGACACGCATTCATTTGATCTTCTTTCTGCTTTTCTGAACTAAAGTAGGCTATTTCATGCGGAAAAGTAAAATAACGGTCTTCAGCAACCGTTGAATGAGCCAGTAATAAGTTTGTAGTGAAAACAATCCCAGTTAAATACTTGATAGTCGCTAATCCCCGTAGATACCAATAAATTAGGTGTAATCATAAACAGATATAACAAGCATGACCATTAAAATAGAGTGATAAAAAATACCGTAGCGATATATATATAATATAAATATTTGTTAATTTAAAAAACAATAGAGTGTTAAGTGGCAAATTATCTAACCTCTGACATACTTAACTCTGATAGTGGAAAATGTTGTATACATGTTCCAGAGCTAACAGATAGAGGTATTTCATGAACAGTAAATTACTCATTGCTGGATTGATTGTAAGTTCAGCACTCATTGGAGGTTGTGCGAATAACGCCGATCTACAAAATAGTGTCGGTAGCCTAACATCTCAAGTCAGTAAATTAACCTCCCAAGTGAAAATGTTAGAATCTGAACAAGGAAGTATGAAGTCTGGCATTGGATCTAACGCCGCAGCGGCTCAACAAGCTTTGGAAGAAGCGCAACGAGCGAACTCACGCATCGATAATATCGCCGCATCTTATAGTAAATAATTAACAACATTGTTTTGTAGTGGTCAATACATTGGATAGGTTAGCAATAGTGAGTGTTGACCTATTTCCCCTATTAGCAATTCAACTTCATATTAAATACTGACATTAACAGGTAACCCGTAGTGTAGCAGTAACGCATTATTGAGGGCCTTTTCATCAACCTTATGGTGTTCAAATCTATCTATAGTCTCTGCCATGTTAAGATCTCCATCTAATGTTTCAGAAGATAAGGGGGTATGAACCTCAACTAAATACTGACCATTTGGTTCAATCGTAAATTTAATTGGCTTATTTATAATTCTTACAGGTTCATTTATCGCTACGCGAGTATATAACAACTCAATATCGTCTGGATTCATTCGAATACAACCCCCACTTATCCTCATCCCAATACCAAAACGTTGATTCGTTCCATGAATAAGATAATTACTTTGCCCATAAGCAAGTTGTAATGCGAAACGCCCTAATGGATTATGTTCACCGGCATCCACATAACGAGGCAACACAGTTTTAAACTTCTGTAAATACTCTGCACGTGTAGAGGGGGTTGGCGTCCAGATTGGATCTTTGAGCTTCGCTTTAACAAAGCTGTTCATCTGTGGTGTCATACGTCCTTCCCGTCCAATACCAACCGGAAATACATGCACGATGTTTTTTCCTTGAGGAAAGTAGTATAACCTGAGCTCAGGTAAGTTAATCACAATCCCTTTATATGGCGCGTCAGGCAGCAGCATACTGGTTGGTAACTCTAGCACAGTCCCAGGTCGAGGTAAAAAGGGATCAACAGTCGGATTCGATGCCATTAACGCCATCATACCAACATTGTATTGCTCCGCAATCGCATGAAAATAATCCCCCACTTTCACTGTGTATTGTATCGGCTGACCAATTAGCCTTGAACCGAGTATGGGCATAGCGTAAGGCTGAGAATGAACAGGTTTATGCAATAGTAAAATAACAAGAATAAAACAAATTGATGGAAGGCTAAGATTCAGCTTTAGGTTGACCATACTTACGCCCTAGATAAATATCTTATAGCGTAAGTATAGGCCTATTAATATAGAGATATTCTCAATTTTAGTTTCTTCGACGATATAGTAGAAAACCCGTTAATATAAGTAGGTATGAATAACCTATCCCGCCACCTTTTTTACTCTGTGGTAACGGCGCCACTTCAGCCGTAAATATATCTTGTGTAAAAGAAGAGGCAGGTTCTGTATATACACAAGTTTTGTTAATCACGTCTATAATCCAATCGTAAAAGCTACTAACTTCAGTGTAAACATCAGGTAGTGAATTTAAAGCGCATTGTTGCGAATTACCAAAACTGACGACACCAGCTAATCGGTAACCCCGATCATTATCGCTAATCGCATTTTTATCTTGCCATATGAGTGGACCGCCAGAATCGCCACTGCAAGAACCTTTGTTATGTGCATTTGCACAAATAAAACTTGTTTCGAAACCCGACCGGCCCCAAGCGAGGGCGCAGGTATCATCAGCCACACCATCAAGCATTACTTTTTGTAAAATGTTCGTACTTTTTGTACCATCAGTGGATGTACGCCCCCAACCGGATAAGACTAGATTATCTCGGACTGCTTGACCAAACTCTAAGTCCGCATCCACTTGCAATACGTTATCCATTAACCTAATTGCTTGTGCAGGTAACTCTACAGGTCCAGATAATTGAAGTAACGCGATATCCCCAGTGTTTAATGAATGATCATATCCTGGATTTGCAACTACCTGTATAACACTATTACTCGACATGCCAGCATTCAATGACCGATCTATCCCGCCGGAGTAAACGGTGAGTTGGTCTGCATCAATAGGACTAAACACTGAATTGCTCACAAATTTATTTATGCAATGAGCAGCGGTGACAACCCACCTATCAGTAACTAACGTACCACCACAAGCATAGGTGGTACCGCCCTTTTCTATCTCTAAATATATCTGCCAGGGTAATTCTAATGCTTTCCCATCAACACCACCGACTACATAAGGTTAAACCTCGGGCGTTATAGTTTCGATATTACCATTAGCATATACACCTAATGAGACCGCTAAACCGGCCATTGCTATTATTTTCGCTAGTATCAAAATTCCTCTCTCAAATTTGCCATCATACTATTCGCTATCTACTCATTTATTATAACCAAGTATCGCGATATCCAGAATAAATATTAAGAATATTAAATCAACTTTCTTTGCTTAAATTTGAAAAGAGACACAAATAAACCCCGCACAGATCACTTTATGAATTAAATAAAATAATTTCACCGACATTTTATGTCAACTAGTGTAAATAGTAACCAAAGGCAATTGACGCCTGCGACACCATTGCTATTATGCTGTTACGTAAAATACGCGTACGACATTTGTATTAATTGAAGGGATATAATGAAAAATATTTTAACTGTTCTAATGATGGTATTCGCTTTCTCATTAGCGGCGCCTGAAGTACACGCTAAAAAATTCGGTGGCAGTAAATCTTTTGGTAAGAGCTACAAGACAGCACCACAAAAACAAACGCCTGCGGCAGCAACACCTGCTAAACCAGGTATGAGCAAAAAAGGCATGCTAGGCGGTATGCTAGGTGGCCTACTTGTTGGTGGCTTAATCGCATCTATGTTTGGTGGTGCTTTTGAAGGTTTCCAATTCATGGATATGATTATCATGGCCGGTGTTGCCTTCTTATTATTCCGCTTGTTCAAAGGCATGATGCGGGCAAAAGCAGCATCACAACAAGGCTCACCGCAAACTGCATGTGGTCCAGCATTTAGACAAGAAGCACCATCTGATGCAACGTTTACCAACGCAAGCCAAGGCGGTTTTTCTGGCGTCAGCAATGATGTGCCATTTAACCTACCAGCAGACTTTGATTTAACGAATTTCTTAACGGGTGCGCGTAGTCATTATAAAACACTACAGAAAGCTTGGAATGAAAATGATTTAGACACAATCCAAGAATACGTATCCATCGAGTTATACAATGAATTACGTGTACAACGTAAAGAACTTGAAGGCGAGCAACATACAGAAGTAATGTTCCTTGACGCAGAGTTAGTTCGTGCTGAATCTACAGCATCACTTTCGCAAGTAAGTGTTAAATTTAATGGTCGCTACCGTGATGGCCATGAAGATGTAGAAGCAGACATCAACGAAGTGTGGCATTTAGAGCGTAATCTGACACAAGAAAATGCACCATGGTTAATTACAGGTATCGAGCAATAATCACGCTTATTACCGAGTTTAATATTAAAAAGGCGGCTAATCACCGCCTTTTTTGATCACTAAAATCAATGATAATGTCTATCCGTGTTTGGATCTGGCGAATTAAAGTTAACACTGCTATGATCCGCGCATAAACGAAAACTACAGGAATTCAAAACCATGGCATCATTACAAGAACAGCTTTTAAAAGCCGGTTTAGGCGATGAAAAAAAAGCGAAGAAAATCCGTAAAGAAAAAAATAAAAAAAATAAAGCTGTGCGTAAAAATCAGCAGACAGCAGACACCAGTCTACAAGATGATATTAAAGCCCAAAAAGAAGCTCAAGCACAGTTAGATGCAGATCGAAATAAAGTGATCCAAGAAAAAATTGAGCTTAAGTCCGAGCATGGCAAAGTGAAGCAAATGATTCAACAACTTCACATCACGGATTTCGCTGGTGAGTTGTCGTTTAACTACGTGCTTGATAACAAGGTTAAGACACTATCTGTCGATCAACCAAGCTATAACGCATTAACTAAAGGTCAAATTGGTTTATGTGTACTTGAAGGTAAGTCTTATGTTATGCCAGGTATTGCTATCGACAAAATTAGAGCTGTTGATGAAGCATACGTACTGGTACTGAATGAAAACACCTCAACGGAAGTGGAAGAAGACGACCCGTATGCTGATTTCCAGATCCCTGATGATCTAATGTGGTAATAAAAAAACATTAATCATGCGTCCAGCTAACCCCGATGTGTATCAGTTTATACACATTTTTTATGGGGTTAGTTTTGGACTATCAATCGTAAATATAAACACTTATAAAATAATGGCCATTTTTGTTAACACCGTCAGTTCTGGTTATTAATTCCGCTTTAAAGCATCAATTCATGACAACATGTGAATAATCCTATCTGTTTATACGACAATCTCATATAATTTAACTATCTACCTTCCAATGAGTGATAGCCTTGTTAATTGAGAAAATTGTTGCTGATAAATTAGTCCCTGTCTTTGATCTTGGTTCGCGCTGTAAACTCGATGAGTTTGATACAGTAAAGCGAGACCAGTTATACCCTCAAAATAATAAATTATTCGCATTATTCCACAATACAGTAAGCGCTAAACTACTTATAGCAACCGATTTTGAAGGCTTTGAACACACCAAATCATTTTCAGATATGTTGTCCTCTATGTCGGCTAAACGTGCTAAATCCATTTGTTATATCGAAGATGTAACAAAAATCGGACGTGCACATGCCTTTGAAATTTGGCGAGATAAAACAGTCTTGTTCAAGCAACTTATTGATAGCATCATTGCGACAGGTAAATGGTCGGACGAACAGTTAAATTCGTGCATCATTAAACCTTATCCAAGCCTTTTGCCACTGCTATCAAATCTCAATGAGTTTAATGTTGAACACGCATTTAAGATCCTTACCAATAGCGAGACGGTAACATCGAATCTCGTTGATGCAAGTAATCTTACCCAAACCACTTTATTTGGTAATCAAGACACGCTTTATAAAAACGGCAGTTACAACAGCAACGTGGCTCAACTAACGCCAGGCCTGATACACCAAGCTCATGGTGGTTATATCCTTATCAAGATTGATGAGTTAATTAACAATCCCGATTTGTGGTATCAATTAAAAGCGGTGATGAAACAAGGAACACTGGATTGGCGTTCAAGTAACCAAGCAGTACAAACAGAATTAAAGCCAGATCCAGCCCCAATCGATGTGAAAGTCATTTTACTCGGTGATCGGCTCGCGATTAGCCAGCTAGCTGAAGGTGATAGAGAACTGTCGAGTATTACGAATTCATTTATCGATTTTCCTGCTGAGTTTAACGTCACCGATCAAAATATCGAAAAATACATCGGTTATATTAAATCATTAATCACTGAATCTCAGTTGCTTCCCTTGTCTTCAAACGGACTAACACGCCTACTGCAATTAAGCAGTCGTTGGTGTGAACATAATAACTACCTTAGCTTAAATGAATCAAAATTAATGACATTGTTGAGCTATTGCCATCATGTGGCTTCTGAACAAAAGTTAGAAATGATTGATCGTGATACCTTAAATACTGTGTTAACACTGCAACACGAAGCGTTAAATACGCACATTCGACTGAGTAACGAAGGTATTATCGAAAAACAAATTATCTTAGAAACCAATGGTGTTAAAATAGGTCAAATTAATGGTTTATCTGTTCTTGAAATAGACGGTCACCCAGAAAGCTTTGGTGAGCCCATTCGTATTACAGCAACAGGACATTTAAATGGTGACGGTGATATTTCAGATGTTGAACGAAAAGCCGAATTAGCGGGTAATATACACGCTAAATCTATGATGATTATTCAAGGATTTTTTACGCACACTTTTGCAAAGCCAATGCCACTACCGATTAGTGCCAATTTAGTATTTGAACAATCCTATGGTGAAATTGATGGTGATAGCGCGGCATTAGCGGGAACCTGCGCATTACTTTCTGTACTGGCACAGAAACCAATTGCGCAAAACCTTGCCGTTACCGGTGCAATAGATCAATTTGGTAATGTGCTTGCTGTCGGTGGGATTAATGAAAAGCTAGAAGGTTTCCTACGTATCTGTGAATTAAACGGTCAAACTAATATGGGTGTTTTAATTCCTGCAGCAAATAACGTAAACTTAAATTTAAGTGATAAACTCATCACTGCAGTGAACCAAAATCAACTGGCTATCTACCCTATTACACACATAGACCAAGCTATCGAACTGTTAATGGATATCAAAGCCGGCGACCTTGATGAAAATGAAGGCATCTATAGCATAATTCAGAAACTTTCCGAAGAGATTGATGATAAATTAGAAGATGATGAATCTAGCTTTGTAAAAAAACTTAAACAATTGTACGCTAGAATAACCTTTAAACAGGGACGTGACAACTGATTGGACTTGTCTAGCTTACAGATGTACGCTAAGATGGCTTCAAGATAACAAGGATATTATTATGATAAACGAATTAGAGGTTCAAGTGGTACCTATGTCAGCAACAGAGCGCAACAGCTTCGGTAAAGAAGATTTAGTTAAATGTGGTAACGGTGAGTTATTTGAATCTGATATTCGTCTTCCAAAAGACAATATGCTCATGATGGATCGCATTCTAAACATTGATAGCACAAGCGGTGAGTTCGGTAAAGGTGAAATCATTGCAGAGCTAGATATTACTCCTGATTTATGGTTTTTTGACTGTCACTTTGACAGTGATCCTGTTATGCCAGGCTGCTTAGGCCTAGATGCAATGTGGCAATTAGTTGGCTTCTTCCTTGGTTGGAATGGCGCTAAAGGTAAAGGTCGTGCTCTTGGTGTAGGTGAAGTTAAATTCACAGGCCAAGTATTACCAACAAACAAGAAAGTAACGTACAAGATTGTCATGAAGCGTGTTGTACTTCGTCGTTTGGTAATGGGTATTGCTGACGCTGAAATGCTTGTCGATGGTAAAGTCATTTATACTGCAAAAGATCTTAAAGTCGGTTTGTTCCAAGACACTACCGTATTTTAGTTTTTTGCAAAACATGTAATTAAAAAAGCCTCTTTAATGAGGCTTTTTTGTATGCGCAGACTATAAAACTACCTGCACTTTTTCTACCATTACTCACCGAATGTAGTATGCCAAACTTTAAAACATTAACTCTAGCTCGACTACCTATACGCCCTTTCTTGCTCTAGTTGCTAGTCCTAAGATACATAAGCAGAAGATAGCTAGAGTTGATGGTTCTGGTACCGATGCAACACCTACACCAAAAGAGGCCGAATCAAGTAAGTTACCGATAGAACCGCCAATTACAGCAGAGTATGCAAATTTAATATCGTTGCCCAAAGCGAATATCCCAGAGCCTGAATTAACTTGCCAAGTATTGATACCCGCAGCGAATGTATCGTTAAACAAATCGGTATCTGGACTTCCCAGATTTCACTAGACAGTTTCTAACTTAGAATAATACGTTTCCTCAAATTTAGCAGGAGAAACACCGCCTGTATGTGAGTGACGCTTTTTAGGATTGTAAAACATTTCTATAAAATTAAATATCTCTGCTTTCGCATCGTTACGCGTCGAATATATCTTCTTCTTAATTATGTGCTTTTTGATTGTTGCGAAAAAGCTTTCAGCAACCGCATTATCATGGCAATTACCTCGACGACTCATCGAAGGTACAAGCTTGTGCTCTTTCATCAATGCTAAGTAATCTGAGCTACCATATTGGCTACCTTGATCCGTGTGTACCATCACTTCAGATTTTGGCTGGCGTTGATAAACTGCCATTAGCAATGCTTTCATGACTAAATGCTTATCCATATTTTTATCCATCGACCAACCAACGACTCGTCTAGAAAATAAGTCCAAGACTGTAGCAAGGTACAAGAAACCTTCATGTGTTCTGATGTAGGTGATGTCGCTCACCCACGATTGGTTCGGCCTTGGTGGGTTGAATTGACGAACTAACAAGTTATCCGCTATTCGTGACGTCTTACCGCCTTTAATATGTCGGCGTTTATAGCCAATTTGAGCCTTGAGCTTGTGCTCAGACATTATCTTTGCCACACGGTTAACGCTGCATGATTCACCTGCATCACGTAAATCACGGTGTATCCAAGGACTACCGTATGTTCCACCGCTAACCACATAGAACTCTTTGATTAATTTGAGCAAGCGGTTATCTTCAATTGTTCTGTCACTTACTGGTTTATTTAACCAAGCATAAAAACCACTGCGGTGTAATTTAAATACCCGGCACATAGTGACGATTGAAAATTTGTTTTGGTGCTCTCGGATGAAGCCGTACTTTACTCGGGATTGCTGGCAAAGTACCTTGCGGCCTTTTTTAGGATATCTCGCTCCTCCGTAACCCGTTTTAGCTCGGATTCAAGTTTAGCGATCCTTAATTGTTCATCAGATGATTTAGCTTGTTTAGGTTTATCTGATAACTGGCTGCGCCAGTGATATAACGTTTTAGTACAAATACCAAGTCGTTCTGATACTTCTGCTACCGAATAGCCACGTTCAGTGATTTGTTTAACTGCTTCAATTTTAAATTCTTGGGTATACCGTTTGCCTTTGCTCATAAACACCTCTAATTAAAGTTACAATGTAACTTGATTGGTGTCTAGCAAAGTCTGGGAAGTCCAAAAGGTTAAATTACCTGTGATAGCAAAATGATCAGAAAGATCAAACATTGGAAATACATCGGGGTGAATGCTACGAGGGACGAGTACTTTAGATGACGATGTCATAGGTACCAAATGTGAAGTCGAATATAAGACATAATCTAAATTTTCTTTTTCACCGTTTGTCCAGTTATTAACAGTGCCATCATAGGTATATTCATAACCACCGTCTCTAGGCGGTTCTTCCGCACTTAGAGTTCTTAACATATGATCATATTCATGCGGGTATTTAGTCTTATCGACATTAAGGTCTCCCGCAATAATGACTGGATCTGCACCACTAATAGATTGATTATCAATAAAATCACGCATTTGATTAAACTGCTTAGTACGTGTCATTTGATTTTTTTCTTTTGTCCATGCTTGTGTATGGCTACCAAAAATATGGTAAGAATTACCACCCTTATTAATTTGGACATACATAACCCCTTTTGCAGATAGACAATCAGTACCATCACAATTATCAAAAGTCATTTGAACTTCTTTTTTAATTGGCCAACGACTCAATATTACTACACCACCATCTTCTAAAGATCCTGATTTATCAACTACGCTAGTCTGATAAGGATACTCAGACTTTAATCCATTTAAAAATATATTTCGGTTATAATTATCAAACAGCTCCGAAAATACAACCACATCATAGCCCTTTATTTTATCTTTAATCAGGCGTAAACGCTCTTTTACCTTTACGGAAGTAACTCCTGGTAAAAGTTCTGGTAATAAAGCCCATACATTATAAGCCAGTACATTAAGATTATTGTTTAAACCGCGTGATGTACTGGCCTGTTTAGGATGAATAACATAATAATAATCATCACCATTGACGTGAGCAAACTCAGACTTAAAAGCGATGGTGGTATCTTCACCAGCAAATTCTTGATTAACAGTGTGAATGTTCCGATCTTGAAACCAGTTAGACTCCTTAGTACCGTGCCAAATATTACTAAAAGTCAAAGTACCAGTTAAATTTTGTTTAAGAACAACGTTACTACCATCTTCAGCAGTAACTGTCGTATCAAAATAATAATCTTTTCCCGATTTAATCCCCTTATCACGATTCATTTCTAAATAACGCACAGTTGCCAGCGGAGCTACTGACACGGCATGTTGAAACCAAGACTCCCCTTTAACCAGAGGTGAGCCACTTTGATTAACTGTGATTTCCAATGGTTGAAGAGTATTATTAGTTAAATAGATATAACTTTGCGCCCAAGCATTTGAGCAAGAAAATGTCACGCTAACTATTACAAATAATATTAAATTCTTTATCATTTCAGTTACCTTTTTAATTAAATGGTAAATATACCTTTAATAAATATCGTAAAAAAATTGATTTAGTCAGTTTACTAAATGGTATTTAAACACTTGGTAATGTCGATTTAAAATACAACTATGTTTTAGTAAATATCGACACTTATACAAGATGTCACTAAGGGTATCTATTCTGCATAATCACGCACCGTAATGCAAATGATTTACATTATCATCTAATGAGTTACTCTATCAATTCTATCTTTGTCGAGAAAACATCTAGATACAAATAGCAAAAATACTAGGGGATCAAACTATAAAAGCAGGTGCTAAACAATTAAGGCTATCGCAATCAGCTATATGTTTGGATTAAGCACACTTGTGACTGCATGTGTTCAGTGCGCCTAATAACGTATGTGTATTTAGATAAATTTAATAGCTTGTACAGTTAAAGTAACGATAGTTTTAGGGGGATGTAGATGTTTTTCTTGTCATTTTTATTCATATTATATTACTATGAAAATTATTATTTTCTTAATCGGTTTGTTGGTATGCGTAATATTTCAATTATATCATTTTTATTATTAACATCATTGGGTTGTACTGCCGCTAGTTATGATTATGAAGACCCAAACTTGGTAATTACTGATTCTTATGAAGACCCAGACTTGGTAATTACTGATTCTTATGAAGACCCAGACTTGGTAATTACTGATTCTTATGAAGACCCAGACTCGGTAGTTACTGATTCTTATGAAGACCCAGACTCGGTAGTTACTGATTCTTATGAAGACCCAGACTCGGTAGTTACTGATTCTTATGAAGACCCAGACTCAGTCATTACTGATTCTTATGAATAATCTGACATTATTCACCTAAATAATTATTTAAGAGTTGTATTGTGGAAACGCTACGTACCTAGATTAATTATTGTGAGGTTTGGTTCGCTAAATTTCACGTAGCGAACCAGTTTTTTACTTAGCTCTTACATAAGGTACATTGTACGCAGTTATTATTATAACTGCGTAAGTGCAATATAGTAATGTCACACTCTAACAATTTAGAGAAGTCACATTTTAGTATACTTAGTCGTAACTAATCCAAGTATCGCGCTGTGCCATGTTGATTACTATGAGTGAAAAAGAACTGCATCGTTTAGGGATTATTAAGGATATGTTTGTCCTAAACGCGTTTCTAGTGAAACGCTAGGTCACTAGTTGGTAAATTGAACCCATTAGTACAGTGTACGAATCGTTCGTTTCCATGCTAACTGTTGTTGTTCCCATATAGTTTTAAAATGACTGTAGTCCAGACCTTGATCGATAGCAAGCCGAACTTTATCAGTGCCAAAATGATAATCTATCGCATAGTCAGTGGCATCTGGAAACTTAAACCACTCAAATTCTTTATGTAAGAGCCTTAATACACGTAACAGTTCATAGGGTGTTCTGGTATAGTCAACCAGATCAGCATCCTCTATGAACAATTGAATACCATAACAAAATTCACCTTTAAATTTGGACTCTGTAGGAGTGAAATATACTTTATTACATACCAAGCCTCTAAGTTCCAAATTTCTCAGGGCCTGTATAGTCTTATCAACCTGCAACCAAGGAGCTCCGAATATTTGAAAGGGTCTTGTGGTGCCCCTCCCTTCTGAAAGATTTGTGCCCTCTATGTTGACCGTTATTGGATAATATTTCACCGAGTCAATAGTAGGAATATTTGGTGATGGGGCGACCCAATGATACTTGTATCTGTCTATCCACAAATTACGATTATAATTATCCATCGCAACAATCTTAAGATCCAACTGAGGGTAGTAGGTATCTTGTATATGTATAGCAAACTCACCAATCGTCATGCCCGTAGATGTCAGCATCGGTATTGCACCAATGAAAGACTCATACTGTTTTTCTAAGATATTTCCAAAAATTTGACAACCCATAGGATTCGGTCTATCCAATACAACAAGCCTTTTTTTCAGTGTATAGCAGGCTTTTAGCATATCAATCAGCGAAGAAATATAGGTGTAATACCTTACCCCTAAATCTTGTACATCAAAGACGACCACATCAATATTCTTAATTCTTTCATTAAGTTTTTCTCTGCCCTCTCCATACATGCTGTACACAGGGAGTCCCGTTTCTATATCAATAGTATCATCAATCTTAATATCTGCAGGCTTATCTCCTCTAATTCCATGCTCAAAGGCAAATAATGCACTAAGTTGAATTTGTTTTTGAGAAAACAACAGATCTACTGTAGATTGCAAAAAATAATTAACGCCAGTTGGATTCGTTGCTAAACCCACCCGAGAATTGTTCGGTACATATGACGATACATCCCGCATCAGTACATCAATTCCCAATGTACAATCTATTAATTTTTTCAAATGTTTACCTCCTTTATACAAGCATTATTAGCTATCCATGATAGTAATAATGCTTGTGTGCTAACCTATTTTTGTTTTAAGCCAGATAAAAGCTTCTTAGTAAGAGCGACTCTACCTCGTCTCGCCTGTAAACTACCATCTATTGTACTGATTGTTATGTAGCGATTAACCATGGCACCTTCAGAGTTTTCATTGCTGTCCTTAATGTCACTGGGAACAAAACCGACGCCATGTTGTCCTTTAAGGTTCTTAGATGAATAACTCTCTACATTAGGTATTACACCTAGGTCTTCGAAAAACTTAACCATATGGTCACCTGCATTCCAGCCCACATCGGTAAAGTGATAATCTGAGTTATTTTCGAGATCTTTAGGAATGTTGATATTTAGTCCCATATGAATCGGTAGTAACGGTTTAGTCTTATCCGTACGCTTGGTTTCCAGTTCATCGATAACCTTTATCACTACATTAGCAATCCCATCATAGTCCTTAGAGTCCCTATGACTACTGACAGCTATGGCCGGAATACCACGACTGAGCGCAATCATCGCAGCCCCTAATGTTCCAGAGCTATTATTCATATAACCTAAATTGTGGCCTTTATTCGGGCCTGAAACAACAAGATCTGGTGCCTTTTCCCACTTTTTCTGTGCAGCAATATCTATACCATACAAGACTGACATAACAGGTGTGCCTTCGACATAATCGTTGAATTCTTGCGTTGTATTCACATCCCCAATACAGTACTCATACTCAGATTCCCTCGTCATATCTACTTTAACCGGGTTAAAGTAACTAAATGAACCGCCCTTACCACTCTGTTCTGTACAAGGTGCCGCAATAATCACATCGTGATGTTTTGCAACCAACGCATCTTTCATTGCCTTAATATTATGGCTATTCCAGTTATCGTCGTTAGTTAATACAATATTTAATGCTGACGCCGGAGCAGAAGAAAATATAGCTTGAGTAATCAGTGCAGACAATAGACCAGTTTTAATGTTTATTTTCATTTTATTCCCTATTTATTGACCTAATACTAGATGATTAATAACAAAGGGTATCCATTCTGCAGAGTTTTCACTTGCAATGCAAACGATTATCATTATCATTATCATTATCATTATCATTATCATTATCATTATCATTATCATTATCATTATCATTATCATTATCATTATCATTATCATTATCATTATCATTATCATTATCATTATCATTATCATTATCATTCAAAGGGGTAGCTGAAAGATAATGTATCAGTGTTGACCAGCGACAAATAAATGTTAAGCAAGTTAGGAGCGTCACATTAGTTACTTATCCCGTTTTAGCGGCTAACGTAAATTGGATTGGTTTGCCATGCTGAACGTTTGGGTACTTCTCGTTTGCTCCAAGGTGCCACTTCTTTCTTCCTGGTTTCATTAGCGTAAATAAACGACAGAAGCCATTAGAGTTAGTCGAAATATCATGGTGCAAGATTAGAAAAAACTTAAAAGTAACACGAAGGTTAATTACGTGGTCATTCCACAGTAATTTAACGTTAACTATAAATGCTCAAAGGATTTTTATTATGAAGTTAAAAATTTTATCTGTATATCTAATTCCAATACTGCTATCGGGCGTTGCAAATAGCGTAACACTTAAAAATGTTGATGCGAACGTTATAAGTAAGGTAGTTATTGATAATTATAAAATGCATGATTTTGACTTTTATGCATCTGACTATGAAACAAAAGCAAATAAACTTAATCACATTTTAAATAGCAATAAAGAGGATAACAAAAAGATTCAATCTATTTCTAAATTGTTTTTAAATACTCCTTATGTTAGGAGTCGCCTTATCGGGTCTAATAAAGAACCTGAACAATTAGTGGCAGATTTCCAAGCCTTAGATTGCTTTACCTTTCTAGATTATGTCGAAGCGTTAAGAAAGTCAGATAACCTATCTGACGATTTTTCCCGTAATTTAATTAGAACACGATATAAAAATGATAACGTTGATTATTTATCACGAAAACATTTTTTTTCTGATTGGTCATATGTTGATAGTCATGGTAACCGAAATGCTGAGGATGTGACGACTTCGTTAACCAATAATACTAAAACCATCTCAAAAGAGTTAAATGAAAAAAAAGATGGTGGTCGCTACCTCAATGGGTTACAAGTAATTCACAGGGTAATCAATTATATCCCAGGTAAAAACATTAACCAGAATGTTATAAATAATCTGAAAAATGGTGACTATATTGGAATATATACAAATATAAAGGGGTTAGATGTAACTCACACAGGGATTTTTATTAATGGAAAAAATGGTCCTGTGTTTAGAAATGCATCATCGCTCTCTAAAAATATGAAAGTAGTAGATACACCATTTTTAGAATATACCAAAGAAAAACCGGGTATTGTAGTTTATAGAGCTATATAAACCGATTTTATGGCCCCTGTCCCAAAGTCTGTGTAATTGCCTATCATTAACTTAATCATATTAAGGATAGGTAATTATGACAAAACAAAAACTTGAAGTATTTTTCAATCTTTATTTACGATATAGAGGGGGCTCGAGTTTGCTCAACAACCGAATTAGGTATCGGTTTCGACACCTATTATTATCAGTTAAGACCCTGTAAATGATTCTGTGTAATTACCATTTTAGAGATGATCTTTTAATCGGTCTTCAAATTCAATGATAAAACGATTCATGGCTGCTTTCCAGTTATGGATCGGCATCGACCACTTTTTTGAAGCTGAACGGATCGCTAAATACACTACTTTTTTAGCTGAATCATCGCTTGGAAATACCTTCCTATTCTTGATTGCTTTACGTATAACGCTGTTAAGTGATTCAATGGCGTTCGTTGTGTAAATCGCTTTTCTGATATCCTTAGGATATCTGAAAAACGTATTTAAGTTCTCCCAATTGCTAATCCATGACTTTGATATTTGTGGATATTTATCATCCCAGCGTTCTGAAAACGCATCTCGTTCCATTAACGCTATATCTTCAGTATCTGCTTGGTAAATTCGTTTAGGTCTGCCGTTACCGCCTTGTAGTCTTTCCAGGATACAAATCGTAGTGAATTTCTAATCATATGAACGATACAAAGCTGGATATGAGTTTCAGGGTAAACTGTATTAATTGCATCTGGAAAGCCTTTCAGGCCATCTACACACGCGATTAGGATGTCTTCGACACCTCTATTCTGTAACTCTGTTAATACATTCAGCCAAAATTTAGCACCTTCATTCTCAGCGAACCACAAGCCTAACAGCTCTTTTTCACCGTCAAGGTTTATGGCTAAAGCAAGAAATACGGCTTTGTTAATTACGTGATTGTCTTGGCGTATTTTAACGACTATGCAATCTAAATAAACGATAGGATAGATGCTATCTAGCGGCCTATTTTGCCACTCGTTTACTTCTTCAATGACGGCATTGGTTACTTTTGATATGAGGGTTGGAGAGATATCCGCATTGTACATTTCTTTAAATGAATCAACTATATCACGTGTTGTCATTCCTCGAGCATAGAGACTCAGGATCTTATCATCCATCGACGTAAAACGAGTTTGGTTTTTCTTGACCAGCTTCGGTTCAAAGCTACCCTCGCGATCTCTGGGTGTATCAAGTTCAAATTGGCCATCTTCAGTTTTTAGTGTTTTGGAAGAATGTCCATTTCGGTAATTTCGCGAGGTATCTTTCTGGTTTTTTTCATAACCCAGATGGTCATCTAGCTCCGCATTGAGCGCAGCTTCAACGGTTATTTTAGTTAGCATTTGACTAAAATCGAGGAGGTCTTGTTGAGATTTCAAGCCTTTTGCGGCTTCCTTTGCAAAGGCTTCAAGTTCTTGCTTTGTCATAATTACCTATCCTTAATATGATTAAGTTAATGATAGGCAATTACACAGATTTCGGGACAGGGTCTCAGTTAATTTAAAACTCGTTCTTTCGAACTTTTGTTCTGATGATAAAATTTTAACTCTTCTATTTTTTGTCTTGCAACGTCCTCAGTTAAAACATTTTGCTTAACCAACCATTTAAACTTATTAGTTTCATTTACTATATCGTTTTCCATGTTTATGTCTGCATACCAAGTACTGAGCTGCTCTTTTCTTCTTTTCATCAGCTCGCTAATTAACTCATCATGCTGCTTATCTTTAATTATGAAGATGTTTGCACCTTCCGTTTTATAAACCGTGTAGGTCACCTTGGAAAAGGTTGCCCACGCTAAGCAGATTGCACCTATAAATATCCACATGGGGTCAAAATAAAAAGTACCATTAATAAAACTACCGTATGCACTCTGGAATACTCCGATACCTATCCATAATAAGCCCACATTTCTAAGCCATTCATTTTGTTCTACTTGTTCGGAAAATTTTAGAGGTAAATCTCCATAGTCGACATCCACATCACCTTTACTAGATGAGTCTTCATAAGTGTAATTAAACTGCTCATCTTCCAGACTAAACGTGTATTTATTTTTACCCTTTTTTTGTATAACTTCCATTTTATTTTCCTAAATAAATAGTGTTTCTTATCACTTATAGTATTGATCAATCTTAATCCTGAATAAGTCAGACATTAATCGTCGACAAATCTAACTATCATACGAAATTCTATATAATGTAAATAGCACCTTAACTTTTAATTATAAATAATAACAAATTAACTATTAATTACAATTAGGTAGTTAGGAATAACGACTTTAAGGCCTTGTTATAGGGTCAACTTGCTGGCAACTGTATTCAATATTTTGTAGCGCCTTGTAATCATGATTCTTTATCGCTGTTGCAATTGTTATTGGTTGCTTTCCTGTTTCATCAACGGCACTCAATAGCGCTTTCAATTCGTATTTCCTAAACGTAAGCAACGCATAAAATAATCCTACAACTGACAACAGGACGGGTAAGTAAAAACCGAACCCCGTTCTACCAACCCAATATTGTGCCAGCCAACCCACAGATGAAAACTGAAGCATTAATACCAACAAACGTAAAAGTTGGCAGCTTACACCAAGCTCTTTTATCCATACATTTTCAATTCGACTAAGTCGATATTTGTTTTTGCCTACAACAATATGTTTTGGCGTAATTTTTATACTTTTCAATTCATTATTTTCCTGACAGGAATGCATCACAGTGTATTATACAGATGTATTCATAGAGTCTATTTTAAGACAATTATAATTACATCTTAAACTAACTTATAAATCAATGTATTACATTATTTTTAAAAGATAACTTGGCCACTTTATTCCGATAAATCTAACTCAGGCCTAAACTTTAAGTGTTGCTCCATTACTACTTTCTCAATAATTTGAACCGCTAGACCCTTATTCATCACCATATTACTTAACATATAAAGCTCACCCTTTTTGATTATTTTTTTGCAGAAACCAAGCAGTTTCAGTTGATGACATTTTTCCTTTTAATCTGCTGGTGATATCCCTGCTTCCAACAGACTTCACTTGATAAGTAGCCGCATAATGGTGTTTTACTTCTACTTCGTTTATTGAGAATGGAGGGCCATCCATTAGCTGTTGATCGTATTCATAAGTGATCAGCAACTGCGGTGCAGCCGCGGTGATATTAATCAGGTGTGAGCTATATTGAACGCACATATTTCCTGGTAATGCAACCAACGCTGCTCGGTCATATACTGCCTCAACAGGCCCAAGAAGTTCTGCGGATACGTCAAAAATATCGCCGACAAATATATCGATATCTTCTGCGCTGTAGAGGATTAATGCACCTATTCTGGTGATGCTTGGTTCTACGCCAAGATCCTTAAACAACACATTAATAGCGAGTTCGCTTAATTCTGCGCCGACAACTCGATAGCCACAGGAAAGCAACCATTCAAAATCCCGTGTCTTGCCACACAAAGGGACGAATACTCGATTGTTCTTCGCTAGGTTTAGTTTTCCAAAATGTTCTATTAGCAGCGAGTTTACCTCACTTTCGTGAAAAGCGATTTCACCTTTATCCCATTTCTGATGCCAAAAACGTACTTTCATATCAATCCCCTTCAGTTCTCAAAGTATAAATTACCTACCACAAGCTTCACGACTAAAATCTTGTACTAGGTGATGGTAGAAGATAACATACAACTTCAAGTCGACTTGAAGTCAAGCAGTAATAGCACAGGGGAAAATAATGGACATAGGTGACGTTTCAAAGACTTCTGGGTTACCAGCCTCAACTCTACGATTTTATGAAGAAAAAGGGCTCATCCGATCTAACGGCAGAAATGGTTTACGGAGGCTTTTTGATGCAAGCGTAATAGAAAAACTAGCCTTGATTTCGTTGGGACGTAGTGCTGGTTTCTCACTTGATGAGATTGGTAAAATGTTTACTCCTGAAGGCCCTGAGATAAATAGAACCCTTCTCTCAGCAAAGGCTGATGAGTTGGACAAAAAAATTAGAGAACTGACCGAAATGCGTAATGGGCTCCGGCACGCAGCAGCTTGCAAAGTGCCAAACCAATTAGATTGTCCAAAATTTCTGCATCTACTCCATATTGCTGGTAAAAATCGTTCTAGAAAATCCAATATATTGAAGGAACATAAACTGAATCTAGGAGTTTAGAAAAATTAGGCAGGTAATATTAAATGCGTAGAAGGTGAACGACCTAAGGCCGTTGGTATTGAAACAGTAAGCTACTCTCACACTACGAAAAAAACAAAGAAAAAGAGCACTATTTATTCAATCAGTATATGCTGACTAAAACGAAGATTGGGCATACGAGAAAGAAGTTAGGCTATTCGCTTACAATAGGAATAAGGTTTATTACGTAAAAACCAGTTATCCAAATATAGCTAACGACAAAGTCGCTTGGTGATCACAACACCTTGAGATACCAACGCTTTGGATGTATGCCATATTTCCTATACTTGCTAAATCATATTGGTAGGGCATATTCTGAAGTCTATTTATCAGGGACTCGTTTGAATGGACAGTCGCGACCTCTCCTGACTTTTTTAAAACCGTAAGATAAGCTTTTCCTATTCGGTTATTAGCCACTAAACTGCTAGAAATCCCCCCTGCGGGTACTTTACACCTTCCATTTCCATTATGATTTGTTCTTTCTCATCAAACACATGTATTAGCCATTCGAGATAATTGAATCGAATGAAGCACTATGAAACAACAGCCGAAATAGTCATCTTGAACGAATTTAATATGGCTGGGAACGGAGCCACATATCTCCGTAAGTCTTTGCTTTTCTCTTTCTAACATTTCCAAGCATCGGTCAAGAAGTATGACTAAGTTGTTATTAGTTTCAGCATAAGCCTGAGCGGTAAAGGCCTAAAGGCAGTTACACTGCACGTATATTTTTAGTGCGGACATATATCAACGTAGCTTTAGTTCGTCTCATCGAATACGTACCATATAAGTTATCATCCATCTCTAAGCTTAGCCCCACGGCTTGATAATTTTTGAGTAGTAGAATAACTAATCGGTTTACCTATTCAGCGAAGACTCGGGAATAGGTAGCTCTCAGTTCCCAGTCTTGCTGAAATATCCACCTACTGATGCTTTGTTGACTTCTAGGTGTTATTTCAAATTGAACGTCATTACCTGTTTTACTTTGATTAAGTTGTATTCGTGGGTGAACGATACTTTAATAAACATATCCAACTTTCATTCTAAGTGAGTCACATGAACGCAGTTTGCTATCTATAGCCAAGTTTAAGAGAGCTTATTGCATTGGGTTTAATTGCTACTTTCCCATAATACTGCGCCTTTACCTGTTTGAGCCAATATGTCTTGCGGGTTTCTTAATTTACACTTATTGATAGATAGGCATCCACAACCAATGCATTCATCAAGGTCATCCCTCAAAGCTTGCAAACGATTAATACGTTCGTCCAACTGTAACTTCCATACATTTGCCATAGCTCTCCACTCTTCTTCTGTGGGGGCATTTTCTTTGGATAAATGAGAAAGCATTAGTATCACTTCTTGTAAAGACACCCCCAACTTTTGAGCCATTTTAATCACAGAGATTCGCCTTAACACACTGCGGTCATAGCAACGCTGATTTCCTGCATTACGCCGACTTTGAATAAGTCCTTTCGTCTCATAAAAATGTAAGGTTGATACCTTAACTCCAGCCCTTGTGGCGACTTGTCCAACACTCATTTCCATCTGATTTCCCTATCTAATTTTATATTTAAGTTTATGAAAATATAACTTTACCTCAACATAGGTTGAGGTATTAGACTAGCACCAATATAAATAAAAAGCATGGAGCATAAAATGAAAAATAGAACTATTCCCTATCTATTTGCGCGATTTTTTGATGGTATTTCATCTGGAATGTTTATGATGGCGTTGCCATGGATCATGCTTTCGGAAGAAGGTATGGGTATTTTTGTGGCTATTGCGGCATTAGTTTGTACCTCTTTATCATTTGTGTTTACACCATTTTTTGCCACTTTAATAGATCGCCATTCTAGAAAGAAAGTTTTGATCTTCATGCAGTTAATACAATCTACTACTGCATTGATAGTCTTCATTACTTATTACAACGGTATTCAGTCTCACTGGATTTTGGCCTTTTCTCAGTTTATTTTTTGGTTAAGTAATGATTTAGCTTGGAGTTGTAATAATGCTTTCACACAAGAAAACTATCGCCAGAATGAATACGCGAAAATATCCAGTTATCAAGAAGTCGTTATGCAAGTCACAACACTTGGTGCAGGCGCCTTAGGAATTATTTTACTTGAATACTGGTCAATGCTTGAGTTTTCATTTTTGGCCACATTTGCTTCACTCCTGTCTGGCTTATGTTATATCGCGACCCCTTACAAGCGCCAATTTCATCCAGCCTTAAAAGAGGCGTTCTTTAAACAGCTTATAGCAAGCAAAAGCATATTTTCTAAACAAAAACACTTCTATACATTTTTGGCATTATCTTGCTTGTCTTATCCAGTATTGACCTTTCTGGTAAAACTTGTCCCTATCTATTTCGCTGAACAAGGGATTAGTGGTAGTTGGTTTGCGACATGGAAAATGAGTTATGGCCTAGGTGCGTTACTTAGTGGGTTGTTGATTGCTCGCCTTTTAGCACGTTATGATCACGAAAATTCAATGATAGTTTCAATTTTAGTTATGGCGATCTTACTTCTTTTGATGGGATCTTACCTTTCCCCTACTTTGATTATATTACTTACGATTGTCCTTGGTTTTTTCAATTCATATAATCGTATTGCGAGAACCAATAAGATGCATCATGTCATTGCGATGGAAGAAAGAGGACGAGTTGAAGGTGGATTAAAACTGTTTTCTACATTAGCACAAAGTTTGAGTTACGTCGTTATTGCGCTGTTAAGTTACTTACAACTCACAGCCTTGGGTTTTATTATTATCGGGATCGTATTGTTGATTGCAGGGGGAATAATGATACATTTAAAACAGAGTTCAAGTATTAGAACATCGCTAAGTCAAGATCAGATTATCAGTCACTAGCTCAATACTCATAGGGTATTCTTGACGGTTGTAGTTCCTTTGGTTCGTCGTATCGACCTAATTTTGATGTCGATTATCTAGACACTTTACATGGATGAGAATAATATCCTTGTTAGCATGATTATACGACTTGATAAGGTTAACGATTATATTTTAGGAGGGAGTAATGAGAGGCTAACCCTCCCATTACTTTATTAATCATAGCTTTGACTCTACACATAATCATATATGACAAATATTCCTTTGAAGTACTGTAGATATTGGAACGCTATGTTTCTCGTAAGATAAAATAACTTCCTCTTGATACAGGGGATTTTGAAAATATAACATTAAGCTATTTTTCTTTTTCTTGATAAACCAAGACCCACTAAACCAAGACCCAATAATGTAGCTGAAATAGGTGCAGGAACTGTTACTGGAGGACCTGTAAATTGGATAAATAAATCCCCATCAATAGCACTGAAAACAGGGTTATCTAAAGATGAAATATTCGCATATGTGGTAGATTCGAACTGTAACGTAAAGCTGTCTGTATTAGCATAGTTTAATAACACAGCCCCTGACGTATCCGTTTCAGAAAAGTTAGTACCTGGGCCATTAAACAAAATACTAGTCCCCATATCAGTAGCGGTTAAACTTGCTGCACTAGTACCCGTGATATAGGACATCAGGCCATCACTTTTAAATACTCGTAAGTCTTCACTTTGTTGGTTACCGATATTGTCTAACTCACCATCAACATCATAGGCAATAATACTTAATTTATCGGCTGTTATTGAATTTGTAAAAGTATTAGATAGAGCACCCGTACCATCAAATAATTCAAAAAGGAAAATTAGTCCACCATTTGCTTCTTGATTTCCCGGTAATGAGCTATCCCTACGATAAAGAAAACCATGATCACCATTAGGTTCGGAAGCACTTGTATTCGAATAATTTGGTGCCTGCCAATCAGACACATAATCACCAAACACGGTAGCTGTAACCCTAGCATCAATAGTGTTACCACCACTCATACCAACATTTGTGTAGTGAACAACCGCGTCTGTGGTTGCCGCATGAGAAGTATCCCAATAGATATTCGTATCAAACGTTACGTTATATGGGTTTGAAAAATCAAGATCAATAGGCACTGCATAGGCAGATGTGGTTACAAGCATAGTACTCGCTAGTAATGATTTACAGAGTATATTTTTCATTTCACGCTCCTAGGTAAATTCCGCTTTCTATATCCACTCTACGTAAAGGTTATGGGTATAATTGCGGTTGACCATTACCATAAAGCAAGTCGTGTGCCTACTTTTTTTTGTTAAGTTAAACAATGGATTAGATCTACTATATGTTTTTTCCTAACTAAAAATTTATAAATTGTAAATTTTATCGACGATTATGTTTCAATATTTAATTGTTATTTCCAGAGTGAATTTAGCCTAACACCACTGCTTTTTTCGACTGTATCTTGTGCTGTTGCATAATGATGTGTCTTTCAAATACGCAAGATTACAGCTCCTTTAATGGAACTGGATAGAAAATTCAATTGGTGATTTAAAAATAGAGCAGACTGATTAAACAGAAAAACCCCGCTGGCAAAAGCTAACGGGGTTTCTTTGTATTTACTATGATCTTATTATTTCATGAAGAGCCCTGTACTTCGGATCTCTTGTGCTTCACGCCAACCACCTAACCACTGACCTCGCGAATCTGCGCTTTGAAATGGACAAACTTCATTCGACCTACCCGCAGCTCCTGCTTGATAACCTTTCGAATATGCTCTTTCCAAACGATCTCGTTTCTGTCTCTTCATTCTAGATTCCTCAAAAAATGTTTAACTTAAACTTGAGACTTTCCAAGCCTCTATTAAGTAATAGGTTAAGATATTCGACAAATCAAATAAAAAAAGCCGCAGTAATGAAATTACTGCGGCTTTATGAAACAAAGCGTAATATTTAGCGTTTAACGTTTAAAACGACGGAATAAAAGCAACATAGTAGGTAATAATATGAACCAATTCATACTACCGCCACTGCGTGAATATTTTTCTTCCGCTTTGATAGGGCACTGTGATGTCGTAGGCAAATTATCTAAGTCATTGGCACTAATCGTCATTGAAAAAACAGCCCGAGTAGAACCCGTTCTATTCTTATAGTTTGCTTCGGTTTTATAATCATCACCATTCGATACAACCACAACGTTACCGTTCGCATCAGGATCGCTGATACTAATTGCATGACTTAATCTATAAGTAACTTCATTACCGGCTTCAATTTGTTCCTGACAATATAAGTCATTTAGATAAGCTGATTTTTTAGTTTTGTAATCATAAATAAAAGCACTTTGTAAACGTGGAGAACCACCTGCAGTCGGTGTCGTTTCACCTCGGGCATCACGCCAACCAACAACGATACCGTCATTATTGATTTTACTGACCTGTGAATTCGCACCTTTAATAGGATTGGCCATGAATGGGTAACGTATTTCTTGTGTTTTTACATTATACGTATAAAACTCAGTTGCATAACTTCTGTTTTGAGGCTGCTTATATGTACGGTTGCCAACAACAATGAATGCTTGAGTGTCAGTATCTATACCATCTGCAGTTGCAAACGGTGAACTAGCTGAAACATAAACAGTATCTGTAATATCAATCGCAACTGTATCGCGAATTACATCATCACCACCCGCATCCGTATTAGGCTTTGTGATTTCAGACATCTTATAAGAAAGCACATCTTCTGATTTAACAGTTGGCTTAAATATGGTTGCACGAGCACGACCATCTCTTGTCGATGAATTAATCTCTTGCGTAGAAAAACCAACAGCGAAACCAGATGTGTTAATCGCATAAGCATTAGCAATAAAAGTTGCATAATTACCCGTACTTAACCATTTAGTTCCTGAATTATCAGATAGGTATGCGATAGCACTACCATCTTCATTCCAATAACTTGCTTGAAGATCAAAACCAGGACAATTGTAGAGATCATCATAATCATAACGATCATTGTCGATTGGGTAATTAAAGCAATATTTAAAACGTTCATCTGTGCGCTTATTGCCCGACCACCGTACACTCGCTTGACCTACAATTAACCTTTTTGAATAAGTAATCGTTTTGTCAGAATTACGGACAGTTACGTCAGAAAAATCATGCGCAGCACTAAAACCACCATTACTATCAAAATCTAAAGGTGCAAGTGTACTATCATTATAAAAACCACGTCTAACAATCTTACGCCCTGAATCAGTGGCATAACCCGCCTGATCCGTAGATGTTATTGCAGTAATCTTGCGAGATTCACTTAAGTCGCTAGGGAGCGAAATAACAGTACCGTTTACTGATGTTTCCGTTTCTGATTCATAAGTACCGCCATTGCTGTTATAGGTATTTAAAATATTTCGGCGCCAAACGTATAGGCCATCACTTTTATCTTTCTTTGAACCATCCCAGAACATTTGACATACATCTGAATCATAAAGGCAATATTCGTTATATGTCCAAGGCGCACCAATATCGTATGAAAATTGTTGTGCATATTTCTGACTGTACGTTGCGCTGGTTAGAGTACCATTCGCAGCACTTGATGTGTTCATCGCTGACACATATGGACCAAAGTCGTGAGCACCACTGCTGTCTACAACAATAGCGGTGGTTGAAGCCACCGCAGTTGTACACAATACGAGACTAATAATCCCTGCTAACTTAGTCTTTTTTAAAAGCATTATGTTTAGATTTCCTTAGCCTTTCATTTCTTCAAGCTCTTCCCAACGTGCAAATGCAATCTCTAGTTCTTGCTCTTTACTCGCAAGATTTTCAAGCATTGCTTTTGTTTCGTCAGCTGGCTTATTAAAGAAATCAGGTTGATTAATTTCAGTTTGCAAAGTTTCAACAAGTTCTTCAAGTTGTTCCATTTTTGCAGGCAATTTATCAAGTTCAACTTGAATGTTATAAGGCAGTTTCTTTGTTTTAACAGCCTTAACTGGTTTTTCTTGTTTTACTGGCTTTTCAACTACAGCAGCTTTTGCCTTTGGCTTTGCTGAAATAGATTGAGTATTGGCTTGTTGGTTCTTAGCATCATGGTAACCACCAACAAAGTTAGTGATGTTACCTTCACCATCAAACATCCAGCAACTTGTTACTGTGTTATCGATAAAGTTACGGTCATGGCTTACTAATAATAATGTACCCTGATAATTGGCAAGTAATTCTTCTAAAAGTTCCAATGTTTCGATATCTAAATCATTGGTTGGTTCATCCATAATCAAAAGATTAGATGGTTTTAGGAATAATTTAGCCAATAATAGACGGTTACGTTCGCCACCAGACAATACTTTAACTGGTGTACGAGCACGCTGTGGGTGGAATAAGAAGTCTTGTAAATAACCGAGTGCATGACGAGGTTTACCATTAACCACGACTTCTTGTTTACCGTCAGCTAAATTGTCTATTACTGTTTTTTCAAGATCGAGTTCTGTTCTATGTTGATCGAAGTAAGACACTTCTAACTTCGTACCACATTTGATGATACCAGCTTGTGGTTGTAATTCTTCAAGCAATAACTTGATTAATGTACTCTTACCACAACCGTTTGGACCAACGAATGCAATTTTATCGCCACGCATAATATTAAAAGTAAAGTCGCTAACGATTTTCTTATTTTCGTAAGCGTAGAATACGTCTTCGCCTTCAAAGATTCGTTTACCTGAACGTGAAGTCTCATCAACAGAGATCTTAGCTTTGCCCTGTACTGAAAGACGTTCGCTACGTTCGTTACGCATTTCTTTAAGTGCTTTTACACGACCTTCATTACGCGTTCGACGTGCTTTAACACCTTGACGGATCCATACTTCTTCTTGAGCTAGACGCTTATCGAATAATGCATTTTGTTCGTCTTCTACACGTAATGCTTCTTCTTTACCTACGAGGTATTCATCATAGTTACCAGGGAAAGACATTAAGTTACCGCGGTCAATATCAATAATACGTGTAGCCATAGAGCGGATAAAACTTCTATCATGACTTACGAAGATAATAGTACCGGCAAAATCTTTTAAGAACTCTTCTAACCAAAGAATAGATTCAATATCCAAGTGGTTCGTTGGTTCATCAAGTAATAGGATATCTGGTTTGCTTGCTAATGCACGCGCTAATGCAGCGCGACGTAGCCAACCACCTGATAAATCATCAAGTAACATGTCAGCGTCTAAATCTAAACGCGTAAGTACTTGTTCAATGTTTTGTTCAAACTCCCAACCATTACGGTTATCAAGTTCTTCTTGTAGACGCATCAATTTGTTTAATGCTTTTTCACTGTAATCTTCACCAACAAGGATCGCTTGGTGATGGTAATCTTTTAGTACTTGACCGATGTCCGCTAGACCACCCGCAACAAAATCAAAGATTGTCACGCCGCTTACTTTTGGTGGATCTTGCTCTAAACGAGAAACAACTGCATCTTGTTCAATTCTAAGGACACCATCGTCAAGTTGAATTTCGCCGCCAATAACTTTCATCATTGTCGATTTACCTGCACCATTACGGCCTACAAGACAAACACGTTCTTTTCGTTCAAATACAGCATCGGCATGGTTTAATAATGGTAAGTCGCCAAAGGCTAAACATGCATTTTGTAACGTGATAACAGCCACGATAATTCCTCAATATAAAATTCAATTGTTTCAAAAATAAAACCATTATGGATAATGTTGAAACAAGCAGTTAGATAGATTCTAACATAAAGTTGTAAAATAGAAAAAATCCGAGCGTTAACAATTACCTTTAATTGAGAATCCACTCGGATAGAGTCACGTAAATCAGTCTTGTGCGATAAAATCAGCCAATTCTTCAGTATCAAATGGCCAACCAATTTCTTTATCTGTCACCTTGTTCTTAATAACGGGAATACGAATACCATAACGGGCGATGTCATCTTCATCATGGATGATCTCTACTTGCATCATTTCACCGGCCAAGTGTTGAGCGGTCACCAGTTCCCAAGCTTGTTCACATAAGTGACAACCTTCTGTAGTATAGAATACGTATTTAGTCATTATGCTACTCGTTCAACAAGCCAACAGTTACTGATGTTTTTGTTACGCGCGAAATCTTTAGAGCGATTCTTTTCAGTAATATTGGTTGCCTTAAGACCTAGTTTTTCAAGTCCTTCAAAATCGAGCTTAAAGTTACGCTTATTATTAGAGAAAACAATTTCACCGCGTGCAGATAGAATATTTTCTAACCAAGTAAACAGTTGTATATGATCACGCTCTACATCGAAGCTATCTTCCATGCGCTTTGAATTTGAGAATGTTGGCGGGTCAATAAAGATAAGGTCAAATTTATCTTCACAACGCGCTAACCAAAAAAGACAATCTGCTTGTACAACTTCGTGCTTACGCATGCTGATGTTATTCAACTCAAAGTTACGTTTAGCCCAATCAAGGTAAGTATTAGACATATCAACAGTAACTGATGATTCAGCACCACCTAAAATAGCGTGAACACTCGCACTACCTGTATATGAGAAAAGGTTTAAGAAACGTTTACCCGCACTCATTTTGCCAATCATACGACGTGTTAGGCGGTGATCGATAAACAGACCTGTATCTAAGTAATCTTTCATGTTCACTTCAAATTGAGCACCATATTCACTTACCGTGAACACCGACTTAACCTGTTGTATTTTCTCGTATTGGTTACTGCCTTTTTGTTTTTGGCGTACTTTCAATACAAGCTTATTCGGATCAATTTGAGTCACATCAAGCGTAACAGCAACAATATCCATGATGCGTTGTTTCGCTTTTTGCTCTGGCACGTCTTTCGGTGCTTTATATTCTTGTACAACAATCCAATCACCGTATAAATCAATAGCAGCATTGTATTCAGGTAAATCCGCATCATAGAGACGGTAGCAGTTAACTTGTTCTTTTTTCGCCCACTTCGTTAACTGTTTGATGTTTTTCTTTAAGCGATTACGGAAGTCTTCAGCAAAACCTGGGGTCATTTGTGTTTCAACGTGCGCTTTAGCTTGACGTGCAATCGATGAAATTTGATAAAGCTTAAGGAAACACTCTAATGAACCGTTAAACAATTTGTATTGCTTATTTGCACGCATGCCTAAACGAGAGAGCAAATCTGGATTTGATGAAAAGAATGCGACATTCCAGCCCGAAAATTCACTCTTCAGACGTTCACCTAATACTTGGTGTAACACGATAAGTTCAGGTTGCTCACCCATACGTTCACCATATGGAGGATTACAAATTAGTGTACCTTCACTGGTGAAATCGTTAACGAGGTTTTTGGCATCACCCGTTTCTAATTCGATGATGTGTTCAAGACCTGCCGCACGTACGTTAGCTTTTGCTTGGTCAAGTACACGCCAGCTCTTATCAAAACCGTATACTTTAAGATCGCTGTTCGCAATATTTTTGCGCGCTTGGTATTTAGCTTGTGCAACTAGTTCTTCCCAACCTGATTGATCGTAATCATTCAGTTGTTGGAAACAGTAACGTGTACGTAAAATACCAGCCGGCACTTTTAAAGCCATTAATGCAGCTTCAATAAGTAAAGTCGCTGAACCACACATAGGGTCAACAAGTAAACCGTCAGTATAGCCACTACGTTTAATGATAGCGGCAGCCAGGTTTTCTTTAAGTGGTGCAGCACCTGTACCTTGACGGTAACCACGTTGATGTAAGCCATTACCACATAGATCAAGAGAAAGCGTCGCTTCTTCACGACGAATATGCAGGTGAATACGTACATCAGGATCATTTTTAGCGACGTTTGGACGATCGCTCATGCTTTTAGTGAAGCGGTCAACAATACCATCTTTAACTTTCAACGCACCAAACTGCGTATCACGAATACTGTCATTCGTACCAGAACAAGAAACTGCAAAGGTTTTATCAAGATCGAATATTTTTTCCCAATGCATGCCTGTTACTGCAAGATATAGATCTAATACATCGAAGATTTTGAATGTTTTTAATTGCAAGGTCACTCGAGATGCTAAGCGGCTCCACAAACAAATTTTATACGCTGTTAATTGAGTAGATTTAAATGAAACACCAGCCATGGTTTCACGGCAATCCTGTGCGCCAAGTTCAATTAGCTCTTCTTTAAGTAGAAGTTCCAATCCCTTCGGAGAAGAAGCAAAATAAGTGTTGATTGTAGTCAATTTGAAAGCCTATATTATTTCGAGATACTTTCTTGTAAAAAGAAAGTAAGGAATGTGATTATTAATGGGTGCGAACTATACCACGCGGTATTATTGTCGCATAGTAATGTTGGGGAAATTATTAGATAAACGGAGGATTATTGATGGATTATGCTACGCCATGATCTGAACGTAGGAAAAAGAATCATCTGTCAGTGCTTTTGCTACTGCATTCTGTAATTTAACACGATCATTCATTACTCGGATAACATCAAACTGATTTAATGTTTTGGAATCTGAAAGTTGCACACTACTTGCTAATAGCATACACGTTGAAACGCGATCATCTGCTTCTAAAATAACAAACTGAACATTATCACCGCTTAACGATAAAGTAATAACGTCACCCGTACTAAACTTGTCATCAGAATAATTATATTCAAAGTACCAGCTTTGCGGCATTCGTACTTTATGAAAACGTAAATTCGTCACCGCGTTCAATGCAATTTGTACTTTTTCAGGCACACTTAATACTAAATCTTTGAGTGCTTCTAAGAAATAGTAATAATAGCTTGAATCCTCTGCGCAAAAATTGACTCGGCCTTTACACAAATTATTCATGTTTCGTTTATCTAAATGGCAAGACATAGCAAGCCCATCGGATAATTGAATGACGATGAATTGACTTGCGCAGTCGTATTGCCAATACCACTTGTTGCTTGGTTCTAGTAACATCCTGATACCAGTAATGTAATTAACTATCTGGGTAGTTTAACTACACCCTATCCATATGTAAATACCCTTATCAGAAATATAGACTAAAACCAAGCTAAAAGTTACAAACTTCTTACAATGTTTTTAACTAATTTAGGACCTTTATAGATAAATCCGCTATATACTTGGACTAATTCTGCACCTGCAATAAATTTTTCTTTTGCCGCTACAACAGAATCAATACCGCCTACACCTATGATAGGTAGTTGACCATCAAGCAATACTGCTAGTTTACGTACGATTTCAGTACTCGCGTGCTGAACAGGACGACCACTTAAACCACCCGCTTCACAAGCATGTGGCATATCATGCACTAATGTTCTGTCTAACGTTGTATTCGTCGCAATTACACCGTCCATTTTATATTTAACTAATGACTCAGCAACTTGCACTAACTCTTCATCAGTTAAATCTGGTGCAATTTTAACCGCTAATGGTACATATTTCTCGTGCGTTTTGGTTAATTCGGCCTGACGCTCTTTAAGACAGCTTAATAAACCATCAAGCGCTTCACCATACTGAAGTGTACGTAATCCTGGGGTATTTGGTGATGAGATATTAATAGTGATATAAGACGCATATTGGTAAACTTTATCCATACAAATCAGGTAATCTTCATTCCCCTTTTCGATTGGCGTATCTTTGTTTTTACCAATGTTAATACCTAAGATACCTTTATAGTTGGCTTTTTTTACATTTTCAACCAGTGCGTCAACACCTTCATTGTTAAAGCCCATGCGGTTAATGATCGCTTCAGATTCTACAATTCGAAATATACGCGGTTTATCATTACCTGCTTGTGGACGTGGTGTCACGGTACCAACTTCGATGAAACCAAAACCCATCGCGGCAAAAGCATCGATACTCTCACCATTTTTATCTAGACCAGCCGCTAAACCAACAGGGTTATCAAACTTCAGTCCCATCACAGTCACAGGCTTGCTCGGTAATTTCTGCGAATATAAGCAACTTAAAGGAGTAGAGCCGGTTAATTTTAGCCCTTTAATTGTCATTTCATGCACTACTTCTGGGTCTTGCATAAACAAAAATTCACGTGCAATACGATATAACATTTTCTATTCCTCATAAAAAAGCACTGTATCAACAGTGCTTCATAATTAAATCATTTTAATTGAGTGTATACGTAAACACTAATTTATCCATTAGCTCGCATTACGGCAGCTTAAGTGAAGTAAATTCAATTCACGTAACGCAACTGAGAATTTAGCAAACTCATGCGAAGAACTCATATTAAAATCAGCCAACATTTGCAACCAACGAACAACAAGTACATCATGTTCAGATAACCATTGGCCCATGATTATATCGCATTTACCTGTTGATGAACAAGTAGATAACACTACAGATGTTAAGCTACGTTGTTGTAGCGCAAGCTCTTCGCGGAATGCAGCTCTTGCAAGCGCTTGCCAATGGTTGGCAACTGGTTGCAAGTTAATTTGATGCATAAAGTCATGTAACTGTAGTTTGTT
Organism: Moritella viscosa; assembly: GCA_000953735.1. NCBI lineage: Bacteria > Pseudomonadati > Pseudomonadota > Gammaproteobacteria > Alteromonadales > Moritellaceae > Moritella > Moritella viscosa. The sequence continues at coordinate 2,477,268 of LN554852.1, read as the reverse complement.
ACCTAACGAGAAGAAAATATGCTGCACTAATGACATAGGTACTTGGTGTTGTTTACAAACATCAGCAATATCAAACGCCGAGAATAACGTGTTCTGATGTACTATTTCGTTTGCAATTTCACTCGGCACAGATTTTTCAACCAAACCTTCGATGCGTATATTTTGTTTTTCTTTGTCAGCATCAACCAACACGTCAGCAGTATTTTCTTTCATACCATCGTAGATAGGTTTATAGAACGCGATTGTATCCGCGATACTCATGTTGCGGTCACGGTAACGCACTAACCAACATGTCGCACGACGAATATAACGACGACTTTCAAATAACATGTCTAATTGTGTTTCAGAATCTAGCTCATTGTCTAATCCTGTCACGTTATCCCACATGTGTTCCATGCCAATAACGTGTTTACTGATTACAAAACATTTCGCTATTTCAACAACAGTAGCACCCGTCTCATCTTGCATACGACCAACAAAATTCAGCCCCATGTCATTAATGATTTCATTCGCAAGCTGTGTCGCGATAATTTCATTTTTAAGTGGATGGTGTTGCATTTGACCTTTGTATTTGTCTTGCAACAACTTAGGAAATGCCGTAATCAGCAATTTAGATAATAATTCATCTTCACACACTTCAGGACAATTTAATTGTTCTTTCAATTGCATTTTAGCGTAAGCAAGTAATACCGAAAGCTCGGGACGTGTTAAGCCTTCATTTTTAGCTAAACGTTCCGCGAGTTCTTCTTCACTTGGTAAAAATTCAAGTTGACGGTTTAGTTTACCTGTACGCTCAAGCATTTGCATAAAACGAATTTGTTCTTTCAGCTGTTCAGGAGCTCGGGTTTGAGTAACAGATACTGACAACGTTTGCTTGTAAGCATTATTCAATACAATTTCAGATACTTCGTCTGTCATTGAATACAATAATTCATTACGCTGTTTACGTGTTAAATCACCATTACTCACAATACTATTAAGTAAGATCTTAATGTTTACTTCATTATCTGAGCAATCTACACCGCCCACATTATCGATGAAGTCACTGTTAATACGACCGCCATTTTTCGCATATTCAATACGACCTAGCTGAGTACAACCTAAGTTACCACCCTCGCCAACAATCTTAACGTTAAGTTCATTACCGTTAATACGTACGTGGTCATTAGCTCGATCACCAACATCATTATTCGTTTCTGATGTTGCTTTAACGTAAGTACCGATACCACCATTCCACAACAAATCAGCTTGTGATGTTAGGATCGCTTTAATCAAATCGGTTGGTGTCATTAGTGACACCTTTGTACCAAGCATCTTTTTGATTTCAGGTGTTAGCGTGATAGCTTTAGCTGAACGTAAGAAGATACCACTGCCTTTAGACATGATAGAACGATCATAATCACTCCAGCTAGAACGAGGTAGATTAAATAAACGGTCACGTTCAGCATAACTTGTTGCACAATCTGGATTTGGATCGATAAAGATATGCATGTGGTTAAATGCAGCGATTAACTTGGTGCTTTTAGATAACAGCATACCATTACCAAATACATCACCCGCCATGTCACCGACAGCAATACAAGTGAACTCTTCTTCCTGGCAGTTAAGGCCCATTTCACGGAAATGACGCTTAACGGATTCCCAAGCACCCTTCGCTGTAATACCCATTTTCTTATGGTCATAACCCACTGAACCGCCCGATGCAAAAGCATCACCTAGCCAGAAGTTATACTCATCGCTGATCTCATTGGCGATATCAGAGAAAGTAGCTGTACCTTTATCTGCGGCAACAACCAAGTATGAATCATCTTCATCATAAAAACGCACATTTTGTGGATGTACAAGTTCCCCTTCAATGATGTTATCGGTAATATCAAGTAAACCACGAATAAATGTACGGTAACATTGCTTACCAATATTAAAGACTTCATCACGGCTGTGACTTGGCTGGATTTCTTTACAAACAAAACCACCTTTTGCGCCCACAGGTACAATTACCGTGTTTTTAACTTGCTGTGCTTTTACAAGACCCAGTACTTCAGTTCTGAAATCTTCACGACGATCAGACCAACGTAGACCGCCACGCGCAACTTTACCACCTCGTAAATGAACACCTTCGACTTGTGGAGAATAAACAAACACCTCAAATTTAGGTAAAGGTAACGGCATATCCGGAATTAATGACGATTCAAATTTAAACGAAATATAGGCTTTACTTTGATCAGTCGCTTTTGACTTTTGATCGATTTGATAAAAGTTCGTACGTGACGTCGCTGTAATTAAATCAATAAAACGACGAATAATACGATCATCATCCAAGTTATTAACTTGTTCAAGCTTGCTTTCAAAATTAGCAATGATATCTAGGCTATCAATCTCACTTTGATCCATTGCAAATTTTTGATGAAAATAGCAATACAAGCTATTCGCTAATTCAGGTAATGACGTTAATGTGTTCTCAATATATGCTTGGCTAAAGTTGTTACCAATTTGGCGCATGTATTTTGCGTAAGCACGTAACACTGAAATTTGGCGGCCAGCAAGATTTGTTTTTAGTACTAATTTATTAAAACCATCATTTTCTAAACGTTTTTCCCATACTTGATGGAACGTCGACATAAAGTCAGCACTACGTTTGGTCGTATCAAGTACGTTATCACCCGTGTAAAGCATGGTGAAATCGAGCACCCAGTACACTGTGCCGTCTGCTGTTTTTACTTTAAACGGGGTTTCGCCAAGTACTTTTAATCCCATATTTTCTAACATAGGCAATACATCGGATAAATGAATTGGTTGATCTTTATGGAATAATTTTAGACGTACATGATTAGAGTCATGTTCTTCCTCTTGCGCACGGTAGAAAATCATCTCGAGCTTATGCTCTGCCGACAATGTTTCTAATTTAATAATATCCGCGACAGCTGAGTTTGGTAATACATATTCTTTGTATGACTGTGGGAAAGCATGACCATATTGCTCAGATAAATAGCGGCCTTTTTCTTCACCATAGTGGCTTACAATCGCAGTTTTAAATTTATCATCCCAAGACTTGGCGGCTTCAGTTATATTTTGTTCAATATCGGAAATATTCACTTTTACTTCTTTATCATTCTGATCTACATGGACAAGATAATGTGTTCTAGCCATATTACCTTCAGAGAAATAAGTATTGAATTCAACTTCTTTATCACTACCTAAGTAGTCAGCCAATACTTGCTGCGTTTTTTCACGTAATAACGTGTTGTAGCGTTCCTTTGTTACATACACCATGCAAGAATAATAACGACCGAATAAGTCTTTACGTACAAATAACTTAACTTGATCGCGATCTTGCATGTGTAAAACACCGAGCGCACAATGTAAGATATCTTCTTCACTAGATTGAATAATTTCATCTCGTGGGTACGTTTCTAAAATGTTCAATAACGCTTTGTACGAGTGATTTGCTGGATTATAACCAGACGCAATAAGTACACGTTTAATTTTATCGCTAATAAGCGGGATATCAATTGCACTGCTGTTATAAATAGATGAAGCATATAAACCAATAAAGCGTTCTTCACCAATGACGTTGTTGTCTTCGTCAAATAATTTTATGCCAATATAATCGATGTTAGCAGGTCTGTGTACACGTGATTTAGCATCACTCTTTGTTAAAATAAGTGTGTTCTTCGACAATACTTCACGTCGTGCATCTCTCGATAAATTACCTAAACAATAACCTTTATTATTCACCGAATTTTTCATGATGCCCAAGCTTGAATCACAATCAGGTGTAATAACATAATCACCTTTCACTGGTTCAATGCCATAGTGGCGGTAACCCAGTAAAGTGAAGTTATGATCACATAACCACTTTAAAAATTTAAGTGTATCTGAATAATCAATACCTTTTTGCTTAGGTCGTGAAGATAACATCTCAATAACAGAAATTAATTTATCTTGCATTGGTGACCAATCACCAACAGCTAACGCAACCTCATTTAATACGGAGTTTAATTCCGCACTAATCGCATCTAATTTTTTACTTTCTGTTTGACGGTCAATTTCAATTAAAAATACTGTTTCTGAAGTGAAATTTTTTGCATTTTTAGGATTTGTTAAAATTTTGTTTACACGGCCGTTATCATCTCGTTTCAAAGCAATTGGCTGATGTAACATCAAATGTGAAATTACGCCAAGTCGAGATAACGCCATCATTACAGATTCGGTCAGAAAAGGTGAATCAGGGACAATGATTTCAACAATCGAGTGTGTTGATTGCCAACCATTGAGACTGATCTCTGGGTTGTACACACAAATATCAGGGCCGCTATTGTTACTGCTGTTCAATCTGTTCCACAAACTAATTGCAGCACAATACAGATCGCTATCACTACGCGAAGAAAGATCTTCTTGCCTCATTCCAGCATATAATGCAGTGACAAACTGCTCGACTAATGTATTGCTTTTCGCATCTACTTTAGTCTTTACAAGGCTGATTACGTTTTCCAGTAACACGGGAATAGGCGTTTTATTCAACATACTAGCAATCCTTCAAATCTTGGTTTATTAAGTCTAGCTAAAAAAGTAACTTATGATGTAATTCAAGCGGGCATTCTAACATTAATATTTGTAATAAAAATGCTACAGAGGCAACAAGATAGAAAGATAAATGAAGGTTTTTAAGAATAAAACATTGAATAATTACTCAAGGTGGGTATATGACGCCAAAATCGGTCAAAATACCCACTTTTTATAAAACAAACGTTTAACTTAATGTTAAATATTTGCTGGAGAGTCTGGTTAAGCTAGAGCACGGTCTATCTTTTCAAACAGATCAGTAGCTAAACCATCAAGCTTGCTTAAACGGATCAGTTGCGCTTTCATTAACGCTTGGCGGGCTTGATCAAACTTCTTAAATTCAATAAGTGGCGTAATTAATCGAGATGCGATTTGCGGGTTACTGCTATTTAACTGACATAAAATATCCGTTAAGAAAACATAACCACTACCATCAATCGCATGAAAAGCACTGGTGTTATGTGCAGAAAAGCTACCCACTAATGAACGCGTTCGATTTGGATTAGCTAAAGAGAAACTGACATGGTTCAGTGTGTCTTTAACGACAGAGAGACAATTTTCACTTGGGCTAGCCCCGATTTGCGAAAACCACTTATCCATCACTAAGCCATCATGAGACCAGTTGGTTTCAAATGCAGACATCATGGTTTTAAAACAAGGTAATTGCGCTTTGTTTGCAGCACTTATCGCCCCCATGGTATCCGTCATATTATCTGACTGTTTAAATTGAGCTAATACCAATTCATTAACATGAGTAACACCCGCTAATGCGATATATTCAAGGCACACATTTTTTAATGAGCGCAAAGCAATGTGAGCATGATCTACTTCGTAAGCACGTTTAGGCATGTCAGCATAAATAGAGGCGCAAGTTGTTGCAACATTTTCAGCGATTGCTAACTTAATAAAAGCAGTCACTGACAGTAAGGCATCGACATCTACTTCGTCAAATAAGCCCATTAAGCTGTTTGTCGATGGGAACTGTAACATCTCAGCTTTTAAGGCTGGATCGAGTTCTTCATTACTCACTAGATCACGGAAAGCCTGCCCAAACACAGTGGGGAGTAGCAGATTCTGTTTGTCACGAATACGGGTTACATTTTCAATCACATGCTTATTAATTAATAACTGTGATGCATCCCAACGTGCAAAATCATTACTCGCATGTACCATTAACATTGTAAGTTGCTCATTGGTATAAGCATAGTTAAGCTTAACTGGCGCTGAAAACTCTCTAAATAGGCTTGGTACCGGTGCTGACATTACATTTTCAAACACAAAATCTTGCTGCTTTTCAGTAAGATTTAAAATATGGTGAACACCCTTACCCTCAAATATTAATTCAATCTTGCCACCCTGCTCGTCAAGCAGTTCAATATCCACAGGAATATGAAGTACGTGTTTTACTTTTTGATCCGCAGTGCTTGGCGTATGTTGCTGCATTGATAACGTATAAATATTGTTTTCAGCATCGTAATGATCTGTCACCGTTACTTGCGGGGTACCTGATTGTGAATACCAGTTTTTAAATAAAGTGAGGTCTACACCAGATGCATCTTGCATAGACGCAACAAAGTCATCGCATGTCACAGCTTGACCGTCATGACGTTCAAAATAAAGATCCATACCTGCACGGAAATTCTGTTCACCAAGAAGCGTGTGGATCATGCGGATAACTTCTGCGCCCTTATTATAGACAGTTGCAGTGTAGAAATTATTCATTTCAATCACAGAAGCGGGACGAATTGGATGCGCCATTGGCCCGGCATCTTCAGGGAATTGTGCAGAACGTAAAATTTTAACGTTTTGAATACGGTTAACAGCACGCGACCCCAAATCAGAGCTGAACTCTTGATCACGGAATACCGTGAGGCCTTCTTTCAAACTTAACTGGAACCAATCTCGACAAGTAATGCGATTACCAGTCCAATTGTGAAAATACTCATGACCAATAACAGCTTCGATACCCAGGTAATCAACGTCAGTGGCACTAGCCGCATCAGCTAATACGTATTTAGAATTGAATACGTTAAGCCCTTTATTTTCCATCGCACCCATGTTGAAGAAATCAACGGCAACAATCATATAAATATCAAGATCGTATTCTAAGCCAAAACGGTCTTCATCCCATTTCATTGAATTTTTTAGAGATTCTATCGCATGATGACCTCGCGATAAGTTACCCTTATCTACAAACAACTCTAACTTCACATCACGACCAGATGTCGTGATGTAGTTATCACGTAATACATCAAAATCACCCGCAACCAGTGCAAACAAATATGCCGGTTTAGGATAAGGGTCACGCCATTGAACCCAATGACGACCATTATCTAATTCTCCACGATCAACACAGTTGCCATTAGACAATAAATAGGGGAAGGCCGCTTTGTCAGCCGTGATCTTAGTACTAAAAACAGCCAGTACATCTGGGCGGTCAAGATAATAGGTGATTTTTCGGAAACCTTCAGATTCACATTGCGTACAGAATGCATCAGCGGATTTATATAACCCTTCTAAACTGGTATTTTCCTGTGGATTTACTTCTGTCTCAATGATTAATACACATTCAGAGGGTAAATCAGAGATGATAAGCTGATTATCTTTGACTAAGTAGTTATCAGTGTGATGGCCATCGATAGACACTGATAATAATGTGAGGTCAACACCGTCTAGTATTAGTGGGTCATTATGACTACCGCTACGGCGAACCTTACTGATTGCAACAATTTTAGTGCTGCTATCATCAAGATTAAAATCAAGATCGATACTGTCTATGAAATAATGGGGTTCTGTATAGTCTTTTAAATGCTTAGCATTAGGCATAACTGTCATTTATAGTCCTAATCTATCGACGGATAGATACGTAAAAATAAAGGAAAAAAGTGCAGCATCCCGCTGCACTTGGAGTAAAATAGAGGTGGTTTAGCTAGATTTACTTAAATCAATCGCTATGTTGGCTGCTTCTAATAAGAATATATCGTCAAACTCGAAGTCCTCTGGTTTATCATCATATGATTCAACCGCAGGTAATTCCTTTCGTGCTAAACGTTCATTCAAACGAGTTAAACGAATCGACTCGCTCTCTTCCCGTTCTTTAATACGCACAGACTCTTTTAAAGAAATTGTTTTACTATCAAGTTCCTGTTTATATTTGACAATATCTTCTTGGATATAACCAAACTCAGGATTAACAGCAACACGCTTGTTGTGACTTTTAGTTAACTTATTAACTTTTGACTGCAATACTAACGATTGTTGATAGCTTGCTTTACGGATATGGTCCCAAGCCAGCGCATTATCTTCAATTGACTCACCAGTGTCTTCGGGTTTCACTGCCGATGGGAAGGTAATGTCAGGTAGTACACCACGTAATTGAGTGCTTCCACCGTTAATACGGTAAAATTTCGATATGGTATATTGCACACTACCAATTGGTTTGTCATATAGATCATACAAACGTGCTAAGGTTCTGTGCTGTTGTACAGTGCCCTTGCCAAATGTTTGTTCACCAACAATGAGTGCACGGCCATAATCTTGTAATGCAGCGGCAAAAATTTCGGACGCTGATGCACTGTAACGGTTAACTAATACAACGAGTGGACCATCATAGTATGTTTTCCCATCACGGTCTTCGAGTACATTAACCTTATCTCTCGCATCACGAACCTGTACTGTCGGGCCTGAATCAAAGAATAAACCAGAAAGTAAGTTTGCTTCTTTTAATGCACCACCACCATTATCACGTAAGTCGACAATAATAGAGCTCACATTATCTTTTTTAAGCTTTGTTAATTCAGTCAGAACATTTTTCGTTAAACCATCATAGAAGCTTGGTATTTCGATAACACCAACCTTCTCGCCTTCAACATCGATAACTTTCGATTTTGCAGCACGGTCTTCTAAACGTACTTTATCGCGAATGATTTCTACGATTTTGTGTTTGGCACTCGCGCCTTCACCGCGTAAGATTTCAAGACGGACTTTTGTGCCTTTCGGTCCTTTGATCTTGTCTACGACATCATCAAGACGCCAACCAACAATATCCACAATCGTTTTATCATCTTGTGCAACACCCACGATTTTATCTTCAGCTTTAAGTTGTTTCGTTGCATCTGCAGGGCCACCAGCAACTAAAGATCGAATAACGGTGTAATCATCAACGGTTTGTAATACTGCACCGATCCCTTCTAAAGAAAGGTTCATTTCAGTTTTGAAACGATCCGCATTACGTGGGGATAAATAAGACGTGTGAGGTTCAATACTTCGTGCGTACGAATTCATCAATGTTTGGAATACATCTTCACTTTGTGTCTGTTTCAAACGCTTAATGGCAGTATCGTAACGTTTACGCAGTAATTTTTGAATCTCAGGCCAGTCTTTACCCGTTAATTTTAAATTGAGTGCTTCATATTTTACTTTTTGGCGCCATAACTCATTTAACTCATCAGTCGTTTTTGCCCAATCTAATTCAGATGTGTCAAAATAATATGCGTCATCACGATCAAATTTGATTTCAGTATCAAGTAGCGTTAATGCGTATGCAAAGCGTTCGTAACGACGTTGAAGCCCTACTGTGTAAATATCATAAGCGGGTGCAAGGCGACCTTGACGGAAATCTTTTTTAAATGAAAGTGCATATTTATTAAAATTATCGATATCGCTTTGCAAGAAAATGGTGCGATAAGCATCAAGTTGCTTTAAATAACGATCAAAAACTTCAACAGCAAAGCCACTGTCAAAATCAATAGATTTGTAATGTGAACGAGTAAAGAGATTAACAAGACGTTTACTTGCTTCAGAATGCTGAGCTTCTTGCTTTAATGTAGGGAGTTCTTGAATAGAAATGGCGGGATCAAATGCGAAAGCATGTGTGGCCAATAGTACCGAAGCACTGATAAAAGTTCTTTGTAAAACTTTTTTCATTAAAAATCCTTTTGAGAATAAGTAACGCTAAATCCATAATAGTCAAGTATTAGCCAAATTTCATATATTTAGCTAACACTCAACTATTAAAAATTCAGAACACTCTTATTGCTTTATACAAAAAGGTGCTCTTTTTTTACTTTTAGAGAAAGTCCAGATAGTAGTTCAACTTGAACACCATCTTTAGATACTTCAACGATAGTTGCTTGTACCGGTGCTTTACCAATTACAACTTTGACAGATTGACCTGATTTAAGTTCCGACTCATTTACAGGACGTTCAACTTTAATTGTAGGCTTTTGATCCGCTTTAGGAGCCGATTTTTTAACTACTTTTTTAGGTGCTCTTTTAACAGCAGGTTTTTGCTTTTCAGCTTTTGCCTTTTGTTCTGCATTTTTCTTATTACGTTCAGCGAAAAATTTAGTTTTGCTTTCTTCAAGTGTTTTTTGTGCATGCTCTATGTGCTCTGCATCTAAAACACCTGCGTCGTTGCCATCTAAGTCAACTCGTACAGCATCTTTTTTAGCGCCGTGAAGGTAACGCCAGCTTGCAGTATACTGACGAAGTGCCGTACGTAATAATGTTTTACTAACTTTACTATCTTCTTTTAGACGTTCAGCTAGATCTTGAAAAATGCCAATTTTTAGCGGTTTAGCTTCGCCCTTTGCAGTGAAACATTTTGGGAATATTTCTACCAAATAAGCGATAACTTCTTTGCTATTTTTTAGCTTTTCAATGTTTTCCATGAATTACCTTAAATTACTTCTAATTGTTCTGATATAACAAAATTGTAATCTTGCTATATCGCATGTATAAAATTTATCGCTATTATAGAGCGATTGCAATTAAATGCTATCTTTAATCCGCTAACTTAGCCCAAAAAGGTGTTAAAAAATAACTCTTCCGGTGATTTTTTATGCTTTCACAAACAATAATTAAGCGTACGAAAGATTAAGCCGCTTCTTTTCCAACCGTGCTTTTTGACGATTTTTTAGCTTTTGGAGCCTTTTCTTCTTTCTCTTCACTCGCTTTTAATTTGCCACCTTTTAAGATGACCTGTAGCGATGCACTATTTTGTGCTAAGTATAATGCTAACTCTTCTGTAAGGCGGTCATCAATTCCAAGAGATGACGTGCCGATAAAGTCTGTAAGACCATCTGCAACATCTAACATCTTGTCATATGCATCCGCTTCTTTTTTACTTGTAGATACCATTTTTTCCACACCATTTCGCTCTACTACATACTTTACTATTACGGCCATGAACTAATTCCCTAAATACACTGTATATTATGACAGTGTATTTAGTATTTCCTGTTAATTCAAGTCACCACCGATAAAATATGCTTGATTCAAGCTAAGACAGACTAATTCATTCATATTATAATCAACATCATGACGGATAAACTTGTGGTACTGTTGATATTTGCAATAAAATAATGCTATTAATGAACGCAATATGATCGTGCTAACTTTAAAAGCATAGTGAATCAACTATTGGCGGGTTTAAATGTCGAATATTAATGTCTGTAATAAATGTGATCTTATTGTTGATCATATACCGATTGCAAAAAATAGGCATGCGCTGTGCCCCCGCTGTAACACGCTATTATATACAAATAATGCTTTTTCCATTAGTTCCGTATTAGCTCTTTCATTAACGGGGCTTATACTTGTTGTTATTGCAAATGTGTTTCCAATGTTCACTATCACCATGCTAGGGGCTGAAGAATCAGCGACACTCATTCAAGGCGCGTGGGCCTTATTACAAAAAAAGTTTTACTTTGTCGGTTTACTCGTTATTTTTTGTAGCTTTATTGCGCCCTTTCTATTTTTATCTTGTCTCGCACAAGCTTGTTTATTACTACTGACTAAACGTAATACACCACAGCTCATATTATTACTTAAACTCGTTAAGTTTTTTACCGAATGGAGCATGTTAGAAGTTTATCTCGTTAGTTTTTTGATCGCTGTATTTAAACTTTCTGACATTGCTGATATCGAATTACAGCTAGGTTTACTTAGCTTTGTTTCACTTATGTTTGTTTCTAGTCTTATCATGTATGGGCTCAATCTAGAAATCTTCTGGCAGAAAATGGAAAAAAATGCAAAACGCTAAAGATAATCAAATCGCCAAATGTCATGAATGTAACTTATTAATTAGTGTAAAACAGGATATTAGACGGCATCGTTGTCCGCGCTGTTTTACGCGTGTTCATTTTCGTATACCACGTAGTATCCAAAAAACATGGGCACTTTTGATCACCGCTACAATCATGATGATTCCGGCCAACTTTTTACCGATAAGTACACTAACAAGTACTGGTCAGTCGACGCCAGACACCATTATGTCTGGTACCATTGCTCTCGCAAAAAGTGACAATTTAGGTATTGCGATCATTATATTTATAGCCTCTATTTTAGTTCCCTTATTCAAAATAATCGGCTTAATGCTGATTTTATTATCGATTCAAAATAAAATATTTATTACACCAAAACGAAAATTATTATTATTTAATGCAATTCATTGGATCGGAAAATGGTCCATCATGGATTTGTTTGTTATATCGATTATGGTCGCGGTGATTAACCGAGGAAATTTACTCTCAGTTGATCCCGGGTACGGAGCAACTTGCTTTGGTTTGGTTGTTATATTAACAATACTTGCCGCAGAAAGTTTTGATACACGTTTAATTTGGGATTTAAACCATAAAAATGAAAGAAAATAACGAACCACAAATGCCGGATAACTGTGACGCACCTAAAGCAGTGTTACATAAACCGAATGTGATGTCGCCAATATGGTTGTTACCCATTGTAGCTGTCATACTTGGACTCTATCTTATGTACCAAAGTATTACCCAAGCTGGTATCGAGATCCGTGTACATTTCTCGAATGCTAATGGCATTGTCGCGGGTAAAACACTGGTTAAATATCAAGGCTTAATAATCGGTAAGGTAAAAAAAATCGCGCTAGATGACAACCTCAAAGGCGTTTACGTCACCGCAGAAATTGATAATAAAGCAGAACAAGTACTACGTCGTAATACACAATTTTGGCTTGTTGCACCGAAAGCCTCTATTGCCGGTATTTCGGGTTTAGACGCCCTAGTCACAGGTAACTATATTGACCTCTCACCAGGGGATGGTGAGTACAGTATCGACTTCATCTCGGTGCAAAATGCACCGAACAACCCGCCAGATGATGAAGGGTTAATTGTGCATTTAACAGCAGACAAGCTTTCATCTGTACGTCCTGGTTCAGAGATTTTCTACAAGAAGATCCCTGTCGGTCAAGTACATAGTTTTACGCTGGATAAAAAAACCGATAAGATCCTAGTCGAAGCCGTAATCGATAAACAATATAGCTATCTTATTAAAGACACATCTCGATTTTGGAATGCAAGTGGTATTAACGCTAAGTTTGGGTTGGATGGCGTCAAAGTGGAAACCGAGAGTTTAACCGCCATTATCAGTGGTGCACTTGCATTTGATTCACCGACCATTGGTAAACCAGCCAATGATAATCAAATATACCCTCTATACAACAGTATTAGTGATGCACAGCGGGCTGTACAAATTAAATTAAAATTAAGTAACAGCAATGATATTAAAATAGGTAATAACATTTACTTCAACGGCTTAAAAGTCGGTGAAATAACACAAGTAATGACACAATCATTAACCCCTACGACGCAAAACTCGCCATCTGTTGCCACCGCAATTGCAGATGTAGATCCTGACGTTGTAGACCTGTTTCGTGACAGCACACAGTTTTGGGTTGAAAAAGCAAACCTGTCCCTTTCTGAAAGTAAAAACATTGTGAACTTGGTCACTGGTAATTACATTCTCTTTACACCGGGGCAAGGTGAATTGCGGACTACATTTGATTTAGTGTCAAACGTAGATGATCTTATTCCACATAAACAAATATCGATTACCGCTAACGATGCTAACGGCTTAGCCGTGGGTAACAAAGTTTATTATAAGAATTACCCTATTGGCCATATTAGTCAGGTGAACTTTAATACTAAAACTAACTTAATTGATTTAAACGTTAATCTTTATCAAGACTATGCGCATTTACTTACCCCGTCATCACGTTTTATCAATGTTAGTGGTGTATCTGTGAATGCGAATATATCTGGCGTAAACATTAAATCCTCACCCATCGCAGCATTAGTCAGTGGTGGTATTGAGCTTGTTAACGACCCTGCGTTCAAAACTAAACGCAAAAAACAACAATACCGCCTCTACCCTTCTTTAGCACTCGCTAAATTGGGTGACAACGCCTTCAAAACAAATAAATCGGTGACCTTAGTCAGTAAGCCAAACCATGTTATCTCTAACGGCGCACCTGTATATTACCGTAAATTGGTTGTTGGCACAGTTGCAGATTTTCGTTTAGCATCCGATAACGAGCACATCATTATCACGCTTGATATTCTTAGCCAATATGCACACCTAATTAACAAAAATAGTGTGTTTTGGGATGTTTCTGGTGTTCAAATATCAGGTAGTTTAAGTAATTTACAAGTTCAAGCAGAATCATTATTAACGATCGCAGCGGGTGGTATTAACTTTGATAACATCAAACCAGTTAATAACAATAAAGTAAGCCTATCCAAATCAAAATTGACCCATTATAAACTGTTCCGAAGCTTTGCTGCTGCGACTGATAATCGGCCAATAGTCACGTTAACCTTTGAGTCAGGCACTGATATTCATGTCGGTACTGAAATAAAAAACAAAGGTATAAAGGTCGGTGAAATCAGTCATATTAAGCTTAAAGTTGACCAAGGTTTCGTTGAAGCAACAGCTAAATTAGAAACTGATTATGCTAAATACTTTACCCGTCAAGGCAGCCTGTATTGGTTAGAATCAGTTGAAGTGGGTTTAGATGGTATCAAAAATGCCAATACGATACTCTCAGGCGCGTACATCAACGTAACTAAAGGTAACGGTCATAAAGCTAAACGGTTCAACGTGCTCAACGCTGCGCCGGATATCGCCTCTGAAAAAGTCGGCTTATCAGTCACAGTAGTCAGTGAACGATTAATGGCATTAACAACAGGTACGCCGGTTTATTATCGCCAAATAGAAGTCGGCTCAATTACACATTCTGAATTATCTGCGCTCAGTGATAAGGTACTCATTACGCTTAACATCCAGCCTGAATATCAGCACCTTGTCCACAATGATAGCCAATTCTGGGCGGTATCAGGGTTTAATGTTGATATTGGTTTAACTGGCGCAACCCTAAAAGCTGAATCATTAAAAACGATTCTGGCTGGTGGTATTGCGTTTGCGACACCAAATCCAGATAAAAACAGCAAATTAGCCGAACCTTTCGCACAATTCAAATTAGCCCAAGAAGTTAACCCCGACTGGTTGAAGTGGGACACCAAAATCCAAAAGCCTGCTAAATAAGAGAATAATGTACTACCCGGCTACGACGAGTTTCCTAAACTTGAAGTAGTTGGGGTATATGGTAAAATGCCCGCATCTTTCTAAATTGAGCCCGCAAAGTGCATTCCAATATAAAACTGCCTGAAGATTACCTTACGCTAATGGGTAACATTATCCCTGACCACCTTTCTATGGACGACTTTATTGCTTGTTGCAAAACACCATTGAAAACCAGTGTTCGTGTAAACACGCTTAAAATTTCTGTTGAAGAATTTAAACAATTAGCAAAAACAAAACAGTGGGAACTCACATCAATCCCTTGGTGTGAAGAAGGCTTTTGGTTACAACAAGAAAATACAGAAACCAAGCTAGGAAATAGCTGGGAACATATTGCAGGTCTTTTTTATATTCAAGAAGCCAGTTCAATGCTGCCCGTTACCGCATTATTTAAAGAACAAGTATCTGGTATCACAGCGCAATACAATACCATTCTTGACTGCGCATCTGCGCCCGGCTCAAAAACAAGTCAGATTGCAGCATTGTGTAATAATAATAATTTTATTGTGGCTAACGAATTATCATCTAGCCGATTAAAAGTATTAAGCGCGAATATCAAACGCTGTGGTATTAAAAACATTGCTCTTAGTCACTATGATGCAAATGTATTTGGTACTTGGTTACCTGAAATGTTTGATGCTGTATTACTTGATGCACCTTGTTCAGGTGAAGGCGCAATCCGTAAAGATGATAAAGCGATGATTAACTGGTCGTTAGCTAGTATCAATGATATTGCAGATATCCAGAAAGAATTAATTGAAAGTGCATTTAAAGCCTTAAAACCTGGTGGCACATTAATCTATTCAACCTGTACATTAAATCAAACTGAAAACCAGGCCGTTTGCCAACATCTCCTCGATTTGTATCCTGATAACGCAGATGTTATTCCACTTACCGACCTATTCCCAACGGCCAATGACTGTTTAACGTCAGAAGGTTTTTTACATGTTTGGCCACAGATTTATGACAGTGAAGGTTTCTTTGTTGCTAAATTCACTAAAAAAGAGTCACTTGGCCTACGCCCGATTAAAAAGAAAAAACGCCTAGTATTCCCGTTTAGCCCCGTTAGCCGTATCGAGAATGACGCAATTCGTGATTATTTCCGTGACACCTTTAATTTTGAATTTGAAAGTGGCGTCTTCTATCATCGTGATAGTGAAATCTGGCTATTCCCGAAAGAATTCCCAGCGTTCATCGGTAAATTCAAATTCGATCGCATCGGCATTAAGATTGCCGAGAAGTTTAAAAAAGGTTTCCGTGCGCAACATGAATGGGCGCGTACCTTTGGTCATCACTGCGATAGAAACTCCGTGTCACTTGATATTGAGCAAGCTAAACAATACATCATGGGACGCGACATTAACTTTGCTGATGTAGACATCGATAATTTAGATGAGTTACAGGGTGAACTAGTTGTATTACTCGAAGGTAGTGTGCTTGGTTTAGGTAAACGTGTTAATCAGCGTTTAAAAAATAACTACCCGCGCGACCTAGTTCGTGATAACAACTTGTTTAACGAATAGTGTCACGACCGACAGCGCGATAATTTAATGGCAATTTGATATACGCAAATAATTTACTATATTTAATATTACTATCACGCCAGTTTCCCTAAGCCCACTACAAGGATTTGTATTGGGCTTTTTTTTATTTATTTTTATAAATAACTCACCTTGAAAATATGTTTCTAATTATTCCAGTTAAAATGGCTATTCTTTGTTCCTAACTACTAGGTAAATAAGCTAAAAAATCACATTATGCTTCGTTACATAAATAACTATGATAAAATCGCCGTTAATATTGATTTATACAAACTTGAGTAAAATATATGAACTTCGACCTTACTAACATCACTGAACTACCTGCCGGTCCTGATGCAGCGCATATCGCCTTATTCGCTCTGACTTTAATCTTATTATTAATTACCTTAGTTCGAGGTGGAAAAAAGACAGTTGAAATAGAAAAGATTGTTGAAAAAGAAGTATTCGTTGAAATCGAAAAAATAGTGGAAGTAGAAAAAATTGTTGAAATTAAAGCACCATTACAAGAAGCCAGCCCAGCCGCCGCATGTCAGCTCTTATCACTGTTACAAAATGAAGCACGTTTTGTTGATTTCATTCAAGAAGATTTAACGAGTGCAACGGATGAACAAATTGGAGCTGCAGCACGTATCATCCATACCGGTAGTAAAAAAGTACTTAATGAATACTTCACGTTCACGCCGATTCGTACTGAAGAAGAAGAAAGCCAAGTAACTGTCGCTGAAGGTTTTAATCCATCAGAAATCAAACTGATTGGTAACGTACTTGGTAGTGCGCCTTATCGTGGAATTCTAGTCCATCAAGGCTGGAAAATCAGCAGTGTAAACCTACCTAAACTGGCACAAGGCCACAATGCTAATATCGTAGCAGCAGCAGAGGTTGAACTATGAGCGACAGCACTATGAGCGAAGTTACCGCACAATACAGTATTGGTATCGATTTAGGTACAACACACTGTGTATTATCATATATCGACCTTACCGACGAAAGTGATCAAGCAGCTAAGCAGTTGTTTGCAATCCCACAACTATCAGCACCGGGGTCTGTAACAGAAAAATTCCAATTGCCTTCATTTGTGTACCAAGCACATGCCGAAGAGATCAGCCAAGACCAAACGCCATTACCATGGGATGGTGAAAATACAGCCCTTGTTGGTGATGTAGCACGCCAACTTGGTTTAAAGACCCCGATCCGCTTGGTATCAAGTGCCAAGAGCTGGTTAAGCCATGCGACCGTCAGCCCACACGATGCGATCTTACCATTCTCAAGTCCTGACGAAGTTGAAAAGATCTCCCCTGTAACAGCGACAAGCCAATACTTAAACCACCTAGCTGCAGCTTGGAATGATGCACACCCAGATGCGCCAATTTCAGAGCAGGATGTAACAATCACTATCCCTGCTTCTTTCGACCCTGCTGCACGTAACTTAACGGCGCAAGCAGCACAAGATTTAAACCTTAAACATTTAAATCTACTTGAAGAACCTCAAGCGGCCGTTTATAGCTGGTTAGAAGCATGCGGTGACGAATGGCGTGACCAAGTCAATGTTGGCGATACTATTTTAGTCATCGACATCGGTGGTGGTACAACGGATTTATCATTAATTTCTGTTGAAGAATCTGAAGGTAATTTAACATTATCACGTATTGCCGTAGGTGAGCATATCCTACTAGGCGGTGATAATATGGATCTTGCCCTTGCATATCGTCTAAAAATGAAATTAATGCAAGAAGGTAAACAGTTACAACCTTGGCAAATTCAAGCGATCACACATGCTTGTCGTGACGCTAAGGAACAACTGCTATCAGATAATGACATCGAAACAATGCCAATTGTTATCCCTAGTCGTGGTTCTAAGTTAATTGCTGGCACTATGCAAACTGAATTAACACGCGATGAAGTACACCAAACGATCTTAGAGGGTTTCTTTCCTGCAACCACTGTGACAGATATGCTACAGCAAAATACGCGAACAGCGTTAACACAGATTGGTTTACCGTATGCACAAGATGCGGCAATCACGAAGCACATTGCTCACTTCTTGAATAAACAGCATGACGCACTAGAAACCGATGCGGGTGACTTCATCAAACCAACCGCAGTATTATTTAACGGTGGTGTGTTTAAATCTGATGCAATCAGCACTAAGCTAATTGATATTATCAATGATTGGTTAGTTGAAGCTGACGTTGAAGAAGAAGCGAAACTTTTAACTGGTATTGATTTAGACCTTGCGGTTGCAAATGGTGCTTGTTACCACGGTTATGCGAAACATGGTAAAGGCGTTCGTATTAAAGGCGGTTTAGCAAGTTCATACTATGTTGGTGTTGAAAGCTCAATGCCAGCTATCCCAGGCTTCGAACCGCCACTTGAAGCAGTTTGTATTGCCCCGTTTGGTCTTGAAGAAGGTTCAAATGTTGATGTAACTACACACCAATTTGGTTTGGTTGTCGGTCAACCGGTTAAATTCAAATTTTTTGGTTCAACAGTACGTCGTGACGATGTAGTTGGTACCCACCTTGATTTCTGGCAACCAGAAGATCTTGAACAACTACCTGATATCGAAGTATCGCTCGAGACAAGCAGCCGTAACAGTGGCGATGTTGTTCCTGTATCACTTTCAGTGACAGTGACTGAAGTGGGAACTTTAAAAATTGAAGCGATTGCTGATGATAGCGACGAAGCTTGGGAAATTGAATTAACGGTTCGTCAATAAACATGATCTAACATAATCATTACACAGTCATTATATTGATAAATGTGTACTTAACTCAGGGCACTTTGCCCTGAGTTTTATTATATGGAGTTTTTAATGCCCTCACCTGTTTCTAAAACAGCGCAATATGTAATTGGCATCGATCTTGGCACCACCCACAGTGTTCTTTCTTATAAAAATATCGATGATTATCAAGCCAGCGCTTCTGTATTTCTCGTTGACCAATTGGTTGGTCCTGGCAAAGTTGCAAGAAAACCGTTACTCCCTTCATTCCGCTATCATTTTAATGACAACGAAATTGCCCCAACTGATTGTATTTTACCTTGGAAAAAAATTAATTTTAACGGTGAAATAGCGAATGTTATTGTTGGTCAATGGGCACGCGATTTAGGCACAAAGACCAAAGGCCGTTTAGTTTCGAGTGCCAAGAGTTGGTTATCTCACCCAAGTATCGATGCACAAGCAGCCATTCTCCCTTGGGCTGTTGAAGATAACATTGAAAAAGTATCGCCAGTCATTGCCAGTGCAAGCTACCTTGCACATTTTCAAGCGTCTTGGAATTATCATAATCCAGAGCACTTACTTGCCAATCAAAATATTACTATCACTGTTCCAGCCTCTTTTAACGAAACCGCCCGTGCATTAACTCTCGCCGCTGCAGATCTCGTTGGCTTAACAAACGTGACGCTATTAGAAGAACCACAAGCTGTTTGTTATGACTGGTATCACCGAAATAAACAAGCTAAAACAGATTTGATTGAACACGATAAAACCATGCTTGTATGTGACATCGGTGGTGGTACAACGGATTTAAGCTTAATCGAAATCTCATTAGATCATGGCGAGCTAAATTTAAATCGTGTCGCAGTTGGTGATCATTTAATGCTGGGTGGTGATAACATCGACTTAGCGTTAGCCCATATTGTCGAATCAAGAATATCACCAGACCAACGTTTAAAATCAGCGGCATTAGGGCAACTAATACAGCAGACACGCCAAGCAAAAGAGCTATTTTTATCCGAGCAACCACCAAGTACCACATCAATTACGTTGCTGGGTCGTGGCTCTAAGTTAATTGCGCAGTCTAAGAAATGTGAACTCACTAAAAATGAAGTCATCGATATGGTGTTTAATGGCTTCCTGCCCAATAGCGCGTTTAACGAATTACCAACGCACAGAAAAAATGCGGTTGTAGAATTTGGTTTACCATATACCTCGGACCCTGCAATTTCAAAACATATTGCCGAATTCATCCATACTTATTACGATGTAAAGGCAACAGACGATTACGATACAGCTGTCGTACCAGCCGCAATGCTTGTTAATGGTGGTATCTTTAATAGCCAACAAGTAAAACTGCACATTGAAAAAGTATTATCGGGTTGGAAGCAACAAAAAGTTCAGATGCTACACAATGGTAACCCTGATTTATCAGTTGCATATGGCGCTGTTGAATTTGGCTTTGCTAAAATGGGTAAGCAGAAAAAAATTGGTGGTGGTAGCCCACGAAATTACTTCATTGAAATAACCGATCGTTCAGGTCAACCGCAATCGATTTGTTTATTGCCGAAAGGCACAGAAGATGAGCAAGTTATCAATTTAGATAGCCGTTTGTTTTCGTTAACGATCGGTGAACCCATTCGTTTTAATCTTGCTACTACCAGCTATGAAAGCAATTTAAAACCTGGTGACATTATTGATAAAAAGTTTGAAAAAGAATTTGAGAGTGAGTTGAAAGGTAAAACGCCGTTACCGCCTTTTGTCGTTACTATTCCAGAGCACAAAGATCATAAACGTTTTGAGTCAGTGTACTTGTCTTGCAAGTTAAGCAGCATTGGTACTTTACAACTTGAATGTGTGAGTGAAACTAACAGTAAGCAACGCTGGGCATTAGAGTTCTCTGTTCGCCCAAGCTTATCAAATAAGGCGACCAATGATGATGCTAAAGATACCAATGCGGTTAAACAGCGTCACCCTAACCTGCCAGAGGCAATTAAATTAATTGAAGCTGTGTACGGTGCAAGTAGTAAAAAAAGCGATCCTAGATTAGTTAAATCACTGCGTAACGACCTTGATAAACGCTTAGGTAAACGTGATACCTGGGATACAGATCTATTACGTGAACTTGCAGCGCCGTGTTTACAGTTTGCTAAAAACCGCCGCCGTACCGAGCAGCATGAACGTAATTGGTTAAAACTAACAAGCTTCCTGCTTCGTCCTGGCTTTGGCTATCCTGCTGATGACTGGCGTATGGAACAGATTTGGCCAATATTCAAATCGGCTATTCAGTACAACAAATCGACACAATCATGGAGTGATTGGTGGAATTTATGGCGTCGTATTGCTGGTGGTCTTAATGAACAACAACAGATCGAAATATATGACACTATTTCGGCCTACTTTGTTGAAGACAGTAATAAACACGCCAAGATCATAAACCAAGCTAAACAGCGCAGTTATGATGATATTATTCGACTTGCCGCCTCACTAGAGCACATTCCAGTGGCGCTGAAAATTGAGTTTGGTGAATACTTACTGGCTAAATTAAAGAAACCACAGAATCAACAATTGCACTGGTGGGCATTAGGTCGTATCTCGTCTCGTGTTGCATTTTATGGTAGCCAACATAATGTTATTCCACGTCATATTGCTGAAACATGGCTAAATACATTACTTGAAGCTAATTGGCAAAAAGAACCACACATTGCTTTTGCAGCTGTGATGATTGCCAGAAAAACCGGTGACAGAGAAATGGATATTCAAGATAAGGCCAGGGATGCAGTTATAGAGAAATTAACGCAGAATAAATTATCAGAATCTTGGTTAGAATTAGTTCGTAATGTGCAAACTTCTGATGAGACAGTAATGAAGCGTATTTTTGGTGACAGTTTACCAACTGGTTTGACGTTACTATCATAGCGTTAAGTTGACGCTATTTTAATAGGTGGTCTTCATAGACCACCTATTCTTTCGTTTTAACAATTCGTAGATTACTAATAGATGGTTAAAACACTGTATTATTTACTTGTTATTCTTCAATACCATCTTTAATAAACCATACGTTAGTAAAGCCTAATTTAGTAAAATGGTTTTTACGGAATTCTCTTACGGCTTTCGTACCTTTAGATACATCTTCAACTTGTTTTTCCATTATCAAATATTGCGTTAAATCGATGCCTTCTTCTGCAGCAGCCGCTTCATAGATATGGTGGAACTGTCGGTATGAAAATGGAATTTTCTTATCTTGTTTTTTATATGTATAGGTAACTAGGTGAGCCAAAATGCCTCCAAATAATAATTGAATTCGATAGTTCGTCACACGAATATCGAGATAGTACTGTAATTTATTAAGTTATCAAACAGTGCCATAAATTTGTGTGGATAATACCACACTCAACTCAGTCGTCAAAAATTGAGTGCTGTATATACCCAGTTCGTCAAGATTCTATATCAGAGACGAGTATAGATATTAGGGCGATATTACTTTTTAGCGTTAAACAGCTTAAAGTAGTTCTCTGTCGTTGATTCCGCTAATTCAGCGAAGGTTACCCCACGTAAATCAGCAACAAATTCGGCAACTGCGCGAACATAAGCGGGTTGATTTTCTTTACCACGATAAGGTACAGGCGCTAAATAAGGTGAATCTGTTTCGACTAACAATCGATTAGTCGGAATTGTTTTAACCACTGCTTGTAAATCTTTTGCTGATTTGAACGTCACAATACCTGAAATAGAAATATAAAATCCCATTTCTAATACTGCTGCGGCCATTACATCAGATTCCGTAAAGCAATGGATAACACCACCTATTTTTTCTGCGCCTTCTTCTTTTAAGATACGTATCGTGTCATCAACAGCACCACGCGTATGAATAATCAGTGGTTTATTGAGCTCAATTGCAACTTGAATATGATTACGAAATGACGCTTGCTGGATATCTTTGTTTTCAGGTGAATAGAAATAGTCTAAACCCGTCTCACCAATAGCGACGACCTTTTCATTTTGTGCTAATGCCAATAACTCTGATTTTTCGTATTCATCTTCAAGATTAAGTGGATGGACACCACATGATGCATGAATATTGTCAAATTCAGCTATCAATTCAATCATAGTTTTGAAGCGTGGTAAGGTCACTGATACGCTTAATAAATGCGACACGCCACGTTCTGTTGCTTTATTAACAACATCGGCAAGATCAGTATGAATGGTATCGTAATTTAGGCCATCTAAATGG
Source organism: Moritella viscosa (assembly GCA_000953735.1). Lineage (NCBI taxonomy): Bacteria > Pseudomonadati > Pseudomonadota > Gammaproteobacteria > Alteromonadales > Moritellaceae > Moritella > Moritella viscosa. The sequence goes on along the minus strand of LN554852.1, from coordinate 2,453,822 downwards.
CAATGAGAATCTACTAACATATTAATTTATGAATCTTTTTAGTTTAATTAAAAATGACAGAACCAATGTTTCAGCCGTTAAATTATTATTTTGCATTAATAACTGGCGAAGTTCAGTCAATTCTGATTGTAGTTGAGTAATTTTGTCTTGTGATAACTGCGTTGAGAAATGTGTTAACCACTCAAGCTGATCTGTATTGACAATATAATCAACACCTACCCCCCGATTCACTTTCTGTAAATCAAGTAAGATAAATTGTAGCCAAGATAGCTTCTCTAATGTACGGTCTGTAATGATCTCACACAATCGTGTAATCGCAGCAGGCTGTTGTGTTAACAACGCTATATTCGAGAATATTTCTTGACGCAAACCATCATCACCATTGTTCAAATAACTTAGTGTATGCAAAGGCGCCCCATGATTAATACGGATAGCAGTCAATGTTGGGGTCTCAATCGGAAATTGCTGCTGTAGCCATAAAAGTGTTTCCTGCTCTGGTGGCGCGGGAAGGTGCAGCTTTTGACAACGGCTATAAATTGTCGGTAACACTTGTGACTTATTTTCAGCCAACAAAATGATGTAGCTACCATTACTTGGCTCTTCTAGTGTTTTAAGTAATGCGTTAGCAGAAGCTAAATTAAAACTTTCAGCATGCTCGATAATAACGACTTTGTTACCAGCAAGCTGTGAATACTCATTTAATTTCTGACTAATATGTCTTATTTGATCAACGCCAATCACTTTACCTGATTCAGTTGAAACCAGATAATAATCAGGATGTACACTTGTCTCGAATAATTGACAAGGATGGCATTGGTGGCAAGGTTCCCAACCAATAGGCTCTTTACATAATAATGTTTGAGCAAGTGTCTGCGCATATGACAATTTGCCCATACCGCTCGCACTGGTAATAAACAGGGCATGATGCAAACGACCAGCTGTCATTTGCATTTGCTGTTTTTCCCAATGAGGTAATAACCAAGGATATAACATCTAATTAATCAACATTTTTGTTATGGCAATCGACATTCGCAGATAGCACTTCACGGATCTGGGCTTGAACATTATCAATATTCTGGCCAGCGTCAACACAGTAAATACTGTCATCCGCTTCGGCAAGTTCTTTGTATTTAGCACCAATACGTTGGAAAAAAGATAACTGCTCTAATTCAATACGATCTAATTCACCTCGTACTTGAGCGCGTTGTAAACCAACAGCAGGATCGATATCTAACAATAAAGTCACGTCTGGTTTAAAGTCGCCAATAGCAACCTGACGCAGTGTATTCAACACCGTAATATCAAAACCACGACCACCACCTTGATAGGCGATAGAAGATAAATCATGACGGTCACCAACAACCCATTGCCCTTTTGCCAAGGCTGGTTTAATGACATTTTCAACTAATTGTGCACGTGCTGCATACATCAACATAAGTTCTGCTGACTTAGTCAGTGGTTCTTCGGTATTCACTTCTTTAACGATGGCACGCATCTTTTCAGCAAGTTTTGTTCCACCGGGTTCACGCGTGGTGATCACGTCTGTGATCCCCTGCTCCGCTAGCCAATTAATAACGGTACTTACAGCCGTACTTTTACCTGCGCCTTCAAGGCCTTCGATTACTAAAAATTTTGCTTGCACAATAACTCTCTTCAATTTATTTCTTTAAAATGTATTTACGAACCGCACGATTGTGTTCTTTTAAATTCTTTGAAAAATAATGACCACCATTACCACTGGCAACAAAATATAAATAGCTTGTTTTGGCTGGATGTAGTGCTGCATCAATAGACGTTTTACCAACCATTGCAATCGGTGTAGGCGGTAAACCTCTAATCACATATGTGTTATAAGCTGTTTTTTGACGTAGATGTTTACGACGGATATTACCTTTATAGTCATCACCCATACCATAAATAACGGTTGGGTCAGTCTGTAAACGCATACGTCTATTTAATCGATTAATAAACACGGACGATACAGTCGTTCTTTCGCTTTCTAATCCAGTTTCTTTCTCTATGATAGAGGCAAGAATCAGCGCTTCGTAAGGTGTTTTTAACGGTAGGTTTTTATCTCTTTTCTCCCACGCTGAATTTAAATAAGTTTTTAGTTTTTTATGTGATTTTAAATATAGCGCAGAGACTAGCGTTCCTTCCGGATAAAAATAAGTCTCCGGCAGCATCAAGCCTTCAAGCTTTGTGTTTTCGATTTGTAATAACTGTGCTAATTCTATTTCAGATAAGTCAGCCGTATCATCAATAATACCCGCTGCTTTTGTAAACTGCTTGCGCCATTCTTTAAATGTTGATCCTTCGATAAAGGTGATTTTATGCTGGAATTCCCCCCCAGACACAAGGTGTTCGAATAATGTTTGGAAATTCCAACCCGCAGCTACTTTATACGAACCGAGTTTAATATGGGTAATATCTGGATTTTGTTTAAAAAAGATACGTAAAAAAACTTTGGATTCGAAGTTATTCTCCAAAATCATTTTATTAGCAATTAGTTGTGCGGTATCACCCGAAGATACAGTGAGGATATGATCTGTTTGTACACGTTCAGCGGACACAAATGATTGATAGCGTGAATAGAAAAGTACACCTGCAATCAATAGAATAGTAAACAGTAAGGAAATAGCAGTAATTATCTTTTTCATAACTCGATGCATAAATTAAATTCAGCACACATTTTACACCAATGAAAAATTGTTTGATACATGCAAGGTGCGTTTAATCACCTTGCATGTATCAAATAACAAAAAACACTTATTTATTATGTTCGGTATACAAAAATGAATAATTAAATGCTTAGTGTTATGATGTTGATATATTAGTCCGCTTTTTTAAATAATAGCGAACCGTTCGTCCCACCAAAACCAAATGAGTTTGATAAAGCGTATTGCATACTTACAGCACGAGCACCATCAGTTACATAATCTAGATCACAACCTTCACTCGGATTTTCCAAGTTGATTGTTGGGGGTAATATTTGATCTTTTAAAGCAAGAATTGTAAAGATGGCTTCAATTGCACCAGCGGCACCCAAAAGGTGGCCTGTCATTGATTTTGTGGAGCTAACTGCAAGTTTATAAGCATGCTCGCCAAAAACAGATTTAACCGCGGCTGTTTCAGCTTTATCGCCAGCAGGTGTTGATGTGCCATGTGCATTGACATAACCAACTTCACTTGCGTCGATCCCAGCATCAGCGATAGCATTATTCATTGAAAGTGCAGCACCGGCACCGTTTTCAGGAGGTGACGTCATATGAAATGCATCACCGCTCATGCCGAAGCCGACTAATTCAGCATGGATAGTAGCACCGCGTGCTACTGCATGCTCATATTCTTCCAGCACTAAAATACCCGCACCATCGCCAAGCACAAAACCATCTCGGTCTTTATCCCAAGGACGACTTGCTTTTTGTGGGTCATCATTACGCGTTGATAATGCTTTAGCAGAACCAAAGCCCGCCATGCCCATTTCTGTTGATGCTTTTTCTGCACCACCGGCAACCATTACATCGGCATCGCCATATGCAATCATACGTGCAGATTGACCAATACAGTGCGTCCCTGAAGTACAAGCCGTTGCAATAGCAATGTTTGGACCTTTCAGATTGTTACGGATAGACACATGCCCAGCAACCATATTAACTATCGTTGACGGTACAAAAAATGGACTTACTTTACGTGCCCCACCTTTAGCAAAATTATTCACATTTTGCTCAATCAGACCAAGCCCACCGATACCTGAACCAATAGCAGTACCTACTCGGGTTGCATTTTGTTCAGTAACAACTAACCCTGAATCTTTAATTGCTTGCTCTGCTGCTACGATCCCGTATTGGATAAATAAATCCATTTTACGGCAGTCTTTACGGTTGAGACCAACCGCTTCAGCATCAAAATCATTAACCAAGCCAGCAAACTTTGTTGAAAAATTAGTGGTATCAAAGTGCTCAATATTTTCAATGCCGCTGGTACCAGATTTAATTGCTTCCCATGAAGTTGTAACAGAGTTACCAACCGGTGAAACAATACCTAATCCTGTAATTACAACTCTTCTATTAGCCACACTCGTTCTCCAAATAGGCAAAAAAAAAGCGGTCTTGCGACCGCTTTTATATATTTATAAAGTCATTATCAAAACAACTTTATTTTGATTATCTCTCATCGAGAAACTAATCAGCTGAATTATTCAGCGCTAGAAACAACGAAGTCGATTGCAGCTTGAACAGTAGTAATTTTCTCTGCTTCATCGTCTGGAATATCAGTATCGAATTCTTCTTCTAGAGCCATAACTAGTTCAACTGTATCTAGAGAATCTGCACCTAGGTCATCAACAAAAGAAGCTTCGTTTTTAACTTCTTCTTCTTTAACACCAAGTTGTTCGATAATGATTTTTTTTACGCGTTCTTCGTAGTTACTCATGTTTTACTTTTCCTTTAAAAAATATAAAGCTTTTGATTAGTAGTTTATTGATTACTCATAAACTTGCAACCCTTAACTTGGTGGTCAAACCACGAATGGTGAAAAAGCTCGCAAATTTATAAACAAAATCAAATATAAATGGCTATGCCATATACATTCCGCCATTTACATGGATAGTCTCACCCGTGATATAGCTTGCACCATCAGATGCTAAAAATCCAACAGTTTCCGCTATCTCAACAGTACTCCCAAGACGATTGGTTGGTACTTGAGCTAATATTGTTTGTTTTTGTTCTTCAGATAATTCACTTGTCATATCAGTTTCGATAAAACCAGGTGCAACCGCGTTCACAGTGATACCACGTGATGCAATTTCACTTGCAAGTGACTTAGTAAAACCTAGTAAACCAGACTTAGCCGCTGCATAATTTGCTTGGCCACCGTTACCAGTTGATCCAACAACAGAACCAATGTTTATAATACGACCAAAACGTTGCTTCATCATGCCACGTAAGCAAGGCTTACATAAACGGTATAAAGAGGTCAAGTTAGTGTCAATAACATTGCACCATTCATCTTCTTTCATACGTAAGAAAATATTATCTGCTGTAATACCGGCATTATTCACCAAAATATCAATGTGCCCAACACGGGTTTTGATCTCAGCATATAATGCATCGACTGAATCTTGATTTGTCACATTTAGTTCCAGACCAAAACCTGCATCCCCTAAATAAGCGCCAATACGCTCAGCACCTTGTGCAGAAGTTGCAGTACCAATAACTTGGGCACCTAACTTTGCAAAATGTTCCGCGATTGCGCGACCAATACCACGGCTTGCGCCCGTTACGAGTACTGTTTTACTTGAAAAACTCATTTATTTATTCCTACTATTATGCAAAATCAGCAATTGTTGCTTGATTATTTACTGCACTACCTTTAATCGTTTTATCAATACGCTTAACAAGGCCTGTAAGTACTTTACCAGGACCGAATTCATATAACGCTGTAATTTCTTCTTTCGCCATAGCTTCTATCACTTCAGTCCAGCGTACTGGCATATAAAGTTGACGAATAAGCGCATCTTTAATGCTATCTGCATCTGTTGGTGACGCTACATCAACATTATTAATCAACTTAATGACAGGTGTATTAAAAGTAACTTGTTCTAATGCGATTTTTAATTCATCCGCTGCAGGTTTCATTAACGAGCAATGAGAAGGCACACTTACTGGTAAAGGCATTACACGTCGAGCCCCCGCTTCAACACATAACTCAGAAGCACGCGAAACTGCAGCTTTATTACCTGCAATCACAACCTGACCTGGAGAATTAAAGTTTACAGCCGAAACAACTTCGCCTTCTGCGGCTTTCTCACAAGCTGCAACCGTCGCATCATTATCTAGACCAATAACCGCAGCCATTGCGCCAATACCTTGTGGTACGGCTTGTTGCATCAATTGTCCACGTAATTCAACAAGTGCAATCGCGTCTTCGAATTTAATCACACCAGCACATACTAATGCTGAGTACTCGCCTAAACTATGACCAGCAACTAATGAAGGCTTAAAGCTTTCTTTCGCAGAGGCGATTCGCCACAAAGCAACAGAGGTAGCCAATAATGCAGGTTGCGTGATATGAGTTTGGCTTAGATCTTCAGTAGTTCCGTTTTGCACTAAATCCCATAGGTCATAGCCAAGCACTTCACTTGCTTGTAAAAACGTCTGCTCTACAACAGAATGATCGCAAGCAAGATCTGCAAGCATACCAATTGTTTGTGATCCCTGACCTGGGAATACTACTGCATATTTTGACATAAATTACCTATAAAAAATTAATAAAGATTCATGTATCAATTTGAGAATGAACTTATCTAACTAGAAAGTAATATGAGGATAACGATGGAATTTTTCAAGAGAAAAGACTAATAAAGTGAGTTAAATTTAATCTTAATCAATAACATCAAGACTTGTGGATATTTTATCGACTAATCCACTTTCAACTTCTTTTACGGCCTGTTCAATTGCAAATTCAAAGGCAACCTGCTCAGCATTACCATGACTCTTAATTACAATACCCGGCAATCCTAACAAAGTTGCTCCGTTATACTGGTCGGGTTTCAAACGTCTTAGACTGTTCATTATTAGTGGTTTGACCAATAATGATAACAATTTAGTAAATATGTTCTTATTTGATACAGATGTGAGTTGAGAAATAACCAAGTCCACAACACCTTCACTTGTTTTAAGCGCGACATTACCGGTAAAACCATCGCATACAATGACGTCTGCTTTACCAGAAAAAATATCATTGCCTTCAATAAAACCAATATAATTTAAGCTTTGGTGGTCAGACAGTAATTGCGCAGCTCGCTTAACTAGGTCATTACCTTTAATATCCTCTTGGCCGACATTAAGTAAAGCAACTCTTGGGTTCGGTATATTACCAACATGTTCTGCAAGCGCAGTACCCATTAATGCAAATTGAAATAATGCATCGGCATCACAACTTACATTCACACCCAAATCGAGCATATATACAGGTTGTTTCGTCATAGAAGGTAGCGCAGAAACTAATGCAGGTCTGTCGACAAAAGGCAGCACTTTCAGTAAATGTCGTGAAAGCACCATTAATGCACCGGTATTTCCAGCGCTCACACAAGCTTGCGCCTTACCTTCACGGACAAGGTTCAATGCCATACGCATAGAGGACTGCTTAAAATTACGCAGTGATAGCGCAGGGGCAAGATCCATGGGTATATCATCGAAACTAGGAATAATTGTACAACGAGATGTAATAGACGTAGAAGTTTGCTGTAATAAAGGGGTTATTTCAGCTTCGTTACCGACAAGGTAAATAGAGAGATGTTTATACTTTTTAAGTATATTTATTGCGGCGGGGATAGTGACATGGGGGCCGAAATCGCCCCCCATGGCATCTAACGCAATTGTTAGATTAGGCAAAGTAATATAACTTATTTGTTAATTACTTTAACGCCTTTGTAGTAACCATCAGCTGTTACATTGTGACGTAGGTGAGTTTCACCTGAAGTCACGTCAACAGTTGTAGCTGCTGCAGTTAGAGCGTCATGTGAACGACGTTGACCACGGCGTGAACGAGTTACTTTACTTTTTTGTACGGCCATTGACCTATACTCCTAATTACTTGCGCTTTAATTCAGATAAAGCTGCAAATGGGTTGGGCTGCTCATCAGCAGGCTCGATTTCACCAAAACTCATTTCATTGGGATTCACTGAACAATCCTCCTCTGAGTGCAAAGCAACCAGAGGTAAATTGATAATCACTTCATCTTCAATGAATGAAATCGGATTAACTTCGCCATTTGCGTCCAATTCAATGGGCTCATAAGCATCTGGCAGATCTTCGGCCTGAGAATCATTTTTCACAGGACTATATCTAAATTCGGTTTCACAAGCTTGCTTAAATATTCCGCCACAGCGCTGACATTCAAGGTTAACGGTTAGTGATACGCTACCCTGTATCACTATAAGACCTTGACTGTCTTTACTGAACGAAATTGATACCTCAGCATCACTTGGTTCACCTGCCGTTGCATCCGTAATACGTTTCAACAGACGAGCTTCAACACTAGTGTTAAAGTCCAATCTTTGTTGAGCGGTACGATAAGGATCAACAGTTACTGGTAGTTTTACCTTTTTCATAGGTTGCGGATAATATAGATTCATCATGTTAGAGTCAAAAGGAAAATGAAAAAAAATCAATTTTTCCTACAAAAATAGGTCACTTGTCGTTAAAATCACCAAATAATTAAATAATTGATGATAGATAAACCATGAGACCTAAACTGATCCTTGCTTCAACATCCCCATTCCGTAAACAGATCTTAGAAAAACTAAACTGCCCTTTCGACACCTTCAACCCAAAAGTCGATGAAACCGAAAAGCCAAACGAAACGGCTGAAATTCTTGTATCACGCCTAGCACTAGAAAAAGCTCAAGCTGCCAGTCGAGAGTATAGTAACTCAATATCTATCGGATCGGATCAGGTTTGTGTCATTAATAACAAAATAATAGGTAAACCAGGCAATTTTGAAACAGCTTTTGCACAATTATCTGCCGTTTCTGCACAAAATATAACTTTTTACACAGGGCTTTCTGTTGTAAATCAATGTACGGGTCGTACAGATACGATAGTTGAACGCTTCATTGTTCATTTTAGGACGTTAACTGACAGCCAAATTCGTTACTATCTTGAAACCGAAAAACCGTATAATTGTGCCGGAAGTTTTATGTGTGAAGGTCTTGGTATCGCATTATTTTCTAAATTAGAAGGCAAGGATCCAAATACTTTAATCGGATTACCACTCATTAGTTTAGTTGAAATTTTGCAAGAGCAAGGATACGACGTTTTAGCTGAATAGTTTTTTATAAGCGCATACAAATAAAAAAGCCCACATTAGATCAATGCGGGCTTTCGACATATGGCTTAATTATCGATTTATTAGCACTTTTTCAATTTTTCCAGTGCTCTTACTAGTGCCATATCGAGTGGCGCCTCAACTTCTTGTGTTTCTTCTGTGCCCGGATTAAAGAATTTTAAGCGTGCGGCATGTAAAAATAGACGTTTTAAGCCCAAACCGTTCATGTGTTTAGTAAAATCTTTATCGCCATATTTATCATCACAAGCAATTGGATGACCAGCATGTAAAGTATGTACACGAATTTGGTGTGTTCGACCAGTAATTGGACTCGCTTGTATCAATGTGCCGTGTTCATAGCGTTGAATGATTTTAAAACGAGTCTGAGATTGTTTACCTTCTTCATCAACACGTACAATACGTTCGCCCGAGCTTACTGTATTCTTTAACAACGGTGCATTCACCACTTTTGTACTACGTGGCCATGCGCCTGCAACAAGTGCTTGATAATCTTTTTGCATGGTTTTTAAACGTAATTGCTCATGTAGTGCTTTTAGCGTACTACGTTTTTTAGCAACTAATAGGCAACCTGACGTATCACGATCTAAACGATGCACCAATTCAAGATATCGACTATCAGGTCGGATAGCACGTAAACCTTCGATTAAACCAAAGCTTAACCCACTACCACCGTGAACAGCCATTCCAGATGGTTTGTTGATGACAATTAAGTAGTCATCTTCATAAATAATTTGAGATTCAAGCGCTCGTACCGAATCTAAATTTGCAGACGGTGAGATTGCTTCGGTTTCAGAAACACGCACTGGTGGCACACGAACAATATCTTCAGGCTGTAATTTATACTCAGGTTTAATTCTACCCTTGTTAACTCTCACCTCACCTTTACGTATGATGCGGTAAATCATACTTTTTGGCACACCTTTTAACTTGGTGCGTAAAAAGTTATCAATTCGCTGTCCTTGATAATCTTCAGTAATGGTTACAAATTCTACTTTCGGTGAAATTTTATCGGTCATAATTATTTTATTGTCTAGCTCAAAATGCGTATAAGTATCAATTTGAAAAGAATTTCTAAATTGAATGGAAAGTTAACTTGCTATATTAATGCAGGCAGTGGGATAATACCCTCTGTACTGCTAAAAAAATACAGCCAAGAATGATAATGGCTTTAGTATATCTGCTATTGGGGTAAATAATCATTTATTTATACCAATAATTTCAGAATAACCAGGATGCTGTTATTCTTGCTGCGGATTTTTAGCATACATTTTGTATATAAGGTGTACGTTGATAGGGAGTTTCATTTATCCAGCTGGATACCACCTCCCACAATTCAACTTCTATATAAGACACCTTTTCGAATGCAATTATACACGTTAGTTATCGATGGAATCTAATAAGTGCAGAAATAATCGTAAGACACTTAATCACAATTAGAGCATCTAACAGCGCCTTAATTTAAACAGCCGAGAGGTTGATTATCTACAGACACAAGGCCTGATGTACGTCTAACTAATTTATCCAAGCATGAAAATTAATTTATAAGTAACATAAAAAAATGAAAAGAATGTTAATTAATGCAACTCAAAAAGAAGAGTTGCGCGTTGCGCTAGTTGATGGGCAACGCCTTTATGATCTAGATATTGAAAGCCCTGGCCATGAACAAAAGAAAGCGAATATCTATAAAGGTAAAATTACCCGTGTAGAACCAAGCTTAGAAGCTGCTTTTGTTGATTACGGTGCAGACCGCCACGGTTTCCTTCCTCTTAAAGAAATCTCTCGCACTTACTTCAAACAAGGTACTGGTAAGCAACGTGGACGTCCAAGCATTAAAGATGTTGTTGCAGAAGGTACAGAAGTAATTGTTCAGATCGAAAAAGAAGAACGTGGTAACAAAGGTGCTGCATTAACAACCTTCATCAGTTTAGCTGGTAGTTATCTTGTTCTGATGCCAAACAATCCTCGTGCAGGCGGTATTTCACGTCGTATCGAAGGTGATGAGCGTACTGAACTCAAATCTGCGCTTGCTACGTTAGAATTACCAGAAGGCATGGGACTCATTGTTCGTACTGCTGGCGTAGGTAAATCTGCAGAAGAGCTAGATTGGGACCTTAAAGTACTTTTAAATCACTGGCAAGCAATTCAAGATAGCGCAAAAGATCGACAAGGTACTTTCTTAATACATCAAGAAAGTAACGTGATAGCGCGTGCTATTCGTGATTATCTTCGTCGAGATATTGGTGAAATACTCATTGATCATCCAAAAGCATTTGAAGAAGCTAAAAGCCGCATCAAATTAATACGCCCGGACTTTATCGACCGTATTAAATTGTATCAAGGTGATGTGCCTTTATTCAATCACTACCAAATTGAAACTCAAATCGAATCAGCTTTTCAACGCGAAGTTCGTCTACCTTCAGGCGGTTCAATTGTTATTGACCCAACTGAAGCATTAACATCAATTGATATTAACTCTGCACGTGCAACACGCGGTGGTGATATTGAAGAAACGGCATTAAATACTAACTTAGAAGCCGCAGATGAAGTTGCTCGTCAACTACGCCTACGAGATCTTGGTGGCCTTGTTGTTATCGATTTTATCGATATGGGCCCAGTTAAAAACCAACGTGAAGTTGAAAACTGTTTACGTGACGCAGTACGACAAGATCGAGCACGAATTCAATTAGGTCGTATCTCTCGATTTGGTCTAATGGAAATGTCTCGTCAACGTATCCGTCCTTCTCTGGGTGAGTCAAGTACGCATGTTTGCCCTCGCTGTAATGGTCAAGGTACGATCCGTGATAATGAATCTTTAGCACTGTCTATTCTACGTTTAATCGAAGAAGAGTCTCTAAAAGAGAATACAAATCACATCGTAGCGCAAGTACCTGTTCCAGTTGCTGCTTACCTATTAAATGAAAAACGTAACTCAATCCTACGTTTAGAGAAACGTTATAAAGTTAAAAGCTTTATCATTCCAAATGAGAACTTACAAACACCTCATTTTGAAGTTTCTCGTGTTAAAGCTGATGACGATAACTCAGAATTATCGAGCACTGAACTGACACAATCACGTGAATTCACTCGTTATGAACCAAAAGTAAATAACGAAACAGTTCAACCTCTTGTGAAGCAAATTAACACACTTGAAGAGAAAACAAGTAAACCAACTCAAGCAGTTAAAAAAGTAACGCAAAGTGCAAAACCTAAAGCATCTACTCAAGCTAAAGCAGTGAAGCCTGTAGTAGAAAAAGAATCTGTATTTAGCCGTATTGGTAAAGCAATTTCTGAGTTCTTCAGTAACGACGAAAAAGTTGTCGTAAAAGAGACAGTTAAAGAAACACCTAAAAAGACGGTAACAGAAAAAACATCGAACAACCGTCATAATGATGAGCCTCGTAAACCACGTACTCGTCGAAATCGTAAACCTCGAACTCCTGATAATGTTGAGAACAAACAACAAGACGCTAATAAAAAAGTCAATGTTGAACCTAAACAGCATAAGAAGTTAGATGAAAAACAAAAAACTCACAATCAAGAAAAGTTGCCTACACAGACTAAAAATGCGAAAGAGGAAAGCAGCTCACAAAATCAAGCTGTTTTAGCCGAACGTCGCCAACGCCGAAATATGCGTAAAAAAGTACGTGTTAACAATGAACAAAAAGTATCTGCAGAATTAGAACAAACACCTGCAACAGCTAATGTTTCAAAGACGTCCAAGTCTGATGTAAATACGCAATCGGCTAAACGCACTCGTCGCGGCCCTAAAAATGCTAAAACTAACGATGTAGCAAAAGCTGAAACAGCTAAGTCCGTTACAACTGAAGTAACTAAGCCTGTAACGACTGAAGCAGCTAAACCTGTAACAGCTGAAGTAGCTAAGCCTGTAACGGCTGAAGTAGCTAAGCCTGTAACGGCTGAAGTGACTAAACCTGTAACGCCTGCAGTAGCTAAACCTGTAACGGCTGAAGTGGCTAAACCTGTAACGGCTGCAGTAGCTAAACCTGTAACGGCTGAAGTGACTAAACCTGTAACGGCTGAAGTGACTAAACCTGTAACGGCTGAAGTAACTAAACCTGTAACGGCTGAAGTAACTAAACCTGTAACGGCTGAAGTGACTAAACCTGTAACGGCTGAAGTACTAAGACCTGTAACGGCTGCAGTAACTAAGCCTGTAACGGCTGAAGTGACTAAACCTGTAACGGCTGAAGTAACTAAACCTGTAACGGCTGAAGTAACTAAACCTGTAACGGCTGCAGTAACTAAACCTGTAACGGCTGAAGTAACTAAACCTGTAACGGCTGAAGTAACTAAACCTGTAACGGCTGCAGTAACTAAACCTGTAACGGCTGAAGTAACTAAACCTGTAACGGCTGAAGTAACTAAACCTGTAACGGCTGCAGTAACTAAACCTGTTATGCATACAGCTGCAGCAGCTAAACCTGCCCCCGTAATAGCTGAAGCTATTCTTACTGTTACACCGACAGCGAAAGCATCTGCTAGCCGTGTAAAGATTGAAACTAAATCTGTAACACGTCAAATGCACACAGCACCAGCAGCTCGTCCAGGTGCAGCTCCAGCTGTTACTGTTGAGGAAGCACCTTCTGAAATTGAAGTAGTAGCTCCTTTTGAGATTGAAGCACCAACTCCTCTTGATGTTGATGTACCTTTTGAGATTGAAGCACCAACTCCTCTTGATGTTGATGTACCTTTTGAGATTGAAGCACCAGCTCCTCTTGATGTTGATGTACCTTTTGAGATTGAAGCACCAGCTCCTCTTGGGATTGACGAACCTTTTGCCTATCAACCTATTGAAGTTATCTCTTTACCTGCATTACAAGCACAAGGGACAACTTCAAAGAAAACTAACTTCACAGTTAAGATGGCAACACCTCAGAAAGTTTCACCTTCAACAATTAATTTTGTTGCTAAAGTAGGTGTAGTACAGCGCTCATCAATTGATGTTGCAGCTGGACCTGCTGGTAGCCAATTTGCTTCTTCACAGAGTAAATCGCCAACCACATTAGCTAAATAAAAATAACAATTAGCTAAATTTAAAAGCCGCATAAAATGCGGCTTTTTTAGTACTATTTTTAAACACAGGTCATGTCAAATTGACATAACTCTGTTACTTTTATTCATTAATGACAACTCGGTAACTTATAATTTATGTTTGAATTTCCAAAATATTCCATAGCATCAGTAAAAAATGATGTCTTGTCTGGCTTAACCGTCGCACTCGCACTTGTGCCTGAAGCTGTTGCATTTGCTTTTGTTGCAGGTGTTGAACCGCTAGTCGGCTTATATGCAGCATTTATGGTCGGTTTAATCACAGCCATTTTTGGCGGCCGTCCAGGTATGATCTCTGGTGCTACGGGTGCGATGGCAGTTGTAATGGTATCGCTTGTAGCTGACAATGGCGTACAATATTTATTTGCGGCCGTTGTGCTTGCCGGTTTATTGCAAGTACTTGCAGGTGTATTCAAGCTCGGTAAGTTTATTCGGATCGTACCACACCCAGTAATGATGGGGTTTGTGAATGGTCTAGCTATCGTCATTTTCTTAGCGCAATTAGGTCAATTCAAATTCATTGACACTAATGGTGATCTAGCTTGGTTACAAGGCTCACAGCTTTATATCATGTTAGGTCTTGTTGCCCTTACAATGGCTATTATTCATTTCCTACCGAAACTAACAAAAGCAGTACCTTCTTCACTTGTTGCGATTGTAACAGTGACGCTAATTGTTTATTACATGGGACTAGATACGCGTACAGTTGTTGATTTTGTTCGTTCAATGACGGGCGATGATAATGCGACTATTTCAGGTTCATTACCAAGCTTTAGTATTCCAAGTGTGCCGTTTACACTAGAAACACTCTATATCATCTTACCTTATTCATTAATTCTTGCAGCTGTTGGTCTTATTGAATCACTATTAACATTAACCGTTATTGATGAGATGACTGGTACACGTGGTAAAGGTAACCGAGAATGTGTTGCACAGGGTGCCTCAAACATCGTTAACGGTTTCTTTGGTGCTATGGGTGGTTGTGCTATGATTGGCCAATCAATGATCAACATCAACTCTGGTGGTCGCGGTCGTTTATCTGGTATCACGGCTGCAATATCACTATTACTCTTTATCCTATTCTTCTCATCACTTATCGAGGTAATTCCACTAGCTGCACTTGTGGGTGTAATGTTCATGGTTGTGATTGGTACATTTGAATGGGCAACTTTCCGTGTAATACGTAAAATCCCAAAGGCAGATACATTTGTAATTGTCCTTGTTACGGTTGTTACTGTATTTACTGATCTAGCTGTTGCTGTGATCATCGGTGTTATTGTGTCTGCATTACGTTTTGCTTGGGAACATGCCGCACATATCAATGCAGAAAAATCTATCGAAGAATCTGGTAGTAAAGTATACAAAGTGAATGGTCCATTATTCTTTGGTTCTGTTAGCCATTTCTTAGAGTTATTTGATGCATCTGCAGATCCACAAGATATAATTATCGACTTTGCTAACTCACGCGTATGTGACCACTCAGCAATTGAAGCTATCGATACACTGGCTGAACGTTATATTGCAGAAGGTAAAGTATTACACTTACGCCATCTTTCATTAGAATGTAAGCAACTAATGAAACGTGCTGGTGATATGATCGAGGTTAATTTAATTGAAGACCCTGAATACCATATCGCATCAGATAAGCTAGGCGGATAAGCTCTTACCATTACAGCCCTACTTCTTTTATTACGTTGTAGGGTAATAATATATCTGTAACTGTAATGAACATTCGTTTATAACAGGCATAAAAAAACCGGCATTGGCCGGTTTTTTATTATCAGATTAAACTCTAATCTTTTGAAATAGTTTCAACTTTCGCTTTCAACTTCTGACCTGGTTTAAAAGTCACAACGCGACGAGCTGTAATTGGTATATCTTCACCTGTTTTAGGATTACGACCAGGTCGTTCACCTTTATCACGAAGGTCAAAATTACCAAATCCAGATATTTTGACCTGTTCGTTAACTTCTAAAGATAAGCGAATTTCTTCAAAGAAAGCTTCTACCATTTCTTTAGATTCACGTTTACTCAGACCAACGTCGTTAAATAAAGTTTCAGCAATATCAGCTTTGGTTAGTGCCATAAATTAATCCCTCAAGGATGCATTGAATTCAGATGAGATAGCTTCCACAACATTATTTACTGCTTCAGATATTTCTTTTTCTTCCAAGGTGCGTGAGATATCTTGTAAGGTTAAGCTGATTGCTAGGCTCTTATGACCTTCTGCAACACCAGTACCTTGGTATACATCAAACAAGTTTATGCCAACTAACTGATTCCCGCCAACTTTTTTGATGAAGTTGAGAACATCACCAGCGTTAACGTCGTCTTTAACAATCATAGCAATGTCACGACGGTTCGAAGTAAACTTAGAAACTTCAACAGCTTGCGGCAATTTACGGGATGTTAATGTAGCTAGTTCAATCTCAAGAATAATAGTTGAACCATTTAGGCCTAACTTCTTCTCTAGTGAAGGATGGATAGTACCAATATGACCAACAGAACGATCACCACAGAAGATTTCAGCACTTTGACCAGGATGTAATCCAGGATGACTTGCACGTTTAAGTACAAATGCATCAGTGTTACATGTTTGATCTAATAATGCGTCTAAATCGCCTTTAAGATCAAAATAGTCAACAGACTTACTCTCTTGATTCCACGATTCAGCATTTGCTGTACCCGCGATGATTGCACCAAGCATTGGAACTTGAAGCACGCCATTTTCAACTGATTCATCTTTAATAAAAGTAAGACCAGTTTCAAATAAACGAATACGTTGTTGCTGGCGCTTTTGGTTAGCTACAACAGCTTCTACCAAACCTGTAAACATACTTACACGCATTACTGACATCTCAATCGAAATTGGATGTGGTAATACAAGGTGGTCTGCTTCAGGGTGTAATAATAACTGACGTTTTGGGTCAACAAAGCTATATGTAATTGCTTCTTGGAAACCACGGTCAACCATTAAATCACGAATGCGGCGAACAGGTAATGTTGCTTCATTATGATCTGTCATCTTCAATGGAGCAACAGGTGCAACATTTGGGATGTTGTTGTAACCAAATACACGTGCTACTTCTTCAATTAAATCTACTTCAACTTCGATATCGAAGCGGAAAGATGGAGAAGAAACTGTCCATGTATCATTTTCAAACGTAGGTGATAAACCTAAGCTGTTTAAAATATCAGTTACTTTCGCATCTTCAACATGAAAACCAATTACTTTATCTAATTGATGACGACGTAAGTTAATTGGCGCATGTACCGGTAATGCAGACTCAGTAGTCACATCAACAATAGGAGCGACTTCACCACCACAGATTTCAACTATCAACTGTGTTGCACGTTCCATCGCTTGATACTGAAGCTCTGAATCAACACCACGTTCAAAACGATGTGAAGAATCAGTATGCAGACCGTATGCACGAGCGCGACCAGTAATCGCTAGCGGGCTAAAGAATGCAGATTCAAGTAAAATAGAGTTTGTTGCAGTCATTACGCCCGTTTTTTCACCACCGAAGATACCAGCCATTGCGATCGCACCGCTATCATCTGCAATAACAAGTGTATTGTCATTTAGCTTAACTTCATTACCGTCAAGTAGTGTTAATTTTTCATCTTGGTTTGCAAGACGAACATTAATACCACCTGTTAGAGTAGCTAAGTCAAATGCATGCATTGGTTGACCTAGTTCTAACAATACGTAGTTTGTTACGTCAACGATTGGATCAATTGAACGAGTACCACAACGACGTAGACGCTCTACCATCCATAAAGGTGTTTTCGCTGTCACATCTAGGTTACTGATCACACGACCAAGGTAACGAGGACACAGCGCTGTCGCGTCTACAGAAACACTTACCGTTTCAGAACTTGTTTCCGCTGCGTTAGTCCATTCAGGTGCCGTTACAGCAATGTTGTTTAAAACACCGACTTCACGAGCAATACCTGCGATACTTAAACAATCAGCACGGTTAGGTGTTAGATCAACTTCGATCGTAACATCATCAAGACCAAGGAATTCGCGAATGCAAGTACCAGGTACTGCATCAGCGGGTAATTCAATGATACCATCAGCTGATTCAGCCATTCCCATTTCAGACTCAGAACAAAGCATACCGTGTGATGGTTGACCACGTAGTTTTGCTTTTTTAATTTTGAAATCGCCTGGTAATACAGCACCAACCGTTGCAACCGCAACTTTTAGCCCTGCACGGCAGTTAGCTGCACCACATACGATGTCGATTAGCTCTTCTGCGCCTATATCAATTTTAGTTACTTGTAATTTATCTGCATCTGGATGCTGACCACATTCAACAACGTGACCCACAACGATACCAGTAAAATTACCCGCAACAGCATCAATGCCGTCTACTTCTAGGCCAGCCATCGTTATTTGATGAGCTAGCTCTTCGTTTGTAAGACCTGGTTTAACCCAAGTTTGTAACCATTCATTACTGAATTTCATTATTGAGTCCTATCTTATTTAAACTGCTTGAGGAAACGTAAATCATTTTCGAAAAATGAACGTAAATCGTTAACGCCATAGCGAAGCATCGCTAAACGTTCAACACCCATACCAAAGGCAAAGCCAGAGTATTTCTCAGGGTCGATTCCAACAGAGGTTAATACGTTAGGGTGAACCATGCCGCAGCCTAGTACTTCTAACCATTTACCATTTTTGCCCATAACATCAACTTCGGCAGAAGTTTCTGTGAATGGGAAATAAGAAGGACGGAAACGAATTTCTAAATCTTCTTCAAAGAAGTTATTTAGGAAATCATGTAACACACCTTTTAGCTCGCTAAAGCTTACCTTTTCGTCCACAAATAGACCTTCTACTTGATGGAACATTGGTGTGTGAGTTTGATCGTAATCATTACGGTAAACACGGCCTGGAGAAATAATACGAATAGGTGGTTTTTCAACTTCCATCGTACGAATTTGAACACCAGACGTTTGTGTTCTTAGTACTAATTTAGGATTAAAGTAAAATGTATCGTGATCCGCACGAGCAGGATGGTGCTCAGGGATATTCAATGCATCAAAGTTGTGATAATCATCTTCAACTTCTGGACCAGACTTAACAGCAAAACCTAATTCACCGAAAAATGATTCAATACGTTCGATAGTACGTGTTACAGGATGTAAACCACCATTAAGGTTGGTACGACCTGGTGCAGTCACATCAATCATTTCTTCTGCTAATTTAGCATCTAAAACAGCTTGCTGTAATGCATCACGTTTCTCGTTAATGACTTTTTGAACTTCTTGCTTAGCAATATTAATCGCTTGGCCAGCTTTAGGTTTTTCTGCTGGAGGCAGTTTACCTAATGTTTTCATCTGTTCAGTTAAAATACCTTTTTTACCAAGGTACTCAACACGAACAATGTCCAATGTTGCGAGGTCAGTTGCGTTTGCTACGGCTTCTACGGCCTGTACTATTATTTCTTTGAGGTGTTGCATGTTTTTCTTATCACCCTGTTGGCAGGAAAAGTGAATAGATTCATTCAGTAATGGATGATTTTACTCAAAAGTAAGCCGAAGTGCTAGTACTTAAGCAGAATCTAGGTGCTCAATATCAACTAAATCGACTAAAAGTGCGGGTTTGGCTATTAAATAGCCTTGAACATAATCAATCCCTATTCCAGACAGGATATTTTTGATGTTTTCATTTTCCACATATTCAGCTACCGTTTTAATATTAACAGCCTTTGCAATTTCATTAAATGACTTAACCATAGTGTAATCAACATGATCTGTTTCAATATTTTTAACAAATGAACCATCAATTTTAAGTTGATCAATTGGCAATCGTTTAATGTAACTATATGAAGAAAAACCACTACCAAAATCGTCCAAACTAAAGCGGCAACCCAAATCTTTAAACTTGTTCATGAACAATATCGTTCGATCGAAATCCATAATTGCCTGACTTTCTGTAATTTCAAAACACAGTTTTTCAGGGGGTATACCATAGGCCGAAATTATTTTTTCTATATAGGTATGCATGCTGCGATCAACTAAAGATTGTCCACATAAATTAATTGAAGCTGAAGTAAGAAGTTCGAGATGTTTAGGGTTAGATGATAACCATTGGCAGTACGTTTTAACAACCCAACGATCAAGCTGCGACATAAAATTATAATTTTCAGCGGCGGCGATGAACTCACTTGGTGATTGTAAAATACCTTGCTCATCTCTTAATCTAAGTAGAATTTCATAGCGATATCCCTCATTAACTGAAGGTGATAAAGGCTTGATAGTTTGAAATGCAAGCTCGAATCTATTTGCATCTAACGCTTCACGCAATACACCGATCCAACGCATTTCACGTTGATGACCAAGCATTACATCATTACTTTTACTGTATACATGAACGCGATTACGTCCTTGCTCTTTTGCTGTAAAACACGCCGTATCCGCAAGACTCAATGCTTGTGAAAAATTTTCAATTGACTCATCTAAAGTAACAACACCAATACTGACACCTAGCACAAAGTGTCGCCCATTATGTGTAAACCTAAAGTTTTCAATACCACAGCGAAGAGTGTCTGCAATTTCCAACGCACTATCAAAGTCCGTGTTATTAAGCAGAATACCAAATTCATCACCACCAAACCGTGCCAATATTGCATTTTCATCAAGGAATGATTTTAAAACCACGGTAATTTTTTTCAATAATGAATCACCCACATCATGCCCGCAAATATCATTAACCAATTTAAACTGATCAAGATCTAAATAAAGTAAAATATTATCTTCTAATACCGAACACTTACTATCTAAAGATACACCAACCAACTTTTCAAAATGAATTCGATTTACAAGCCCTGTCAACTGGTCATATTTAGCAATAGATTCCAATTTTATTTCATGTTGTTTACGTTTTGTCGTATTAACAAACGAACCATCAATGACTGTTATATCAGGCTGTATATTTAGGCGCATATTAATTTCACCGTGGAATATTTCACCATATCGATCATAACCAGACATTTCAATACTATTAATTTCACCTTCAACACGTAGTCTTTCTATTATTCTTTCACGCAAGCCAGTGTCTGCATAAAACTCATCCGTTGTTAAGTGCCCTGATTTCTGCATATCGTCAAAATTATTGAAACCGAGTAATCTACACATTGACTTATTAATCGCCAATATATTCCCTTCAAGTGAAGTAGTGAACATACCCTCGGCTGCATTTTGAAACACGCTGTAGTAGCGTTCATTGACCGATGTCATTTGCTTTTCGACATTCTTTTTTACAACCCGATCATGTGCCATTTGTTTTGCAAAATTCCAACATAAATAAACCAGTACAATTAATGCTGAAAATGGAGAAATATAATCAGAAAATTCATTCTGACCAAGCAACCCGAAACGAGTTAGTATATGTATATCAATACCAAGTATGAAATATACCAACGAGAGTACATAAAAACGAACATCTTTTGATTCATCATGGATGAAAAATAAGCCACAAAAAATCGACAATAACGTAATGCCGAGGGCTAAGATAGACATCAATACTATACTTGTTTTAAATGAAAGTAATAGCGGGCTTAAAATAACAACAATCGAGAAGAACATGAGTACTTTAGTCGATAACGAAAACCAAGAGCGGTATCTTAGCTTTAATAATTGGCGTGAAAATAAACTCAAGTTTAAACCAATCACACCCATTAGTATCACGATTATTGAATCATAATAATGTGCTATGAAACTTACATTATAAACAAAACCAAAACCTTCTAAAATCCATATCACAGAGAGATAACACATGATAAATATCACATATTGAATGACTCGTGGTTCTTGCAGGTGAATATATAAAAATATTAAATAACATATCATCATTAAAAATAGGCCAGTAAACATACCAACCATTAATTTATGCTGTGATTGTTCATCAATGAAATCGTTCGCATTCCAAATCCTGAGGGGGGTTTGTAAAAAGGCACTTGTTTTAATTCGAATGAAGTAACTTACCCTTTCACCCGCCTCAACCTTAAAACCCGTAGCGAATGTCAGTTTAGACATATTATCCTCATCCAGACGACGCGTACCGAGTCTTTTTGCAACCGACTGTCCATTTTTATGCATCAAATAAAGATCTATTTTATCTAACAGCGAATCGCCAAAATCAATAATCAAGTATTTATCAAGGTTCGTTTTATTAACGATTTCACCCTTAAACCAAAATGTGCTATCTGAAAAGCCAAAATTAAAATGAGCTTGATTAGCTTTAACCCATGGAATTGCAGATTGTCTTTGTGACAAGTAATCGAATGTATAGGAATTGGTTTTATCTTCAAAATACTCTATTGATGTACCAAGACGGGCAACCTTAAAGTTAGAATCAATAACGACGCCTTCTGCTTGTGCAAAAGTTGCGTGTAGACTTAAAATTATAAAAAATAGTAAAGACAATAAAGAATGCATAAATTTTAATATCAGTCTCAAAATCATTTTAAATTGAATAATTGATATTACAGAAAAGGATTATGCAAGTATATAGAAGGCTGTGTAGACAGGCATTTATAACTATTTTATAGGGCAAGGGTATTAATTATTTATAGGTATAATCTTAATCATTATACTAAAAACTAAAAAAGGAGGCCGAGGCCTCCTTTTAATAACGGTTACTTAATTAAAATTAAGCAACTGCTTCTTTTGCTTTATTTACTAGTACAGTAAATGCCGCTTTATCGAATACAGCAATGTCCGCTAAGATCTTACGATCGATTTCAATAGAGGCGTGTTTCAAGCCATTAATGAAACGGCTGTAAGACATACCATTTTGACGTGCAGCAGCGTTAATACGTGTAATCCATAATTGACGGAATTGACGTTTACGTTGACGACGGTCACGGTAAGCATATTGACCAGCTTTTGTAACGGCTTGGAAAGCAACACGGTAAACTCGTGAACGAGCTCCGTAATAACCTTTAGCTTGTTTTAAAACTTTCTTATGACGAGCACGTGCAACAACACCGCGTTTAACTCTAGGCATAACTAATTTCCTCTTTTATATCTAAAATTAAGCGTATGGAAGCATACGTGAAACTGCTGCAACATCACATGCTGCAACCATCTGCGTACCACGAAGGTGACGTTTACGTTTAGTGCTCTTCTTGGTCAAAATATGACGTAGGTGAGACTGTTTGCGTTTAAAACCATTAGCGGTTTTCTTAAAGCGCTTTGCAGCGCCTTTATTCGATTTCAACTTAGGCATTATAACTCCGCATTGTTGAATATTAATGAATAATAGTAAGGCGAATATGAGTACTTAGTACTCATATTACTTGGAAGCACCTACTATTTCTTTTTAGGGGCTAACACCATTACAGCTTGGCGACCTTCCATTTTCGGGAAAGCTTCCACGACTGCAATTTCTTTTAAATCATCTTTAATACGATTTAAAAGATCAAAGCCTAAGCTCTGGTGCGCCATTTCTCGACCTCGGAAACGCAGCGTAATTTTTGCTTTGTTACCTTCTTCGAGGAAGCGAGTCAGGTTGCGTAGTTTTACCTGATAATCGCCGATATCAGTTCCAGGTCGGAATTTTATTTCCTTAACCTGAACCCGAACTTGCTTTTTCTTCTGCTCTTTAACAGACTTACTTTTCTCGTATATAAATTTACCGTAATCCATGACACGGCAAACAGGAGGCTCGGCATTCGGGCTAATTTCTACAAGATCTAGACTTGCTTCTTCTGCTTTAGCAAGTGCATCTCTTATAGATACGATTCCAATTACTTCACCATCAGCACCGTTTAAGCGACATTCAGGTATACGAATTTCTTCGTTGATACGATGTTGTCTGGTCGTTTGTTGTTGACCTTTTTTTCCGCCTTTTATAACGAATCCTCCAAAGTTGTTTTACCGCGGCTATTGACTTCAGTTTGTAATTTACTGATGAAGTCATCTAACTTCATAGTACCTAAGTCAACGCCCTTACGAGTACGTACTGCAATTTCCCCTGATACGACTTCTTTATCGCCGATAACCAAAAGATATGGCACACGTTTCAAAGTATGTTCGCGGATTTTAAAGCCTATCTTCTCATTTCTCAAGTCTAATTTTGCTCTAATGCCTACTTTCTTCATTTTTTCTACAAATTCTGTAGCAAAAACAGCCTGTTTGTCTGTAATGTTCATAACTACAGCTTGAACAGGTGATAACCAAGTAGGGAAAAGTCCTGCATATTCTTCAATTAGAATACCAATGAAGCGCTCAAGTGAACCTAAAATCGCTCGGTGAATCATAACAGGCGTTTCACGACCGTTACTTTCACACACATATTCAGCACCTAATTTCTCAGGCATTGAGAAGTCTAGCTGAATTGTACCACATTGCCATGCACGATCTAAGCAGTCATGTAGTGTGAATTCAATCTTAGGACCATAAAACGCACCCTCGCCTTCTTGCAAGTCATAGCTTAAACCATTATTTGTAAGTGCATCAGCAAGTGCTTTTTCTGCTTTATCCCAAGTCTCATCGCTACCGACACGTTTTTCAGGACGTGTTGATAGTTTAATCTCAATATTTTCGAAACCAAATGTAGCGTAAGTTTCAAAAACCATCTTGATACAATCAGATACTTCTTGTTGAATTTGACTTTCAGTACAGAAGATATGTGCATCATCTTGAGTAAAACCACGTACACGCATTAAACCGTGTAACGAACCTGATGGCTCATTACGGTGACATGAGCCAAACTCAGCCATACGTAATGGTAAATCACGGTAAGATTTTAAACCTTGGTTATAAATCTGTACGTGACCAGGACAGTTCATTGGTTTAATCGCATATTCACGGTTTTCTGAGTGAGTACAGAACATACCTTCTGAATATTTATCCCAGTGGCCTGATTTTTCCCATAAGCTACGATCCATAATTTGTGGACCTTTCACTTCTTGGTAATCAAATTCGCGTAATTTTTCACGAATGAAATTTTCTAACTCACGGAAAATTGTCCAACCATCGTTATGCCAGAACACCATACCAGGTGCATCTTCTTGCATATGGTAAAGATCAAGCTGCTTACCAATTTTACGGTGATCGCGTTTCTCAGCTTCAGCAAGACGTTGAATATATGCTTTTAGCTCTTTCTTATCAGTCCAAGCAGTACCATATATACGTTGTAACATCTTGTTGTCTGAGTTACCGCGCCAGTATGCACCAGCCAGAGACATTAATTTAAAATGCTGGCAGTGTTTCATTACTGGTACGTGTGGACCACGACACATATCAACGTATTCTTCATGGTAATATAAAGCAGGCGTTTCATCTTTACCGATGTTCTCGTCTAAGATAGCTACTTTATAAGTCTCACCACGTTCTTCAAACGTGTCACGCGCTTCTTGCCAAGATACAACTTTCTTAATAACTTGATAGTTGGTCTTAACCAGTTTGTTCATGTGCTTTTCTAGCTTAGCTAAATCAGCTTCACTAATTGGTTCTTCCATATCGACATCATAATAGAAGCCTTTATCAATGGTAGGGCCAATAGCCATCTTGGTGTTTGGCCATAATTGCTTAATAGCATGACCAAGTAAATGCGCACAAGAGTGGCGTAGGATCTCTAAACCATCAGCATCTTTAGAAGTAATTATTTCAATTGCAGCGTCTTCAGTGATCAGGTCACATGCGTCAACACGTTCACCGTTAATGCGTCCAGCGATACACGCTTTAGCAAGACCAGAACTGATATCTGCAGCAACTTCCATAATCGTTACTGGGTTGTCAAATTGACGCTGAGCGCCATCTGGAAGAGTAATTACAGGCATTTTATATCCTTTTGCAGTGATGCTGCCTACGATGCAGCGTTTGCATAAATTAAGATGCGGTTAAACATCGTGTGATAAGTTTTCTTTTATATACACAAAGTAACGTACCCAATGTAAATAAAAAACTAAAATTCAATCTGAGCATTTTGCCATCTAAAGACTAAAAGTGATAACAATAAGTAGAAAGAAATTTCAGACCAAGTATTATATAGAATTACATTATAATTACACGGCTTTTGTTAATCTTACGTGGATTTATCCCCCTATAATAAGAATAAACATGTAAACCAACAAAAATATAAGCCTAAAATAATTTCACGAGCAATGGAATATCATAAAATGTCATATACAGGCCATATCAATAAAATGGTTTCAACACTTAATCCAGATAATAGTGTCAGTTACCAATTACCACTCGACGATACACTTATTCCGTTAAACGAACTTATCGGTAAACCAATCACACTCACACACACTGGCAACATACACTGCTTAAACTGTGGAAAGAAAACAAAGAAGAGCTATTCACAAGGCCATTGTTTTGTTTGTACACGCAAGTTAGCCAGTTGTGATATGTGCATAATGAAACCAGAAACATGCCATTACGAACATGGAACTTGTCGTCAGCCAGAATGGGCAGATGATTTTTGTATGACTGACCATTATGTGTACCTTTCAAATACGTCTGCATTAAAGGTAGGTATTACCCGTCATACTCAATTACCAACCCGTTGGATTGATCAAGGTGCAACACAAGGTCTGCCGATCTTTAAAGTAAAAACCAGACAAATATCAGGGTTAGTCGAAACCGCATTAGCTGAATTTATTGGTGATAAGACCAACTGGCGTACCATGCTTAAAGGCGAAAACACAGATATTGATTTAAGAGCAGAAGCCGTACGTTTAATGCCTTTAATTGAAGAACAATTAGGTAATATTGAAATGATGTATGGCTTAGATGCAATTGAGGAACTCGAAGCGGATATTGTTACCATTAACTACCCTGTCACTCAGCACCCGACTAAAATAGTTTCACACAACTTTGATAAAGAGCCTGTTGTATCAGGCATATTACAAGGTATTAAAGGTCAATACCTGTTTTTTGATACTGGCGTGATCAACATACGTAAATTCACCAGTTACGAAATTACGTTAACAGCCTAATTAACTGACTAACATGTCAACACACAATTGTAACTTACGAGATGCTGACCCTTTATTTCGGTCAGCAATTTGAAGCTTGTCACATTAATTTACCGCGTGTTTTGTATCACCCAGAATTTACTCTCTATTTTCCATAGATTCCCAGTATTAAATACATAAAAAACTTAAAAACCAACTTATCTTTAGTGATTAAAACTGCTTAATACGTGATTTAATAGCTACATATCCCGCCATGACATAAGCAGCCAGCTTATAATAGGTGGAGCAATCGGTTTACACACGATATTAATCTAGCTTGGAGATAAGCAAGTGCAAGTTAAAGCCCCTTTCTGCGTTCGTAATGCCGCAGCTGACACATTCGCAATGGTCGTATTTAGTTTTGTTGTGGGAATGTTGATTGAGATCTTTGTCTCTGGGATGTCGTTTGAACGATCTTTAGCTTCTCGTGTAGTTTCAATCCCAGTGAACATTGCCATTGCATATCCATATGGTTTATATCGTGACTTTATTATTAAGACCGGTGCTAAATTCGTTAAGAGCAAATTAACAAAACAATTTGGTGATACGTTTGCGTATGTGTCTTTCCAATCACCTGTTTATGCCTTAATTTTATTATCTGTCGGTGCTGATTTTGAACAAATCGTAACAGCAGTATCAAGTAACGCAGTCGTGTCATGCTTTGTTGGTGTGTTTTACGGTCAATTTCTGGATTTATGCCGTAAGCTATTTCGCGTTCCTGGCTACCATGCAGGCATTAGCGCTTAGCCAAACCTAGCAGAGCAAAAATACACCTTGTGTCTTTGCTCTGCCAGCTTTATGCGACCTGCTCCAATAATGGATTCGAACCTAAATACTCAAACAAACCTGTTAGCATATTTACATTCCAGAAACGTCCAGCTAGTGTCAAATTTAATCTGTTATCACCCAACTCAATTAAACCATTCTCTTGCCATTTAGCAAACAATGCCTGTAAATGTTCACGCAATGATACTGGTAGTTCATCTAGGGCTAACACACCTTTATCTAAGCCTTTTTTGATAATACTGTCCACCTGGGCATTGTGATTAACTGACATCACCATACCTGGTACTTTAGTACCGGATTTATTCGCATCATGCCATGCTTTCAGATCGCGGCCATTCATCACACCGTGGCCGTGAATACTCCCTCCGGCACCAGCACCAAAAGGAACAATTTCAACCCCTTGCTTTGCGACAGTGTTATAAATACTTTTTTCTCGTTTATCACTACGCCAATGACAATTTGATAAACGATTCCATCCACTCAACTCCAATAACTCGGCTCCTGCAGCATACATCACAGCGCGATCTTGAGTGTCAGCTCGCTCTCGGAACTTACCCTTTTGCTCGTTAATATCGATACGTGAATTAGGTAAGTTAATTAATTGATATAAATCAACACCATGTATTCCGGTGTCAATAATAGCTTGTACGTCATGTATCCAGTGATCAAACGTTTGTCCAGGTAACCCAAAGATGAGGTCTGCAACTATTGTTGCTGTTGGATGTTTTGCGAGTTCAGATAAACGCAGTAATAGGGTTTGTTCATCATCAAAGCGTCCTGCCGCTTGCCTTACTTCGGTATTCACACTTTGAACACCGAAAGAAAACCGATTGATACCGCCAGTTAATGCAGCTTCAAACTTTTCATTGGTGAAACCATTGATACGTCCTTCGAGTGTAATCTCTGCATTTTGTTTTAATGGGAACGATTGAATTACGTTAGCGAGTTGTAATATTTCATTCGCTTGCATATCAGTTGGTGTTCCCCCCCCGATGTAAACTGTATCAAAGGGTTTACTTAAGACAAATTGAGTTGTGGCGGCATCTGCTAATTGCTTACAAAGTGTATCTACATATTTTGTAACCCGACTTGGTTTTGCTCCGTTTTCAAAAAAATTACAGAAACTACAGCGTTTTCGACAAAATGGGATATGAATATATAAAGCTCTTGTTTCTGCACTGCTGTCAATAGACCACCACTGTTCCCATTTGTTTTGCTCAAGCGTGAGAGGTCTGCTACCTGCACGCCCAGCATGTGCACTTGTTTTTACAGTAAACGCAAACTTTAACGGCTCGGGTGTAGAAATTCCCGTCATGGTCGGTGTAAAAATCATTGTTCAATCCAAATCAGAAAATTAAACACAAATGATAATCAGTCCCATTGTCTTTTACTTTGTTTTTGATCAAACCTAGATAATTAAATAAATATTAAAAAGGCGTAAAATAAACTCAGCCTAATTATTCAACAGTACTAATGCGCAATTGTAATCATTTCTAGTTCTTGTTCAGACTTAAGTGTTAACTCAATTGTTATATCTTTATATTCAGCCAAACTTTGTACGTGTGAACCACCACAAGGCATAGTAATACTTTCACCAATACCTAAGTCGCAACACCAAAAACGAGAGTCTGTAAGCGTATCACCTTCACACTTCATCACAACAGGAGCTTTGGTTTCAAGCCAAGTTAGCAGTACGTCATTAACCCTCCCTTCAATGAGTGATAGATCTGCAAGCATTTCTGTCACATTAAGGCCTCGTTTTTTCAACGTTTTACCTAAGCGGTAACTGTCCGTCGATGTATTTTCAGAGACCAAGCTTAATGTTTGTGCATATGAATGAAAGTCACGATTATTTAATATATCTTTGCGTGATGCATCTTTACGCCAGTAATCTTGATCCAGAACCTTATTTAACGCATAAGAAGCCAAATGCCCAGCACTGTGTCCTCGACTTAACGCGGCTTGATAGCTTTCATCAACAACTAATTCAACAACATCATTAACGTTTAATGCGATGTCCAATTCTAATTCGTGTACGACAACAAAATACCAGCCGGGTTCATCACGCTTTACCGGTATATCAGTGCCTTTATACAATTTACTATTATCAATATCAAAAGCCCCCGTCACACAGTCTGTTACTGTGTATTGCTTACCGTTAAATACTAAAAACCCTTTATCCGCAGGATGATCAGGCCAGATATGGCTTACCGGGTGGAACGGCGTTTTTTCAGTAACCACATAAGTACTGGTGTCTGTTTGCTCAACCCACTGCACTTGAGTTAAAGATTGTGTCGTTCCTTGAGTAAAAAGTACCTTGGTTGGTGATACTTGGGGAGTTAAAGCTTCAGACATTTAAATTCCTTGAAAACAGTAGAAAACTAATCGCGTGGATAATACCACTTACATTTATAATTTGCTGGCAGAATTAAGTATTGGATAAGCAATAAACATCAATAAGACCTGAACGGGGATCAAGTAAAGCGGAAACGACTGTAGGCACATTATTCGTCTTTTATGATGAGCTTGTGTTCAATAGTTAAAGATATATGCGTATTTAAAGTTTGCCACCATTTACAAACAACCATGCATGATGGTCTAACTCGTGTTAGCTAAAGTAGAACTGAATGCAATTTGGCTGAGTTATTTAGTTGTATCAGGTTCATGACACCTAGCAGTGTATCGGTAGATGTCATTGCGTGACACCTACTCTTATATATTAGATTTAGCTTCTGTGTAGATTAATTATCATTCAACCAGATATCGGCATTAACTGGTGCTTTATTTTTACGTTTTTTCTTACCGCTGCCTTCAGGTGGAGCCATTGGTATATATGCTTCGATAGTTTCATCTACTTCAAAACCCGCTACTTGCTCACGCTCAAGTCGGATCTTGTTCTTCTTCTCGATGACGCTGAAATGATGATAATCTTCATGGTCGATAAGCGATAGTGCTAAGCCCACTTCACCAGCACGGCCACTTCGACCAATACGATGCATGTAGTCAGATGGACTTCTCGGTAAGTCAAAGTTGATCACCACTGGCAGTTTCTCGATGTCTAAACCACGAGCGGCGATATCAGTTGCAATCAGCACTTGAATCTCGCCAGATTTAAATCCGTCAAGCGTACGAATACGAGCGCCTTGCGCTTTATCGCCATGAAACACTTGTGATGTAATGCCACGCTTAGCAAGTTTATCTGCTAAGTGATTACAGCTGTGTTTAGCATTAACGAAAATAAGTACTTGTCGCCACTGATTTTCATTGATCAAATGCGCTAAAACGGCTGTTTTTTCCCCTTGGTTAACAGTAAAAACACGCTGAACTAAGGTACTTGCATCCGCACTTTGCAATTGAATTTCAATTGGGTCATTAAGCAAGGCTTGCGTTAAAGTCTGTACTTTTTCAGGGAAGGTCGCTGAAAATAATAAAATTTGCTTTTTCTTTGGCAACAAAGCTAACAGTGAAGATAACTCCTCTGTAAAGCCTAAACTTAACATACGGTCGGCTTCATCTAGCACTAAGGTTTTAACCATATCTAGCTTAATAGCATTACTTGAAATCAAATCGAGTAATCGACCAGGTGTTGCAACCAAAATATCGGTGCCACCGCGTAATGCGAGCATTTGCGTATTCACTGATACACCACCAAAAACAGCAACCGTTTTAATCGCGCCATTGAAATGCACTGCATAAGATTTAATACTGTCAGCAACTTGCTTAGCGAGTTCACGGGTAGGAACCAAAATCAGTCCAGTAACATAGTTACCTTTACTGCTTGTACTACCTGATTGCTTTTCAGTATGTAAGTGCTGCAGCATAGGTAATGCAAAAGCGGCTGTTTTACCCGAACCGGTATTTGCCCCTGCAATTAAGTCACGTCCCGCTAATACACTTGGGATAGCTTGCGCTTGAATAGGCGTTGGCTGCTGGTATTCCAGCTCAGTTAATCGAGCTAACAAAGGTGAAATAAGGCCAAGTTCGGTAAAGTTTGCTGGTGCTGTGACAGTTGTCATTAATATATAAAGCTCAGAAATAAGATAATAGCCGACTATTTTAGCGTATTTATGCCCTATTAAGTTAGTGAAATCGATCAAACCTTGCGGTAATGTTATTCGATCTTACTTTTTAATACTTAATATCATATATTTCCCTGCAAAAACGGCAGTGGTTCCATCGACATGTGGCTTACCTGTGAATGAGTAAATACAAATCAAAATAATGAGGTTATACCCAATGATTCTACAGGTATAACCTCATATTTTATTCTCTGTTCATCCTAATATACCGTTGACCGAAGCGTCGAAACAAAGCAAAACTGGTTAAGAAACCAAGTGATAATAAGCCTGTTGAGCCGCCATACCATTCGTCTTCGTCATTATCCTTACTTGTTGTGTCATCAGTACCAGACGGTGGCGTTGGTTGGTCTGCATCACCTAATACATCCAAAATGACAATAGCTGGTTCATGATCTGACGACCGAAATAAATCAGGGTACTTAGCTAAGTCTGCAGTATATTTTGACGAATACTCAAACAACTTTGATTCTGATGCATTGATATGCCAAGCATTTGCATCGACCACTTTTGATGCAGTTTCACTGCCTACTAAAATATAATCGAGTGTACCGACGGTATCGTTATAAATATAACTGTACGCGGCAGGATGTTGTTGACTGATCACATTAACAAACCCAAATGAATCATTTTATATCTAGACTCGATTAAACTTACCGATATGGGCTATTTGTTGAAGACCAAAGAGAGTCAGCAAGAGCAATATTGCTTGCGAGTATTGAGCAACGTCTTCTGCGTGCAAACTATCTACCTGACAGCGATGGCACCGATATATTCACACTACGTCAGGATATGAAATAAGTTAATACGGATTATAAGATTGTCCCTTCAGAGCAAGCTGTAGATTTATATTGTAAACAACTAGACATAGCTATAAAAAATTATAACTATACTGTGATCAATACATTAATTGCACCGGGTAAGCTACTGTTTAAAGATTCAGTTCCTGAGTTACAAATATTATTGAAACAGCCAGAATTAACCTCTGCAATCAAAATACTGACCAATTATAAAACCTCGGACAAAATGGGTGAGTTTCCTTTCGATGCTGCTGAGCCATTTTATCGAGATAGATTTGATACATGGATTGCTACAGTGAAAGTAGCGACAAGTCAGCGAACATTAGACCAAATTTATAATCAACAAGACACGTATAAGAAATCACTACCCGTCAATTTTAAACCTTTAATCAAGCTACGCCGAGACTTAGCAAATCGTTACTTAAAACTAATTGTGACAGGTAAAATCAAATCAGGGTCAAAAGTAATTCAAAAAGCGGAGAGTCTGTTAACAAAAGCAGATAAAGGGCAAGAAGATTTAATTTAAATATTGAAAAATAAAAATGCGGTGTTGGGACATGAGGGCAGTAGCTCGCCCTCATGTCAGACAGCCTACAACAAAAAGCAACTGTCATCATCAATCAATACGTACGTAGTGTTGGGTACTTTTGTTATGGTTCATTTGAAGTTGATACAGCTCAACATCGTACAGATAAGGTTTAATTAACCATGTCCCTGGAGGAGCTCCTCAATAATTATTTCCATTTTTCTTATAATCTGTTCGGTATCTCGATCTTCATTTTTAGATTCAGCTGATTTTGTTTCAAGATCACAGAGCATCAACTTGATAGGATTTACCATTTTTCACCTCTTTATCTACCCGACCACAAACGCGAATAGGAATCAATATCATTATGTAGTATACCTAATTCAATTTCAACGCTTTATTTTAATTTTTAGATACAAAGCCAAGTGGGATAGAACAAACGAATCACTGTGAATAACTATAGGAACTTTTTATATTCAGAGCCCACAATATCACCCTGACCTTTTAAAAATATTTCTTATATTTTGAAGCATGTCCAAAAAACAATATTATAAATCCAATAAAAGGCATCGTAATTAATAATTCAATATTCTCAAAATACAGGCAAGAATAAATTAGCACTGTTATCAACAACAATAAAAAACTGCAAATAAATAGGTGCAACACCGGATAGTTTTTACTAAATATTGCATATTTACGTATCATATCTTTCCTTACATAAGTAATTTTCTTATTCAGTAAATACTGTTCTTTTCAAGAATCTCATATAAAGGTATATAAACGTATAAAGCTCGACAATTCTGTCGTGTTCTTTATGCATATTGTCATGTTTATTGAAGTATTGGGGTTATGTCCACAGCTGATATCATATCAATAAAATCTTTTGTTCATGGTTAGAAGAGGTTGGTAATTTATCTGATGGGATTATACGTGCTGTTTTAGCTCAATTAAATTCGTAATATAGCAAATCTAAGTGGCAGGGTTGGCTTCAATTCGTAGCTAACCCTGCCTCACCAAAAGCATTAACTTCGCTTAACACTCTGACTTTTACTAAAGTAATTGTTTTTCAATTTATGGCTGATTAGTCATTTTATACTCATTATTAAATTTGTAATGTTTAGACACAACTTTCAATGATAGTGTATCTGCCAGAAAATCACTATCATCATTCTGATAGGTATAATCATAACTTGTTATCACATCACCAGCTGTCTCAGTTAATTTCTTAATTGGATGAAATGCAAGTCCAAAAAAGTCCATATCTACTTTCCACTCTTTAAGCGGATCTACATAATATACGCCATAAATCATAGATAAGTCTGTAACGTACTCGATGTCGAACGTCTTCGTCCCGCTACCGAATATTGTTTGAGTAGCCTGTTTTATTTCTCCATTTTCGTAATATTTCAACAGTAGAGTGTTCTTATGAGACTCTAACGAGGCTTTTATTTCCTGAATGTCTTTCAAACGACCATTATCATAATAGGTATAATTTACCTTGAGGTTCACACCTAATTCACCACTTTGTAAAACCTGATCACGCGTCGTCAATTGTCCAGTATTGTTATACAAATACATAATTTGATAAGTAGCTTTGGGAACACCCTCAAAGTTAGTATCTAAATCATTAAAAACCTTCTTATCTTCACGAATAACTTTACCTTCACTATCGTATATATACTCAGAGATGAAGTTTTCTTTGGTATGTTTTATAAAACTATTAGGGTTTCGCTTCATCAGCGCACGGGCTGATTTTATAGTTCCGTCTGAGTTATACGTGTAATCAAATGTACTGTCTGTATAATCACGTTGAGTAATACGACCATTATCATCGTAAACATAAGCCGACTTTACTTCATCCCCTTTGGTAAGTTTAACCAAGCGGCTTAAATTCGCCGTAACCAAATTCTGATCAATTCCGTCAGAAAACAATGAATAGTTATCATAAGCATGTGCATTAAAAGTAAATGCGATAGCAATAGCAATAAGTGTTTTATTTAAATTCATGAATAATTTCCTTTAATAGGATTGTAAATTGATAACAAATACAATGGATTTATTAGCTGAAATATAACAACTAAAAGCACAATACGAGCACACATCTCTTAATGGGTTCCTCGCACCTGCATCCATAATTTAATGGGTAGGTAACCTTTTGGTCAACCACAAGAATGTAAGGCTTTGTATTAATTGTAATCACTTGTAATATAAAGGGAATGTAAAAAAAAATGTCAAAAATGATTGAGTTAACGGGAAGATATTTTAGATTGGCATGGGCTATTTGAATTTATTAATGGCGAAAATGGAGTTATTGAATATGTTGTAGTTGATTATATTAATACCTAGTCTGATTAGGGATACAAGGTATTAATATATTTTCAAGGTGATTAGGTACTCGCGTAATCGACTAAATTTAATACTTATCTGTTAATAATAAAGTATTTTATTCATTATATGGTTACTCTACATTCTAAATGTACGAATAGCATCACTAAGTCGAGTTGCCATATTATTCAGGTTATCTGCTATATCCACATTTTCCTGTACATCTTCAGTAGTGCTTACCACTAAGTCGTTTACATTTACCACATTTTCATTTATTTCGGCCGCAACTTGAGATTGCTCTTCTGCAGCAGTTGCTATCTGATGATTCATATCTTGAATGAGCTGAATTTTCCTTTCAATTAGAGCCAAAGAACTGCTTGCCTCATCTGACTTGGCTAATGTTATCTCTGCACTAGATACGTTCTCGTACATCAAACGAACAGAGTGAGAGGCCTGTTCTTGAAGCGATTCAATCATAGTCTGTATTTCATTAGTACTTTCTTGCGTTTTTGTAGCTAAAGTCCTAACTTCATCTGCGACAACAGCAAAGCCTCGGCCATACTCACCAGCACGGGCTGCCTCAATGGCTGCATTTAGCGCAAGTAAATTAGTCTGATCAGCAATCCCACGGATCACATCTAGTATTCCACCAACATTTTTAGTTTCAGTATGAACACTTGCTATAACTTTCTGCACATTACCAATACTACCCACCAATTTGGTAATTTCCTCATTCATTTGAGCCACAACATCTAAACCTTGCTTTGAACTTTCGCTAGCATCATTTGAAGATCGTGATGCTTCAACCGCATTCTGAGCGACTTCAACTACTGTCGTTGTCATTTCATTCATTGCAGTAGCGACTAACTCCAGCTGTATCATTTGAGATTTAGAAGAACGGTCTACTTTTCCTGATGAATCTCCCAATTGAGTCGATGCATTGAGAAGCTCATTAGAGGATTTATTTATATCAGAAATAATACCTTTAAGGTTATGTGCCATAATAATCGTCGAGCGATAGATACCAACACTATCCACATCAAGCTGAGGGACATTAGTTAAATCACCACTCGCAATTTTATCAACTAAATCTTCAATGTCTTTTGGCTCTCCTCCTACCGGAAGATACATTAACTTACTGATAAGATAGTGAATAATAAAAATACCCAATACAATAAATATCATGCCAGAAATAAAATTGGTCTTAACAGCAGCATCAGACGTCGCATTTATATTATCCCACGTTGCCCAAGCCCAAACAGTCCAATTCAATGAATCAATTTTTGATGATACGACATAGAGGTCACCTTTCTCAGGTACAGTATATGAATGCTCGCTACTACTTTTATCTGCGTATTCTTTATAGCTAGGGCGTAAATCAAAAAGGTTCTTACCAATGGATTGAGGATCACTAGCAGCCATCAAAAAACCATCCTTTCTAGCAACGAATAAATTAGGCTCTGAGGATAGTTCATTAACATAGTCAGTTATATCACTCATTTTAAGGCTCATACCTATTACTGCGATAACCTCACCGTTTTGCTTCAAAGGCGTCACCATTGCCATAGTTAAATGGCCCGTCGTAGCCATAAATGGATTGGTTACTGTTCTATCGACTCCAGACATTCCATTAATAAACCATTCACGCTGCAGTTGCTTAGCATTAAAGTTAGGAATTTCCCCCTTATTAGACGCACCATATGTTGTACCATCAGGTAAGCTAACAAAAAAATTGAGTACTTCCATGCGATTCTTATTCTCGATAAGCAATTCGATAACTCTGTCATCTACCATGACTTTATTTTGTTGAATCTCCAATGTCGCTGATAAACTTTCCAATGCAACAAAGTAGCTTTCAATTTTACCTTCAACGCCTTTTGCAACTAAAAATGATTTGCTAGATAGAGTATTACGGTAATCACGGGTTGACGAGTTATTAATTTGGGTATAACCCAGTATGGATAAAACTGTAACAATAACAGCAATTAAAATACCAATGGACAGCATGAGTTTATATTTAGCACTCACAACCACCTCCTTTTAATTATATTGATAATGGCCTAACCTTAAATTAAGGTTATGATTTATTTTAGTAAGTATAAATAGAGAGTTATCGACAATTTAATCGGTTTACACAACCATTGATAAAATCAGTAACCCCCTAATTATCAACGACCTTCCAATTGCGAATTCAAAGTTCTGCTTATCAGATGTAGTCACTGCTATTCGCTTATATTCGTTAGGTCGACAATTGGTTGTTCAATTAATTTAATTACCTGATTACCCTGTATTTCCAACACTTTCCCCAAGGCTGACTTCACCTCAAATGAGCTATTTAATACAGTATAAGTCACATCAAATTGCTTTGACTGGCCTGCTTTAATTTTCGGTACTAAACCCAGTGGTCGCTGATATTTAGTGCTATAGGCATAACTGGTACCTGGTTCAATCCCCGTTACATACCCCTGATTCAACGTATCTGTATTCTTCCATAAGGTAAGAACAGGAAGTTGTTTAATATTGTATGCAACAGATACCCCTTTATTTTCCAATGAGTTGTGTAATACTGCCAGAGTATTACCATTTTCATCCCCTATTGGCTTGAAGTTAAAAACCATTTCATCAAAGTTTTTTGTTGGCCCTAAATAGGTTCCCCAATTTTTAAGTCCAGCTTTCGCATAATTATTAAAAGGAGATATTTCACTAACAGCGGCGGTAAATTTTGCACCTTTTTCCAATATAGGAGAACCAAAATTAGAATGATAAATAACCTGATATTCG
This sequence comes from Moritella viscosa, assembly GCA_000953735.1. Lineage (NCBI taxonomy): Bacteria > Pseudomonadati > Pseudomonadota > Gammaproteobacteria > Alteromonadales > Moritellaceae > Moritella > Moritella viscosa. The sequence continues at coordinate 2,415,621 of LN554852.1, read as the reverse complement.
TCATCATAATCAGATTTATTAGTTAGGGTGTCATGAACAGAAAATGACTGACTACCAGGAATAATGCTAAATTTTGTTGTCGTAACGAGATTCGATTTTTTAAACGTCAGCTCCGAGACCTCCCCAATAACAGAAATTGCGTAAGGCGGATTATCTTCAATAACAATTTTTACGTTAGAAGCAGGGGTATTCTGCACTCTCCCATGCAGACTTAATAGTTGTCCATTATCATCAATGCCTGGATGTCCAGTCCATTCATAACCACAACGAACCAACATTTCATTAAAGCCATCTAACCACCCGACTCCGTTACGACTTTCCAGATCGATAAAAATAGGATTAACAATTTCTTTTACAGGCGAGTCCCAACCTAATATGCGCTGATCTTTCTGTTTAACATTAAAGATCCCCATTCCTCGAGTCGGAACAAGAGTAATCTCCATCTCACCATTTCGCACAATAACAATATCAACCCCCGCCTGCTTACCACCGTACAAACGTTTTTTCTCGATGGAAAAGTCCACTTTAGATTGAATACCAAGCTTCATGTTATTCATAGTCCAATCACCAACATCTACACCAGTCTTAGCATCCGTAAGAATAAATTCTGATGAATTTGAAATTATTGGGAAAGTAAGAAGCAAAGTGGTAAATAAAGAAATTAACTTCATAATATTATCCTCTATCATGCTGAATCGTTTCAGCAAGTGTATAGATAACAAAAATAAGCAGCCATTCAAGTAGACAAATTATAAAACGTTATTAAATTCACATTCTTTTAATTTTATTTGATTGGTGAATCACTTTCAGCATGTTATTAAGCTGTAGACTTGCTTACCTCCCCTTCACCTCAAAAGTACAGGGTAATATTGGTCGACTAAAATCAATTACACAGATCTTTATAAGATATAAACAGAATAAATGTTTAAAGGTTATTCCATAAATAGCAAAGCCCCAACTTTCATTGAGGCTTTGTAATTCAAATATAATACTAATGACGGCTGCGAATAATTACTAAAGCCCCCAAATAGCGTTTACAAATTCTGGATGATCCACAAATGGATTTCTATTTTCTTGAAAATCAAACACAGCTTGATTTCGAATAACTTCTTTTTGGCTAACTGGATCATTTTTATGCCAGCGTTTCAGCATATCCAGCAACCATGGTTCGAATACGGTAGTATTTGTACCGTTAAGTACCTCATTAGCATTCCTGCTATTACCTTCCCAACTTGCAATTTCATTTTCATAACGCGTGGCCATATAGAAATATGCACGGGCAAAATCTCCTTTAAATTCATCAATAGGTTCAAACACTGCACCTGAATAACCTAGACCTGAACGAGCAGTTCCTAATTTAGAACCGTTACTTGATGTATAAGTTGCACGACCTACTTCACCAAATGGCCAGTTACTTCGCTTCGAATTAACAAAACCATCCGTAGCAAAAAGATGATGTCCATCTGAGTTCATCGGTTCAACTTTACCGCCAAACCAACTTTTAGGAAATGAATGTTCACGGTTATAGCAACCACCTTCTTGTTTATATTGACCACATTGATCAACCACTTTAGTAAAGTTAATATTGTCTTTAGTCACAGGTTTTTCAGAGTACATGTCTAAAATTGAACCATCTTTTTCATAAAAAGAATCCACGTCTGCAACTTTGACTAAATCCCAAATTCGACCATAGCCTTGGCTGTTATGGTTACTGATTATATTATAAAGTGCTGACTTTAGTGGAAATCCAGTTAGCCCTTCAGCTTGTTTATAGTAAGTATCAAACACGGGAGGCTTAGTTGGTAGCGTAGGTTCAGCATTACCAATATTGAAACTGACAGTCTTAACTTTTTGAAATTCACCACCAGAAATAAGTAATTTATTATTAGATACAATCTTGAAAGAACCATTACCGGAATTACAGCAAATACCATCGCCATACGAATCACTGATTTCAAAGGTATAATCACCATCAACTAAGCACATAGATTTAATATTGGTTGTATCATTATTATAACCAGAGCCAGAAAACACTACATCACTGGCACTATTCTTTAGTACCCAACTAGTTTCAGATGCATAGTTGTCTGTCACCAATGTAAATGTCGCTGTCGCATCACTACAACTTGCAGGTGGGGTTGGTGGTATCGAGGTTGATTCTGTCGGTTGGAAATTATCTAAATAAACAGCTTCTGAACCATCAAAACCAGCGATATCATAAAAGCGCACGCCTACAACAATATCCTTACTTGCTGTTGCTATGTAGCTATAACTAATATTTTGCCACTCATTAGTTTTAGTTGGAATGCTGTAATCACGATAGCCATCGACATACAAACGGGCTTTTACCTTGCCTTCTGTGTGAAAGATCGACGTAGAAAAATGATAAGTGGTGCCCTTTGTCACACCTACGGATTGTAAGAAATCAGTATTACTTTGAGTACCAGTATTGACGATTATCTTTGCCGAGTGTGCCCCCGTTTTTGTTTGTTCAGATGAGGCGAATACACTTAAACCACTATCTATAGTAGACCACCCCTCAGGAGTATTTCCGCTCCATTGCTCAAAATCACCATTATTAACTTGCGCGGATACACCTTGTAAAGCACATAGTGCTATAGAAAGAGATAAAATTTCATATTTCATAGACTTACCTTATTTTTATTTGAGCTGACAATATATACATATTGCATAAAAATAAAATGACATGTATTGCACATATAAAAGTTATCAAGTTTCCTTTGTTATTTTAAGCTAAAACGAGAGATATAGTGTAAATATCAACTAGTCATAGTTGACTAAAGTCAATGCACCATTCAACGTTCATGATTACACTTAGGATATTGAAATCACATCAATGAGAAATAACTAATGCAGCCAGTCAGAGAGAAACATATATTACAGAAACTATCAGCATTCACCTATCGGTGCAGCTTTGTAATGGCTATTCTTTGTGCAGGTATACTGCTCATATATATGGATGATTTATCGAAGGTGTATAAAGCTAGTTTCGCAGCATCATCATTCTTCTTTTTTTGCGTAGGTATCGTGCTTGACGTTATCTCCAGCACCAACTTGCCTAATTTTTATAATGAGATAAATAAAGAAGAGTAATGCATAACTATACTACTATTTTTCATTTCGCTGATACAACAAAGCCCCAACTTTAGTTGAGGCTTTGTCATTTAAATATAACGTTCAGCTTTGGAGTCAATACTATCAGGATTATTCTATACTCTAAATATTCGAATAGTATCACTAAGTCGAGTAGCCATAGCATTTAGGCTATCTGCTGTATGCACATTTTCCTGTACATCCTCAGCAGTACTCGTTGCTAAATCATTTACGTTAACCACATTTTCATTTATCTCAGCCGCAACTTGAGATTGCTCTTCCGCTGCGGTAGCTATCAGATTATTCATATCCTGAATGAGCTGAATTTCCGCTTCAATCTTAGCCAACGAACTACTTGCTTCGTCTGATTTAATCAATGTCTGCTCTGCACTAGATGCGTTCTCTATCATCAAGCTAACTGAGCGAGAAGCCTGTACTTGAAGAGTTTCAATCATCGACTGTATTTCGTTAGTACTTTCTTGCGTTTTTGTAGCCAACGTCCTAACTTCATCTGCAACAACTGCAAATCCACGGCCTTGCTCACCTGCACGAGCCGCTTCAATGGCTGCATTTAGCGCAAGTAAATTAGTCTGGTCTGCAATCCCACGGATCACATCTAGTATCCCACCAACATTTTCAGTTTCACTTTGAACACTTGTTATGACTTCCTGCACATGGCCAATATTACCAACCAATCTGGTAATATCCTCATTCATTTGGGCCACAACACTTAGGCCATGCTTCGAACTTTGAGTTGCACCGTCTGAAGAGCGTGAAGCTTCAACTGCATTCTGAGCGACGTCAGCCACAGTAGCCGTCATTTCATTCATTGCTGTAGCGACTTGCTCCAACTGCATCATTTGAGATTTAGACGAACTGTCTACTTTCCCCGATGAATCTCCCAGTTGGGTCGAAACATGAAGAAGTTCTTGAGAGGATTGATTAATATCAGAAATAATATCTTTGAGATTGTTTGCCATAATAAGCGTAGAGCGATACACACCAACACTATCCGTATCGAGTTGAGGAATATTGGTTAAATCACCACTAGCAATTTTATCCACTAAAGCTTCAATTTCTTTTGGCTCTCCACCAATTGGAACATACATTAGCTTGGTGATAAGGTAGTAAACACTAAAAATACCCAGAACCATAAATATCAAACCAAAAATCAAATTACTCTTTACAGCTGAATCTGACGTAGCATTTATGTCATCTCACATAACCCAAGCCCAAACAGTCCAACGCAATGAATCAATTTTTGACGAAACAACATAAACATCACCTTTAGGCAGCGTATACGTGTGCTCACTACTGCTTTTTTTTGCGTATTGTTTATAGCTAGGACGTATATCAAAGAGGTTCTCACCAATAAAGTCAGGGGAACTGGCAGCCATCAAAAAACCGTCCTCTCTAGCAACAAAGAGATTAGATTTCGAGGATAATTCATTAACGTAATCAGTGATATCACTCATTTTAAGGCTCATACCGATTACCGCGATTACCTGACCATGTTGTTTCAGAGGTATCACTATGGCCATAGTTAAATCACCAGTTGTACCCATAAATGGATTGGTTACTGTTCTGTCGGTTCCAGACATCCCCTTAATAAACCATTCACGCTGCTTTTGCTTAGCATTAAATTGGGGAATTTCCCCCTTGTTGGACACGTCATATGTTGTACCATCAGGCATACCGACAAAAAAGTTTAGAACTTTCATGCGTTCCTTATTGTTGACGAGTAATTCGATTGCTCTGTCATCAATAACGACTCTACCTTGCTCTACTGCAAGTGCCGCAGATAAACTTTCCAATGAAACAAAATAGCTTTCAACTTTACCTTCAACAGCTTTAGCAATTAGAAAAGATTCGTTAGACAAATTGTTGCGGTAGTCACGGGTTGACGAATCATTAATCTGGCGATAAGCCAGAACAGATAGTACAGTAATAATTAGAGCAATCAAAATACCTATAGACAGCATAAGCTTATTTCTGGCACTCATTACCCCCTCCTTTTTATTATATTAATGGTAGACATATTATTGGTTTCATAATAAAACCTTAAATGATTTTAGAACTGTGATTTCAGGAACATCACTTTATCCTGTGGCGAAGGAATATACTGTATAACCACATGAAACGATATAATTTAACACTATAATGTCTACTCCTATTGATCTACATCCTAAAAATTGAATATTATGAACAATCAAGATCATCGCTAATTTACCAATAAACAATAAAAATTCAGCGATAAAGATAATCACAGATAAGTTTAATTAAATGGCAATGGAACAGTACTGATTGTTATTCTCCAGATACTACGGTGATGAGTTATATAACTGGGTATTAGAGTAAAGTCAGAGGAATACCGAGATAATAACTTATGGACACGACATACTGTTATTGAAAGAATATTAAATACAACAAGTTTGTTGAATCATAATAAAAATACCAACAGTAAATATGATTAAATTTAAAGGAAACATATTATGAAAATGAAATTATTACCTATCTTCATTACTACTTTACTGCTTGGTTGTGATGGAGGCAGCTCTTCAACTGTGCAAGAACCAAGTGATAAAATCATTAATACTTTACTTCCGGTTAATGTTGCGCCTTTTAATGAGGGGGACTGGTATCGGCCACAACCTTATGTTACTTGGCAGTGGCAGTTATTAGGTGAAATTAATAACAAGTATAATGCTGAAATTTATGATATTGATTTATTTGATTCGTCTAAAAATTTAATTCTCGATTTACAAAGTTCAGGTAAAAAGGTCATTTGTTATTTTTCAGCGGGCTCTTATGAGAATTGGCGTATTGATGCTAATAAATTTTCAACTAATGATTACCGCAACACTTTAGACGGTTGGGAAGGAGAAATGTGGCTAGATGTTCGTTCAAACAATGTTCATAAAATTATGAAAAACCGTTTGGAACTTGCTTATGAAAAAGGTTGCGATGGTGTTGAACTTGATAATATGGATGGTTATGTCAATAATTCAGGCTTTAACATTAGTGCCGATGAACAGCTTGCTTATAACCGATTCTTAGCAAACGAAGCACATAAAAATGGGCTCTCAGTCGCTTTAAAAAATGATGTAGACCAAATAGTTCAGCTCGTCGATTATTATGACTTTGCAGTAAATGAACAATGCTTTGAATATGATGAATGCGAATTGATGTTGCCTTTCATTGAAAATAACAAAGCAGTTTTGAATGCTGAATATAAAAAAGAATATGTAACAGATAAAATTAAAATATGCAGTACATCAATTGATCTTAAATTCAGTACATTAATTTTACCACTTAACTTAGATGATAAGTTCAGGATAAGTTGTTTATAGTATGGGAAATAAGTCTGAGTTGAGAATGATGACTGAAAGGTTAATTGAATAGTGAGCATGACGTCGTCACACTCACTATTTGAAAATAATAAAGAGCCCTTAGAATAAGAAGCCTTCAATATTATATTTTGAACGAACCGACATGAAGATCTAAAGTTTGAGCAAGCTGCTCCAGTGTTTTACTCGAAGCTTCAAGCTCCTGGCTAGAAATTAAGCCTTCCTGAACAGAGTTATTCACCAAATCCATGTTGATATTGATTTCATTCGCTACACAAGATTGCTCTTCGGTAGCCGTTGCGACTTGGGTATTCATATCAAGGATAGCCATTACTTGCACTGATATTTTTTCAAGTACTTCCTGCGCTTGTGTCGTGGTTCTCGTACCTTCTTCTGTTAAAGATCGACTACTCTCCATCGCCTCTACTGCATTTTTTGCCTCATGCTGCAACTGATTAATCATACTTTGAATTTCATCAGTTGAATGTGCCGTTTTAGTAGCTAGATTTCTAACTTCATCTGCTACTACAGCAAAACCTCGGCCAGCCTCACCTGCTCGGGCTGCTTCAATTGCAGCGTTAAGAGCAAGGAGATTAGTCTGCTCTGAAACACCTCTTATCACGTCGAGTATGGACCCGATTGACTGTGTTCTTTCAGCTAATGATGTTATAACCGATGACATGTTATTCATTTCACCACCAAGGTTATTGATGGTATTAGATGAGTCTTGCAATGTTTTACGCCCAGCTTGAGTTTCGCTATTTGCACCATTAGCCGAATTTGCAGCACCCGAAGCATTTTGCGATATTTCATTAATAGTCGCAATCATTTCATTTATTGAGTTTGCTACTAATAACGTTCGTTCGCTTTGCACTTGACCTCTTGATAGCCCAACGAGAGACTGACTGCGAAGTTCAGTCGCTGAACGACCTATACCTAAACCCGTTTCTACAACCTGAGAAATTATTTCATTAATATTACCCACAAAAATATTGAATGCTTCAGAAATATGGGCTATTTCATCTGTTCCTTGTACTGGTAATCTAACGGTAAGATCTCCATCGCCTTTTGATATATCTTCTAATGCCTGTTGCAAGCCAACAAGCGGTTTGAAAAATCGACCCAGTAGCCACATCAACACGAAGGCACATATCAGAAAGATAGTAACGATTGCAATTAACTGAGTGATAACAATATCTACTACAGCATTATCTACTTCTGAAATTGGGATGCCAATATCAAAAGCACCCAATAGCTCACCATTCTTATCATAAACGGGAACCATTATGTCATACACCCACATTTTTTGTACATCCGCATACCATTTAGAGAACTTTTGCTCTCCTTTCCCAGCCCCCTCAATAGTGTAGGTATCTTTATAAATCTTATTTAACTTGTTTATATCGCTATGTGCAACGGCCTGAATTTTTCGGTCTATGAAAACCGCGTAGATAATATCTGAACGCTCTGAAAGTGACAGTACTAACTCTTGTAAATCAACCAATGGCTGGGAAGACTTTTGTAATACATACTCGACGTTTTTAGCAATTACTTCAGCCTTTGCTTGAGATTTTTTCAATATAATCTCATCAATTTTTTGATTGGATATATAAGAGGTAGAGGTGATACTTGTTATTGCTGCGATAGCGAACATAATAAATACCGTTATTAATATTAATTTTTTCATATACGAAATCCTTAGTACTATCATCCAGATAAATAAATTAAATACGTTGTATTCACTTCATTTGTTATCATCTAAAATCAGCAGGTGACAATAACTCAAATATTCTATCTCCGTTTATTAATCAGAACATAGATTGATAAATAAGAATAACATGCATCATGTCAGAGGACATTAAAATTTATTCATTTAAGTTGGTTTTTCAACTACTTAATCTACTTTTTGCAATTGAAGTCACTAAGTAATACAGGCCATTTTTCAATTAATTCTTGTAAATTATGTGATATGAGTAAACAGACAGCTTCATTTGGTGTCATCACAGACAAATAGTTATCGACAACGTATTTGGCTCTGGTAACTGACATTTTGTCTTCGTTGAGATAAAGAGGTCCAACACAATAAGGTTCAATCCATGGAAGAAACTTACCCACAAATCCTGCCGAGGTCAGTAGTTTTTGTAAATCATGACCGCACCGCACATGCAGCGTGTTTAAGTCACTATCAAGTGGTTCATCACCAAGCTTTATTGCTGTTAGGTGAGCATTCTTATTTTGGATATGTGCTTTAAGCGCTGACCAACTGTTGACACACATATCCCTCGCAATAACTAGCTGAATATCTGTCAACTTTATTGATTTTCATGTGAGACTTTGCTTTGGATGATATTGTCTAACGAGAGCCCATTGTCGCTCTTCGTTTGATTTGAGAAGCCTAAGACGGCGTTTAGCTTGAGATTTTAGATAACCTAAATTTAATACAAATGTATTTCGTGTATTCATAAATTCACCATTCTTTATTTCTAAGCTCGCCATTAGAAAGAAAAGGTAAATATGCAATTTCTCACCACTCAAATGAGTGTAATACCAACCCCTGGTTTTTATATCCTTTCCGCGAGCAGGCGGCTCGGAGCAAGCCTCATAGAGAATGCTACATTATTTAATTCCCAAGTAAAACAACAATTTTTAAGCTTTATCTTCAAAATAAAGACAAGCATCACACCCCAATGTTAATGACAGTAAACTAACTCACAACTTTAAACCAAAGTATTCATTGCTTTTGCCAATGATAAATCGAGGGCTAGCTTTAGTGCATCCCCCACCACTAAAGTAAAAATATGATTGAACTAATAACATTCGGACTTACGGCATCATTATCCATTACGTCTATAGGTCTTTATCTTACTGCTTATAGCTTTGGCTGAGAAAAATGAATATTAAAATTGATAAGGCTCGGTTGAAATGTTGTTTATTCACTGGGCTTTTTGTACTGACTGGTAATGAGTCTATCTGAGCTCATAACCTTCCCAATTTTGTTAAGAGAGGTTTATTTTGGCGTCTAGAAATTCGACTTCAGGCTTATGGGTGGCATTATTCGGATTAAGCCTGATAATTCTGCGTATGATTTTTGAGAATTCACACTATCGCATTGAACAGTGAAGAACTGCGCTTGTTAACATAGTTACCTGCTATCAAGCGTCAGAGGGAATCCCCCTGACGTAGCTTAATTAACTATATTAATCACTAATGGTGGTCATGTACATGGCCTTGCATTTCAATCGCGACGTCAACGGTGATTTTCCCTGCATATTTAAAATTCAACTCTAATGGAAATCGTTCTCCTTTTTTCGGTAAATATTTAGGATTGAAGATCATTAAATGCAATCCACCTGGTTCAAAGTTTTTTGTTTTCATCGAGCCAATTTTTACCTTGTTAATCTTTTTCATTATCATCATGCCATCTTGCATAGCATGCATATGGATCTCAGCCTTATCAGCAATAGGCGTAGATGCCGAAATCAGGTAATCGTCTTTCGTTGAGTTATTCTTAAGCTGAAAATATCCCGCAATTACTTTGCTGTTTGGTGCTGCTAATCGACTCCAAGGATGGTCAATTCGCATATGTGCTTGAGTATAATCATGGGCTACGGCGAGCGTAGAAAAAGCAAAACTTGTCATGATCAGGAATGCACTAATTATTTTCTTTATCATATTAAACCTATTATTTATTTGTTTTTAGAAAGCACGATTTACCAATATAAATTACCTTGATAAATCAACCAGAAAGCTTGCTCTTTTTGTTCTTGGGTTTGGTCAAAGTTACCTTGGACACGCAAGATTTGATTATCGTCAACAAACCAGTTCATAACGAGGCTGAGTCGCTCAGGATTATGGCCTTTACTGTCTAATACGTTCGCAAATTCAGTACTATTTTGGGTCACTTTATTATCAGTGAGTAAGGCGTCGTAACGAAATGCCACTTGGACATCCTGCCATTGCCAATATAACTGTGAGCTTATGCCCTGGTTTGTAGCATCGAGTTTAGTTTGAAATTGCTGGCTATCAATTAGGTCTGCATCAATTTGTTGTGCCATCCATTCAATATCCCAGCCTAACGCCATCCACTGCCACTGTAGTCCCAGACTGACTAAGTTTGTATCCCCCGTAAAACTAATATAGTTACCGTTACCGTGCGTATGTCCAGTTTTCTCATCGTCACCGCGCTGATATGCGTTAAAGTGCGTCAACGAGCTTTTAAGCAACACGCTATTTTGCTCTCCAAACCACTGCCACTCATATGCTACACCATAAGCATGTGGTATAGCGCTGCTTTTATCCACTGATGCCGGGTAGCCGTTTCCACGACCAATCCAAGTAGTAAACTGCTGCGTATCATCGGACCAACGCAATTGAATACTATCATCACTATATTGACTGGCTAAAAACGCCTGTTGTGATAAATTAGCATCAACAAACAACCAATCATGGTCATGAGTAGCGTTATACAGACCTATATCTGTCAGTTGTCGGCCAATCCGAAGTTGCCAGTTTTCCCCAATATCAGGTTGTAACCAGAGTTCTTCAACAGTTGCAGATTCAGCATGATGACTACCAAGTATAAGGTGTCCGGCCAGTACTGATTCGATACTCACGGTGAAAGCGACTTCACCATGCATCAGCTGTAATCCTTGCTCACGGTGTACAGCGTTATCACCTGTGATAACCCCAGGAATAGACCAAGTCTCAGCCTGTCGACTGTCTTGATAATAACCAAATTGGGCAAACAGGCTACCACCAAAATCACTACGTTCAAGAAGATTTGATTCATCTCCATGTGCCAATAGGGATGCACTAAACAGGGTGCAGACCAAACCTAAAATATACTTCTTTTTCATTGTACCTACTCCGCCTTAAATGGATTGGAATAACGGGGATTACGAATAAAAACAGGATCACTGAGCGCATTCAAAAAAGCCAACAAGTCATCACGCTCTTGCTCGCTCATTGAGAAACCCGTTACAAACTCACTTTTATTCGGATTCTGTCGCCCATCACCAGCATATTCGCCACTGGTGATGTTACGGCCGCCTGCAGCATAGAAGGCTAATACTTCTTCCAATGTGTCTACACTGCCGTCATGCATATACGGTGCGGTATAAGCAATATTTCGTAATGTCGGTGGTCTAAATTTACCTTTATCCTCAGTTTTTTGAGTTACAGTAAACAAGCCATTATCAATTGCAGGATAGCCGCCCTCCTCATCCAAATTATAAAGCCCGGTGTTGAAGAAGGGTCTACTCACAAATACCGTTTTATCATGGAGTGTCGAGTCACTAAAATTAAAACCATTATGACAATGGAAGCATTCCATTTTTTCGCTATTAAATAAATTTTGACCGCGCTGCGCAGAGGAGCTTAGTCGGCCTTTATCAAAATCAGAGTCCTTGGAAATAAGGGCACGGTTAAACACCGCTAGTGCTTTAATTATATTTGGAAAGGAAATTGCCTGCTGTTGGTCTGGAAACGCCATATCAAACATATTCTGGTATTTTGCCTCGTTATTAAAACGAGCCTTAATATCATCACGATTGGCATCATGTATCCCCATCTCCACCGGAAACTCTCCAAACATAGGAATAATCAATTGGTCTTCAATCTCTTTGAGCAAAGGATTTGCCCAAGTATAACTGGCGTTATAACCGATATTGGTCAGTGTTTGAGAGTTCCTGTGCAACACTTCTCCGGTTGAACCTTTCGGCGTTTTTAAGCCATCACTAAATGCAAGTTCTTGATGATGACAAGACTCACATGAGAATGTTTGATTACCCGATAATTGTTTATCATAAAACAGGTGCCGACCTAACTGAAACTTAGCTTCGGTCGCCAAGTTATCTGCAGGTTCTTTAGGCATAGGTAATGAACCGGTTTGAAAATCAAACTGGTTGGTATTATGCGTACTCGGTGGTACAACTTCGTAGCTCGATTCACTGTCACAACCCGCCATGATTGCCATGGCGAGTAATGTCAGCAAACGAATCATATGGTTTGCTGACATTATTATTACTCCACTTCGATCCAAGTTTGCACAGCGCTACAGTCGCCATCAACGCATTGGCCTGACGTTAGATCTAAACCTAAGCGATCAAAAATATGCTGACAAACACTACCTGAATTTGATGACATGCACATTGACGATGCTGTATCAGAAATGTCAATACCTGACACCAATTCTTGGTAGTCAAAGACAATACTGTTGTTCGCAGGATTAAAACTATCAAATTGATATTTCGGACGATTTGGTCTAGAGCTGCTGCAATCCACGCTTTCAGCATCCGCATCTACAAGTTCACATCCCGTAGTGCCGAGGTGAATCATCAAGCCTTTAATGTCCATTCTCAGATGTTTATGCCCCATCTGCCAACTCCAATTCATCCCCATAACATCTAACGGAGATACTGCATCATCGCCATCAATACCATAGTTATTCAACTCTGCAGGAACACCTAAGGTAAATTGAATACCATTATAGTTGCCACTTGGAACGGTACCTTTAATCACATTATTAATCGCTGTATTACCGTTGCTGCAACTGTCTGTCCCGGTTTCAAAATCCAGAAGAGCAACATTTTGGTACTGCCATTTTTTATCTTGATTTAGCGTTACGCTAACCAGCTCATCAGCATCATTCAGCAACGCGACTTCTGAAATATAGATACGCGCATCTTTAAACTCAGGGATCTGGTTACTTAGACCAACAGGAGCCAACATAGGCACGCATGAAATATCTTCGTTACCGACACGAGCAGCAAATTTTATTTCGACGTTCTGTGTGGTTATCACGTTTGGGGTTGGGGGTTGCTGCACCGAATTTTCAGAACTAGTAGTACTGCTACCACAACCAGATAAAGCGCCAACAATTGCCATTGCCAATAATTTATTAGTCCACATATTTGACTTCCTTTTAACTCTTTTTCCAAAATATAGGCTGCTAACAGGCAGCCAAAAAATCACAAGACCAATGGTAATAGACGCAAAACATCGTTAAAAACGTGCGTAAAATCATCACGAGATTGGAGCAAGTGAAAATAAATGTTTAGTGATGGAAATGCGTAATAATGAGATAACTAGACTGAGTTATATTTAAACGTTAACTTAGCCTTGTCGCCATATATCATGCATAAAAGGCAAAAGGCGGTGATTGTTTAGGCGCGAATGATAAATATACTTTTTGTTGGTAACTTGTATAGTTATATTGTGGGGCACGAGGAGTCGAGCGATTAAGCCATACCGACAGTAAATATACTAGTAGAACGGCAAAAACAATAAAATGTTGGAATGCTTTAAGAAGTGGGCAGCTAAATTGCAGCGATTGATGGTCTTCCTCTGCGGAATGAGAACCGTCACTATTTTGAGTAATGAGTTCGTTCACACTAACCCACTTAAAGCCTTGCGGTGTACACAGCAAGATCTTTTCACCTTGTAATTTACTCAACCAATTTTTTTGCAGTACTTCACTTGGGTTTAAAGTGATTGTAGCGGCGATATAAATTTGAAATAGCAAAGCAATAATGACAAAAAATGCCATTACCTGTTGAAATACATGCTTATTTCTTATTCTATGCATTCGAATCAATATACAGTCAAAATTACTCGGCGCCGATATTAGCAAACAACACTTACAATTGTAATAATTAATTCACACTTTAGTGACAATAGTTATAACAAAACAAGTAGACTGTTGATTTTTTACTCTAATTAAATAATTTGTAACAGTTTATTACGCAGTTACAAATAAAACGTTGTAGGGAAAATAATGCTGAATGTAATATTAAGCAGGGTAATGTGTTAGCGCTAGAGTCTTGACCAAGAGTCAGCCATAGCCAACTCCCAGCATTGAGGTAATCATAACCACAAAGGTGTGATTATTTTAATGTATCTGTACCCTGTTTACCTACAAATACAACAACAACCTTATCATCACCTAACGTACGAGAAAATGCATAGCCCTTTTGTTGCTTAATCTCCTTATGAGTCCCGGCACCAATAGCTGGATGAGCCAGTCTAAATTGTCCGAGTGTTTGCCAGTGTTTAAGTAATTGCTGGCGGTTAGCATCCAATGACCAATTCATATCAGAACGGGTTCCTTGATGGAAATCATCTGCATAAGCGCCTATATTTCTTGCCACTTCATCACCGTAATAAACTTGAACAGCACCAGGACTTAGCAATAAGGCACTGGCTGCATTACGCTGCATTTCAAATGACTTAAATCGTCCAAAGAAAAGCTCTGTATCATGAGATGACATATAACTCACAGGATTAAAGTCGGGTTTTTCTTTGAGTGTATCTGCGTAATGTTGGTAAGTATCGGCCATCTTGCTAAAACAGAGAGCCCCTTCATCCATTTTTTTCTGCATATCAAAATTGAGCAGAGCGTCAAAACCGTCATCATAGTAAGGGCCACGGTAAGCGCTATGCCCCCATACCTCTCCCATCATCCAAAATGGTTGTCCTGTTTCATCATTCGCTTCGCGCCAATCATTTAAACTTTTGGTTGCAGCTTGTTTTAAGCGCATCCATACATCACCAGACACATGTTTTACAGTATCTATACGATAACCATCAATACCAAAACGCTTCACCCAGTCGGTTTGCCACTCTATCAAGTAATCCGCTACAGTATAGTTATCACGGCTAATGACTCGTGTTCCGGGGTTATTTAATAGCCATTGTGGAGGAGTAACAGACTTGGTGGATTCTGTGACAAAGTCAGGCAACCCTGCAAGTGAAAGCGTAAGGTCATTGGAGCCTGGTTTTGGATAATTAGGTAAACTAGCACGGACCCAATCACCTCCCCACCACTGACTCCATGCAGCATTATCATAATCAATATTGTCATTAAAACTATGCCAATTTCGCCCCGCAATAGGTTGCCAATCGCTCCATTGCGCAGGCCAGCTTTGAGAGGGAGTTACGACAGGAATTTGATCACACTGTAAATCTGTTAAAGTGGCATATCCGGGGTGGTTTATGACGACATCGAGTAACACTTTAATGCCCCGCTTATGCGCTTCTTCAACCAAACGCTTGAGATCATTTTCATTACCAAAATTCGCATCTATTTTAGTAAAATCACGAGCCCAATAGCCGTGATAACTATAAAATGGAAACGAGCCAGCGTTACCACCACCGACAAATCCCCGTACTTGTTCTACAATAGGTGAAAGCCAAATAGCACTTGTTCCTAAGCTCTTAATATAATCAAGCTTCTCAATAACCCCTTTTAAATCGCCACCATGAAAGGTTCCAACCTCATCTTTTCCATCTTTACTGCGACCATAACTATTATCATTGCTTGTATCTTGATTATTAAAACGATCAATCATAACAAAATAAATATTTGCGTTGCGCCAGTTAAATTTAGCTTCTTTGAGTTGACCTTTTAGTGGCTCTAATAATATTAATCCCCCACTATTAATTGCAGGCGTAATGGTTACTTGCTGTTGAATAACAGTGACAACTTGCCCGCTTAGTTTATCTTTTAATTGAGTGCCATCTTTATAGGTATCGGCAAGGTTAATAGTAACCTCTCCACCTTTATAGACGTCACATTGCACTTGTGGTAAAGGACGTTTGAATGCTTTGTCAGTGGATTTTTTGGGCTGACGTTTTATTAACAGTGTTTTATTTTCAGCATCAAATATGAATGCATAATCACCATTAAACCTGATTTTAATAGGCAATTCAGTCGGTGAATCGCAATTTAAAGCCAGTGGTTGACTAAACCTTACCTTTTGTTCTTTTGGCTTAATGCAGCTTCCTTCAATTCCAGTAACATTTAAGGTATAGCTTGCTTTGGTAAGTGGAACCACCAGCGGAGACTCACTAGTGAGCAAGAAGTCTCGACTAGTAGTGCTGGTTGAGATGGTTAGATTGGGTGAAGCAAACAAGCTTGGGCTTACAAGCATGAGTACAAGACTTATTTTATTTAATTTCATCTTCAAACCTAAGTTATTCCATTAATTAATATAATAATAAAACGGAACCATTGGTCAGACATCATCCTGCAAAACTACGCCCCAAATAGTTGATCAAATCACAGTTTTAGTTAAACAGGGAGTAGAATCTGCGAAAAACAAATCAGTAGCACGGTACAGTAACGCAAACGTAATTATATCAATTGCAGATGCTGGCAACGAATCAACTGGCGACAGACTCCAAAACCCTAACTAACCACCTGAAATATAACTAGATACCTCTGTCTAAATAGCACTTTCAACCTGTTGATTAAACGTTGCATAGTCTTCTAAATGCCAGTTTTTATAAATTTGGCCATTCTTTATTTGATATACGTCAACAGCATTAAAATTGATTTGTTGTCCACTTCCTTTTATATTCCCCATTGTTCCAGTAAAGTTACCTTTGAAACGGTAACGAACTGTCACATAGTCACCGGTAACTAAAAGGTGCTCGACATCAACCGAAAGATTAGGGACAACACTGCGAAAGTCTTTCGATGCTTTTAGTACACCTTCAACACCAGGAATTCGCCCTTCGGGTGGTGTCATATCAATAAAGTCTTTTGCTAACGCTTCACGGGCATAGGATTCCTTACCTGTATTCCAAAATTTAGCATACGTCATTGCTGCTTTTATTTCTAACTGTGAACTAGTACCCGATAATTGTTCCGAAACTATAACTTTCGGCTTCAGCTCTGCTGAATATACATTTGAAATAAATAGTAAGGGTAATGAAATAACAATGCTTTTTAATATTTTGTTCATAACATTCTCTGTAAAGTTATTAGTTAAAAAACTATTTGTAACATATACATGAGATAATCATAATACGCATAAAATCAAATACATTATTTACTTAGAATGAATAATGTATAATTCTGAGGCTAACCATACGTAGCGTCAGAAACATCTAATAAAAAGTTCGACCTTAGCGGCTGGTAAATTTACAACTTTAATTATCATCTTAGCTTATTGTTCCCCGTCACCTGCGCTTAAGCAGCTATAACAGGGGATCATGAGTCTCCCAAGAAGCTTTTTATATTTTAATTTCAGTAACTAATATTAGTCGCTAGTTCGGTAGCTCCCCAATTCAGTACTTAAGCTCACACCCTGCAACTTCAACTGGTTTACACGTTGTAAATACGCGGCGCCTTTTAGCATGTGTAAAGCTACGTCAACAGCACCTCGACGGGTATAATCTTCAAGATAAGATCCTTTCACCCAACTGTTAAATGCACCTAGACTTGGACCAGCCCAGATCTGGTAATCCATTTCACGGCCCTCCTCACCTGTATTTGACCAGCGTGAAGACAGACCTAAATACCAACGGAAGATGAGTGCCATTTTACGCTTAGGGCTGCTCATCGCACGCGCTAACATTTCAGGATCTCGTTCAGTAAAGAAAGCAATAGTACCAGCCCAAATCTCGTCAAGGTTTGAACGGAAAATCTGTTTTTCAATCTTCTCACGTTCCGCTGCAGGAATATCTTCAATCGAGTCATAAGCGACATACAAGTCATACAGTTTCTTCGCACGCATAGCGAACATAGAACCACGTTTTAATACTTGTAGTTTAACGCCCATTTCAAACATATCAGCCGCAGGTGCCATTGTCACATCGGCCATTTCAACGGTAGATAATAGTTTACGGGTATATTCAGATGCACCAGCTTCGACACAAGCCTGATTAACAGAGCCCAACACTATGTAAGCTGCGCCCATGTTAAATGCAGCGAGTGCAGCCTCCGGCGTACCGATACCACCACCAGCACCTACGCGTAATGCAGGAGAAAAGTTATACTTAGCTTGAACTTCATCGCGCAGGCCAATAATAGACGGCAATAGCGTTAAAAATGGTCTGTTGTCAGTATGACCACCTGAATCAGCTTCCGCAGTAATATCATCGGCCATTGGCACTAACAGTGCTAATGCCGCTTGTTGTGGTGTAATCTTCCCTTGTACTAATAACTTATCCAGTAATTTTTGCGGTGCAGGTTCCATAAAGCGACGGCCAACTTCTGTACGCGATACTTTAGCAATAACCTTGTTATCGATATTAATAGTGCCATCACTATTTTTAGATAAGCCAGCAGCACGGTACCAAACAATATGCTCAGTTAACGCTAAGTAAGCTGAAGCTTCTACGGTTTTAACCCCAAGCTTTAGAAAACGTTCAACCGCGCCACGTTCAAGTGCTTCTTCCGCTGGTGCATGGATCAAGTTAACCGCGTATGGGCCATTAGGCAATTCTGCTTGAATACGACGGATTGCATCTTCAACTGCATCAGGAACTAAACCTGCGGCACCGAAAGAGCATAGCAGTCCCGCTTTCCCTAATGCGACAACAAGTTCAACCGACGCAATACCGTTCGCCATTGCGCCACCATGGTAGGCATATTTAACCCCGTGTTGCTTTTTATAAGCTGCATCGCCTAGGTCTTCTGGGGTAAGTTTTTGTGCAAATGCCAGTACATCAACATTGTTGCTGATTGCACCAGATACTGAAGTATGGTTAGTAATACCCATAACACCCGAATTATTAGCGACACTACTTGCAACACTATTCGCCACATAAAGCGGCTTAGCCAGATCCATCAAGGCGGCCTTAATTTCTACATCTTGCGTATGCACTGACGCTGGATCGACTTTCCAAGCCCAATTGATCGTGTTGCTATTATTAAAACCTAAACTCGACATACTTCATTCCTATTTTTGCAGCTGCTTAACACTTTATTTATATTTTAAATAATAGTGAGTTCAACAGCCGAACTATTCCGTTTATTATCTAATGAGTTCACAGTGTTTCTAATGGGAGCACCTCGGTCGTATTGATTAAAGTAAGCCAACTAAGCGTCTTTAACCAATGCGACATTGAGCAGACGCTACGCCTCAACAATACTTAATACAATATTCTTCACTTCATAAATGCGCAGACCATCCTTAGATAGATTAGCATCACCGACGATACGTATTTCACCTGCTTCAGTAATGATCTCGGTAATATGTACATCCAGAGACATTTTCTTATTCAGCGGCGTAATTTGACCACGGTATTTCCAATCAACTTTCGTCATTGGCGCAATGAAACGTGGATTACTGAACTGTGCGCCTAAATCATTTTTCAGTGCATAAGTTTGTATTAACTCAATAATGGCTTCGACACCTAATGAACCAGGCATAACCGGATCTTGGTGGAAGTGATAACGGAAGAACCAATCATCAGCATCAATCGTACGTTCACCATAAACATAAGCAACACCAGCCTTACCACCACCTTCAACGACTGACACGGTATCGATAAAGTTCATCTGACCGCCAGCCAATTTATAATGAGGCTTGTCAACAGGTGCTTTATACAGAGCTAATGACTGATTAGTTAAATCAAACACATCAATATTGTCTGTCGGTGTATTGTTATCAACAAACCAAGCATTGGTGGTTTTACCGTTATCAATACCCAGCTGGTTAGTCAGAGACTCGCCACTAAAGTAACCAAATACCGCTTTACCGGTATAAAACAACTCGCCATCAACTGACATATCAAATGTGAAGCTTTGAATAATCGCGCCACCAGCTATTGCAGTACTAACCAATACCGATTTGTTAACGATAGTTTTACCGCGTAAATCGATCTGTTTCAGTAGTGCTCCACTGCCATCAAGGTTACGGAAGAACAGGTCTTTTTCTGGGTATTTTAACGTCGTGCCCATGTAGCCTGAAATGAAGCCATTTGGTTGTAGTGCAATTTCCATAATCAATGAATATGGCATCCAATTTTCATGGCTGTTTTTCGTGAAGTACCAAGCATCTTCCGGTACATAGTATTCAGCCACACAACTTGACGGATTCTTCAGGTCAAGGCGATCACCCTGCACTTCAACAACCTGAGTGACGACTTGTAGATCACCACAAGGCGTACGCGGTGGAATACGACCTTCATAGACATCAAAGTCAGGACCAAAACAATTAGAAATGTTTCCGGTTGCGAACTCAAACATATGCCAAGGCGTGAACGGAGCTTGATTAGGCGCTCTATGGTGTCTTGCAACCGCTGGTGCTTCGAAATGTTTGATCGGCGTTACACCTTTCGTTTTCGGTGCTGACAAATCTGATTCTACGCGCATTAATGGGCGCTCGGGGAACATAAATGGTTCAACACCACGTTCGTCCAGATCCGGACTGTTGGCTGTTACAACCACAGGTGCTGAAACATTTGGAACCGCTGGGGACGTGAGCGTTTTCAGCTTCACATTACTCGGCAGCGTTACTGGATAATCTGAGCTTTCGTCTTGTTCAGTAATCATCACGCAAAGATTTTTGAAATCAACAACAATTTTGCCATCAAGAAGGATATCAATATTGGCTTTCATATACGGGTACGGTGCCATCCCCATCGCGGTCACTTCCATACGATAAGTCAGCGTATTGTGCTGCGGTAATACCTGACCACGACAACGTACCGTTTGCGATTCACCAGGCAGAGGTTGGAAACGTGCATTATTAACCTTGGTATGCATGCCTAGTGAGAGCATAAAGAACATCGCCATCTGGCCACAGCCTTCCGACATCAAAGAACCCGCCATCACTTGATCACCTTTAAAGTGACAAGGGAAATACCAATGCTCAGGATCTAAGTCTTTTTGACCTTCCAACAAGCCTAATCCCCAATGCCCACCGGTTGGATCTATCTTGGTAATGCGCTCAATCATCAAGAACTTCTCTGATGAGAATTTTAACGATGGATTACGTCCATCAAGATCATATTGCGGACCAAAACAACCAGCCACATCACCGTTAACCAACTTCATCATATCACTGTAGTCATATTGACTACGGCCATGCTGCAATAACGGTGTAAATGATGATTTAACTGCATTTGAAAATTCAGCTTTATCTTTATCGTTTTGAATCACACCTTTACCATCAGAAAGTTCCTCATCAGTAAAGAAACCAGCACAACCATTACGCATGATAAGTACTTTCTTATCACCCACATAACAATCATAGTGGAAGAAGAATAATAGCTGTTCACCATTACGTGCATAAGAATCAATGTGGATCTCGTAACGCAATGTATCGCCGCCGAAAGCCATCTCTTCAAGGAAAGTTAATTCACAATCAAGTAATCGGTAAACACGCTCTCCTTTAGCTTGGAAGTCGATACCTATGTAGGAAATCAGCATCAAGTCACACTGACCTGACTCCACCGCTACTGACCAAGGGATCTGACCATCAATAAGGAACGGTGCATCGACCGGGATATCATATTCCGTACACATGTATGATTTTTTATATTCATTAATCTTAGCATCAAGCTCGGTAACGCGTGTTACTAACAAATAATCCGAGGTTGGCAAGCGTACACGACGTGAATAACCATCAATGATGTTGTACTCTGCACCAAATACTTTACCAATGTCACCTTCAGCGAACTCAACCAGATCAGCTTGATCATAAATAACATTTTCTGGTTTGTTATAACGCTCAATCAGCTGCAATGGCGGATAGTTGTAACCAACAGGTCCTTTGATCTGGAAACCAGCTTGTGTCGCTTCAGCCTGTACCAGTGCTTCTACACTTGTCAGATTAACAACGACTACTGGCTTCTCTGAAACAACAGTCGATACTACCGTTAATGGCGTAGCCACTTCTGAGGCTGAAGCTTCAGGTCGACCTTGCACTGATGAACCAACCGATATTTTCGCTTGCAGTTCGATAAGTTGTGAAAGGTTTTTCTGTGCAGCTAAGCGGTTTTGTAAGAATGCCTGATGCGTAGACGCTTGCTGATAAATTTCTGTACTGGATTTACTTTTCACTGTCACTCCAACAACGCTCTGAGCCGTTACGGGCTGCGCTGTATGTTGATATTGGGAAATGGTCGACGTTGCAGTTGGAACTTTAATTGGCGCAACGTTGATATTAGAAGCTTTGGTATTAACTGCTTTATGTTCACTTTTTGAATGAAGTTGAATATGCTGAGGTATCAGGTTATCCATAACGACAGGTTGCTTAACCTCACCTAACGTTTTACCAATAAACTGCGCCTTGATAACATCTAAAGATGAGCTGGCACTATTCACTATTGCGTCGGCAATTAACTGACCACCGAGCTTGATGGTTTTGACCAGCTGCGGACGGCGTTTACCGACAGGAGCAGGTGCAGCTTGATGTACCTGTTCTGAACCAGATAAAATCAGATGTGCACAGCTGTTGTCACGACCGAGGCCGTTAATAGCAATATGTTTGTTTTTTTGATCTGAGGATAAAGTATTCTGTTGATCCAATATCAACGCAGTTTTAATAATACTGGCAATACCTGACGCATTGAATGTATGACCGATATTAGATTTTACAGAACTGATATTAACGTTTGGATACAATTGTGATAATGCGGTTTTTTCAGCACTATTTTCGGCACTGAAACCACTGGCGTGTGCTTCTACACACACCACATCCGCAGCACTGATACCTGCTAACGTTAAGGCTTTATCCGCTGCACTCGCAATGGCTTGAGCATCGCAGCCTGATGCAAAACTAACCGCATCAATGCTGGCATAAACTTGTTGTGATGCAACTTGAGATACAAGCTTGACGACAATAGCCGCAGCCCCCTCACCGACCAGCCATTTCTGCTCATCAAAAATGTTGTTACTTGTACCCTTTTTATTTACTGGGCCACATTCACTTACCGGACCAAAGTGCTGACGTAAGGTAATGTTTTCAATTGATCCAGCCAAATCAACAGCGGCAATAATAACCGCATCAACATCACTGGTTTGAAATAGGTTTTCAGCTAATTCAACGCAACGATATACCGAGTTTTCTTCAGCCGATACAGTAATAGCAGGGCCAGAGAAATCCCATAACGCCGAAATACGTGACGCCATGATATTGCCAATAAAACTGGTGTACTGATTTAGCTGCGCGGCAGAGGCGAGACCATCTTTGGCAATATTAGTCAGTTCTTCACATTGCTCAACCGTTAAGTTAATACCTTGTTGTAATAAACTGTCTTCAATTTGTGTTGTTAAATTAACACGACCACGATACTGGTGTAATTCCAGTTCCATCCCCATGGCAACTAACACGGCAACGTTACTACTTTCAACGAGTCCTGCATCTTTCGCAGCATTGTCAGCAACTTGCATCATCATTAATTGTTGTGGGATCAAGCAGTCTTTTTCATTTGGTGGCACTTTGAAGCGCAAGAAATCAATATCTAGCTGTTCAACATAGCCACCTTTAGGCGCTTTGGTTAACTGTAACGACTGCATGACGTTAGCGTTACTTTCCATCCCTTTCCAGCGTTGCTCAGGTAACTCACGGAAGGTGTTTTGGTTATTATCTAATAAGGTTTTGAACTTCGCTAAGTTACTCGCACTGCCAAAATGGCTGTCCATACCAATAATAGCCAGTGGCTCACGGGGCTTAGCAACACCAAAGTTAGATTCAAGCGCCTGTGTTGGTTGTTGTAATACCAAATGGGCGTTACTGCCACCAAAACCAAAGACACTGACACCAGCTGTTCGTAGACCAGTCGTTTTTGACCCGTGAGAAGTAGGCCAAGACACAGTACTCGTCGGCATCTGTTCGCCAGTAAAGTAACCATTTTTAGACTGCAGTGGTTCTTTCAGATTAATCGTGGCTGGAATAAGGCCTTTACCCAATGCTAACATAGCTTTGGTCATGCCCGGCATACCAGCAGCCGTTAACAAATGACCAAGATTAGATTTAACCGACCCCAACAGCGGTTTGTTATTAACTCGACTAAAGAAGGTCTCCATCGAGCGTAATTCAACATTATCACCTTTCGGGGTACCGGTAGCGTGGCACTCGATATAATCAACAGCCGCGGGATCCACACCGGCATCCGCATAAGCGCGTTCATAAACTAATACCTGGCCCTTGGTGTTTGGGCTTAATACAAATTCACCTTTACCATCATTCGATAATGCGCCGCCTTTAATAATGGCGTAAATATTATCACCATCACGTACTGCATCACTGTGGCGTTTTAATACCATCATGCCCGCGCCTTCACCGGCAAATAAACCTTGTGAATTTTTATCAAACGGGGCGTGAACGTTATTGCCTGGATAAGCTTGGAAAATCGAGAATCCCATATTCACAAACATAGGATCTGCTGCTGATACCGCACCAGCTAACATCATGTCAGCTTTACCGGTATGCAGGTAATCACAGGCTAATTTAACGCTATAACAAGATGACGCACAAGCCGCATCTAATGCAAAGTGTGAACCACCTAAACCAGCAGCTTGGGCGATCAAAGCAGCTGGATAACCTGCGACCAAGGCATTATCAGCATGTGTTTTTTTTGGTGCCGTATAATGTGTTAATTGAAAGTCTGGATGCAATACTGACTTTAATGCATTATCAACAACTTGATGATATAACGGCATAAACAGCTGATTCGATGACTTGGTTGGGAATGACAGATTACCTAAAATAACCCCGCAATTGTCCAGCACATCACAGCCCCAGTAACCTGCATCTGCAAGGGCTTGTTTAGTAACATAAAGCCCCCACTTATTTAGATCATCTAACTCCGTTAAATAACTGCTATCAAGTTGATAACCTGCTGCATCAAAATTAAAATCACTGATATAACCACCGTGAACACAGTAGAATTTATCCGTATCACCTTTGTTAGCGGTGTATTTCGCAGGATCAACGCCCATCTGAACGGCTGTCGCTTTACTGCGACAATCTTGTTGTTCAAGCAATTGCTGCCAAAATTGATCCGGAGCTTGTGAGCCCGGAAACAAATTAGCAATACCTACTACTGCAATATTTTCCATAATTACTCTCTTTAAATCCATATTTCAACTGACGGAGAACACCCCGCCTGGACTGTCTATCTTATTTTGTTGATTTTTTAATATCTGCCCGCACTAGCAAAGCGTCATGTATTAACAATCGAGGCGGCCAGCTTTAACAAGGATTGACCCGTTAAACAAACTATCTAAATCCAAATTCACGCCATGGCTAACTAATTTAGCAATCGCGCGAATATAAGTCAGTTCATCACTGGTGCCCTTAGCATTCACAGGGACGGATACATGGCGACTATCATCTTGCTCATGAGCAAGAATCTTATCTACCCAGCTGCATAACGAACGTCCTGGTCCCATTTCAATAAATACCCGAGCACCTTTATCGTGTAAGGTATTCACTAAACGCGGAAAATCCACCACATCACACAAGCATTTGGCAATGCTGTGCGAAATCGCTTTACTACGTTGCGGGATAGGTAAATAACATGAGCTTGAATACATTTTGGTTTTAATACGTTCAGTGACATCCATATGATATAACTCAACCATATGGTCATATTCGGCATAAGCTGGGGCACTGTGGATCGCGTTGGCCATATTTAATGCCATCGCCCGTTTGCCTAATTTTTTGATCACCCGCTGGCAAGCTTCTGGATAACCAGCCAGTAATAAACTATCTGGCGTATTGATTATGGTGCAGTACACACGGTCCTCATCTGCAGCTGCAATCTCTACCTGTTCAATAGTCGCCTTGATGGTATACGTTTCCCATATCTGTTCAAAAGTACCGCTTGGAACATCATCCATCCCCCAATGCTGGCGTAGGGTTCTTAATTCACCACAAAGCTGATGATTAAAGGTATTTGACTGTGCAAGACGTGCACTCATTAGCCTCGGTTGTTGCCAGCATCCTAATGCTGCATACATACTCACTTCACCCATGCTATAACCCGTGGCAAAGTCTGCTTTAACCGCAAATACTTCTTCGAAAACCTTGGTAAACACACAAGCAAAACCAACACCTGCTTCAGCAATATTAGCTAGGTTGCCGCGTAGATCTAGATCCAGCTGTTTCAGCTGTTTGAAATTATGTCGACTGATACTGCGTGGGCTAAGTAAGGTATCTTTAAGACTCGAACCAATGTCATCCGCTAAGGCCGCAACGGGCTGAAAAATTTGTGGGAATAAATGAAATAGATCACGGCCTAAACCAACATAAGTCGCACCAATCCCAGGGTATAAAAATGCAATACCACCTTGTGTACAGTGGTCTGTTCCGCGGTTAGCTGGCAGCCCAGTAAAATAACTGCCCTTAGGGGTTTTCCATTCACTGACATTCGCATCATTAAATACACTGCTAATGCCAGCGAACGCAAGCGTGATCTCTTTACTCAACTCTTCGGCTGTCTCAGCAATGAGCACTGCGCTATAAACTTTGTTGCTATCACTACGAACATAACAATCCGTCGCTATTTTTTTAATACCGGTCGTCATTGATTGACCGGCAATACGCTCTAATTCACTGCGTAATTGCGCTTCGTCATCACCTTGAATAATAACCAGAGCTAAGTCACTGGCGGCAAAAAAACCATTACCACGCACATCGCTAACTGGATGATCTTGCCCATCAATCCTGACCTTATTTTCTTGTAAAATGACGTGACAATAGCCCTGCTCTAATGCCGATGAAGGTAAGGAGTGACTAATACAACTATAAGCAGCTGTATGTGCACTGCCATCTGTATGTGGAAACCAAGGTCTGGCATCAACAGGCATATAGAATGACGAACGTTGCCACTGTGAAATTTGTGTTTGGATAGGTTGCTGCCAATCTTTAATAGCTGGTATATAACGCTGATGTAAGCTAATAACTGCTTTTAATAAACCCGCAACCTGCGAGAAATATCCGCCTTCACCGGTCACACTTCGCGCGCAGCTTAATGCTGTATGTAAAGTGTGAGTATGATTATAAGCAGACATTAATCCCTGGCTTTCAGATAACGCCAATTCCGATTTAGAATCTGCTGTTACTTCTAATAAACCTACCCGCTCGGCGGTGACTTGAGCTTGCTGTAATGCGAGCCTCGCAGTATCAGCAATGTTTGCAACATTGAGTTCAGTGTTTTCAGACGACTGAGCGAAACCTTTAATGTTGGCATATATATAACATTGATGAGTATTCGCAAAATCGGTTGAAGAGATAAGTAAACTAGCGAAGCCAGTCACATTGTTATAACCACTAAACGTTTCATCAAAGCTGATTGTCGCCACGGCTTCTTCAGCAGCGTCGATATCACTGTTAGCTTTAATATCAGTACTGGGCACATTAACCGCGTTATTAATACCAATCACAGCAACAGTACAATCTTGGTTATTAACTAAATCGGTTGCTTGCTTTAATGCTTGGCCTAGATCAGTAATAACAACACAGCTCGCACACTGTTGTGCCACTTGTTGTACAAGCTGGTCATCAGCACAGCTGCTCACATCAGCAATAAGTAATACCGCTATGTTAGCCATATCCAACTGATTAGTTTCTGCTAATAATGCTACAGACGTTAACACTATCGTCGCCATTTTATTCTCAGCGCTATGTTGATCCTCAGCATTATTAATACCGCGAGTGTTCGTGCAAATACTTGCACCTAGATAAAAAGCACGTTCAACGCGGTCAATATTGTCTTGTCCGCTAAATTTAGCATCCATACCAATAACAGCTAATTCCGTCATATTCTCTGTAATACCCTATCTCGAATAGTAATAGCTAAAAACACTGGCCACAGGAATTTAAGCCAACTGCTTTAGCTATTAACATTGTTGAAAAATTGAAATGATTAATAAAAGCAGACGCCATGTTGACCATGACGTCTACTGCTAATGTTTACTTATTTACAAGTACAGACTCAAGACATGTCATTTAAAATGTCACTCACACTGACTTGCGCTGATTTAACTTCTGCAATTAATTGCATATCAGCACCAATTAATTGAATATCACAACAGGCTTTACTACCTCGTGATGTCAACAGATCATGCTCAACAACGTTAAGCTGCAAATAAAACAACTCATTAATCGCCACTTCACGATATACAGTCCAGGCTGCTGTTACGGAAGGTAAACTACCTAAGTTAAATTGCTTACGAACCCATACCAACATAGCTTGATAAACCAAGTCATTAGCAAAAATATTGTTCGCTGCTAAGGGGAACCCGCCCTGCTTAGCCGCCGCAACATCGCTTACCTGACAGGCAAATAACAGTCCTTGCTCATCACAGCGTAATATCTGCTTAATACCCTGCAGACTTTCACCATGAAATAAGGTGCCATTGCTATATAAGGCTTGTGCTTCACCAGCCACGCTTTCGTTAACGGCACAGCCCTCAATATCCGCAACTAATGAAGGTAAATTAACCTTCACAGCTTCTAGCGGTTGAGGAGCTAACAATATCGTTGCAGCATAATGAAAAATGGGATTACTATCACTTTTCAGACTAAATATTTTTGCAGCAATACGGACAAGGTTTTCCTGTTCCGAAACAGCTGTTATAGGCGACAATTGAATTTGATAATCAGCCACCTCGTTGCCATCAAAAACCACTCCTTTAAACAATTTATAATCTTCGAAGCCAACATATTTCAATGTGCAGTCTCGCTTACTATAAGTTGCTTGTGCCACATCACTCATCCAAGCAATCGCGCATACCGTAGGTAATACCTGATTGCCTTTGATCATGTGATCAGCTAAAAAGTAATTGTTGTTGACTTGGAAATTACTGTTAGTCGCTTTGATGCTTTTAATAACTAAAGCATCTGATAAACGACTAACTTGTGGCTTTTTTACAGCATTACTCTTTACATCACTCTCAACATCTTTTGATAAATCATTACCCACTAGAATTTGTGGACAACGATTATCATTCGCTGCTAACTCACTCAGTAACAACTGCGCGCCAGCATCAAGCGGAATAATATACACACCACGTTGATCAAACATACGCTTCAGCTCTGGCGTAACCATCCCACCATCCCAAGGACCCCAGTTAAAGCTCAATACCTGTGCTTGTGGGTGCAATGATTTAAAACGATACGCTGTTTTATTTAAGATCTCATTGGCAATTGAGTAATCAGACTGCCCTGGGTTGCCGTAGAAACCTGCGGCTGACGAAAACAATACCAATTGCTTGATGTTACTTGCCTTAGTCACTGATAGCAGTGATAACAAACCGTCAATTTTGGTGCTGTAAACAGACTCGAAATCACTCAGTGTTTTTTGCTCAATGAATTGGTCAGCTAAAACGCCAGCACCATGAATGATACCTGTGATATCGCCAAATTTAGCGATAGATGGTTTCACTGCTGCCTGTACATTTACCGCGTTGGTTACATCAGCAGAAACATACTCAGCTTGACCACCGACAGCGGTAATGGCTGCTAAAGTTTGTGCTATTTCACGATTAGCTTGGATAGGTTTGATCAGTTTCACTACTTTCACTGGTGTTGGTTTATCACCAGCAACAATTAAAGCCTGCATAGCAGCTTTTTTTAACGCAACTTCATCGCTAATGCCCTGTGCCCAATTCGGCTCGTCTGTTGAGAACTTCGAACGTCCTAATAATATGAACTTAGCTTGATATTCTTTAGCAATACGAACAACACAATGTGCAGTAACACCTTTAGCACCACCACTAACCAAGAATACTGAGTTAGCATCAATGTTATTACCTGCAGTGAGTGCATAACTGTCAGTAACTACGCCTGCTAAAGTGACACGTTCAACGCCATTTTTATCTGCGGGCTGGTAACCGACTTCAGTTAATGTAGTGTCAGCATCGAGTAATTCATCGCTAACAAAACTAGCTACTTGTTCTGCAGTTAATAATGTTGTCATATCGACTGCACGACAGAATACGTTATCCCATTCGTGTGATAGTGTTTTAACTAAACCGTTTAAGCCACTTTGTACTAAGTCACTATTTACTAACTCAGGCTTATCACTATCGCTAACTCCTAATGAACCACCTTGTTGAGTAACAACCATGAAAGCGCCACGTACTTTAGCTGCTTGAGTCACTTTGCTCAATTTAGCTAATAAGAACGCTAACATTAAGCCTTGCTTAGATGCTTGCGGGTATTCAATATGGTTTATCTCGGTGCTTGCATGCAGGTAGATAACCGCATCAAGTTGAGCATTAGTAGTAATGATATTGTTAATTTCAATTTCATCAACAGCGTTTAGCACAACAACATTTACTGACTTAGCAAACGTTTTAGTACGATTCATTGTGATCCAACTCGGTTGTAATGCAGTGACATTCCAGCCAGACTGAATTAACTTATCCGCTAATAGCACTGCACTATCACTACCATCCGCCACAATTAAGGCGTTAGCACCTTGACTATCTTGACTGATTTTAGTGATAGAACTAAGTCTCGTAATAGCAACTGTGGCACTCGGGGCTGGTTGAAATGCTATTTTCTGTTCTACTGCAGAGATTGTTGCAACACTGTCATGCATAAATACATCTGAAACAGAACTTTGTTCAGAAGTAGAGTAAGCATTAGTTGCAACACTGCCAGTAACCTTACTTTGCATGTAAGTAACGATTTCTTCTAGTGTTCGCAATTCGGCTAAATCTTCTGGATTTAACTCAGGTAAATCAGTAATGATCTCCTGTACGGCACCTAAGATTTCGACACGTTTGATCGAATCAATACCTAAATCCGCTTCCATATCCATTGCTAGCTCTAGCATACTGGCTGGGTAACCTGTCTTATCCGCAACAACGTCCATCATTACATTTTGAATACGGTCTAAATCAATCACGGTAGTCACTACAGTATTAACAACGTCAGCTACAACCGGAGATTCCACTTTACTCTGCATATAGGTAACAATTTCACCTAGAGTACGTAGTTCAGCTAGGTCTTCTGGGTTTAGCTCAGATAAATCGGTGATGATTTCCTGTACTGCACCTAAGATTTCTACACGTTTGATTGAATCAATACCTAAGTCAGCTTCCATATCCATGCTTAGTTCAAGCATGTCTGTTGGATAACCCGTCTTGTCTGCAACCACTTCCATCATTACCGTTTGGATATGATTTAAGTCGATAGTTGGTGTAGCACTTGTTACGACAGCGTCTGTAGATTCTGTCGTTACCGCAGGTACACTTTCTGCTACAGGAGCCTTGCTTTGCATATAAGTAACAATTTCACCTAGAGTACGTAGTTCTGCTAGGTCTTCTGGGTTTAGCTCAGGTAAATCAGTAATAATCTCCTGTACGGCACCTAAGATTTCGACACGTTTGATTGAATCAATACCTAAGTCTGCCTCCATATCCATACTCAGTTCAAGCATGCCTGTCGGATAACCGGTTTTATCAGCAACAACTTCCAGCATTACATTTTGGATGTGGGCTAAATCAATGCCAGCTACTGCTGGTGTAGCTGATGCGCTGATTGTTGGTACTGTTGTTGATACTATCGCTTGAGCTTTAGCATTCATGTAATCAACAATTTCACCAAGCGTGCGCAATTCAGCGAGATCTTCAGGGTTAAGCTCTGGAAGATTTGGGAGCAGTTCCTGCACAGCACCCAATATTTCAACACGTTTGATAGAGTCGATACCTAAGTCAGCTTCCATGTCCATGCTCAACTCAAGCATATCTGTTGGATAACCGGTTTTATCAGCCACAACTTCTAACATCACTTTATTGATCGTTGCTACATCAATGCTAACTTGAGCAACCTCAGGTATAACAACTGATTCAGTCACGGTTGCAACAGCAGGACTAACTTCCTGTTCAGCCACAACAGCAACCAATGAAGGTGCAGATATAGCGGCAACAACCGGAGAACTAACAGGAACAGGCGCTACAGCCACAGTTTGAACTGCAACAGCTGCATTACTAGCAACATGAGTAACAGTATTTACAACAGGACTTTCCACCTTGTCATTAACCACAACCGGTATTACTAGCGATGCAGTTTGTACAGACTGCTGTGTTGTATCCAATACAGGCGTTGTTGACGAAGTAATCTCGTGATCTTCAGAGCCCGTCAGCATTGAAGTCATATTACTCGTCTGATTATTTAAATAAGTTGCATGTACGCGCAGGGTTTCAGATTGGAACTCGTTATACATAGACAACGTACGATCTAAACTTTCTGGTAATTCATTATTCGTTTGCGCTGCAAGTACCGATTGAACTGTTTTAGCATAGTCCTGTGGTCCCTGCATAAACTGCTCATGCACATTTAATAATTGCTGCTGGTGTTCAACAAACTGACCAACACTGCGCTCGATAGAGGCAACAAGGTCGGCATCACTATTGCTAATGGCATTGTTAGCAACAGCATTGTTAGCAACAGCACTATTAGTGCTATTGTTATTATTTGGCGTTACATATGAACCATCGGCATTAACGTAAACAATCTTCTCTACTTCAACGATTTTTTCTACTATTTTCTCGACTTCAACAATTTTTTCAATAACTTGAGGCTGTGGAACGGCAACTGGAGCAGCTTTTGCTTGTTTCACTGTCCAACCATCGGTTAAGGCATCTGCAAACGCTTTTTTGGTTTTCGGACTCACATACGAGGCAGCAGACAGTTTCATCAACATAGGCGACGCTTTCGGCGCAGCTAATGGGCGCTTAACCGCGTCGTACGGGTCAAGATTTTCTAACGAAACACCAAGCACAGCCATTTGCAAGGCTGCCTGACGCATTTGCACATCAGCAGGTTGTTTTGGATTAGCATTTACTGCGATAGCCACAGCATCAGATTTATCATTAAGAATATTCTCAACCAATTTGGTTAATACATTCTTCGGTCCAAACTCGATAAATATACGGCCACCGTCTGCATATATATTGTCAATTTCTTGATTGAAATGGACAGGTTCCAACATATGTTTTTTCAAGCTTTTTTTAATTTCGTTTGGTTTACTTGAATGAACTAAACCTGTGCCGTTAGCAAATACCGGAATTGTCGGCGCTTTAAACTTAGTGCTATCAACCGCTTTGGAAAATGGCTTTTGAGCGTGACCAACTAATGGAGTATGAAACGCAGCAGATACTGGTAGCGGAACAACCTTAAAACCGGCATGACTCAGTGCTGTAATAGCAACAGCAACCTGCTCACTCGCTCCCGCAATAACTACTTGATTATTAGAATTGTAGTTAGCAATAGACACGTCATCAATCGCGCCGATGATTACCGCTACTTGCTGTGGGTCGCCCACAACAGCAGCCATCTTGCCAGCATCAAAATCTTGTTGTTCTGGCGCTGCCATTGCTTGACCACGGCTACGCGCCAACATCATGTAATCACTATCGCTCAATACGTCAGCAGCCCATAACGCCGTTAATTCACCAAAACTGTGACCGGCTGTAAAATCAGCTTTAAAACCTGCTTGTTTGAAAGTTTTAAACAGACCCACACTCAGGCAACCAATCGCAGGTTGTGCATGTTGAGTTAAACGTAATTGCTCTTCTTGTAACAGACGTTCAGCGTCAGTGTACACAGGAATCGGATAAGTGATCGCAGACAACTGACCTAAACCAGCATTACTGAATTCTTTATCCATTGTCGTCGCACTGTGCATCATGCTTGGAAAGTTACAAGCTAACTCACGGCCCATGTTCACATATTGCGAACCTTGTCCGGAGAATAACGCGACAACTTTACCGTTAGCATCAATACCCGCTTGGCGATAATAAACCCCTGTTGGTGCAGACCAAGTTGCTTTATCTGCATTCGCGCTGAATTGTTTCAACGCCGTATCGATCATAACAATGGCTTCGTTGGCGTTACGAGCAACAAAACCTAAACGCGCTTTATCTGCTGATGGCGTATTCAATGGCCAGGTAGTCACTAAGTCATTAAATGCAAACGCCTGAAGGTCAGTTTCTACTGCCAACTTAGTACGCCAGTTATTCAATTCTACGATGATACTTTGCTGATTCTTCGCAGAAATAAGTACTGTTTGCGAGACTGAGTTTAATCGATAAGCACTATCATGACTCGGACGATATTCTTCTAAAATAATATGGAAGTTAGTGCCACCAAAACCAAATGAGCTAATACCCGCACGGCGTGGAATACCATCTTCACGTGGCATCCAAGGACGAGTCTCACTGTTTAAATACAAAGGGCTATTTTTGATATCCAAGGCTTCACTTGGTTTATCGATATGAATAGTCGCTGGTAAAATTTTATGATGTAGTGCTAATGCTGCTTTGATCATACCTGCAGAACCAGCCGCAGATTTAGTATGGCCAATTTGTGATTTAACCGAACCTAATGCAATATGCTGTTTCTTATCACTCGCAGCACCAAAGTGTTTAGTTAAACCACCAAACTCGGCCGCATCGCCAGCTTTCGTCCCCGTACCGTGCCCCTCAATAAGACCACATGTTTCAGGTGCAAAACCAGCATCTTCATATGCTCGTTTAAGCGCTTTAGCTTGACCATCTGGACGTGGTGCGTAAATAGATTTGAAACGACCATCGGAAGACGTGCCGATGCCTTTCAATACAGAATAGATTCTATCGCCATCACGTTCAGCATCTTCCAGGCGTTTAAACGCCAACATGCCAATACCTTCACCCACCAGCATACCTTTTGAATCGTCATCAAACGGACGGATATCATCATTGGTGGTAAACGCAGGGGTTTTTGAGAATGACATATACATGAATGGTGAGTTATCACAGCATACACCACCCGAGATCATTACTTCTGAACGATATTCTAGTAAATCTGAGATCGCCATTTTAATTGCAGCAAGGGAGCCGGCACACGCCGCATCAACCACGCAATTTGTACCACCAAAATCGAAGCGATTAGCAATTCGACCAGCAATAACGTTACCTAACATACCGGGGAATGAATTTTCTTCCCAACCTATGTAGGCTTTTTTAAATTTATCGATGATCATTGCGCGATCATCATCATCAATACCCGACGCTTTTAATACTTTTTCTAACACAGGACCTTGCAGGCGAGAGGTTAGCGGCGAAATTTGTTTCTGACCACCACCAACACCTAGCGTAATACCAATTTTATCATGATCATAATCACTACCAATGCCAGCATCACTTAATACATCGCGTGCAACTATTAGCGACAGCAGTTGAGCTATATCAGTTAACTCTAAGATATTTGGCGGCAAGCCAAACTCCATCGGATCAAAATCGAGTTCAGGAATGAAACCACCGCGTTTACAGTATGTTTTGTCTGCGGCTTTTTTATCTGCCGAATAATGGTCGTCAATGTTCCAACGGTCGCTAGGCACATCAATAATCGCATCAACGGAATCGACGATATTATCCCAGAATTGATCAAGATTTTTGGCATCAGCAAAAACTGATGCCATACCTATGATAGCAATTGGGCATTCTTGTAAACGAGAATTTAACTGTTGCTCATCACTACTTAACACATCCTTGCCATGCTTAACCGATGTGGTGTTCTTTTTAGCCATTGTGTTATTGCTCCTGAAGGATCTTTTTGCACTAAAAACAATGCTCATTAAAATGTCCACTTGAACACTAAGTCAACAACCTGAGCGTACAACCGTACTCTTAAAGAGCAAAAAAAATCTACCGTCATTTCATTTCACATAAAATAAATCCGGTAGAATTAATTGTTTAAATTGTATCCCAGTACTTCAGCCTTGAATTTAAGAGTTCGAGGTCAAAATACCTTTAATATATATTGGCAATAATATACACAGCTTTAAAAATCACTACAAACATACCCAACTGGTCAAACTTGCAAACTCATCAGACCAGGAAGTGACTAAAAATAACAAATTAGATATTATTTAAATTCAACAATTGGAGCATATTGGTCATAACTTCACTACATATTCACGAAATTTGTCATGTTTAAGCTAAATTTGATCCTTATAAAATATAATCTCATCACAAATAATTAATCTCAAACCTGTGTTACATCTCATTTTAGCGTACATATGTGCGCTTTAATTTAATAATAAATAAATAGATAATTACATTAAATTACATAACAGCTGTGATTACGTCAGAATTAACAATTTATAGAGTAAAAACTCTTTATCTAAAGGTGCTTATGGGCGATATTTAACACTGGAATAAGTAGTGAGTGGATGTAATTAGCAATGGTAAAATAGTGATAAGTGGTCACATAGATATAAAGTAGGCCTCGAATACCTATGTGAATTTTACGAAATGAAGATACTTTAAATCAGGTATTATGCATTTACCATGGCTGCTAATACATCATCAGGGACAGGCTGCAAACGTTTTTCTTTATCTAAGCACACCATCTCAATATCACCAATAACAGCAGGCTTACTTGCATTAGGGCGCCACACTTCCTGACGCCAGATCGTTTTGTATTTACCATCGAGTGTAAAAGAAGTTCGAATATCACAAACTTCAGCAAACTCGACGCCATCCTGAAATGTTAAATTAGCTTTATAAACCGCAAAACCTAAGCCGCGTTCGTTCCACAATGTCGCCAATAAATCACTATTGATAACATGCTCACGTGCACGTTCAAAATACTTCAAAAAATTAGGATGGTAAACAACACCTGAATGGTCGGTATCTTCATAATAAATTTGTACTGGATGATGGTATATCTTCGTCATTACTGAAATTAACCTATTTGGTCACGTATTAAAATACATAGCATATAGATAAATTTGAGAAATGACAGCGCAACATTGGACACGGTGTCATGTATTGGAGGTGGTAACACTTAAAATAAGATCAATAATAAAATTTAATGCTGTCTTTCACTTCACAGGTCCTTATTCATCATCGTTAATAATGCTTAATCAATAATAAGCAAGGACTAGTATGTCGTTATAAAATTTAGCCTTCAGTGACCATTTTTACGTATAACGCTTCAACTTTATCACGCGCCCAAGGTGTTTTTCGTAAAAACTTAAGACTAGACTTAACACTTGGATCATGAGTAAAACAGCGAATGTTAACGTAGTAACCAAGGCCATCCCAACCATATTTATCAACAAGGCTGTTAATTACTTTTTCGAGTGTCATCCCGTGAAGCGGGTTATTTATTTGAGTCATGTTTACCGTGATAAATTATTTAAGATTAATTGTTGATCAGTATAACACAAGAGTTACTAACAGTATTAATGACCAAACCACCTTGTAAAGGGATTCTTTTTCGAGCTACTGCTGGCTAAACTTTCCTTTAATTCAATAATACTATCATATTGCTCTTTTGCTGCTTCGTAGCCAATCTGAAAAATTTCTCGTAATGATTTTTCGTCAGTTGTAAATGTATTGTAATTGACTAATGCTTCGGGATAAATCTGCACATCACATTGTGATAGTTTCTCTAATTCAGCACCACTTCCCTGTAACGTAAATGCGCGTAATACAACGTCTTTGATACTCGACAATTCTGCAGCTTCAACTTGACGTATTGGCGAAACATATACGCCAATTATTTTATCACAATCATTTTCGATAACACTCAGCGGAAAGTGATTAACGATGCCACCGTCAGAGTAAACCTGTCCGTCAATAAGCATAGGTGAGAATACTAAAGGATAACTTGCCGATGCCAACAAAGCGTTAATGACAGAGCCATCTTTAAAAATATGTTCTTTTCCAAGTAACATATTAGTAGCAACGATACGTAATTCAGGCTCAAGATGTGTAAAGCTATCTTCTTGAATATACTTTAAAAACTCAGGATACAATTTCGCAGGATCAATAAAACCCGCTGCCGCTCGAGTAAATTTCCAAGAAAATGGTTTCACATCTATAAAAAATTGCAGTATTTCATCGATCTCTAATCCAGAACAGTAAAGCGCACCAACCATAGAACCGGCACTCGTTCCCGCAATTAAACTCGGTCTTACTCCCTGCTCTAACAGATATTTTAATACACCAAGGTGAGCAATACCCTTCGCCCCACCACCAGAAAGTACTAAGCCAATATTATGTTTAGTGCTACCCATCTCTTTGATTAATCCCCAATTAACTTTTTACTAACTGTATATTAAATGCAGATATAAAAAAAGAGAGCATACGCTCTCTTTTCTAGAATATCAATTTAACAACTTAAAGTTGGTGAACTGATGCAGTGTTTGTTGTACCTGATGGTACAAGCGCACCTGAGACCATAACAATAATATCACCTTCTTTAGCTAGCCCACTTGCAAGCGCTAGCTCTTTACCTTTGCGGTAAAATTCGTCAGTGCTATCAATCTGTTCAACAATACAAGATTTGACACCTTTAGTCAGACACAATTGTTGTGCAGTTTTCTCGTTCGTTGTAATCGCAAGAATGTTAGCTTTCGGAAAATACTTACGTACAGACTTCGCCGATTTACCGCCACGAGTAGCAACAACAATCAGTGGTGCACATAATTTTTCAGTTGTTTCTACCGCGCCTTTACATACCGCTTCTGTAATACGCATGCTTTTAGCAACAATATTCGCACCTAGGTCCGAAGACATAGAGTTATCAGTACGCTCACAAATATTCGCCATGATAGAAACAGCTTCAACTGGGTATTTACCTTTCGCAGTTTCGCCAGATAACATTACCGCATCAGTACCATCAAGAACAGCATTGGCTACGTCTCCCGCTTCTGCACGAGTTGGACGAGGGTTGCTGATCATTGAATCAAGCATTTGCGTTGCTGTAATAACAACTTTACCTGCTTTGTTACACTTCTTAATCATCATCTTCTGAGCCATGATCACTTCTTCGACAGGGATCTCAACACCAAGATCACCACGAGCAACCATGATACCGTCTGATTCAGCCAGAATCTCATCAAAATTATCAACACCTTCTTGGTTTTCAATTTTAGAGATAATCTGAATGTTTTCACCACCATTATTAAACAACACTTCGCGAATTTCTCTTACGTCATCAGCTTTACGAATAAACGATGCGGCAACGAAATCAACTTCTTGTTCACAACCAAACGCAAGGTCAGCTTTATCTTTATCAGATAATGCAGGTAAACCAACACTGATGTTCGGTAAGTTAACGCCTTTATTTTCACCAAGCGCACCCGTGTTTAATACTTTACACTTAACTTCAGTATCTGTTGTTTCAGTCACTTCCATTTCAATCAGGCCATCATCGACAAGAATGATTGCACCTGGATTTAAGTCTTTAGCAAAGCCTGCATACGTGACAGCTACACAATCTTTATTGCCCACAACACTAATATCTGTTGTAAATGTGAATGATTGACCGACTGTTAATGTTACATCTTCACCATTCTCTAATTTAATGGTGCGGATTTCCGGACCTTTCGTATCCAATAATACTGCGATTTTTTTATTAAGGTTTTCACTTACTTGACGGATATTTTGAATTCGACCTGAGTGCTCAGCAAAGTTACCGTGAGAGAAGTTTAAACGCATAACATTCATGCCTGCATTAACAAGCTCTGTTAGTTTCTCTACTGATTCAGTTTTTGGACCAATTGTACAAACAATTTTAGTCTTTTTCATTCTTATAGCTCCGTATGGGATATTTTATATTCTTTTAAATCTTTTCTAACTTTATAGTCTGGGTGAGGATGTTGTTCGATTTACTCTGAATGCGACTATAAACCAAAATTTTTATTGAAGTGACATAGCTTTTATTGAAACCACATCGCTTTCATATGAAACTAATTGTAACAAGTATAAGTTTAAAAACATAGAGTGATAAGCATAAAGAAAGACAGAATAGATACCTAGATCAAGTTTGTTTCACTCATTAGGCTAAAAACAAAGCAAGTACAAGCCAAATTGTCATTAAATATAATTGAAAAAGTATTTAAAAATGGTTCGTCAGGCAGGATTTTACGCTAAAAGAGAGCGCTATATCTAAGTTAAATATATAGCGCTTGAATAGAGAAATGGCGACAACTAATAGATTTTTTTACCGTCTGGCCTCGTTCTTAATAATCTTAACGTCCACATGTATTGATCAATGCCACATTCAATCAATGCTTCGATCTCTTTGTTCATCATAATCGCATCTTGTTCAGGGCTTTCAGACGGGAAGTTTTGCATCGCCGGTAGGATAAATGTTTCAAATTTACCTCGTGTTTCATTGTATGCTGCATACATAGGAACAACTGTTGCACCTGTTTTTTGTGCTAACTTACCTAATACAGGTAAAGTTGCTTTCTGTGTCGAAAATAACGGCGCAAATACACTTCGTTTAGGGCCATGATCTTCATCAGGTAAGTAGTAGCAACTCTCACCTTTCTTCAGAGAATGTACAAGTGCACTTAATCCTGCTTTACGGTGATAAATCGTATTTCCAAATTTAGCACGCTGGCGTGTCATCAACCAATCAAAAAGTTCGTTTCCAGAATCATTAAACATGGTACAAAATGGTGCTCCGTAAGACGCAACATGCAAACCTGAAAAATCAACGGCAAAACTATGTGGTACTAATAAAATACAAGCCTTACCTTCTTCTAATAATGGAAAAAGGTTTTCACCACCATGAACGACCATACGATTACGGTTATATGCCAGACTTCGCGCGCTTGGTTCC
Source organism: Moritella viscosa (assembly GCA_000953735.1). Taxonomy (NCBI): domain Bacteria; kingdom Pseudomonadati; phylum Pseudomonadota; class Gammaproteobacteria; order Alteromonadales; family Moritellaceae; genus Moritella; species Moritella viscosa. Next base: position 2,374,838 of record LN554852.1, on the reverse strand, counting down.
GCATAGCTTAAAATCGTTTGGCAAAAAGTAACTAAGTTACCCATGATGATTCGCTCTTGCTCTATCTCATCCATTTCAGGAAAACACATAGATAGGTTAATTTTTGCAACCTTTTTGCGTTTGCTCATCACTTTTAAATCAAATAATTTCGTCGCGATGAAACGCGCAAACTTATCACGTGGTTTCACTGGCACAAAAGCGAGTAGGTATAATACAAAGACGCCGAACCATACAGGCCAAAACTTAGGTAGCAAAAATGTTTTTTTGAAAGAAAGGTCGTACGGTTTATATTTATCAGACATATAATTTTATCAAACCTGTTTAAATTACAAAAATATTACGAGATATCAAGTTAATTAGTTTATTCAGTTATGTCACCAAAACCAACTATTTTTTATATTTACTGTTCTATTTTAGTCGTTTTAACGCACGATTAATCAATATCAATTAATCGACGGCACAAGAAAGTACCAATTTACAGTTTAAACTCGCCATTAAACCATTAATTTTAAATATATTTTATAGTTATATCAAATTGCCATTGAGGTATAGTTAATGATCATGATAAATTTAGCTCAAGTAGGTTATTATTGTATGTAAATTATTTACTTAGTACCACATTGCGTTGAATGGACTCAATCATGCTTACTTTATTCATTAAGATTACATTAGTCTATTACCTCGCCGCTTACATTATCGAATTGTTATTTTAAGTACCACTTAATTATCGATTCCACATTGAATTATGTTTTTTGTAAATGTTTTATCAATTTTGTTTGCATTAAATCTACAATGTGGCAAATTAGACACACTATTTAGAAAGTTAGCTGCATACGCAGCATGAGAAGGAATTAGTTATGTGCTCAATATTCGGAATTCTAGACATCAAGTCAGACATTAAACCTCTTCGTGAACAAGCACTAGAGTTATCAAAGTTACTGCGTCATCGTGGCCCAGATTGGTCAGGTATCTATACTAATGATAATGCTATTTTAGTTCATGAACGCCTTGCAATTGTTGATGTTAATAATGGTGCACAACCTTTATACAATGAAGAAAAGACTCACGTACTCGCTGTTAATGGTGAAATTTATAACCACAAAGATTTACAGAAAACATTAAGTGTAGATTTTGAATTTCAAACAGAGTCTGATTGTGAAGTTATCCTTGCTCTATATAAAGAGAAAGGAACACAATTTTTAGATGACCTGAATGGTATTTTTGCTTTTGCTTTATATGATGAAGAAGAGGACGCTTACCTTATCGGTCGAGATCATATCGGTATTATTCCGCTATACACAGGCTATGATGAGCACGGTAACTTTTATGTTGCATCTGAAATGAAAGCGTTAGTACCTATTTGTACACAGATTGAAGAATTCCCAGCCGGTCATTACTTGTGGAGTAAAGACGGTAAAGTAACACCGTATTACCAACGTGACTGGAAAGAATTTGATGCTGTAGCAAAAAACGGCGGCGATAAAGAAGTTGTAAAACAAGGATTAGAAGACGCTGTTAAACGTCAACTAATGTGTGACGTACCTTATGGTGTGTTACTGTCTGGTGGCTTAGATTCATCTGTAATCTCGGCTATCACTCAACAATATGCAAAACGTCGTGTTGAAGACGGTGGAAAAACAGAAGCATGGTGGCCACAACTGCACTCTTTCTCTGTTGGTTTAAACGGTTCTCCAGATTTAGCCGCTGCACAAAAAGTTGCTGACCACTTAGGTACTATTCACCATTCGATAGAGTTTACCGTACAAGAAGGTATCGATGCATTACGCGATGTTATTTATCACATTGAAACATACGATGTAACAACTATTCGTGCGTCAACACCTATGTACTTAATGGCACGTAAGATTAAAGCAATGGGCATTAAGATGGTCCTTTCTGGTGAGGGTGCTGATGAGCTATTCGGTGGTTACTTGTACTTCCACAAAGCGCCAAATGCAAAAGAGTTCCATGAAGAAACGGTACGTAAAGTATCTAAGCTTCATATGTTTGATTGCTTACGAGCGAACAAATCAATGGCTGCATGGGGAATTGAAGCACGTGTACCATTCTTAGATAAAGAGTTTGTAGATGCATCAATGCGACTAAACCCTGAATTAAAAATGATCACTGGTGACAGAATTGAGAAGAACATCATCCGTGAAGCATTTGAAGATTTATTACCAGAAGAAATTGTATGGCGTCAAAAAGAACAATTCTCTGATGGTGTTGGTTATTCTTGGATTGACCAACTTAAAGTTCACGTTGAAGAAGCTGTAACGGATCAAATGTTAGCAAGCGCGGCATTTAAATTCCCAATCAACACTCCTGATACTAAAGAAGGTTACTACTATCGTGCCATTTTTGAAGGTCACTTCCCAGGTGACTCAGCAGCTAAATGTGTACCATTTGGTAAGTCTGTAGCATGTTCAACGGTTGAAGCATTAGCTTGGGATGAAAGCTTCCAAAACAATGCTGATCCATCGGGTCGTGCAGCTGGTGTTCATAACGAAGCATATGAAGACTAATCTAGTTTGATTTTTCGTTAACCTCTATTTAAACAGCACTTCGGTGCTGTTTTTGTATATTTTACAACCATATACAGCAATATCGTGATTAGTTCCTCAGTTTTCCTCTTAATATTACATAGCCCCTTTTGAGTACACGCTTAGCATGCTACTATAATGATAATAATTCTCATTTATATCATTGCAAAGGAATAGAAATGCATCAGTTTAAGTTTCATGGTAAAGGAAAGGAATATTTTGGTATTTGGATCGTAAATATTCTATTAAGTATTATAACGCTAGGGATCTACTCAGCATGGGCTAAAGTTCGTACCAACAAATACTTCTATGGTAATACTGAGCTTAACGGAAGTCGATTTGATTACCTAGCACAACCTAAACAGATCTTGATTGGTCGAATCATTGCTGTTATTGCAGTTATTATATGGACAGCTTTAAATGCATTCTCACCACAACTAGCTGTACTTGCCATGTTAGTATTCGCACTTATCTATCCAGTTTTAGTCGTGCGTAATCTCCGCTTCGATATGAAAATGACACAATTTAGAAATGTGCGTTTTAATTTTATCGGCACTTACAAAAGTGCATATAAAGTTATGCTCGTAAAGCCGTTAGTCGCTTATATAGCAATTGGCATATCCATCGCCATCACTCTCACTTATATTATGCCTGCATCGAAAATTTTTGGCATTATTATCATGGCCGCCACATGCTTACTTCTCCTACCCTTGTTATTCTCTTGGGTTATAGCCGCCATGAATCAGTTCATTATTAATAATACACGTTATGGTAATCTAACTTTCTCTGCGACGTTACAAACTACCTATATATTTAAGGTACTAGCTAAGTTTATGTTACTGATAGTACTTATCATTGCGGGCTTTGCAGCATTTCTAATTATCGCTGGTGTCAGTACAAATGACATCAGTAATTTAACAGGAGACTCAAGTAAAATGGCAGTCTTTATGATTGCTTACATTGGTATGATAGTCGGTATGATATTTACTCAAGTCTATTTCCATGTCCGAGTTCGTAACTATATCCTATCTGCGACTAAACTTGATAACCAGTTACAGCCAAAATCGACAATGACGGTTATGTCTTATAGCTTACTACTATTAACAAACTTATTACTGATCGTTTGTACCCTTGGTTTAGCTCGACCATTTACAATGATTCGACATGCAAATTATATCGCATCCGTGACTCAGGTTGACGGTGACCTTTCCCTCAACAATGCAACAGACCAAATTACAAATGAATCCGGTGCTATTGCAGATGAATTATCCCAAGCGTTCGATCTAGGCATTAGCGCTATATGATAATTCAAGGTAAGGCTGTTGCACCCGCATCAGCCATTACGATTGCCGCTGAGCTAATACTTAATTCCGATGGCGGTATTGAGTGTGTGCTCAGCAGTGTTGATGATAACATTGTAACCACTGCTGATTCGGAGTTAAAAACAGATATAGGTAACATAACTATATCTCGTGCTTTAGGCGCTATTCCTCGTAGTTTTACATTCGTTAACGGTTGGACATTTACTGCCGATAATAATGCGAAAATTGATATCTGGCTACGTCAACAGAATAAACAGTCCTGGTTGCATAAGCTGGAAAAAAATAGCATTGCTATTACTGCTAGTATATTACTAAGTTGCTTATCGGCTTGGTATGTAATTAACTCAGGCATCCCTGCTATCAGTGGTATGATCGCACAGTCTATCCCCCCTGTAGTGGAAAAACACCTAGCCGACTATAGTCTAGAATATTTAGACGAGCACTACTTCACGGTATCCAAGCTATCAGCCAAAAGACAAAGTGAACTTACGGGCTTATTGAATAATATAAATTCAGCAGCTATAGTTTATAACGGTGAACCCAAGTTATTATTTCGATCTTTAGCAGATACGGCCAATGCATTTACTTTAACAGATGGCACAATAATCCTAACGGATAAACTCGTCGCGCTTGTACAAGATGATCGAGAGTTAAAAGCTGTACTATTGCATGAGATAGGACATCAGTATCATAATCACCTTTTAAAGCAACTCGTTCAAGCATCGATATTATCTGTACTCGTAAATTATATCGTGGGTGATGCGACCGGGATAGGCGATACTTTGGCTAGTGCCAGTACATTATTACTATCATTTGAGCATTCTCAGCAGGCTGAACTTGAAGCAGATAGATTCGCTGCAGAAGCCTTAATATCCGAATATGGTTCAGTTCAACCACTAGAGCAGGTATTAATGCAGTTAGAAAGTGAGCCCTTAAGCTCTCCAACTTGGTTACGTTCGCATCCAGACATAAGTGAACGTGTTAATGCGATAAACCTTATTGATCCTTTATAACATCCTAAGTTCCAGCCCTTATTAAATAAGGGCTGGATTACAACATTTTTTATTTTTCTAAAATAGCCGTGATACCTTGACCACCAGCAGCACAGATCGAGATTAAACCACGACCTGAACCTTTCTGATCAAGCAACTGCGCTAACGTAGCAATAACACGACCACCGGTTGCAGCAAATGGATGACCCGTAGCTAAACTACTGCCTTTCACGTTTAACTTAGTTAAATCGATTGAACCAAGCGGTGCATCAAGACCAAGTTTTTCTTTACAGAATTTCTCATCTTCCCACGCAGCTAGCGTTGATAGTACTTGCGCTGCAAATGCTTCATGAATCTCATAAAAATCGAAATCTTGTAATGTTAGACCTGCACGCTTAAGCATTTTTGGTACTGCATATGCGGGAGCCATTAACAGACCTTCTTTTTTATCAACAAAGTCAACAGCCGCTGTTTCACCAAATGTTAAATAAGCTTGAACAGGTAAGTTGTGTTCAGCTGCCCACTCTTCACTTGCAAGTAATACCGCAGATGCACCGTCCGTAAGGTTAGTACTGTTACCCGCCGTCATAGTGCCATTTACTTTATCAAAACAAGGCTTTAATTTAGCTAGTTTTTCAACTGTCGTGTCAGCACGTAATACATTATCTTTCGTTAGTCCAGCCATAGGTGACACCAACGTATCGAAGAAACCTTCTTCATATGCAGCCGCTAATTTTTGATGACTGGCACATGCTAATTCATCTTGTGCTTCGCGTGAGATATTCCATTCTTTCGCAGTCACTTGACAATGATCGCCCATCGCCATTTTTGTACGCGGTTCTTTATTCGCAGGTGTAAGTGGCACGAAATGTTTTGGACGTAAACGAGAAAGTGCACTCAAGCGTTGTTTACCCGTTTTAGCACGGTTCAACTCAAGTAAAACACTGCGCATACCTTCACTTACAGCAATCGGTGCATCAGACGTGGTATCAGAACCACCAGCAATACCCGCTTCAATTTGACCCAGTGCAATCTTGTTTGCTACTTGAATGGCAGCGGCTAAACCAGTACCACATGCTTGTTGGATGTCATAACAAGGTGTTTCAGGTGCAAGGCCTGCACTTAATACCGCTTCACGTGTTAAGTTAAAATCACGAGAGTGTTTAATTACCGCACCCGCAACAACTTCACCAAGTTGTTCACCACGTAGGCCATATTTAACCACTAAGCCACGGATACTTTCCGTAAGCATATCTTGGTTACTTAGTTTCGAATATGCTGTATTTGAACGTGCAAACGGGATACGGTTACCGCCGATAATTGCAACTCTTCTTACTGTTTGACCTGTCATGGTTTATTCCTTTAATTAAGATGACTTATATATGCCCGCAGCACATTAGACTTAAGAAACATTAATGTAACATTGTTGATCCAAGTTTAAAATAAAAACTCTAATTTGGTTATTAGTTCATCACTGTTTTATCGATAATTTATATGCTAAGACATTGATGGATGATTATTTATCCACTGTTATAGCGACAAAATCTGAATCTGAATATTATTTAGTTATACTATACCAATTTACGATGCAATGAACTGGTCTATTTATAAACGACCTCTGGCAGATAAGTCATAGTAATAACTGAATTTTTAGTTCATGCTCGGTTTCAGTATTAAGGCTGTTCACTCTAACAAGGATTAAATAATGACGGATACGTATGCAAAGATCGCCAATGGTAAGTGGACATCAGCTTTATTCAAAATGCTTAATCTTCCACAACCTGTTACATTAACGCGCTTCTCTCACGGTTCAGATCTTATTTCTGGTCGTTTACTTATTGGGGCTGCCACGAATAGTGATCTGATAAAACCCATCATTGACACATTTAACGATGCAGAACTTGCTATCTCTTATCCAAATAGCACGCTAGAGTTAGCCAACCTTAATGAGCAATTTAATAATACCCTACTCAGTGCGACCCCAATTAGCTTAAATACAATGAGTAAATCAGATAAATTTAACTGCATTGTCTTTGATGCATCAGGTATTAAAACAAGTAAACAATTAAGCGCGTTACACCGATTTTTCCAGCCTGTAATAAAACAACTATCAAAATGTAGCAGAGTCATCGTTTTAGGTCGTCCGAGTGAGCACCTTGAGGATGTGAGTTACGCTACTGTACAACGATCCTTAGAAGGTTTTTGTCGTAGCTTAGCCAAGGAAATAGGTAAAAATGGCAGCACATGCCAACTTATGTATGCACAGGCAGGCAGTGAATCATTGCTTAACGCCCCACTCCGTTTCCTTACCTCTACGAAATCAGCCTATATATCAGCACAAGTGCTTAATGTAAAACCAGGAGCAATACACGGCACAGTTAACCTCGCTAAACCTTTACAAGGAAAAACTGCGCTTGTTACTGGTGCATCTCGTGGTATTGGAGCTGCTATTGCTGAAACTCTCGCTCGCGATGGCGCTCATGTAATTTGTTTAGATATACCAGCACTGAAAATGGATCTTGACAAAATCGCACATCGCTTAAAAGGCAGTACTATCGTAGCTGACATCACGTCTGATGATGCGCCTACTATCATTGCCGAATTTGTACGTGAGGTATCACTTGATATCATTGTACATAATGCAGGGGTTACAAAAGATAAAACCCTCGCACGTATGACTAATTATCACTGGGACGTACTTATGGATATTAATTTGTCGGCCATGGAAAGAATTAATGAGCGATTACTAAGTGACAATCTATTGAATCAATATGGTCGAATTATTTGCGTATCTTCGATGAGTGGCATTGCTGGAAACTTTGGTCAAACAAATTATGCAACCTCTAAGGCTGCCGTTATTGGTTATGTCAATGCGATGCAAAAACCACTTGCTGAAAAGAATATAACCATTAATGCCGTTGCCCCTGGTTTTATCGAAACAAAAATGACTGCCGCGATCCCCTTTACCGTCCGTGAAGCTGGTCGCCGAATGAATTCATTAAAACAGGGAGGTAAACCAATTGATGTAGCCGAAGCGATTGCATTTTTTGCGCAACCACAAGCAGCAGGTGTGACAGGAAATACAATTCGAATTTGCGGACAATCATTAATTGGCGCTTAGGGATACGTAACGCTGAAATAGCTGCGACCTTGATGGATAGCAGCTATTTCTTTCTAGGTTAAATTCTTCTAGATTTATTAATCATCAACCCGCTTACTTCGGCGATATTCAATTGGGGTCATTTGTACCCAACGTTTAAATGCACGATAAAAAGTACTTGGCTCTGAAAATCCAGTTAGATATACAATCTGATCAATTGATTCATTCGTATTCGCCAACAGTTTTTTAGACAGCTCACAACGGAAATCGGCTAGTATTTGATTAAAATTATAATCTATCTCAGCCAGCTTAGCCCGTAACATGCGCGGCTTCATATCAAGCTCAGTTGCAATACTTTCTAATGTCACAACACCCGATTCAAGTTGCTGCGCAATAACGCCACGCACCTTATCCACGATATCTTTAAGTTCTAACTTTGCAACTTTTCTGCTAGCGAGCTGCTCGTGCAATGCAAACAACTCGGGCTCAGCATGTGTTGAAGGTCGATCTAGCAAATCAGCATCAAAATAAATAAAGTTATCTGCCGCGGAAAACTCAAGAGGGCAAGGAAAGACGTTAGAATATGCCGTTAAATCTTCGGGCTGTTGATGAGCAAAGGCTATTTTATTGGCTTTAAAGTCACCTTCAGTAACATGCAAGCAAAATTTAAATGCACCAATCACTAAGCAGTCATTCAAGTGCCGATTAGCATCTTCAGTCATCCCGTCTAAATTAACAGATAGCCTCGCGAGATCATCTTCAATATGAATAGAAGCTCTTGCCGCGTCACTAATCAACCTAAAGTATTTTGCGGCTCGCTCCCAACCTGTACCAAACGTAGGACTACTCAAAAAAAGATACTGCAAAACTTGACCAGTAAAAACAGGCATGCGTTCACCAAGTGAAATGCCAATATTTGGATCTTTACTTATGTCCTCAAGGACCTGCCAAAAATGTGTTTGTGCCTGATTAGGTGTACGTAAATCCTTATCATTCAGCACGTCTTCACTAATGTTGCAACGAGAGAGTACTTCGAGTACATCGATATCTAACTCTTTCATTGCCGCATAAGCAATACGTAATAATACGCCCGCATCTTGCATAATTATTCCACTTATTAACTTTAAATCTTTGTTTGATCCACTAACTCTACCACTATCAAAGGATTGAGTAACACAATTTAAGTCAGGTATTTGACCGAGCTGCCATTAACCAATTAAACACTCGCCAATTCAACCATCACACAAAGAGCTTAACATAATTGCAACATATCATTGCGCAATTTATTTATCATGACGACAAAATCAATTACACACTTTAAAAAACAACCTTCAATTACTGTTTCGTACACGAAAGCTGTACTCAATACAATTGTGAAAGCAATAACTAAATCATCGTCAAAAAAGCCTTTTACACAGCAATACTGTGTTAGTGGTCTGTCGATAGATTTAAACAATTTTCAGCAATATATTAACTGCTGTGGCTTTAAGCATACTGGTTATCTACCTGCTGCATACCCTTTCGTGGTTGCCTTTCCTTTATTAATGAAGTTAATGACATCTAAAGCGTTTCCAGTCTCAATATTGGGGCTCATTCATTATTCAAACCGTATAACTCAACATATTCCTATTAAGCAAAATACAACACTTACCATTTTGTGTCATGTTGGTCATGACCATACCTCTAACAAGGGTCGTTTCATTGAGACCCATATTGATATTTTTGAGAATGGTAAATTAGTATGGGAGTGCAGTTCGACCTTCTTACAATCATTAAAACAAAAACGACCAGACATACATTTTCGACAGTCTAAAACCACAGACTCGTACCATTCTGCATTGAATAAACAAGAGATAAAGGCAATTTCATCATTACAATTTACAGCTTTGGATGCGCTTAAATATGCTTATATTTCAAAAGATGCAAATCCTATCCACTTACATCATATCCCAGCAAAATTAATGGGGTTTAGAACCACGATGATGCACGGCATGTTAGCCAAAGCACGCGTACTCGCACAATTAGAAGTACTTATTGATATTCAACATATTAGTATTAATGTTCAATTTAAAAATGCTATTTATTTACCTACTCAAGTTTGTTTGAACGTCGCATTATCACAGCAAAACAATACATTTAGTTTAATGGATTCAGAACAATGCGTGACTCATTTATCAGGTGTCATACTCCCTTTACTCAATAGAATGAATTAACTTATGACTGTTATATCCAGGAAGCAATTATTCAAAAGCACAATCAATATATTAAAAACACCTAAGCCTATTTTAAAAGGCTTGTGGCACTTACAAAAAGCAAAGCCAGAACGTTATATGTCTATTGGTTTACTACTTGAAGAGCAGGCTATTAAAAACTCTGGTTTGATTGCAATTCAGTTCAAAGACCAACGTTATAGCTACGAAGATCTGAACAATCAAGCAAATCAATATGCAAATTATTTACATGAGTACGGGATTAACCATAATGATAAAGTGGCAATCATGCTCGATAATAGGCCTGAAACCATTATTATTGCGCTTGCAGTTGTTAAGCTCGGTGCAATTGCTTGTATGATAAATACGACACAAAGAAATGCGGTCCTCGAACATAGCCTAGCAGTTGTCGATACAAAATTAATTATCGCAGATGAAGTCTATAATTCGGCTATTAATGATATTAAAGAGAACTTACCACAAACACTGAAAAACAATATTTTTTATATACCGGCATTAAACAAACCAAAGCACCCTATTAAGTTTAGAGATATATCAAAGTTAGTAGAAAATTATTCGGTATTAAACCCTGACTCAACGCCTAAAATTCAGCTTAAAAATTCTGCATTTTATATTTTCACCTCAGGGACAACTGGCTTACCTAAAGCAGCAAAAATGAGTCACCATCGCTGGTTTAAGTCAATGTCAGGGATAGGGATGGCATCATTACGCCTTACTGCTGATGATGTATTATACCTATCACTCCCCTTGTATCATAACAACGCATTAACCGTTTCATTAAGTGCTGTGTTTGGTAATGCAGCCACACTTGCTCTTTCTGAAAAATTCAGTTCCAGTCGATTCTGGGATGAAATACGAACCCACAATGCAACCGCATTTACCTATATTGGCGAGCTATGCCGATACCTTCTAAATGTGCCAGCAAAAGATAACGATAAACAACACGGCATTAAAAAGATTATTGGCAATGGTTTACGCCCAGAGATTTGGGATGAGTTCCAACAGCGTTTTGGGATCGAACATATTAACGAATTCTATGGTGCCAGTGAATGTAACCTTGTCTTTACCAATGCATTGAACTTACCTCACACCGCAGGCATTACGCCACTTGCCTTTACCGTTGTAGAGTATGATATTGATAATGACGAACCCCTGTACAATGAAAAAGGGAAAATGATCAAAGTAAGAACAGGTGGTGTGGGTTTACTATTAACAAAAATCACCAAGCGATCCCCTTTTGATGGTTACACCGATAATAAAGAAAGTAATAAAAAACTATTCCGATCGGTACTTAAAGATAATGACTGCTATTTCAACACTGGTGACCTCGTTAAATATCAAGGGTTTAGACATATATCTTTCGTCGATAGATTAGGTGATACGTTCCGTTGGAAAGGTGAGAATGTGGCGACGACACAAGTAGAAGGTCAACTTAATGAGTTTAATCAAGTTGACCAGACTGTTGCTTATGGTATCGAACTACCACATCATGATGGTCGAGCTGGTATGGTTGCGCTTACTTTGAATTGCCCAATACATGAATTCTCAGCAGCAGACTTCTTTCAACACGTTACATCTGTACTGCCAAGCTATGCACAACCTATATTTGTACGTTTACGTGAACAACAAGAAATGACAGGTACGTTCAAATATAAAAAAACAGATTTGAAAAAAGAATCATACTACCCAAATATGTCGAAAGAAGTAATTCTTATCAAACTTCCTAAACAGAATAGCTATACGGCATTAGAAAAAAGTACGATAACTGCAATTGATAAAAAACAATTGTCTTTCTAGCTCTAATATTGTGGTTTTTTATCATAAGGATTGATCTAGACGACCTTAGTCGTCTTTTTTACTTTCATATTATACAGAACTGCCTATGATCACTTTATTTTTGTAATAAAGAGAAACTTATGACCATTACAATAGAGGTATGTGTCGATAATATAGAGTCACTTCAAACGGCTCAGCTGGCTGGTGCAGATCGTATCGAACTGTGCTCAGCTTTAGCGTTAGGAGGCCTAACCGCCAATGCTGGTTTTGTCCAAAAGTCTCTCGATCTAGCAACTATCCCCCTTTATACAATAATCCGCCCTCGCGCAGGTGATTTTATATATAGTGAGCAAGAAGTTGATATCATGGTTTCTGATATTAAATTCATGAAACTGCTAGGTATCCAAGGTGTAGTCATTGGTGCATTAACATCAGAAGGTGATATTGATGAAGCCGCATTAAAACGTTTAATGGCGGCCTCTCGCGATATCGGCGTAACCTTCCACAGGGCCTTTGATCTATGTAATGATCCTAAACAAGCATTAGAAATCTTAATCAATGCAGGTTGTGAACGCGTTTTAACATCAGGCCAACAAGCTAGAGCAGAACAAGGTTGTGAGCTTATCAAAGAGTTAGTCATTCAAGCGGATGGTAGAATCAGTATTATGCCTGGTGCAGGTGTCAACCCAGACAATGCTGAAAAGATCATCTCTATCACAAAAGCGAAAGAGCTACACTTATCAGGAAAGACAACTAGAAAAAGTGCCATGAAATCCCATTCAACGGTTACAATGGGAACTGAACAGGATGCTGACAGTTTAATCTCAGTTACTTGTGCAAAAACAATTTCAGCTATAATCAGTGTAACCAATCGCTAAGTTAGATTCTATTTTACGCTAAGGTAAATCATCAACATTGAGTGTTTGTAAAATGTGATAAGCGGGCTCTTCGTAAGGGTGGGCAGAAATCAACGCATTAACTGCAGCCCTTACATTATCCGCACAGCAAACCATTTCGACTCTAAACTCATCAACAAATTCTATTTCATTTAACGTACCGATATGTGGCTGACTACCCAGTAATGGCTTAAATTGACCAGTGCCTAAACATTGCCAAGCGCAACGCGCATAATCGCCGATAGTACCCGCACCAGCTTTAAACAACGCTTGCTTAACACCTTCCACATTTGCTTGCGGCACATAAAAAATAATAACATACATAACTTACACCTCCACATTGCACTGTCACCACGCCGATTAACGAAGCCACTATAAAAATATTTTGTTTTGCTACGCAGTAACGTTTATATTAATAAAATCAATGAATCAAGGCGCTAACCTGTGCAAACAAAACTTAAAACCAATAATGATGTTAATCCATTTCAAATCTTCATGCTGATCTTATCACTGCATGTTGTTGTTTCATCACTGCTTCAGCTCGTATTTACACTGTCTAGTAACGTGACCGAAATATTGACCAGTGTTGATAATATTATTTGTTTGTTCTTTTTTACCGACTTTATCATTCGCTTTTATCAAGCAGAGAGTAAGCTGAAATTTATGAAATGGGGTTGGATTGACTTATTATCCAGTATTCCGATGGTAGAGCAACTTCAATTTATACGTATGATTCGTATTGCGCGGATCCTCCGCGCTATTCAGCATATTCGATCATCTAAGCTCGTGCTTAAAATGATCTTTGAACATCGCTTTAAAGCGACATTCTCCTTAGTGTCTGCAATTTCATTTGTGCTTGTAACCTTTGGTGCTGTCGGTATTCTGCTGTTAGAACAAGGGCAAATAGGCAGTAACATCAACAATGGTGTAGATGCGCTTTGGTGGTCATTTGTCACCATAACAACGGTTGGTTATGGTGATTATTATCCTGTAACAACAGGAGGGCGCATCATAGCGGCACTACTCATGACAGCCGGAGTTGGTTTATTCGGCACATTTACTGGGTTTATTTCCTCATGGTTTGTTGATGGTGGAAAAGAATCTAAAATAGAACAAACCTCAAATGTAAATACCTTACATACAGAGGTCATGGCCTTAAAGCAGGATATTGCTGAACTGAAAATGTTACTACGTCAGCAGCCCCCTACTTCAGAGCCTAAACAAGATCGATAATATCAGCTTAAGCGGCGCTTGCTAGCCGCTCAATTTTCTCTATGAGTAGATCTTTTTTAAATGGCTTAGGTACATAGTCATTCATACCAACATCAAAACAACGTTGGATATCAGCATCCAACACACTAGCGGTTAATGCAATAATAGGTGTTTCTGGTACGGAAAATGATGTTTCCCATTTCCGGATATGCTCTGTCGCTGTAAACCCATCCATAACTGGCATCATACAATCCATTAATATGGCCTTATACTTATGTTCACCAGAAGATACCATTGCGACAGCTTCTTCACCGTTATTCGCAATATGGCTATCATAACCACACTGTTTTAATAGCAAGGTGGCGACTTTTTGATTAATCAAATTATCTTCTACAATAAGAATAAGCATATTATCTACTGCAATATCTTCGCCCATTACTTCACTAGCTAAACTCGGTACTATGTTTGTCTCTGATTCAGCCTTGTTCATCAGCGCAGATTTCATGGTTTTAAGTAATCGGCTACCAAGTAATGGCATGGTAATTAAACCATCAATTCTATTATCAAAATCATACTTATCATCTGTATGTGACTGCACTAAAATAAAAGTATGTTTAAGCGCTAATTTACCTAACGAATCTATGTCTTTTAGTGTTAATTGAACGCTATTCTGGCAATAAATGATTAACGGATTAAGGTTTTTTTCCGTAGAATCATTCATCGTTACGTTATTCGCGAGATCTTGTGTATAGACTACAGTTGTTATATCAGAAAAATTATTACGTGATAGTTCTGTACAAATGTCATTACTAAAATCCATTTCATTCGTGATAACTATTACATTCGTATTTATAGGAACCACCTGCTGAACGCGAATATCAGCAAATTACTCTACGTAAATAGTAAAATAGAAATTACTCCCCTCACCTTTTACGGAATCAATATCGATTTTTCCACCCATTAATTCAACTAATTGGCTACTAATCGCTAACCCTAATCCAGTCCCACCAAATTCTCGTGTAATTGAACCATCTTCTTGAGTAAAAGGTTCGAAGATTTTCTGTTGTTTATCATCTTCGATACCAGTACCAGTATCAGCAACAGAGAACGACAATTCCCATCGCTTATTTGAGAGTAATGTACAACTAAGTGACAAACTAACTTGACCACTATTGGTAAATTTAACAGCGTTGGATAATAAGTTCATCAAGACCTGACGTAATCTATGCTCATCTAATAATAAGTCTGTCGGTAATTCAGAGGAAATATTGACGATAAGATCTAAGTTCTTGGATGCTGCAGTTGGGATGACAATTGCCACAGTATCGTAAATAACTTCTCGTAAATTACAGCTATGATTAGAGATGGTAAGGTGACCGGATTCAATTTTAGAAAAATCCAAAATATCATTAATTAATATGAGTAATGTTTGCGAGGAATTTTCAATAATAGCAAGATGCTCCTGCTGTGAAGGTGTTAACTTCGTGCTAGCTAAAATATCGGACATGCCAATAACACCATTCAACGGGGTTCTAATTTCATGTGACATATTCGCTAAAAATGAACTTTTCGCAACGTTTGCCTGTTCGGCTAACTCCTTCGCCTGAATTATCTGACTTTCATTTGTATAACGTTCTTCAATTAGCTTATTTAACATTTTGGCGAACGCACTAAATTCATCGTTACCATCGATTTTCACTTTTAGTGAATAATCATGGGTATCTTCAATACGCGTTAACGTGGCGATAATTTCTTTTAAGTTGCCAAGAATACGTTGAATCAGCATCCAACCTAAGTAAGATGCACAAAGTAATAATGCAGTAATGAAAATGCTCGATGCTATTACATGCATTTTAGCTTCAGCAACCTTTGTTTTAATCTTGACTGATAAGTTCGCACCTACATTTGACACAACTTGACTAATTAATGCTAAACGTTTGTCTAACACTGATATGTCATAATTACTTGCATTCGTTTTGAAGTGCTCATTTTGAATCAAATTACGTAATGCATAACTGTCTATAAATGCCTTATCAGAGAATGTACTTTGCAAAAGAGATATTTGGCTGTTATCAGCACCAATCGCAATGAATCGTTCAATAAACAGCTGCTGCCTTTCAACAATGGCGGGTAATAAAGATTTAGCATCAACACCAGTATCTGAAACAATAAGGTTTATATACCAATTTTCTTCATTAGCCCAAAAATAAAGCCACTGTAATTGATACAAAACCTCAATATTAGTTTCTATGGCTTTATCATTAATATCAAGATTGTTTTTTTCTAATATAAGGAGTAATTGACTCGTTGTATCCGAGATCCAGCTAGACCAATCATTAACATCTTCAACGTTAAGACTAGTAAGTTCTTCAGCTGCACCTTCTAAATCCGATAATAAATCAATCGCGTTGTTACTATTTTGTAAGGCTAAAGGTGCTAATTCTTTTAATTTATTTACAGCGTTCGTGAACGAAGTAAGTTCATCTTCATTTGCTACTGTGTTATTCGAAAGTTTGTTGACTCTTATACTATGCAGTAATGAATTTAAGTGTAACGACTCAGTAAGCAGCTCAATTCTATATTTAAGCTTATTTAATTGATTTAACGTAAACACAGAATCACTGACTCGATCTCCAACCAACAACGTGAGTAACAATAATGGGCATAATAATAAAATTATTAGTCGTTTTTTGATCGATAACGTATTAAGCATAAGTTTTTGACTTCCATGTAAAAATTAATTTGTTATTTGCTCTTTTTCTTACTAACTTGAATGATAGGTAACAGAACTGAAATTAGCAGGTAAACATGTTTAAAGGATTAAACTTACGTAATTTTTTCGTTGGACTACTCATTTTTTCACTCTCCCCCCCATTTTATACCTCAGCTAAAGAGGAAACGGGAAAAGATGAAGGAAAAAGTTTTGCCGTATTTTCATTAAATGATTCTTTTCCTAAGTTAAGTAAAAGCAAGGTAAGAATGATATATAAAGGAAAGGTAAAACGTATTAATAATGAAAATATTGAACTTATCGATTTAACAGAAGATAACGATGACAAGGCCTGTTTTTATCGAAAACTACTTGGTAAATCGCTCTCGCAAATGAATGGTTATAGAGCAAGTTTAGCATTTTCGGGAAAAGGGAATCTACCAGTCACCATATCAAATAATGATATTGCATCCATACTCGATTGGTTGGAAGAAAACCCAAACGGTATTGCTTACGCCACCATAAAGTCATTACCAGAAGATGTTAATGTTTTATTCGTTTTAGATTCGGAGGAATAAAGCATGTATATATCAAAGATTTGCTTTATAGCAACAACACTATCAATAAGTACATCCGCAGTAAATGCAAAACTAAACCTTACCGATAACATTTCGTTAAGTGGCTTTGGCTCGACTTCCATAACCCAGTCTAACAATGCAACACCACTCTATGTCAACCGAGAGATCACAGATAACACTTGTTACGATTGTGATACAACTTTAGGGTTACAAGGTGATATCCGCTTTAATGATAACTTCAATACTTCGATTCAGATCGTAAAACGCCCTCAAGATAGCTGGTCATCACCGAGGTTAGAATGGGTCTACGTAGGTTATAGCGTATCCGATTTCAACTTAAAAGTTGGACGATTACGGTTACCCTTGTTTCTAAGCTCTGAATACTATTATGTTGGACAAGCATATACGTCAGCCAGACCTCCACAAGAAGTATATAACTCGACCTTAGGCCTCACATCTTATGATGGACTTTCTGGGACTTGGGATATCGAAATAAATGATGAGAGTTATTTAGCGGTAACACCCTATGTTGGTATAGAAAGTAATGGTGAGGTTGACATAGGTGACAATCAATATGGTTTTAATATAGAGAAAACTGTAGGTATACGGCTCTGTTCCCTTTTAGTGTTGGTTTATTCAAGAGCTTCATTAAGCCAGTTTTTGTTTTCGCAAGACGCTTTGTTTTCCATAAAGATAAACCAAGCAATATAATGTTCCATATAGCCAGTACCAACACCATAAAATCGTTTCATCCAAGTTTTCCAACGCATCATGAAATTATTAAGTGTCTGAATATGATATATTTTATCAATAACCTTTTGATTATCCAAACTGATAAGCCGTTTATGATCGATGTTGAAACCAAGCTCTTTAACGATGCTTTGATAAGATAAATTACCATCGGTACATAGCACAGAATCAGGTGATAAAAGTGGTGTTAGCGCTAAGCTAAGTTCTTCTTTAGTATCTCGCTTTAAGACCTGATGGCTTATTGTTCCATTGCGATCTAAAGCCAGTAAAATAGGCACTTTTGGGGGATTACCGCCGCCTCGTTTTCTTGATTCTCTCAGCATTTTTTTGGAACCTTTGAAACTCTCGGGTACAAAAGTTTCATCTGCTTCAATAATGCCAAGTAATTCAGTCGGTTTGTGCTCAGAAGGGCTTTTTAGAAAACGATGTCGCCATCTAAATGCTGTTTTTAAATTAATATCTAACTTGTTAGCTGCATATCTCAAACTATTAGATAAACACATACATTCTATATATTTCAGCCATTTGCCAGGTTTTTTCATTCTAAATAGACTTGTTCCCGTTAGGGTGCTGAATGTTTTATGGCAAGCATTACAGCGATAACGTTGTTTTCCTTGCATGGTACTTCCCCATCGAGATAGCACGTGACCATTGCAATGAGGGCAGTTTGATATTTCATTTTCATATTTGGCAAGGATTTGGCCGACTTCGTCTTTAGATAGGTGGAAGTCGATTTGATGATTTAAGCGCTTTAGTTCAACATAAGATAGGTCTTCAATACTTTCTTGAAAAGCTGCAAAAGTTACTTTACTCATAGCGGTAACCTCATGATATTGCGGTTACTATAAGTATAGCTAAAACTGCCAACACTAAAAGGGAACAGAGCCAGGTATACACAGTGAATTAAGCGGATTTGATTATCGCATTATGTTTAATTATGCGTATTTCGAATATGTCGTCGATGTAACAACACCACAAGGAACTATGCAACTCCCTGCAGACAACATTAGTATTTACACATTAGGCACAGAATACTCACTTGACCAATGGCTACTGACGGCTGAAGTACTTATCGATACGATGCATTTCAATTGGTATTCAAGCTTAGCCTATAATATTGATAAATATACCCCTTACGTAACCTATGCTGAATCACACCATAGCCAAAAAAATAATTCTCTGTTAATCGGACTACGTTATGATTTAACGACAACGGTATCACTTAATGCTGAATGGAAATATACAAATGCAAAAGATGGTAGTAATGGTGAGTTGATCAGTGCTCCTGCCGATGGGGATACAGATGCTCAACTGTATACTATAATGCTTAATGTTATCTTCTGATAAACAGTGTAATTTGAATAGAGGACTGAATAACTCAAAGTCGTTATGAAAAAGGATCAAGCACGGCTTTGAGTTATTATAATTATTAACAACAGAAATTAGGACTGGTTTTCTACTATATCGGCGATTATCTGCGCTCGCTCTGCTGGCGATATATTTAAATAAAGACGACTAACGCGAACAGCATAACCAAACTTATCTGTACCCAATAATTTAACGAGTTCGGGTAATAAAGCATCGTCAAGATGAAAGGTTTTGATGTAATGTTCAATTGCGTGTTCAACACTGACAAACTCTGTACCATCAAACGTAAATCCACCAGCTTCATCATCGGCAGCAAGTGGAACCCCTTCAAGACATAAAGGCCAACCAGAGTAGTTAACTCTTTCCTTTGCAATGGTAAACATCATCCACGCACTACGTTTAAAACCTTCAAACGCAGCACCTTCAAACTCAGATTCTTGCAATTCTTGTTCTGTCCAATTTGAACCAATACTTAATGCTTTTTGATATTTCCGTGTTAACGCTGCTTTTACGGCATTACGATATTGATAGATAGAGTGGCAGCGGGCTTTTTTTACAAAAGACAGGCACTCTGTGCATGCTGGTACAGATAAAGGCTCATGGGGAGCTTTATTCATATCATCCACAGAGAACGGTATGTTGATCGTAGCATCTGATGGTTCGCCACAAAATAAACAGGTGTAGCGAACATCAAAAGGTATATCGATCTGGGGGTAATTATCGACAGACATTTATCGAATTACTTCTTTTTCAACGAAAGAGTACCTTTAACACGAGGCGCAGTTGGGCTAGCCTTGGCATTAGCCAGTTTCGCTTTTTCGCGTTCAGCTATAATACTAAGTCGAGTAGCCGGTTTCTTTCGTTCTTTTCTCTTTTCTGCAGAGTCGAAACGTGCTCTTGATGAAATTTGTTCATCAGAAAAAGACACCGGTTTATCTTGCAGAACCTCATCTCGTGAAACATCAGCATCAGACGATGCTGTATTTTGCGTCCAGAAATTAGATGTCGGTTCATCGTCCTTATCTAGATCAGCGGTTGTTTCATCTTTATCCCAAACATTTGAACTCACTTCTTCATTCAAAACTTGTCCAGGTGTTGCTGCATAGTCACCGTAGCCGAAACGCTTCTGACGTGCAGCACTGTTAACACCACGTTTTGAATGTACACCTTTTGTTTTTGGCTTTTCTTGACCATAGTCAGACGCTTCTTCTGTACTGCTTGAGCCTTCAACCATACTATTGATTGCAGCCATTTCTTTATCAGTCAGTAAACGCCATTGACCCGTTGCTAAACCTTTCATATCAATATTCATAATACGCGTACGTGTTAGTGATTTTACTTGGAAACCAAAATGCTCACACATGCGTCGAATCTGCTGATTTAGACCTTGTGTTAAAATAATTTTGAATTCAAAGCGACCTTCACGCGTGACTTTACACGGTTTAGTCACAGTGTCTAAAATTGGAACACCGCGTGCCATACCCGTTAAGAACTTATCTGTGACCGTGCTATCAACTTTAACAATATATTCTTTTTCATGCGCATTACCAGCACGTAAAATTTTATTAACAATATCACCGTCATTGGTTAAAAAGATAAGCCCTTCTGATGGTTTATCAAGACGACCTATCGGGAAAATTCGAGTGTTGTAGTCAATCAAATCAATCACATTACCTTGAATGTGACGTTCTGTCGTACAGGTAATACCCACTGGCTTGTTTAGGGCAATATAGATACGTTTTTGTTTTTCTTTAACGGGTTTTCCATTAACAGAAACCATATCGCTATCTGACACTTTTGTTCCCATTTCTGGGATTTTACCATTAATGGTTACGCGACCTTGCTCAATCAAGCGGTCTGCTTCGCGGCGAGAGCAGTAACCTGTATCGCTGATATATTTATTAAGTCGTGTTAGTTTGATGTCTTGTTGCGTCATGATAATTTATACTAATATTAAAGGAATTAGGAATTGCGAAAAGGTTTTGAGAATTTATACTTCAGAAATACCGCAATTAAGTGGCCGGAGTATAACAGAAGGCATTATTATCAAGCAATATTAGTGCATATTTTTAACCTTTCAAGTAATTAATATTAATTCACCCGCAAATATTGGGTTTTTTTCACGCTTCGTGGTACATTGCCCACATTATTGGGTTAACTATAATAACCCTCATTATTTCAATACAGAGCAAAGAAACATGGCAGAATTAGGTAAGTTAAATACCTTAGAAATTATCAAAGAAACTGGATCAGGCTTCTACCTGGACGGTGGTGTATTAGGTGAAATACTTTTACCTTTTACAAACTCACCATTAAATGCAGAAATCGGTGAAGATCTTGAGGTATTTGTCTACCTTGATTCAGAAGACCGTATCATTGCAACAACGCAAAAAGTATTTGGTGCAGTTGGCGAATTCGTCATGCTAAAAGTAAAACAAGTAAACAATGTGGGTGCATTCCTTGATTGGGGCTTAGACAAAGATCTTTTAGTTCCATACAGTGAGCAACGCATCCCATTACAAGTGGGTCGTGAATACCTTGTCGCTATTTATTTAGATCGTATTCACGGTCGTATTACAGCAACAACAAAACTAGATCGTCATGTGGATAACATCCCTGCGCGTTACAAAATACACGAAGAAGTTGAGATCACCCCTGTAGATCCAACAGATCTTGGTTATAAAGTAATTGTAAATAACAGCCATTGGGGCGTTGTTTACAAAAATGAAATGTTTAAGAAATTAAACCGTGGTGAAAAACAAAAAGCATACATTCAAAAAGTACGTGAAGACGGTAAAATTGATATATTACTTAATGAACCTGGACATGGAAAAGTATCCGACTTTAGCCAAGTACTATTATCAGAACTGAATAAAAATGGTGGTTTCATGGCAGTTACAGATAAAACTGATCCTGAAACAATCTCGCGTTTATTTGGTGTGAGTAAAAAGACGTTCAAAAGCGCTGTAGGCCAACTATTCAAGAAAGGTATCATTGATATCGTTAAGACTGGCAACGTTGGCTTACAAGTTAAAGACAGCGAGTAATACATACTATCAGTAGTTGATTACCATCAATAAGATATAGAGAATAATCAAACTAATAGTAATAAAAATGGAAGCCAATTGGCTTCCATTTTTTATGCTTAGTCATTTTAGATTAATGAACAATTTGCGAGATAGCAACATTAGCTTGTTTATCCATCTCAGCAGAGCCCAACATCATAATTAACTCATCGTCAGAATAAGCAGATAAATCGTTAGCTTGTTCAATAATATCTTCCATGACTGCGTTGATGTCACCATTCTGTACTCTGTGCCACTGATAAAAACTGATAAGTAATACTTGTAATACATAGTCTTCATCTAATAAAGCTACATCAATACCACTTTCTAATGCCACTGCTTCCAATGTTTCAATATCAAAGGAAATACTGCCATCATCATCAAGTTCAAGTCCTAATGAATCAAAACTAATCCCATCTGGGATGCTAATTTCGACCCTAGTTAATGCGGAAATATCCATTTTGCATTCCCTCTTTAAGTCAAGCATAGATACAAAGTAACACTAATACGAAAAAAAACAACCTTCTAACACTATTCAAAAATTAACTTATTCTGTTTCTGTCGCTGTCACTTTCACATCAGTAAACGTAAATGCGAGCTCATCACCCTTCAATTGAATATCAACAGCGCCACCATTTAACAATTTACCAAACAAGATCTCATTGGCAAGATTACGTTTAATTTTATCTTGAATAACACGTGCCATTGGTCTTGCGCCCATAGTTTTATCGTAACCTTTGTCAGCTAACCATTTACGAGCATCGTTTGATACATGCAAGGTAACTTGTTTGTCATCTAGCTGTGCTTCTAATTCAACCAAGAATTTATCAACAACCATATGGATAACACTCATATCAAGATGATTAAACCAGATAATGTTATCAAGACGATTTCGGAACTCAGGCGCGAACAGTTTATTGACTTCGCCAAGCGCATCACTGTTATTGTCTTGTTCTTTAAAACCAATGGATTGACGAATAGTTTCAGTAGCACCAGCGTTAGTTGTCATCACTAAAATAATATTACGGAAATCTGCTTTACGACCATTATTGTCCGTTAATGTACCATTATCCATGACTTGTAATAACAAGTTAAATACGTCTGGATGGGCTTTTTCAATTTCATCTAATAGTACAACAGCATGTGGTTGTTTGATAACCGCATCCGTTAACAGACCACCTTGATCATAGCCAACATAACCAGGAGGCGCGCCAATCAAGCGAGATACTGTATGACGTTCCATGTATTCCGACATATCAAAACGGATCAGATCGACACCCATGATTTTTGCTAAACGCTGAGTCACTTCTGTTTTACCAACACCTGTTGGGCCAGCAAACAAGAAAGAACCTATTGGTTTTGTTTCAGCGCCTAAACCAGAACGTGATAAACGAATTGCATCAGTAAGAACTTCAATCGCTGGGTCTTGCCCAAACACAACCATTTTCAAGTTACGTTCTAAGTTTCGCAGTACATCACGATCATTAGAAGAAACTGATTTTTCTGGAATTCGAGCCATTTTTGCAATGATAGATTCAATTTCACCAATGCCGATCGTTTTCTTACGTTTATTTGCCGGTAGCAAGCGCTGTTTAGCCCCCGCTTCATCCATGACATCAATCGCCTTATCAGGTAATTGACGTTCATTAATGTACTTAGCAGACAACTCTGTCGCAGCTCGTAGCGCTTTAGCCGTATAACGTACATCATGATGATCTTCGTAGCGTGACTTCAAGCCTTGCAGAATTTTAACCGTATCATCAATAGAGGGTTCAACAATATCTACTTTTTGGAAACGGCGCGCTAACGCACTGTCTTTCTCAAAGATTTGGCTATATTCAGAATATGTAGTCGAACCAATACAACGTAACGAACCATTACTTAATAATGGCTTAATTAAATTTGCTGCATCAAGTTGACCACCTGACGCTGCACCAGCCCCAACAATAGTGTGTATCTCATCAATAAATAAAATCGCATCGTCATGTTTTTGTAACTGTTTCAGTAATGATTTAAAACGTTTTTCAAAATCACCACGGTACTTAGTGCCAGCAAGCAGAGCGCCTAAATCGAGTGAGAATACCTGCGTATTTTTCATCACATCTGGTACTTCTTCATTGACGATTCGGTATGCAAGGCCTTCTGCAATTGCCGTTTTACCCACACCGGCTTCACCAACTAATAATGGGTTATTTTTACGACGACGACATAATATTTGAATTGTACGATTTAGCTCTTCATTGCGTCCAATTAATGGATCAATTCGCCCTTCGACAACAGATTTATTGAGATTAGTAGAAAAGTTCTCAAGTTGAGTTGATTGATCTTCACCATCATTAATTACTTGTTCCGAAGCGTCATGACTGTCTTCAACACCCGGTTCTTCATCATTTTTACGAATCCCGTGCGAAATGAAATTAATTACATCTAATCGACTCATACCTGCTTTTTTCAATATATAAGCAGCTTGTGATTCTTGTTCACTGAAGATAGCAACAAGTACATTAGCACCTGTCACTTCGTTATTACCTGAAGATTGCACATGGAACACAGCACGCTGTAACACACGTTGAAAGCCGAGCGTAGGCTGTGTTTCTTTCTCTTCATCTGATTCTGATTCTGATTCTGGTAAAATAGGTGTCGTTTGTTCTAAAAAAAGCAATAGTTCATCGCGAATAGCATCGATATCACCTGAACAGCCTTTAATCGCTTCGCAAGCAGATTTATTGCTCAATAGTGAAACCAATAAATGTTCGACCGTCATAAACTCATGACGATTTTCACGTGCAGTTTTAAACGCTTCATTTAGCGTTACTTCAAGATCTTTGCTTAACATAGGCATCTCCCTATAACTACGTGTTGCGTAATATTGTCAGCATTACGTTTATGCTTGTTCCATGGTACATAATAAGGACTGTTCGTTGTCTTTTGCATATTGCATTACCTGTGATACTTTTGTCTCGGCTATATCAGCCGTAAATACGCCACAAACACCTCTGCCCCGATAATGAACAGTTAGCATGATTTGGTTAGCCTTATCTATATCCATAGAAAAAAACTTTTGTAATACATCTACAACGAAATCCATTGGAGTATAGTCATCATTATTCAAAAACACTTTGTAAAACGAAGGCGGTTTAAGTTCTTGCTCACTTTCTATACTTGTTTTGAAATCAATCAGTTCATCTAACTTACTCATAATTCTATCTTAGTACCTATCACAGATTTGGGCTAATAACTTTCAACCTTTCGTCTAAGTTTACCTCATTTTAATCATTTTTAGGAATATTAACTTGACTATAGTAGCGAATAAACTAAATTTATTAACAAGATGCGTTGAAATGATTAATATTTCAGTTACCTTGGTATGTATTATTCTAACCATCTTATAACCCATGAGTTAAATGGGTAATGTAAGTTCAGTAATCAAACAATTTGCAATTACAGAAAGGATGCAGAGGTATGGCAACCGGTACGGTTAAGTGGTTCAATAACGCGAAAGGATTCGGCTTCATTTGCCCTGAATCTGGTGGTGATGATGTGTTCGCTCATTTTTCAATTATACAAATGGATGGATATCGTACATTAAAAGCAGGACAAGTCGTTGACTATGAAATAGACGAGGGCCCAAAAGGCTCCCATGCTGTTTCTATTTCAGCTCATGAAACAAGCGAAATAAAATAGCTTGTCAGCCTATTTTGATAAAAAGCAGCTTAGCTGCTTTTATTTTTATGGCGATTAATTAAAGATCTTAACGACTAAATTTATAATATAAATCGACTGCACTATCAACACCAGTTGCTAATTCTATATAGAGTTTCGGAATAATTTCATATCGCACCACAACCTCACTCAAAGCCGAGAATAAACCAATACCATAACGGATTTGAACACCTGGTAATACATAGCCACTCACTTCAACTCGAGTATCATTTCCCTGTCCTCTCGTATCGATGGCAAAATCTTTAACTCCGAGTGTATCACCTAAGAAACTAATGACATCTTTACCTTGACCAAGACTAGAACCAACAAGCATTGTTGTTATCACAACGTCTTGACTTGTTTCATCTTCCGAATTTATATCTCGCCCACGTAATAAATAGGAGATCATACGAGTTTGCGGCATTTCAGGCTCTGAAAATATCGTAAATAGTGGTTTTTTAACTGGGCCAATTAAACGAACGCCGACAATAACATTATCTTCGGTTAGCTCAGTATTACGGATTGCTTCTACATTTATGTAAGGGTTATCGATTGAACCAGAAAATATAATCTGTCCTTTTCGGATATAGAGATCTTGGCCAAACGAACGATAACGGCCCTCTTTAAATTGCAGCATACCATCAGAAAATAAATTGCCATCTTCATCAAGAATTAGATTTACATCACCTATAATATTCGATTCAAGACCAAAGGAGTCAATTTTAACATCATCTAATAGTTTTATATTCACTTCGACATCGAGTGGGTAGTTCTGTTTTTCGTTGACATGCTCAGCATCAACAATAATAACATCTGTTGAAACTTGGATTGCAGTTTGTGGTAATTGTTCGACTTTAATTCGTGCATAAGGTATGACGATATCACCCGAAATCTTCGCGCCAACTTTGTTACCTTTAATTTTTATTTTAGGACTAAAATGTAATTTAACCCCCTTATTATCATCGAATTCGAAATTATCACCGTGAAAAAGCATTTCGTAGTAAAATTCATTACCCCAAGTAACATTACCGACAACTTTAGCGAGTCCTTTCCCCGAATTAGCACTACCTGTAATATTCGCTTTTTGGCCACTAGATTCAATATTAAATTGAAAATTTTCTAGCGTGACAGGAAGTTCATCTCCAGCTAAATAACCATTATTTACGTTGAACTGCCCGATGATCTCTGGCTTGTCTAATGTCCCATCCACAATACCTGCACCGGAAACAACACCGTTGAGTACATCAACCTGATAAATAAGCGGTTCGATAAACGCAAGATCAATATCAATAATGTGAATATCACCACTTAATTCTCGTTTACCAAAAATATCATCCACACGAATATCACTTGTCATTCCACCCAATTCATGAGAGTTGATATTAATATCCGCTATTAATCTCGATTCATCTAACCCTACATCCATTGTTAACGTATCAAAGTTAGCAATACTACTTTCTTCTTCATTATAAATAAGTAATGATGCATCGGTTATTTCTACCTTCGATGTTAACTGTAATGGTGTCCCCTTACGCCACGTTACTTTACTGATAATATTAAGCAAACCTTCAATCTCAAGGTTTTTTTCCTTTTCTAGACCTAATTTATTTATGTCATAATCTTGTAATTTAAATTCGAAATTGTCCGTTTTCTCAAGGTTACCTTCAAAGCCTAAGCACAGCGTGGCCACTTTTTCATTCCAGCAGTGCTGTGCAATAGAAAGATAATCATCTTGATTAGAGAACGTAAAATTCACATTAGGGTCAATTATCCAGTTACCATATTCAGAATTAATGCGCCCTTTAGTCACATTTCCCTGCCAAATATTGTCTTGCAAAAAACTGTTTATTTCTAATTTCGCATTATTTTTTTCATTTTCAATACTTACACTAATACTATTGCTATTTAGGCCCGCAATATAATCCAGAGCAACCTTATTAATGACCTGTTCACCAATCATTAACTCTTCACCTGTGAGCGATATAGTACCCTCTGGACTTTCAGATAAGCTAATTTTCCCAGTAAGGTCTGCACGTTGCAATTTATTACCTTTAAATAAAACATCATCAATGAATAAATCAAAGTTAAACCAAGGTTTGGTTTTCTGTCCTATAATAGTAAAATAACCAAATGCACTGCCCTTACTCTCAGCAAGATAAGGCGTTAGGGCTTTAATATCAATTTCACCCGCGATCTTAAACTGTTCGTTAATAATACCGTCAAGTTTGACAGCGTCGTTTCCACGAGAAAGTGAAAAACCATCTAAATTCCAATACAGATCCTGATCTAACGTTAGCTTGCCCTGTAAAGTAAGTGGGTAACCTTTAAAATCTGCGCCTACGTCAATATCGTAAATGGCAAGTTGCCAATCATTATCTGCTTCAGGCATAAGGTTAAAATCAACCGCAGCATTTCCATTTGGTTGTAATTGAATGTCTGGCCAAAATTTATCTAATTGTATGCCTTTTGCTGCGACTTTACTTTTTACCGTAATACCATCTGTCCATTTTAGTTGCCCAGATGCTGATACTTGTCCACTCAGCGTTTTAGCGTTAATCCGAGAGAATGATAAACCTTGTAGAGTCCCTTTTCCTTTTGCATCAAGATCCAACAGCGGTGTATTATTAATATCTAACAGCCCTGAAACAGCTATAGTATAATCATCAAGATTACCTTGCATTGACAGTTTTCCATCCGCTGAATTGATATATGCCGGCGTCAGTAATGGCCAACTTAATTGTTGCCAATTAGCATTGATAGTAAAGGGTAAGGCTGGACGTAACGGCGCGAGTAATGCATCAACATGGGTATTAACCGGCCCTGATGTATCAATAGCTAAAGTCATACTATCAAGGCTACCCGTCGCGTTGACATCGACAGCAAGTTGCTTTAACAACGCTGGTTGTTTTAATGTTGTGTTAACCGTCGCATACAAGGGGTAATCTTTTTGTAATACAATTTGCCCTTTAATACTGGTATCAGCTTGTGGCATATCAACGATAAGCTTATCGATCCTCACTTCTCCAGAATCAATAAAACCGGTCAAATCTATGGAATTAAAATCAAGAGATAAATCATTCACGTGCAGTTTAGATTGAATAAGCTTTGCATCATTCACATCTACACGTAGTGGAATTGAAACCTGATAAAGTTCGAACTCATTTAAAAGATCAGTAACGATATCTAATTGTTTATTTGTTTCTTCAGCAGAGGTCATTGGTTGCGAGTTTATAACACCCTTTGTTACTTGTTTTCCTGATGATGCGGTAAGTACTTGAACATAAGCGTTATGCGTCACTAACTTGATAACCGTAATATCTCGCCCTGATAAATTAACCGTACCTTCAAGACGATCGACAGTCACGCTCGTATTAGCAACTACGACATTAATATCTCTAATATCAATATTTGAAACACTAATTAAACCAAGGATATCTAATTGCTCGTTATTCTTGGAAGTACTATCATCGAATTTCGCAATACGTGTTAGAGCCTCACCCAAATCGATACCAAGCAGTGTTTGAGGTTTATTGTCCAGCGCCATAGAATAACTGACAGAGCTTGCATTCAATCTATTGACACAAACCTCAGCACTCAATAAACAAGTGAGATCGATATCATAAGCTAAATCCGTAATCGAAAACTGAAACAGCTCTCCTTGCCAGTCAATTTTTTGCCAACGCGCTTGATGAAATAAAGAACCTTCTTCTAGCACTAAGTGTAGCGGTAATTCAGCATTATTTAGTTTCTTAATTATGTACTGGTTGCCAACGTGGCTACCGAGTAAGGCAATAAAAGCACCAATAATAAAAATAAACAAAATAAGACAACATTGAAAAAACCGCATTACAATTCAGGTCCAATATACAAATGAAAAGTATACTTAGTATCTCTATCTGAATTTACAGGTACAGCAAAGTCAACCTTGACAGGGCCAATAGGTGTCATCCAACGGATACCAGTACCAACACCGACGCTGAGAGGTTCAGAAAAATCATTGGTTGATGTACCCGCGTCAGCAAATAGCCCAACACGCCATTTTTCAGCAAATTGATAACCGTACTCAAACGAGCCAACCGTTAAATACCGACCACCTATATATTTTTTATTGTCATCAACAGCTGTCACAGTTTCATATTGATAACCACGAATACTTTGACTACCACCAGCAAAAAAACGCAT
Organism: Moritella viscosa; assembly: GCA_000953735.1. NCBI lineage: Bacteria > Pseudomonadati > Pseudomonadota > Gammaproteobacteria > Alteromonadales > Moritellaceae > Moritella > Moritella viscosa. The sequence goes on along the minus strand of LN554852.1, from coordinate 2,344,411 downwards.
TGATGCTGGCACACTCTCGATTTTATCGACATAAATAGCGCCTAAATCAAAACGCGTTGTGAAAAAATGAGTTCTATCGATAGAGCGTAGATACTTTGTCCGGCTCTGTATTTTAGCCATATTAATGTCAGCCCCCCAATCACGATTCGCAGCCTCAAAACTAAATAGCTGTTGATTCCCCCAATAAGGATCAACTCCCCCACGTTGCTTCGTCTTTGCAAAACTAACCCCAGGTAATATCATTACACTATTACCGACTTGACTCGCCTGTACAAAATTTTCTTGTTCTACTCTAATAAACCAAGTGCGCAGCCACTTAGATTCAAGCTCAAACTGACGTTGTAACTGCAAAGTAAACAGCCGACTCTTCGTATCTTTATTCTCTTTACGCTGAAAACCAAATTGGATTTTGGCAACATTCGTAATTGGGTCTTCAATCGGTATGTCATAGTTAAAGGTAAACTCTTGTTGTACTGTTGAATATTCAAACTCAGCAGAAACACTATCACCACGATTGTTAATCCAAGGTTTTTTCCAGCCTAATGTACCTCTAACACCAACATCACTGAGATAACCAACACCGACTTCATACGTATTGCTAGGATGATTTATAACTGTGATTACCATCGGTATTTTACCATCGGATCTACCATTAATATTAGGCACAACAGATGCAGACAGGAAATATCTACTATTAAATAATGCTAAACTATATTCAGCGACCAAGTGGGACTCATACGCTTGCCCTTTTTCAAATGTTGCTAGCTCAGAAACTATCAATGCCGATTTAGTTTGGTTGGATAAAACGGACTCACCAAATACATAGCGCTGTTTACTATCAAAGATAAGATCGATTTCTGCACTATTTTTTTTAACACTAACCCGGACTTCACTTTTTAGCCATTTACCATCAAAGTAACCCCGTGCTAACGCAAGTTTACTGATATCAGCTTTAAATTTGTCGTAGTCCGCATGTGATAAATAGTCACCTCTGTGCAATGGTATTTCATTCAATAAATGAATAAAATCCGTATCATTTTTTGCATCACCATTAATTTCAACATGAATAACGGATAACGTTACCCTTTCCCCTAATTTAATATCAATAAATACGAGAAGTTCATCATCATCAACGGTCAAGTGAACCGTGATTTCGGGGCGATAAAAACCAAAAACTTGAACTGATTCGATAAGATTTTTACGAACCTTGGATTCGAAATAACTGTAATTCTTACCTTTAGGAGGAGAAATCGTCGATAAATAAGCACTGACGTTGTCTTCGATATCACCTGAGACGCCTTTAATTTCGAAATCAATACTTGAAACAGCAAACACGGAAGGAGAGAAGATTGAAGAATATAAAAATAGAATAAATGTGAATAAAACGGGTAATTTCACTAACTGATACCTTACTTAGCACAGTTCAAATATAGAATCGTACTTTCCATAAAAGGAAATGATGAATAACAGATTAGTCTAATTAGAATCGAAATTCAATGACGCAGTATCTACCACGCCATTGAATAGCAACTAAATACCTTCGCTAATGATACGTTTCGCTAATGTCGTTGGGCAGCCAAAGTCCGTCCAATCTTCAGTTAATAAAACGGTGTTATATTTACGGCAAATATGCGGTAAAAATGTATCGTGGCAGTCCGATATTAATTGTAGATAATCACGAGGTGTACCTTGCTCTGCATCACGAGCACGTGAAAGCATACGTGTATACGCCGTTTCCGCATCGGAACGTAAATAAACAACGGCAGATACACGTGGGTAATCTTTTAATTTAGTTTGAATATCATAATAATAATCAAGATCTTTACCATCTGGGCGGCATGCTTCAGCTAAGTTGGCTTGACAGAAAACAAGATCAGAGAACAACGAGCGTTCAATAATGTAATTAAATTTAGGATCTAAATCTTTACAGATATCCGCTCTTTTATTGGTAATGTAGCGTTGGAATTCAATACGGCGTGTCGAGTCTACCGTAAACGCTTGTAACAATCGTTTAAACTCAGGATCTGAATCAACATCTTCTAAAATTAATTGCCACTCAGAATTATCATGTTCAGTTAATTTCGCAGCGAGTAAGGGCAGTAATGTTGACTTACCAACACCAATATTGCCTTCAATTGCGACTAGCTTAAACGTTTGCTTATTACTCATTATGAAACCTATGATGCTAATAAAAGCAGACGATTATAGCATATTGACCGCTCTATCCAAGATCAGGCGCGTTTAAAATATAAGCAATTTAATAAATTAAGTCTTATTTTTTTACCTGTTAACGTAAATCATACATTCACCTAAGTTATTTATTACTGTATAATATGCCGCCTTAATGAGGCATATTGCCGAACTGCTAGGATATCCAATGAAATTTTCATCATATAGTTTTACTCCCGAAATTTTACGCGCGCTAGATGCTTGTAATTATGACCAAATGACGCCTGTACAACAGCAAGCTATTCCAGCAGCTGGTCGCGGTAAAGATATTCTAGCAAATGCACAAACAGGTACTGGTAAAACAGCTGCGTTTGCTTTACCTATCTTGCAACAAATCGCAGATACACCAAAAGACATTCACTCAGGAAGCATGCGCGCACTAATCTTAGTACCAACGCGTGAGCTTGCAGCGCAAGTAACAGAGAACATTCAAGCGTACAGCCAATTCATGTCGCTTAACATAGTGAGTGTATACGGCGGCGTTAAAATGGAGACGCAAACTAAACAGCTTAAACAAGGTGTTGACGTTTTAGTTGCTACGCCAGGTCGTTTATTAGAACACCTACAGCTTAACAATACCAACCTTGCTAACGTTGAACACTTAGTACTAGACGAAGCCGATCGAATGCTAGATATGGGCTTTATCACCGATATTCGTAAGATCTTAGAATCGATATCGAATGATTTCCAAACAATGCTTTTCTCTGCAACGTTATCTCAACAAATGAAGCACCTAGCAAATGAATTACTGTCTAGCCCAGTGATTGTTTCTGCTTCAAAAGAAAACTCGACAGCGTCAACAATTAAACACGTTATTCACCCTGTTGAGCAGCGCCGTAAACAAGAATTACTTTCTGAGTTAATCGGTACTAGAAACTGGAAACAAGTATTAGTTTTTGTTAACACTAAAGAAGCGGCTAATAACATCGTTAAGGAATTAAAACTTGACGGTATTAAAGCTGACGTTTGTCACGGTGATAAAGGCCAAGGCGCACGTCGTCGTGCATTAGGTGAGTTTAAAGAAGGTAAAATCCGCGCGCTAGTTGCAACAGATGTTGCTGCACGTGGTCTTGATGTTCAAGGTCTTAAGTATGTAGTTAACTTTGATTTACCATTCCTAGCTGAAGATTATGTTCACCGCATCGGTCGTACAGGCCGTGCAGGCGAGACAGGTAATGCTGTATCATTTGTATCGCGTGAAGAAGAACATGGTTTGGCTGATATTGAAGCGATGATCGGGTATAAGATTGAACGCCAAGTTGTTAAAGGCTATGAAGTAAGTAACCGTGATCGTCTAATTGCAGACATTAGTGGTCGTGCTTCGCATGAGCGTCGTCAGCCTCGTCGTAACAAAGCGGTTGGTGAAGAAAAAGTTGAGCATAAACCAAAAACAACTGCGCCATCGAAAAAAGCAAGTAAAGGTAAGCACCGTAAAACAAGTGCTAAGCTACACCGTAAAGGTAATGTAGCAGCGCCAAAACAAAAATAACAATTAGCTTAGCTATTCGTTAAAAATAGCAAAGGCCCTATTAAAAACCAACTTGGTTTGTTTAAATAGGGCCTTTGCTATATCTGTAATGACGCCATTAACCCGGCTATTTAAATACCATATCGTTAATCAATACCTTCAATAATGTGATTGAAAGGTACTGCAAGTAAGCTATCAATAATATGTTGTTTTTCATGATCTGCACGACATACAATATATAATGCTTGCTCCATTACTGGCGCACCTTTCACTAAATACAATAGACCACTATCAATACTCTGTGCAATAACCGGTGATGGTAAATACCCGACACCGCCATTACCAATAATATGGTCCAATGCAAGACGACAAGAGTCGGTATGTATCACTGCGGTTCGTTGTAATGCCTCAATTTTATTGTGTTGGATTGAAAATCGAGTGCTCCAGTCCAAATAAATTAGAGGCAAATCATTGATATTATCCATATCACGATTCGGCTTATGAGTAACTAATTGTAACTGATAATCACGTACTTTTGTCGTATTTAAAAGTTCATGAATTGGCGGTTCACTGGTAATTGATATATCAATACTCTTATCAATTAGACGCTTAGACATATTTTGACGCGGTACTGATTCTAAACGTAAAGCAAGACCAGGGACAGCTGTAGAAATTCGATTAATCCAGTCTGAAATACCATCAAACTCCCAAAATATTGCCGATGCACCTAGGGTTATTTGCACCACCAAATTTTCAGATAATGCGATATCATGTTTAGCCAGACCCCACATTTGTAAAATAGATTCAGCATAAGGTAGTAAACGTTCTCCAGCACTTGTCAGCTGCAAATTACCACGCTGACGTGAAAACAGTTGATTAGCTAATTGTGATTCTAAATGACGGATCCTAAAACTTACTGCAGATTGTGTTAAAAACAAATTATCTGCCGCACGACCAAAATGTCGAGTTTTAGTAACCTCTAAAAATGTTTTAAGTAGTTCAGTATCCAAGATTTAATCTTCATTTGATAAAAATAAACACTCATATAATACAATATTATTCATATTTCCAATAACAAAATTTTCTTATCGTCACCACCAAAATTGTTCGTTTTACACAATCTCATTCTCCCCCTACCATGCCGAAAAATAACCTCTAACCATATTGGTAAATGACGATGAAAATTTGTTTTATTATGTACCCATGGGAAAATATTTCCCCAGAAACAGATTCAACATTACGTATAATTCATGAAATTGCTAATCGTGGACATACTGTAGCTTTAACAACGCCAAATAATTTAACCATGCGTGACAGTATGTCGATCGCTTTTTGTAAAGTGCTAAAAAAAGACAACGTATCTCAAAATATTCCTATTTTTTATCGTAATGCTAAGTTTAGTGAAGCACAGCTACCACTGGCAGGTTTCGACGCAATTATTATGCGTGCAAACCCACCACTAAACACAATGGCATTAAACTTTTTAGACTCTGTCCGTAATGATACTTTTATCATGAATGACATTGATGGTTTACGTGTGGCAAATAACAAACTTTATACCGCATCACTACCCGACACTAATAATGAGTTTATTCCAGTTACCCATATATCAAAAAAACGTGATTACTTAGAGTCAGTATTCGCAGAAAACCATAATCAATGCATGATCCTTAAACCATTAAATGGCTACGGGGGGAAAGGCGTTATTCTGTTAGATAAAAGTGCAAAATCGAGTATTAAATCATTACTGGATTTTTATATTGGAGAAGACCAAAACTATGTAATTCTACAAGATTATATTGAAGGTGCAGAACAGGGAGACGTTCGCATTATTATGCTAAACGGTCAACCGATTGGAGCAATGAAGCGAGTTCCAGCTGAAGGAGACATACGTTCAAATATTCACGCTGGCGGTAAAGAAGTAAAACATGTATTAACTAAGCAAGAATTACGGTTATGCAAATATATTGGGCCTAAGTTAGTTCAAGACGGTTTATACCTAGTTGGCTTAGATGTAATTAATGGAAAGTTAGTCGAAGTAAACGTATTAAGTCCAGGTGGCATCACCCGAATTAACCGTTTAAATCGAACTAAGCTGCAAGTTGAGATTATTGATTTTGTTGAAAGTGTTGTAAACGCTAAAAATATCAGTGTTGCCCGTAAAAATGATTTTCGTAAAGAAATTGAAGATGCAGAGGCTTACTGAGAAGGCAATACTCAATAAAATTCGTAAACAGATCCCATTCACAGCACAATTAGAAGATGGGAGCTTAACATTACGGATCAGTGAGTATCAGCCACATATAGCAACAGCGATTCATCATGGTCATCAGTTACGTGAATCATTAAATGCACATATATTACTAACAGAGGAAGAACGCTACTTCGAGGAAGATCCATTTACAGGTGACTTTATTTCTTCGCAACCAATTGTTTTGCAAGTTGAAGATTCACGTTATGAATATGATCTTAACCGGCCATTAATTCATTGTGTCTATAAGACTGCGTGGGGTAAAGATATATGGTCTCCATCCTTACCTGAAAGCGAAATTGCATTAAGTAAAGCAAAGCATAATCGTTACTATCGTATTTTAAAGTGTTTAATTAGCACAATTGAAGCAAAATTTGGACTGTGCTTACTCTATGATATTCATGCTTATAACTACCAGCGGATTGAAAAGAAAACACCGACATTTAACATTGGAACGGAACAGCTTAACAGTCGACACTGGCGAAAAGAATTAGATAACCTACAATACCAATTAAAGCATATTGAGTTACCTAATCTATCGGTATCAGTAGCAGAGAACGTTGTTTTTAAAGGCATGGGTTATCAAGCTAGTTTTGTGACTAAACACTTTCGTAACACATTAATTATGCCGATTGAGATCAAAAAGGTATATATGAATGAAATTGGTGGTGAGCATTTCCCACTTGTTATCGAAAAGCTAAAAGAAGGTATAAAAAAGGCCATAAATGAACATGCCGCGGCTACGATCACACGCTTTACAAAAGGAAATCATAAACTAGTAACCCATGTTTTATCTTCCGATTTACCAGCTCAAGTTGTTAAGCTGGATAAAGATCTATACTCACTAGCTCGTGGAATTAATACACTTAATTATATTACACCGAAAAACTTAAAACAGGAAAAAAAGCGTTTCTTACATAATTCGTTTTCATATAAACCCAGATTTACGTATCGGCAATTAGACATTGATCCGTATAAGTTCAAGGAACGCTTATACCGATTACCTGTTGAAGATGTGTTAGATGTGGATATTCAAAAATTATATCGCACCGTTATCGAACAGCTAGCTATGCGAATTGAGTTATTAACGAGTATTGGTACGGACACATTTTTATATAACTCTCTACGTTATTATGGGGCGCCAAATGAAGAAGATATTAGCAATGCAAAATTCATTTTACATGCAAGTGAATACTTTTCTACTGTAAGTACGACCGTTGATGCAACAAGTGCGGTAATGTCATTCCAACAAGCCGCCTCTGAATATGGGGTAAAATGTAAAGTTGTTGAAGCTAAAAATATGATTGCCAGAGCAATGGTAAGTGGGCGTACAATTAAAATTAATACGAACTGTGTATTTAATCAAACGGACCTCAATGCACTTATTCATCATGAACTCGGCGTCCATTTGCTAACAACAGCAAATGCAGAGGTGCAACCACTGAACATATTTAGACTAGGTTTACCTGGTAATACTCATGCACAAGAAGGCTTAGCTATTTTATGCGAATATTTATCCGGTAATTTACCACTACACCGGTTAAAAACACTCGCACTGCGTGTTATTGCAGTGGCAAAAATGGTGGCTGGTGAGTCATTTAACCAGTGTTATCTTGATTTGGTTAATGATTATACGGTTACGAGTGATGATGCTTTTACTATTACACTAAGAGCATATCGAGGTGGTGGTTTTACAAAAGATTTCTTATATTTAAGAGGTTTAAAAGAAGCACTACATATCTATAAACAAGGTGATATTAGTAGCTTATTTATTGGTAAGACTGGATTTGATTCAAAAGGATTATTAGATGAATTAATCGCCAGAGGAATTCTTAAAAAGCCAATGTACTTACCTAAAGCGCTCAATATGAAAAATAAGGAAGATCCAGTAATGAATTTTATTCTTAGTTCTATTTAACCTAAATTAACAACAGCAACGGTGTTTCAATAACAGCCATTTCCGTCAATATACAAAATGTACATTGACGGTTATTATTACCAACCCACGCGGCTATGCTATTTCCAACGATCAGCAGCTGTAGTATCAGTTTCTCGAGCATCGACCCAATGAGAACCCGCTTCCGTTGCTTCTTTTTTCCAGAATGGTGCTTGGGTTTTTAAATAGTCCATAATGAACTCGCATGCTTGAAACGCATCACCACGGTGCATACTTGCCACACCAACAAAAACAATCTGGTCACCTAATGCTAATTCGCCAACACGGTGAATAACTTTAACACCTTGAATTGACCAACGAGTTTCAGCTTCAACCAATATCTTAGCCAGTGACTTTTCAGTCATGCCAGGATAATGCTCAAGTGTTAAACCGGATACGCTATCACCTTGGTTAAAATCGCGAACCTTCCCGATAAAAGTAACAACAGCACCAGTACTGTGACTTTTACCTAATGCCGCATACTCTGCTGAGAGGTCAAAATCTTCAGTTTGGATCTGAATCATATCTGTATTCATTTAACCTCCAGTAACAGGTGGAAAAAATGCGACCTCGACACCGTCGTTAAGTGGCGAATCTAAACTACAAATTTCTTGATCAATAGCCACCAGCAATTTATCAGAATCAAGCGCTAGCGCCCACTTATCGCCTTTAGCAGCGAGTTCGGCACGTAATGCATTCACAGACTCAAACTGGCCAGCCACGTCTAACTCCGCGCATTCAACCAATTCTCTAATTTGTGCAAAAAATAATACTTTAATCATCATAATACCCTGCGCAATCTAAACTTTAAAATGACCTGACTTGCCACCTTTCTTCTCAAGCAGCTTTACACCATCAATAATGATATCTTTTTGGACTGCCTTACACATATCATAAATCGTTAATGCAGCAACAGATGCGGCTGTTAACGCTTCCATTTCGACGCCAGTTTTACCCGAAAGCTTACAACAGGTTTCGATACGTACGAGGTTATTTTCAGGCTCGGGCGTTAATTCAACCGTTACCTTAGTTAACATTAGCGGATGACAAAGTGGGATTATATCGGATGTTTTCTTTGCAGCTTGGATGCCAGCAATTCGCGCTGTTGCAAATACATCACCTTTATGGTGGTCGCCCGACATAATTAGCGCAAGCGTGTCCGCAGACATCCGCACAATAGCTTCAGCTCTTGCTTCACGTTGCGTTACTGTCTTTTCGGTAACATCAACCATATTTGCTTCACCAGAAGCATTTACATGAGTAAATTGTTGAGACATTAATAATTCCTATTACTTAAATACTATAGCTTAAATATGTGGCATGAAATTGCATGGGCGATGAGAATTATTTAACTGCTCACGTAAAATCTTATTCCAACCCGTTTTGCACGCACCAGTTGATCCTGGCATACAAAAAATAACAGTTTTGTTTGCAAAGCCACCAACAGCACGACTTTGAATTGTCGACGTTCCAATCTCATCATATGAAACCGCACGAAATAATTCACCAAAACCTTCAATCGCTTTATCAAACAATGGCTGTACCGCTTCAGGCGTTGTATCGCGTGCAGTAAAGCCTGTGCCACCGGTAATTAGAACACCTTGAATATCTTCGTCAGCAATCCATTGAGATACAATGGCACGGATCTTATATTTATCATCAATGACGATCTTTTTATCTATTAAAATATGACCGTCAGCAACAAGAGCTTCTGCAAGAAAGCGCCCTGAAGTATCTGTTTCTTCATTACGGGTATCAGATACGGTTAATACGGCAAGTTTTGCGGCTTTAAACCCTGATTCAGCATGGCTCATTATCTTTCCTTTCAATTCAGTCATGTTAATTAAGCAATTATAAGACATTGAGCTCATCGTTCGTTGATCTTGATCAGCTAGTAAATAACGTAAGTGCTAGCTGCACCATAATTAAACAAGCCCAACGCTAAGAAGATGTTTACACGTCGTTATTAATTGTTATTTACTACTTACAGCCACTTTTACTTTGTTGTTATTATCACGGCTGTCGCGTATCAACGCATCATTAGCAATAGTATCTGCAGATTTAGCAAGACGATCGTATAAAAGTACATTCACAGTCGCAGCAAGATTCATACAGCCAACGGTAGGCACATAAACAACCGCAGATGCACGATCAATCACTTTTTGATCTATGGTGCCGTCTTCAGGACCAAAGATATAGATAACGTTATTTGGATGCTCAAACGCGGGTAACGGGATTGCGCCTTCAGCTAATTCAACACAAACAATATTGGTTGATTCAGGAATACTATCAAGCCAATTATCAACACCCGTTAATGGTGTTTTAGCCGCGATGTTCTGGGTGTCGGTTTGAAAGGCTGAAGCACGATCATATCTTAAACCAGTATAATAAACCGCATCCGCTTGATAACAACCAGCTGCGCGCATTACGGCTCCGACATTAGTAGGACTTTTAGGATTGGTTAAACCAATAGATACATTTTTATTTTTCATTCAATGCTTATTTTTATCAATAATAAACGGGATCTTGTCGGGTTATAATACAGGGATATGTGCTCTACCTCAAGGCTACACTAGAGAACAAAAAAGGCCGCATTATATAAATACGGCCTTAACATTACTCATTTAGTTTACGCAGCTATTATTTATTTTTATCTGCAGTAAGCGCCAATGCCCATACCGAAAACCCTGCTACTCCAAGAAAACCAGCAAGTAAAATAACCGGTATTGCTGTGTAGCCTAGGATATGCCAAATAACGTATTCTAACGTACTCATAATCGTGTTTCCTTTTTCTATCTACCAACCAGGTACATCAGACATATCTGGTAGTTGATGGGCAATACCCTTATGGCAATCTACACATGTTTTTTCACCATTCGCTAATGCTGTAGAGTGTTGCTTTCTACTACGCGGGCCTTGCTCAGAGAAATCCATGTATTCAAAGTTATGACAATTACGACATTCCTGTGAATCATTTTCTTTCATTCGTTGCCATTCGCGAACAGCTAAGTGTTTACGACGCGCTTCAAATTTTTCTTGAGTAGAAATTTTACCCATTAAGAACGCAACAATTTCATTACTCGCTTGTACTTTACGTACAATTTTGTCTGTCCAATTATGTGGTACGTGACAATCAGAACAGATTGCACGAACACCTGAACGGTTCGAATAGTGAATTGTTTCCCTTAACTCTTTAACAATAGGCGCGTGACAAGCAGAACAAAACTCTTCTGTATTTGTCGCTTCCATCCCCATGTTAAAGGCACCCCAAAAAATAATACCACCGATAAATCCCATCGCGAGGACAGTACCAACAGCCGCTTTACTTGGTGTCGTTAATTTACGCCAAAAATTTAAAATTAGTTTCATTTTATCGCCTCTTTTTGTTTAGGCTAAATTAGCGCAATGAATCTACACGTTTAAAATCATTGTCGATTAACGGTGATGCGTCTGCTTGTGTAACATGGCACTGTAAGCAGAAGTAGCGACGTGGTGACACATCAGATAATACTTCGCCTTCACGTGATTGATAATGCGTTACACTAATTTTAGTCGCTCCCATTTCACCCGCGTATTTCCAGCTATGACACGACAAACATTTGTTCGCATTTAAAGACACTTCATAATGGCGTGTTTGATGCGGGATCAGTGGTGGTTGGTATACATAATCACGATCGATCGGACTACGATCTTTGATCACTCGTTTCAACTCATCCGCTTTACGAGTGGTGTCTAATTCAGTGATACCACGTAATGATGCAACACCACCGTTATTTACATTTTCAATTACAGCAGTTTCTGTACTTTGTGCTGATACAGAGAATAACGTCCCTGCAGTTAGCAGCACAGCCAATAATTTTCTCATATTATGTTCTCCGCCTATTGGCAAATAAATCTGTTGTTTACCAGTATCATTTACTGGCAAACTCATTCAGTAAGATATGCAATTTTTAATTACACTTTGGTAATTTTAATTGCACATTTTTTATAATCCGTTTGTTTTGATAACGGATCCGTAGCATCTAGACATACTTTGTTAATTAATACTCGCGCATCAAACCAAGGTACAAATACTAAGCCTACTGGAGGGCGGTTACGGCCACGTGTTTCCACACGACAGCGCACTTCACCACGAACAGATTCAATTAGAACTTCATCACCACGACGAACATTACGTTTTTTAGCATCATCGGGATGGATATAACAAAGCGCGTCCGGCATTGCACGGTATAATTCAGGAACACGACCTGTCATCGTACCTGAATGCCAATGCTCTAAAACACGGCCTGTACATAACCACATATCGTATTCTTCATTCGGTTCTTCAGCTGCTGGTTCATAAGGGGCAAAAATAATGTTTGCTTTACCATCCGGTTTTCCATAGAACTCAAAGCCTTTACCTTTGCCTACATACGGGTCACTACCTTCAGCAAAACGCCATTTTGTTTCAACACCATTTACAACAGGCCAACGTAAACCACGCACTGTATGGTAAACATCATAAGGGGCTAGATCATGACCATGACCACGACCAAAACTAGCATATTCTTCAAATAAGCCTTTTTGTACGTAGAAACCTTGATCATGTGCATCATCATTTAGCTCTTGCGCTTCGCTTAATGGGAATGCATCAACATTACCGTTACGATAAAGCACATCGTACATCGTCTTACCACGATGCTCTGGCATTTTAGCTAAAAGATCTTCACCCCAAACTTCTTCAATTTTGAATCGTTTAGCAAATTCCATTAACTGCCAAAGATCCGATTTCGCACCTTCAACAGATTTAACTTGCTGGTACCAAGCTTGCGTACGACGTTCTGCGTTACCATATGCGCCCTCTTTTTCTACCCACATTGCTGTTGGTAAAATAAGATCAGATGCTTGAGCAGTTACCGTTGGGTATGGGTCAGAACAAACAATAAAGTTAGCTGGATTACGGTAACCTGGTAAGCCCTCTTCCATTAGGTTTGGTGCTGCTTGCATATTGTTATTGCACATGGTCCAGTACGCATTTAAGGTACCGTCTTTTAATGCTCGATTTTGAGCAACGGCATGCAGACCTGGCTTAGGTGGAATAGTCCCTTCTGGAAGTTTCCAAATTTTTTCTGCAATAGCACGATGCTTAGGATTTTTAACCACAAGATCAGCTGGCAGACGATGTGAGAATGTTCCCACTTCACGTGCAGTACCACATGCCGATGGTTGACCCGTTAGCGAGAATGGGCCATTACCCGGTTGTGATATTTTACCAACAAGTAAGTGAATGTTATAAACAAGGCTATTCATCCACACGCCACGAGTGTGCTGGTTCATACCCATTGTCCATAAAGACATTACTTTGATGTTTGGATCTGCGTATTGCTTCGCTAGCGCAATCAGTTTTTCAGCTGGTACACCTGAAATTTCAGATGCTTTTTCAACCGTATATTCAGCAACAGACGCTTTGTACTCGTCAAATGTCATTGCAGACAATTTACCCGAGTTAGGATTTTTCGCTTTTTGTTGTAGCGGATGCTCGTCACGTAGACCATAACCGATGTCAGTTGCAGTACGTTTAAAGTGAGTGTGTTTGTTAACAAAATCCCAGTTTACTGCATCGTTTTGGATAATGTAGTTAGCAATAAAGTTAGCCATTGCTAAATCAGATTGAGGGTTGAAAACAATCCCCATATCAGCAAGTTCGAAAGAACGATGTTTATAAGTAGATAATACATTAACTTTAACATGCTGATTACTTAAGCGGTGATCAGTAATACGCGTCCATAAAATCGGATGCATTTCTGCCATGTTTGAACCCCAAAGTACAAACGAATCTGCATTTTCGAAGTCATCATAACAACCCATCGGCTCATCAATACCAAATGTACGCATAAAACCACCAACAGCAGAAGCCATACAGTGACGTGCATTCGGGTCAATATTATTTGAACGGAAGCCTGCTTTCATCAATTTAACTGCAGCATAGCCTTCCATAACAGTCCATTGACCAGAACCAAACATACCAACAGATGTAGGACCATTAGCTTTTAGTGATGCTTTCCATTTATCAGCCATGATATCAAACGCTTGATCCCATGAAATTGGAGCAAACTCACCGTCTTTAGCAAATTTACCATCTCGCATACGCAATAAAGGCATTGTTAAACGATCTTTCCCGTACATGATTTTAGATAAGAAATAACCTTTAACACAATTAAGGCCTTTATTTACAGGTGCTTCAGGATCACCTTGAGTTGCAACGACTTTGCCTCCTTGTGTTCCCACTAATACAGAACAACCTGTACCGCAAAAACGGCATGGCGCTTTATCCCATTTAATTTTAGTCTCATCACTACTTGCAATCAGGTTTGTTGCACTCGCAGGAAGAGTAACGCCAGCAATTGCAGCCGCAGAGACTGCAGCATTTGCTTTAACAAACGCACGTCTGGTTAATTTCATAGATCATCCTCACATGATAGATCGATAGTTTCAATTTGGTGAAAAACAAGAGAAGTACTTAAGACATGTTCGAAATTATTAATTTTATCAATAATATCGGTAACAAATTTTTGATTACTGGTTTCTAATACGACGATAATTTTACCCTCTTCACTATCACCGTAAATTTCAGCATCTGGGAGAGCTGAAATTTTATGCTTCACGTCGACCAAAGACTCTGGTTTTACGTGAATAATTAGACTCGAGATATGAACTTCTTGTTTTGCCATTTTATGACCTTATAATTATTATAAAACGTATTCTTAATAGCTAAACCTAACGGTTAGGGCTTACTGTTATCGCACTTACAGGGCAAATCGATACACACGCACCGCAACCGTTACAATCATCAAATAAAACATCCGGGCTCACGAACGTTGTATTAATGAAATTAAATGCTAAAGCTTCTGATTCACATGATTCAGCGCAACTTCGGCAATATACAGATTCAATATTCAAGCATTTATCTGACACAACAGCTTTATTAGCCCATGCTTGTGATTGATTTAAATCGAATAAATCTTCTTTACAGTGATTTACACACTCTTTACAAAAATTGCATTCTGATACGCTAAAATCAATTTCAGGAAACCCGCCATCACCGACTATTATTATTTGCTCTGGGCAAGCGGCAGTACAATCACCGCATCGAGTGCATTTATCTGTAAATTCTAAATCTGCTTTTAACCAAGGTAGACGTATAACGTTGTCTTGCTCTTTACGACGAAATAACGAACGTCGCGCTAGATTAATACTCATCAAAACTACCTTATGAAAATAACTTTTTTAATGTGAAAAATTAAGGCGCACACCACTCTATAAAGATATTCTATTCATAATGATATATATAATACACGCCTAAAATACTCACAAATAGGTAAGCTAAACAAAACTTATTTTAGATCAATAAATAAAGGTGAGGGATGTCACATTTTGTGTTTGTACTAGGTTGAATCGACCTATTGAATCAATAGGCAAATATTTCTAATATTATAGACAACAGCAATAATATGTGCATATTTGAAACGAGATTAGATATAACGTAGTAACTCACTACGTTATATTTTTAGAGAAGGGATTAATATTTAAGCTTGTATGACTTTGAATTAGCCGCCAATAGAAGCTAAGTGGGGTGTATTTGCAGTGATGCCTTGCTGAAGAAAATGAGTCGATTTTTTATCAGACATATGATCGAAAACACGCGAAATTAATTCCGATTGTTGGTTATCTTCTTGTAATAAATCACGTAATTCAACACCTTCTTCACCAAACAAGCATAAATGTAAACGTCCTTTAGTCGATACACGTAAGCGGTTGCACGTTAAACAAAAGTCCTTTTCATAAGGCATAATCAAGCCAATTTCACCGATATAGTCAGGATGGACAAAAACTTGTGCGGGACCGTCAGCTTTACCTCTCACTTTGCTCACCCACCCTTGTAATCTTAACTTGTCACGAATACTCACACCTGATACATGGTGCTTATCAAATAACACTTGATTATCCCCGGTCTGCATCAATTCAATAAACCGTAACTGAATAGGCCGGGTTTTTATCCAATTTAAAAAATCACCAAGTTCAATATCATTTAAATTACGCATTAACACCGTATTCACTTTTACGGTTTCAAACCCAGCAGTAAAAGCGGCATCAAGACCACCCATTACTTTATGGAGCATATTTTTACCGGTAATTTGACGGAACATGCGAGCATCTAAACTATCAATACTCACATTTAATGCATCCAACCCTGCATCACGCCATTCTTGAGCATATTTTTCGAGGTTGAAACCATTTGTTGTCGTGGCAACTTTATTAATTTTGGGGATAGACGATATATCTGAAATAATATCAGTAAAGTCTTTTCTTAGTGAAGGTTCACCACCTGTAATACGGACTTTTTCAGTGCCCATTTCAGCAAAGCCTGTCACTATGCGCCTTAGTTCATCACGCGCTAAAAATTCAGGTTTGCCTTCCGATTTATAACCATCAGGTAGACAGTAGTTACATTTGAAATTACAGACATCTGTAATTGATAAGCGTAAATAATAAAATTTACGCGAAAATTGATCTTGAAGTTGCATAAACACCTTTCCAAATACGGGAGGCCTAATCATTTCTGATTAAACCCTTATAGCAATGACGAATGCTATGAGTCCTTAAGATCATATCTATAACAATAAATTTAGATCGTAAGGATCGGAGTTTGATTTATATTAAATTTTAGAGTCCTTAAACTTAAACTATTTTCAAAAAAATTTAAAGGATATATAGTCGTTATTATAGTGGAAAATGATAAATCATTGATCGAAATTAAATTGCCATGTAAATTGTTGGCTATTAACAGCTCAATTCATCAACAGTAAAGTTAACATGATAAAAAATATAATCCCTTCCCACCAGTCTATTATCATTTTAATCGGCCGTGGGATGTTCAGTATATTAGCGCTAGCCTCAATGCTAACATTTATTTCCTTAGTCGCATTATCACTCAGTCTTTCTGATGCGGCTTCAATTAACAAAGCGGGTGCATTGCGAATGCAAAGCTACCAAATCGCTTACAATTTATCTAGGGGCGAATCTGAAGTATTACGTCAACAGCATATTGATACATTCAATCAATCACTTGCGCACATTAAAAATAATATTGTCGATAACTGGGATATCACATCAAAACTAAAACGAGAGTTCATGGATGTTGATGCCCAATGGCAAGCGCAATTAGATATATTATACAGTAATAACCCCAAAGAATTCTTAAATAATGTCGACAACTTTGTATTAAAAGTTGATAGTTTTGTACAAAATTTACAAGATCATTCCGAATATAAAGTTAAAATAATTACTTTAATTAAAGGACTCGGGATCGGCCTCATTTTTGCGGTATGTATTATCACTATACGTTTAATGCAAGTGCAGGTATTAAAACCATTACAGCAAATATTCGCCGCCTCAAATCAAATAAGAAAAGGTGAGTTCGATGTCTCGTTTGATTTCTTCTATGAAAATGAAATAGGCTCGTTAGCGAGCAATATTTCACACATGGCCCTAGATTTAAATAAATTATATAGCACGTTAGAGCAACAAGTTGATGCGAAAACAAAACAATTAAAAGAAGCAAAAGATAAGATTAATTTCTTATACACGACCTCACAAAAATTACATGTTACTCAACTTAATGCCGACATGCTTGAACAAACACTCCAAAGTGTATCCGAACTCAATGGCCTTAATTTCTACAAACTTGTATTAACAGGATCTGAAGTTGAAACTATTTACCTTAATTCAGGTGTTGATAATGGTGAAGAAACTATTGACCTAAAATTAGAACTAGAAGAACAATCATTTGGTACCTTGACCGTACTCAAACGTGAAGCAAATGATCAAGAGCACTTACGCAGTTACTGCCGAATTATTTCTCGTTCTCAGCACCGTTCTCAAAGTAATTTAGAGGCTCAACGCTCCTTATTAATGGAAGAACGCGCCGTTATTGCACGGGAATTACACGATTCACTTGCACAAGCGCTCTCTTATTTAAAAATACAAGTTGCGTTATTAAAACGTCATTTAAAAAATCAAGAGATCACACCACCGACCAATGATATTGTGGATGAAATAGACACCAACCTGAAAGTATCTTATACGCAGCTAAGAGAATTATTAAATACTTTTCGTTTGACGCTTAATGACGCGAACCTTTCTGAAGCCATTTCGATCATGCTCGCACAGCTGCGTCAGCGCACAAAATCCAAAATTCATTTAAGCTACGAATTAGAAGAACATTTATTTAAACCCAACCAACACATACATATATTACAAATAATTAGAGAAGCTGTACTAAATTCAATCAAACATGCGAACTCAAACGAAATAATGATTGACTGTGTTACGAATAAAAATGGTACTATTAATGTGTCTATTTCGGATGACGGTGATGGTATTCCAGCTAATCCAACGAAATCCAATCATTATGGGCTAAACATAATGGATGAACGCGCTTCAAAACTAGGTGCTAAACTAGAAATTAAAAATAATATAAAAAAAGGCACCTTGGTATTACTTACCTTCGACAGGGAAAACAAACATGCTTGACAATAGTTACACAATTTTAGTTGTTGATGATCATCCGCTAATGCGTAAAGGGATAGTTCAACTTCTTACATTAGAAGAAAAGTTTAATGTTATTGGTGAAGCCAGTGATGGCGTGGAAGCTATCACGCTTGCTAAACAGCATGAACCAGATCTTGTTCTACTTGATCTGAACATGAAAGGCATGTCAGGCTTAGATACGTTAAAAGCGCTTCGCTCTGAAGAGTTGAGCTCTCGCGTTGTTATTTTAACAGTGTCTGATAACAAACAAGACGTGATTAAATTAATCAATGCGGGTGCTGATGGTTACCTATTAAAAGATTCAGAACCTGATCTGCTACTAGAGCAATTACAAGATGTATTATCTGGCCAACAGGCTCTTTCTGAAAGTTTACTTGGCTATTTAGACTGCCTGCATGAAGATAATAACTTCGAAGAAAAGCTAGCTAAGCTAACTAAACGCGAAAACCAAATCTTACTTGAAATCTCAAAAGGCTACAGCAACAAACATGTTGCAAGTAACCTGCATATTTCAGAAGGGACTGTAAAAGTTCACGTTAAGAGTTTATTGAAGAAACTAGAAGCAAGTTCACGTGTTGAAGCTGCTGTTATGTATCTTGAATTTAATAAAACTAGCGCGTAATCAAATAATAGGAGTAAAAATATAAGCTTTATTATATTTTTACTCCTATCTCTCAATCAAAAATGCAAACTTTTTAAACAACACTATTATTAGTTATATATCCAATGACTAATGAGTCCACTCTTGCAATCAACTCAACTCGCATTATTCCCATTACCCTCTCATATATTGCCTAATGGTCGACTTCCTTTACGTATTATTGAAGATCGCTATATACGCATGATCAAAGACAGCACTAAATCAATGATAGGGTTTGGTATCGTTATGATTGATTCTAAACAGATAGGAGCATTTGGGCATATATCACCGATCGGCACACACGTTAAAATTGTTGACTTTTACCCTCTCGATGATGGTTTCCTTGGTATTATTGTTGAAGGTGTAGATCGTTTCATCATCGATAATATAGCTATCGAAGGTGATGGACTAAAAATAGCTGAAGTCCATTACATATCGAATTGGCCAGATCAAAACATCACTGAACAAGATCGCTACTTAACCGACAAACTAACGGATATATTCAATCAACACCCAGAACTAGATGAACTATACAGCTCAAAAGAAATGGATAATGCAAGTTGGATATCACAACGCTGGTTAGAGCTATTACCAATATCAGTTGAGCAAAAACAATTTTTGTTGCAACAACCTAATTGCACCCGTACGCTACAAGTCTTAAAAGAACTTATGCCCATATAGGTACACTCATCCCCCATTGTGAGCTATAACTCTAAATAGCTATATTGTTGTTTATTAATTCAACAAAATAATAGAAGTTAATTGTCAAAATAATTTATTTCAAGATATGATGTGACTCTGTCATCCACACAAATTTAGTATTGAAATATGTTGAAAAAATCACTTTCAGATCTCGATAAAGTTGTCGCTATTGGCGGTGGCCATGGATTAGGCCGTGTACTCTCTTCCCTTTCTTTTTTAGGGTCAAGGTTAACAGGCATAGTAACAACAACTGATAATGGAGGTTCAACAGGACGACTTAGACATTCAGAAAACTGTATCGCTTGGGGTGATGTCCGTAATTGCATTAATCAACTAGTAACCCAACCTGATATTGGTTCTTTATTGTTTGAATATCGCTTTCAAAACGAAGGTGAGCTCAAGAACCATAACTTAGGTAACCTTATGCTAGCTGCTTTAGACAACCTTTGTGTGCGCCCGCTAGACGCTGTAAACCTTATTCGTAATATGCTACATATCGAATGTCAACTGATCCCAATGTCAGAGCAACCGAGTGACTTAATCGCAGTCACACCTTGTGGTAATGATGTGCATGGTGAAGTGTCTGTCGATAAAATGCATGAGTTTCCAAATCAATTAATCGTACACCCAAATGTTGCAGCAACATTCGAAGCTGTGCAGGCAATTGAGAAAGCTGATTTAATATTATTAGGCCCAGGATCGTTTCTAACCAGTATTATGCCTCCACTGTTGCTTAAAGATATACAAAAAGCGTTACGTAGAAGTAATGCAAAAGTGATTTACTTAGGTAATTTACAGCAAGAGATTGGTCCGGCATCAAAGATTCCCCTGGAAGAACGCTTACGGTGGTGTGAAAACAAACTTGGTTTTCCAATCATTAATGCAGTTATACAGGATATAGGAAAACAG
The DNA here is from genome assembly GCA_000953735.1 of Moritella viscosa. Classification (NCBI taxonomy): domain Bacteria; kingdom Pseudomonadati; phylum Pseudomonadota; class Gammaproteobacteria; order Alteromonadales; family Moritellaceae; genus Moritella; species Moritella viscosa. The sequence continues at coordinate 2,323,686 of LN554852.1, read as the reverse complement.
TCAGAACTAACCTACCCTACCTATACCCATGACTTACGTGAAGACGCTAATAAGCACTATCACGATCGCGTTAAATTAAAAGAAGCAATTGAATCGGTTGTTAATCACATCTTAACGCCAGCGCATTAATTGCATCTTCTAGACTATGTATTAGTAATGGCAATTTCGCTTGTACTTCTTCGGTATGATTCGACTTTGCCATAATCTCTAACTCTTCAGCATGCTGCTGCACTAATAACGCCCCATATGTACCTGCACTACTTTTTATACTGTGACAACTTTGTGCCACTTTATTATTATCAACATCAACCATTAATGCTTGTAAGTCATTAATACGCTCAATGGTTTCTTCATTAAAAACAGCGACTAACGCAGGTAACATGTCTTCTCCTACGTCAACCAACAATTGAGAGAATACCATTTCATTTATAACTGTGTTTTCCATTTCATTACCTCATATCTTCAATTTGAACTATCAATCACTTATTGTTTAGATCAATAACAATTGCAGTGGCATCATCCTGTAATTTACCGGGTAAAAGTGATTCAAAACGTAGCCATAGTTGATCTAATACATATTGAGCGGTAGTTCCTTTAATACCATCTAGTATATTGTCAATACAATCACAATTCCTATCTATATTCTCAAAAATGCCATCTGAATAGAAAAAAAGTTTTTCTCCTGCTTTTAGTTGTACTGTCACAGCAGAATACTCTTCGTCAGGTAAGAGCCCTAATACAGTACCTTTACAATCAATTACTTTGTATCCAGCGTCATTTAATAGATAAGGCTGTGGATGCCCCGCGGTGGCTATTTCACATTTGTTCCCTGTCAATTTGATAACAATACACGTTAACATACTGGTCTCTAATAACTGATTCAGGTATAACCTACTGGATAAGCCAGCCAATAAAATACCAGGACAAGTGGGTATAGATGTGATTAGCCCCTCTAAATAACCCATTATCGCAAAGCTATGAAATTTAGCGACAGGCCCATGCCCCATAATATCGCCTAAAATAAGTAATTTGCTTTCACCATAGTCATGAAAAAAAACAAAATCACCACCTCCTTCACTTGCTGGTGTATGAGCAAGTGAAAAATTCCAGTCACCAGACTTTGATGGTAGTGACGGTTTAAATGGTCGACTGAGTGACTCAACAATGCGCTGCTGATAATGTAATGCCAGTTGATTTGTACGACGTATTACACGATTACAAACTGCGAGTAACGGTGTTTTAGTAATAGGTTTAATTAAATAATCATCAATAGAAACTTCCGTGGCTTGTTCTTGCACTGATAGGGCATCATCACCCGTTAAGAATACAAACGGTGTCAATGCTCCTTTCTCAAAAGACTCAACTTTCAGTCTAAACTCAAATCCTGACATTTCCGGCATGTGAATATCGGCAATAATAAGATCGCAGCCTTCATGTTGAATATATTTAAGTGCCAATACTGCCGCTGAAAAAATGTGTACTACAAAATCATTTTGCAAATAGCCTTTATATGCCCATAATAGAGTTTGATCATCATCAACAATAACGACGTCTAGATTTTTTTCCTGTTTCCTTAAGGGGCAAGTGAATTTGTTAATTCCATTTTCACTCTCGTAATGACCATTATGGTTATTTTTCTGAATTAAAGCTAACCCCATGCCACTCGTTAATAACTCACCATTAAAAATATCGTTAACATTGACTTTATAGGGATCAAAACTATCACCACTATCTGATACTTCAAAATACCAGCTACTTTTAACTCCTGCGAGCTCAATTCTGAACCAATTAACAGAACCTTGATTATGAAAATAGAGATTAGAAAGATATTCTGCTAACACTAACGTTACACGGTCAATTTCAGTTTGCTCAAGAGCGAGTTGTTGGCATAATGTCGTTAATAGACGCCGAACCTCACTGATTGAATCCAGTTTTAATGAATATTGCTTTGCAAAAAGTTGTGTTTTCATCAGCGGCCAAATTTACCTTTTAATAATTCCACATTTGAAATTCGATTGAGCAACCACTGTTTGAATATCGGAAAGCCATTTAATCGCCTGCGCACTGAATTTCTTAATTGCATATCCAATGGTGGACATTTGACATCATTAATCACGGTGCCAATCAACTTAACATTATTATATTTAAAAATTTTTATTGTTTTTACTACCGCACTTTCGAGCGAGATACCAGGAGCAACAACAAGCAAACTGGCATCACATCCTCTCGCAATAACTTCACCCGGTATATTAGAAAAATTAGTTCGCGTGATTGCACATGTATCAAATATAATAAAATTATAGTGCTGCAACCAGTATTCAATAGCATTTTTTATCTTCTTCTCATCCCGGAAGCTAATATTTTGATCCTGTTCACTTTTTGGTGCAGGTAAAATATCAATCATATCAATAAACTTTGCTATACAAGCGGTTTGTGAATCCATATCGTCGAGAGACCATGATTTTTTTCCGTTAATATAATGATTAGTAATTGCAGGTTTAAATGTATTAAGATCCACAATCAGCACCTTACTCCCCGCCACTTTATGACGCCGAGCTAATGCAAGCACTAACTCTGTTCCGCCTTCTTTTCCTTGAGAACAATTTATTGCTAATGACTTAATATTTTCGTTCGTAATTAATTGATAGATCTGTTCAATTTCGACAAACGTTTCCGGTAAGATATTCATAACGAAGAGCCGACAATGAAGAGTGTAACAACGCTTAACGCACTACCTAATATATCCAACAACTGGCTCCAATTAGATTCTTTCTCATTAGGGATATATATCGTGTCACCAGCATGTATAATCGGAATATCCCGATAATCGGGTTGAGTAAGATAATGCTTCATATTAAAAATACGTGCGCTATGCTTCATTTCTCCACGTTTAGTCAAAATGACAATACGATCAATATAAGCTTCTGTGGTAGGTCCTCCAGCCATTGTTAATATACCAACAACATCCAGTGAAGAATCATATTTGTAACGGCCAGGGTTATGCACAGCACCTAATACCTGCACAATATTAACTGTATTATTTAATTCCCCTTGCTCACTCTTAGCTGGAATATAAATCGTATCTCCTGGTAATACTTGCGGTAAAAGACTTTCGTCCCCGGTCTCAAAATACATGTCGAGATCCAGTGTTGATGACTTTGCATAACGTTTATTACGATGGGTTACTTTTATATGCTTTATGTCTGCATTATTAGTCGGACCATCTGCTGCAGATAATAAATCTAAGAAATCTAACTGACTGTTAAATGCATATCGGCCTGGCGCACCGACTTCACCAAGAATATATATAGAAGATTCAGATTCTTGCTTTATCCACTTTGATTTATTATCTGTCGGATCATCCGGTAACTCCGTGAACATGACTGTATCACCCGCAGATAACTGCGGTAGAATTAAATAATCACCACCGACTTTCATAAACTGTTCTAAATCGAAAAATAGACGTTCACCTAAACCATCATTACCAATAATCATTACTTTTGATAAATCAGCCTTCTCGGTTGGTCCCTCTGCATGGCCAAGTAGATCAAGGAATGTCATATCATCATCCCATTGATAACGCCCCGGATTTTTGACCGCTCCAATAATTTTTATTGCTTCATCGTGTGCTTCAACGAGCCATGATTTTTCAATCATATCGGCTTTTTCTGGTAAGAAAATCACATCTCCCCCTTCAATAACGGGAAATGGGTTGTTTTCAGGATCATCTGAATATTTTTTTAAATCAAAGCGAAACGTTTCACCATTTTCTTTAAGAACTCTAATCTGCTGAGTATCAGCATATCTATTCGGCCCGCCAGCATTTGCTAACATGTCCATAAAGGTGATCCCCTTACGTCCTTCAAAAGCGCCCGGTTTATTCACTTGCCCCATCACGTACACGACCTGTAAGCCAACTTTGATGTCTTCAACCTGAATAGGCACAAAAATAGTCGTACCAGGGTTTATCTTAGGTAACTTAGACATATCGCCTGTATCAAGATATAATTTTAAATCAAACGTTTGTGGAGCCTTACTCCCCATGACTCTAATTTTACCAACATTCGCATAACGCGTAACACCATTCGCTTTCATTAAACTTTCAATAATTGTCATATCCGGCACATAGGAAAATGTGCCAGGTGCATTAACCTCACCGAAAACAGTCACGGCTTTTTGAGTATCACTTGCGTCCCCACCCTGTTTTAATGACCTAGCATCAAAAGTCATCTGCACGTTACCGGTCAATGGCGATGATGGGACAAATATAATATCTCCAGATTTCAATGCTGGAAGTTCATTATCATCTCCTGTTTCTAAATAACGTTTGAAGTTAAATATGATGACTTCAGCGCCTCGTTGCAGTTGCATATTATCAAGCTGTGCGCCAGCCAACATTCCCCCCGCTTTATTCAATGCCATTTGTACGTTACCAAGTTCTGGTAATACAACTTCTCGAGGATCATTCACATAACCTAACACCGTGATTAATTTTTCTCGAGCTCTAAACTCAATATATAATTTTGATATATCTCGGAATACGACACTAAGAGATTGCTTTAGCTCCTCTAATACAACAGTTAAAGTTTTACCTTTTACATGTACCTTCCCAACTTCAGGTAATTGGATAAAACCACTTGCGTCGACTTGAAATGGTTTTTCAAAATCCTCCTCGCCAGGCATAAAAATAAACAATTGATCACCCGAATCAATGAATTTATTTTCACCAAAAGCGATTGAGGATGTGAATAATAAAGCAAAACAAAATAATACTATTTTCATAAAGCGAATCCTTTCGGCAATTCCGCATCACTAAACAGCTCACCCTCAGTCAGTAAGAAACGCCAATTTTTTACCTTATGGTTAACCTTTTTATTACTCTCTGATTGCCACATAAGTGTTGATATTACAGGAGCTTTTGGTGGTGTAACATCAAGCCTTAGGTCTTCATAAATAACATTATTTTTTTGTTCATTCGCCGTAAGATCTGAGACATAATTTAGAATCGTATCTGTACGTAAATTAAATAATGCAACATCATCTAAATTTGTCGCATATTCAACGTCAGGATTATATTTTTGCTCATGGTTAACATCACTGGAGGATTGAATTTCATGGACGAGTGCAGGAGTATGTTCTTCCTCTATATTAAATTCTAATTTAGATAGTTGTTGAACACTCACACTTGGTACTTGCTCAAAGATTAAATATTTACGCATTAGGTCATTATAAGCTTCATCGTTACGATTATTTAATGTATCTTTAAACTCATTATTTACATCGACAGTCGTACTAACATCATGAAAAACGATGCCTTGATTGTAATTTATGTTTGGATCCTCAGCTATTGGTTTTCCCCTACTTTCAAACAACTTATATTTAGTATATTCAATCACAACATCAGGGTTATCTAGTAATAAAAGGCTAACCTGACGAAGGCACACTTTATATAGCTCAGTTAAAACAGCGCTATCTACTTCAAATTGTGGGGCACAGTACAACAAGAGGTCGAGTTGGTAAGTTAAAGGATGAACAAAGTTCGAGGTAAATAAACGTGGCGGTTGTGCGCAATTAGTACTAGCACTAACTCGATTAAGATTAACAACTAAATCCGTTATATGGCGTTCTAAAATAGCCATTTCAATTTTTATATCTCGCGGGTCTTCTACGGCAATTACTTTTTCAACTCGACTATTAATATTTTCGACCACTTTAACATAGGCTGGTGTACATTTTTTGGCACCCCGCAGGTTCGCTACTGCAAAGTGCAAATTCAAATACGAATAATGTTGTTTAAATTCAACTCGTACCTCTGTATCTGTAATCGTATTTTCAAAATAGCCTTCTTGTGGCCAATTTGTACAAGCAGAAAAAGAAACGCATATAGCTACCCATAGCATTAATTTATTCATTTAATACCTTACGGCCTTGTACTTATGCCGAGCGACTTGCGTCACATTCAGTTATGTTTTCAATAAAAGGAATTGCGTTTTCTACACGTAACATCGTCATCAATTTGTAAGGTTGACCTGAAACTTTAAGTAGAGAAAGAGTTCGGCGTTGTGAGGTCAATCTTTTAAATAAAAAAACAATTGCGCCAATACCGGTTGAGTCAATAAAGTGGACTTTTGAAAAATCTAAAATAATATTTTCAGCATACTCATCAACTAAGGCTTCTAATTTCGGCTGAATACTAACTACGTGCTCGGTGTCGAGATCGTTAGCTATCTGCAAAACAATTATTCCATCATGAGGCCGTGACATTTCCATTATTAACACTCCTAAAGAATACAAAGTAAATCTTGAGGCGCAATTTGAACGTAAATAAAAACATTAATTTTTCGACCTCATATTAAAAATATAGACTCAGAAGGTATAAAATGCACAAATAAAAAAGCCACCCGAAGGTGTTTTTATACTACATTCAAGTACTTGAATATAATGACTTATTATTTACAAGTGACCACATGTCGACCACATGTACGTTAATAAGCTAATAAAAAGACCTCATTGAGGTCTTTTTATTTATAAATACTTACCTATTTTTTAGCTAATGGGGAGTGAATTCTTGAATTATCCTTTCTTTGCATATAGCCGCATGCATTATGTTATAGTCACCAGTTGGCCGCTATTTAATCAACTTTATAAATACCAACAGAGCTTCCCGACGTGATTGTTACGCTTGCATTCTTCACTCGCTCTCTTACTGTAGCATTTGCAATGGCCGTTGCTAATTTTTCAGCCATAGCGAATTCTCCCTCTGTAACAAAACCTAGTGCTTTAAATTCTTCGATTATAAACTGTTTAAGTTCATTCTTACTTGATGCCATATTATTTCCCTGCAAAAACGGTTGTGGAGCCATCGACATGTGGCTTACCAGTGAATGGACAAATACTCGCACAGGTAATAACACCACAGCCGCCATTAAGCTTAATCGTGCCTGCATCTTCGGTTATATTCTTGGCTTTAATGATCAGTGATTTTGCACTGTCGAGATGCATGTCTTCTGCGCTTTGTATTTTAACTTCTTTGTTACTGCCTAAAAGCAGGTTATCCAACGAGGTAATAATCGCCTTTTCACCAACAAGTATTTTCAACGCGCCCATAATTTCATTTAGCGTAGCAACCTTGGTGCTGCGCTCAAAGTAACTCTGTTCGCTGGTTTGGGCTTCAACAATCGATTTCTGACTGGCCTGTTTTATTTCACCATCTGTCTGCAGCTGCCAATCGCCATTAGTGCCAACTAATTTACTACGGTGTGATTGCTGCAGGCTTACATCGGTTGAACGATGATCGGGTACCAAAGTATGCCAGGGTAAAAGCGACGTAATAACCGGCAATGAATCAAGGCCATCAATGTATTGAATTAAGCACTGCATGCCTAGTGTTGGTTCAACGAATAGACCATGTTCATGCCCCTGCCCTGATGCAATACTCACTTGTTCAAAGACAGGAACGGCTAAGGGTTTGCCTGTTACCGCATCTAACAATTGAATATCCGCCGCTTTATAGGCGCGAAATGCACTGCTGACACTGGCGCCATTAACCGGCATATCATAAATCTTCTCTATTCGAGCCAATTGCGGTAAGTGTTTACGCTGTCCTAATTCAGGAAAGTAACGTAATACTAAGCGGCGTATAGCGTTTTTGACCATCTGATAACCTGCTTATTTCCTGTTAATGTCACTTCACTAAGATAACGGCCATTAAGTTTTAGTCCTGGACGTAACTTAGGGATAGCAATTAGCTCACCTTTACTCGAGCTGATGGGTTTAATTGGGTGTTCTGAAAAATCAGTGATGACCGACTTGGCCCAGCCTGAATCATGCCAGCTGCCTACGTAGATTTTGCCATCGGGGCGTTGCTGAAAAATATAATCCGGTACCTGGTATATCTTCCCCAACTGACGCAATACCGATATACCATCGCCTTGATGATAAAAACAAGGAACGGGCTGATTGATATAATCTACATCGGGATAAATAAAATGAAGACCGGTGGCCGCAAGCTGTTCAAGTACATCTTTCATCGTCGCAAAACGAATGGCCATGTTAGCTGGCAGTGATAATGCACCGAGTAATTCACGACAAGTCAGATACCAACGACCGGATGATTGATATTTAGATTCAATAACACCCATGAAATAAGGCTGCAGTTTATCGACCCGATAACCAAGGTGTAATTCCACGATACCTTTGGGTTCATACTCACAAGTAACAACGAAGCTCGCGCGACCAGGACTAAATAAATCCAGCTGTACGCTGTTGGTTATTATATTCGTGACGGGCTTACCACCAATGATGAGTACGGTGGTGAGTCGTGCTGAATCGGGTTTATTCATATCTTTATCCATCCCCTAAGTTAAGGGCCCTCTACATTTTCAAATTGCTGTTGCAGTGAATTATGGCCATCAGTACTTTGCGGTGTTGTGTTGTTACTGGCTTCACCATCTAGCTGCAGTTGTTCGCGCTCTGACTTGCTCATGACTTCGAGTAAATTAAAACTGACAACCCAAGATTTCACTTCTTCATCTTCAGTCGCACTCATTTCACCATCAAACTTGGTTTTACGGACTTTGAATGATTCTGCTACATCACAATTCACGGTGCGGATAATTCTAGCGCCGTGTTCGTCGAGCTCTTTAGCCTTAGAAATCAGCTTGGCTAACTCAGCCTTATCTTTAAAAGGTATCTTGGTTGTCACCGATAATACGGCAGGTTTAACCCCATTATCCGATGATAGGGTTAAGGAGCCGTAACCACTTAAATCTTCGCCAGCTAATTTGAAACTGCATTTTATTTTGGTTTCATAACCTGGTACTTGCCAACCATCGAGCGCTATCATAAAAACACGTCCTTAATAGGTTCAAGTTCGTGGCTACTGCCTACAAACGCACAAAACGCCCAATACGCTTTATCATCACCAAGGCCTTGTAACTTATCAGCTAAACCTTTGGCTGAATTAGCACTGATGCTAGTGCAATTTAAGCCGGTGTTAACTGGGTTAAATTCAGTTGCCGTTAAACGCACATCACGCAGACCCTTTAACTGCTTACATTCTGCGAGGGCGCTACCAATATCGCTAATAAGCGCTTGCCCTTGGGTTTTAACCAGTGCTAATGATGTCGCATGATATTGCCGCTTAAGCGCGGGTATATACCGCTTATCATTCAATACCGTCCACTCAAGGGATTGTTCACTACCTTGAGGGCGAGTGAGTTTATCTGCATCTAATGTTGCTAGACTCGATGCATAACGACCGCATTCAACGAAGCTGGTTAACGGACAATAGTCATTAATCGGCGCTAATTGCTTGGCTAAATCGTTTGGCGTATCACAGCTCACCCACAAGACCAGGGCATTAAAAGCCGTTGGTCTGAACTGGCGGCTTTCATCTTTGATGGCAGTTGCCAGCAAGACTGCGCCCTCTGCAGTTGTGCAAAGGGTCGCGGTTTGGTGAAACGTAAGGCTAATACTGCGCATTAGCTAATAGCGGGTTTCTGTGGCCAAACGATAGCGTCAGGCTCAACACCAGATTGCGGAATATCACGTAATGTCGAACGATATTGCTTCCAAGCATCCGGTAATGATTCTCCACTTCCCATGTACTTGATGACTAACCAATCCGTTGCCTTTAATTTAGCATCACGTATTACACGTACTGTGGACCACTTCGTCTCATTTGCCATTTCTGCATCGAGGTAACCAAGCTCACTGTTCGTATTGTTTTCCTGCATAATTTATTCTTCCCAAGTTGGTTTAATTTGAGTAACACGAGCCACTGATGGGCGCCCTTTATCGGATGTATACATGACGTTAGCCCCAAAAGAACGAGCCGCACCACAGTGGTGCCGTGTATCAACTTTTAACGTAACGCGAGCAATGCCATTATCACGGCCTTGACCAATGCTTCTGAATGATACTGGCAGTGCTGTCCCTTCTAAATCACGGGTCAATGCAACTTCTGTGTCCCCACTCGGTTCAGAGATAAACAAACTTAATTCGCCATTTTTTGCTATTTTTTTTAATTCTAACAAACCCGCGACCGAATCTGATGAGCTTGTTCCAGTGAAAATCAGATGGTTTGTATAGCCTGTATTAGCAGCCATACCGCGGTGCGTTATCATGAATTCAACACGAAACATATCACCACCGTCCCCAAAACCAGCGGAAGAAGCGATAAATTCAATTAAATTTAGATAAGTGGGAGATTTAGGGGCTGCACAAACAGGAAATAAATCATCAGGTCCCCCATCTTTTGTATACCCACCATTACTTAAGTTACCTTGAATAAAATAGGTTTTAACTCGTCCTTGCTTATGTACGTCAACCCCGTTGATATTACTGACAACATTACTTAGGTACTGGTCTATGAGCACCTTTTTATCGGCGACCTGCTTATCAATATCTTTCATTTTCCCATCAACAACACCCGTGAGGTTATTGCTGGCTTGCACGAGTTCTGCAATGTTCTGTTCTATTGTCATGCTCTGTTCCCTTTTATTCGTTATTAGCTGATGTAATATGCTTTACCTGTCGGTACATAGTACTGATTTGTGCGGTTGCCATTTTGGCAAGTGAAGTTTGTATCTCACCATCTTGTTCCTGGCGCTGCCTTATCATTGCTGATTGTGTACGCTGCAGTGTTTGCCCTGCTTGCTCTAAAGTGCCGATGTGAACTTGCTGCAGTTCGATAGTATTTTGTAAGCTGGTTACTACGTCTTTTAAGCCTAAATGGCGCGTCATGTTATCTATTTGCGCCGTAGCATTAGCGACAATCGCCAACTGCATACTGTCTAGGCGTGGGCTGTAATCAAACATCCAGCTACTGGCTTTAATATCGATGCGGGCAAGGGCTTTGGCTGCGGCAAACCTCAATACAAAACTGCGGTTGTGTACGTTGTTCACGCCCTGACGCTTACGCTGCAGAGGTAAATAATCCAGTGCTAACAAAATACCGGTACTGGTCACTAAGCCAATCCAGTTGTAATCAAAATCACCAACGTCCTGGTCTAACACACACGCCCATGCCACGGTATGCTCATCAATGAAACCGTCGAGTAATTCATCCGTTTGATAGGCAATTTGTGTTTGTGTTGGGAGCGCCATATTAGGGTCGCGCGCTGCGCTATCACTTAAATTAGGGATATTAGCCAACACCAGTGTTGTTACATCGAGTCCCGTGTTTGCTAGCGCACACTGGGTAATATGTTGTTTACCAGCATTAGTAAGAATGCCGGTTACCTGTTGTTCAGACATAGAAACTTACTCCGTTGCAGTACTAATGCTGCTTTCTTTACTCAAAAATCCATAAACTGGCTGCAGTGTCAGTGGATGCTCAACCGACATATTCAGTGGCATTAACGGCACTTTTTGTACATGGTATTGCACATCAATCCAACTTGGTGCTAAGCCACAATCAGCAAAACTGTGTACCGTAAATTCATAACGCCTGCAGGCGCGTCCATAAAGCTGGATTAATTCGGGCATCAGTTCGCCGTATTTCGAGACAGTATGACTGCTAAAGTCGATTGCAATAATGTCCCAATCGCGGTTTTCAATACGCTCTGTTACTTTGATGACATCGATACCAAGACGATTGAAGATATCTGCAATAGTTGCTATCTCACCCGCATCGATTGTATTAACCAGTGCATGCTGGACCCGTTTTCTAAAAAACTCAGTCGGCTCGTTTGCCAGTCTTTCAGTCAAACGTTCCCAGGCTAACAAACCTAAAAATGGCTCAGCACTTTGCTGCTCATCTTTTTGTGCAACCGCCCACATCACCCAGTCTTTGGTATTGTGCCAATATTGCTGCGCGGCTTTCATTAACTGCTCGGCATGGCCCTTGTTTAACCAGGTAGCAATCTCTGGTTGTGATGGCGGAGCGCTTTGCTGAAATCTATCCATGTTGCACAACCAAGTGCGTAAGTGCCGGTAGCCATAAACCCGTTTTAATATCACCACAATCAAAATCGATACTGCGCAGCGCAGGGAATTGGTTATGTAACTGCGCTTGTAACTGGCTCATGCTAAATAACGAATTTGGCTGCGTTCGTGTCGGTTGATACGCATCATTTAATCGAAACGCCGCCTGGACAAAGGTTTTTATATCCGCGCCAATATCGATGCTATTTGCATGTAATGAATACGTAGCCGTTATTACCTGCTCATGTGTCGGCATTGCATATACTTTAAAATCATCACCGTGGCCATGATGGCCATCATCACTGATATGCTGATTTATTACTTTTAATAAACCAGTCGAAACCTGCCCGACATTGAGGTAAATATACGCATTAGCGGTACCTGGTCCACGTGGCGCTTGGTTTACAATTTCAATATTATCGACCGGAATGGCGAAGTCGCTGATTATCGATTTGTACACAGTATTGATATGCCATTTAGCGGCGGTGCCGAATACGTTTCTTATTCTGTTTCGATATGCTTCTGTACTTTCTTCGTTAGCACCAGGGATAAGCAGCCAGTCTTTTTCATTACGAACGCTCACGCCCTCAATTGGATTAACTAAGCGGTAATAACTGCCTACCGGTAAGTTATACGCCTGCCCAGTACCAACTGCTTGAGCCAACACTTCAATGACTGATTCACCTTCTTTAAATACCACAGCGCTAAGCGTACGTAACTGATATACAGTGCCGCCAATACTGTCACTTTCTACTAAGGCACCTGCAGGTATACTCAATACACCATCGTTATTAGTGCGCGTTAATGTCAGCATGCCTTTAGCCTTAATCGCATCCACAACAAAGACATTACGACTCGGGCCATGAAGCCCGATTAACGCACTGCGACTAGCCGTCATGATAAATAAATCAGGCATCAATATACGGGCAATCCAATCAAGTAAACCAACGACAGGTAAGGTAATTAAAGCTTTAACTGTGCGCCAAAACGGGCTAAACGGACTGCCATTCTCAACAATGATTTGCTGCTCGCTTAATACCTGCTCCCATTGCTGCTTTGCAACCTTCTCATTCACTGGTAACCCAGCATCAGCCATCATCTTTTTAAAATCAGGTACCATGTTATGCCCCCGCCCATTTCATTAAACCGTATTGCTTGGTTTGTGCTTCAATCGATAAGGTTTTATCACTGTTATAGCTAATCAAGATTGTGCCAGGCTTGAGTCTGTCGTCTTGTTCGACTTCGAGTTCTAAATCTGTCAGCACTGGCGCAATACCATTGACGTTACGCTGCTTCACTAACTTCACTAACAAACCACTTTCGATAATGCGGTGCTTCACATCTTGGCCAATCACTTTGGCCGCAGATAATTTGCCAGCACTGAGCGAGGAATTAAACACAAAATCCCCATCGACAATGTTTAAATCAACATGCATATTTATCATTAGCCGGCTAACTCCATTAACTGTTCAAAATCATGGTCAAGGTTGTCGCTTTTCATCACCACGTTATCGATATAAACGCGCTTGCTGTTATCGGCGCTGCTATTACTGTTGTTATTGGTGTGTTGTTTGCTTTGCTGAAAGTACTGGGTTCGCTGTATACGCGGACTACTTACCTTAGCCAACTGGTGGTTATTTTCTTGATATTGTTGGATACGAGCACTATGCGCAGTTAACTCATTAAACGCTTGGCTTCCTGTGGTTGAAGCGCCACTTTGAACCTGACTTACATTAGTATACGTTCCAGTATTAAACGCTTGGTTTGCGGCTACAGGCAAGGTCGCTGTAACATGACTAATATCGCGGTTAGTTAACTGGCCCGCGTTTAAGTCTGCTGGTATTGGGACTGCTGTTTTAGTTATTTCTTCGACCTCAGCCTTCATAGTCATGTCTTTACCATCAATTAAACCCAGTGCTTCAAGCACCCATTTCACATTGTCAATCAGGGCTGTGAATACCAACATGACGCCATCAAATATCTTGATTAAACCTTGGCCCCAAGTTGAGTCTTTAAAGGCCGCAACAATGGCATCCCAATAAAAGATAAGTCCCGCAACGGCAGCCACTAACGCCACAACCCCAGCGATAACTAGTCCAATCGGATTGGCAAGTAATGCCGTATTAAATAACCACGTCACGCCCTGCGCCGCTAACATAGCGCCACGATAAAGCGCGATAGCAGTAAGATAAGCCCCCATTGCAGCAATGTTGCCCAAGAACCCCATCACCCGCAGTGCAACTAACCCCATTTGCCATAACTTTGTTGAGATAGCAGCGCCATTAGTAACGACGCTCAGCCCAATCAATGCAAAGCGATAGATACCGATTATCATGTTCATGGCGCTAAACGCCATCATTAAGCCAATAACACCAACAGCGGCAGCGCCAAGAACCCCCGTTAATGTTGGGAATTCTTGTGTTAGCCATATCACGCCACCTAACATGGCAACCAACATATCGACAACCGGTTCAATAATCGGTAACACCGCTTGACCCATCGCCGTTGCTGCGCCATTTAATGAACCGCTAAATCTATCCCAGGGACTGGCAATAATATTCGCCATTTCACTGGCCTTGGATGCATCTGTGACATTGGTCAACTCGCTAATATTATGTTTTAGTTTGGCGGTTTTTGTACTTAATATATCGACAACACCCGCCGCTTCAGTTGAACCAAATGCTGCATTTAAAATATCACCTCTGGCGACACTACCAACCCCAGTTAACCTTTGGTTAATACGTTCAAGCACGATATCCATACTCAGCATATCACCCTGGCTATTGGTGAGTTCTATGCCTAGTTTTTTCTGCGCTTTACCAATACCGTCAATGAATGACGCATATTTAGTGCCGGCTTCAGAACCACTTAATACCAGCTGCAGTTCGCCCAGCACCGCAAATTGTTCTGCGGCATCGATACCTCGATTCGTCGCTTTTGCGCCTAATGAACTAAAAGCCGACTCCATTTCTGCGCCGGTAGTTTTATACATTTGCACCGCTTTCGCTGTTTGCCCTGCAATCTGATTCACCCAGTCGGACTTGCCCATTTTATTGGCGGTTTTTTCAAAGATGCCATACATGGTGCCCATGTAACTGGTGATTGTGCTGGCGTCCGCTTTCGTGGCAACCGCTAATACATTGGATGCCTTGGTAAAGGAGGCAAGTTCATCACCGGTTAGCCCGGATATGGCAGACTGAATATCGTAAGCACTGCGCACGAACTCTGCTGAGTTACCGCCAAATTGCGTGGTAAATTCAAACGCGGTTTTAGTTAATTTGGTTAAATCTTCGTTGGCCACGCCCAGTGTTTGTACTTCACCAAGCGCAGCAACATGATCAATAGCCGGTGACAAACTGCTGACCAGCGCAATAGCACCGCCTGCAGTCCCCATAAAACCGCTCATCATTTGGTTTTGAGCACTGGCCGTTTGGGCGCTAAGTTGGTTTATCTTGTCCATGATCTTATTCACTGGCCCTGTTGCTTTATCAACAACGCCAATGGTGTACATGAGTTTTTCCAACTTGCTTAATGCGCTCATTCGTTCCCCTCACCAGTGACTTAACCACTATCTAACGCCATGCAAATACCATTGTTGATGGCGATTTGCTGCTTTTCTTGATTATCGTTTTCCAAAAACAGTGCCTGGGCTAAACTATCTTCAGTGGCTGCGCTGTGTGGTAGCCATTTTTGCTGATAGGCGAGCAACTGATTTAAACGGTTTCTGCTTATCTCTTTTGCTCGCTGTTCTATTTTTTTACGGTAATGTTAAATTCCGGTTGATACTCTTCAACCACACTGCCGACTAAATGCAGCGCTGCACCCGGGAGAGCTAACATTTCTTTCAATGTTGATTTGCACTCGTTATCAACCACCGTCATTAAGAAGTTGGTCGCGGGCTGAATTTTATTAACCTGGTTACTTTGGTTTAAAAACTTGTTGTAAGCCGTTACGTTTACATTGAAACTCAGTTCAATGTCATTCACTTCTAGGATGATCTTTTGCTCTAACGCCATGGTCATTCTCACTCTTTATTTGGGTTTAAATCAGCTTGGTTTAATTCTATTTGGTTTAATAAGGTGTACGTAAAAGTACTGCCCCATTGCTGACTGCTTTGATGGCAAAGGGCCATCAGCTTATTAAAATCATTCGGGTTAGCTAATACCTGGCAACCTGCAGACCACTTGTCGACTTGCTTTGACTCATGATTTGCACTCGCTCGATGGCAATTAATACCGAAATAACCACGTTGTAAATGACTCTCACAATCGAGTTTATTATCATTGTTGTTGTCTCTATAAACAGTGACGGGTTTATGCTGCACTAACGCAGGGTATTTTCCCTGGTGATAACCAAATGTCCATAAACTGCGGTGCTGCATGGCGGCAAGTACTGCAGTGCCATCCAGATTGCACGGGTTCTCACGGTAATAAGTACCTGCGTCCGTGGTACATTTAAAACTGACAAGCTGCCATTTACCGTCTTGCTGATACAAAACGCAAAGCACGTCGTTAAAACTGTTTGCTTTGGTATCACTGTTGCGAACGCCAATAAGGTTAAGGTTTAATTCACCTTCAAATACTTTGTAGTGTTTGGCTTGCATAGCCTTAAGCAACGTACTTGCAGTGAGGTTTTTAATTGCTGCCATTACAGGTCTCTCACTTCTTCTGCAGTAAGATAAGGAATGCCGTTAATTTTGATAAAATCAGTCGACGTCACCGGACCTTTGATCGTGGTGGTATCTTCTTCACCGCCTTCCGCTTTGATATTTAAGATCTCATCTAACTGCGGCAGTACACCAAAGGCTTCAATATTCTTAGTGCCGGCGGCAACTTCCGCTAAGAACGAAATATCAAAAGGTTCGATGCCTTTCCAGCTGCCCGCCGTTTTCGCTACATCCTGCAGAATAAGAAAGTTTTCATGGTCTAATTTAATCGTGACTTCGGCGTCAACCGGACCATCGATATAACCTTTGGTAATACCACGTACTTTTTTTGCTTTGCGGCCATCGGTGATTTTTACGCTGGCTTCGATGACATGCACCATTTTGTCACCAATGAAAATATCAAAGTCTTTACCGCCCAATGCTTTTACTGACATGTTTTGCTCCTTATTCGGCCTTATCTAGCATGATGCCGACAAGAATTTCACTCGGAGAGTCAATTGGCTGCACTTTGAGCAACACCCGTAATTGACGTTCGTTCATGAAGGTTAAACTGATTGAGTCATCTTTCGGCTCGCGTATTTCACCAGGGAATTTGTCTGCGCCTATGTTGATACTTTTCGCCATTGCGCGCAGTGGTTTGCCTAAAACACGTTTACCAAAGCTGATCCCCGTTGGTGAATTATTTAAACGGCGATTCTTAATTTGATAGATAGCAATAATACGAACCTGACGTGCGGCTTTATCGACGATACGACCGGCTTCAATTTGCTGATAGTCACCGCCTTCGGCATCAAGCATATTGACGTCACCAAAGTAGATACCATCAAAGTCAGGATAAAACTGTACACAACTAAAACGAACGGCATCGAGCGCTGCAGTCACGGCGTTGGTAATAGGCTGGCCATTGTTATCAATCGGTGTTGGTTGTAATGACATAGCGCCAGTTTGCACCCGCATTGGACTGTCGGCGATGGTCACACTGCGTTTACACAATCGACCTGTTACTGCGCCAAGTTCATCACCATAAAGCCCTGGCACAACTGCAACACGGTCGGCAACAACACCATCGGTTAACGGCGTTAATGCGCTAAGATGTTCAGACCACGTTTGCCCAGATACGAGCCCTGGCGCTGCAACAAGAAAACGCACACGGCGAGCGTGCTTGGCAAGTATCTCTAATGCCTTATTCTGAAAGGCTTCAATCTGTGATTTACCTGTGATGGCCGTTGTTATCACGATAATTTCGGGACTGATGTTTTGGTCCATGGCGTTATCGATTAAGCCAAACACATCATCGCCCGAGTTAATCGGAATTGCCCAACCAGAGACGAGGTCATCCCCATTACGCACCCATGCTTGCAGTTGTGTTTTCAGTGCTGAATCGTCTGCAGAAATAAGTTCATCAAATTCCGATTGCGCGTTTACCGCGACAATGCTGCCAATGTTGAGTGTGCCAACACCGATGAACAACACGGCGCGTTCAACTTCTTTTGTTGCACCGCTACCCGTATTTAACGAGGTAACGGAAACCTTGCCTTGTGCCATATATTTACCCTTTTAGCGGAGGCGAAATGCCTCGTCCAACATGTAGTTTTTTAATTGTGTTTGTTCAGTTTCGTTCTGGCCTAAGAACGAACGCGCGGGTGTTTTTATTTCCCAACTTGATTTAGGGGCGTTTTCACGCATAAGGCGCAATATAAGGCCTGCCCGTCCCATCGTTAAATTTTCTTGCATCCATTTCAACGTTGGTGTCTTCCAGCCTTTACCGCGCTTTTGCCTAATTTTATAGCCTTCTTTACGCAGTGCTTTGGCCTGTTTACGCGTTGAAGGATCGCTATAATCAAGCGTTCCTCTCTGCTGCTGTAGCTCCGTTGCGGTTTTGGCTTTTACCGTTACGTCGATACCTTCTTGATGCACTCTGGCTATTTTCCCAGCATGCGGATCACCAAAGGTGACCGTCGCATTATTCGCTGTGGTGTGAACCTGTAAGCCTTTACCGAGTTTCTTTAGCATGCGAGTCTTTTTACCGTTTGCGCGGCCTTGCCAATAGGTACCGGATAAATTTTGCTGCCCTTTTAATCGGGCCTTGGTATCTCGCCTCACTTGTCGACCAGCACCACGTAAAATACGGCGGCGCTTATTGGCATCAAGCGTTAACAAATCTAATTGCTTTAACGCATTATCAGTGGGGATACCAAGATTAAGCATGCTCTACCCCGTTACAAACTCAGCATCTAATTCAAATGCAGCTGCAATCCAAAGACTCTGTTCACCAAAATCAAAACGTTTGGTTTCGCCTTGAAACTCCAATTCAAACGGCCCGTTCATGTCTTCAACAAGCATCACATCTTCTGCGAACCGCTCGATTGTTAATTCGATGTCAGCGCTGTTGTCATCATTAATATCCAGGCTAAATTCCACATCTTGGCTGTCGTCTTTTTCTGCATTTGTCATTAACCAAAAACTCACATAAGTTGCGATCAATTCAACAGGGGCGTTGCATGGATTAATGCTGATCACACCACTGTAATAAAAACGTGCGGCGAGCAACCCTGTTCCGTTTATTCGTTTACTGGCGTATTCAATACGTCCACCTTCAATCCAGCTATCAAACTCACCAGCCCTGGCTAAATGTCGTCCCTTGTAGGTGGCCGATACCAGGTACTGCACTAAACGTTGTAATTTGCTTTGGCTCATATCAATTCAACACCTGAATTTGTTGCCTTCATCATTTGACGTAAGGCAGTGTCACTTTCTGCTAACCAGTATTCTTGATTGTCACTGGCCATCACTTGCTGCGCGGCCCGTTGGTCACGGTGCGTTTCACCTAGCCGACTGATTAACAACTTAGCCTTAGCACGGCAATACACGGCGCGTTGGTACATAAGGGTTAATGCATTTACGCCATTAATTTCCTCAAGGCTCACCTCTTGTAATTGTTCGACCTGTTGCCAATGACGTAAGCGGTATTTTGCTAATGCCTGGTTAACATCGAGTATGGCGAGTACTAATGTTCGTTTAACCTGCTCGCTGTTGTTGGCGTATTCCGTTGCAATCGCGTAATCAGTGATAAATTCAGCAGTGCCCAGTTCAGGATAAAAGCCGTTGTTTGCGACGTTCTCATTGCTTACTTGTGCCAGTGGCATACCCGCTAAATTCATCTTTTACTCACTTCTAATAGGTCGGCTCTAGCCACTGCGATAAGGAGCCCATTTCACTACTGCGAATAAGTCCAACGCAGCCGAGCCGGTGGCGCGAGAGTTGTTATAATTCTTTTTACAACTGATGCTATTAACTAAAGGTCGTTATCTTTACCAATGGTCTTGGCTATTTCTCTGACCATTTTTTTAACGCCCGCTTTGTCGTTTAACGCGGTTGCTTTCACTCCGTAGGTATACGCATTGCCCAGGTTAAATACGCTGTGCTCTAACTTGGCAGTCATGGCGTATAGCTTGCCGCCAATCAATTCAGTTAACCGCCATTGGTGCGTATCGAGCAAATGGATAAACTGAGTAAATAGCTGAATAACGTGGCTACGCTCCACGGCATCACGCCCTTGGCTTAGGTGCTTAGCACCTTCATCATAAAGCTGGTCAATTAAAAAGGTCGGCCAATCTTGGGTACTAAAGCGCCCTGGTAAACGTTGGTTTTGCGTCACTAACAAAGGCAAGAATTCAAAGGCTGTTTTCCAGTGCCCAAGGTCAACAAGCCAAATCACCACCCAAGCCAGCACCATGTTTTGATGGTTGGTGCCTTGCGCTTGATAGCGGCGTAAATAATCCAGGTATTGATGGTTCTCAATGGCCTTGGCTTTGTATTCAAGTTTGTCTTCGATGTGTGGAAACTTTTTAAGTTGAGCAAGGTCTGAATCCATTGCCGCTTTGAAGAAATCAAACTCGTCCATGATGCCTTCGGCGCGGCTTGATTCGGTTTCGACAACCTTGCCCTGCTTGACTGTCACTGAGGCAGACAGATCTGGACCACTTGCCCAGTCCACACCGATAATAGAGGCATGGGTTTTACGCTGATTTCGTTTGACTATGCTCATTTCAAAAAACTCTCTGTTTGGTAAATAACTGGCTTACCGTGATAAGCCAGTGCTTCATTCAATTCTGCTTATTCAAATTACTGATTTAAAACCGACTAAGACCAAACCCAATGCGCAGGGTTATCCGCATCAAAGTCACCGGCATCAACGGCTGGGTCTTTGACCTTATCTAGCTTTATGCTGCTAGCTTCAAAGAAGGCGATCTTTTCCAAGTCATTAATGTAGTAACAATCGTTACGTGATTGGTAATCTTCGACACGTTTCTTCTTGGCATTATTTTCAATCGAGGTGCGCGTTGAACCTGATTGCACGTAATGACAAAGGTTATCGAACGAGGTTATTAAGATGCCTCGGTCAGCAAAGAACGGGACCTTATACGCCTTCAAACCACCGAATGTTTCAATGATCTGCTCTAGCTCGATCTTGTCTTTTTCACTGGGGGTATGCGCTTGTTTGGCATAAAGCTTGTTCTTTTCTTTGGCTAACAGCTCATCACCAATAATGGTAACTAAACCAATACGCTTATGGGCTGGGATAGCCTGCAGTAAATCATGCACGGCTTGATCAAGGTTTTCATAATCACCGCCTGCGCCAATACGAATTTCACCGTTTTTTTGTTCACCATCGGCAAACACATTGGCAGGATTGTCACGGCGCACCAGCTGGAACCAACCAATGTTCACATCTTCCATCATTGGGTACGTGGCGATATCCGTTACTTTGGCGGCACTGGTACCGTTCCAGCCAATCTTGATGATATCCAGTGCAATGGCTTGACGAACATGGGCGCGAAAACGGCTGTGGAAGTCTGGGAACTTGGCCCACATATCCATGCGTTGCCACGTAATGTGGGTATCGCATTCAACCGCATAACAACGATATTCACGATCAGTTAAACCCAGTGGGTCTTTGGTGCTACGACTTTTAGTTTCATCCGTTTCAACGCCAGCACGACCAGTGACACCGCCACTAATACCCGCCGTAATTGAACTGCCGACTAAATCATCGACCATTTGCGTATCAATGCGCTGTAAGAACTCTGCACTTTGATATACCTGGTCATACAGCGTTTGCTCAATCGACGGCTCGACACTGAACTGTTCTGATACGGAGGCAACCCCGTAATTGACAGCCAATGCAGACACAACCGCGGCAAAAACTTGTGTTGTTTTAAGCTTCATTAATTTGGTTCCTATTGCTAAAAAAGGTTGTGGTATTTGGCATTTTCACCAAGGTGTTCTTCTTCACCACCAGTGGTTGTTGATGCAGGGTCTTTGATTGCATCGTTTACGGTTTTAGTCAGCGCGGCAATTTGCTCAGCCAAGCCATTAACTTTGCCATCAATCGCAGAAAAATCAGCCGTCGGTTTATCACTACTGGCATCTTCCTGAGTATCGGTATTCACATCATCTGTCGGTGCTGTGGTCGTATTTTGCTTAGCCAGTAAGTCTTGCGTTGCTTGGGTATTGGCTTCGAGCGCTTGGCTAAATTTAAGCAATGGTTCACCGAGCGCGTCGGTCATTGCGGCTGCAAGTTCTTCGCGGGTCATGTCGTCATCATCCTTATTAAAATTAAAGAGTTTTTTAAACAGGCTCTTGGTGGGTTTGGCCGTTTCTTCTAACCCTAATGACACCTTTAATAGGTCAGTATCTGGAGGTGTATGATTAGTGTTGTCTTTGTCTTGCTGACTAAAGTGAATACGGTCGGTGTAGGTACTGGCGGGATAATCCGTCACGGCAAGCCCCGTTAAATAGGTTTTCCCTGACTTCATAAAATCACGGTCTATTTCGATACTGAAATAGACGGCTTGGTCAGCTTGGTTCAACTGCACAAATGATGCGTTCGGCGATAGCACGGCGTATAACACTTTAATACCGTCTTCATTTTTAGCCGTGCTCAGTTCAATCACATCACCTAACATTCCACCTTTAATATCGATGTTGCTAAGGTTCTTCGCTGCCCAACCTGACCAATTAAACTCGTGGTCTAAATTGATACGAGCGCCGTACTTTTTATACTTGTAAGTAGCAACAATATCGTCGATATCTTTCTCTGATATTTCGCGACCATCTACCGTTAACCCCATGGCGGCAATGGCAAGTGGAATAGTGCGTAATTGAGCCATGTAGTTTCCTGTTTAATGTCAAAGTAAATCTAAGTGAGAGCAATTTTGCCCTCTGAACAGGCCTTAATCCATCACATTAAATCCGCTAAATTCCGATCTTGGCGAAAGCGGAATAACACGGAAATCTTGTTAAAGAATTACCTGTTTTAGGGTTATAAACTTGGCGCTTGTTCTTACCAACAGGCCAGTTATGAAACCGAGGACTCCCCGATATACACCCGAAATGATTAAAACGGCGCGTGACCATTATGTTTTTGGTGGGCTGACGTTTGATGAGATTTCAGAAATTGACGGTATGCCAAGTGCCCGTTCTTTACGACGTTGGGCGGATGATGGCAGCTGGAATGAACTGTGCCCGTCACTTAATGCCGAGACGGCTATTGCACGGCGTATTGTGTTATTGGCAGATCGTGACGTTAAAAGTGAAGCGGACTATAAAGAACTGGATTTTCTGACCAAACAACAATGTGCGTTAAATCAGTCTCGCTTGCCCAGTGCCGGTATCACGAAGAAATACGGTAATGCACCTGCAGCTGCTGCGCCCCAACATGAACAAACAGGCGAGCGAACCAGTAAAAGTAAGAAATGTCAAAAGAAGATTAAGAATGATGTGTCTAGTATCACCAAGGAAATGCTCGATACACTCAAAGACAACCTGCTCTACCCGCACCAATTACATTGGTTTGAACATCAAGATTACCGTAGCCGGTTCATATTAAAGCCGCGTCAGATTGGCGCGACTTTCTATTTTGCGTTTGAAGCATTTTATGATGCGATTGTTAATGGCCGTAATAAGATTTTCATTTCAGCATCACGGGACCAGGTTGAGATATTCAAGGCCAATATTATTGCCTTATGTCGTGAACAGTTTGGTATTGAGCTAAGCGGCTCACCACTGACTATGCGTAACAAGGGCAAGACGACAACACTGTATTTCAAATCAACCAATGCCCGTACTGCACAATCGGCGTCTGGTGATTTGTATATTGATGAAGTGTTTTGGATCCCGAAGTTTAAAGAATTACGCAGTCTTGCCCAGGCAATGGCGACCCATAAAGATTTTCGAATTACC
The DNA here is from genome assembly GCA_000953735.1 of Moritella viscosa. Classification (NCBI taxonomy): domain Bacteria; kingdom Pseudomonadati; phylum Pseudomonadota; class Gammaproteobacteria; order Alteromonadales; family Moritellaceae; genus Moritella; species Moritella viscosa. The sequence goes on along the minus strand of LN554852.1, from coordinate 2,299,847 downwards.
TATTTTAGTACGCCGTCGGTGACCAGTCATGAAGCTTATGATTTGTGGAATGGTCGCTGGTACCGAAAAACCAAAGCCTGTAATGATCCCGAGTTTGCTATTGATGTTAGCCATAAGACCTTAAAGGATGGTCGGCTTTGTGAAGATGGCATTTGGCGTCAAAAGCTCAATGTTTATGATGTGGTGAAACAAGGCTTTGACCGCATTGATATTAGTATTTTGGAAAATGAATATTCTACCGAAGAGTTTAACAACCTCTTTATGTGCAAGTTTATTGATGATGCCCACAGTGCGTTTAGCCTTAAACAACTGATGGCCTGTGTTGGTAATAGTAAAAAATGGACTGACTTTGACCCGAGTTGGCCACGCCCTTATGCCATGAAGCCGGTTGTTATTGGTTTTGACCCTGCGCGAACGCGAGATATTGCTTCGGTCGTGGTCTTGAGTTTACCGCTTGGCCCTGATGATAAGTTCCGTTTGTTGGAATCACTGAATCTCAGTGGTAACGATTTTGAAACCATGGCCAGTGAAATTAAAGAGCTCACGCTTAAATACCATGTTGTGCATATCGGTGTTGATACCACCGGCATGGCTTGGGTGTGTTTGAGTTAATACAAAAGTTCTTCCCGCTGGCGATGCCGATTCATTACAACCCGCACAACAAAAACAAGATGGTGATTAAGGCGCTTAATGTCATTGGTAAGAAGCGTTTTGAGTTCGATGAGAATTCGGTGATGGTTGCCAGCAGCTTTATTAATATTCGCAAAAAGGTAGTTGGTGACCAGATTAGTTACGCTACCAATCGCACTGCAGCAACAGGCCATGCAGATATTGCCTGGGCAATCATGCACGCCATGATTTACGAACCATTATCTGGTGACAGCTCGAGCACCAGAACGTCAATAGGATTAGATGCCGCATAATGAATTCAACTAAGAGTACGACCACAGAACCGATGAAAGACAAATCCATCGATACCTTTAGCTTTGGCGACCCTGAGCCGTGTTTAGATAATCACATGACTGAGTATATTGGCCTTTACGCGGATATGGACGGGTTATATTCGCCGCCTGTGAGTTTGTCTGGACTGGTTAAGTTGCTGCGCGTTAATGCCCAGCATGGTCCTATTTTATATTTTAAACGCAATATGATTTTGAAATGGTTTAAGCCTAATACGGTGTTGAGCCAGCGCACCTTTAAGAAGTTTGCGTTTGATTATTGTTGGGCGGCGAATGCGTATTTTCAGGTTATTAAAAATACGTTCGGTCATGTGATTAAGCTAAGGCATTTACCTGCGTTATCGATGCGCTATACCTCAACACCTGGTGTTTATGCCCAGCGCCTAAGTAATGGCAAGGTGCTGCGGTTTAAAAAAGGCGAAGTTATTCACCTAAAAGAATACGACCCTAACCAGGGTATTTATGGAATCCCCCAATATTATGGCGGTATTCAGTCTGCTCTTTTAAACGAAGATGCCACCCTGTTCCGTCGTAAGTATTACAAGAACGGCGCACATATGGGATTTATCTTCTCGATGGCCGACCCTAATTTGTCTACCGATGATGAAGACGAGTTGAAAAAAGCGATCAAAGATTCTCGCGGTGTGGGTAACTTTCGCAGTCTATTTATTAATAACCGCAGTGGTAAGGCTGATGCCGAAAAGGCAATCAAGATTATTCCGGTGGGTGATATTTCTACCAAGGATGAATTTGAGCGCATTAAGAAGATGACGCTAAACGATATGTTGAGTATGCACCGCGCCCAGGAAGCGTTAAGCGGGCAAACATCGGGTGATAGTCCGGGCTTTGGTGACCTGGATAAAATAACCCGGGCTTATTACAACAATGAAGTGGTTCCGATGCAGCAGGACATGCTGGAAATTAACGAGTATTTACCTGCTGCACTGCATATTAAATTTGCAGAGCCAGCTTATTCCGACTTAAACCCGAGGAGTGAAGACTGATGGAAGAACTGATTGTTTTTATTCGCCAATGGGGGCAGCTGTGTTTGTTGTCGTTATTGGCCGCCGCAACGCAAATGTATATGTCTGGTACACGGATTACTTTTTTTCATTATTTCATGTCGGTGCTGATGGCGATTTTGTCGGCGTACATTGCGGACAGCTTTTGTCGTTGGCTTGGATTAGATGAAGGGTTAAAGACTGGCATTATTGGTATTTCCGCGTATGTAGCGCCGCATCTTTTAACGGGGGTTAATGCCCTGGCGAAAGCGGTATCAAAAGACCCTAAACACTTTTTAGATATTATTATGAGGAACAAATCATGAAATGGATAACGTCACTGTTTAGTTTTATTTCGGCACCGATTGCGGATTTGTCAGGTAGCTATCGTGAGCGTAAACGTATTGCTGCAGAAATGGCGGCATCGATTGCGACTGCAGAAGGTAACCTTAAATTGGCAAAGTTAGACGCGGAAGCTAAACGGTTAGCTAACCAGGAAGGTAACGACGCTGATTATGATCTGCAGGTATTGAAGAACCGGCGCGAATCGATAATGGATGAAATCATTATTACGGTGTTTTTGGGGTTGTTCATTGCGCACTTTGTGCCACAGCTGCAGCCGTATATGGCAGCTGGTTGGCAAGCCATGGGTTATAAAGGCGCGCCCTGGTACTTTGAATTTGTGATTGTGGGTATTGCGGTTTCTACCCTTGGATTGATGCGGCTGTTTCGTGCGTTTTGGGGGAATAAAAATACTAAAGGGGTTGGTTAACGTTACCTGCTAAGTAAATATGAGATAGGCTATTAATGATCTAAAGGAAAGCCGAACACCAATGAGATTGTGTTCAGCTTTCTATCTTATAACCAAAGACTATCTTTATTACAGGATTATTTACCGAACATATCTGTCGTGTCTATGCCTGTTAAATCCCATGAATCCACATTGCTTTTCTCAAATGCTTCAGCTCCAGCAAACATTTTAATCATAGTAATCACACTAGATATATCCCAGCGGTTAATATCTTGGTTAAATACCTTAGTATAGCTGAACATGTCGCTCATATTGGTCACGCTAGACACATTCCAATAACTAATATCTTGGTTAAATGCCGCTGCTCTATCAAACATTCTGCTCATATCAGTCACGCTAGAGGTATCCCAATAACTAATATCTTGATTAAATACCCAAGTATAGCTGAACATTGAGTGCATATCAGTCACGCTAGATGTATCCCAATAACTAATATCTTGGTTAAAGGCCTTGGTACCGTTGAACATGAAGTTCATATCAGTCACGTTAGATGTATTCCAACGGCTAATCTTTTGGTTAAATGCAGAAGCAGAGCTGAACATGGAGTACATATTAGTCACGTTAGATGTATTCCAGCGGCTAATATCTTGGTTAAATACCTTAGTACCACTGAACATATAATGCATATGAGTCACATTAGATGTATCCCAGTCGCCAATATCTTGGTTAAATGCCTTAGTACCACTGAACATATTTGACATATTCGTCACATTAGATGTGTCCCAGTCGCCAATATATTGATTAAATATTTTGCAATCCTTAAACATAAAGCTCATATCGGTCACGCTAGATGTATCCCAGTCGCCAATATCTTGGTTAAATTCATAAGCACGGTAAAACATACTGCTCATATTGGTCACGTTAGATGTATCCCAATCACCAATATCTTGGTTAAATGTCTCAGCCATATAGAACATAGCTGACATGTCAGTCACTTTAGATGTATTCCAATAACCAATCTCTTGGTTAAATGCCTCAGCACCCAAGAACATATAATGCATATGAGTCACTTTAGATGTATCCCAGTAGCTAATATCCTGGTTAAATGCCTCTGCCCCCACGAACATGTATGACATATCAGTCACATTAGATGTATCCCAATAACCGATATTTTGATTAAATGTTTTGTTATCCTTAAACAGCTTACTCATATTTGTTATATTTGTTGTTACAACACGAGTCACATCATCACCATCGGCAATCATCTTGCGCAACATAGCTTCATCTACAACGGTATATACTTGCCCATTAACAAGGCCAGTGTCGTTAACTTTCGCTGATGATGGCGCAACAATGGCTCCACTCATTTTGGATTTGTAAAACGCACTTACATTTTCGCCCGCGTGTGCATTAAGTGACATTGCAGCTAGAAGAGCAACAGTCAGTATTTTAAACTTCATAATAAAAATTCCATGTATACACCCTGATTATTGAGGTGATGAAAATTGTAAAAAGTAACTCCCCGCATAGTCACAACGAGGTGTTAAGCTTGGTAAGTCATTGTATAATAAGTTTGTTTTTCATGCTGACTAAATTGGTAGGTGCTTTAACTGATTGGGTAGGTGTTTTAACTAGGTATCAGTTACTCTGCCTTTGAAGTTAAATGTATAGGGATTTTCATTAAAACAAAAAATGAGGGAAATGCTCTCGCTATATTGGAATCGCCTGTCACTTCGTGACACAATTTTGTGACTGTGGGAATTTCGGTTTCAACATTGGGGTTGATGCGATTATTTAGGGCCTTTTGGGGAAGTAAGAATTCTAAAGGGGCTGGTTAACGCTACCAGCTAAGTCAATGTGAAATAGGCGATTAATAATTTAAGGGAAAGCCAAACCCCAATAAGATTGGGTTCAGCTTTCTATCTTATAACCAAAGACTATTTTTATTACAGGCTTATTTACCGAACATCTCTTTCGTATTTACACCTGATAAATCCCATAAATCCACATTGCTTTTCTCGAATACGTCAGCATGACAAAACATTCGACTCATATTTTTCACTTTAGATACATCCCAAAGGTTAATATCTTGGTTAAATACCTTAGTGTGACTGAACATATAATGCATATCAGTCACGCTAGATGTATCCCAATAACTAATATCTTGATTAAATGCATTAGTATAAATGAACATATAACTCATATCAGTCACGCTAGATGTATCCCAATAACTAATATCTTGGTTAAATGCCTTAGCGCGGTAGAACATTGCACTCATATTCGTCACACTGGATGTATCCCAATAACCAATATCTTGATTAAAAAACTTAGTACCACTGAACATTGAATCCATATTCGTTACGCTAGATGTCTTCCAACGACTAATGTTTTGGTTAAATGCATAAGTGTAACTAAACATTGACTTCATATTAGTTACGCTAGATGTATTCCAACGGCCAATATCTTGGTTAAAATTATTAGCATAAGCGAACACCCCCTCCATATTAGTTACGCGAGATGTATTCCAGCGGCTAATATTTTGGTTAAACGCCTTTGCCTCGTAGAATATTTTACTCATATTCTCCACCTTAGATACATCCCAACCACCAATATCTTGGTTAAATGCATGAGCCTTATCGAACATATGCCTCATACACGTCACGTTAGATGTATTCCAACGGCTAATGTCTTGGTTAAATGTATAAGCCTCGTAGAACATACCAAACATCTTCGTCAATTTAGATATATCCCAGTTACCAATAGGTTGGTTAAATGCCTTGGCTTTCCCGAACATCCAAGCCATCTTCGTCACATTAGATGTGATCCAGCCACCAATATTTTGATTAAACGCCTCTGCATGGAAAAACATACGGCTCATATCCGTCACTTTAAGCGTATTCCAGCCTTTAATTTCTTGATTAAATACTAGAGCACCATTGAACATATCTGACATAGATGTCACGTTCGATGTATTCCAGTTGCCAATTTTTTGGTTAAATGACTCGGCCCCGCTGAACATGCCTCTCATATCAGTCACATTAGATGTATCCCAGTTGCCGATATTTTGATTGAATGTTTTGTTATCCTTAAACAGGTTACTCATATTTGTTATATTTGTCGTTACAACACGAGTCACATCATCACCATCGGCAATCATCTTACGCAAGATAGCTTCATCTACAACTGTATATATTTTCCCATTAATAATGCCGGTATCGTTAACCTTCGCTGATAATGGCGAAACTATGGTTCCATTCAAGCTGGATTTGTAAAACGCACCTACATTATCGCTCGAACGTGCATTAAGTGGTGTCACAGTTAAAAGAGCCACAGTTAGTATTTTAAACTTCATAAAAATTCCATGTACGCACCCCGATTATTGAGGTGATGATAAATTGTGCAAACCCCACGGTAACCACAAGGGGGTATGGAGTCTGGTAAGCGATTGTATATTAAGTTTATTTTTTATGCTAATAGAATTGGTATAAATTAACTATCAATTTATCTTTAAGTAATATTTATAGAATTTTCATTGAAATAAAAATAGAGATAATGCTTTTTATAAAGTTGAATAGCCTGTCACTTTGTGACAAAAGGTGTCACAACTTTGACATTATCGATCTTTAAATGATCGTTGAGATCCTTTATATATAAGGCTTTCGGGATATCAGCATGTCCATACTTATGTCAAAAACGTAAAAAATTGCGAAAACGCGGTAGGCGAAGAGGAGTGAATTTATCGGGGTCTCACGCGCATGATTAAATGTTTTCCTCTACCATCAGAAATAGCTATGTATTATAACGAACATTACATACAACTGTATAAAACAGGCTCTGTTCCCTTTTAGTGTTGGTTTATTCAAGAGCTTCATTAAGCCAGTTTTTGTTTTCGCAAGACGCTTTGTTTTCCATAAAGATAAACCAAGCAATATAATGTTCCATATAGCCAGTACCAACACCATAAAATCGTTTCATCCAAGTTTTCCAACGCATCATGAAATTATTAAGTGTCTGAATATGATATATTTTATCAATAACCTTTTGATTATCCAAACTGATAAGCCGTTTATGATCGATGTTGAAACCAAGCTCTTTAACGATGCTTTGATAAGATAAATTACCATCGGTACATAGCACAGAATCAGGTGATAAAAGTGGTGTTAGCGCTAAGCTAAGTTCTTCTTTAGTATCTCGCTTTAAGACCTGATGGCTTATTGTTCCATTGCGATCTAAAGCCAGTAAAATAGGCACTTTTGGGGGATTACCGCCGCCTCGTTTTCTTGATTCTCTCAGCATTTTTTTGGAACCTTTGAAACTCTCGGGTACAAAAGTTTCATCTGCTTCAATAATGCCAAGTAATTCAGTCGGTTTGTGCTCAGAAGGGCTTTTTAGAAAACGATGTCGCCATCTAAATGCTGTTTTTAAATTAATATCTAACTTGTTAGCTGCATATCTCAAACTATTAGATAAACACATACATTCTATATATTTCAGCCATTTGCCAGGTTTTTTCATTCTAAATAGACTTGTTCCCGTTAGGGTGCTGAATGTTTTATGGCAAGCATTACAGCGATAACGTTGTTTTCCTTGCATGGTACTTCCCCATCGAGATAGCACGTGACCATTGCAATGAGGGCAGTTTGATATTTCATTTTCATATTTGGCAAGGATTTGGCCGACTTCGTCTTTAGATAGGTGGAAGTCGATTTGATGATTTAAGCGCTTTAGTTCAACATAAGATAGGTCTTCAATACTTTCTTGAAAAGCTGCAAAAGTTACTTTACTCATAGCGGTAACCTCATGATATTGCGGTTACTATAAGTATAGCTAAAACTACCAACACTAAAAGGGAACAGAGCCATAAAACAACAGTCTAATATCGTATAATTTATAGGTCAGTATTTGAATTAAGTGGATGTTTATGCGAGTAGTTTGCCCAGAGTGCGGCGTTAAAAGTCGAATCCAAAAAACGAATAGGATTTCGAATAGCTATACAGATTTATACTGCAGCTGTAATAATGCGGAGTGTGGTCATTCGTTTGTTATGAATCTTAGTTTTAGTCATACGTTGAGCCCTTCAGCTAAAACAACAACGCAGATGGCCATTAGTCTGGTGAAAGGTTTAGCGCCCGAACAGCGTCAAGAATTGCAATTGCAGCTTTCAATATTGTAAACCAAAAAATCCTCACAATTGAGGGCTTGTTCAATACTCTAATAAGTTATCGACAGCACAAAAAAGCCGAGCATCAAAATAACTCGGCTTGAAAAACAATTTCATATGCAGAACTGAGGTTAAATAGGGTAATTTATCTGACTAAAAGTATTTTTCTGTAAAAACTACAAATTTTATTAAAAATCATTGGCAATAATCTCAAATAACTTTGTTTCGTTATCAAATGGTTTGTATTCCCATGGAGCATCAATAACTGAAATATTGGTCACACCTAATTTCGTTAATGCATCAATTGAGTAATACCATCCCTTAAAATCGGCTTCATCAAACTTTGAAAATGCTTCATTTTGGCCTAAGGTTGTTATCTTTTGCTCAACACCGATCATCGAAAAAAATAAGGCTTCACGCTTGAGTGCATGTTGTAAATATTCAGCCATGAATACTAAAGTCGCTTTTCGTTCTTCTTCTGGTAATGTATCCAACTCACTGTCATCAAATTCAGTGCTACTCGCACCACCATGAAAACCAATGATTGCATTTTTACCAATGATTTTTTTCATACCACTTGGAAATACATAATTAGCACATGAAGAAAAACAGTAATCATTCACTTCAACATTCAACTTATTGGTGTACACAAATTCTGCAAGATCCATTCCTACGTTAATTTCACCACCTTTACTTTTTATCTTTAACGTATTTACCTGTTTATTTTTTCTATACAACTCAAATAACGTCGCATTAGCTTCCTCTCCAATATCTCCTTCATAGATCGCTTTATTACCATCTAACACTACTGTAGTTTCAGCTCCAGCCATTACTACTGGAGTGTCAGCTCCAGCCATTACTACTGGAGCATTACATAAAAGAGAAATTAAATACAAAGGGGTATAATAACGCATAGCCTTTCCTCTAAAGATACCTCGGGAGCTCGGGAAATAAATAATACCGAGCTTAAGTAACGATTCTGATTATTTAACTAAAAATAAGTTCCAGTATTCAAACATTTTATAAGTAAGTAAGTGTAAGCAATGGAATCAACACCAACTCCAATTATTAAATCATAACAATGTATTACACAGAATTTTGTATAAAACTAATTTTATTCTAATGAATTACTATCAAAATCATAAAATTAATCTGTTATTACAAATGATTAAAAAAATAACAATTGATACAGTCCAAAGAATAAAAATATAAACAAGAAAATGCGCTCTACATTAGAATTGAGGGTTTTGTTTTAATGGCACGCTGTCAACTCTAGATTAAATTATCACCCCCAATCCCAACTTTCCCAGTCTTCCCAACCAGGTATGTAATCGGATGTATCTTTAATTTCAGTCTCAGGACTGTTCCAACCATCCCAAATATTGGGTTCTTCGGGTTTTACATCGACCAGTTCTGGCGGGTGATACTTATCAGAACCTTCGACGTAATAGCCCAGCCTTAATTTCACGATATGGTCTTTATCAACTCTGATTTGAGCACCTTGGCCCATAACATTGACCAGGTGATCATCTAAATGAATACCGCGCCTTTTCAAAAGTGCTTTAATTCCAGTATTTAACCTGTCGCGTCTGGAGGGCGTACAGTTAGTGACAGAACTCCGAGAAGCCCCTTCGGGACTCATTAAACCCTCAGCACCTTCGGTGCTACTGGTGCTAGCTTCACTATCGAGCAATGCTTGAGACTTGCGCTGGATCACCCAGTTGCGTATACGAGTCTTAACCGGTGTTTCATCGGTAACTTTAAAGCCTTGGATCTTACTTACGTATTCACCGTATTCATTGCCCATCTCGGTGCCGTCATAATCATTACGGATGAGCAGGTTTTTACGCTTCACGAATGGGCCACCTTGCGCCATGACATAACCAGCAAAGTCACCTTTGTCGGCACACTTCATTGCAGTGGATGCACTATCGATGTCTGTTTTTAATTCTGCTTTGTATTTGCCAGTAAGCACATCCCAACGCTGTAACGAGTTCATTGCAGCATAGTTTAAACGTGGCCCCTGAAAGTCTAATTTAGGACCCATAAGATAAGGATTTTGGTCTGGGAATAATTCAGTAAATAGAGTGTATTGTTGCTTTGCATTGAGCAAGGCAACGTAGCTTTTGAATGTGTTTACGTCGTTATTGGCATAACGCCGTAATTCCCGATACGTAGTAACCGGAGCCCCACCAATCGCTTGAAACTGACGAATGCGCCAACGACTTGCCCAGGCAGTAACATTTGCCGACATTTCTTTTTGGTCGCGCCCTGTCTCGTCGTCTTTTTCGTCATCCATGGCATAACCATCAATATTCTTACTTATGTATTTAGCAATGTAGCCGGTTGCAGAACCCAGTTCAGAATCGATAGCAACAATCTCGCATCGAGTACGTAAGTTCGGTGGCCCTACAGCTATTTCTTTCTTGTTTATTGACGGAAACAGCTCTTTAAAATCTTCTTGTACTGCGTAATGCGTGAATACCTCACTAGCCTGTTTTACATCATGGGGCTGCATGAACAAGAGTAAATGCCAATGTGGCGTACCATCGTGATGTGGCTCGACAACTCTGATACCAAATACTGAAATATCATCACGTTTAAATTGAGCGCGGATTTTAGCCCAAACGCTACATAAATAACGCTGTGCATCACGGGGACTGTTACCCATCCAGTGATCGATAAAGCCGCCCTTTTTTCGGGTGTGGTGATACTTGGATGGTGCGGTTAAAGTAAGAAACAGCCCTTCACAACCCATGGCTTGGGCAATATTCTCGTAACCACGCATCCGAACCATCAGCTCGCAACGGCGAATAGCTGGGTTACCCGTGGATTTATAGAACATCTCGGCAAGTGCTATTTCTTCGTCCATGTCTTCATCAAAGACCGACATGCCTTTGATGAAATCACGGTTACGTTGCTTTTGGTTCTTCCATTCGTGCAGACAGTCACGGGAACAGTACGGGCTTGCTGACTTTTGTACTTGGCCTACTGCGATTGCTAGATGCTCGCGCATTATCGAACGCTTGGCTTTTAATTTACTTTCCCAGGCACGATTGCAGGTTAAGCGTAAAATGCCACACTCTGCTTCTGCAGCTGTTAAGTCAGATTCGGGTTTATCATAGGGTGGTGTATAACCAAACTTACGGCTAATTTCACGTAGACCACAAAAGACCTGGATAATAGACTGATTGTAGTCTTGCCCTTCATCCTGCTCTGCAGCTTGGTTATCGAGTTGTACGGCAAAGAAATCAGCGTACTGCTGCGCTAATACTTTGAGTTCGCTTTTATCCATTTCTGCGAGCAGTTTTTCACGGAACAAATCATTACAGAGAGTATAAGAATCACGATATTTAACCTGCTGGTTATACTGCCCTAATACTTTTTTTAAACGAGGGTTAATCTTAGCGCCCACGGTTTTTCTTAAGTACTTATTGGCGTATTGACGGCCATTACGTTTAAAGGCTTTGATATAGCGTTCGGCAAAGTAGCGGCTAAGGTAATGCGGCATGTCACCAAAGAACTGCTTGCGCCATTGATGGTCTTCGAGATCGGGGTTAACCTGAAACATTGCATTTTCGATTAGCGACATTTCGGGTTGTGGGAATTCTTTGCCTAGCGCGGGCATTCTGACTGGCTTACTGGTGCAGTCCTCCGCGCTTTCAATCATTTCAATAATGGTGTTACGGCCAGATAATGACTGGGATTTATCTACGTAAGCCATCAGAACGGTAGATCATCATCAATTAGATCTGCTACATTCCCAGTGTAAGGAACAAGAGGATTAGTTGATTTTAATTTTAATTGACATAAGCGTGTTCCTATTTTACTGATCACCCATCTTTGATAAAAAATATCCATCACACATTTTTTCATTTCTGATATGTAAGCTTGACCGACTAAGTTACGATCAGAATTAATCAACCAGTAACCGTGATGCCTCCATGATTTACCCACACGTTGAGCACGGTAAAATAACTTCCACGTTTGCAGTGGTGATGTTGCACTTTTTGATTTAAGTAGGAGTTCTTCGAATGCTGCAACCATTTCAGTCTCTTTAGCTAGCCTTTTAGCATCTTGATCTAATTCAAAACGACGCAGCTCTGACAGTGTTCGAAACTTTTTATCCTGCAGGGATATATCAACTGTCTTCTCTATCATTAAAATTACATCGTCAATATTTACAGCACTTTCATTAATAGATTTACGCGTTTCTCTAAGGATTAAATTAACGAGATGAAGTGCATTTTCACCTTTGTTATATTTTTCAGTTCTGGCCACTCGATACACCATGTCCCAAAGATCACGGTAAGCTTCACTACGACTCGTCGTCACCGCTTTCTCTTTTATAACTTTGGTATTGCCATGAAAATACATATCTTCAAATGCAAAGATGTAACCGCCGTTTTCATCATCAAAAGTGAAGCAGTCAATAAAGTCTTCGACAATGTACGTAAAGTCACTTCTTGGCATAATTGCAGTTTGGTCAACAGCTAGCTCTCGCACTGCTTCATGCAAGTACTCAGTGAGTTCTTCACATGGATAACCATCAATAATTGAAGCTGCAAATTGGTCAAAAATATCAATCATTTCTTGTTCGTTAATTTCATGTCTAACAATCATGGTAAGGTTTCCCATCTTAAAGTTAAGCTGTTTTAGCTTTTAGTTCAGCGTGCTTTGACTCTGCATATTCAGACATATCGCGAACTTCATCTTCTTTGATATCTTCTAAATAACAGTCTTTATCTTCATCAAGTTTTTGCGCCTTTAGAAAACCGTCATACCAACCGTCACCAAAAGCACTAGAATTTGAATCACTAATTGATTCTTCCAGTTCAATAATGGCTTCAAGTGCTAGTTTAATTTGTGGAGAATGGCCCATTCGCTCGGCACACCATTTTTTAAAATCTTCTGCTTTGCTCATCGAAATATCCTTTCTTCATATCTCTGCATATTCCTGTGCATTTAATACAAGATAACCGCCCTGGCCTTTTGGCCGACCGATAACACCACGGAACAACTGACGACAATTGAGCTGCAGACAAGCGTTATCGATGGCATCTTGTTTGGTTTCGCATTCACCTACTTCAACAGTGCGAAGTTCGTGCGTTTTAGGATGCTCACGCATGCTGCCACTAGGACAAAGTGCAATTGCAAAATACATCATCGCCATAGCTCCACTGACTTAGAAAAATGCAAGGGATGTGTGCGTTCCCAATACTGTGCAATACAATCAGCTACACCTTGATAACCCAAATTGACCGCAACAAAGTACAGCGAACGCAGCGCACCAAGTGCTTGTAGTTCTTGTTCAGAAAAGGAATTGGTATTACCAACAACACATACCCAAAATGAAGATAAAGTAATTAATACTGTTTTGCGGGGAAGCTGCGAGTGATTAAATGCCAGAGCAGGCATAACCAATGCGTCATAATCACCGGCATCAACAACTTCAAATAATGCAGCAATATCATTAGCTCGCTCATCACTAACACCGAAGTCTTGAAGCGCACTAATCATTTCTTCAATAGGAACAGAGATACGTTTCATGCTGCTACCTCTGTTGAAACAGGCGTTACCATTAGTGCCTGTATTTTTCTTTTGGCATTAAGCACAGCTTCTAGCGGTGTTTTCTTGTTGTCATCAAGCAAACATGCCTTTCCATCTAACCGGATATATTTATTGAAAAGCACCGCGTCATTTAAGCCTTGTGTCGTCATCCGACCAACATTAATATTCGACCGTATAACATGTATAAAGATTGAATCACTCATGCCGTGATACTCAACCGTGATATCTATTGCATCGGGCCTAGACATTGCGATAAACATAATTTCATTAATAACGCTTTGAACTGTTTGCATAATATTTTCCTTACTTAAATTCTGAAATTGAATGACCAGCTAACTTTCTGATCACAGGTTCTAGTGCGTTAATTGCGTTATGCAATTTCGCCTTATCTAACTGGTCTAATTCACTCAGTTTTAACTTAAGGTGAGGCATTTTTAATCCTGCCGCGACCAAAATCCCCTTCTTTAAATCTTCATCTAACTTGTCGTAAATACAGCCAATGCGGCTACTACCAAATAAACTATGAATTTGTGCAATGGAGTCTGCAGACGGTGGTGCAGTATCAACAATTGCGCGTTGTACTTGTCCCATAAGAATTATCTCCTCGTTACATACCTGGTATTGGTAATCCATTCATTACTGCATCTGCACACATGGACACGAACGGCCCTGCACCACCACAGCGGTTTTCGACGTCTGACATAAGAAAAACCAATTCGCGTACAGCTTGTTGTGCCTTTCTAACAATTGCGTCTTTCTTATGGCGCGTAAGGCGGCGATCTGATTCAGCTTCTAAGATGTGGCGACTAATATCACCGGTCTGAATTGCTACGCTCATGGCGCTAAGCGTTAACGGCTTTGACTCGCCCTGCTTTGGTAGGCGAACAGCAACTAATCCAATGTCTAAAATTGCACTGTTGATAATGTCGTGATTATCAGTAGCCTTAGTGATTTTGATTAACTCTGTAACTGTTAGTTGGTGGGGTTGGTTGGGATTCAATTTATTACGAAGCATCTGGCCGCGCATGCCACAGTCATTTGCAATTGACTCTACGTTTTCAATATCCGCAAAACGGATACAAGCCGCGTCAATTACGCTTTGTTTACTATCATTAATTTCAAACATTGAACAAATTTCCCTATTTGAGATGATCAAACTACGCAGTCGCGACAGCAAAGAAAAGATAACCAGTAAGAACCAGTTGAACGACCGAAGGCGCTATTAAGCTCAATTCTTGTCGGTACTTAGATATGAAGTTGATGATCAACATATTTAAACCTCTAATTTGAAATGTCTGTATCTACAAGGCGTAGATGTCTTTTGGAGTGCGAACATCCCAACCAGCGGCTTCTAATGAACTCATCACCATTTGGGCTTGGTTCACATAGATGGTGCTACTTTTACCCACTTGCATAGTAGGCAAGACACCGCGAGTTGCTTGAGCGCGAACGGCACTAAGTGATTGATCTGTACGGCGCGCGTAGACTTCTAACGTGATAGGCAACATATCTGGCTGAATGTTAATCACTAAATTTTCTTGGGTATCTGATTTCTTAGGCATTTGATGTATCCTCTATAGGTTTAACTGATAAATGCTGTGGTAGCACACAGCCTTACATAACAAACGTATGGATTTTGCCATACATATGAGAGGTAAACAAGTGTCTTTAGGAAAAAGATTGAAATCAGTCATTAAAGAAGAAGGGATTTCACAGCGCGAATTCGCAAAAGAGGTGAATTTATCTCAAACTGCAATAGAGCACTACATAGCTGAAAGAAGGGTTCCTTCTGGCGAATTATTCATAGCAATTGGACATCACGAACAATTCAAAAAATATATTATGTGGCTATTAACAGGGGATGTAGAAGAAGATTCAGACCAAGTTAGTCCGAAACTATCTACTCAAAAAAAATGCGGTTTAGTGTCTGATGATTCAGAAAAACAGGCGTGATGTGTGCTTTATAAATGCCAATCAATTAGTCGATATCAAGGAAGTAAGTAACCAATATGATGCTCGCGATGAAAAATATGATTGAAAAATCAGATACTAAAATGGGGAAAGGTTTTGATATATTTATACAGTTAATAATTGTGTTATCACTCATTAGCTTTTCAGTAGAAACATTACCGTCTCTTTCTGAAAATACAAAAAACATACTCAGAGTATTTGAAATTGTCAGTGTACTTATTTTCACTATTGAATATATATTAAGGCTAATTTTTGCTGATGATAGATTTAAATTCATATTTTCATTTTTTGGTATCATTGATTTACTGGCCATTTTGCCTTTCTATCTGTCCACAGGTTTTGACTTAAGATCACTGAGAACATTCAGACTTCTGCGATTAATTCGAATTTTAAAATTAACTCGATATAGCTCTGCTACACAAAGGTTTTACAGGGCGTTCGTTATCGCCAAAGAAGAACTGATTCTATTTTTATTTACATCAATAATTATTCTTTATTTAGCCAGTGTTGGGATTTATTATTTTGAATCGCAAGCACAACCAGAAGCTTTCGCTTCTGTATTTCATAGCATGTGGTGGGCAGTTGCGACATTAACAACTGTTGGTTATGGCGATATATACCCCATAACAGTTGGCGGTAAGATATTTACATTTTTCATTCTTATTGTCGGTTTAGGTATTGTGTCCATTCCAGCAGGCTTAATCGCATCAGCTCTGTCTAAGGCAAGAGATATGGAAATCGAAGAAAACCCCAAATAGGTTAATAACAGCTATCTATGAGTATTACATAGTGATGACTAATTTCACATTGTAAGCCTATATACTCCTTATTTTTCTTATAAAATAATATGTTGGGAAATAACAATGAATAAAATAACGTACAGAAGACTATCTAAAACTGCACTTTCATTCGTGGCAATATTAGCTCTTTCTGCTTGTTCAGAAAACACACCAAAGAAACTCCTTGTATTAAGTGTTAGTGACTATGACTATACAATGAACAACCTTCCCGCGGTTTCAATTAACCTTGGTCCCGACATTAATAACTTTTGTAGTATCACATTAAATCGCAGGGATATCGCAATAAGCGGCTTATCCATATTTTCAAAACAAAGAAATGACTCTGCAATTTCAGCTAATTGTAATTGGGATGGAAGTTATTATCTTCAATCATCTAAGCACCCAACTCAGGTTTCTATCAAGATATCAAACATCGATACTAAAGCTAGAACTGGCACTTTCGACGTCTCTTTAAAATTAATTAACAATAAAGATTTAAGTACTTATTTAGAAGCTAAAGATACCGTTCAGGTTAGTGGCAAAATGTTTGACAACTTACTTGCAAAAAGCGGTAAAGCCTAATAGATATTAATACAATCAATCACATAATAGTGTTATATATAACCTACAAGACAAACAAATAATTTACAGGTCGACTAGTTTTCCCATAAACATGTAATTAATAAATTTGAAGTATAATCTTATTTTTCAATTGATTGCTCGACTTTATTGAGGTGAATGAATTTGGGAAATAGAGAGTCCTATTATAAAAAGTTAGCCCCAATCTCAATTTGAGGAATATATGGATCAATTTGTAAAAATACTAGAAATATTAGCTTGGCCAGTAGTTGTGTCTATTGGTATGTTTCTATTTCAAAAGGACTTGGGTAGTGTTCTTCGGAGAATGACTAAATTAGAAACATCAGCTGCAAAAATGATGTTCAATGAGGAAATCAAAGAAGTTGAGAAAACTATTTCTGCAAATCCAATAGTGCCAAGTGAAGAAAGTAGTTGCTGGATAACTGAGATGGGGGCAATTGCAAAATTGAATCCAAGAGCTGCCATCATCGAGGCTTGGACTTCTATTGAAGTTTCTTGTATTGAAATTGGTATGACCCAAGGCACTGCTATGAAAAGGTTTAGCCCTAAGGCGTTAGAGAAATTTCTTTTTGAAATCCCTGAGTTTGATAAAGAGATGATTAAAAGAGTTATGGATTTAAGGCGTTTAAGAAATCGTGTAACCCATGGTTTAGAGGCTGATTTTGAGTTTATTGATGCCGAAAAATATATAGAATTAGCAGATAAAACGGTCAATGCATTAAATGCAGCTAACAAGGCATTTAAACTGAGCTAAAATAGTGGGTTAAGTTTCGCTTCACATTTTAACCCACAATTTTAGTCCGCTTAATACGGCATTATGTCCCAATTTAATTTTCGATATAGGAACGCCTGATGACAAATGTACAAACTAAAATTAGTGAAACTCAAGATGGAGTTGAGAGTAGAAAGGAAAACTTGAACACCCCCGGTTCAATTGAGTCTTATGGGGCAGCTCTAATAAGCAGTATCTTGATACTTATTTTATTTAGTTGTGGGAGTCTTTTCTTATTATGGGCGTTAGGTGCGAACAAAGAATCTGCTGCAAATATTTTCAATTCTATAATGAAAGAAAGTTATGGGGTGTATTCTTTCGTTAGTGCATCTTTTATATCAATTATTGGCAATAGTATTTTTTTAATTGTTAATATGCCTGACAAAGTAAATTTCGTTAATATATGGCGTCTCCGTGTTCAAAATATCATTGTTGGTTTTTTTGGTGTCGTGTTTGCTGTAGGCTATTTCGGAATGGGCAATTCTGGATTCCACGATTTACAATGGACATTAATAATTAGTTCTCTTGTAATGATTATTACTGCTCTTACTAACTATCTAAAAAAGAATAATTTAAAATGTAATAATTTGGTAGCTTGCTTATATATAGTTGTACTCATTGTAATTGTAATTTTTGCTATGGATATATTTGAGTTGCTAAAAATATCTTGGTGACAGTTTTAGCTTGCGCATAACAAGAACTTCAAATACAACAAAACAGTAGGTTAAAATCCTATCGATTACGCAATACAATCCACAATTTTAGTCCGTTTAATACGGTGTTAAGTGCCTCCAAAAAATCAACCATAGGTGTCTATGAAAGACGAGCAGATTAAAATAATAGTTGAGTCAATTCTTAACGAAACAATTCTAGATGATTGGTACTTTTACTTATTATTGTTTTTGGTTAGCTTACTCGGTGCTGTATTTGGTAGTTTCATCAAAAGTTTTGGCGCAGAAAAAGGCAAATATAAAGCTATAGAGTCAAGTTTAGATATTATTAAAAAGCAAGTTTCTGAAACTACTAAAACTACAGAGAAAATTAAAAAAGACATTGAATTAAATGTCTGGAGAGAAAAAGATCGAGAGATGCTAAAAAGAGAAAAGCTTGAAGAGTACTTTTCCTTTGTCGTTATCTCACAAGAAGCTTTTCATGCTGAAATGGAAAATAAATTATTTAAACAAGAAAATAATTATAATAACCAAGCTTATAACAAAGCTGAGATGTTACAAGCTTTATACTTGCCAGAATTAGCGGATGAGCATAACGAATATAGGAAAGCAGTAGTTTTATATCGCGATTGGCTTACTGCCGGAATGATGGATATGCAAGAGAGAATAAAGAATGGTGAACAAAATGTTATTCCTAGTTCAGAACATATGGCGAAATACAGTAAAATAATTCAAGGCTTTAACCCAAGTCTAATTGCTATTTCAGACAAAGCTAAAGAAGTGGCGATGCAAATCAACACTTAACAAGTCATTTAAAAAAGCAAAAAACAGTTGGCTTTTGCTTCTTCATAGCTAATTTTAGCCAACAATTTTTTGCCTCTTAACGAAGCGCTAATTTCAATTTAACCATGCTTTTCCTAATACTCATAACTCTGAGCTAATACAAATTAGGTAATAACATTAAAATTTATGGAATATAATCACTATACCTAAATTGGTATCTCAAACTCATTAATTTGTAAATAATTATAATACCCTTTTCGGGTGAATAATTTCATTCACTACAAGTTAAAGGTGACAAGATGTCTTTTGATACGAGATTACGCGCTATTATTCAAGAAGAGCGATATAGTAACCAACAACTCGCTAATGCGTTAAGTTTTAATCTATCCGCAACAGCGAACTATGTTACTGGACATAAGGAACCATGCTGCCAATTTTTAATGCAATTTAGCCAGCATGACTGTTTAAAAAAATACACGATATGGCTATTAACCGGAAATGTTGAGCCACGTTCAGGTCAAGTTTGTCCGGTTTTCTCAACTCAAGAGCCATGCGTTTAAATCAAAAACAAGTAGACTCAACTACAATAAAAACGTTAGCAATACAATTCTACCGCTGGGGAGGACAACTAAATGTCAATTAAATCTATTCCTAACGGGTATGAGGTCGATTGCCGTCCACAAGGACGAAGTGGTAAACGATACAGAAAAAAGTTTAAAACGAAAGGCGAAGCGCAACAGTATGAACGCTGGCTATTATCAACTCAGAACCAAAAAGGCTGGGTAGAGAAATCAGCAGACAAGCGGCCGTTACTAGACTTAATTGATCTTTGGTATCGCTACCA
Source organism: Moritella viscosa (assembly GCA_000953735.1). Classification (NCBI taxonomy): domain Bacteria; kingdom Pseudomonadati; phylum Pseudomonadota; class Gammaproteobacteria; order Alteromonadales; family Moritellaceae; genus Moritella; species Moritella viscosa. The sequence continues at coordinate 2,279,984 of LN554852.1, read as the reverse complement.
TGGACAACAGTTAAAACGCCCTGAAAAAGAGCTAAAACACCTGTTATCTATTGATAAAGACTTAGGGCATCCAAGGGCAGATCAGGTAACTAAACAGCGCGTTATGCAATTCCGTGCCGACAAAATGGCTATAGGGAACAAAGCAACAACGATCAATAGAAGCCAAGTCAGGCTAAGTGGTGTTTTTACCGTATTGATAAAAGCTGGTGAGTTTCATAACGAACACCCATTAAAAGGGATCGGCAAACTCAAGATACGCGCAACTGAAATGGGGTTTTTGAATAAAAAAGAAATTATTCAGTTACTGGATAATCTTGATGGCGATGAACTTAATATTGCTAAGTTGTGTTTATCGACAGGTGCGCGTTGGAGTGAAGCAGCAGAACTACGGGGAAATGATATTATTCATGGGCGAGTCACATTCAATGATACCAAAAATGGTAAAAATAGAACTGTACCTATAACATCAGAATTAATGAATGATATCTACAAAGGAAAAACAGGCCGGTTGTTTAATGGTTCATACATGGAGTTTTACGATGTGCTAAAGGCGCAGGGCTTTGATTTACCTAAAGGTCAGGCAACGCATGTTTTACGACATACTTTTGCGAGTCATTTTATGATGAACGGGGGTAATATTTTAACGTTGCAAAAAATCCTAGGTCATTCAACGATTATGCAAACAATGACTTATGCTCATCTTGCTCCTGATTATTTAAATGAAGCTATGGCACTAAACCCAATGTCCACAATATATGCTTAATATTATATTTTAAAATAATAACTACTTGGCGGCTTTTAATAAGTCGCCATTCAGCGTTTTTTATATGACATCAGCAAGGCGGCCGTTTATCCATGGTTCCACAATACTGACATATATTGTGCTTAGATAACTACGCCACTGAGCCCCATGTGCATTAGGCCCTATAATTGTCAACAAAAGATAACTATCATTAAAATCATCATAGGCATAAATAAGCCAATAGTCATTTTCAGGATCATTGGATTTAGTCGTTCTATAATAAATTTGGTCAATCCTTGCTTTTCTAGACCACTGATTAGCTAATGCTTGAGTCTGAGCAAGATGAATATGAGAAATATGAGGATGGCTTAAAGTAGCATCTCGACCATAAAAATCGGGTTGTATATTATGATTTATATAATCGTCGAAAGTATTTCTATGCTTTTCCCAATCTGGATCAAAACGAAAAAGCGGTGCTGTTTGAATTGTTTTCACTATGTAGAGGTATTTACAAATGCAGCCAATTCTTTAGTTGTTTTCGGCAATGCCCCATGCGCTAAAAAATAATTAAACGCAGCATTACCCACGACAGCTGATTTTTGAACATCTTTTGCTGTTGCTTTTTTACGCTTAGGTTGATGTTTTAATTGCGGCATAATTAGATCCTTAAAAAATTACTACTATTACTAACCTCTTAATGATACTACATAGTGCCACATGATGCTACGTACACCACCAATTAAAAATGTTTGAAAGATTAAACAAAAAAAGTCTTAAACCGAAGGGGATACGTGAAGTACATCAATGTCCACATTGTGACCAAACTCGTGTGACATGATGCATATTGAGGTGTTACATTTCTTAGTTAAATCCATGTTTTAAATAGAAAAACCACCTTAGAGCAACTTGTAGTAAGTCGCCCGAAGGTGGCTTTATTTTAAAAAAACAGCTGTTAACCTAATTTAGCTCGTAAAGCAGAACCAATATCAGCTAATGAACGTACCGTTGCTACACCAGCATCTTCTAGTGCCGCAAATTTCTCGTCTGCAGTACCTTTACCGCCAGCGATAATTGCGCCTGCATGACCCATTCGCTTACCTGCTGGCGCTGTAACGCCGGCAATGTAAGAAACAACAGGTTTAGTTACATTCGCTTTAATATAAGCTGCTGCTTCTTCTTCTGCCGTACCACCGATTTCACCAATCATTACAATTGCTTCAGTTTGTGGGTCATTTTCGAATAACTCAAGTACGTCAATAAAGTTGGTACCAGGGATCGGATCACCACCGATGCCAACACATGTTGATTGACCGTAACCTTCATCAGTAGTTTGTTTTACTGCTTCGTACGTAAGCGTACCAGAGCGTGAAACAATACCGATTTTGCCCGGCTTGTGAATGTGACCAGGCATAATACCAATTTTACATTCACCAGGAGTGATAACACCTGGACAGTTAGGACCGATCATACGAACATTTTGCTGATCAAGTTTAACTTTAACTTCGATCATATCTACAGTCGGTATACCTTCTGTAATACAAACGATAAGTTCGATACCTGCATCAATTGCTTCTAAGATAGCATCTTTACAGAACGGTGCTGGTACATAGATAACTGACGCAGTTGCGCCAGTTGTTTCTACTGCATCACGTACTGTGTTAAATACAGGCAAACCTAAATGTGTCGTGCCACCTTTACCAGGAGAAACACCACCAACCATTTGAGTTCCGTAATCAATAGCTTGCTCTGAGTGGAAAGTACCTTGACCACCAGTGAAACCTTGACAGATCACTTTCGTATCTTTATTAATTAAAACGCTCATTTATTTGCCCTCCGCTGCTGCAACAACTTGTTGCGCTGCATCCGTTAGGCTAGATGCTGCAATAATATTTAAGTCAGATTTAGCTAAAACTGCACGGCCTAATTCTGCATTGTTACCTTCAAGACGTACAACAACTGGCACTTGTACGCCAACTTCTTGTACTGCGCCAATAATACCTTCAGCGATCATATCGCAACGAACGATACCACCGAAAATATTAACAAGTACGGCTTTAACATTGTCATCAGAAAGAATGATTTTGAATGCTTCAGCAACTCGTTCTTTTGTTGCACCGCCGCCTACGTCAAGGAAGTTAGCTGGTTTGCCGCCATGGATGTTAACAATATCCATAGTGCCCATCGCTAGACCTGCGCCGTTTACCATACAACCAATGCTACCGTCTAATGCAACATAGTTTAACTCAAATTTAGCAGCGTGAGCTTCACGTGCATCTTCTTGAGTAATATCTTGCATAGTACGAAGTTTAGGTTGGCGATAAAGCGCATTCGAATCGATAGTAATTTTACCATCTAAACAAACAAGGTCACCTGCGCCAGTAATAATAAGCGGGTTGATTTCAAGTAACGCCATATCAGAATCAGTGAACATTTTAGCTAGACCCATAAAGATCTGTGTAAACTGTTTGATTTGAGCGCCTTGTAAACCAAGTTTGAATGCAAGCTCACGCGCTTGGAAAGGTTGTGCACCAACAAGTGGATCAATCGTTGCTTTGTGAATTAACTCAGGAGTTTGTTCAGCAACAGTCTCAATATCAACGCCACCTTCGGTTGATGCCATAAATACAACTTTACGCGAACCACGGTCGATAACAGCACCAAGGTAAAGTTCATTTGCGATATCACCCGCAGCTTCAACAAGAATTTGTGAAACCGGTTGACCATTTGCATCAGTTTGATAAGTAACTAAGTTCTTACCTAACCAATGCTCAGCAAATGCTGTAATTTCATCTTTAGAAGTTACAAGCTTAACACCACCTGCTTTACCACGCCCGCCGGCGTGAACTTGACACTTAACAACCCATTTATCGCCACCAATTTTGTCAGCGAAAGCTGCCGCTTCATGAGGTACGTTTGTTGCGTAACCTTCAGGAACTGGCAAACCATATTCAGCAAAAAGTTGTTTTGCCTGGTACTCATGCAGATTCATGCTCGTATATCCATGTTAATAGCCACAAGGGCTTGTCCCGAGAACCTACGCCTCAAGATAAGGCGTAAGCAACTAAATAAAACTAAATATTACACATCTAAAAGAAGACGAGTTGGGTCTTCTAATAATTCTTTGATTGTTACTAAGAAACCAACAGACTCTTTACCATCAACAATACGGTGATCGTAAGAAAGAGCAAGATACATCATAGGTAAGATAACAACGTTACCATCAACAGCCATTGGACGATCTTGGATTTTATGCATACCCAAAATTGCACTTTGTGGCGGGTTGATGATTGGCGTTGACATTAATGAACCAAATACACCACCGTTAGTGACAGTGAAGTTACCGCCAGTCAGATCTTCAATTGATAATTTTCCATCACGACCTTTTAGTGCTAATTCACGAATGTTCTTCTCGATATCAGCAAGACTCATCGTATCGCAATCACGTAATACAGGTGTTACTAAACCACGAGGCGTTGAGATAGCGATGCTTACATCAAAGTAGTTATGATAAACAATATCGGTACCATCAAGTGATGCATTCACTTCTGGGTAACGTTTTAACGCTTCAACTACTGCTTTAACGTAGAAAGACATGAAACCTAAACGGATACCATGACGCTCTTCAAATACGTCTTTATACTGTTTACGAATATCCATGATAGGTTTCATGTTAATTTCGTTAAACGTGGTAAGCATTGCCGTTGAGTTTTTAGCTTCTAATAAACGTTCAGCAATACGCTTACGTAATCGAGTCATAGGAACACGTTTTTCACTACGGCCAGCTTGAAGTTCAACGACAGGTGCAACTACTGGTGCTTTTGCTACTGGTGCGGCAGGTGCTAATACTTTTTCAACATCTTCTTTTGTGATTAGGCCATTTTTTCCTGTACCAGTAATCTTAGAAGCATCTAAACCTTTTTCAGCAATAAGACGACGAACAGCAGGACTTGCGTCTACTGTTGCTTCACTTGCTTCTGCAGGCTTGTCTTTTGTTTCTTCACCAGCAACAGCGCCAACTTTCAATTTACCAATGACTTGCTGACCAAGAACGGTTGCACCGTCATCTTCAAGAATTTCTTCAAGCACACCAGATTCAACAGCTGGCACTTCTAAAATAACTTTGTCAGTTTCAATCTCTACAATAATTTCATCACGCTCAACGGCATCGCCTGGGCGTTTATGCCATGTTGCAATAGATGCATCTGCTACAGATTCTGGCAGTACAGGTACCAAAATTTCAATTGTCATTTTCATAATTCCTTTAATAAACTATTTCTGTGCAACAGTTAAAGCATCTTCAATAAGTGCTAGCTGTTGTTTTGTATGTACAGACATGTAACCGACTGCAGGAGATGCTGATGCAGCACGTCCTGCATAACTTAATTTCGCCCCTTGCGGGATTACGCCCCAGAAATTATGCTGACTTGAATACCAAGCGCCCTGATTCTGAGGTTCTTCTTGACACCAAACAAACTGTTCTACGTGTTGATACTCTGCAAATATAGCTGCAATTTCCGCATGAGGGAAAGGATAAAGCTGTTCAATACGTACAATAGCAACATCCGTCTGACCCAATTTACGACGCGTTTCTAGTAAATCGAAATATACTTTACCACTACACATAACAACACGTTTGACTTGTGCTGCGTCGAGAGTATCAATTTCACCGATTGCATTTTGGAACGTGCCATCTGCTAATTCAGATAAACTAGAAATAGCTAATGGGTGACGTAATAACGATTTAGGTGTCATCACGATCAATGGACGACGCATTGGGCGAACTGTTTGACGACGGAGCATATGGTAAACCTGCGCAGGTGTACTAGGTACACACACTTGCCAGTTATGCTCTGCGCACATTTGCATGTAACGTTCTAAACGTGCAGATGAATGCTCAGGACCTTGCCCTTCATAGCCATGTGGTAACAATACTGTTAGGCCACACATACGACCCCATTTCTGTTCACCAGAAGAAAGGAACTGATCAAATACAACTTGTGCGCCATTGGCGAAATCACCAAACTGTGCTTCCCAAATAGTTAAACCACTTGGTTCAGTTGTCGCATAACCGTATTCAAACGCTAATACTGCAGCTTCAGATAATACTGAGTCGTGAATAGTTAGCTCACCTTGTTCAGGTTTTAAATTAGCTAATGGCGTATATGTACTCGCGTTTTCTTGATTATGTACAACTGCATGGCGGTGGAAGAAAGTACCACGACCAACATCTTGCCCTGTTAGACGGACTTTATAGTTATCATCAAGTAATGTTGCATATGCAAGCGTTTCAGCAAAACCCCAATCACATGGTTTCTCACCGTTTGCCATTAAAACACGGTCTGAATAAATCTTCTGTACACGAGACTGGATCTTATGTCCTTCGGGTACAGCCGTCATTTTCAATGCAAGGTCAGATAATTTATCCTGAGCGACTTGTGATTGATAAGACATATCCCATTCGTGTTTTAAGTAAGGATTCCAATCAACAGAGTGCTGCTGCATCGGACGCCATTCTTTAACAACACATTCACCATGGTCAAGTTGATCACGATATTCGTTAATAAAACCCGTTGCTTCAGAGGCATCAATAACGCCTTCATTGACAAGTTGATCTGCATATATCTTACGCGGTGTTGGGTGCTTTTTGATTTTTTTATACATTAATGGCTGCGTTGCACTCGGCTCATCAGCTTCATTATGGCCATGACGACGATAACAAACTAAATCAATAACAACATCACGCTTAAATGTATTACGGAAATCAAGTGCGATTTGTGTCACCAATACAACAGCTTCAGGGTCATCTGCATTTACATGGAAGATGGGAGCCTGAACCATTTTTGCGATATCCGTACAGTATTCTGTAGAACGCATATCTTTTGGATTTGATGTTGTAAAACCAACTTGGTTATTCACAACAATCCGAATTGTACCGCCAATACCGTAAGCGCGTGTTTGTGACATATTAAATGTCTCAGCAACAACACCTTGACCAGTAATTGCAGAATCTCCATGAATTGTAATCGCCAGTACTTCATCACCATCAGTGCTGCCATGACGTTCTTGACGTGCACGAACAGAGCCCATGACTACTGGGTTAACAATTTCTAAATGCGATGGATTAAAAGCAAGAGCTAAATGTACATTACCGCCTGGAGTGTTAAAATCAGAACTGAAACCCTGATGATATTTAACATCGCCCGCGCCCCAAGCATCGCTATGTTTGCCAGCAAATTCATCAAATAAGTCTGTTGGTTTTTTACCCAATACATTCACTAACATATTTAGTCTGCCGCGATGCGCCATACCAATAACTGCTTCTTTGATACCTTGCTCACCACTACGACGAATTAATTCTTTCATCATTGGAATTAGTGCATCACCGCCCTCAAGCGAGAAACGTTTTGCACCTGGGAACTTAGCACCTAGATATTTTTCCAGACCTTCAGCCGCGGTTAAGTTATCTAAAAATCGTAATTTATCTTCTTTTTCAAACTCAGGCGTACTTTCAACTGATTCTAAACGGCTTTGGATCCAACGTTTTTCTTCAGTAGAAACGATATGCATATACTCAGCTGCAATTGAGCCGCAATAGGTTTTTTGTAACGAAGTATAAAGCTCACTGAGTTTCATGCTTTCTTGGCCAATTGCATATGAACCAACATTAAAGCTAGCATCAAAATCAGCATCAGAAAGGTTGTGATATACAGGGTCTAGGTCTTGTACACGATCACGTGTCCATAGGCCTAATGGATCTAAGTTAGCATGTTGATGACCTCGAAAACGGAAAGCATTGATTAACTGTAATACTTTAACCTGTTTCGCATCATTATGTGGGTCGCTTACTTGAGCAGCATATCGAGATGTATCTTTCGCAAGGCGAATGAAATAATCCTTTACAGGACCATGTGGAACTTCTTTAGTATTATCAACTTTAGGGAGCCCTAAAAATACAGTTTGCCATTCTTCGCCAACTGAATCTGGATCTGCCAAAAATTGCTCATATAGATCTTCAATATATGTCTGGTTCGCACCGGCTAGATGAGAGGATTCTAACCAGGCTTTCATGACGTTATTCTGCATTCTCTGCCCTTTTCACTTTAAATGTCCACCGCGCCAGAGATGGTAGCAAAGATTTTAAATTACTGGCCATTCCCAACGGAATGACCATTGTAACTAAAAACTAACAAAAAACATTGCTACACCGCACGTTGTAGTAACATAGATTTAATATTACCGATTGCTTTTGTAGGATTTAGACCTTTAGGACACACGTTTACACAGTTCATAATACCGTGACAACGGAATACACTAAACGCATCGTCTAATTCTGATAAACGTTGTTCAGTTGCTGAGTCACGACTATCGACTAAGAAACGGTAAGCCGCCAATAAGCCTGCAGGACCAACGAACTTGTCAGGATTCCACCAGAATGATGGGCATGACGTAGAACAACACGCACACAAGATACACTCATACAGTCCATCTAACTTCTCACGCTCTTCAGGAGACTGAAGGTTTTCGCGAGCAGGTGGAATAGCACTGTCGTCTGTAATTAAGAACGGTTTAATACGTGCGTAATTATCATAAAATTGCGACATATCAATAACGAGATCTCGGACCACTGGCAAACCAGGTAACGGTCGAATAACAATCGTTTTGTTCACATTTAAATCAGACAATGGTGTGATACATGCGAGGCCATTTTTACCATTCATGTTAACACCATCAGAGCCACATACACCTTCACGACAAGAACGACGGAAAGCTAATGTCGCATCTGTTTCTTTTAACAAGATAAGTGCGTCAAGAACCATCATATCTGAACCTTCAGGTACTTCAAGGTTCATTTCTTGCATTTTAGGTTTGCTATCAACATCAGGGTTATAGCGATAAATTGAAAATTTAACTTGCATCTTGATCCCTTATGTTTAGTAAACGCGTGCTTTAGGCACAAAGTGCTTCAGCTGTTCTTCAGTTAACAAGTTAGGTGATAAATTCACTTCACGAGTTGTCATTTCTTCATTTGTAGGTAAGTACAATGAATGACATAACCAATTCGCATCATCACGATCTGGGTAATCGAAACGACTGTGTGCACCACGACTTTCTGTACGGAAGTTAGCAGCATGTGCAGTTGCATATGCAGTTTCCATTAGATTATCGAGCTCTAGACATTCAATACGCTGTGTATTAAATTCTGTTGACGTATCGTCTAAGCGTGCATTTTGTAAACGTTTACGAATAGCACGTAATTGCTCCAGACCTTCTGCCATTGACTCACCTTCACGGAATACCGAGAAATTAAGCTGCATACATTCTTGTAAATCTTTACGAATTTGAACTGGATCTTCACCGTCTTTATTATTTTCCCAACGGTTTAAACGTTCAAGTGACGTATCAACATTTGCATCAGTTGCTTCTTTTGGCTCTGGGATAGTATCCAGCACTGTACCAAGGTAATTACCTGCAGCACGACCAAATACAACAAGATCCAGCAGTGAATTACCACCTAAGCGGTTTGCACCATGTACAGATACACAAGCGATTTCACCAACAGCAAATAAACCAGCAACAACTTCCATGCTACCGTCTTCTTTACGTGTTAATACTTCACCGTTAATATTCGCAGGTAAACCACCCATCATATAGTGACAAGTAGGAATTACTGGAATTGGTTCTTTCACTGGATCAACGTGAGCGAATGTACGAGATAATTCACAAATACCAGGTAGACGTGACTCAAGTACTTCTTCACCAAGATGATCGAGTTTTAGTTTGATGTGTGGACCCCAAGGACCATCACACGCACGGCCTTCACGGATTTCAGTCATCATTGAACGAGCTACAACGTCACGGCCCGCAAGATCTTTCGCGTTAGGTGCATAACGTTCCATGAAACGTTCGCCATCTTTGTTTAGAAGATAACCACCTTCACCACGACAACCTTCTGTTACAAGCACACCTGCGCCAGCAATACCTGTTGGGTGGAACTGCCACATTTCCATATCTTGTAATGGAATACCAGCACGAATTGCCATACCAACACCGTCGCCAGTATTGATGTGTGCATTCGTTGTAGAAGAGTAGATACGACCCGCGCCACCTGTAGCAAATACGGTTGCTTTTGATTTGAAGTAACAGATTTCACCTGTTTCAATATCAATCGCCGTACAACCAGTGATAATACCATCGTCATTTTTAACGAGGTCTAGTGCATACCATTCAGAAAATACTTTCGTTTCGTTCTTTACGTTTTGTTGATAAAGAAGGTGAAGTAATGCATGACCTGTACGATCGGCTGCAGCTGCTGTACGAGCCGCTTGTGCGCCACCGTATGCAAGCGACTGACCACCAAATGGACGTTGATAAATAGTACCATCTTCAAAACGAGAGAATGGTAGACCCATATGCTCAAGTTCTAAAATTGCTTCAGGACCCGTTTTGCACATAAATTCGATAGCGTCTTGATCACCGATATAATCAGAGCCTTTAACAGTATCGTACATGTGCCATGTCCAATCATCTTCGTGTGAATTACCTAAAGCAACGGTAATACCACCTTGAGCAGATACGGTATGTGAACGAGTTGGAAAAACTTTAGATAAAAGTGCACAACTTTTACCTGACTTAGATATTGATAGCGCAGCACGCATACCAGCACCACCGGCACCAATAACTACTGCGTCAAATTCGCGAACTGGAATACTCACTTATAACCCCCAAAGAACAACAAATCCAACAAGCGCATAAACAAATGCTGTGGTTGTTAGAACAAACTGTAATGCACCACGTAAACCGGTTGATTTAACATAGTCAGTTAATACCTGCCATACACCAATCCATGCATGAATTACGATAGCGATAAGGGTAAGAAGAGTGAATACTTTATTGCCAGTACTTGCAAAAAATTCAGCCCATACTTGAAAAGTAAGGTCGTTAAATGCAACGAAACCAACAAAATAAAATGTATATAGTGCCATGATGATGGCGGTTGCCCGGATCATGATAAAATCATGAGTACCACTGCGGCCATAACTTGCTGCGTTAGTTACCATACCATTATCCCCGCTAGGATTGATAAAACAACGGTTGCAACAAAAGATACTTTCGCACTTAATGCACCCGATTCAAGCTCTTCAAAATACCCCATGTCCATCAATAAATGACGGATACCACCAGCAATATGATATGCAAGTGCGGTTAGGATTCCCCAAAGAATGAATGTACCAAAGAAACCAGACACAATTTCTTGTGCATTTTGGAAACCTTGTTCAGAAGATAATGATTCAGTCAGTAACCATAAAAGAATACCCACTGCAAACAACATTATTACACCAGAGACTCGGTGTAGGATAGATGCGATTGCTGTGATTGGCATGCTTATAGTCTGCAGATCTAAATTTACAGGTCTTTGCTTTTTCACGATATCGCTCACTCAGCTCCATTGAGCATAGTTATTATTATATTGATGTGGATCACAGAAATTTATTATTTTCATAACAAATTCTTTTCAAATGAAAGCCCTTGTTTATTTCTTGTTCGAAACGTAAATAAAATAATGATTATAATCACTTACATATCATGAACAAAATTAAAAGAAGGACTCTTGATCCGTGAATAAGTATACCTACATCACAATTTATTTACAATTATAAAAGGCCTGATAGCAACATTTACATCGAAATTGAAACATTGGTTAACCTTTTAATGTTTTTTAATTGATTATTTTGTAACAAAATTGACATTACTAATTATTAAAGGTAGCTTTAGCTTCGAATTTCATGAAGAAATCTAATTATAAATAAGCAAAGGAGACGTGCTATGGCTAATCAAAAAGCCACGTTAAACCTACCCGGCCAAGAGCCAGTTGAACTTCCGATTTTATCTGGTACAGCTGGTCACGATGTTATCGACATTCGTACCCTAGGTAGTAAAGGATATTTCACCCATGATCCAGGTTTTATGGCAACGTCATCATGTGAGTCAAAAATTACTTATATTGATGGTGTAGAGGGTATCCTACTACATCGTGGTTACGCTATTGATGACTTAGCATTTAATGCGGATTATTTAGAAGTTTGTTATATTATTCTTTACGGTGATGCACCAACGAAAGAACAATATGAACAATTCAAAGCGACAGTACATAAACACACCATGGTGCACGAACAATTTGCATCTTTCTTCAAAGGTTTCCGCCGTGACTCTCATCCAATGGCGATCCTCTGTGGTGTATCGGGCGCACTTGCAGCCTTTTATCATGATTCGCTAGATGTGACGAATCAACGTCACCGAGAAGTTTCAGCATTTCGTTTATTATCTAAAATGCCGACAATTGCTGCGATGTGTTACAAATATTCAATTGGGCAACCTTTTGTATATCCAGACAACAGCCTTTCGTACGCAGGTAACTTCCTTAAAATGATGTTCTCAGTACCGTGTGAGACATATGAGGTTAACCCTGTTGTAGAAACGGCAATGGACCGTATCTTTACGTTGCATGCAGATCATGAACAAAATGCATCGACATCAACAGTTCGACTTGCAGGTTCATCTGGTGCTAACCCATTTGCATGTATCGCAGCAGGTATTGCGTCACTATGGGGCCCTGCTCACGGTGGTGCGAATGAAGCTTGTCTAACAATGCTTGAAGAAATTGGTAGTGTTGATCGTATTCCTGAGTTCATCGCTCGAGCGAAAGACAAAGAAGACCCGTTCCGCCTAATGGGCTTCGGTCATCGTGTTTACAAAAATAAAGATCCTCGTGCTACAGTAATGCGTAAGAGCTGTCACGAAGTACTAAAAGAACTAAACATTAATGATCCTCTATTAGATGTAGCGATGGAACTTGAGCGTATTGCGCTTGAAGACCCTTACTTCATTGAAAAGAAACTCTATCCAAATGTAGATTTCTATTCAGGTATTACATTACGTGCTATTGGCATCCCAGTTTCTATGTTTACGGTTATTTTTGCATTAGGCCGTACCGTTGGTTGGATCGCTCACTGGAACGAAATGTTAAGTCAACCTGGACAGAAAATTGGTCGTCCTCGTCAGTTATATACTGGTGAAGCACACCGTCCATTTAAAAAAATTGACGATAAAGATTAATCTAAACATTAGTTATTAATCTTAATAAACAAAAAGGCTTCTGATTTATCTCAGAAGCCTTTTTTAATATCCATCTGAAAGAGCATCGACAATATAGAACCAGAAAAAAATGCTATCTACTGACGAATAAACTGTATTTGCAGTGTTTCCGTTAATTGTGCGCTCATCATAGCTCTTAATGATGCAGGTTTAACTAACTTACGTAATAAACCAACTTTAGCCACCGCAGCTTTATCTTCAATCCCAATTTCCGTTGTCGCCGTAATAAGAATAGCGGGTATAACTGGGTTTATTTCTCTTAACGCTGAGATTAATGTTAGTCCATCCTCATCATTATCTAATTGATAATCGACCAACAAGATATCAAAGTCGCATTGTTTAAATAATGTCGTCGCACTCGCAATTGAACTGGCGCCATAAACTTCACAATCCCAACTGCTCATTAGCTCTAGCATACCTTCTAAAATAGCAGGATTGTTATCTATACATAACACAGCGGTTCCCGTCAGGTCCGTTGGCACAATAACCGGAGTGGTGCGTTCTTGTTGCAACGCTGTTGCTTCACAAAGTTGTAGACTAAACCGACACCCCCTACCTTCTACTGAATCAAGCGTCAACTGATGCTGTAATAATGCTGATAAACTAGTACAAATACTCAACCCTAACCCTAACCCATCATTCGAACCATTATTGGCCCTCAATTGGCTAAACTGTTCAAAAACACGTTCTTGATCTTTTTCAGCAATCCCCGGACCATTATCTAATAATTGAATACTTAACTGACCATTTTTTCGACGACAACCGAGTAATACGCGCCCAGGACTCGCATAGCGAAATGCATTACCAATTAAATTTTGTAATATACGACGTAGTAAATGTTTATCTGTATTGACCCAATGTGTTGTCGGCATAATGGTAAAACAAATCCCATGCTGTTTAGCCGCTGCAGAAAATTCATTCTCAAGTTGACTAAATAGCTCATTTAACGCGAATGTTTCGATATGGGGTTTAATACTACCGCTCTCGATTCGTGCAACTTCAGCTAAATTAACAATCATTTCGTTAGCCACTTTTAACGACAAGTCAATACTACTCACTTGTCTCTGCTGATTTTTATTTAGCTTAGATTGACTAGCCAGAGCCGATGTAAACAAACGCGCGGCTTCAAGCGGTTGTAACAAGTCATGACTACACACTTGTAAATAATGATTTTTTTTACTAAGTGCCTCATCTGCAACTACCCTCGCTTTTGCCAGTTCTTTATTTGCCTTTTCGAGCTTTTTAGTTCGCTCTGCGACTCGGGTTTCTAGATCTTGATTAGCTTCTTTTAATACCTGTTCTGCTTTCCGGAATGCGGTAATATCTGAAAATACCATTAAAAAACCACCGTCCGGTAATGGATTCCCTTCAATACGAATCACTTTGCCATCTTCACGTAGACGTTCAGAACTATGGCTCTGTCTTAAACGCAAAAAATCTAGGCGTTTTTGTACATGCTCTTCAATATTACCCGAACCACACAGGCCACGCTTAGCGTTAAAGCGTATTAATGACTCGACCGGACTGCCAACATGAAGGACATCATCAGGATAATTAAACAACATCGTATACTGTTTATTCCAAGCAACGAGTTCGAGTTCATCATTGATAATTGAAATCCCCTCTCTGGTATTTGCTATCGCACTTTTCAGCAAGTTTTGACTAAACTCTTGTCGATGACTGGATGCATTACCCACTAAGGTAGCAAGTTCATCTAGCGCAAAATCATGCCCGCCTAAAGCAGAATTAAGCACCAACCGTGCAGACGAAGACCCCATCACACTCGATAATACTTTCTCTGTATGATCAAGAGCATGCTCAACGGTCTCCTTAGCGGTATAACCTAACGTGATTGCCACCTGTTCAAATATTTTAAAACTTGCAGACGCTTTATCATCACCAACAAATTGCGCTGTTAGCAATAACAATTCATCGACAGATATGGATTGTCGTTTAGCTTTACCTTTATCTTTACCTTTACTTTCTACTAACGATTCGGATAACTGCCGCTTTAAAAACAACGCGCCCTGTATTCGTTCTTGAATACTCGTTCTGGTAACCAATGAAATAATTATCATTGATATGGCATTCATCGCAAGACACAGCAAATTAATTGCTGTTGAACTCGCAATACTCGTTCCTTCCAATGGGCTTTGGTAAAAACCAAGTTGGGGTAAAAAATTAATCAGTATCCACAATGAAAAACCGATACAGATCCCAGAAAACACCCCCTTTAATGTTGCGCGTCGCCAATAGAAAGCGGCTATCAATGCTGGGGTTAATTGCGCCAATGCGCCTAACGCTGTTACACCTAAGCTTGATAGCGTAGTTGGTGGTAGAAATAGAAACACAAGATAACTTAACAGGCTCACAAACAGGACTAATAGCTTTCGAATGTTAAGAAGTTTTAATCTAAACGCGTTGTATTGTGTCGGATGTTTATTCTTCTTGAATAGGATTGGGAATACGATTTCATTACTTAGCATCGTACTTAATGCGATTGTCGATACGATCACCATTGAACTTGCTGCTGAAATAGCGCCTAAAAACGCAAACAATGTCAGCCATGTTTGATCTTGCCTCCAAGGTAATACCAATACATACATATCTGCAGGAACACTATTACCCAGTAGTAAGTAACCAGCTAAACCTAAAGGCGCTGAGAAAAATGCAAATATAAGTAAATACAACGGGAAAATACGACGACTTAACCATGCATCTTGTTCGTCACGTAACTCCACAATCATGACATGAAATTGTCGTGGCAAAACAAAAAATGCAGCCATGACAATAATAAGCATACCAAACATAGCGCCGAAATCAGGGAACTCAAATGCACTTTCTAAGTCAACATTCGAACGAGCTTGCTGCCAAATGTCTTGTGGTGAATCAAAAACGATATAACAAATGAAAATACCAACACTAGCAAAAGCAATAATTTTTACCACGGCTTCAAATGCAATCGCGAGCATAATTCCCGGGTGACGTTCTGTCACATCAATATTACGAATACCGAACAAGATACTAAAACCAGCCAGAACAAAACTAGTGACTAAGCCAAGCTGCCAAGGCATAAAATCTTGCTGAATTTGTAACTGCTGAAAAGAATATACGATGGCTTTAATTTGCAATGCAATATAGGGCATTGTACCGAGTAACGAAACGGCCGTGACTAAAATAGCGAGTGCATGTGATTTACCAAAACGGGCAGCGAGTAAATCAGCAATTGATGTTAAGTTAAAAGTGATACTGGTTTGAATTATTCGTTGCAAAAAAGGCCAAGCGAAGAACAGCAACAATATCGGGCCTAAGTAAATAGGTAAGTACGAATAAACACTACTTGCAGCCTGTCCCGTTGTACCAAGAAAGCTCCACGAAGTACAATAAACAGAAACAGCAAAAGCATAAATTAGCGCTTGCCGTTTTCCTTGGATAAGATGACGATATTTATCACCCAAATACGCAATTAAAAATAACAATGCGATATAAAAAAAACTTAATAGCATTAGCTGCCAATTTTCGAACATACTATAACCTACCCAGCGACAACCTACTCAACTGTAACCTATCGAACTACGACTGAATTAACTTATTCAAGAACAGAGAAAGCACGATACCCAAGCCACTCAAAGTGGACAAATTAAAAACCACAAAAGAGATATTCAAAACATGACTTGGATATATACAAAACGACTAAAGCGAGGTTTCAAATTCGCTAATGTAATCGCCCCCTTTAATTGAGGCGATCAACCTTAATTTATAACTTTTCGAGGTACGGGCTAATTCACGCAGTGGTGTTTGTGCTTGCCAGTAATAATTACTTTGTACCTGAGATAGGGGAAATGCAGTCGCTGTATTATCTTCACCGACTAGGAATAGCACCGCTTCATCAAGAGGGAAAGTAGAATTAACGATAGTTGAACCCGCTTTATCAAACACGTTTATTTTAAAGTCACCACTTATCAACACACACCCTCCAGCAAGTACTTCACAAGAAGATTCTGGTATTAATGTGATTAACTTAGTTTTATCCGCATCACTTTCAATGAAATAATCAGATGCTATATAGCCCAATACAGCTAATAATGGTGCGACAAGCACTGCCACTTTAGTATGTTTATTCATGCACTTATTCCTTTAAGCTATTACTATACTCTACGACGTCCAACTGACCCAACATCATTGCAGCTTGTGTCCGATTCCGCACATTTAACTTACGGAAAATAGCACTCGCATGGGCTTTAACCGTCGCTTCAGCGACACAAAGCTTATCCCCAATTTGCTTATTAAGGAGTCCTTCAGAAAACATCATTAATATTCGATACTCTTGAACGGTTAAACTCGCAATCGCTTCATCGGCTGTGCTATTCGTTTCTTCTTTGATTCTTTCATATGATCCAGGAACCCATAACTGACCAGCTAAAACCTGACTAATAGCCGAAATTATTGTCGGTACGGATTCAGATTTTGGCACAAAACCCGATGCGCCATGCTGCATTGCTTTACTTATGATAGCCTCATCACTGTAAGCAGAAATCACAACCACAGGAATATTCGGGTATTGTTTTCTGATACGGATTAAGTGATCGAATCCATGTGCACCAGGTATGTTTAGGTCCAACAACAATAAATCAGTATTTTCGTTAGCAATAAGGCACTCACTAACACTTTCGACAGTTTCAGCTTCCAGCCAATGCGTCGTTTTAAATTGTTCTTTTAATGCAATCAATAATGCTTGACGAAATAGAGGGTGATCGTCAGCAATGATGATTTTTTCTGGCATTACGTGCATATTCATCCATGTGTTGCTACAAATAATTTCCCCCACTATACATGACGCCATGTAATCAAACTGTGACGAACTTAACTTGCTCAGTTAGAGCTAAACAACGACATAACTAGCTAACTAAAAGCAGTAGAGATCAAAGATTTAAGTTTTGTATTTCCTTTGTGCTCTGAATATTGCACTTTTGCCATAAATAGTTCCGCAGTGGCAATCGCATCGTTCAATGCATTGTGTGCAGGATAGTGTGGTAAGCCATATTCATCACGTAAATTACTGAGATGCAGTGTAGATGGCGCATAAGCTTGGCTGCATCTATCATGTCGTTTTTTGGCTAATACTAGCGTGTCAATTATAGGAAAAACAGGTGCCATCCCATAAAGTTTTATACAGGCTTGTTCGAGAAATGTTTTTTCAATTTGAGCATAATGGACCAGCATTGTTTTTCCGGCCAATGCGGTTAATAAGTCTTCGACCACACTGGCTAATGGCCGCCCACCAGCTTTCTCTTGATCTGTAATGGTATGTATCATGACATTCTTCTCTTCGAGTGCACAATGCGCAGCAACAATTTGGTGATAACAGCTACCCAACCTAATTTGGTTTCCTGATAATTCAACATAACCAATACTCAAAATATCATCATGTTTTGCATTTAGCCCTGTAGTTTCAAAGTCGACAGCTAAAATATCACTGTGCATGATAGGCTTATCAAGATCGATAATTGGGACACTCAAATACTGCTTCAACGCCCCTTCCGGCGCTTTAGTTAATAATCGCTTTCGCTGTTTTTCCAAGCTAAAGAAAGATTGTATAAGATTCATCACACATCCTTATTAGTTGACCTACTGCTAAACCATTTGGCGATAGTTTTGCATTGCTTTAACGACTTTAAACGCATCTTTTAAATGTTCGCGTTCTAATCGAGATATCTCTTTTGGTAACAAATAGCTATCAGCCTCTTCACCTTTTTCTATCTGCTTGGCTTGATGCTCTGCGCGCAACATACCTAACAATTCAAACGCATCAATTAAGTTAGCCGACTCAGTTCGACTTAATGATGGCGTACCCGCCGCTAATCTTAATCGCATGATCGTATTAACATCTTCAATCCCCTCAGCCAGCGCGTAAATGCGAGCCAAATTAATAATAGGAGCCAATCCATTATGCTTAAGGTCGAGACCTTTTTTGTTATTTCCATCATGAATAAGTACAAAATCACGAAAGAAACCTAATGGTGGTTTCTGTAATAAGGCATTCCGAGATAAATGTGCTAAAAATAAGGTGTTCTTTTGGGTTTGTATGAGCATATTACGACGAACATCTTGCAATAACGAACTATCACCATGCACAGTAGTGAGATCAAAAAACACGCAACTATTCAACAATGCTTGAGGTTCAGGTTGCGTCACCCAATCGGTAAAGTACCCTTGCCAAACTTGCTTTTTTTGTCGCCACAGCTGATTCGTCGCCATAATATTACCCGGACAATAAATATAACCACAGGCCGCCAAACCATCACAGATGAAATGGGCGAAAGCTTCAAACCAGCCTTCTTGTTCAGGGGTAGCATGATCAGCAATGATTAACGCATTATCTTGATCTGAATAAACAAGTTGTTCCTGCCGCGCTTGTGAACCCGCACACAACCAAGCATAACTTACCGGAGCTCCCCCTAATTTTTGTTCTGCTAATTCTATCAACCGGATAGTAAATGCCATCGTCAGTGCACTAATGTTTTTACCTAAATAATCTGCGCTAGCGCCCAGTTTAGCCATGCTTACTTGTAGTTTAGGTAACATCGAACTAAGTTCAACCAGAGCATCGACAGAACTTGCTTTATGGATCACAGAACTTAAATTTACTGCATGATGGCCTTCTTGATTCATTAAATCCGTAGCCGTTAACATCCCAACTAACACCCCATGACTTGTCACTGGCAAATGATGAATTCGCTGACTTATCATCAATGCTAAAGCGTCATGTCCACACAGGTTGATATCAATTGTCGCCATTTTCTCGGTCATAATTTCTGTAACAGGGTCTTGACTACTCAATCCTGTAGCAACACAACGTCGTCTAATGTCTTTATCTGTCACTATCCCCGCAGGGTAGCTATCAGCCATAATAACAAGACAAGATACATTTTTTTCTGTCATGTATTTTGCAACATTTTGAATACTTGCTTGGCTTGATATCGTAATTGCAGGACTATTGTAATAATCCATAATTGGCGCATTGGTCAGACTAGACGCAATCAATGCAGATTCACTTACCGCTCCCATTTTATTCTGTAAACGCTGCGGAGCCGTTTGTAATAAAAATTGTAACGCATTAGGGTAGTCAATCAGTAATTCCTGCAATACTTTGAAATCAATAGAGTAGATTAAACTATCTTCTTCAATCCGTAAGGTTATCTGTAATTCCTCTATATTTTCTTGGCATAATACACTACACAAATCACCCTCAGAAAACTTAGCCTGAAGTTCGTTTATCTCGTTGTAATAAGCCACAACGCCCTTTTTAACCAGATAAAGCATGACTTGATCGTCGCGCAGTGTTTCTAACTTTGATTGATTTCGGTAATAACCAATTGAAACGCGTTTAGCAATGAGGTGACAATCCTGATCACTCAACAAATTAAAAGGAGGAATGATTTTAATAAAATCAACCATATCGTTTAATGCTGCATTCATATCTCAATCCCTACCCGTTAATCAAAGAACGCTAATTAAAGTCTACCCACTCGCTTTATATGTTTAGTTTTAACCTATCTACCTCTAAATCGTCAACGCCCTGAAATAATATATAGACGAAAGTTGTATAGGGTTAATTTTTAAAGATTGATAGATTTACAACATGCTAGTTGCGAGCACCAACAATTTGTCATTCAAGTTAAGGACAACTTATTAAGGTGATCAACCACTATCTAATTTACTTACTAAGATTTAATCGTTTTTTTTGGGAGAAAGGATATGGAACAAGAAAACGCCTATTGGCAAGCTAATATACGACTCATATTAACGTGTTTAGTTATTTGGTTTGTCGTGTCATTTGGCTGCGGTATTTTATTCGTCGAGCAGTTGAATGAGTTTAGACTTGGCGGATATAAACTCGGTTTCTGGTTCGCGCAACAAGGTTCAATTTATACCTTTGTTGGTTTGGTATTTTGGTATGCAGTGCAGATGAATAAACTGGACAAAAAACATAACGTTGAGGAAGAATAAATGAGTGAATTAAAACTCTATACCTATATCGCCGTATTTGGTTCATTTACCATTTATTTTGCTATTGCTTGGTTTGCACGTGCTAAAACAACCAGTGATTTTTATGCTGCGGGTGGCGGCATTAGCCCATTACAAAACGGTATGGCGATTGGTGCCGACTGGATGAGTGCCGCATCATTCTTATCAATGGCAGGTCTTATTGCCTTCTTAGGTTACGGCGGTTCAGTCTTCTTAATGGGTTGGACGGGTGGTTTTGTACTCCTTGCTACCCTACTTGCTCCCTACATGCGTAAACATGGTAAGTTTACTGTGCCAGAATTCATTGCCGACCGTTATGATTCAAAGACAGCACGCATCGTTGCCATTGTCTGTTTAATTGTCGCGTCAGTAACCTATATTATCGGTCAAATGAAAGGGGTTGGTGTTGCTTTTTCTCGTTTCTTAGAAGTTGATTACGACCTAGGTTTAGGCATAGGGATGATTGTAGTATGGGTTTATGCGGTACTTGGCGGTATGAAAGGGATCACTTACACACAAATCGCGCAATATTGTGTACTTATCTTTGCTTATACTATCCCAGCAGTATTTATTTCATTACAACTGACAGGTAATCCAATTCCTCAACTCGGTTTAGGCAGTACCCTTGCTGACGGTAGTGGTGTGTATCTACTTGATAAAATCGATATGGTTGTTACCGAGCTTGGATTTAAACAATATACCACTGATAACATGGGGGGCACATTAAACATGTTCGCTTACACCATGTCACTTATGATCGGTACAGCTGGTTTACCCCATGTAATTATGCGCTTCTTTACTGTTCCAACGGTTAAAGATGCACGCGCTTCAGCAGGTTATGCATTAGTATTCATCGCCTTACTTTATACTGTAGCGCCTGCAGTAGGTGCAATGGCACGTTTCAATTTAATGAACACAATTGAACCAACGGCTGGTCAACCGCTTGAATATGAAAAGCGTCCACAATGGTTTAAAGATTGGGAAAAAACAGGATTATTGAAATTTGAAGATAAAAATGGTGATGGTAAAATCCAATATGTAGCTGACCCAGCTAAAAATGAAATGGTTAAAGTTGACCGTGACATTATGGTACTGGCAAATCCTGCCATTGCAAATTTACCAAACTGGGTGATAGCACTGGTTGCAGCAGGTGGCTTAGCGGCTGCACTATCAACGGCTGCGGGTCTGTTATTGGCTATTTCATCAGCGATATCTCACGATTTAATGAAAGGCATATTAGTCCCGAATTTATCGGAAAAAAGTGAGCTAAAAGCCAGCCGTATTGTCATGACAATGGCAGTCATTGTTGCAGGCTATCTCGGACTTAATCCGCCTGGGTTTGCCGCAGGAACAGTTGCCCTCGCCTTTGGTTTAGCTGGTTCCTCTCTGTTTCCAGCGCTAATGATGGGGATTTTCTCTAAGAAAATTAATGGCCAAGCAGCTGTTGCTGGTATGTGTTCCGGTTTAGGTGTCACTATGCTGTATGTATTCCAACATAAAGGTATTATGTTCATCCCTGGTACATCATTCCTCGGCGGTATGGAAGAAAACTGGTTCTTTGGCATTTCACCAAATGCATTTGGTGTAGTTGGTGCGATAGTTAACTTCTCAGTTGCTTTCATTGTTACCAAAGTCACAGGTGATGCACCGTTACATATTCAACAACTGGTTGATAACCTACGCTTCCCTCGTGGTGCAGGAGCCGCAGCAGACCATTAGCAGTTACTTTATTCTGATATCGCTAACGTTAATAATCTTAGCGATATCTTTAACAAATACCTAAAGAATGAATAAAGCCCTGGACGCGGAAGCATTCAGGGCTTTTTAAGTTCAGGTCAATCACTTGTACTGTTGAATAAGACTTAACACTAGAGAAAGGTTCAATCAAAAGGTAATACATTGGTTAAAATATCGCGATAAACAGCATGAGTTCGCCTCGCCACATTATCAGAATGATACAAATCTAGCGCTAATTCTTTAGACTTCGCTGCCATTGCTAATTGTAATTCTTTACTATCTAAAATCTCTCTCAACTTGTCCGCAATATGTTGTTCATTAAATGGGTTAACTAAGTAACCTGTTTCACCATTTTTTACCATATAAGGCATACCGCATCGATTTGAAGTAACAACAGGAACACCTGCCGCCATCGCTTCTTCAATACCCATTGGCGAGTTTTCTTCTAAAGAGGTCAATGCATAAATTGATGCACGACTTAGTTCTTTCATTACTTCTTCAGTAGATATTCTCCCCAGCAGATGAACATGTTCAGTAAGGTTATTATCTAATATCCATTTCTGCTGTTCTTTGGCGTAAAGACTATTGCCCACGCTACCTGCAATTCTAAGCTGCACATTATATCCAGCACCAACCAACAAGCCCACAGCTTTCACCAACTGTAATGTATTTTTACGTGAGCAGATCACGGCTGAGGTAAAAATAGTGCCTACTTTTTCACTACGAACTAAGGCAAAGAACTTGTCTGAAATTGGGTTATCAATATCATAGACCATAGCGGAAGAAACAGATGAAACTCTCTCTCTCACATAAGGACTAATTGAAATTATATTTGGTTGCTTTGCCCAACTCCCCTTCTCTATATATTCCCATAATTTTGATCTTAATCGTTTGAACCTGCCATTTGCGAGTAAAGTGTCAGCATAAATAAAACCATGTACAGTAAACACTTTAGGCATAGGTAATTCATTGATCATAATGCCATAAGTATCATGAGCATGGATTAAGTCAGGCCCTAACGTGTTCACATAATCAGCAATCAGCACCTTACTTTTAGTAACCGCATTAATTAACTCACTACCTTTAGGCCTAGGCAGGCGGTGAATTGTCACTTTCCCCCAGTTATTTTTCGTTATTTTCTTTGTTTTCGCACAAAGGGTCACAACCTGAATATCTAGATCAGAAAATGCTGATAGTGCGTGAACTAAGTTAACACTCACGGCTTCAACACCACCGAAAGGACGATTAGTATCAGCAGGGAATTGTGTAACAAATGCAAGTTTTAGTAACGCCATGAGAAAGCCATCTAAACTTGAGCTGCAAGGTTAATAAAGATCTTTTCAAACTCATCCATTACGTGATCAACAGAATGATTTTCTTGATAATACCGACGGGCGTTAAACGAATACTCTAGCCATAATGTACGTTCAGAACAAAGCTTACGAATACCTGAAACTAAATCATCTTTATTCGCAGCACTTATTCCAAGATTTCTTTCTTGTATTAGGTAGTCAGGATCAAATGTGGAAACAATTGGTAAGCCTTGGCTCCAAGCTTCTAAAAAGGTATTCGGAAAACCCTCATACTTAGAAGAGCAGCAAAATATAGTACTCGAACGATACAGTTCAGGCATATCAGCCCGTGCAACCATACCCAAATAAGTTACATTTTCCATTTTATTCATTGTATCCATTAACCTTTGTGAATATACATCTTCTTTACTCGGGCTTCCCCCGACAGTAAAATTATATTCAGATAATTCAGCTGCAACCTGCAATAAAACCTCTAGGCGCTTACTTTCATGAATCCGTGCAACCCAAAGTATAGTCGGCTTATCTGTATACCACTCTAGTGGTTGATAATCACTATCATCAGGGCATGGCATAGGCATAACCGAAGAGTCTAAATTAAAGCCTTTTTTCAATGAATTCATTTGTGTTTTAGTTTGCGCAATGATCTTATCAGCATTTAACAAGCCATACTTATACAGCCAGCGATCTCTTAACGTATGCATAATTGGAAAACTAGGATCGGCATCGGCATCGTTAGCCAATGAATAGATAAATTGCCTATTATTTGCTTTACACCACATCGCGACCTGTCCGGTAATATATTCCCCACAATTTTGGTAATAGACATCAGCATCAGCACGTCTCATCGCTCTAATTAACCCGGACCATCTCGGATGGAAAAAGCGAACGCCTGGCAAGCCTGAATCTTGAGGACAGATTTTTATCACACGAATACCATCGACGACTTCATCATCAACGCCCCCTTCAGTCCAAGTCAATAAAGCGACATTATGACCTTTTTCCACTAAGCATTTAGCCATCAGACTGGTTTGTCTTTCAACCCCCCCAATAGAACCTTGGCTCCCCCCTTTAACTGCACCGTATGCAAAATGCGCCACAAGACAAATATTAGCCATGATATTTTAACCTTGAATTAAGTAAGTAGTAATATATTCACTACTAAGTAAGTCATTAAATGGTGTCAATATCTAACGAATTCTATTTCAGTATTTCCTAAATATAGAATATGCCTAGCGATTAAGCTGATAAATAATTTCATATTCTGTTTTATTTGAGGGGAAATTAAAGCGATTTAATTTCATTAAATCATCCTCAGCCTTGCACAATCCAGTGTTTGTTGAGAACGCTGCGCGATAACCATTTTGTTTAAGCAGGCTAATCGAGAGACTATTATAATTACCATTAGGATAACAAAAATAGCGACAGTGTATGGATAACTCTTGCTCGATACGCATTTTTGATTTTTGTAATTGTGACAATATTTGTGATTCGGACAAACTATCTAGTCGCCAATGATCAGTAGTATGGCTAGCGATATCTAAGCTACCACTTTTTACAGCTTCTCTTAATAATGACCAAGAAACGATACCAGACCAATCATCTTTCGCACAGATATCACGTAGTGCTTTCCCTGAACGTAATTCCAGCATTTCAGATAGCGAATCGAATAACTGGTTCATTGCTATATCATCAGTAAATCTTTGCTTACAAGTGTCTCTAAATCGCTTAAAACTCGTTTGTAAATCTCGACGGGATCTTGCATCAAAAGTATAAATGTTCTCTTGATATTCAAGCGATATTAATTCGCCCATGTTTTGCTGCAATGCATAATCTAAACGATCAAACCAGAATGGAAGTCCTGAATCTATATGTCCAGTGGCAACAAATAACACAGGTTTAATACCAAACTGCTGACAAATAGGTAATGCATAATCAATACTGTTACGATAACCATCATCGAAGGTAATAAGTAGTGCATTATTAATTGATGGTATTTTCCCTTCTAACATATCGACGCATTGCTCTATGGTGATAAATTGATAATAACGAGAGAGAATTTGAAGTGTTCGCCGTAGTTCGTTTGGAGGCAGTTGAGGTCTTAGTGGATTCCAAGTAACTTTTTTATGGCTAGTCATAACACCATGTAACATTATTACTGTAATGTGATGACGATTTTTAAAGTGTAAATATCGTAACATCCCAAATAAATTAAGAAAATAGAGAATATATTTTTTTAATAACGATTTCACTATCACCCCTTTTTACTTTCAAGTACGACGTTTATGTGGTGAGCAATTATTGCCGCTGTTTTTTCCCAAGTATAATTCTCAAGAAAGTATGCATAACCCCGACTGCCAAACTCTTTACATTTGTGAGGTTCAGACAACAAGGTTATCAAACGCTGTGCTAATAGATCTGTATCATTACATCCAACCAAATAACCCGTCACGCCTTCTTGAACAATATCAGGAAGCGCACCTAAATCATTAGAAACAACAGGTAATTTATGAGCAAACGCCTCGAGAAACACAATCCCAAAAGGCTCTCTTCTTGTTGGTAAACAAAACAATGATGCTTGTAAGTAATAATCTTGCACCTCAGCCAACGGTACTGCGCCAACAATTTTACAATTTTCGACGTCAACATCAGGAGAACAACCAACAATGGTCAATCTAGCATCAGGATGGACCTTTAAAACAGACTTAAATGCTTCAATTAACCTAGGTCCTCCTTTTCGTTCCCAATCAACCCCGACAAACAGAATATTTTTCATTTCATAACGCTGCTCTAAATAGTCAACATTATCAGGGGGATTAATATGACTACCACATCGAGCCATTACAACATCATGCGGATCACACCTGTATTGCTCAACAATGGATGTTAAAACATGACGACTCATAGTAAAGTTAATCGTAGCATGATGATAAATCTGTTTTTCAG
Organism: Moritella viscosa; assembly: GCA_000953735.1. Classification (NCBI taxonomy): domain Bacteria; kingdom Pseudomonadati; phylum Pseudomonadota; class Gammaproteobacteria; order Alteromonadales; family Moritellaceae; genus Moritella; species Moritella viscosa. Next base: position 2,253,068 of record LN554852.1, on the reverse strand, counting down.
CGTTAGTCCAACTATCTCGATACAACTGCTTTGGATCAAATCCGGGGTAGAATAAATTAGCTAAATGGGTATGATCTGTATATAAGAAATGAGGAACTGAATCAGTACTTGCATCGAACAATGATTGAGTTTGAAAAGTAAATAAATATTGATCTTGTGCTAATCTTTTCAATATTTTCAGGCGAATTCTCTTCATATAAAAACTTGTACGCGTCCTACATTTCATTAATTCCTTATTACCAAATAAAATTTCCTTTTTGTATTGAAAAAATGCAACAAGTAAGCACAACGGGTCTCGACGGCTGATTAAATCATTTACATCTATTACATCAAATTCATAGGAGGGAAATTTAACTTGCAATGCATCAAGTAATTTTTCATTGGTATGAGAAAAACTAGCCATCTTAATAAATGCTATTTTTTTTGGTCTCGTCATGTTATTTCCTTTTCATTACCCGCCATCGTTTAATAATAAGTCCATTAATATATTTAATGATAGTTATGCTAATCACTTGATAGATATACCCAATATTTCAGGAGGATTGGGACGTCCCGTCCGTTCACCTGTCAAATTTTGATTCTCATATGCCCCAATATCAATACCTCCAATCACGCGAACACCACCTTTTATATCTTTATCTAAAGTTGTAGAAAAGATTGCAGTATATTTATTTAAAATAAAATTAATCATTGTTCCAGAACCTATCGCAGGACTTAAAAGGCTTATTTCAAAGCTACCATTAATAAATTTAGGGGGATCATAAATACAGACAAGGCACATTGTATTCTTAAATTTATAATTAAATTTGGAGTGGTAGATTAGATTATTCGTAATTTTGTTACCCGCATTTGAAGTGCCAATATAGAGATCATATGCACTGCTTTCATTTCTTTCTACAATAATATTATTTATAAAAATTAAATTCGAGCCTTCACCTTCAAACCCTTTATCTGTATTTATTATTGTATTATTTATTGCTCCCCCCTTACTACCGCCACGAAAGTGAATCGCAGACCCTGTTGAATAAATACTACTAGAGGCCCAATTTTCGTCCCATATTGAATGCTTAATATTATGTATAACATTACCAATAACCCAAGTTTCAACAGAACTATCCGAAACTATCACGGCATCAACGGCATCAGATATATAGTTATTAACAATCCAAGTATTTTTAGCTTTGTTATGCACAACGATTGCTGCACCTGTAGAGGTATTCCCTCTATGCTGTCGCCAATCATATACAACATTACCCATAATTAAGGTGTTATTTGCTGTTTTTACATCGACTGCATTTTCTAAATTACTATAGAATTCATTATTAATAATAAAAACATCGCTGGGTCGATTATTATCACTCGTTGAAGCTCTACTAACTTGTACTGAATCACCACCTAAATTGTGAATTTTATTATTAAAAATCCAAACTCTATCTACATTTATATCAGGGTGAATACCGTGATAGTCATTTTCCTGTGATTCACCTAATGAAGTCTCACTATCGTCATAATCATTCCCTAAAAAAGAAATTTCATTATTATAAAGTAAAATATCATGAAACCGATTAGCTGATGAATTACTATAAATCGGTATAGCACTACCACTCCCATAACCAATTCCATCACCAGTAAAAGTTAAATTTCTAATCACAACATTAGACAGTGAGCTATTATCGTGTGTACGTAAGCTTAATGATTTTCTATTTTCAAATTTTAAATTTTCAATAAAAAGATACTGCCCTTTAGCAATTATTTCACCTGTAATAATTGCTTTGTTAGTTGAGTTCCCACCTCTAAACCACACTGGTTTCCCAGGCGTTCCATTTGCCTTAAAAATAATTTGGCCCCCACCACTATAAGGCCCACCATGAATTTCTACATAAGACCCTTCTGGATAAGTCGTTTCACTGATAGTTAATCGAGGTTGGCCTGGCGAGCCGTTAGGATTATCTTTATCTGTAGCCGAAGCATGAGTTGAATCAATATAATAAGTGGGCAATCCCATATTTTTGGCGGCTTGCCATGACACAGGCGCTTCACCTGTAATAGGGTGAATAACCTCCCCTTGATAACTGCTATCAACCCATGTCGACATTGGATTAGGTACACTAAGAGGTAATATGCTTGCTGCAGCGCCATAAGTTATAAAAAATATACTAACAAACCAAGATAAAATTCTAAGTTCTAATTTTTTACACATAATATCCATCCACAATAGTTATTAATTAACTATAATTTCATTTTTCACTGCTATATATTAAAGTTGATAATCACCAAAAAATCTAATCTGATCCGCCCGTTTACAACAAAAAATAATGAGTAATAAAGGTAGGTAAACTACATTTTTACAAAAAACCTATGATGCACAGCCTCAGAAGGACATATTAATTCACTTTTATCATTTGAATTTACCCTATCTCTCTCAACATATACCCTTAACATTAAGGTAATCGCAACCCACATCCCCACAGCACCTTCCCTAGGATAAAAAGTCTGGCTCCCTATAGAAGCTAATAAAAATGCAGCAACGAATGAAAAACAGACGCCACCCGTTACGATATAAATATTTTCAACCTTCTCTCTAAATAGAGACCAAGAATATTTTAGTACGATAAAATAGAATAAAAACACTGGTACAGCCCCTACAAAACCATTATCTTGCACCCATTGTAAATAAGCATTATGTGGATGTGGGAATACTTCCCCGACCCCATGCCTTTCAATTATCTGACGGGTAATACCTAATCGAATCATTGAACGTCTGCCATGACCAATTAACGGTTCGTCTAAAATAGATTCCCATACTAAAGGCCAAACGAGTGTTCGCCCAGAGGTCATTGAGTGCGTATCAACCTGCCCACCAGCAAAGTCAATATCTGTAAATGTCTTGATTACTCCTGAGTTATTTTTCAGAATCCCCTGACTAATTCGCTCTAGAGCTGAAGGCGCAGCCAGCATAATAGAAAACAGTACAATTGGTGCAAACAACAAATACTTCCTCCACTTCATTGAGCATATAATCGCACCTAAGACAAGCCAAGTAACATAACCTACACGACCTCCAGTCATCGCTATTGCAAGCAGGATCGCAAAACAAGCAGGTATAATTAAAAATAAATAAGTTTTACTACTAACATACTCTTTAAGACAAAAAATGGCCCAAAAAGCCCCACTCATCATCATAGACATATTAACTCGATGAAAACCTATGTTATTAGAAATCACCTTTAACGCTTTACGTTGTAGCGCCTCCCCACTCATTGTTAATGATCCAAATTTCATAGCTTGTATTACTTGTAATGCAAGTAGAAAAAACATCAGCATAAGGGTCATTAATGCGAAATTATACTGCTGCCGACTTCGGCACCCATCAAAAATAATCATTGAAGGGATAACCCATTTCACGCAATTAATTAAATATTCATTTACTGTATACATGCCTCCTGAATCACCTGATAAGTATAAAGAGATACCTTCTATATCAGCGAAATATCGCAGTACACTTATAAAAATAAATATAAAATAAAGGCAAAGTAAAATATTAATTTTGGATGGCATATCCCAAGAGATATTGTCTTTTTTTCGCCCACAGAGCCAAGACATAAAAACATTAATAAATAAAAAATTCCAATGATTAAAACCAGATATCCCTGCAATTGACTTCGGCATATCGGGGTGTTGAAAGACAGATATTAATAATACTAACCAACAAGCACCACGGAACCAATCTTTCCATGCATAAACAGATAAGTAGCTAATAAGTAATGTTAAAAGAGTAATTCTTATCATAATTAAAGCCTGGTTAATGACTACTAGAAAATTCAGAAAATATTTTAGACCATTGTACTTCAACATTTTCTACTGAAAATTTACGTGTATTTTGTAACGCATGATCAGAAAACTTTTTATATTGTTCATCATTTATTAACAACCGAACAAACTTATTCGAGAATTCCTCTGTCGATAATTCAGTAACTAAATATCCATTTTCATTATTTTGTAGTAAATCACCTAAATCTCCGACATCAGAAGTAATAGCAGGTAATCCACACATCATTGCTTGTATAAGAGCTTGTGATAAGCCTTCGGAATCTGAAGTTAAAACAAAGCACCGAGATTTTTGTAACCATGTGTGCACATTGTTTTGCCAGCCAACAAAGTGAATATCTGCGTCTATATGTAATTTTTGAGCTAGCCTTTGCAATTCTTTCTTACTTGGTCCATCACCAACAATAACTGCATTTAAATTTGGTAGTTTTTCTTTCGCTAGCTTTATTGCCTTTAATAATCTGTCTGCACGTTTTATTTCAGAAAGTCTGCCAATAAAAATCAAATCATATTTTTTTTCTATCTCTTGGTTAGGCATAAAAATAGTGGCATCAAAACCACCAGGTACTATTTCAAATTGACTATTTATGCCTCTTTCTTTAAAAAATTCGATTGCACTAGTACCCATCGAAACCACTAAATCAAACTCCTTAATAGCCTCAACAAGTAATTTTTCAATAAAAAAATCTTCTTTACCAATACGATTAAATATTCGATTTTCAGTCTCTATTCCTCCACGGCTAATCTCCCTAGGACCACCACCACAAATATACACAGACTTAGCACCAATCAACTTAGCTAAAATGACCACAAACAAGCCGTTAACTAAAATGTGGAATCCAACAAGTACATCAGGTCTTTCTTTGATAGCTACCCATGAGAAATAAATTAAACGCGAAGCCACCTTACCGAACAGTTTAGATAACCATGAAGGCGCGTACGCACCACATACATTATGCATTTCAGGTACTGGTGTAGATGCTATCATTTTTAAATGTTCACAATTTGATGCTTTAGCCATTGGCCGTAAATGTGTTATCAACCAATGGTCAGAATAAAATGTTCCTGTCGCTAATATTTTAAAAGGTTGTTGAACGTGTTTTTTGTGGGGTAATCTTTTAAACAATTTAACCAAAAAATAATGAAAAACTAGGATGATTCTTAATAAATATCTATAGCAACATTGGCAAATATTGGCTTTACTTTTCTCGTTCATCTAAAATATCCATATTAGGGAAAGTTAAACACTCCCATTTAATTGATATGCTCATTTTTCCTAAATAATCTTTTTCATTAATGATTAAGTTTTCATACTTAACTCCATTGACATACAAGTATGTTTTCTCAGGCTCACTTACATACCAAGTTAAGCCATTCAGATCCTCGCCAGCATACACAGTTTCTAAATAAATATGAGTTTCACCATTTATCATTTTCACGTCAAAACACAATTCTTCAATCGTACGGTTGTAGCCTAATAATCGGCGAGTGGTTGCCGTGAGTATTTGTTTATGACGTTGATAGTTTGCTAACAACTCAAAAGCATTTCGGGTTTTATCTTGAAACGGTACTTCTTTACTAAAAACCTTACCTAAATGACTATAAAGGACACTACAGCCTTTATTTTTCACTAGAGTGTCTAGCACTGGTTTCGTTAATACCTGATCAATACCGCGTACAGAATCAAAAACAGAAACACCACCCCAAGATGGGTTGCAACGCATAAATTCTATGACGTTAGTTCCATCTAATAACAGTGCTCTTCGTAATACTTTATTATCTTTATGCATTGCATACTTTTTACTACCAAAGCGTGCTAACCAACCTTTGATAAATTCGAGTAGAATGGTTTTTATCGACTGTATCTTATCGCCCTTATTAAAAAGACCGGCGTAGCATCGTCTTGTATTTTGCGCAACAATACTCGTCACCCTTCCCTTCCAAATAAAGGGAAGTGCGCCAGTTTGTACAGTAAGATCTGTATGGTATGCCTTAGCCCCTTTTATAGACCCACTCCCCTGCATAATATCGTGATCTAGATTCGTTGGCGCTTGCGCATGGTCGATCCAGACTTCGATTTTTCGCTCCCCTTTTTGAATCTCCGACCAACACACTTCTATACGAGATCGAGAGTCAACAAAATCACCAAACGAATGCAAACAGTCAATATGCCCAGACTCAATTAACAACTGTATTTTGTTTCGTCCATCATCATCCGCATTTGTATAAGAAAAATTATGATCAGGCATATCAAAATAAATAGTATTACCCACTTCTAAATCGACGCCTTTTCCAAGTAAGGTATCTTCGCTGGTATTCAAATATCGCGCCGTTTCAAAGTAGATCTCTTTATTCGGAGTTTCATCTAAATCACTGCAAATAGATAACATAGCTCTATAAGGATAGGGGTATTTTCGTAAACTAACATCCATATTTAACCAACCTTATTAATAATTTCATTTCAAAATATATGATTAAAATTTACAACAGGAGATAATTTTATGTTGCATATTTTTAGGGACTAAAAATATGAAATAGATAATACTCGTGACAATGCTAGCAAATAAAAAAGTGACTAATGCTGTGCTGTTATCATCCGAATCAAAGGCTTGACGCGACCAAAAAATGAATCCTAAAAATGGAGTGGCGTATATAACAGGCTTGATAAAACTACAATAGACATAATTTAACCATGGTAGCTTTAATTGTCTGCATGTATAAACAGGGATAATAAAGCCGTAAACAATATTCATGGGTACAACAAATAATATAGCGGCAGTGGTCAGTTCCCAGTTATCAAGACCAGTCCAAAGCAGGCCGATAACAAAGATAACAAATACTGCAATGCAAGCTGCGATAGAAATGACACCATGTCGATTCATCCCCATCAGTATTCGGATTGAGGTATCCTGCCCCATCGGCAGCAACTGTCCTGCAGCTAAAATCATGATCAACGGCCATTGCGCATACTCATTGCCCATCCAATATTGTAAAATAACATCCCCATAAATAAACAAAAAACCTAAACTCGGCAACGTGAATGCAAAACTAAGTGCCGTGGTATTAATAAAAAGATACTTAATTTCTTTAATATCACCGGTTCCAAGCATGGATCCCGTAGTCGGAGTTAACATTAAGGTAAACTTCGTCATGAACGTTGAAATTTGCTTAGTTAATGCCATAGACCTTGCAAAAACAGCTAAAGCAGCAGGCCCCGTAACACTAACCAGCATTATACTAATCGTTTGTAATAGAATGAGGGGGGGAATATTAGACAGCATGCTTTTTATACCAAATATCAACATTTCTAGACACGTTGACCAATTCACCATACGTAAATCAAAATGAAATTCTTTACATACTTTTCCCACAGAAATAAAACGAAGCACTTCAAAAACAGTTGTCGAAATTAAATAGCCTAGCGCCATCCCCACGACACCTAATTCTGTTAAATGTAGTGCAGAAACCATCAATATTAATGACAATATACTGTCGCCTGCATGTAATGCATTATGAATATCCCAACGGTGGTATCCCGTCAACAGTCCACATGCAGAACCTGTTAGCATCCGAACAGCGACACTAAAGCCTAAAAAAAGCACCACCCATTGCGCTGTTGTCGTATTTTCTTTTAATGCATCACTAAAATAATGGGGTAATAACACATAAAACAAAACAGTACATAGAACAGTAATAAGTGAAAAAATAACTTGTACGAACACAGCTGAGTTTGCCACCTTATTTAATAAAACAAACTCCCCTGCAGAACGGTGTTTTGCAATATAACGGTTAAAGCATGCCCCCATACCTAGCCCTACTAGAGTTAAGTAACTAACAAAAGACCAACCAAAATCCCAGACACCTAATGCGACTTGCCCAACTTTATCATCCACGAGTCTAGGCATAATAAAACCAGAAAAAACAAGAACAAGCTGGCTACTCCAACTCACCAAAAGATTCCATGCAAAACGATCCTGTCCTGTAAGATCTTCTTTTCTAGGCGCGCCTGAATTTGTTTCCATTCACTTTATTCCAAGTAGCCAAGTGAATGACAATATTCACCCGCTACTTGGGAAAACTTAACGAGCTCAGTGTCACTAAGTTCCTCTTTCCATCGATCATCTAGTTTTATCTCTTCACTTTCATCTAAACGCATACCATTGCCAACCACGTGATGCTCTACAGTTTTAAAATCCAAACGTTTATTCTTTGAGTCAACACCAATAAATTCAAATAATTTATCAAGAGTCTCTTCAGTGTTATTACAAATATCTTCATAATGTACTTTAATCCACTTACGCTTATCCATCGTCGCGAGTACAGCTTGAGTCTCTTGATTACAGCGAACCCACTCATGAGCACCGACATCAACACCTCGCCGGCTTTCTTGGGTTTTACCAGAACCACCACCTCGAAATTGAGGATCTTTAGCATCCGCATATTTCGAAGGGTCCTTATATGCTAATGAGACACCTCTTCCATCCCGAACAACCCAAATCACTTTAAGATCAAGCTCTTTATTTTTTAGTAAGTATTTAAGGCGAATACCAATTTTTGACGAATCTATAACAGTATGTGCTCTAGCCTGTTCAGCAACAGCGCAGATGTAATCGGCGTTACGTTGTTGTAACTTTGGAAGCTGTTTACGCCATGTTGGTGACAGTAATAGCAAACAATCCCTTATTAGTTCCATAACCGGAGAGCGAACTAACGGCTTAAGTAATCTGAGCATGTACGGCGTTGCCCCAGTTCGGATATCCGTTCCAGCATCAGAAACGCAAAACTCTTGTCCTCTATTCGCCATATTTTCACTAACGCCTTGCCAGAAATTACACTCGGCAACTAATTTTTTGCAAGAACATAAATAGCTTTCCTTATCACCTAAATGTACTGCTTTTAATTCGCCAACACTGCATAAATCAGGATGGGCACCTAATAACATTGCCGTCATAGTCGTACCAGAATGACTAGCCGCAGCTAAATAGATAAGTTGTTGTTTTTTATTTTGCATAATTTTCATCAGTAAGAATTGATAGCTAATTCAAGTGACTAAAGAGGTTTACTCGGATAAAATATTTCTTTGGCTAACATTGCGAGAAACAAGGTGTTGGTGACCAAATAACGCTTCCACAACCGCGCAGGCTCTTGCTTCACTCGATACAGCCATTCCATACCATATTTTTGCCATACTAGCGGCGCTCGTTGAACTTTACCTGCAAGTACATCAAATGAGCCACCAACGCCATGAACCACAGGTACACGCATGGTGTTATTCCAGCGAACCATAAATTGTTCTTTTTTTGGAGAGGTGATAGCAACAAATAAAACATCCGCATTGGAATCTGCAATTGTCTGTGCAACGGTTGCTTCTTCGCTGTCAGTAAAGTAACCATGTTGCGAACCCGCAATTACCACACCAGGGTACTGCCGTTCTATTTCAGTGACCGTTTTAGCCACAATTTCAGGCATTGCACCTAAACAGAATATCCGATAACCTTTTTTATCGCCTCGCGCTAAAATCCCATGCATCAGGTCAATACCGGCAACACGTTCTGGTAATGTTTTTCTCAGTATTTTACTTGCTTTGACGACAGAGCAGCCATCAGCAAGGATCATATTCGAAGCGCGGACGTCCTTATCTAACGCAGGGTTACGTTTCATATTCACAATCTTAGCCGCGTTTAACATACCAATGTGTAGTGATTGCCTATTTTTGATGGCTCGGTCAATATTATCTAAGGCCAGCACAGATGTTAAGGCATGAACCTTGATACCAAATATATTGACATATTCTTGTGACACCTCAAATTTAGAAAGAGATGAATAACGCTCACACTCCTCAAATAACAGCATTAATAACCACCTTAATCACAAATTCGACTTCAATTCGATGTTAATCATTCGATTTAAGAGCAACAAGGATTTGCATGTAATGACATTCTCACAAGCATAGTGCAAGCTTTGTCACTATGCCTATGCATTGTTAGTAATCAGACTAAATGATCGTAGCCCAGTTATTTTCATACAATTAATTATAGAAAAACAGTCTCTTACAATGTGAAACTATTCAAACAGATGCTTTAATGATGCGAATAATAATATCCTTAACTAAACTCAACAACGCTACTCTTACAAGTGTATTTAAATCTTACAATAAAAGTTAAAAAATGGTTTATGACTTAGTATCAACACCTTACGCGATACCAAAAGCAATGCTGCGTATTAATAATAACTTACCTATTAGTAAAATGATTATATTAGGAACATCCTATGAGGGCCTATAATCGAAAAATATTAATCTCATTTTTCCTGTTTAATTTTTTATTTGTGTTAGCGGTTAACTCAATTGTAGTTGTCAATCTCATTGAGGAGTGGTGGAGTACTGGCGCTTATAATCATGGTCTATTAGGGCTAGCACTTGCAATATATGTTTTTTGGACAAAAAGAGAGGATTTTTCATCACCGCAAAGTAACCTATTCGCCCTGGGTCTACTCATAGCAACGAGCCTATTACTCTTAGTCGCCAATCTAGCCAGCATTGGTCAACTACAAATACTTAGCTTATTTCTTGTCATATTAGCGTTATTGCTTTCTTTTGTTGGTTTTCAATCTGTCACTAAGCTATTACTGCCTTTGCTGATGATTTTATTAATACTACCTATCTGGAATATATTACAACTACCGCTAAGAGATATATCTACGTGGGTAAGTTTCCATGGTGTAAATCTATTAGGATTTGAAATAATTAGGCAAGGATATAAGCTGATAACACCCAATGGCATTTTTATGGTTGAAGAAGCCTGTTCCGGACTGAGCTTCTTCTTAGCCTCTGCCTTATATGCTGTTTTTGTCGCGCAAATTAATCATCTATCTCGGCGAGCAACGGCCATTTTTTTTACTTTAGCTATAATAGTTGCAGTCATCGCTAACTGGATCCGTATTACAGCTATCATCATCGTCGGAAGCCAAACCGCGATGCAGCATTTTATCATCCAAGACCATTTAACATTCGGCTGGTTAGTTTTTGCAGCTTGCTTCATACCTGTCATCATTGCAGGAAACACCTATTTTGGTGAACAATCCCCTCAAAATAGCAAGCAGAAGGAAGTAATAAAGCAACCACAACAAATAAGTGCATGGTATTTATTCGCAGTATCGACCATCACTCTATTTTTTGCGGCTGCGACAATAATACTCCCCTCCCGCTTCGACCCTCATTATAAATTCACTCTACCTATGATCCCATCCTATACACACTTATCATTAAATAATGTAACGAGTCAAAACTGGTACCCCATTTCACACGGTGCGACTAGCGAAGAGTTTAATTATTTTTTACAAGGTGATGATTTACTGCAAGTTTACTTGGCAAATTACGCTCGACAAAGACAAGGGAAAGAAATTATTTTTGTTGGAAATACCCTCTTTGATAAAAATCGCTGGCTCAATGTCAAGCAACAAACAACCCTATTAAACTCCACCTCTCTTAAGCAGGTCAATTTAATCACGCTCAAAAAAGACAACCAACGTTCTCGTTTAATTGCCTATTGGTACTTAGTCGACAGCCACTTTATAGCCGATAAAAAAACAGCTAAATGGCATGAGGTTCAAGCCGCGATTAAGGGCCAACCTGGTGCGACACTCATTGCGATTGCAATTGATTACAGTAATGAAAATGAAACGCGAGCCTTAAAAACGATGACTGATTTTGTCACTCTCTTTAGCTCACAAGCGACCAACATGAACAAATCAATATAAGAAGAATCTATGCAAGCACTATCTTGGTATATAAAACGCGTTAAAACGATGTCCGGAAAAGAAATCACTTGGCGTGTAACGTCATTATCCTCAGCACTTTATGAACATCTACGAGTGAGTATGAACCTCGTATCGCAAGCAGAATTTCATGATAACTACCAAGAAAATACACAATTCACCCCTCCATTTAACGTATTTATAGGTGATATATCAGCCTTTTGTCCTGAGTGGCGACAAGCGCTACTTAACAAAGCAGATAAAATCATACAACATAAACTCAGTTATTTTGATTTACAAGAGCAACATTTAGAAACCCCTATCAACTGGCATAAAGATCATGCAACAGGTCAACAAACAAGTCGTGCGGCTATCATGTCTGTTAATTATCGTGACATAAGTAAAAATGGCGATTGCAAGTTAGTTTGGGAGCCTAACCGCCACCATCAATTTGTAGTATTAGCGCGCGCATATAAAATAACTGGCGAAATAAAATATGCACAAAGTGTCGTTACTCAACTAACAAGCTGGCTAGATGCTAACCCTTACGGCTACGGCATGAATTGGAAAAGCCCCCTTGAATTAGGTATAAGAATGATTAATTGGGTGTGGGCAATTGATCTTATTCTCGACTCAGGGCTTTTTGTTGGTAACTTTAAAACACAGGTATTAAATAGCGTCTACCTTCATTGTCGTGATGTAAGTAGTAAGTTTTCACAAGGCTCTTCTGCTAACAACCATTTAGTTGGAGAAGCCGCAGGTGTCTATATAGCCAGTAGTTATTTTTCAATGTTAAAAAATGCTAATCATTGGCGCCATAAAAGTAAACATGTTTTAGAAACTGAAATACAAGCGCAAACCTTTGCTGATGGATGCTCAAAAGAGCACGGCTTCAGTTATCAATTTTTTGTATTTCAGCTCTACCTGTTCTCATCACAGGTTGGATATTGGCAAAAAGATAACTTTTCATCAGTCTACCAAGATACGCTAAATAAATTAGCCGCATTTATTGCTTTAATTGCACAAGGAGGAGAAAATTATCCCATGGTCGGTGATCAAGACGATGGTTATGCGCTTGATCTTGGTAATCATGTCCATGATATAAATGCACTTTGTGATTTGGCCGCCCACCTTTATGACAATCAAATATTTCGTATCAATTACCGAAAACCCTGTGAGTCTGCATTTTGGTTATTCAATCAACGCATAGAGCGTGAACACAAGGTTTTACAAGAAGTACCAGATTTAATTTCTCGAAAATTCCCAGAATCCAGTTATTTTTTATTACAAACCGGTAGTGTAAATAATAATGATCAAGTCAGTATTTTATTCGATTGCGCAGAGCTAGGCTACACATCGATTGCAGCCCATGGTCATGCCGATGCACTAAGCTTAGTGATGCGTTTAAACGGCAAAGATCTATTCGTTGATACTGGTACATACGATTATTATAGCTTTCCACGTTGGCGTAATCAGTTTAGAAAAACGCAAGCACATAATACGCTCGAAATTGATGGATTAGATCAGTCGGTCATGACAGGTCCATTTATGTGGGAGCAACATGCACAAGCGCAGTGCACTCTCTGGAATCCCACTAAATCAGGAGGACAGGTAGCTGGTTTTCATAATGGCTACCAACGACTCTCATCGCCACTTATTCATGAACGTCACTTAGATTTGAATACTCAAAGAAATCGTTTAGCAATAACAGATAAAATACAGTCCCAAGGCAATCATAATATTGCGTTATATTTTCATCTATCAGAAAATTGCAGTAATATTAAAATAAAAGGTAACATTTGTACCCTTTACTTAAATAGTAATAAAGTACGCATCAGCCTGCCCAAAAACTTAACTCATGAAATAGTTAGCGGTAAATGGCATGAAGATACCGACCATACATCTTTAGGCTGGATAAGTCGTAGCTACCATCAGCGCACAGCGATTAATACATTGATTTCAAAAGGTAACACCATTGGTAATAAGCAATTTATGACTATAGTAACTTGGATTTAATAACGTATTATATTAACGTTAAATAGCGCCCTGTTGGCCAAATCTGTTTAACCTCAAAAGGTAAGTTCTTCATTTTTCTATGCCAAATAAAAAGGTTTGAACCGTGTTTTTTTTCTGCAAGCCAACGTCTTTTATGGTCTGTATAAACACCAAGAAAATCATAACAATACACGCCTTCTTCTTTGCACTTTTTGTATGAAAAATAGCGTAAAACCTGCCCAATTCCTGATAAGTAATCAGGGTTATAGCCTTCTTGTATGGCTAAAAATTGGTTGTTATACATATATCCAAGTTGCATAGCCTGTATTTCACCTTCACTCTCAAGTCTGAGTAACCTTAGCCAGCCTTTTTGTAATGCCAAAGGAACAAAGTCACGGTAAAAATCAACTAACTCAGGACGCCGCTGAAAGGAGCCTAAACCTAGATGTTGCCAGTGTTTATTGTGTAATGTAAACAGTATTTCAAGATGCTTCCCAATATCATCAAATTCATGGCTAACTTCAACCTGCCAAGGCCCAATCTTATCTAAGCGACGGCTAGTTTGACGTATATTAGTACGCAGACTCTTAGATAGGCTAGGTAGTATTTCTGCTGTTAGCCCTCCTAACGCCACCTGAGCAAACTCAACAGTTCGGTAATGATAATAGAGAGATTTAGAAGCTTCTAATGACTCTAATAGAGTTGTACCTCCAGTAGTCCAAGATGCAACATTAGTAAACCAAATAAAATCCCAATAGGGTTTAATACTAGGACTAAGCAAAGACTCCCAAAGCATGCTTTTAAGCTCACAGCTCCTCTCTGCTTTAACAATAAAATTCGAATATTCAGAACCAGAGCAGTGATCACCAACAAACCGTAAAGATTGATATGTTAATAAATTAGCTAATCGGTATTCTTGTATGTAGAAAGGGGCAATAGCGAGGGTCTGTTGACTATTTTTAATCACGACTATAAGTAGATTAATCGCTGTACTTTGACTTTTTCGCCAACTATCCATCCACTCCCAGGTTAGAAAAATATTATTCGCATCAGACTGTTCAAGAAGGTTTTGCCAATCCTCTTTCAAAGCCTCAAATTCACTCCACTCTTTTATTATTCTAATTTCGATAGATTTATCTTCACCGCTAACCATATAAACCACCTCATCATGCCCAATAAATTATTTAATTTTTTTATAAAAAATAATACCTTAAAAATCAAATTAATAGGAAATACAAGATATAAAAAAAACATCATAAAAACAAAACTTTAAAATTAAAAAACAATAAATTCAATTAATTACAATGACGTCTTCATAGACTAACAATCAATTTATTGCATTCTTTATCACGTTTGACTTATAGGGATTATGAACTAGACTGCACATCCGAATATCTAAGATCACGAAGAAATATGGAGTTAAAAATGAATGATTCAAAACAATGGAAAGTTTCAATTAGGCACCCTCGTCTACTCATTTTTTATTGGTTATGTTTATCATTTTTAACAGCTTGTGATCAAGATTCAGCATCAAACGATGACACGAATCCAACTGTTGATTTAGGTCCGGACTTAACTGTCGATGTCGGTGAATCAGTTCACCTCGACCCAACAATCAAAAATTTAGACACGGATACGATCTCTTACCTATGGGTACAAACATCCGGAAATCCGATATCGTTACCAGACAATAACAGTTCATATATAGCATTTACGCCACTTGTAAATGACTTATTAGAATTCGAGCTAACAGTCACTGATAATCAAGAGCAGGAATATAAAGATGCGGTGTCGGTCACTGTATTACCAGAAAATGGGAAATATACAGCCCAGCTCAACTGGACAGCACCGACTGAAAACGAAGATGGTTCAATACTGACGAACTTAGCAGGATATAAAATATATTATGGCCAATCTATAACTAATCTCAACGTATCGATCGTAGTCAATGCCCCCTTAGAAACCTCATACGACATCAATAATTTAGACTCAGATAACAGTTACTTTTTTTGTATCTCAGCTTACAGTGCTGCTGGGTTTGAAAGTAAATGCAGTGATACAGTAAGTATATTGTAGAAATTATCAATATATTCATAACAAATAACGACCCATGCCAGCTCAGTAAAACTCATGTAAGAACGATGATCTAACATTAGTTTACTGACTAGGCTTAAGCCCACTACTTACGGTTTTTGTCACTATTATTTTATGATATTAAGCACTCATACTCCCCACTCTGCTTCAAATAAGTCTATATGCATAATTTCCTATAAATGCTCAAAAATTTAATTATAAAACTAGAATAATTATTTCGAATTTAAAAAATCACATTTTCTATAAACAACTGATAATCGTTGTCTATACTTCATTGAAAATACTCACTGACAATATGACACCAAATACTTCAAACGGTAATTATCAATCGGACTACGCAAACTCTCAGCATCATTTACGTGGAGAGTTTTGAAAGTAGCGAAACGATTTTATGAAACTCATTCTTTGTAAGGTTAATTTATATACGTACTACAAGATAACAGCCCTAATACTTTTAGTATTAGGTATTACAATTCATACAGAATGTTGAAATTATCATGCCTATAAAAATATTAACCATCTTTGGTACTCGGCCGGAAGCAATTAAAATGGCCCCTCTTGTTAATGCGCTGAATGATCAACAAGGTATTGATGCTAAAGTCTGCGTCACAGCACAACACAGAGAAATGCTAGATCAAGTTCTTGATTTATTTTCCATTATACCTGACTACGACCTCAATATAATGAAACCAGGGCAAGTATTGTCAGAAGTTACTACGAATATACTATTAGGTTTAGAGCCGATTCTTAAAGAGTTTCAGCCCCAGTTGGTTTTAGTTCATGGGGATACATCCACTACTGTATCTGCAAGCTTAGCAGCCTTTTATCAACAGATTCCAATTGGACATGTTGAAGCCGGTTTACGTACACGAAACCTAAATTCCCCTTGGCCAGAAGAAGGAAATAGAAAGCTAACAGGCGCAATTACAAAACTTCATTTTCCACCGACTGTAAGCTCAAAAATGAACTTACTTAATGAAGGTGTACATCCTAATGACATTGAAGTAACAGGTAACACAGTCATCGATGCATTGATAGAAATAACAAATAAACTCAAGAATGACTATCAATTATCCAACACACTAGCAGACAGATTCTCACAACTAAGTAACGATAAAAAACTTATTTTAGTAACAGGCCATCGCAGAGAAAGCTTTGGCGGTGGATTTGAACGAATTTGCGAAGCGTTATCTGAAATTGCAAGTAAGCACCCTGATATTCAAATCGTTTATCCTGTGCACCTAAACCCAAACGTCCTAGAACCCGTAAATCGAATATTATCTGGCCTCAACAATATCTTTTTAATCGAGCCACAAGACTACCTTCCTTTCATATATTTAATGAATAAAGCATACTTAATTTTAACTGATTCTGGCGGTATCCAAGAAGAAGGCCCAAGCTTAGGTAAACCTGTTTTGGTCATGCGTGATGTGACGGAACGCCCTGAAGCAGTCAGTGAAGGAACCGTTTTACTTGTTGGTACTGATAAAAACAAAATTGTTAATGCAATAGAGCGCTTACTACAAGATGAGGTTCACTATAACCAAATGAGTCGTTCGCATAACCCCTATGGAGATGGGCAAGCGAGTCAGAAAATAATAGCTAAGATAAAACACTATTTCGAAAACCTCTAATACACGCCCTATTGGACCTGTTTAGGTATAAGAAATAATGGTGAATAGCAATAAGGACTTCAATGCATCAATCATGTGCAATAAAAGTTTAAAGGCAATCAATTATGGCGCTCGATAAAGTATCAGTAATTGGATTAGGTTACATAGGGCTTCCTACTGCAGCAATTATTGCTTCCAGTGGCTTGACTGTAATTGGGGTAGAAGTTGACCAAGATGCTATTGAAACCATTAACGCAGGAAAAATACATATCGTCGAACCGAATCTAGATACTGTCGTTCGCAGTGTGGTTTCCACTGGTCATTTACGCGCAGTGGCAAAAGCAGAACCTGCAGACGTATTTATAGTCGCCGTGCCAACTCCTTTTATCCATAGTGATGATGGTAGCCATCAACCTGATATTAGTTATATTGAATCAACAACTAAAACAATAGCCCCCGTTCTTAAAAAAGGTAACCTAGTCATCCTAGAGTCAACATCTCCCGTGGGAACGACTGAAAAGTTAGCGGCTTGGTTAGCGAGAGCTCGTCCCGATCTTTCTTTTCCTCAGGATGCAGGCGATGCTGCAGACATCAATATCGCATATTGCCCAGAACGAGTATTACCAGGGTATGTTTTGCAAGAACTCGTCTCCAACGATCGTGTAATAGGAGGTATGAGCAAAGCTTGTAGTGCTAAAGCAATTGAACTTTATCGTACTTTCGTTCGCGGTGAATGCGTAGTGACAAATCCTAGAACAGCTGAAATGGCCAAGCTAACTGAAAACTCATTTCGTGATATGAATATTGCATTTGCTAATGAACTTTCTATTATTTGTGACAAATTAAAAATAAATGTCTGGGAGCTAATCAAACTATCCAACCGCCACCCTCGTGTTAATATTTTAAATCCAGGCCCCGGAGTTGGTGGACACTGCATTGCCGTCGATCCTTGGTTTATTATTGACAGCTGTCCCAAAGAGGCACAACTAATCAAACAAGCACGCTTGATCAACGATCACAAACCCCATTATGTTGTTGATCAAATAATACGTGCAGCCGATGAATTTAAACGTCCTATAATTGCCTGTTTAGGACTTACATTTAAAGCTGACATTGATGATCTTAGAGAAAGTCCAGCCTTGCACATCGTTGAATTCCTTGCCGATAAAAAAGTAGGTCGATTACTTACTGTCGAACCAAACGTAAGGTCGTTACCCCCACATTTATCACACTCAGACATAGAGCTAACAAGCTTAGACATTGCCTTAGAGATTGCTAATGTAGTCGTTATACTGGTAGACCATCAAGAATTTAAAGCGGCAGATAAAACCCAGTTTGCAAAAAAAATTGTTATTGATACTCGTGGGATCCTATGAGTTAAAGTTCCACCCGACTTCGATATTCAAACATTACAGTAGATAAAGGTTGCGAAAGATCCATGATGGGTTATTTATCCCAATTAACTACATTTGATTTTCTAGTAGCTTGCGTGGAACTCGCACTTGCTTTAACTGCGCTGATTAAAATAAAAAACGTAAAAATAAAGCTTAGTTTTTGTATTTTTTCTTGTTATTCAGCTATCTGGCATATCAGTTTAAGCCAAACCCCATTCACTAATCTAGCATCGAGTTACCAATTTCAACTGCTCGAAATAGTGCGTTATATTGGTTTATTTTTGGTGCTTATTTACCTATTAATGTATTCTCAAAAGACACGGCTTCCTACACATTACACAACTTTTATATATCTCCTTATCATTATCGCAAGTACCACTTATCTATTTAGTTTAAACGAACCGTTGTATCCATTTTTTCATCCAAAATCATGGCTGTATATAAAAATAATATTATGTTTGATGGCAATCGTTACCGCAGAACAAATCCTCAGGCATACGCATTCAAATAGAGTGAGTAAATTAGTGGCACTTGTTGCGATTACTCTACTTGCTTATGACATCCTCGTTTTTTCTAACTTATTACTATTTACCAGCAAGAATTATAACCTTTGGTATACAAGGGGCGTGCTTAGCACAACAACATCGCTAATATTCGCACTGTCAATTATCATATACCCATTTCAGCAGCTACAAGATAGTAAATTTAAATTATCTCGTTCGATAATAATGTTTAATGCAAGTTTCATATTGGCAGGAATATTCCTTATATGCATGGCGACATTGGGGCTTGTGGTTAATATATTTAATGCTGAATGGGCAGAAGTCTCTAAAATCCTTCTGTATGTCATGTCAATATTTGCCATCGCGGCCTTATCGTGTGTTGAAAAGTTCCGTTTGCTTATTACTGTTTGGATTAGTAAGAATTTCTTTGTTAATAAATATGACTATCAAAAACAATGGATTGAGTTAGATTCACTGCTGTCAAAAAAACGAGAAGATAACAATGGTTACGAAATAGCACTTTCAGCCATGACCACTTTATTTAAATGTAATAGCGGAGGGATTTGGTTAAAAGGCCAGCAATTTTACTCCCCCGTCGCCTTAAAGAATTTCGACTTACCTTCCTCTGGTGCAATTGAAGCAAACAACAGCCACTTTATACAATTAATGGATGAAAATGAATGGGTATTTAAAGCGCATAAAAATACCAATATTTATGATAAAGAAAAAAATAAACTTTTACCTCAATGGTACCTTAACGCTAAAGGCCCGTGGGTTATAGTGCCATTAAATGCAAACCAAGAATTAATAGGTTTTACCGTGCTGTGTGAGAACACAATTAATGCACCATTAACTTGGGAAGATCTAGATATATTAAAACTAACTGGACGCCAGATCGGCAGTTATATCATCAGTCATCAAACATCTGAAAAATTAATTCAAAATAAGCAGTTTGATTTATTTAATAAAATTACCGCCTTTGCTGTTCACGATATAAAAAACCTTATTTCACAACAAAGTTTGATCGTTAATAACGCTGAGAAATTTATGCACCACCCTGATTTTATTCATGATGTCATATTAACGATTACTAACTCAGTAGAAAAAATGGATCAATTATTAGTTAAACTAAAAGGTAATCCACACGGTAATATTGAGCCAGTCAATATAAATAAACTTCTTAAAAATGCGATAGAAATGAATATATCTAACTTTCCAGATCCAACTATATCCATACAAGGTAAAGATGCATTTGTAATGGCAGATAAAGATAAATTACAAATGGTGCTCTATCATTTAATTAGAAATGCGCAGGATGCAACCGAAGATAGTGGAACCATAGCAATAAATCTAGCGACGAAAGATGAAGAGCTTTGGTTAGAAATAAAAGATAGCGGATGTGGTATGGACAAAGTTTTTATTAAGGAACAATTATTTAAACCTTTTTCAAGTACGAAACAAGATAAAGGAATGGGCATTGGAGCATACCAAATAAGGGAGCTGATACATTCATTACAAGGAGAAATTTTTGTTGACAGTATCATAGGCAAAGGCACCACATTTTTAATTTTTTTACCTTTGAACAACAACAGAAATAAATAAAATAGTACATATTCATGATCATAACATAAAAACTGGCACGCTTTAGCTCAACTAAAAGAGGACTATATGCCAAACATTTTATCCATTGTATTAACAGTATTTATATTAACAAGTTGCTCTACATCTGGTTCACTCGAGACGATCGCTCCTGAACAGAATGTCAGTATTCCTGAATACAAAATAGGTGCAGGGGATCAATTATATATTAACGTTTGGAAAAATCAGGACTTATCACTAAATATGCTCGTTCGTCCTGATGGCAAAATATCCGTCCCACTTGTTGGTGATATTCACGCCGTAGGCCTTCCAGCAGAGACATTGGCAGCACAACTTAACGAACGCTTAAAGAAGTTTATTCGAGATCCAGAGGTAACGGTGATAGTTACATCGCCAATCAGTGCCGAGTTTTTAACTCGGGTTCGTATCACTGGCGCAGTTAACGCCCCTCAATCGACACAGCATAGACAGGGGATGACCGTACTCGATTTACTATTACAAGCAGGTAGCCTAACCCCTTTTGCCGACGGTGACGGTGCCATTTTATATCGAAAAACAGACGATGGTGTTAAACGTTACTCTGTAGAACTTGATCACATTATTAAGCAAGGGGATATATCTACTAATTATGAATTACGTCCATCAGATATTCTGATTGTCCCTGAAAGTCTATTTTAACGTGAATTTAATGAGGTATTTTAAACATGGAACAAAATGAAATATTAAAATACATACCCATTATATGGCAGAAAATTTGTTTAAAAAAATTCAAGTCGATACTGCTTATAACGTTAATCAGCTTTACTATTTTAGGGATTGGAATCTATAAACCGTCTGTATTTAACAGTGAAGTAACTATTTTTGCTGACACTCAAAATATC
Source organism: Moritella viscosa (assembly GCA_000953735.1). NCBI lineage: Bacteria > Pseudomonadati > Pseudomonadota > Gammaproteobacteria > Alteromonadales > Moritellaceae > Moritella > Moritella viscosa. The sequence continues at coordinate 2,231,406 of LN554852.1, read as the reverse complement.
ATCAAACCCTTACTAGGGAAGCAAACCTCAGTAACAAATGTAAAGCAAAGCAGAACCGCACAAATTCGTGATGTTATCTACTCTCCTAGACAATTAAATAAAGTGATTAATAATATTTATGGTAAAGGAACTTTCGCAACAGCGGCAGACCGAGAAAAAGAACTGGCTAGTATACGAGAAAAACTAGAAGTAAAAGGGTTATCAGGTAATTACATTAAAATAGTGTATCAAGATGATAGCCCAGATAAAACCTATCGATTACTTAATGAAATAGTCAGGCTTTTCATTGAAGATAGTGCGAATACTAAAAGAGATGAAAGTCGAAGCGCATATAATTTTATAAAACAACAAGTGACGAGTTATAAAAATCAATTAGTGTTAGCTGAAAATAAATTAAAGAAATTTAAATCATCACATTTAGATGGCACAGAAACAGGTGTCGAATCTAGAATTTCAGTGTTACGTAGTGATATTGAAGATATGAAAATAGAAAAACTGGAAAATTTAAATCGCATTTATTTACTTAAAAAACAATTAAGTTCACAAAAAAAATTCTCATCAAATGATTATGAAATATCCATTTACCACAATCAACTCAGGGAATTACAACTGCGCCTTGAAAACCTATTACTCGTGTATAAAGACGATTACCCTGAAGTATCTGACGTTAGATACCAAATTAGTGATCTAAAAAAGGTTATTCAAGATTTGAATTCAGGGAAAAAAGAAAAAAGTAATATATCAAGTACGCTCAATCCATTATATCAAGAGCTAAAAATAAAACTGGCAGAAGCCACTATTTTACAAAGTACAATAGAAAATAGACTTAAAGCCTTTCATAAATTAATTGAAGATGCTTATGAACGACGTAAGCGAATTGCTAATAACCAGGCAGAGTTGTCTGAATTGACTAGGGATTACAATGTAGTTCGGACACTGTATGAAGACATGCTTGCAAATAAAGAAAAAGCACGCCTTTCCATGGTGCTAGATATTGAAGGACAAGGGGTTAACTACAAAATACAAGAGCCAGCAACTTATCCCATGACCCCATCTGGACTTCGCTTTGTACACTTCGTTATTGCAGGCCCCATCCTTGGATTATTATTGGTCATTGCCCTATTTGCAGTGAAAGTCGTATTCGATAATAAGATTCGCTTTGCCTCTCAATTGTCATCCCTCACTAATACACAACTTCTAATCAGTATTGATCATACTTCTAGTCGTTCTGAAAGAAAAAAACAAAAATTAGGCAATACTTTATTCACGTTGTACTTCTTATGCGCATTAACAATCTATATAGCAACTGCACTTACCCAAAAATATGACGTATCTATACCAACATTAATTACACCATTGTATTTTCAATTAATGGGATTAATAAAATGACACAGAACCCTTTAAATTTAAAAGCACAAAGTATTAGTAGTGGCCAATTGAACACTAATAATATAAATAGCGATGACGGTCAAAAAATTCAAAATATGAATGATGTTTGTCTATTCACTTCAGAAAAACTAGATGAACTAAAAATAATTTATCCCGGTTGTAAAAATGATAAATCTCTTAATTATTATCGCGAATTACGCACTAAACTATTAAAAATAGCCAATAACGAAAACTTTGTTTGTATGGTATCTAGCATCGCTCAGGGGGCTGGTACGAGTCATGTTGCAATTAACTTAGCTGCGAGTATTGCATTGGACCACAGTAAAACAGCGCTGATAATAGACTGTAATAGCTACAGCCCTCATCTACATCACTATTTAAAAGATAAAAACCCACTCGGCTTATCTAACTACCTTGAGCATAACACCCAAGAAATTGAAGATATTATCTATCCTTCAGGTATCCGTCGAGTCAGGATTATACCTACTGGCATTCAAACTGAATATGCAGCTGAAAACTTTTCATCCGACAAAATGAAATTGTTTATCGATACAGTAAAAAAACGTTATCCAGATCGTTTTATTATTTTAGACACTCCACCTATTAGTCTTTATGTAGAAAGCCAAATTTTAGCGTCAATTTGCGATATAGCGATTTTAGTCATTCGCTACGGACATGCGACAGCATCAGAAGTACAGACTGGAATTGATCTGATCAGCAGCGATAAATTGGCGGGTATTATTCTTAACAATAAGTAATATGTCTATGAATATGAGTAGCAATACTATTCGAATATGTATAACCATATCCTCGTTTAGTATCTTATACGGGAGTAACGCTCTCGCATCTGAATCCGACGTTCGAGACAGCTTTGTAGAGGTGGGCGCGGAGTATGAATACAGTGATAACATCTATAAATTACCTAATCGTAAGAAGGATGGGACGACGACGACAGCTGGAGTCGAACTCAGCTATAAGCAAAGTAAAGCCAACAACCGTATTACTCTTAACTACAACGCTGAATACTCAGAGACAAGTAACGCAGACTTACAAAGTAATAGTTATTGGATAGGTCACACAGCCGTTTCACAAGACGTTTTCAGTAAACATCTACTGTTTAATCTTGAGCATACTCGTCAACGTTACCTTATAGATCAAACAAAAACAGCGCTTGATAGCAACAAAGATGAAAGAGATCTTCTGACAGCTGGATTACAGTGGCGAATCCCTTATTCGCACCGAACAACCTTTACATTAGGCACCACACATACACAAACTTGGTTTAAAGAAGAGAAAATCAATGATAATAGTACGAATGAAGGTCAAGTCAGTTTGCAATATGCATTAGATGACATATCAGAAATTCAGCTCAGTTATGTTCGTAGCCAAAATAAATTTGATGATTTTGACTACACCTACGATGAGCATAAATTAGATGTCCGCTTAACACGTCAATATTTACGGGGAAATTACGCCTTTAACGCAGGAGGAAACAGGGTTGATACTTCCAGCGAAAAATATGATGGATATCATTATGGATTCACTATTGATGCAAGACTTCATCGGTATTTATTTATCTTTAGTGCGTCTCAAGTATTAACTAATACTTCAGCTCAAGTTGGGACTGATGATGAGTTAGACTTTTCAAATAATAAATTATTTTATAGAACTAATATTTCATTACAACAACAATATACGTCATTAAATAAGCGATTACTCAGCACTGTCCGCTTATATTATGATAATGATGATGCAATCGCATCCATTAACGGCTCTGATATCAGAGATCAAGATAGATATGGCGCTTACGGAGAGCTAACGTGGTCGTTTACAAATAAATTAAGCGCTAACTTATCCCTAAACTATTATAGTGCCGAGCTTTCAAGTAACGACACAAAACAATTTACAGAAGCAAAAATTGGCAGCCGTTATAGTTTAAATTCCTCAATATATATCCAATTTACGGCGTCTTTTGAAAAACAAAATAGCATGCAGAATTCTGCGGGTTATAAAGAGAAACACTATGCAACTAGAATAGCTTTCAGATACTAAACATTCTGATATTAGGGAGTTTATTTTGCAAAAAAACATCACTAAAACATTACTCATTGTTGAGGATGATATCGGACTTCAAACTCAACTTAAATGGCACTTTTCTAATTATAATGTAGTTGTAGCTGCGAATGTCAATGATGCTATTGCAGCTATACGTTTACATGAACCACAAGTTATGGTGCAAGATCTTGGCTTGCCACCCGAACCAGATGGCGTAATACAAGGTTTCAAATTACTACAACAATCCCTACGTATACATCCGCACATGAAATTAATCGTTATGACAGGTAATGATTGTAATGAGCATGCGCTAAAAGCGGTCAGCCTAGGGGCTTATGATTTCTATAGTAAACCAGCCCACCCTGAAACACTGGAACTTATCGTGCAACGTGCCTTTCATATGCATCAACTCGAAAGCAAAAATAGAGCCTTTAATTTATCTAAAAGTAGTAATCTGGAAGGGTTGATCACTACCGATGATAAAATGCTAAAGCTTTGTAAATTAGTCGAAAAAGTCGCGCCGACCAATGCAGCTTGCTTACTCCTTGGTGAAAGTGGAACAGGTAAAGAAGTATTAGCCAAGGCATTACATACTCTCAGTACTCGTAATGAGCATCCTTTTGTGGCAATAAATTGTGCAGCCCTACCCGAGAACTTATTTGAGAGTGAATTGTTCGGCTATGAGAAAGGTGCGTTTACCGGAGCAGTAAAAAGTACCCCCGGAAAGTTTGAGCTTGCCAATGGTGGAACCGTATTTCTTGATGAAATTGGGGAAATGCCTCTGCAGTTACAAGCTAAACTGCTACGCTTTTTGCAAGAGAAAGTAATAGAACGAGTTGGAGGAAGGAAGTTAATTCACCTAGATACTAGAATTGTTTGTGCCACCAATAGAAATTTAGAAGATATGATGGCTAACGCTACATTCCGGGAAGACCTCTATTATCGAATTGCAGAAATACAGATAGAAATTCCGCCATTAAGAGACCGAAGTTCAGACAAAACCTTACTCGCTCGTTATTTGTTAAAAAAATATGTTCACAAAGAACATTTAAACATAGTAGGTCTTAGTGAAGAAGCTATCAATGCTATCGAGGAATATTCATGGCCTGGCAATATTCGAGAACTTAGCAATAAAATCACTCGAGCCGCTATCATGTGTGATGATAAATACATTAGCGCTGAAGATCTTGGTTTAAAGTCAGCTGAAAACACCCAGCTAAATCTAAAAGTTATTAGGGAAAGTGCGGAAAAAAATGCACTAAAAACAACACTAAGTGCAACAGGGAATAATATCTCTGCGGCTGCAAAATTGCTTGGTGTCACTAGGCCTACATTATACGATTTAATGAAAAAACATAATTTGGATTCGAGCTTAAAAACAAACCTGATTTAATAACAAACTAAAATCAGTCAAACACATAAATCTTAATAAAGTTAGACTAGGAAGATATGTATGAAATTAATTGAACTTAATATTCAAATGGAAAGCGTCTTCACAGCAATATTACTATCAGGTGTAATTCTACTCGCAGGTTGCAGCGAATCAACTGATTTAAAGAGCAACACTGATCCAGACATATACATTCAACAGAGTAAAGCATACCTCGATGGGCATCAATTCAAATCCGCTTTTAATGCCGCAACCGAAGCAATTAATGCCGAACCTAACGGACTTGAGGGTTATCTTATTTTAGCGTCAATACAGCTACAATCAGGGCATCCGAAAGAGAGTATTAAAGTACTTGAGGCGTTTAGTGGCAGTAAAAATGTCGAGTACTATTTTGCACTACTGGATGCTTACCAAATGTCAAATAAATTGATCTCAGCACAAAAACTTATTGAACAGCAACAACAATTACTGTCAATACAAGCACAACGTTTACAACTATCCGTTGCACAGCAACTATTGCATACCGATAAGTTAAAACAAGCCAAAACAGCGTTTAGCCAATTATTAGAAGATCCAGATTACAAAGTTGGTAGCATGCTTGGCTTAGCCAAAATTGAACTTATCTCAGGCAATGAAATTAATGCAATCAGTATAATCGATAATATCATCGAAATAGCCCCTAAAAACACAGAAGCTCTTTTCTTAAAAAGTCTAATTTATATCAATATGGATGAGCTTAATAATGCAGAAGAAGCACTATCACAAACACTCGCTAGCCTTCCAAATGCTGATATATTTACAGTACAACGAATTAAAATATTTCAGAGCTTGGCACATGTATTAACACAGCAAGGGCGACTATCTGAAGCAAAGATATATACACGTATTTTATCTGATGAATTCCCAATGGCAGAATCACGATCTCTACAATATACTCAGGCACTTGATTTATATAAAAATAAAGAGTTCTCAGCGGCTAAAGAAGTATTATTAGAAATTTTAGATGAGGCTCCTGGACATAAAAAATCAACCACCTTATTGGGATTAATACTTTACAATGAAGGTAAACCACAAAATGCCGAAAAGTATCTCATAGATGTTGTTGACCCAGAAGTATCGCCAACAAAACTCACAGAGCTTTATATCAAAACCCTATTACAACAAAATAAATCTGACCATGTATTAGATCTACTCCAATATATACCTGAAACAAGTAGAGATACGGACACATGGATTCTTTATATAAGTGCAGCAATCCAGCAAAAAGAGTTTGGCAAAGCCAAAAAAGGTCTTGATAAAGCAATGTCATTAAGCCCTCAGGCAGAGCGTGTTGCATTACTTGCATTCCTTTATTACAGCAACTTACCAGAACCACAACCTGAGATGGCATTACAATCCCTATCTTCAAGCTTAATTTCTAATCCAGAAAGCCCAAAATTACAAGCATTGTACATTCGACAACTACTTGCACTTAATAAAACAACACAAGTAGATAACTACGTTGCAAGTTTAGAGGAAACATACAGTAAAAATACGAATACACAATTAATTGTCGCGAGCTACTACGTATATCAACAGAGATTACATAAGGCAATACAGATAATAGAAAATATTTTGATATCAGAGAATGATAATATCCAAGCACTTTATACCATGGCAAAAATCAATGATATAAATAGAGACTGGCAGTTATCTTTAAATAACTATAACGACATTATTAAGTTTTACCCCACTGAATTAACAGCCTATAAAAGGGCCGTACTGAGCTTAATTCGATTACAAAAAGATCCTTTGAAGGCAGCAGATTACCTTCCCGAAAATTATAACGCTAGCGTATTAGCACTCACCTTAGCCCATTTAAGCCTACGACAAAATAGGCTTGATTTAGCTGATAATTATGCAAAAGAAGCAAACAATGAGCTGCCTAAAAAATACCAAGTAAACCATGATGAATTAACGGTACAAGTTGCTTTATTGAGAGCACGTACCGCTTTCATAGAAAATAATTATTTAAAAGCGAGAGAAATAGTCATTTCAACAACTAACATTTCTGAAAATAATATTCGCCTCCTCAGTTTATTAACACACATAGAGATTGCTTCAGGTCAATATAATGAAGCCCAAAACCTAACTGAAAAAATAAACCAATTACTACCCAATAATTCATTAGCAACAGTACTCCATTCGTATATATTAAATGCCAAAGGAGAAAAAAATAAGGCGATAAAGCTATTACATTCATACTGGAATAAAGTAAAAGATAGAAACGTCGCTGAGCAATTATATTTACAATTAAAAACTAATAACTCAGAAAAAGCGTTCGCGTTCCTTGATGAATGGCAAAACGCATTTCCTGAAAGCCTGATACCAACTCGGTATAAGGCTATTTACTTGCAGGAACGAGGTGAAAATAAGCAAGCTATTGCCATCTATAATTCAATATTACAAAAAGCACCAAATGAGATAATCAGCTTAAACAATACCGCTTGGCTTTCTTTTGAAGCTGGTATTCCACAGGCTCTTTCTTTTGCTGAGCGAGCCTATAAATTAAAACCTAATAATGCGGCTATTCTAGATACTTATGGTTGGATATTATTTCATAATGGCGATAAAGACCGAGGAAAAGCATTAATCGAACAAGCCAGTAAATTATTACCTAATGATAAAAGCATTCAACAGCATTTAGAAAAGGTAAGTAAAGGATAACTGTCGAAATAATTTACATAAGTTTCAAGTAATCATGCTGTATATATTTAACACATTGAAAATAAAATCATATTAAAGTTGGTGTGGAATGTGCTTTATATTGAATATACATATTTTTAAGGCGATAACCATGAGAAAGTTTATATCTCTACTAACAGTGTTATTTTTATTAACAAGCACGACAACATCTGCAATGTTACTTGAAGGTAAAATAGACTTCACCGGTCTATCAACGACAACTGATGATGGTTCAGCAGTAACGTCATTAATGTTCTCTACCTTTGAAATTGATGCGGTAACAGGTAACTTTATTCCTGATGTTACACCAGGTGATACCGTCATATTTTCGGATCTCCCCACCATAGTTCCAACTATTGATTTATGGCATGTTGGAGGATTTGAATTTGACCTTGCTGCTATTACTATTAATACTGTTGTTGGTAGCGTAGCTATCATTGAAGGGACTGGTTTTGTTTCAAAGGCTGGTTATGAAACAACTCCCTTTCATTGGGCTTACAGTAGCATGCTAGGTAATAATACCTTCTCTGCAACAGCGGTTTCAGCACCTGCAGGTGCTGCACTATTAGGCTTAGCACTTTTAGGTTTTGGATTCACTCGTCGTAATCATCAAGTGTAATATAGCGGCCTATCAACCCTATAGAATTTTATGGCCTAAATAGCTAATAAGTCACTTTTTTTAACGGGAGTGAGTTAATGGAAAAAGTTCAAGTCAAATTAATACTCAGTTTAGATTATGAGCTTTTTTTTGGTGATAATACTGGCAGTATTGAAAACTGTATGATTAACCCAACACAACTGTTACTTCAGTTATTGAATAAGTATAATTGTAAAGTAAGCTTATTTGTTGATGCAGGATTTTTGGTTAAGCTAAAAGCGCAATCTTTTGACTTTCCAGTTTTAGAAAAACAATATCAAACGATTAAAACACAATTAAAATCACTTTCATCGCAAGGCCATGATATACAGCTTCATATTCACCCTCATTGGCAGGATAGCTATTATAATGGTAATACTTGGGTAATTAATACTGAACGCTATCGTTTGCATGATTTTAACCCAAAAGAAATCAACGATATAGTAAAAACATATAAACAAGAACTTGAATCATGCAGTGAACAAGCTGTATTCGCTTTTCGAGCTGGAGGTTGGTGCTTACAACCCTTTGAGCAAATCAAATCAGCGTTAAAAGCGAATGACATTTGGTTAGACAGTACAGTGTTTTCTCAAGGGCATTCAGACGAACCAAGCCGTTGGTTTAATTTTAATACCATACCTAAGCAAGCTTATTGGTACTTTGATAATGACCCTTTAAAACAACAACAAGACGGTTATTTTACCGAACTTCCCATCAGTGCAACTAAAACATCACCTCTATTTTTTTGGAAGCTCGCACTTCGCAAAAAACTCCCCAGCCGCCTATTTAGTTCCTTTGGCGACGGGCAAGCAATGATCGCAAAACGCAGTTATTATATTGAGCGATTAACAAAAACAACTTACGGGCCAGTCATGATTGATGGTTCCAAAGCTGGACAACTCGAGAAGGCATTCCAAGAACATCTAGAACAAGCAGATCAAGATAGTATATTTAATATAATGGGGCACCCAAAAAGTTTATCTCCCTACTCTTTAATAAAATTAGAGCAATTTTTACAGCTACATAGCGAGCTAGATTCCATTACCTATCAAGATCTTAAACACCTTAAAAAGCACCGAACGTTTCCACGCTAAGTGCTTTACATGCTTATTGAAAAAGATGTTTTACATTACTTAATCGACTAAAGCAGCTTGTTTTATTCATAAACAATCAACCACTTACAATGTTACGTACAACAACAAGATCCTCTGGTGTATCAATGCCTGCAGCGGGTGCTTCAAGCGCTTCTTCAACATGAATTTTTTCACCATGCCAAAGTACACGTAATTGCTCTAACGATTCTATCTGCTCTAATTCTGTCTCCGCCCACTGAACGTAATCACGAATAAAACCAGCACGGTATGCGTAGATACCTATATGACGTTGGTACACAGGCTTAATCTCTGTCACTGGCGCATGCATAAAATTATCACGATGATACGGAATCGGCGCACGGCTGAAATACAAAGCATAACCTTGCTTGTCTGTGACAACTTTAACCGCATTAGGGTTAAAGACTTCTTCCACATCTGTAATAGCAACAGACAATGTCGCCATACGTGCTTCATTTTGTTTACCAAGGTTAGTCGCTACTTGCTCAATAATACGCGGTGGAATTAGTGGTTCATCACCTTGCACATTGACAATAATATCATCATCATTAAAACCTAACTTACTACATACCTCAGCTAAACGCTCTGTGCCAGAGTTATGCGTAGGTGAAGTCATACAGACTTCATAACCTAAAGCAGTAACGACCTGTTCAATACGCGCATCATCAGTAGCAACCACAACACGTGAAGCACCACTTTGCATAGCTTGTTCAGCAACACGTTGGATCATTGTTTTACCACAAATATCAACGAGCGGCTTACCGGGTAAGCGGCTAGATTGATAGCGTGATGGGATGATGACAATAAAACTCATTTAGCTAACTCTTCACTACTTAACTGACGCGCCTTAACCTCAAGTAGTACTGGAATACCTTCCGTAATTGGATAAGCAAGACGATCTGCATTGCAAATAAGTTCATTGCTGCTTTTGTCGTAGTGCAATTTTCCCTTACAAACAGGACAAGCAATAATTTCAAGTAAGTTATGATCCAGAGTCATGAGTTAATTCCTTTAATTTTAATAATAACGTCGGTAAAAAATCGCTATTTAAACTTGCGTTTACCGGTAAATAATACCAATTATCTTGAGCAAAAGATTGACACTTTACAGCATCTTTTTCGGTCATAATAACGGTTCGCCCTGCTGCAAACTGTTCAATCTCAACGGCAGTAAAGGCATGATGATCAGGAAATGAAAGATGTTCTTCAATCACATAATCGTGTTTATCTAATGTAGTATAAAAACGCTGGGGATTACCAATGCCGGCAATTGCAACCATAGATTTAGATTTATCCGATATCACCAACTCATTATTTGCTACTTTACGTAATGGTGCTGCAACGAGGCGCATATTCGCTTCCCCAGTTAACCCATTACCACCATTACAAACAACAAAATCGGCCGTTTTTAAACGCCAAGCCCCTTCTCGTAACGGTCCCATTGGTAATAAATGACCATTGCCAAGGCGACGTTTACCGTCAATCACAATTAATTCTATATCTCTTTGCATGGCATAATGCTGTAACCCGTCATCAGTAATAATAACATCGACATCAAAATTAGCTAACAAATGCGCAGCTGCCTCGACACGTACAGGACTAATCACCAAAGGACACTGCGTACGTTGCTGTAACATAAACGGCTCATCACCACTTTGCTCAACAGGCGACTCATCAGTAACAATATAAGGATATTGGGGTGCTTTAGATCCGTAACCTCGGCTAATAATACCAGGCTTATAACCCGCAGCGGTCAGTTGCTCACACAAATATACAACAAGCGGCGTTTTACCAGTACCACCAACCGTGATATTACCAACAACTATCGTCGGTACTGAAGGTTTGATACTGGCTTTAATACCCGATTTAAATAACGCGCGACGACAGCCTGTAATGGCTGCAAAAGTAACACTTAACGGCGCAAGTAACCATTTAGCCCAATGGTTACCATACCAAACATCCTCTTCTATTTTCACACTGAGTCCTATTTAGCCACCAAGTTGTAAACGGTGTAATTGTGCGTAATGTTCACCTTTAGCAAGTAATTCGCTATGTGAGCCACTTTCAATAATAGAGCCATTTTCAATTACTAAAATTCGGTCTGCTGCTTCAATCGTTGATAAGCGGTGAGCTATCACTAATGACGTTCTATCTTTTTGTAACGTTTCCAGTGCTTGCTGCACCTTCTTCTCAGATTCAGCATCCAGTGCAGACGTTGCTTCATCGAGAATTAAAATGGGAGCATCTTGTAGCAATGCTCGTGCAATGGCCAGACGTTGACGTTGACCACCCGATAACATTGCACCATTTTCACCAACTATAGTATCAAAGCCATTGTCAAATCCTTCAATAAACTCTAATGCATTGGCTTTAGTCGCGGCCTCAATAATCTCTTCACGTGTCACTTCGTTAATGCGGCCATAAGCAATATTAGCGGCGATCGAATCATTAAATAAATGTACATTTTGCGATACTAAGGCAATCTGGTTACGTAACGATTTCAATTCGTAGTCATGAAGAGGCATATCATCAATACTAATCTGGCCTTTCTCTATTTCATAAAAACGCGTAATTAAGCTGGCCAATGTTGATTTACCACTACCCGATCGACCAACAAGAGCGATCATCTCACCGGGTTGTGCGGTAAAGTTCATATTCTCAATCAAACGCGAACTCGCTGTTGGGTAAGTAAAATCAACATTTGAGAAGGTAATTTTACCAGCAACACGTTCCGGTATATAAGTACCTGTATTTTTCTCTGCTTGAAGATCAAGAATATCAAATAAGCTGTTACAGGCCGAAATTGCTTTTTGTATTTCAGAGTTTACGTTAGTGATATCACGTAATGGACGTAATAACGCCATCATAGAACCGACAATAGCCACGAATTTACCAGGCGTAAGTTCCGCACGAATGGACTCAAAAGACGCAAGATATAAAACAACACCAAGTGCAAATGAAGCCACGATCTGTACTAGCGCATTACTTGCTGCACTGGTTGTCGCCATTTTCATTTGTTGCTGACGAATATGGTTACTCACAGTGCCAAAACGTTCACGCTCTGTTTCATGTCCTGCTGACATTAATACGTCTTTATGACCATGCAACATTTGCTGCGCTGTTGATGACACATTACCCATTGCTTGCTGGAGGCGTCGACTGATCACACGAAAACGACGACTCACAGTACCAATAATGATACCGACCAGTGGAGCAATAAATAATAAAACAAGGGATAACTGCCAGCTTTGGTAGAACATCCAAATCAGCAAACCAAGAATAAACGCACCACTACGGAACACGTTTACGATTGTTTTAGATGCAGCGCCTGAAACTTGGCTGGAATCATAGATAATTTTTGATACTAATTCACCGGATGGCGTTTTATCAAAGAAGCTCACAGGTAAATGCATAAGATGATCAAATAACTGACGCTGTAAACGCATGACTACGGTATGGCCCGCTTTCGCCATGCAATAGCTTGAACCAAATGAAGCTAAACCACGTAAACAAACCATACCGACAACAAAGAGTGGCATCCACTTTAAGAATGCTGACGTTTCGGCGTTAAAGCCATCATCGACAAGCGGCTGTAGAATATTAAGTAATGTTGCATCGACAATTCCGTAACCAAACATAGCGAGGATACCAAAACCTAAGGTGGTTTTTAAGTCGAGAACATATATAGAAAATCGCTTAACCGTTTGCCAAGCTGTACGCTGTTGATCCATGAAAACTGTCTTGTTATTGAGATAGGTGATCATTTTAAACCTAGGTTAACTAAAACAGCAAACTTTCAATGCATAGAACCTCATAATAACTATTTTTTAACCATATAAATAAAAAGGCTGCCCCAAATGGAGCAGCCTTTTAAATAATAATGATTAAGTCAATGAAAATAACGAGCATAAGTTTACGCCGCGTTATTTTTATCCCCCTCTATTCTAGCGGGTGACTTGTGTTACGACTTGAGTCTTACCGCCAATATTTAACAACCATGCTAGCGCAGGTAGGAAACATAAAGCACCAATCATATTCCAGATAAACATGAAAGTAAGCATTAAGCCCATGTCAGCTTGAAATTTAATGGGTGACAATACCCAAGTACATACACCAATCGCTAAGGTAATACCAGTAAATGCAACCGCTTTACCTGTACTTGATAATGCGTATTTATAAGCGTCTTGTAAGTTATAACCCATTTTTAAACGTGCTGATAACTGACTATAGATATAGATACCATAGTCCACACCAATTCCCACACCTAATGCAATGACTGGCAATGTCGCAACTTTAACGCCAATACCTAAAGTGGCCATTAACGCTTGCCCTAAAATAGAAGTCAGTGCTAACGGTAAAATAATACATATGAGTGTTTTGACTGAGCGGAATGTGAGGAAACAAAGCAACCCAACCACACCATATACCCACATCAACATTTGATATTGTGCTTTTTCAATCACACTGTTTGTGGCCGCTTCAATACCCGCGTTACCAGCCGCAAGCGCAAAGTTAACACCTTCAGTTTTATTCGCTGCTGTATAAGTGGTGATATCAGCAATCACTGTTTCGAGTGTATTTGCTTTATGATCATCAAGATAGATAATAAGCGGTAACATGCTACACGTATTATTCATAAACGCAGCAGGCGCACGACCTACGGCAGCATTTAGTACTAATTGATTAGGGCTTAATCCTTGCCATTTTGGATTACCTTCATTCATACCCACAATGGCCTTTTTAGCAATCGTCGCCACAGAAAGCGTTGATTGCACACCAGGAATACCTTCAACATGTGCTTGTAATTGATTTACTGCATTCAATGTATGGTAACTACTACATTGTTCAGCGGGTGTCTCGACCATTAACACCATAATGTCAGTGCTCGCTTGATAATTGTTTGCAACATACGCATTATCTAAATTATAGCGACTGTCTGCACGTAACTCAGGCGCGCCAGCATCGAGATCACCAATTTTTAATGATTGGCCTTGGTACAAACCAACAGCAAGACAAAACACACCGAACATTAATGCAGACTTAGCCCATTTAGCGTCAGCAAAACGGCTAAATACAGTGACAATTAGAGGCGTTTTTGATTGTTCAGCCAGCAAATATTTAATGCCCGCAGGAGACACTCCTGTCCAAGACATTAAAATGGGTAACAGCACTAAGTTAGTTAACAAAATAACCGCAACACCCACACTCGCTGCAGTGGCCAAATCTTGAATAACCTGAATTTCAATCACATTCAAGGTAATAAAACCAAGACCATCACTTAGCAATGCAATCAGACCTGGAATTGCGAGTGCTCTAAACGCAAGACGCGCAGCTTGCTCTGCTTTATTGCCAGCAGCCATATGTTGACCGATTGCACTAATTAACTGAACACCATGGCTCACCGCAATCGCAAATACCAAAAATGGCACTAACATAGAGTAAGGATCTAGGCCCTGCCCTAATAAGTTAAGTAATCCTAATTGCCAAATAACCGCAACCAGTGCGCAAGTAACCGTCACTATCGTGCTTCTTAAGCAACGACTATAAAGATATAGTAAAGCGAAAGTAATGATAATGGCGGTGATAAAGAAGATAACGACTTCTGCAGCACCAGCAATAAGATCACCAACAACCTTAGCAAATCCAGTTATATGTACTTTAACGCCGCCTACTTCATATTTACTACGTATGTCTTCTAACGTATTTGATAATTGATCGTAATCTAATGCCTTGCCTGTATCTGGGTTGACGCTCATTAAAGGTAATAAGAATACCGCTGATTTAAAATCATCACCAACCAAATAACCAACTTGCCCTGATAGCATCACATTACGACGTAATCTGTCTAGCGTACGCTGGCTACCATCATAATCGCTTGGTATAACGGTACCACCAACAAAACCATCTTCAGTTACTTCTGCCCAAGTTACATTTGAGGTCCAAATTGATTTCATCCCAGAACGATCTACACCCGAAATAAAAAACAATTCATCGTTCAATGCGCGCATCTGGTCTTGAAATTTGGCATTAAAGATATCGCCTTTTTCATTTTCAATAACAACACGGACGCTATTACCTAAACTGGCCAACTCTTGTTTATAATTTAAATAATTTTGAATATATTCATGCTGTACTGGGATCATCTTTTCGAATGATGCACTCGGTCTCACTAAACTTGCGTTATAAGCTAAAAAAGCAGTGAGCAATACGATGAATGCAAACACCACATATTTAAAACCAAATAACTGTTTTTCGATCCAAATAGTAAGTTTTTCCATGTTATTTTAGACCTCCCTGTACTAATTCATTTTTCAGACTACTTTGCCAACCACGAAGACCCGTTGTAACAACATTCCCATCAATTATTTTAACTGATGTAATATCAATACGTTGATTAGATTTTGAAATATCATTAAAGACATGTCCGTCATAAACGAGTTTTAGGCCACCAGCACCCACTAATAACAGTTCCTTGTTATTTAGCCAATCAGCAGAAAATATATGATTTGTCACCCCTGTATCAAGGTGTTTCCAAGTTTCTCCTTGGTTTTTCGAAACAAACATGTTGCCACGCAATCCATAACTATAGAGTGTCTTTCCTTGCACTTCGATACCAAATAATGACCCCAGATAATCAATATCTAATGAACGCCAAGTTTGACCTTGATCTGATGTTGCAATACCAAGACCGGCCTCACCAATAACATAAATA
The DNA here is from genome assembly GCA_000953735.1 of Moritella viscosa. Taxonomy (NCBI): domain Bacteria; kingdom Pseudomonadati; phylum Pseudomonadota; class Gammaproteobacteria; order Alteromonadales; family Moritellaceae; genus Moritella; species Moritella viscosa. Next base: position 2,215,388 of record LN554852.1, on the reverse strand, counting down.
TTATTTTCTGCATCTGTTGTTAATGCATTAAGATGGAAACCTTCAGGATTCGGCACTTTAAAACCAATATATTCCCAGCTATTACCGCCATCTTTAGTCTCTAACATTGCACCATAAGCACCAATAACGAGACCATAATCAGCCGTACTAAATAGCACATCAAAGAATGAAATTTCAATGCCCGAATTAATCGTTAAATCTTCTAATTTATACAACGTATCATCAAGTTGCATTTCAAGTTCATCCAACATATCTTCATCTAGGCTCGCAGCTTCGGCCTGTTCAAATGCAGCAGTTAACGTTACAACTTGAGTTTCTAAACTTGATTTAAGCAGGCTCGTTAATTGAAGACCATCAAAAACCTTACTCCAATTATGACCACCATCCGTTGTTTTTAATATGACACCTTGATGCCCCACCGCCCAAGCAACTTGACCATCAATAAAGTCTACAGCGGTTATCGTCGTTTGCACGGGAACATTAGCCTGAAGCCAAGTGGAATCACTATTTTCTCGAACCAAAATACGGCCGTACTCACCAACTAATATTTGTCGATTAGCATAATTATCAATTTCTAAAAAAACACTTTTCTCTGCAAGATTATTCATTTCAGCTGCGACCAATAGCACATTATTATCTACATAATCGTTTGCTGTGTTTAACACTTGCTCCTCGCCTGCACTATGTACTGGTAAACTTAATGTACATAATAGCGCCAACAATTTTTTATCCATATTTGGCATTTGTACTCCCTAATCCCTTAAGTTTACGACGTCTTTTCACTAAGACCCCCAAATTTGCAATCAAGTGGCTATACGCCTCCACTTGATATAAAAAATTCAACAGTTGCGAACCAACAACTATTTACGAATGATAATGTTCTCCTCGATATGCACCTGGTGTGACCCCTTTCCAGCGCTTAAAAGCACGAGAAAAATTGGCCACATTAGAAAAGCCCAATAAATAACTTATTTCCCCCAAAGATAAGAGGTTTTGATTTAGGTGTTGCTCGGCTATGGTTTGACGAATATTTTCAACTAAGTCCTTATAACTCGTCCCTGAATCATTCAATTTTCGCTGTAAGCTACGCTGACTGAAATTTAATTTTTCAGCCACCAGGTCAATATTTGGTATGCCAGTCGCCATCCGTGAAACGACTTCTGAACGTACTTTACTTACAACATTATTACTCGTCAGCCCTGCGAGATAATCATCTGCCGCCTGATCACTTAATAACATGAGATCAGGCGCAAAATTAGGAAGACGTTTTGATAACAGTTCACGATCCATGACCAGCATAGATTTACTCGAATTAAATTCAATCGAACATCCAGTATGGGCTTCAAATTGTTCACGACAACGACTGTCGACAGTCGTGTATATCTTAGTTGGTGCAAAGCCTGGATTAGAAAGATCACGACATATTTTGATGATGGACAGCAGCATGGTTAATTCAAGTTGGTCGCCAATACGATTAATATCACTTTCGGTCTCATTCAGGTTTAACGCAAGGTAACAATACGTTTCATCCTCGCTTAAATTAATGCGGCATGTACTACTCAAAACATGGTCATAATGAACTAGACGGGTAAATGCATCTTGTAAAGACGAGGATGCTTGTAATGCATAACCAAGTGCGTGAAATGTTGTCGCGACAATACATTGGCTAACTTTGATTGGTAATAATGGATCATCTGTTAACACTACAGATTGATCGAAGAGTTTATTACACAGACTAACCGGCACACGGCTGCCTACATGTGTAATTTCATTCATGTTAATGTCTGATTTAGATAGCAGTTCGAGAGGTTCTATACCTTTCCATTGTAAGGCTTTATAGAGCGCAACAAGCCAACCACCAATAACATCCCCTTGTCCGTCCATTGCCAGCACTCCTTTGCTTTTATTCATCATTACAGATAGTTTAAAGATTGAAATTAAAAAATCAGAAAACGTATAACAAATATTCCATACAGGCAACATATTCGCAACAAGGTTAATTCAAAAATAAGAGCTTAGTATCATAATAATTCAAACGTTTGATTAAATTCTCACAAAGGCTTTATCTTATCAATAGATTTAATGCTTTCATAAATATCACTTAATGGTTAAAGGATCTCACTAAATATATCAGCAGCTTCAATATCAAGAATACCAGATCGATTAACTGTTATTTTATGGCGCTGGTAAAGGACTTTAGCACTATCATCCTTTAACCCGACAACTACGTTGACTTGATAACGCCTTTCAATCGCTTCTTTACTGATTTTACTATCATGTTCTGTATAGACTGCACCAGTTCCACGCTCTAAATAACGAATAAGTGGACGCACACTAAAATAGATCTGCTCTTGCATACGATCATAGCCCGCTTGGAAACCTTTGTGACTTACTCGAGTATCAAGGCGATAGTGTAATAGAATTGATTCTTGCTTGTTTTGCGGACGACGACGATATAATACGTCACGTACAACAATTGGTAATTTACTCTGTTTAATGTAGTCCAGCCATATACGCTGCTTGGAAATAATTTGTTTATTTGATGTGTCAATTAGATTTCTTGACCATTTTGGGCGCCCCTTACGGATCCAACGCCATAACGTGTTATTAAATTCATCTTTAAAGATCTCCCTGAAACCATAAATGACCGATAACACAGCAATTAAAGCATAGGTTAAACCTTTCAATTCACCTTGAGCAAAAAAGATCATGCTTAATACAATCACCATCACGAGTGACGTTGCTGTACCTTTTACGATTTTTTGTTGATGTTTACCCAATTGCTGAGTTGCTTCTTTAAAAATCACGCCATGTTCAATCAAACGACGTAATAAACGCATTTTATTCGCAATTCGATTCGGGTCTAATAAAGTATTTGCTGAGTTATAGCCATTTTCTAAACGGTACTTAGCTTCACCACGACAGAAACCTATGATTTCAGCCCGTTCATCAAGAAATTCATTACTCTTTTTCCGTTTTGATAAAGCCTTATAGCAGCATTGTTCACTAAACCATGACAAATAATTGTCCACATTATTGAAGTAAGCTTTTAATTTTTCATCTGCTGGGGCATTACGACGAAACTTCTTAATAATTGATTTTGCGACATCATTAAGCTCAATTAACGCAGAATAGAATAATTGCGGTTCGATTTGCTGTTGAATATTACTAATATCTTTTTCGAAGGCTTTAGCAAATTGATAAGCAAATAGATTTAAGTTAACGCGATATTCGTCTGGAGAACGTTTCATACGACTTGCAAAACGGCTTTGTACTAACGGGAGGTGTAAACCTTCAGAATAATACGCGCGCTTACCTTGAATTCCACGATAGAAATAATCTTCTTCCGTCAATGTCTGCGGATTGATTCCCATCTCATTAGGTAATAAAAAATACACATCAACACGACGATAACCACCTTGTGGGATAAGGTGATTAAGTTTAAATGATAATTTATCTTCTTGCTTTAAAACAATCTTAGCCACGCGTTGTACACCCTTTAATTATTACACGTACTCCTTGCTCCACTTAACATAGACATACGATAAAAGTACCCACTGCGAAATGTAACGTTTCATTGAAATTTAATAGAGTATTTATGGCTAAGTATATTATCCTTTACAACGCTAAATAAGAAGTTAAATCCAAATAGTTGGCTGATTTTTCCTGTTTATCTTCAATTGATGACAAATAAGGCATTTTTCCCATTAGCGGAGCAGGTAATGCCACCGTTAATGTTTCTATCATTTCATCATAATTAGCAATATCGGCCGTCAAACTGTTCGCAACCCAACCAACAAAATTAGCGCCTGAATGTTGAATCGCTTGCGCTGATAGTATCGCATGATTCAAACAACCTAACTTAACCCCTACTACAAGAATAACATCTAACTTATTTTCAGCTACCCAAGAGGAAAAATAGTAACTGCTATCAACAGGAAGATGCCAGCCTCCAGCACCTTCAATAACGGTAAAATCGATATCATCCGGCACCTTAGTGAGAGCAGTATCTACTAACGTGAGATCAATAAACTCACCTTTTTTCTGTGCTGCGATATGCGGTGCAATCGGTTCCTGATAAGCAATGGGATTAATGATATCGTAATCTAGGTTATGTGATGCATGTTGCTGTAACAACAAGGCATCTTCATTACGTAAACCCACAGAGGTTAATTCACAACCGGCAGAAATAGGCTTTAACCCCACAGTTTTAAAACCTAAATTATTGGCGTATTCAAGGATCGCACAACTAATCACCGTCTTACCAACGTCCGTATCAGTACCGGTAATAAATACTTTTTTCCTATGATTTGTCATTGATGCCTTTCTTGCTTTGTTTTAAATGAGCGTGTTTAAAATTAAAATGTCTTTAGTTCAGGTATATTAACGTTTACGCAATAAGCAGTAAGCCAGCTTATAGCTAAGCGGTAACAAGCCTTGGTTATCACGTCGCTTTTCATAATTAGATTTGAATGCCCTCAGCTCACCCTGCGTTGTGGGTTTCGCGTCTTTGTTATGTACATGGTTAGCACCAATGCCTTTTAAACTTAACATGACTTCTTTAACACTTGAGTAATGCATCCTTTGAGTTTCAATTTGAAAACTCTCAACACTCAAACCCGATTTTAATAGCGCTACTTTAATTTCACCTTCAGACAAAAAACGATTTACATGACGATGCGCATTCACGGTTATCCATGATTGCGTCAGTTCATCAAGACTGCCCGCGACTAAGGTACTGAATAACATCAAGCCTCCTCGTTTTAAGCAACGCGATGTTTCAAGTAACGGCGTAGCTAAATCATCGCACCACTGCAATGCTAAATTAGAGACACACAAGTCAATGCTATTAGACTTTAATGGTAGCGCCTCCGCATCACCATTAAGCCAATAAGTAGGTGTGGTTAATTGATGATGCTCTTGGGCGTGAGAAAGCATGCCAAAAGATAAATCAACCGCAATCAACTTTTCACTACACTCCGCTAATGTTGGTAATAATGCCCCGCTACCACAGCCAAGATCGACAGTCGTCATATAGGGGCTCATCATATCCGGCACCACAGGTAAGTACTGCAATAACTTATCGCTGGATAATCGCTGTAATAGTGCATGTTGGTCATAACTCGCAGCCGCTTTACCAAAACAACGTGCAACAGCATTTTTATCAATCATGCAGCCCCCTTGTACTATCATCTAGCGCATCCTTTAGACAGTTCAGTAATAAATCAATATCTTCAATACGATGACTGGCTGATAGGGCAATACGCAAACGAGATGAACCTGCCGGCACCGTCGGCGGTCGAATGGCTTTTACTAACAAACCTTTGCTCGCTAGATATTGACTGATCTTCATTGCTTTATTTGCATCACCAATAATGAGTGGTTGAATGGCTGTATCAGATGGCATTAAGGTGATATTACGTAAAAAACATTGCTGTTTAAAATAAGTAATAAGTTGACTTAAATGTGCAACACGCCATGTTTCTGTTGCCATGATCGTCAAGGCTTTATCAATACATACCGCCATAGCCGCTGGCATAGCTGTCGAGTAAATATACGGTTTTGAAAAATTAACCAGATATTCGATAACGTCTTTGGAAGCAGCAACAAATGCGCCCGATACACCAACCGCCTTTCCAAAAGTCGCCATATATAAATCAACATCATGGGCTAATAAGCTATGCTGCTTTAGGCTATTTTGTCCCTTTGGAAGAACACCAAAACCATGAGCATCATCAACTAACAACCAGCTGTCATGCGTTTTACATTGCTGACTAATCGCATGTAAATTAGACTTATCACCATCCATGCTAAACACACCTTCAGTCACCACGAGTGAATTCGTATGTTGATGGCGGTTTTGAGTCAAGATTTGAGCAAGGTGCTCACAGTCGTTATGTTTAAAACGTTTCATGGTAGCAGGCGAATAAACACCCGCTTCAATTAACGAAGCATGATTTAGTTTATCCTGAACCAATAAATCATTTTTACCTAACAAGGCCTTGATTAACGCTTGGTTGGCAGTGTAGCCTGAATTAAATAGTAGACTAGATTCATATCCTGTTATTTCAGCTAAATTTTCTTCCAGTGCGGCATGAGCGTTAGTATAACCTGTGACTAAAAAAGAGCCGCCGCTACCAACGCCATATTCGTTTGCCCCACTCTGCCACGCACTGATTAGCTCTGGATGTGTCGATAACCCTAAATAATCATTCGCAGAAAAATTAATAGCACCATTACTGCTCGCCCGCGTGCGTAACAAGGAATTTACTTGCTGCTGGCGTAACCCTTGTGTAATAAATTCAAAAGCCATTAATGTGTAGTACTCGTCGCGCCAACATTTTTTGTATTAACAGCTGTCGCATCATAAAACAGTGACGGCGATGCCTGCTCTGCTATTTCATCAAGTAACTGCGCTGATTGTGCTTCGTCACTGGCTTCGCGAATACGCGCAGGTTGTAAGCCAAGTTTTCTAAACAGACGCTTATCACTGTCTTCATCTGGGTTGTCCGTTGTTAACAACTTACAACCGTAGAAAATAGAGTTTGCACCAGCCATGAAACATAATGTTTGTGTTTGTTCACTCATCGCTTCACGACCAGCCGATAAACGCACATAAGATTTAGGCATTAAGATACGTGCTGTCGCAATGGTACGTACAAATTCTAATTCGTCTAAATCTGGCGTATCTTCCAGCGGTGTACCCGCCACTTTAACTAACATGTTAATTGGCACACTTTCTGGGTGATGTGGTAAATTAGCAAGTGACCTAAGCAAACCGATTCGATCAAGTTGTTGCTCACCCATCCCAACGATCCCACCAGAACATACTTTCATACCTGCTTCACGAACATGGTCTAAGGTGTTTAAACGATCTTGGTAGGTACGCGTAGTAATAATCTGTTCGTAGTATTCTTCTGACGTATCTAAGTTATGGTTGTAATAGTCTAAGCCCGCAGCAGAAAGAGATTGCGCTTGTTCCGGCGCTAACATGCCTAACGTCATGCAAGTTTCAAGTCCCATTGCTTTAACACCTTTAACCATATCAATTAAATACGGCATATCACGCTTATGTGGGTTTTTCCAAGCTGCCCCCATACAGAAACGACTCGCACCATTATCTCTTGCTTCAGCTGCACGTTTAAGCACAGTTTCGACTTGCATCAAGCGTTCTTTCTCAATACCCGTTGTATAGCGTGCACTCTGTGGGCAATACTTACAATCTTCAGGGCAAGCGCCGGTCTTGATTGATAACAGCGTACTGATTTGTACACTGTTTGGATCAAAATTCTGACGATGAACCGTTTGAGCCTGAAACATCAAATCGTTAAACGGTTGGTTAAATAGTGCTTCAATCTCATCAAGTTGCCAATCATGGCGAACGCTATTAGTCATCTAAAATCCTTTATTTGAATTTATTCTTAAACTCGATTAGTCTATCCAGCATAGCCGCAAGGTCAACCAAATGCTAAAACCAAGGTTTACAATGACTCAAAAAACAAACAAAAATTTAGTGAAGTTCGACCAGCAGCACATCTGGCACCCTTACACATCGATGACAAAACCCCTACCTTGTTACCATGTTGATAGTGCTGAAGGAGTTTATCTCACATTAAATGACGGTACACGATTAATCGATGGTATGTCTTCTTGGTGGGCATCAATTCATGGCTATAACGTACCAGCGCTAAATCAAGCAATGCAAAAACAAGCCAGTAAAATGTCACATGTGATGTTTGGTGGCATCACCCACGAACCAGCAATAAATTTATGCCAAAAACTAGTCGATATTACACCCGACGGTCTCGAATGTGTGTTCTTGTCCGATTCAGGGTCAGTCAGTGTTGAAGTCGCAATGAAAATGGCAATTCAATATTGGCACCATCAACAACCGGCGAAAAAGAAATTTGTCACTATTCGTAATGGTTATCACGGCGATACATTTGGCGCGATGTCAGTTTGCGACCCAGATAATGGCATGCACGAATTGTTCACAGGATTTTTAGCGCCACAGTTCTTTATTAGCGCACCAAGCATCAAATTTAATGAGCAATGGCAGCAAAGTGCCATGCAAGAGCTAGAGCAAGCGTTAGTAGAAAACCATCAGCACATAGCAGCACTTATTTTAGAACCTATCGTGCAGGGTGCTGGCGGTATGAAGTTCTATCATCCCGAGTTTTTACGCCAAGCTAAATTACTTTGCGAGCATTATAAGGTATTACTGATTGCCGATGAAATTGCGACAGGTTTTGGTCGAACAGGAAAATTATTTGCTTGTGAGCATGCAGGCATCACACCTGACATCATGTGTTTGGGTAAAGGCATCACAGGCGGTTACATGACATTAGCAGCAACATTAACCACTCGCCATGTTGCAGAAACAATCAGTAATGGGCCAAGTGGCGTATTGATGCACGGGCCTACATTTATGGGTAACCCATTAGCCTGTGCAGTGGCAAATGCCAGTATCGATTTATTAATGGCAAGTAATTGGCAACAACAAGTTAAACGAATAGAAGATCAGTTACAACAAACATTACTACCGCTCGTTACACATAAAAATGTTGCAGATACACGTGTGCTCGGCAGTATTGGCGTTATCGAAACCAAACAAGCAATTGACCTCGCTAAAGCACAAGTATTATTTGTTGAATTGGGTGTATGGATCAGGCCTTTTGGGAAACTCTTGTATATTATGCCCCCTTACATCATTTCAAATTCAGAGCTCACCACATTATGCCATGTGATCAGACAAGTGCTTGATGCTGACATTTGGGCTAAATAACGTATTAACCAATATGTATTTAGCTTTATCCTGTTTTCACTTGCAATATAATCAAAATAGTCTTTGCTAAACTAAGGGTACCGAGTCAGTGCTTATGACCTGCGTACTTAATTGTTATTAATGTAACAAGCTGAATATTGAGTTTGTTACATTAATTTAATCTTAGTTTTCGGGGTCATTTATGCTCAATAATTTATTGATATTTAGTTTAAGTCTAATCAGTTTTTCCACTATCTCGTATATTATTTATATTAAAATAATTGAGCCCCTGAGCAGTATCAAAGGATATATCCAGGAAGCTCAATTTGAGCATAACATCATCAATGAACTTGAAAATGCAACCGGTACACAAGGGTTGTCAGAGCGCTACAACTCGATGCTTGATAATAATATTAGTAGTTCAAGTTATTTTGATAAATTACAACACACGTTAAAACAACGCGAAATGAGCCCTACATATACCTCCCCAATTAAATTAAATAACAGTATTTTAAACCAAGCCCGTTTACTACAACAAAAGAAAAAGCAAATTAATTACCACTAGAATCCTCAATCATTTGCAATTATCAGTGTTAATTTACTAAATATTAAGCAAACAAAATGATTTTTCATTGTTTTTACTTGTATCCTACAACTGCAAAGGTAATATATCCTTACTTAAATAATCATCATTCGCTCAGCAAGAGCTTTTTATGCTGGAGAGCAATAATCCTATGACGCATACGTCAGTTAAAGATATTTTTGCCGGTAAATTCCCGGTAGGCAGCACAGTTACAACGAAAGGCTGGATCCGCACACGTCGTGATTCTAAAGCTGGTATTTCTTTCTTAGCTATTTACGATGGTTCGTGCTTCGATCCGATCCAAGCAGTTGTAAGTAAAGATTTACCGAACTACGAAGCAGACGTTTTAAACCTTACAGCTAGTTGTTCAGTTGAAGTTACGGGTGTTGTAGTTGAATCACCTGGTAAAGGTCAAGCATTCGAAATCCAAGCAACAGAAGTAATTGTACTTGGCTTAGTTGAAGACCCTGACACTTACCCTATGTCAGCTAAACGCCACAGCATCGAATACCTTCGTGAGCACGCACACCTACGTGGCCGTACTAACGTTATGGGTGCCGTTATGCGTGTTCGTAACTGTTTATCCCAAGCTATTCACCGCTTTTACCATGAAAATGGTTATAACTGGTTAAGCACACCACTTATCACTGGTAGTGATTGTGAAGGTGCTGGTGAAATGTTCCGTGTAAGTACACTGGATATGAATAACCTGCCTTTAACTGATAAAGGTGACGTTGATTACAAAGAAGACTTCTTTGGTAAAGAAACCTTTCTAACGGTATCTGGTCAACTTAACGCTGAAACGTATGCTTGTGCGATTGGTAAAGTTTATACCTTCGGTCCAACTTTCCGTGCTGAAAACTCAAATACAACGCGTCATCTTGCAGAATTCTGGATGGTTGAACCTGAGATTGCATTTGCTGATTTAGACGATGCAGCAAAACTAGCTGAAGATATGCTTAAGTATTGCTTTAGAGCAGTACTAGAAGAGCGTATGGATGATATGCAGTTCTTTGCACAACGTATCAACAAAGAAGCAATTACTCGTTTAGAAAGCTTTGTAGATTCTGACTTTGCACAAATTGATTATACTGACGCAATTAAGATCTTAGAAGAATGTGGTAAAGAATTCGAATTCCCAGTTTCTTGGGGTATCGATATGTCTTCTGAACACGAACGTTACCTTGCTGAAGAACACTTCAAAGCACCTGTTGTTGTTAAAAACTATCCGAAAGATATTAAATCATTCTACATGCGCATGAATGAAGATGGTAAAACAGTTGCAGCAATGGACGTACTTGCACCAGGTATTGGCGAAATCATCGGCGGTAGCCAACGTGAAGAACGTTTAGATATGCTTGATAAGCGTATGGAAGAAATGGGCTTAAACAAAGAAGATTACTGGTGGTACCGCGACCTACGTCGTTTCGGTACAGTCCCACACTCTGGCTTTGGTCTAGGTTTCGAACGCTTAGTGTCTTATGTAACTGGTATGCAAAATATCCGTGACGTAATTCCTTTCCCGCGTGCACCACGTACAGCTGAATTCTAATTTAAGTGTACAGTTAGTTTTTAAAATAGAAAGCTAACCGCTTAAAACAAAAAGGCTGGTGAGATAATTATTTATCTTACCAGCCTTTTTTTTACTGTTATACCCAAGTTACTTCAAGATGCTGGGTATATAACATTCATTTTCGCAATCTTAGTTACATTAGTTAAAGAGCAACATTCTTTAATAATTCAATTGTTTAGCTTGCAGACTTTATGAAACAACCCCTACTTAAGATTTATTTAGATGCTTCTTTATAAAGTCCACAATTTGAATCAGTGCCGCCTTACTTTCAGGAAGTTGTTCAAATAATGGAAAGACATGCGGCATTTGGTGCCATATTTGTAAATGAGCATCAACGCCCTTGGCCTGCATAAAGTCAGCAAGTCGCGTTGAATCATCGCGCATTAGCTCTGCACTTCCAGCATGGAACATAAAAGGAGGAAATCCAGTGAAATCACCAAATAAAGGGGAAATTTCATCATTATGCAGGTCCGTACTATTCCCCTCTAAATATAAATTACGACAATGCAACATGACTTCCAAACTAAATAACGCATCACTATAGCGATTCTCTACAGAAGACAAACCACTTTGAGTCATATCCGCCACTGGTGATAATAAAACGCAGCAACTCGGCATGGGTAAACCATTACGTTTAGCGCGTAACAATAAAGATAGCGCAATATTACCACCCGCAGAATCCCCCGCGACAACGATATCTTCAGGTAAGGTACCTTCATCTAATAATGACTGGTAAATATCATAACAACAGTTAAGTGCAGTAGGGAAAGGGTGTTCAGGGGCAAGTGGATAATCAGGAATTATGGCGTGTAAATCTAATGGTTCAGCTAAACGAGCTATCAAATTATTATGTAATCCCGGTGTTTTAAATACAAAAGCGCCACCATGTACATATAATAGCTTTTTCTTACTAGTAGAGAGCTTAACTTTGATCTCATCACACAAAGTACCAGCACGCATTGATTGCGAACGTTCAATTTGAGAGCTAGTTCCGAATACAAATTTGTCTAATGCTCGCATCTGAAAACGTAATTTATGTACGTCTTTGGTATTTTCAATCGAACGCTTCACTGTTTGTTTCAAAAATAAATTCAGCGCCTTAGCTTGCCAACTAATCAAAATAACCTCGACAAAATTTATACGTGTAAAAATATAGCAATACAAATTAGGTACTTTACCTAAGATATAAAACTAACAATGGAGTTCATGTTTTATTAGTTACATCTATATGTAACAAATCTGTAACCTATAAAAGTAGCATGAAATAAGCAGAAGGGATAGATAAAGATGGCAACCTAGCCACCATCTTTATCTTTATCTTTATCGTGAAGAGATTAGCACTGAGTGTTGCTTAGCATTGTCGAGAATTTCATCGGATAGAATGTCACAGGCAGCTTCAACATGACGAGATAGCATATCTAAATCAGGTAATTCATTCTTACAACCGACTAGACCAAAAAAAACTTTTTCATGATAGCTATATAGCGTAATGTTTAATGCCGTACCAGCAGAGAGTACTGACACAGGGTACACTTCTGTTAATTTAGCGCCAGCTAGATAAGCAAACTCTTGCTGACCACGCACGTTAGATACAAGCACTGAACCTAATGGAGGTAAGAACTTTGATATACCCAACCATTCAGAAATAGACGCTGTTGCTTGAATCAGTAATGAGAAATTAACTACAGATTCCGCAGGTAAACTGAATAAATCTTCTTTCACACTGCTCGTACGTTTAAAAATGGTTTCTAAATGATCTAATGCATCAGCATCAGCATCAATATTACCCAATTCAACGCCTGTTAATGCATTTCTACGCCCATTACCAATACGAACAGGGACCTGAGCAACTAACGGCTTGCGTAATAAAATGCCCTTCTCTTTTAAATAACGGTTAAGACCGATATCAACACAACATAAGATCACGTCATTCAACGTTACCCCTGTTATCTTACTAATTGAACGCATTCTTTCAAAAGGTAAGCTACCAAAAGAAACAATACGAGATCGCGTCGCAGGGACAGAGAATGGCGTCCTTGGTGCACAAAATGGTAATGCAGGCCCTTTGTCACGTAAGTGTAGAAATTTTAATCCCATACGGGTGCCGAGTTTGACAAGACCTGGGATTGATTTCAGCTGCTTTAGTCCACTCACATAAGCTGATAACGTACTTTCAATTACACCCGCAGATTCTTTATAACCAGGACGGAAAGATGGGATCTGCCAAAATGGGCGGTAGTCATTTACCGATTGTTCACTTTGTAAATACCCAGACAGCCAACTATTTGCCATTTTACCATCTGCCATTGCATAATGGATTTTGGTGAAGATAGCAAAACGATCGTCTGACAGACCTTCAATAAGATAAACCTCCCATAACGGTCGCGAGCGATCGATTAGATGTGAATGTAAACGCTCAACTAAATCACGTAATTGTTCATCAGAACCATCACCCGGTAACATTGACATGCGGATATGATAATTAAAATCAAATTGACTATCATGGACCCAATAATACAAGCCACCAATGCTTTTTTTAAGCTTAAAATTAAACGGGGTCGCAACAGCCGGATCCATAATCAATTTTTGAAAAAGATCGCGCGCGAAATTACCTTCATAGTCCTTTGGTGGTTCAAATATTTGCAGTCCTGAAAAATGCTTAGGACTTGCTGTACTCTCACTTAATAAAAATGAGGTTTCAACCAGTGATAATTGTTCCATAATATCAAGCCTTAATCATACTTTATTTATGTGAGCACGCAGCACTTGGCAGCAGTTCATCAAGCGTTTCTTCAATGCTTTGTTTTAAAACAAAACTAACAGGAAATAACAGTATTCCCAATTTTAATTTAATTTTGATACTTTCGGAATCAGCATGTAAATACCCTCTGGTATGTGCATGCTTAATATGAAGTTTATCACCTTGCCACTTAAGTTTAAGGTCATACTCTTCTGCTATATCAAGCATAACTTTGTCTGCGATACGGATAATTTGCTGATGTGGCAAACTATGACCGCGAATGATTTCAATGTTACCCACAATTCACCTTACTCGCTAAGTTAGAACCCCTGACGAGTGTTAAGTCTAATGGCCGATATTATAGATAAAATAACTAGAAAGCGCTTACTAAAGAAGTAAGCGCTTAAAGGACAGTAACTAGATATAAATAGGTATTAATCAGGGGTTTTATCTTCAATATCTTGATTGCTATTCGTTAATAACACTAACCAAAATCCGGTTGACGTAAAAATAGCATGCTTCCACCAAGACAGTGACGCCTCATTTAGATGCGATAATTGCGAGGCGATACTCCACAGTAGTGCAGAGCGTAGTCGACCACTTGAGTAGCGATCAACTAACAAGGTAGCAATTAAAATTAAGGCTCGACGTAACTGAGGACTAGTGATTTTAACACCGCAAACCTCATGTACGAAATGTTCACAATTGTTCTTCAACAGATGATAACGCTTTTTATCTGCAATCAATTGCTTGGCATTTATTATGATATCACTGGCAGATAAGCTCCCAGGTAAAAAGCCATGGTCGATAATGACTTTATCATCAGAAAAATCAAGCAAGCTAACCAAGCCTCGCCCAGATCGCGCACGCGAATTTTCATAAACATGACCACAACCATCCGAGATACCAACATGATGGTAAAGTGGAAATTGTACACTGAGTAAATGTCCTTTCGGATAGTGTGTTGTCATCTTAATTCCTCAGTTTTTATTTAAGTGCTAATTCCAAATTCAATAGCATTAATTATCCATTCGCGTAACAAAATTATCAGTGTTTAAATGACGAATTTTTTTGCATGATACATCGGGCGTACCTAAATATAAAAAACCAACAATTTCATCTTTTTCTTCTAACTCAAGTTTTTGTTTTATATGACTATCATAAGCAAACCAGCCTGTACGCCAAATACCATTAAAACCTTGTGCTTGCGCAGCCATTTGCATTGCCATTACCACACAACCTGCTGACATTAACTGCTCCGACTCTGGGATCTTTGGATGATTTTCAATTTTAGCAATAACAGTAATAATTTGTGGTGCTCTAAACGGCGCATTTGTCGCCTTTAATACATCCTTTTCTGACTTTCCAAGGTTAAATGCCGCATCTTGAAAATAGTGCGATAAAGTGTTTAAACCTTCACCTTCGGTGATAATAAAACGCCAAGGGGTTAATCCACCGTGATCAGGTGCACGTAATCCAGCATTAATAATATTATCCAATGCTTCACCACTTGGGGCTGGTGCAGAAAGCTGATTACAAGAATGGCGATTTATTAATAGGTCAATTGCGTTCATTATTTACTACTTTGAACAATGAGTGATAGCTAAAGTATTCAATGTAGTCAATAAAATATCAAGTCATTAATTTATTAAGATCAAAAAAGCCCATGCATAAGATGGGCTTCTTTTAATAATAACAGTCATAATAACAGTCGCTACAATAGCAACTTTGATTGTCTTATGTTGGTATTAACTAACGTTAAATCGACGCGGCAAGTTCAGCACCTTGACGAATTGCACGTTTTGCATCAAGCTCACCCGCTTCAAATGCACCACCAATAAGGTGTGTTGTCACTTTTTCAGATTGTAGTTGCTCAAACAATTCTCTAAAAGGTTCTTGTCCAGCACATAAAATCACATTATCAACATCTAATATTTTTTTCACACCATCAACGGTAATATGTAAACCTTGATCATCAATAAGGTCATAAGAAGCGCCTTTGATCATTTCTACATTTTTTTTCTGTAATGTTGCTCTGTGTACCCAGCCACTCGTTTTACCTAGACCTGCACCAACTTTAGTATCTTTTCGTTGTAATAAGAATACTTCACGCGCTGGCGCAGTATTTTTAGCAGGGGTTAAACCACCGACAGTTTGACTATCTTCTGTTACGCCCCACTCGCTTAACCACTGTTTAGTATTGGTCGATGGTGAAGCACCTTCTTCTTCAACTAAATATTCTGAAACATCAAAGCCAATACCACCCGCTCCAATAACAGCAACACGCTTACCAACCGGTTTATGATCACGTAACACTTCAATGTAACTTAATACTTTTTCATGTTTAATTCCGGGAATGGCAGGTGTTCTTGGTTTAATGCCCGTTGCCACAACTACATCATCATAACCCTTACCCTGAAGGGTCTTAACTGTCACTAACTGATTTAAATGTAAGTTAATACCAAGTACGTCAATTTTCTTCGCATAATAACGCAGGGTTTCGTAAAACTCTTCTTTACCCGGGATCTGTTTCGCATAGTTAAACTGACCACCGATTTCTGATCGACTATCAAAAATATCAATTTTATGACCACGTTCAGCCGCATAACAAGCAAATGCTAAGCCTGCCGGTCCTGCGCCAACAACCGCAATTCGTTTTGATTTTGATGCAGTGTCAAATTTTAGCTCAGTTTCAAAACAAGCTTGTGGATTAACCAAACAAGATGCACGTTTAGCTTTAAATACATGATCTAAACATGCTTGATTACAGGCAATACAAGTATTAATTTCATCTGCTTTACCCGCTGTCGCTTTCTCTACAAACTTAGGATCTGCCAACATTGGGCGTGCCATCGATACCATATCTGCTTGCCCAGAAGCTAAAATCTGTTCTGCAACCTCTGGTGTGTTAATACGGTTAGTTGTCACTAAAGGAACATTGACGTGTTCCTTCATTTTCTCTGTAACCCAGCTAAATGCGGCACGAGGTACACTGGTTACAATGGTTGGTACACGCGCTTCATGCCAGCCAATACCTGTATTAATAATCGTCACACCGGCTTTTTCAAGTTCTTTCGCAAGCTCAACCGCTTCTTCAAACGTACTACCATCTTCAACAAGATCAAGCATTGAAAGACGGAAAATAATAATAAAGTCATTACCGACACGCTGACGAATCGCTTTTACAATTTCAATAGGAAAACGCATACGATTTTGATAACTACCACCCCATTCATCCGTACGCTTATTACTGCGTCGACAAATAAATTGATTGATAAGGTACCCCTCAGAACCCATCACTTCCACACCATCATAACCGGCAAACTTGGCCAGTTCTGCGGTCTTGGCAAAATCATAAATAGTACAACGGATTGAACGTTTTGACATCGCTCTTGGTGTAAACGGATTAATAGGTGCTTTACTTTTACTCGCGCTCACGCTAAATGGATGATAAGCATAACGACCCGCATGCAGAATTTGTAGCGCAATTTTACTGCCATTATCATGAACCGCTTGTGTAACGACTTGGTGTTTCTTCGCTTGCCATTTATAAGACAGTTGCATACCGTGTGGCATGAGGCGTCCACGTAGGTTTGGTGAAATACCGCCCGTCACAATTAAACCAACACCACCTTTGGCACGCTCAGCATAAAATGCAGCTAGTTTCTCAAATCCATTTTTTTCTTCTTCTAAGCCAGTATGCATCGAACCCATCAAGACTCGGTTTTTTAATGTTGTAAAGCCCAGATCTAACGGCGCCAACATATTCGGATAATTGCTTGCAGACATAACTCCACTCCCAGTGGTTACACAATTGCTATATAATTGTTATCTATTTTAATTTTAGAGTAATTAATTTAATCGTTCATTTCAAACGCTATTTTAACTAATACAGCGTACAAGTGTAGTCATAAATTAATGATTTCGTTGAATTTCAACACTTAACAATACATTTCGTCGTGTTTACACTAAGCTTAATTTGTCATTATTTATTATTAATGAGAACTAGATCCGCTACGTACTGTCACACCTCCGTATTCTAAGTACTTTAATCTAAGCTAGATTTATGGCTTAATATACAAAATAACATCCATAACAGTCTAATCCCATTGGGTTTACTAGGAATATAATAATGAGAAAATTATTCTCACTACTCGGATTCATTCTTTCTAAAATAGGTCGTTCGATTACATTCACGCGTAATTTAATCTTGAACCTATTGTTCATTTCTTTTATAGCAATTATTATTCTTGCTTTGCAGCAGCAAAAAGAAGCACCAGTCACATTCGCAGATAATACTGCTTTGGTTCTCAACTTAAACGGAGTCTTGGTTGATCAACCAAAATTAGTTGATCCATTCGACCAAGTTATTGGTGAACTTGTTGATTCTCAAGATGTCATTAGTGAAATTGCAATTTCAGACGTTGTAAATGTGATTAACAGCGCTAAAACTGATAATGCCATTAGCGCATTAATCTTAGATCTTGCCCGACTAAAACCTGCGAGTTTAACTAAATTAACGGATATTTCGGATGCATTAGTTGAATTCAAAAAAAGTAACAAGCCAATTTATGCTTACGGGGATTACTTTAGCCAAGAACAATACTTCCTTGCTTCATTTGCGGATGAAATTCTGTTAAATCCTGCAGGGGGCGTATTACTGCAGGGCTATGGTAGTTATAGTCTTTATTTCAAAGATGCCATTGATAAGCTTAATCTCTCATCACACGTATTTCGCGTTGGCACGTATAAATCATTTGTTGAACCCTTCACACGTAGTGATATGTCAGCAGAAAGTAAAGAAGCTAAATTAAACTGGTTAAATCAACTTTGGGATACTTACACCAGTACCGTTGCTAACAATCGTTTAATCAACGCTGACGATGTGGCACCTAAAGCAGATATATTTATTGAACAACTGCAATCAGTCAATGGCAATATTGCCCAATATGCTTTAAAACAAAAACTTGTAGATCAGCTATTAACACGTGAACAAATCTCGCGTTATCTGGCTAAAAAGCTAAACAGCGAATCGGATAAATATGAGAAGGTGGAGTTTTTAGATTACCTTAATCTTCTGCCTACACAGTTTAAAGAACAAGATTTTGCGAGTAAACCTGGAGTTGGTATCATTTTCGCCAATGGCCAGATCTTAGATGGTAACCAACCTCCTGGCGCTATTGGTGGAAAATCGCTGACTAAATTGCTATTACAAGCAAAAGACGACGAAAAGATTAAAGCCTTAGTCCTACGTATCGACAGCCCAGGTGGTAGCGCATTTGCATCAGAACAGATCCGTACCGCATTATTAGAAGTGAAAAAATCGGGTAAACCCGTGATAGTGTCCATGGGTAGCGTCGCCGCATCCGGTGGTTATTGGATAGCTTCTGCGGCAGATGAGATTTGGGCTAAACCAACCACGATCACCGGTTCAATTGGTATCTTTGGTCTATTTGCGACAACCGAAAAACTACTCGCTAAAATGGGCATTTACAGTGATGGTGTCGGGACAACAGATTACACAGGACTATCTGTAAATCGGGAACTGCCTGAACACATGGCTAAAATTATCCAAATGACGGTTGAAAATGGCTATAGCAACTTCTTAAATGTCGTTGCTGAAGGTCGAGATATGACAATAGAAGAAGTTAATGAGGTTGCTCAAGGTCGTGTTTGGACTGGTAGCGATGCGCTTAATCTTGGCCTTATTGATAGCCTTGGTAGCCTAGATGATGCAATTGCGTCTGCCGCAGAAAAAGCAGGTGTATCGAGTGATTCATTAATTTTAATTCAAACTCCCCGCAGTGAGCGTGATAGATTACTGTCTATGTTCACTCAATCTGTTGCAAAGCAAGTATTAACAGAGCTCAACATTAGTCCTAATGGTAGTGTGGCGACTTGGTTAGCAACAATGAGTCGACAAGCCGGACAACTAACTAACTATTCAGATCCGCAAGGCCTATATGTGGAATGTTTAGTATGCGAAATTAAATAATCCTCTAGATTAGCTGGATCTAGTGAATAATGATATTAAGCGGTAAATGAATCCATTTACTGCTTAATTCAAATTTATATCTTAATTACCCTATTAAATTGCAGTTTTATTAGGCAATCTAGTATCAAGCTATTCCATTAATTGATTTCAGCACTATAATCCTCTTTAAAAACGCACAGGGGAATTTATTAATGGCTAAGAAATCAATCTACATCGCATATACTGGTGGCACGATCGGTATGCAACATTCAGAGCACGGTTATGTACCGATGGAAGGATTCATGACGGATTGCTTAGCGCGTCTACCTGAATTCCACCGCGAAGAAATGCCTGATTTCACCCTTCACGAGTATTCGCCGTTAATCGACTCTTCTAACATGTCACCTTCTGATTGGCAGCAGATCGCTGAAGATATCCAAAGCAATTATGACGACTACGATGGCTTTGTGATCTTACATGGTACTGATACCATGGCGTACACAGCATCAGCATTATCATTTATGTTAGAAGACCTTGGCAAACCCGTGATTGTTACTGGTTCACAGATCCCACTGGCTGAGATCCGTTCAGATGGCCAAAGCAACTTACTGAACTCGCTTTACCTCGCAGCAAACTACCCTGTTCATGAAGTCTGTTTATTCTTTAATAACCAATTATTACGTGGCAACAGAACAACGAAAGTGCACGCTGATGGTTTTAGCGCGTTTGCAACACCAAACTGCGAAACACTATTGAAAGTTGGGATTAACATTGAAGTCATGTTAGGTGATGTAAAACCAATTACTGAAAAAACACTTACCGTTAGTAACATTACACCACAGCCGATTGCGATCGTGACACTTTACCCTGGTATTTCAACAGAAGTTATCTTTAACATTCTATTACAACCCGTTAAAGCGTTAATTTTGCTAAGTTATGGCGTAGGTAATGCCCCGCAAAGTGAAGCACTATTGAATGCGCTTGAAGCCGCGAACCAGCGTGGTATCGTGGTGGTGAATCTTACCCAGTGCATTAAAGGTAAAGTTAACATGGGCGGTTATGCGACAGGCGATGCCCTAGCGCAAGTTGGTGTTATTTCGGGTTATGATATGACAACAGAGGCAGCATTAACTAAGTTGCATTATCTCATCAGTAAAAAACTACCGAGTGAAGAAATTAAAATACAAATGCAACAAAATATCCGTGGTGAATTAACCCACTAAACTATCCTAGTACAGTATCAAGTAAACCGCGCTAGCATACGATTTAGATTAATGTTACCAATAAAAAAACGGGAAAGACAATAGCTGTCTTTCCCGTTTTTTTATTCAAATTTTAGCTTGTAATAAATTAAACCACTACAGCATCACTTGCTGATATATTCGTTGTTTTATGCTTAGCGAGTACATAACCAACCACAATCAGAAAACCTTGGAACAACATCACAGATGTAACAGCATAAACACCATGTTCAGAGAATGCTGATACCACACTGCTTGCTAAGAAACAAAACATCGTCTGTAAGAAGTTAAGCAAACCTGCAGCGGTTGCACTACAATTCTTGAAGTCAGCGAGTGCAGCATTAATCACCAATGGATAAATCGCGCCATTAGCCACGGCTAAAAAACAGAATGGGATCAAAATAGGCCAAATAGTCGTTGGTGACGTCGCAAAAGCAATCACAAACATAAGCACAACCGTTGTGATAAACAATGTAATTAACCAAGGCAATAATTGTTTCGCACTAAAACGTGTTAATAGGTTACGACAACCATAACCACCAACAAGAAAAGCCACTGTCTGAGGTAGATAACTTAGACCAATATCCGCCCCCGAATACCCCATTGCAGTCATAATGAATGGCGAACCGGTTAAATAGGCGAAGAATGCAGCGGAGCACGCCGCAAATATCAACATATTACCAATGAATATTTTTGATTTTATGATTTGCTTATAATCACGCGCCAATTGCAACGACAACTTTTCTTGTTTTTTACCTAAAGGTGCGCTTTCTTGTTCGCGACTTGTTGCAAATGCCAACGCTAAACCAGTCACTACAAGCACAACAAAAATACTACGCCAGCCAAAAAACTCTTCTAATCCAGCGCCAAGTAAAGGTGCTAATGCAGGAGAGAGCGCGACCAGTGGCATGATCGTCGCAAAAACACGCTCTGACGCTTTACCTTGATAACGGTCAATTACGACCGCCTGCCAAATGACAGTACCACAACATGCACCTAATGCCTGGCCAAAACGTGCAAGAAGAAATAGCTCAATACTGTTAGATACGGAGATAACAGCGGTTGATATCACAAAGATAGCCATGCCAACAAACAGCATTTTTTTACGGCCGACACGATCAGATAACGGACCATAAACTAATTGACCCAGTGCCATACCCAATAAAAAAATACTGAGCGACAAGCTAATTAATGTCTGAGATGTAACAAATTCATGACGAATCGTTTCAAATGCGGGTAAATACATATCAGTTGCAAGAAAACCCAACATGCTTAATCCAGAAAACCAAACCATCGTGCTCATTGGACTTTATTTTTAGTGTTATTTTTAATATTGTTCATTACTTAAACTACATAGACTAATGATGATGTTACTAGTTTAATACTGGCGATTCTGTTCGAGAAACGCTAATATTTCACTATTGCTTTCAAAAAATTTGATGTGTATGTTTTCCCAACAAGATCTACAAGTTATCGACGCAGTTGCAAGACGCGGAAGTTTCACAGCTGCAGCAGATGAATTATGTAAAGTACCAAGTGCTATTAGCTATACGGTTCGTAATATTGAAGAGCGATTAGCGGTCGCATTATTTATTCGTCTGCACCGAAAAGTAGAACTAACACCTGCAGGTGAATACTTCGTGATTGAATCTCGGAAATTGCTCAAGCAAATGGCACATATGAAATTTCAAACACAACGCGTCGCTAACGGTTGGAATCAAAGTGTGTCTCTTGCGCTCGATAATGTAGTACATGAAGGCCGTATTAACACCATGGTGGGTGACTTCTACAACGCATTTCCAGATGTAGAACTTTTACTCACGATGGAGGTGTATAATGGTGTTTGGGATGCCTTAGTTGATTCACGCGCCGATATTGCCATTGGTGCAACCGCATCAATCCCAGTGAGTGGTGGTTTTGATTATCGTGGTATGGGGGAACTAAAATGGACATTTGTCATTAGTCCTAATCACCCACTAGCCAGCGCAGAACAAGCAATAAGTAACGAGGAGCTAGCAAGATACCCTGTTATATGTTTAGAAGATACAGCACGCAAACTGCCTAAACGCACCACCTGGTTACTTGATAATCAACGTCGTCTTGTTGTACCAAACTGGCATAGTGCAACCCAATTACTCAAAGGTGGATTAGGTATTGCTATTATGCCTGCACACATGGCAAATAAACTGTTAATGAGTGGAGAGTTAATAGAGAAAAAGCTCATCACAAGTTTGCCTGTCAGCGACTGCTGCCTAGCTTGGAATACCAAACGAATGAGCCCAGCAGTTCAATGGCTACTTGATTATTTAGGGGATAGTGACCAGTTACATCAGCAATGGTTAGAATAATAGCTGTTATGCTAGCCATTGATATTCTATAATTAGTATTAATATCAGGATTTAAATAGGATTTATATTTCTAATGGCTGCTAAACTTTCAATTTTTCGAAAAAATTTTTCACGTGCGCCACGTTATCAACGTTTATTAAGTTATGCGCTTGTTGCCTATTTAATGTATGCCTTACTATTAGGTTTACTTGTCCCCTATCTCGTTAAAAGTATCGCACCAGAAAAAATCAGTGCTTTACTTGGCCGCCCAGTACAACTTCAAGATGTAAGTATTAACCCTTTGTCGCTCAAATTTGAGATTAAAGGGTTTGAAATTCAAACTCAAGAACAGGAAGATTTTACCGGTATTGGTCGACTCACATTGCAAATAAACTTATGGAAAAGTTTATTCAATGGCAGTATAAATATTGAGACTATTGAAATTGACCAAGCCTTTGCTAATATTGAAAAATTAGATGAGAGTCAATTTAACTTCTCTGATATTCCAGCACACATAGCTGCGCAATCTAAACCATCAGAAACACCAGTACCGGTTAGCGAAGACACAAATGAAAGCAGTGAGTTACCGCATATTCAAATTGCTAATATCAGCATCACCAACACTGCGTTTAACTTTAAAGACAAGCCTACAGGTGCTGAACTCGATTACCCAGCAATCAATATTGTACTGACCAAATTCAATAGCCTAGCAATGTTGAATCGTGACAAGCGGAGCAACGCGCCATCCCCGACTTACAACAGCTATAATTTGAGCATTGAAGGTGCAGACAATAGCGCAGTGACCACGGCAGGTCGATTCCAATTAACACCATTGGAAGCACAAGGTAATCTGGCTCTTAAACACATAAAATTAGTGACATTTTGGCCATTCGTAGCAGAACAATTAACGGCTAAACTAGAGTCTGGCGTTATTGACTTTACAACTGACTATCAATTCATTAGTAACGATAAGTCACCGCAATTACTCACTGATGCGGGTCAATTTTCGTTACGTACATTGATATTCTCCGAACCAGAAAAAGAACTCATTAACCTACCGTTACTCACAGTAGCAGGCATCAAAGTTGACTTATTGCAACAACAAATTGGTTTAGATAATATCAGTACCGATGGGTTAAAAGTTAATGCAGTTGTAAACAAGGACGGTGTTGTTAATCTAACAAATGCTTTTACACTAAAACATACAGAACCAACTAGCGCATCATCAGATAGCAAAATAACCGCTAAATCAGAATCACAGGCAACGCAATCTGAAAATAATGAGGCTCAAGCAACGGAAAGTAAAGAAGCACAAGAGTGGCTCGTCACTCTTGGTGAATTTAATTTAACCAACTACGATATTAATGTCATTGAATCTATGATGACGGATGCAACCGCATGGCGCCTGTTCCCTATTAACGTCAGAACTAAATCATTGACCAGTCGTCTCGATACACCCATTGAATATGACTTAGCCCTAACGATTAACGATAAAGGTACCTTCTCTTCTCAAGGTAGCGCAGATGTAAAAGAACAATCGCTTGATGCTACGATCAATTTAGATAAATTGAACCTCGCACAATTTCAACCTTATCTAAAACCTTACGTGAACATCACAATCCAAAATGGTGAATTCACAACGCAAGGTAGCCTTTATGCGAATACCAAAGGTGCAGCTCGATTTGATGGTTCAATAAAACTAGAATCACTAGCAATTAATGACAACAAATTAAATAAAACGCTAATCAAATGGCAAAACTTCAATATCAACAGCCTTAAATTTGATAAAGAAGCAAACAGTTTGCTTATCGACCATGTTTCTTTTGTACAACCATATGCTCAAATGATTGTCGCTGCAGATAAAAGCTCCAATGTGTCAGATCTTGTTGTCAAAACCAAAGACGAGAAAAAAGAGGCGGCAGTTAAAGGTGAGCCCCAAATAAAACCTGAAACTCAAAAAATTAAAGCGACAGAAGATGCAATGCTGATTGAGATAAACAAGATCACACTCGCACAAGGTAAAGTCGATTATACCGACAATCTTCTTAAACCTACTTTTGAAGCCACTATCGACAAGTTAGAAGGCCATGTAGGTAAACTATCATCAACGGCAACCAAGAATGCGGAACTAAATATCAGAGGCATAGTAAACGAATACGCACCTCTCACATTACGTGGTGAAGTTAACCCTCTCATCCCACTGCCGTATGTGGACATCGAATTTATCTTTGATAATTTTGAGCTACCCTCTATGACCCCCTACTCTGGTACTTATGCAGGGTTAGATATTAACGAAGGTCAGCTCTCACTTGCACTTAAATACAAGTTAGAAAAAAATCATTTAGAAGGTCGCAACCAAATATTCATTGATCAGCTTGATATGAATAATACAAAAAACAGTGACGCAGGGACAATATTACCGATTACCTTAGCTATTCCATTATTAAAAGACAGCAATGGCGCTATTGATTTAGGCGTTGAAATATCGGGGGATGTTAATGACCCGAGCTTTAATGTCGGCGAAATACTGCTAAAACAATTTACCAATATCATAGTGAAAGCCGCTACATCGCCATTCACATTATTAGCTAACATCGTAGATTCCACAGAGGAATTAGATAAAGTTAATTTTGCTAAGGGCTCAGTGATACTTACCCAACTCGAACAAAATAAACTCGATACATTAGCAAAAGCACTAGTACAACGACCACAATTAAAACTCAATATTAAAGGCAGCTATGATGCGAACGTGGACAAACAAACACTTCAAAATAGAGCCGTAAATACGAAACTAAGTCAATTAACAAACGCGAATATTCCAGAAACGACTAATGCGACGAATCTACCACTATCAAATGATATGGAAGATGCACTTATCACGTTATATGAACAAGAAACCCAAGGCAAAGCGGATACACTACGTAATACGATTTCAGCTCAGCAGGCGTCACTCGATAAATCAGCACTTAAGCAAGTTTGGCTTAGCAGTTTATATGCCGAAACAAGTAAGCAACAAGCTATCACAGATAAAGTGCTAAGAAAATTAGCTAAATCTCGAGCTAATGCAATTAAAACTCACCTACGAGATATAAGCAAAGTTGATGCGGGTCGTATTTTTGTATTAAGTCATCAAAGCAATGTGCCATCAGCAAGTACGCAGACAACCTTGACGCTTGTCGTTAAATAAGGTGATTAAATAGTATTATATAAGAATAGGCTTCATTGACAGTGCCATCACAACCGATGAAGCCTAATTTTATTTTTCAGACACAATATCAGCTTTCGTAGATTCAACAATAGCAAGTAAATCATGAGTTTCCATCGCTGATACTTTATGCTTCGCTAGCACTTCTTTAAACAAAACGACCATCCGATACCATTCTTTTTCCGTTATGTGCAAGTTCTTATGCGCCTCTTTCATTTCTCGTCCTTTATAAATACAGGGACCATTTGTGACTTGACACATCATAGTAGTGACTTGAAACTTTAAATAAGCTTTAGGCACCCTTGCTCGTGAAGTGTTGATTGCTGAATTTTTATTTAACTCGATATCGATTATGACCGTATCTACAAAATCATTCACAACAACAGTTATCGGTACTAGTCCTCCAAGTCTGTCGTAAAGTGAAATATCTGAATGTTCATACCCAACATCTTTTGAAGCTTTAACACCCAAACTAAACGCTATACTAGAAATAAATAAACATATAAATAATACAGTAACTAATAAAGAATTGTATCTCATCATAGCTATTTCCTACTGCTGTAAATTAACAACACCATAGCGAAAGTTTAGCTAAATTTTAAATATTTTCCATTGTCGATTAACCAACCAAAGACCTGCTACGTCAGCACCATATCCAATAAATATACAAATCAAAGATCATCACTTATGCTTACATGAGTTTGAGCTAATTAGAATGCCAAACTGTATGCAATCTACTGATTAATATTTAGTGATTTGTAATTGGAGACCGACTTATGCTTGAAGATAACTTTGTCACATTAAAATCAAAACTATTAATCCGGCATACTCAGCAATTCATGAATAACAAGCTAAGTTACACCATGCTATGTGATTATATTTGGGAAATATTACAAGACTGGCAACGTTTGAATATTGTGGAGAACAGAATATCAAGTCAAAAAGAAATGGTTTTTTGGTACTTAGTATTTGAATTGCAATTTCAAGATGAAACGTCTTTATTATATGATAAAGACGTTAGTTTAAAATTACATAACTGTATCTTGTTTTTGCAAAATGAGCTTAAGATGCCTAAAGACTGTATTGGTGTAAGGCCTAATTACGCTTAATAAGCGATATCAAATACAGCAATAATTTGTAAGTTAATATACTCATCCAATTCATACGTATTTTTTCGCAGTTAACTCCGCCAACCGAACAATAACACGCACTGATTTTTCCATCCCTGCAGCCGTAATAAACTCATGAATACCATGAAAATTATAACCACCTGTAAAGATATTAGGACAAGGTAATCCCATGAAAGACAATCGAGCACCATCAGTGCCTCCACGGATAGGTTTAATATCAGGCTGTACATCACAATCAATCATCGCTTGTTTCGCAATCTCAATAATATGTACGTGAGGCTCGACCATTTCACGCATATTATTATAACTATCGATTATTTTCAGCTCTACCCGTTCACAACCAAGTTCTTCATTTAATTCTAAGACTTTTTGTTGTATAAATTCTTTTCGATGCGCTAATCCCATCGTATCAAAATCACGAATAATATAATTCAAGGTGGTTTTTGCCACACTCGTTTGCATTGAATTCAAATGGTAAAAACCTTCATACCCTTCCGTGCATTCAGGTGTTTCGTCTGCAGGCATCATCCTTTGAAATTTAGCTGCAATTCCCATGCTATTAACCATCTTATTTTTCGCTGAACCTGGATGCACATTTACCCCGTGACAAATTATTTCAGCAGCGCTCGCATTAAAATTTTCAAACTCGAGTTCGCCAACTGGGCCGCCATCAATGGTATAGGCCCACTCAGCACCAAAATTTTTAACATCAAACAAATTCGCACCACGACCAATTTCTTCATCGGGTGTAAAGCCGATACTAATATCACCATGTTTGATTTCAGGATTAGCTTGAAGATACGCTATCGCGGTTATGATTTCAGCAATACCGGCTTTGTTATCAGCACCTAATAAGGTTGTACCATCGGTCGTTATTAGCGTATCACCATGTAGGTCGTTCAAATCTGGGTACATCGAAGGTGATAAAACTTCGCCATGTCCTAAACTTATATCACCACCTTGATAGTCCTTCACTATTTGCGGTTTAACCCCCTTCCCAGATGCATCAGGTGCTGTATCCATGTGCGCAATAAACCCAACAGTTGGTACTGTTGTGCGAATATTACTGGGGAGCGTTGCAGTTAAATAACCATTGTTATCTAGTTTTACATTCTTTAGTTTTAATGCCATCAGCTCTTGCTTTAACTGTGCAGCAAAAACTGTTTGCCCAAGCGTACTTGGGCATGCATCAAACGTATAATCAGATTGGGTATCAAAACTTACATAACGTAAAAAACGTTCAATCAAGGTAGTCATAATAAAGCCTTTTAAAAATAAGTAGTTATGATGTACAACCATTATGCTTAATAAATAATAACGATTCGTTGTTCTTAATCATAAATAGGTATTAATTTAACTTTATTAATTTCCCCCCCCTAACCTACGGGCCTTATCAGCCCCCGACATTGTATTATAGCCCTCATTTTTATTGTCTATTTATGGCTCTGTTCCCTTTTAGTGTTGGTAGTTTTAGCTATACTTATAGTAACCGCAATATCATGAGGTTACCGCTATGAGTAAAGTAACTTTTGCAGCTTTTCAAGAAAGTATTGAAGACCTATCTTATGTTGAACTAAAGCGCTTAAATCATCAAATCGACTTCCACCTATCTAAAGACGAAGTCGGCCAAATCCTTGCCAAATATGAAAATGAAATATCAAACTGCCCTCATTGCAATGGTCACGTGCTATCTCGATGGGGAAGTACCATGCAAGGAAAACAACGTTATCGCTGTAATGCTTGCCATAAAACATTCAGCACCCTAACGGGAACAAGTCTATTTAGAATGAAAAAACCTGGCAAATGGCTGAAATATATAGAATGTATGTGTTTATCTAATAGTTTGAGATATGCAGCTAACAAGTTAGATATTAATTTAAAAACAGCATTTAGATGGCGACATCGTTTTCTAAAAAGCCCTTCTGAGCACAAACCGACTGAATTACTTGGCATTATTGAAGCAGATGAAACTTTTGTACCCGAGAGTTTCAAAGGTTCCAAAAAAATGCTGAGAGAATCAAGAAAACGAGGCGGCGGTAATCCCCCAAAAGTGCCTATTTTACTGGCTTTAGATCGCAATGGAACAATAAGCCATCAGGTCTTAAAGCGAGATACTAAAGAAGAACTTAGCTTAGCGCTAACACCACTTTTATCACCTGATTCTGTGCTATGTACCGATGGTAATTTATCTTATCAAAGCATCGTTAAAGAGCTTGGTTTCAACATCGATCATAAACGGCTTATCAGTTTGGATAATCAAAAGGTTATTGATAAAATATATCATATTCAGACACTTAATAATTTCATGATGCGTTGGAAAACTTGGATGAAACGATTTTATGGTGTTGGTACTGGCTATATGGAACATTATATTGCTTGGTTTATCTTTATGGAAAACAAAGCGTCTTGCGAAAACAAAAACTGGCTTAATGAAGCTCTTGAATAAACCAACACTAAAAGGGAACAGAGCCCTATTTATACAGCTCTATTTTTGCTATTAATCACATTTAAGCATAAAACAAAATGCTCACTTTTAGATGTTACAACCAACTTATCACTTAAAACTTTCATTTCCAGAACAATCGTTATATCATGCTCCTTAACAGCTTAATTAAATAAACTATAGTACTTAAAATACAACAAGTTAGTGAATTATCATTTGTTTGACCACCAAATTTATAATCAATTAATAGGGAACTGTTATGTTAGGTACCGCCAACAGCAAAAATGCAACACGTGTATTACTATTAGGCTCTGGAGAGCTTGGAAAAGAAGTGACTATTGAGTTTCAGCGTTTAGGGGTAGAAGTCATTGCCGTTGATCGTTATGACAATGCACCCGCGATGCAAGTCGCGCATCGCAGTCACACCATTGATATGCTTGATGGTAATGCCCTAAGACATGTGATTGAACTTGAACAACCGCATTATGTTATTCCAGAAATAGAAGCCATCGCAACAGATACCCTGCTTGAATTAGAACAAGAAGGTGTCAATATCATTCCTACAGCGCGTGCAACCAAGCTAACAATGGATCGTGAGGGTATTCGTCTTCTGGCCGCAGAAACCCTTAATTTACCTACCTCACCTTACATCTTTACTGACAATAAAACTGAATATGAAGGCGCAGTGGCAGAAATTGGCATTCCATGTGTGATAAAACCAGTCATGAGTTCATCAGGTAAAGGTCAAAGTATTATTCGTGATAAAGATGACATCGAGCAAGCTTGGCACTATGCACAAGAAGGTGGCCGAGCAGGCGCAGGGCGTATCATTATTGAAGGCTTTGTAAAATTCGATTTCGAGATCACCATGCTTACAATCAGTGCGGTAGATGGCATCCACTTCTGCGACCCAATTGGTCACCGTCAGCAAGATGGGGATTACCGTGAGTCATGGCAACCACAAATAATGTGTGATGATGTGCTTGCCAAAGCACAAGAAGTATCTGCCGCGGTAGTTAAAGAATTAGGCGGTTATGGTCTATTTGGTGTCGAACTCTTCATTCGAGGTAAAGACGTATTTTTTAGTGAAGTTTCACCGCGTCCACACGACACAGGTATGGTGACACTAATCTCACAAGACTTGTCTGAATTTGCTTTACATGTACGCGCTGTTTTAGGGCTACCTATCACCCAAATCCAACAATATGGTCCATCTGCCTCTGCCGTTATCCTAGCAGAAGGTCACTCGACTAATATTAGTTTTAATCAATTAGCGCCAGCATTGGCCAGTGTACCAGGCAGTCAAATCCGTCTCTTCGGCAAACCAGAGATCGCCGGCCAACGTCGCTTAGGCGTGGCTCTGGCTCGTGGTATTAATAGTATCGATGCTATTGATAAAGCCAAGAAAGTAGCACAAACAGTTGAAGTGACTCTTAATTAATATATACCGTTGACGAGCATAAAGTCTAACGATCAAAAAAGGCTAACAAGTTATTACTCGTTAGCCTTTTTTACATCTGTAATTCAAGTTAATTGTTGTATCTATACTTTTAATTATTAACGATTAACGATTAATTATAAACTTAACATCACACCAGCAATCGCAGCGCTCATCAAATTAGCTAGCACACCAGCAAAGATGGCGCGGAAGCCATGTTTAGCAATAAATTGACGACGTTCAGGGATCATACTGCCTAAACCACCAATTAAGATAGCCATAGTACTGATATTAGCAAAACCACACAATGCAAAGGTAATAATCGCTTGTGAATGTTCACTTAATTGATCTTTTACTTCCATCAACTGAATAAACGCTACAAACTCATTTACGACGATCTTATTACCAATCAGCGAACCTGCAACAATCGCTTCATTCCATGGTACACCAATCAACCAAGCGACAGGAGCAAACACATAACCTAGAATGATTTCAAAGCTTAATGTTAGATTAAACCAATTGCCAATACCACCTAACATACCATTCAGTAACGCGATAACACCGACAAACGCTAACAAGGTAGCACCAATCGCAGTTGCCATACTTAAACCAGCCATTGCACCGTCAGCAAGGGCTTCAACCACGTTTGTTGCGCGCGGTAATTCAACTTTAGTGATTTCATCATCGCTTAGTTTATCTGTTGATGGCGGGAACAAAAATTTCGCCATTAACAAACCAGCAGGTGCAGACATAAATGATGCCGCAACAAGGTATTTGATCTCAACACCGATCATCGCGTAACCCACGAGTGTGCCACCAGCAACAGACGCTAGACCGCAAGTCATCACAGCAAAGAACTGCGAATCACTCATACCTTTTAAATACGGTTTAACCACTAAAGGCGCTTCAACCATACCAACAAAAATGTTTGCCGTTGCCGCTAACGATTCTGCGCGGCCAGTGCCTAATAATTTCTGTAAACCACCACCAACAATGTTAATCATCTTCGGCATAAAGCCAATATGATACAGCGCTGAAATTAACGCAGAGAAGAACACAATAATACCTAATACATTGATAGCAAATACAAAGTTTCCTTCAACTAAACTACCAAATAAGAACGATATACCCTCCTGGCCATAATCAATCACGTTTGATACACCTGCACTAAAGCCATTTAATGCGTCTTTTCCTGCTGGAAAATATAATACAATGAAAGCAAACGAGATCTGTAATGTAAACGCTAGCGAGACAGTTCTTAGTGGGATATTGCGGCGATTGTTAGAGCTGAAATACGCCGTTAATAGGATCACTATTATGCCTAAAATAGATATCATGGAACAAACCTGTTTAATGATTAAAATTATAAAGATGCGTATTGTAGTCCGCACCATTATTACAGCAAGCCCAGTAAGTTACTTGCTTGTTACAATTAAATTCAAACGTCTTGTTGTGATAGCTAATCTATTGTTTTATAACAATTCAACAATGATATTTTAGGTATTGTTTCCATATGGAAAAGATATTTCCCCATGAGGAGATAAGTTCTTGTAGATTAGATTTTAATCTGTGACTTTAATTGCCGATCCCAGTATGAAGGCTGACCAATATATTCTTTGAAAAAAATGATCGCCGCGCTAATTTTCTTCGGTAAATGCTTACGACTTGGGTATACAGCATAGAACTGCATCCTTTGACTCGCCTGCCACTCTGGTAATAGTTGTATCAACTTTCCCGCTCTAAACTCATCCGTTAATAAATACGTCGCTAAGTAGGCAATTCCCCATCCTGATATCGCGGCATCGCGGATAGCTTCGGCTAAATCAACACGATAATCACCATTAACATTTACATATAACGTGTCAGTACCTTGTTTGAATGACCATAAACCATAGTTACGCTCACGGCTTTGGTAAATCAGGCAGTTATGATTCTCAAGGTCTTCCGGATGTAATGGCGCTGAGTTGTGCATCAGATAATCTGGTGACGCAGCAACCACAAAGCGGGTATCAGCCAAATGCTGAGCCACATAACCTTCGGGTATATCTTCAATGTTCGTCAACCACAGGTCTAAACCGTCATCAATCATATTGGTTTTATAATCAAACAGACTCACTTCAACATGCAAGTCGGGATGCAATTTACGAAATTGTTCAATTGCAGGGATGATATGGATCGTACCAAATGACTGCGAAACACCTAAACGCAGGATACCCGTCACTTCATCTTGCAGATTAGCCATCATGACATCAGCGTCTTGTACACTGATTACCACGTCAGCACAATAATGGGCAAACAGTTGTCCCGCATCAGTTAAGGTGAAGCTTCGCGTTGAACGCTGCACAAGTTTAACGTTTAAATCAGCTTCTAAACACTTGAGTTGCTTACTGACATGAGAAACCGACACACCTAACGTATGTGCAGCAGCAGTAAAGCTACCAGTTTGTACAAGTGTATGGAAAAGTGCCATTTGGCTAGCGCGATCTTGAATCAAATGAGAAGTACCGAGTAACGTCCGATCTGTGTGACCAGGTAATAAAAAATAAACACCGTTATTGATGTTTATACGGTCAGTGTATACAAAAATCAATATGCAATAAAGCAGTAAGCCATTGCGGGACTAAAGTGCTGGCTTACTGCTCGATTATATTAAGGTTTATGATATAAAATTGAACGAACGTAACTGCGTGTATTAGCGTTATGATCTGACATAAACTCAGCGAGTAAGTTGATCATTTGGGTTACCCCCTCTTCGCCATTTTTCTCTCGGATCATATCAACAATCATGTCGACTTCCTTACTACCATCGACTTCAAAACTCGGGTCACTCACTAGTTTCTCAGGCACCCAACGTTCAAGGTAATCAGCCAATTTCTGTGATTTGTCATATGATTTCTTGGCAAATACCTCTACAAATGTCGTATTTGTGTATTCAATAACAGGCATCTCTTGTTCTAACGCTTTAAATAATATGCTACTAAAGTCATTATTTTCATAGGCTTGCTTGGTAATGTTCTCTTGAAATGTTTCTAATACTAAATGGCGATTAGAGAGCAATTGAATCGCATCTATTTTCGCTTGCGGGAAACCCATCATATCTTTGGCATTTGTCCAGATACTCGACACCGTACTCACACCCGGTTGTAATGTTGAGTGATATGACTGTGCAATGTCTCCAATGTAGTGCATGCCCCATCCCATAAAGCGCCAGCCCCAATAATCATGGCCAGTACGAAAAGCATATTCAGATAACGCTTTGTACATATGGACACGATAATCAGGGAAGGTATCACGTAAGAAGGGGGCGAGTGTAAAGAGTACACTTGATTCATGGTAGAACCCCATATGGAAAGGTGCTTGCGAACTGTATTCTAATGCAGGATTACCAAAGGCTTGTTTACCAAAACCATACAGTTTACCCGCGTTGGTATTGCTGTCTTCAAACAAACCAATATCTAAACCATTATCAGGATCATCATTAGCCGATACTAACACCTCGATTGGCGTTACCATTTCTCCACTTTTCACTTCAACAAAAGTCATGGTGTTGTAATGGTCTAGACTTTTAAATACGGTAACTTCTGAGGAATCCATTCGACGACGGCCTTGTTTATCCTGCCCTGGTAATAATTGAATATACGGATTAACACGTGCATTCGGGTTGATACGTATGGCATGGGTGAAACTTGTTTGTAAGTCTTGCCCAGCAGCGTCAAATGCTAAGGTATCTGGACGCGGTTTATAATACAGGACGTTTTGGCGTAACCAGTCTTCATTGCTTGCTAATAACGTTTCTAACCCTTGCGCCTCTGCTGTCACAAATTCAGCTAAGGTTTCAACCTTAATCGGCACTTGATCTGCGACGTCAGGAATAGTCTTTAATATTGGGTAGGTAATAAGACTGTGTTCAGACCATGCACTGGCGTTACTCACAACGACACTACTACACAAGATGACTTTCAGCAGTCTTTTAAACAAGATCGAGATAAACATAATATTCCTTTAAAATCTGTCATATGTTGAAGCGCCAACTGATTTTTTCGCGCAATCAACACTGTGCCTTTAGGTTGAGCGTACTCATGAATAATCTCGGATCATCAATCTTATCCAGCATTTCAATGCTCGGTAAACATTCGTCATCGACATAATCGGCAAAGTCCGCATCCGGATCAAACACTAAGATATCCAGCGCTAATCGATCCATACCATATAAACCGCGGTGGATCATATCAGCTGAAAACACGAGTAAGTCGCCCGCGGCTAAGTTCATTACCTTACCACTAGAGAGACTATCACAGCTCACTTTGCCTTTTATTTCTTGTCGTACATTAAACTCTTCTTCATTGTCCCAGCGCTTATGCGTACCAGGGACGAGTTCCATGCCAAGTTCATCAAACAAAGGAACGCGAAGATGTACCACTTGCGTCTCTTGCACGGCTATTTTTTGCTGTTCGACCTCATGATCGTATTGACAATCACGATGCCAAAAATCTTTTTGTTTAGGGTTAACAGGGTTGAAAAATAATTGGGTATTCATAAATGCTGGATTAGACGGTATAACCGATTCGACAACATCCATCATTTTTTTTGAGCTGATGAAATTGAAAAGCTTCAGCCGATCGTCGCACTCTAAATAATCGATGCCGGTAATGACAGACGAATTAAACGCTTCAGAACGATAGAATTGTATATTGTCTTCTTTCCAGCGCTCATGGAATTTTGATACGACTTCTCTCAGCGCTAAAATCTCATCGGTATTAAAATAATTTCTTATTACAAAGTAACCTTGCTCGTCATATTCGCTATTCAATTGACTTTGATTCACTACCTTTAACACCCATTACCTCTATTTTATGATAACAACCCGGCTGCCAATCCTTTGTTAGATACCAGACTAGCTCTAAGGATTAAGCCGAGTTCGTTGTAAGTTACTTTTTCAAGAATGAATTCCATTTCTTCTCCATAACGTTTTAATATTATTTAACTATACCAACACTTGTCGTGTATTTCTGATGTAGTGATGGATCTGTCCCTCAACTTTAACATCAATCATTTCTTCTGGTCGACGATCATTAGGACAAGGTATTCTAGGTGTTGTACCAAACAATCGGCAGATCAACGGGCGTTCCTCGTACACAGTGCAACCTTTAGGGCCTAAATGTACGCAGTTATACTCATCTAATGCGGCATCATGCTCAGCATCCGTTTTATATGGCAGGCGCGACATTTCTTCTGCAGACGTAGTTACAGGTCCACAGCAATCGTGGCAACCCGGTGTACATTCAAACGTCGGGATTTGTTTGCGCAGGCGTGCAAGTTCCTCTTTATTATTGTTCTTACTCTTGTTTTTTAACAATAATTTTATTTTCTCGTATTCCGAAACCATTATAGTTTTCTACCTAACTTCACTAGAAGATGACAATGCCTGTAAATTTACGGCGTATGTTAACATTTGTAAGCATACGACGCTTTGATTTACTGCGCCTTTTCACCTAGCTCACTAGCGACCAAATAAAATGGGCTGAAAGCTATGAGTAACAAACAGAGACCGCTATTTTGTCCTTTTTTAAGGACTCGTTATTTTTTTAATTTAACCGCTGTTCCAAAGACCATAATTTCAGATGAGCCATCCATAATTGCGCTTGTAGTAAAACGAATGCCTACAACAGCATCAGCCCCCTTTTCATGCGCATCTGCAATTAGACGTTGAACAGCTATATCCCTAGCCTCCGTTAACATTTCTGTGTAGCCTCGAATTTCACCACCGACAATACTTTTTAAACTTGCCATGATGTCACGTCCTATATGCTTTGCCTGAACGACGTTACCTGTCACTACACCTACTATTTCTTCGATTTCCTTGCCTGGAATTGACTCTGTGGTTGAATAAATCATAAAATTTCCTTAAAAATATAAAGCTAAGCTCAACAGCGTAGCAAGCTAGCGGGGATTTGGGAATAAACGTCATGTTGTGTTGATGTTATTCTTTATCTTTTGCGGATTCATTTTCCACTTTTCTCTCTAGGCAGCGTCCTCTCGGTTCATCGCCCTCATGCAGCACAATATTAGTATGCAAAAACTCAGCAGCCTCCGCGGAGCCTTTTACTTTCTTAGCGCTGCGCTCTAACATTTCGGATTCAAACTCAGTTAACACACTTTCCCTCACGCCAGCTTTACGCCATTGAGACAAGGGTCTACATTCTTTTGTAATTACCCTAGCCAATGCCAACGCATCCAGCAGTGCTTGATTCGCACCTTGTCCTTTGAATGGACTCATAGGATGAGCAGCATCTCCAATCAAGGTCACGTTAGCCCCTTCCTGTAACAATTCAGGTTCGAGTAGTGCTCGGTCATACACAGGATAACCAGAAACCATCACTTCCTGCGTCGCCGTTAAAATCTGTGGAATGGGATCGTGCCACTGACATCGTCGCAACGCTTCTTCTTTTAGCGCTTTAGCTCCTTTAGCACTCAAGGCCTTAGCCTCTTCTTCTGGCATTGGAAAGCTGAGCTGCCACATCACCGAGTCCGATGTATAAGGCATGATGTAGATCCGCTCATGGCCATTGGCGGTTTGGAATACCGTGGCCGAATCCAGTAAAACACGATCAAGACCTTCATCTTCAAGATCGGCCAAAGGACAAATCCCCAAAATCACGATACAGCCTAAATAATTTAAGGGAGAATTATCCTCACCCACCAGTAACTTGCGCACCGAACTGCGGATACCATCCGCCCCAACGACAAGATCCGCATGAGCGTACTTCATCTCACCTTCAACCTGAAAGCTCAAATCAACACCTTCACCCTCAGATTGTATAAAACCAACTAACTGATGGCCCCACTGCACCACATCATGTCCCCCTAACTGCTCAAGTAAAGCTAAACGCAACGACTGCCTTGCGATATGCACATTCGTGCGTTTGGGTAAATTTTTGTCGTCTGACGGCACCCATTTTCTGATCCCCCATTCACCGAGCACTTTTCCTTCGGTCGTATGAACCACATGTCTGGTTGAGATGATCCCCTCCTCTAACGAGACAATACCCAGCCCCTCGATCGCTCTACTCGCTTGTTGTAAAGTAAGTCCATAACCTTGGGATCGTGCATCGAAGCTGCTATCGCGTTCATAAAGTGTAAAAGGAATGCCACGGTGAAGACAAGCTACAGCAAGGGCCACCCCACCTATTCCACCGCCAATGATGGCAAGATGTGGGTAGTTTTCTTGATCCGGCTCTTTATCAGAAAAGGCTTGGATAGCAGATCGAATCAGCCCGGAACCTTTACAGTGCGAGCATGCATCAAGGTGAGCCTTAGGGCGAACGGGAGCGCTCCCTTCGCGGTTGTTTCTTTCAAATATCTCTAGTTCTCGCTGGTAGCTGAGTCTTACTTTCTTTCGGAGCCGCTTACTTACTTTCCCGCGTCCCTTACATTCTGCACAAATAGTCCAGTGGTTCTCTTCAATCTTCAACTTTTCTACCTGTCCTATGTTTAACCCGCTATTGGTACACTTGAATAAGAAAACTCCCAGCTATTAAGTTCATATTAAGGCTGACATTAAGCTGAAAGCTAAGCTGTAATTATAACGCTGATTACGGTCTATTACCGTTTAACTCGATAAAACTTAGCTTTTTTTACATTCAGCCTGCATTTCCGGCTGTTTTATAGCGGGGTAAGAGCGAAGAGTAACCGTGATAAGCTTACTGTAGCGTCTCCAATAAATGATTTTATCTAAGATAATTTTCATACTAATGCCTTATTTCCTCTTTATACACGTCTTACATCTAATTTTGGAAAATACTATCTCGCCATAAAATAAAAGACTAACTACATTAATAAATATAAATGAACAATAATATCAACAACTAAGACCTAGACATAAGAAGTAAATACCCAATCAAACCCAATTTTATAAATGAGATTAAGTTGCAATAATTATGGACTAAGCAATAGAATCAACCCAAAATATAAATTGAATAGTGAAAATTATTATTTTTAATCAGTACCTTAAGTAATATGGAAATTTAAAGTACGCAGCATTATATTCGGACACCAGTCATAACAGAGTGCCGAGTAAATAAGGATATTAGATAAATGCAGCATATCACCAAGATGTACTTACTACTTAGCTTGTCATCAGCTAGCTTTATTGCTCAAGCGGCTGAATCTCATCGGCTCAATTTAAAAGATGCAGAAAGTATCGAAAGTCGCCTTCATTTAGCAAATCAATTTTCTATTCGTGGGCCCCAAAGCAATCCCCACAGCTTTAAACTATTGCCAGAAGTGTCCCCCCAAACGTTTTCAGGCCAAAGCCAAACAAAAAAGACAGACAAAACTCACAACAAGTATCAGCAAAATTACTTAGGCATTCCTGTTTGGAGTCATCAAATAGCCGTGCATCGTGATGCTAAGAGTCGGATTTATGCGCTCAATGGCAAACAATTAAAAAACATTGAATTAGATGCTAATCTTTCGAGCACTGAATTAGCAAACACTAAACCAAGCAAAGAGCTACAAACAACGCTCATCATTAAAGCAAAAAAACAATTTGGTTTAAGTGAAAGCGCCCAAGTATCAAACATTGAAATTACAAATTATATTCACTTAAATGAACAAAAAAACGCAGTACTGGTTTGGTATATCTCATTTAAGCTTGAAGATGATGAAGGTAACATCGCACAACCTATCTTATTAGTTGATACCGATACCAAATTTATTATTGATTCATGGAATAACCTACAACACGCGACGGCAACAGGACCCGGTGGAAACGCTAAAGTAGGTCAATATGAATACGGTACTCATTACA
This sequence comes from Moritella viscosa, assembly GCA_000953735.1. Lineage (NCBI taxonomy): Bacteria > Pseudomonadati > Pseudomonadota > Gammaproteobacteria > Alteromonadales > Moritellaceae > Moritella > Moritella viscosa. The sequence goes on along the minus strand of LN554852.1, from coordinate 2,175,161 downwards.
CAGCACTAGATGTAACACAAAATGGTAATGATTGTTTACTTGAAAATAAAAACGTCCGTACTGTTGATTTGCAGCACGGTACAACCAACAACGACACCTTTGCTTTTACTTGTTCACGTAATGAATATAAAGAAATAAATGGCGCATACTCTCCGCTTAATGACGCTCATGGATTTGGTAATGCTGTATTTGATATGTACAGAGACTGGTATGGATTAGCACCTTTGACATTCCAATTAGTCATGAAAGTGCATTACAATAATAACTATGCCAATGCTTTTTGGGATGGCTCGAGCATGACATTTGGGGATGGCGATAACAATATTTATCCTTTGGTTTCTCTTGATATTGTCGCCCATGAAGTCAGCCATGGTTTCACAGACCAAAATTCTGACTTGATTTATAATGGTCAGTCTGGCGGTATCAACGAATCATTTTCAGACATGGCAGGTGAAACTGCAGAGTTATTTGTACGTGGCAGTAATGATTGGTTAATAGGTGCAGATATCACCAAAAATGGCGGCGCGTTCCGATTTTTCGAAGACCCTACCCTTGATGGAAAATCTATTGGTCATGCCGAAAATTATTACGAAAATATCGATGTTCACCATAGCAGTGGCGTATTTAACCGTGCCTTTTATATTCTTTCAAACACACCAGAATGGAACATCAAAAAAGCATTCTCGATTATGCTTGATGCAAACCGCTTTTATTGGACTCAATCAACAGATTTTGTCGATGGTGCGTGTGGCGCAATTAACGCGAGCGTAGATAAAGGTTATGACGCTTTTCCCGTTATCAATGCTTTTTCACAAGTCGGTGTTACATGTGACAATCTTCCTTTTAGTGATCAAGATAATGATGGCATGTCTGATTATTGGGAACAATCCTATGGTTTAGATTATACGACGCCAGCTGATGCGGCACAGGATCTCGACCAAGATGGTTTATCAAACTTAGGTGAATACCTTGCAGACACCAATCCAACCATTTCAGACTCTGATAGCGATGGCTTAACAGATTATGAAGAAGTATCAATTTATAGTACAGACCCGAATAATACAGATACAGACAATGACCGACTTCCTGACCAATGGGAAATTAACGTTGGACTCGATCCATTAGATCCTAACGATGCACACTTAGATTCAGATTCCGATGGCGTAACAAATATAAACGAATATTTATTAGGTTCAGATCCTTTCAAATCAAGCTCAACGCCTGAAGTCGTCATAAACTCCCACTTCAATTTCGAAGATGCTACGATACCAAGCCAATTAGTTAATATAGATAACAACTGGGAATTAGTAAGCGGAGGCTCGTCGACAGGCACATATTCAATCGCGAATAAAACCATTGCGCATAGTCAAACTACAGAGCTTCTCTGGATCGCTTTATTTAGTGAAGGCACATTTACCTTTGACTATAAAATAGATAGCGAACTTGGTTTTGACTTCTTTGAACTATATATAGATGATCAACGAGTACTCCAAGCATCTGGAGACGAAGATTGGCAACATTTCAACTACACATTATCTTCAGGTCTGCATACCATTCGTTTCCGCTATAGTAAAGATCCGTTAGTTTCTGCAGGTTTAGATCGTGCTTGGCTAGATAATATAGCATTCTACTCGACTGATCTTGATAGTGATAATGATAATGATGGTATGACAAATTCATGGGAAGCCAGTAATGGCCTTAACCCAAATGATCCAACCGATGCTAATACCGATTTAGACAACGATGGGTTAGATAATTTGACCGAATTTCAACTCGGGACTTTAGCCAACAACGCAGATAGTGATAACGATCAAATACCTGATGGCTGGGAAATATCGTATGGTTTAGACCCACTAAATAATCTTGATGTATCTGATGACTTAGATAATGATGGTTTTTCTAATCTTTCAGAGTTTCAAGCAGGAACTGATCCAAGCGATGCAAATCAGCAGCCGCCATCGATTAAAAATGTTTTATTCGATTTCGAAGACCTGCAATCACCACAAGGTTGGATTAGTGATGTCAATGCCAACGCCAGTTGGAAAGTTAGTAATGATGAAGCAAACAATAGCAACTATTCATTAACGTCTCAAAATATAGAGCATAATCAGAATTCAACTATCATCTGGTTCGGGAATTTTAATGAAGGGGTTTTATCCTATGATTATAAAGTTGAGTCAGAATTAAACTGGGATTTTTTAACCGTTTATCTTGATGACCAAGCTATAACCAATATTTCAGGTGCTCAAGACTGGTCAACACACACTGTCAATATTTCAGCTGGCAATCACACCATTAAATGGGTTTACCGTAAAGATAGTAGTGTATCTACCGATCAAGACAGAGCTTGGATTGACAACGTCAGTTTTAATTCAACCATTCAAGATAGTGACAATGATGGTATGCCTGACCAATGGGAATTAGACAACAGTCTGGATCCAAACGATCCAGCCGATGCGTCACTTGACCCTGATCAGGATGGCCTTACTAATTTAGCTGAATACCAGGTAGATTCTGACATCAACAACAGTGATACGGATGCTGATGGTGTACCAGACAGTGAAGATAGCGCACCTCGCGATAGCAATATAGGTAAAATGCAACCGCCAACGTTTAGCGCTATTGCTGATATCCAAATTGAAGCAGAAGCGACATTAACGGACGTTAGCGCCCTCACCTTACCGCTTAATACTGTCAGTGATAACAGCGGATTACCCGTTCAAATAAATCACAATATAACGGTAAACCTAGCAATTGGTGATCATAACATTACCTGGACTGCAACGGATCACTCAGGCAACACTGCAACAGCAACACAAATATTACGAATTAGAGATACGATTGCACCAGAATTTAATTTATCTCCACTCTATCAAGTTTCTAGCCAAGGTATATTTACAGATCTAACTCAAGTGTTAAACCTACAAGCAAATGATCTTATAGATGGTGATATTAACGCACAAATAACGACACCTTCTCTACTAAAATCGGGATTACACCTTGTTAACGTTCAGGCTGTAGATCAATCAAACAATATGGCAAGAGCACAAGTTACTGTTGCCATCAATCCACAAATTGAAATACCAGCCCAAATCCAAACAGCAGTCGGCAATCAAGTCATCGTGCCTGTTTACCTCAATGGCCCGGCAGCCCAATATCCTGTGCAAATTGATTACACAGTAACTGGGTTAATAACACCCATACAATCACAATTAGAGATTAACCAAGGTATGTCGGGTGAATTAGTATTTAATATTCCAACAAACCATTCCGGTAATAGTATTACTGTCGGTCTAGACAGTGCTGTAAATGCACACATCACCAGTGGTATTGGTCAAATATCACTAATTAGCGATAATCAAGCACCAAGCCTGAGCGTTAATATTAAGCAAGCCGAACACCCTGTGACTTTAGTACAAAAAAGTCTTGGTTTAGCTTATCTTGATGTGTCGATCAATGATATCAATTTAGCTGACCAGCATACAGTTTCATTCAACTTCCCGAGTGAATTCGGAGCGGCACTCACTCAGAAAAATGGAAACCGTATCGAATTTGATCCAGCGACGATCCCAACGGGTACTTACTCTGTCGATATAACCGTGTCAGAAACGAATACTGCGGCACTGTTATATAATCAGCTAACAGTCCAAATCTTGGTCAAAAATACGCTACCAGCATTAGGACTAGAAGACACAGACCAAGATGGAATTAACGATCAAGATGAAGGTTATGCAGACACCGACGGGGACGGTATTGTTGATTACCTCGACATCAATAATAATGTAACTCAGCTCCCCTTAAGTAGCAGTAACCTCCCCTTATTTGTTAAGGCATCAAGTAAGTTATCGCTTGGCGATATTAACTTACAAAGTAAAGGTGCCGATGCTGAGTTTGCAGATATTCATTTCAGTGATATTCCGATAAATACCAAGTCAATTCATGCTAATGAACGACGATTAGCAAGTGCGTTAATCAATGTGCGAATCAATAAAAAACCGAGTGGTGAATCAGCATTCATTGTTGTCCCAACAGAGCCATTACCTGCCAATTCGTTCTTGTATTTACATACAAAATTATCTGGCTGGTCAATACTCAGCGCTGGCACGTATAACAATGTATCTTCTGCACCATTCAACCTCAACGGTAATTGCCCCGAGATAATGCATGAAAGCTATGTATATGGCTTAAATCAAGGGGATGAATGTATATTAATTCAGATCGAAGACGGTGGTAATTATGATATAGATAAAGCCACAAATAATAGCGTATCTATCACCGCAGCTGTTTATCCCGAAATAGAAAATAACGCACCAAACGTGATGGTATCAGCGCCAAGTACTGCATCGGAACTAACAAATATCATCATTGATGCGTCAAGTTCTAGTGACATTGATAATGATCTACTGACTTACCAATGGACTTTACCAGACAACATCAATATTCAGTTAACCAACATAGCCCCCGGTAAAATAGAGCTATCCTTACCTGAAATCAATAGCGATACCGGTATTGCTATACAGCTAACGGTAAGTGACGGTCACACAGTTGTAATACAAGCTCTTAACTTGATGATTACCAATACTAAGTCAACTCCTGATAACAATTCCTCAGGTGGTACTTCGTCGTACTGGTTCGTCTTAACGTTAGCCTCACTGTTATTCTACCGTAAAAATGTAAACCGATAAAAAATACACCTGAGACCATAGAGCCCTCGTTGATTACGTCAACAGGGCTTCCAAGTGCACACCAGCATTAAAGTACTGTGTATAAAGTCATACTCCAATACTTGTTTTCACTAATTTATGATTTAATTAGTAGATAATAACTTGCATATCCATCTAACAGGGTTATGATCTGCCAACACCCATCATTTTAGAGCAGTAACTCTACTGCACCTCGACCTACAGAGAGTGACAATATGGAAAAAGCTTGGCTAAATCGCTACCCTAGTGATGTACCAGAATTCATCGATGCATCACAATATGACAGTATTTTAGATATCGTAGAACAAAGCTGTAAAAAACACGCGGATTCAATCGCCTTTTTGAACATGGGCGCAACACTTACCTTTCGTCAACTTGAAGAACAAAGTCGCGCTTTTGCTGCTTATCTACAACATGATCTAAAAATGCAGCCTGGTGACCGTTGCGCAATAATGATGCCAAACCTACTGCAGTACCCAATTGCGCTTTTTGGTATTCTTCGAGCCGGACTAATTGCGGTTAACGTTAACCCCCTTTATACACAACGAGAATTACAGCATCAATTAGCGGATTCAGGCACAAAAATGATTGTTGCTATTACCAATTTTGGCGCTAATCTCGAAAAGGTATTACCGCAAACCAGTATCAAGCATGTGATAATGACCAGTGTAGGCGATCAATTACCACAACCAAAACGTACCTTGGTTAACTTCGCTATTAAGTACGTTAAAAAAATGATCCCCAATTTTCATATTTCCAATGCTATTTCAATGCGTAAAGTAATAGCCACCGGACGTAAACGTTCTTATCGCCGCCCCGCATGTAAACCTGAAGATATTGCATATCTGCAATATACAGGTGGTACAACAGGCGTAGCAAAAGGTGCCATGTTAACGCATCGCAATATTGTCGCTAATGTATTGCAAGTTTTTGGTCAATTCTCTCCGCGTACACTTTTGTCTAATGATCATGTAGTTACTCCCCTACCGCTTTACCATATCTTTGCTAATTCAGTAAGTCTGATGTTTATAATGATGATTGGGGGGCGTAATTTATTAATTACGAATCCTCGAGATATGGACAGTTTTGTCAAAGAACTAAAAGATTATCCTTTTACTACCTTTTTCGGTTTGAATACTCTGTTCAACGCAATGTTAAAGAACGAAAAGTTCCGCGCATTAGATTTCAGCAGCTGTCGTTTTACCATCGCGGGAGGCATGTCAACCCAAGAAGATGTTGCAAAAGAATGGCAAAAAGTAACAGGGATGCCAATCATCGAAGGTTACGGCCTAACAGAATGTTCGCCTGTTGTGTGCAGTGGTATACATACTCAACAAGAATATACAGCGGGTATTGGCGTCCCATTACCATCAACAGAAATGCGTGTCGTGAATGATGATAAGCAGCCACTGGGAGTCGATGAAGTTGGCGAACTGCAAGTTTGGCTGGATATTGGAAGCAGGAAGAAGCAACATCTCAATCAATTGATAGTGACGGTTGGTTTTCGACTGGCGATATAGCACGTATGGATAAAGACGGTGCTTTTTTTATTGTAGATCGTAAAAAAGACATGATTTTGGTTTCTGGCTTCAATGTTTACCCTGCTGAAATTGAAGAAGTACTTCGATTACATCCTGATATTGAAGAAGCGGCTGCAGTTGGCATCCCTCACCAAATCACTGGCGAGCAGATTAAAGTATTTATATGCAGTACCAATAAAACACTGACGAGCAAAGACATACAAACATTCTGCCGCCGTTATTTAACCGCTTATAAAATACCACGTAAGATTGAGTTTCGCGATACACTACCAAAAAGTGCCGTAGGTAAAATACTTAAGCGCGAGCTTATCACGGTATTAAAAGATTAATTAAGGCATAAAATACAACAAGGTATACTCATATTTAAACATCTTGTTGTATTTTATAATTTAATTGTCACAGATAAACCAACTCGAAAAACTTAACTTAGTTACTAAACACAACAAAACTATTTTATATATAATTAATAAATTCATATAAATGTCACATATGTCTTATACCCTAGCTGCAATAAAAACAACTAGATTAACCATTTACAGGGATTTATGATGATTAAAAATAGTGTATTAATACTTGCGATTTCGAGCGTGTTTCTTAGTGCTTGCAACAACTCTCCAACTTCTACCGTAAGTACTCCAGAGCCAACCAAAGTTAAAAATTTAATCTTGATGATTGGTGATGGTATGGGACCTCAACAGGTGGGTCTATTAGAAGAATACGCACAGCGTGCCCCACTTTCTATTTATAACGATAAAGGCAATAAAACCGCATTATCAACATTCGCAGATGCGGGCCAAATGGGTTTATCGTTAAACGCCCCTTATGGGAATAATGGTAGCCTTGTTGTTGATTCAGCGTGTTCAGCAACTCAACTCGCGACAGGCCTTGCAGCCGGATCTGAAATGATCGGTCTAGATAGGCAAGGAAATGTGGTTGAGACAATCTTAGAAAAAGCCAAAGCACAGGGTAAAGCAACAGGTCTAGTATCAGACACCCGTATTACCCATGCAACACCCGCTGCATTCGCAGCCCATCAGCCACACCGTTCGTATGAAGCTAAGATCGCAGAACAGCTAATCGAATCAGGCAGTGTCGATGTAATGTTATCAGGCGGTACACGAGTATTCCTACCCGCTGACATTAAAACTAACCAAGCTAGCCGTGATCAAATGGCCGCTTTAGGTATACCTAACAGCCTTTACAAAAAATCAAAACGTAAAGACCAACGTAATTTATTATTAGAAGCCAAAGAACAATACGGCTACAATCTTTCGTTCAATAAAGACCAACTCACTGCAGCTGAAGGCACTAAACTGCTCGGGTTATTTGCCAACTCAGGTATGGCAGACGGTATTGCTTATACCGCATGTAAACAAGACAACAGCTGTACGCAGCCATCATTACGTGACATGACCATTAAAGCCTTAGATATATTATCTAAAGATGAAGATGGTTTCTTCCTTATGATTGAAGGTGGACAAATAGACTGGGCTGGTCATGTTAATGATGCAGGTTGGATGCTACATGAATTAATAAAATTTGATGAAGCAGTAGCCGCGGTTTATGACTGGGTAAAAGATCGCAACGATTCGCTCGTTATTGTCACTGCAGATCATGAAACAGGTAGCTTTGGATTCAGCTATTCACGTAATGACTTACCAGAAGCACAGCACTTAACCGGTAATGGGATGCAAGGTAAAGAATACAAACCCAACTTCAACTTTGGTGAACTTTCACAACTTGATAAGCTGTATGCTCAAAGCGGTACTTTCTATGCGATGATGGATAAAGTCAGTGCTGATTGGGATTTCAAAAATACCACAGGACAACAATGGGCTGATGCGATCAACAGCTACAGCGTATTCAAAGTAACAGCCGAGCAAGCCGCGCCCGTTGCTCTACGTGAAAAAAATGAATATCACGTGGCAGGCCATAAATACCTAAGTGCGAAGGAGTTCCCGAAAGTTAATGACTTTAAAGAATTCTACGTATACGGTGATGAACTTCATGCTAATTTAATTGGTCGTGTATTAGGGACTGCGCAAAATGTGGTTTGGGGAACAGGCACACATACAGCCTCTCCAGTACCTGTCTATGCATTTGGACCTGAGAGTATTACCAAACAGTTTTCGACCATGCAACATCATGTTGAATTAAGTCAGAAAATGGCTGACGCATTACTATAAGAAAACACCTAACGGTAATACAGAACCAAGGTAAGTAATAAACCAAGCTCGTTTAAGGTTCGCTTTCATCGCACCTTAAACGAGCTTGGCTAATATCTGGTTTTTTCCTGAGTTCTTCACTTTGTACAACAATTTATCTGCCATTTCATACAAGGTTAACATATCTTTATCAGTGTATTTAATCGTCACCATACCTAGTGATATTGTTACACATGAATAGCCATTATTCTCCTTATGCGGGATCCCCAAGCCCTGCACTGCTAAACGAATATCGTTCACAAATTGCGATGCTGCTATTTCATCATCGGCATAAAATAACAGCCCAAATTCTTCACCACCTAAACGAAATATATAATCGTCAGTGCGTAATAACTTATTCTGTAGCAAATTAGAAATTATAACCAAAGCATTATCACCGGCTACATGCCCATAGCTATCATTGAATTTTTTAAAATTATCTATATCGATAATAGCGAAATTTAATAAACGATGATGGCGTCTAGCCACGCGTAAGTTCTCTGGAAATACATCGTTGAATTTACGACGGTTATACAACCCAGTCAATGGGTCTGTCAGTGAACACATTTCTAAACGACGGTTATTTTCTCGTAGCTCCCGCTTTTGCTTCTTCAGTTCAGTAACATCAAGCATTATGCCAACAACCCCAATAACCTGCTTGTACTTATCAAGCACAGATGCTTTATAAAAGATAAATATGCGGATAGAACCATCAGCACATTTAACAGAGGTTTCGTAAACTTGCGTACCAGGTTTTTTTAGTAACAATAAATCTTTAGCATGGTAAATTTCAGCTAATTCATTAGGTATATAATCGCTCAAATCGAATAACGATTTATTAATGATTTTATCTTTATCGATCCCTAATATCACCTGCGAAAAAGCATCATTACACTGTTGATATACGCCATCGATATTTTTATAAAAAAACGGGCAGGGGATAGTATCTACTAAGGTCTGTAATAGCTTCGTCGATCTTAACAATTCATTTGTTATTTGGTCAGTAAGATCAAGTTGTTTTTGTAGATTTTCAGATTTACTTTCTAGCTTTACAACTTGTGCTTCTAATTCTTGGTAAGTTAACTTTTTGTTCATTGCACACCAAATAATAAGTAATATAAAGTAATAATCGAAAACGATATATCCATAGTTTCAGAAGCTAACTACGCACAACACACCTCCATATGGGTACTCAATTATACAGTGATATTTTATTAATTGGGTATGTCTATGCTGCATTATTCAAATAAATTATATTACTCTAACTCAATAAACAAAGGGTCATGATCTGATGAAAATGCAATATCATTTAAAAAACCTTTATCCTTATTTAATAATCGGCTTTCAGCTGCATTAATATGCCATACTTTTTTAACTACCACATCGGATAAAAGGTCAGAACTAACCAGTATGTAATCTAAACGACCTAATGCCTGAAACGAGTAAGTCCAGCTATCTGTATTTTCATATACAAATGGATCATGATAACCAAAACCATAATCCAGTTTAAGATCAATTAATTGCTGATCAAGATAACTATGTGCACTACCCTTTATTTTATAATAAGCATAACGATCTTGTTTATAATCAGTTAGCACTAACAGCGGATCCTCTTTGGGGTAACTATTCAAGTCACCCAATATAATCTTATCTCCACCTTGCAGAGCCAGTGACCGTGCCAACACACTCGCCGCTAACGATCGAAACATAGCACAATGCCCCTGCCTATCTTGTTTTAATTTTAGTTTGGTTCTTTGCCATTTTTCTAGTGCAGCTCTATCCTTACTACTGTTTTTTAACCGTTTGAGCATTGCTGAGCGTTGCTTGTCTGCTGCACATTTAGAGCCTTTAGATTTAAAATGGTTAACACTAATAGTGAGTTGTTCATTTTCTTTCTTATGGCCTCTTTCTCTCATAAATGTAGGCGTTAACGCTGGCCGATGATAAGCATTACCCAAAATACTACGCTGTATAGGCAGATCAATTACGCGGGTCACGACATGCTTAAGCTTAGATGGTCGATAGAAACCAGCAACAGTAATTGCTCCCGAACCTAAGTAACGTCCTCGATATAAATCTGACTTGTCAGGTTGTAGCATTTTATAATGTTTATCTGGATCCTTTATTTGACGATTGACTAAGCTTAATAACCGTTGAACCGCTGAATTTTCACCAAAACCATTGTTTTCCACTTCCATCAAACCAATAAAGTCAGCATCAAGTGTGACTATTGTTTTAACCAATTTAGTTTCTTGTCGGTATAACGCTAATAATGTTGCAGCCCCCCTATTATGCCTTAATGGATTATTAGCCCCACCAGCTATGCTATTAAAATAATTAAGTAAATTGAAACTAGCAATACGCAAATGCTGCGTCGTCCGCGGGGGTAATGTTTCACGGTCACTTAAATGCGTGAACTGTATTTTAGAAACCCGATCAGCCGTGACTAATCTAAATTCGCCATAACTAAACTGTAAAATACCCACAACGCCTGCCACCTTATCATTCACACGTATATAATCAGATTGGATATACGCAGGACGACCAGATAGCTGTAAGTATAAGCGGCGTTGTTTGTTATTCAGGGCATGTTGGTCAGCAAGAATACTGCCTGGAAAAGCAGGACTTTTGTATTATTTGCAACATTAAGCCATAATGTTAATAAGTTACTAATATATATATACTAAACAGGGGTTTTTATGAAAACAGCAGTATCATACAGACGTGTTTCAAGTGGTAAACAACTCAAAGGGCATGGATTAACACGCCAAAAAGAAATGGTTACTAATTGGATTAAGCGTTTAGATTTACAGCTCGTTGATGACTTAGTTGATGACGGCTTGTCTGCTTTCAAAGGACACCATAAAAGTAAAGGCGAGCTAGGTGTTTTACTTCACGCGGTTCAATCTAATTCAATAAGTTTTGATTGCCTTCTGGTGGAAAACTTTGACCGCTTAGGTCGCATGGGTGTAATGGATCAATTTAGCCAGTTCAGCATATTGATTAATGCTGGTATTGAATTACACATCATCTCAGAAGATAAAATATTCACATCAGAAAGTATCAATAAAAATCCATATGAGCTATTTGGTGTCTTAGCGCAAATGGCACGAAGTTATGACGAGTCTAAACAAAAAGCACAACGGGTTAAAAAAGCTTTTGATAGCAAAATGAAACTTGTTGAAGAACATGGTGTTATTTTTACTAAAACGGTTCCTGTATGGTTAAAAGTAAACTCTGAACGAACAAAGTTTACCATCAAGCCCGAAGCTGAGTTAGTCCAACGTATTTTTCAGTTAGCACTACAGGGTTATGGAGCAACTAAGATCGCAAAAGTGTTCACTAAAGAAAAAATACCAGTTCCTGTTTATGACAAAAGAAGTAATTCAATTTGGACACAAAATAAAATACAGCGAATATTATCTAACCATGCTGTGTATGGTAAATTCGTCGGCACTAAAACAACCATTGAGCGTGATGGGTATTATCCTGCTATTGTATCTAAAGAAGATTTCTTTATCGTTCAACAGCAGTCAAAAGTTAGGCTTAATCATAGAACTAAAACAACAACCAATGAAGTGCCGAATCTGTTCAGTGGGTTATTAACTTGTGGACATTGTGATAGAGCGATGCGAACTCATAAACTTAAAAATGCACCTTTTTTAAGAAAACGAACCTTCAGATGTAAAACATCAGCCCAAACTGATGGCTGCTGTCATAACAATTCCTATCATCTCAAATCATTTGAGATAGGCATGATTTTAGTGCTATTTGAAATAGACTTTTCTACTAACAAAAAAAACCAGTCAAAATTACCTTTTATCAAAGCTCAAATAGACGATTTTAATAAACAAAATGAAAACTTAGTTCAAGCTATTATGTCTGGTAATGTATCCAAGCTAATCATCAACAAGTCAGTTGAACTAGAACAACAGATAGCAGACTTGAAGAAAGAACTAATAAAAGAAGAAGCTGCTGAGAACATTTCAGCGCCACAGTTAAACTTAGCAGAGAGAGATCAAATAATAGAAGATGCTTTATACAATGAAGTTTACGATGTTAGATTAAAGCTACAATCTAAATTACAACAACTCATCAGCAATATTAAGATATATGACTTTGGTGTTTTGATTGAATTATCAATGAATAGAAAAGTTTTTTTCAAACCACTCAGTAACCGTGATTTTACTCCGATGTATACCTTACGCATACCTGATGATGTGTTTGATGGTCCTAATGATTGGCAACAGCTTGTGACTAAATCAAAGATCAAAATAGATACCAGCCGTATTAAAAGAACAGCTAATCCAGTCGTTTAAACGGGTATATCATTATTAACGTAGGTAGGAAGTATAAGACGGTAACAAAGGGATTATTGTTGGGATTTTAATTAAACTTGGCCTCAGGCAGACCACGCAGATCTCTCAATTAGCATGTTATCTTTCCTTTTTTAAAACTAGAAATAATTACATGTTATCAATTCGAGCAGTTAATGCCGTGATTTGTTTTTCAAGTAAACGCAAATAATCATGAGTAACGAAATCATTATATGAAATCGCATCAACCATAATAGTTGTTTTATTCATAAATGGTGCCAAATCATGATTGAAGTTACTACCGTCAGATATATCGTATCTGACATCAGCTGCTTGTGTGTTTGTGCGTTTTTTTAGTTCAGCTTTTATAAATCCATCACCTTGATCAAGAAATTGAATACCACATCGGTAGCCTAAGAAGTGTTGACCATAAACAAGGTGATAGTTGACTTTACTTGCATCAAATTCTGTAGCAGGTAAAAGGTATTGAAGCCAACCAAAAGTTCTAATTCCTTGGTATGTGTTATCGCTTATACCTACTAAAAAATCAGCTTGAACATCACATGTGATTATTTTTTTGCCATTAGATGTTGTGGTAACTGGATTTGTTAAACCGATGTTTTGTGCTGATTTAGGACCAATGTATCGCGAGTGCAACTGCAAATTATCGACGCGAGTATTAGTGAAATCTATAGTTCCGTTTACAGCGAACGAGCCAGACCAACCAACATCAACCGTAATAGTTGTAATTTGTTCAGACTCGCCACCTTCGGTTACAGATGTGATTCCATTAATACCACCACCTGCGCCAGTATCACCTTTCTCACCTTGAGGACCAATTTCGCCTTGTATTCCTTGGTCGCCTTTCTCACCTTGCTCTCCCTGCCCCCCTTGAATGCCTTGTTTTCCTTCTGGACCAGCTCGTAGTGACGGAACTGAAGCGTTAATTATTGTTGTCATTATATTTTCCTTTTGTTAACCACTAATTTGGATGATGTCTTTGATAAGATCAAAAGTCTCACCTTCAGATGTTGTTACTATGATTGAATAGTTGAATAGTTGAGTTCTAGTTTTAACGCCAAGGTTGGCAGTGAACTCTGAATTGAAATCAATTTCAAACTTACCAGCAGTTGAATCGATTATATTGATGGGGATTGGTGTTAGGAGGGATGTATCACATGATGTATGAATAACACCACTGATAGTAAACACATTTAAGTCAACAGGAAGGTCACTGTCTATGTATTCTATTAATACGACGTAGGGATAACCTCGCACTATCTCCCAACTCAGATTGCCTGGTTGGTGTTTTATTTGCATTATTTTACCTCGTTGAGTTAGTTATTGTATTTAATGATGTGAAACCCACCACTAAATTGGATTTAATCGTTCACGTAATTCAATAAATTCTTCGTATGTCATTTGAACAGGGTTCAAGATATTGTTGATGCGTGTGTCCAAGTCATCTCTATATCCTTGACGCTTTACTGCAAGTGATGTATCAGATAGAAGCATCACTTCAAGCGCATCTATTACCTCTTGATTACTAAGAGTTAGTAGTTGACTTTCTCTACTTGAACCAAGCGCATCACTACCACGTTCATGCTTAACAATAATATCAGGGTGTGATTCAGTAATAGCAGTAAGTAGTTTTTCAGCAACTCTATATGATTCCGCGACACAAATAACAAGTGTCGTATCATCTCTTATATCTAACGCATATGCGTCATCACTTCCATAATACAAGTCAACAGATGAAGATGCGTTATTTGGTAAAACGGATGTAGATGATAGTGCATCGTCGAGTGAAGTAACATCAGAATGCTTGTGTGTTCTAGCTGCGTAATTTGAGCAGTGAGTAATATCACCAATAAAAGCTACGGAACCAGAAGTTGGTAATTCGATGATGTATGGTAGTTCTTTTGTTGTTTTTGTTATCATAGAATAAAGCTACTTGTCATCAAGTAGCCCCTCGTTATTTTGATTTGAATGTGAATGATGAATGTTGACCTGCGCCCTTAGCTCTTGGGTGGTTAACTGGTGCTGATTCAGTGAATATTCTATAACCAATTCTGTTATAGTTTCCTGAGAAGTTGAAATCTGGTAAACTTGTTAACGTGCAACTAATAGAATTAACCTTATACGTAGTGAGCCAACTGCTACGCTTTGTTGAAACACTTGAGGTTACTGAACCATGTGGAACACTAACACGCCCGTTCCAATCTTGAACATTTCTTGTCACATCAAATACTGTAAAATTACCAATAATTGTTAGTGCTCCCGCTTTTGTATATCCAACAATTTGAATTAACACTCTGATTCTAAACGCAACTTGATAACTACCACTTGAATCTAAATGACTCCATGCTCCATTGTCTCTATAGTTTGTGCCAGCGGGTGGTTTCTTGAAAGTAATCGAACCATTACCCTGCATTGCATATTTTCGTGCTCTTGCAAAGTTTTTATAAGCGGTTTTACCTTCATAGTTTACTGTGCCATCACCTGTATAGTTCGCGGATGCTAGATTAGATACTGTATATCCAGACCAACCAACATTTGCATTATTTGATGACGAACCTGAAGCTGTTGCGAATGCTAGGTATCTCACACCGCTTCCAGTGTCAGCTTGTGTTGCAACAGTGAAGTCCGTCCCACCAACAAAAATACCTCCTTCAATGAATGCGCCTTTGATATACGAGCTTTCAATTCGACCTCTAAACAACGCGTCATTGAATTCAGCTCCACCAGTCTGTGTAATCTGCCAACCTGATGAACCAGCAACAAAACCACCTGATTGCATAGTGCCTGTGATCTGTGCGAAATTAATGGTTGCATTTTCAATTTTTGCATCGACAGCATCAAGAGCATTAACGTCAAGATGTGCTGCTGTAATTGCACCAGCTTTAATATTACTCGCATCTAACTCACCAATCATCGCGTTTTTAACTAACAACTTACCATCTGTTACTGCAAACACAGCTTTATCTGAAGTGCCATCGTAAATCAAAAAGTCATCTGCATTAATAGCAAAACTACTTGATGTTCCATCATTACTAAGACCAATACCAGCAACCTTTCCATTAGCATCAACTCTCATCGCCCATGTTGATTTAACTTTTCCATCTAATGTTGCTAATGCTGAACTCGTTGAAGTAACAGAAGAACTCAGCCCATTTACAGTTGATTGAAGTATGTTTCTTGCTGTTGTTTGAGCTGAATCTTTTGTGTTTATGATGTTCACGGCATCAGTATATTTACTATCAATATAAACTGTTTTATCAGCCGTAATAGTGCAGTAATCAACATATAGTTTGTTGTTGCTTCCCATACCTGACCAGTTTAAGAAACCAACAGAAGTAAACACTGCTGAACTAGTTGGTGTATATGTAAACTCGTGAGTTTCCCATGATGTTCCAATCGTCTTATTAGTCCAAGCTTGGATGATCCGAGTATCTTCTTGAACTGCTGCTTCACCACCAGCGTTACTGATAGCAAACTTACCTTTAGGTAGCTCTGCATCGTATTCATAGAACCAACAATAAAAACCAGAAGTTGCTGCTGTTTGAGCTTTAACTTTTATCTTAATTTTATATGTCGTGTTCTTTTCAACACGAAATGCATTACTAGACATACCCGTTGAACTATCACTAGTTGACATCAAGAAAGCACCAGATGAATCAAAACCAATAGTTGCATGGTTGCTATTACTATAAGCAGCATACCAACCGAGTGGACGACCATCTTTATCTTTCTTCGTCATACGTCCGTTGATCAACATATCACCATTATCTGGTGTTTCAGCTGCATCTGACACGTAATTCATTTTAGCTTCAAGCGTAGATACTTTTGATGCTTCAGCTGCAAGAGCTGTAGATGCAGTATTAACAGCCTCAGTGAACTTGGTTTCCGCATAGCTATTTGCCTCGTCCTTCTTTGTGTTTGCGTATGATTTAGCATCAGCTAATGCTTGGTTAGCTTTATTGGTTGAATCAGTTTTAACTGATGATTCCATTGCTATAACTTTAGAAGCCATAGCAGCTTCGTTACCAACAATTGCTGTATTAGTAACAATGATATCAGCGGCTGCTTTATCCGTTTTAGCTTTGTTGGTATCAATACGTGTAGACAACGCTTTGTCTGCTGTTGTCCGTGCAATTCGTTCATTAGTAATAACTGCATCACTATGAGAGTTAGATGTTGCGATAGCCGCGTCAGTTAGCTTCTTCGCCTCTGCTTTAGCTGCAACCAATGCTGCATCAGCTTTGTCTTTAGCATCACGCGCGGATTCGATTTGAGTTGCAGACACTTTCCCAGTTGTATCTGCTTTAGCATCATTTAAGGCCTTAGTTGCTTTAGCTTGAGCAGTTGCTGCTGCTATTGTAATAGCAGATACCTTGGCCGCGTTTGCTTTATTCGCTGCTTCAGTTGAAGCTTCAGCTTTTACTGTGTTGATCTTAGTAGCTAATGCTTGTTCAGTATCTACAACAGATTGTTCAACAGTAGTGATATCTGCTTTGTTTTTATTTGCTACTGCTGTAACAGTGTTAATTCTTGCAGACAGCGCTCTGTCTGCTGTTGTCCGTGCATTTTTCTCTGTTGTTATACTAGCTGCTGTGCTTTGTTTAGCTTCTTGTAGTGCTGCGTCTCCAGTTGTTTTAGCAGAGCTATCAGCAATAGTTTTAGCTTCAACAGAAGTAATCTTAGTTGCCAAGCTAGAAGTATTAGTAGAAACAGAACGTTCAATACTATCAATGCTTGCTTGTTGTTTGTTTGCTTTAGTTTCAACTGATGACATACGTGCCGCATATGCTTTATTTGCATCTTTGCTTTGTTTTTCAACTTGAGCAATGCGAGTATTAATAGGTGATAAGTCTACCGTTTTTTCATCTATCGCTTGTTGTAGTTCTGCTTTTGCTGATGCTAAATCAGCTGTTGCTTTAGCTTCTGCATCTACTAAGTTACGAGCCACAAGAGCAGTCGCAGCTTCAATGACTGAAGTATCCACATCAGGAATAGTTGCAATAGCTGCATTAATATCTGCTTGAGTTGATTTTCCTGAGATTTCATTAAACAAATCTACGTTCAGTTGGTCTTTACTAATAGCTTCTAATTGAGACTCAACAGAAACAATGGATGTTTCATACTGATTAGAATAAACAATGTTATTACGATCAAACACATCATAAGCGCCCAATCGAACAAAGTAAGTATTAGGGTTCATAGTAGTAAACGTGAATGTATTACTTGAAAGGTCACTCAGTAACGTTAATGGACTTGGTGTGAAATCACGTGTAGTTGATACATGAATCTCAGTGCCTTTGTGATCAGTTTCAGTAGGTGCATCGAATGCAATAAACAAGTTTGCTTGACCACCAGTTACTACAATACCATTAGGGACTTGTTGTTGTAAGTTGATTGCTCTATACGATACCAATTGTGATTTAGCACCAGCGACACCAACAATGCAGACCTCAGCTGTTACATCACGTGATAATCCATCTTTAACGTTTAAGTCATATGTGTAAGTGAATGAGTTATTAGTTACTGAATGTGTCGATACAGCGTTGCCATTAACTTTCATTTTAACTTCATAACAAAAGAAGTAATCTTTAACTTTACCTTGACCAATAACAGATGGGTTCATCGCATCTACAACAGACACATCAACATCCATCATATCATCCCAATTGAAAACAAAATCAGGAGTGTTAAGTGGCAGTGTTGTTAGACCTGTAACTGCTGGAAATACTGTATTGTCAACTAAATCAACATTACGAATAGTTGTTGGTTGTGAAGTAGCGCCAAAGATGTCTCTGTTAACTACTTGGAAGTCATAGAAGTTGTTCTTTAAAGAAGTAAACATACAACTAGAACCTTCTACTTTTGTGTATAGTTCAAAAGCAGTATCAGGTTCAGCTGACAACTTATACATTACTAAAGTTTCTTGGATCTGGTATGCAGTTGAATTCCACGTAAGTTCACCAGTGATACCATATCTAGATTCTTTAAAGTTGAACGCTAGGTCACTAACTGCTGGAACTGATTTAGGTTGAGTTAAAACTGGTGTTGAATCACCAACCCAAGAATCAACATATACACCTTCATTGTATTCTGTTGCTGTGATTTTAACTTGTCCAACTTTATCACCAAATGTTTCACGTTCAATTTCAGTAATACGAAATAGGCGTTTATCCCAACCTCTGTTCTCATTAGACATAGAGATAACATCCGATACTTGCACAAGATAACCATCTACATCAGCTGTGAACGTTATAGTCGTTTTTGATTTAGCATGTTTAACAAACTTACTTGAAAGGAAGTCAACGTTAGCTTTGTTTTTAGTAAATGGAAGTTCTAGACGGTTAGTTTTAACAAAACGATCTGATTGAATAGTTGGATCATCTATACTAGGTGGGTATACAACAACGTCATCTTTGAAGTTTTGTGATGGATCTTTCCATGTAGTTTCAAGTTGATTAAAGTAGTTCTCTGATGGGTAGTAATCTATTTCAATACTGCCAATAGTATTACTTAAATCGAAGTCCATAACAGTAACACTTGGCTTATCAACAACACAATACAGATCACCATTGTAATCAATAATTGAACCACCAAATGCAGTAAGCAGGTTCTTGATGTTTTCTTCATACGATTGGCCTTGATTAACAACACCATCAACTTTTAAATCATTTACATCACACCAGTTAGCTGCTTGAATAAATGACTGTTTGTCTAAGAACTCAGGTTCAATTGCACAACCATATGCAACGTTAGATAGATAATCATATAGACATAAAGCTGGGTTACGCCCGGGTTGTTCAGATGTGTTGTATTGGTAAACGAATGGTTCATCTACTTTTGTAATATCAACAACTGGAACACCCTTTAACTTAGCTGTTAAGTTGAAGTTATCTGATTTAATTTTACCTTTATAGCCATCTAGTTTGATTTTAAGACACACAGATACAACGTTGTTACCTGTTGAAGTTGATTTCCATCTACCATCACTGTTTTGTTCAGCCATCGCAAAGCGAAAGCCTTCAGGTTCGCCATTTGATACTTGCACTTGGACGTGACGTCCAAACTCATAATTGATGTCGGATTGGCCTATAGTGCCTGTAGTATAGTCACGTTCATTATTAAACAGAGGTAGGTCATCGATATACAATTGGTTAATTGCATGAACAGGCCCTTCACCTAGGCTATAGATAACAGTAAGTAAGTCATTGTCACCTGAGTTACTACGAACTACTTCACTAAAGACTTTATGTGCTCCAGTTTTTGCTTGTCCATATACGACTGGTTTTTCGGCATTCACGCCTGATGTATTGATATTTGTTGAGTAATCTGTTTGTGCTGCGCTTGGTTGCATTGATGCCGCCACGGCTGCGCCTGCTGCAATACCAACTGCTACTACTAATAATGCTTGCGGCATTTGTATATTCTCCTTTATTTCTCATACAACTCTTTTGGTTGCTTTGTATAACTAGTTATCCTTTTGAAAAGTCAAAAACCCAATTAAGGGCTTTTATTAAAGTCTGTAAACTATCACGTCATCTAAGTCTTGATAGTCATATGCTACTAGTTTCACTCGTTTCTCTGTGATGTCAGAAGTAAGAAACTGCAAACCTAAACAAACAACAACAGAGTCATAAGTTCGGTGCTTTTCTATCATTAAGTCACCTACGGTCATTTGTTCTATTGTGATTTCAGCTGCAACATCATCTAACAGTTCACTAATACGACTGTAACCAACTTGCTCTTGGCCTAATGCCCCACCAGCTTTATAAGTGGTATATTTGCCTTTAATAACACTCAAGTAGTCAGTGCCTAAGAACAAATCAATAACAGATACACCTATGATATTGCAGTCAGTGAGTCCTTTTTGGAATGGCTTACCTAATAGCTCATTAGTGAGTTTTACTAGTTTTATTTCTTTTTCAATCCTTGTCATATTAAGTCCTTTTAGCCTTGTGAGTGTTTCCATTCCTCAGTCTCTTCAACGTTAACTTGATCCCAGAAAGTATCATTTGGATGTCTTGCTTTGTGAATAGCTGGTGCAGATCTAGTGCCGGGAACTTTATCTAAATCAGCCCATACAGAGATGGTTTTGATTGTAATAGAAGCTGTTCCTTTGATTGGGTCATCTTTTAGTTTTGATGTTTTAATACGACCTTTGTGAATACTAAACATCGCAGCAACGTTATCATCTGGATCTAAAATAGCTGAGTAAACAACAACCTTAGCGTTAAGTGCTTCTTTCTTTTCTAGAATAGAAACAATCTCATCACGAGTTGCTGATAGTTGAAGAGACATTCCGTCTTTATTGATTTCAACAGAGCTTCTAATACTTGATACTTTTTCTAAGTCAGCTTCTGCTTTATATGTTCGGCTATCAACACGTAAGTCTAATGCGTAACCTGTTAAGCAAAGAACTGGATGATTAGTGAAATACATCTCAACCATAACAACAGGTTGACCGCATACCTCTAATGCTTGTTTTTGTGTTAGTTCAACATCAGAGCCTAGTGCTGAGTTTGTCGCTGTTTCATATGCACTACGAACCCATAGTTGGTTACGTAATGATTCCATGTTCATGTAATTACTGTCTTTTGGCTTCTTTGAGCTACCCATTATAGTTTCTCCTCGAATTGTAATTTAATCTTCAAGTAACCAATGTTTTCAACATCTAAGGTATACTTGTTGTCTTTTAAACGAACAGTAAATGGTGGGTTAAAAGCGAGTCGGCTCATGTTGTGTTGCTTGCGTAGACTTGGACTGATGCTAAATGAATCACCAGCAGTGCCTGAGTTAAGTAACGTATATATTTTCTCATCATTAAGTAGAGTGAACTTATCACCAACAACCAGTTCACCACTAAAGCCAGCAATAACAACGTCTTTAGTCTTTGATGTGTAATTAGCTAAAAGTGCAGGTGTGCCAGTAATTGCATTAAGTGTTTCTTGACCTGGGAGTTGCAACATAAATGGAGTAACTGAGCCTTGTAGGCTATCTAAGAATGCAGCTAGTTCTCTTACTGCACGTTTACTAGATGCGATTAGTGTTACGTCACCAGTATAAAATTGGTAGTTTTGACTCCTTGGGTTACGCTTGCCATTGTTGGTTTTAACGTTTGTGCCATACGCTGGCTGCTCTGATTTAAGCTTATATTCTGTAATAAACAAATCAGCTGATAGTGGGAGTGTTTTCATTATATGTCCTCTTGTTATGTGTATTATTTATAACAAGAGATACTCAGTATATTCAGTGAAGGAAAAGGCTCAATTAAGAGCCTTATACATTACATTACATCACGAAATAATTTACGCATTTCGTTTGGTTGTTCGCGTAAAACATCAATTAGTTCTGAATTGCTCATCTGAGCACTATGAATAGTGATAGGTGCTTGAACACTAATGTCGCCATTAGATCCTTTACCATTGTTCTCCGCTAAGTATTGTTTCAAGTCAGCATTGGTTCTTTTATCAGTGACACGTTCACCTTTCTCTAGGTTCCATGTGCCAGTATTAGGAATATTATCAATACCGTCATGTGCTTGACCTGACCATTGCTGTTGTGAAATTGTAGATATCTGAATAGCGCCTAAAGCAACAGTCATTGCAGCTAATGCTGGCCCCATATATGGACCACCCTCCGCTAGAGCGCGGGTAGCTCCTTGAGCTGTATTCATCACAGCATTAGCAATATTCATTGCTTTTTGAAGTTGGAAAGCTTTCTTATTTGTTTTGGCTGCTTCTGCAAGTAATTGAGAACCACCAGCCATAGCAAGTTTAAGTTTTCCATCTTCTGTTTTCATAGCAGTAGACAGATCTTTATTACTATAACCACTAACAACAGATGCATGTTGTCCTAGAATGCTCTCTTTTTCGCTAGTTAACGCAAGGAATGACTCAATTGTGCCTTGATTACTATACGTATCAAGCTCATTCTGTTCTTCTTGTTTAGCACGAAGATCATCCATTGCTTGCATTTTAACGTCTTTGAGTTCATTAACTAAATCAAGTTCAACTACGTGAGCAGACATCAACAATGCTATTTTGTTGTCATATGCTTCAGTTAAATCATTCATTTCATTGCTATGTATAGTTGCTCGATCTTGTTCTTCAACTAGACCAAACTTAACTTTCATATCACGTATTGCTTTACTTGAATCGGTAATAAGCTTTAAGCGTTCTTGAGCTTTTGTTCTAGCATCTTCACGATCTTTAGATTCTTTGTCTTTAACAACTTTGCGTTTGTCAGCTGCTTCAAGTTTAATACCTTCAAGTGCTAATAAACGGTCTGTTTCTAATGCAGTTTTTTTAGTTTGACTACGTTCAAGAGCAATATTTCGATTACTGAATGCATTGATGAGTTCTATTTGTTCCTGTTCCCATTTAGCAATTTCAACTATTTCATCTGAGTCTTCAAGTGCTTTAGCTTTATACTTGGCTTGAGCAGAATTAAGTTCATCAAGTGCGATTACTGAGCCTTTGAATTTGCCAGCGACTACGTTGTTAAAAGTGTCATGTATTTTTTGAGTTGCATCAGCTGCTGCGTCAACTTGTGATTGCTTAAACAGTTGAACTGCATGATCACCGTCTTGCCCATCAGGACTAGCTGCTTTAGTTTTTATAGAAGTTTTAGTATTTTCTAGTGCAGTTACGAAACTATTGGGTTCAGTAGATGTTGTTTTTTCAGCTGCTATTCTATTAGCCCTATCAATCTTGTCATTTAACTTTTCAAGCAACTTCACACTAATAGTGTCACCATCAACATTACGAGCTGATATGCCACTGTTGGCAGCTTCACGCCTGATGTTATATGTTTGTCCTTTAACTTTTGCCTGTTGTGCATCATATGCACGTTGTTCACTAACAGACGCACTCCAACCTGATTTCATTCCATCTAAGATTACTTGCTCTTCATCACGTCTACGTTCGAATGCTTTAACTAGTTTATAAGAATTATCAGCCTTTGTAATATCACCTGTATTACCATCAAACTGGGCAGAAGCAGTTAATGATTTTTTGCCATTCATAAATGGTAAATCTTTGATGTTATTTAAAACATTAGTAACTGAATCAAAGGCTGTCTTGATACTAGTGATAACAACATCTACGTTTTGTATCATTGATATCATTCCGTCAATAGCACTTATTGAGAAGTCATTTACCCATTTCTCAAAACCAAGTCCTGCATCACCACTACCCATTGCTTCAAGTTTTGTTTTGAAATTAACCATAGCTGAGTCAAATGCTTCTAGGATAGCTGGAGCAACATTTGCACCTACACCAGTAAAGAAGTTACGTAGGCCATACTTAATACGAGCTAATACGCCATTGATTTCTTTTAGTTGTTCAACACCACCAACACTTGAACCAAACATTTCTGATTCTTGTCTCATGTCAATAAAGTATTGTTTGCCTTTAGATAACAATGGAACCATTTCAGCCATTGCACCATTAATTTCGTCTGCCCAGAATAGTCGTGAACCAGCATCCATTTTAGATAACTGTTCACTAAATTCTACTAGTTGATCTGCTGGTGATAGTTTATTCCAATCAGATGCTTTTTGATTGATTTCAGTGAAGAAGTCGGCTAGCGAGCCCATACCTGTTTTAGCAGTGTCAGTGATCTTAGCATTCAAATCTTTCATTGAATCACCAAGTTGATCTATTGAAATACCATTTACTTGAGCTGCGTATGTAAGTTCATTCATTTCTTTGTAAGCAACACCAAGCGTTTCAGCCCATGCGTTAATTTCTAATGATGCTTTACTTGATGCTATTGTTATAGCTGTGAATATTGCTGTTATTGCTGTTACACCCCCACCTATTTTTCGCAGAATTCCACTAAAAGAACGCATTGCACTTGCTGCCTTTTTAAAAGCTTTTACAAATGGACCAGCTATTTTCTTAGCTAAATCAGTAAATGGTTTCATTAAGTTCTTTAGTGTGTTCTTGATTTGTCTTGCTGCGATAATAAATGGAGCCATTTGTTTCTTAAACGCTTTGAATGGTGCATTTAAAGTCTTGGCCATCTTGTCACTAAACTGTTTTGATTTAGCTTCCATGTTACCTAGACTTCGAATTATCCCATTACTAGACGTTTGCGCTTTGCGTTGAACTCGATCTAATGCTTCAGTAAATTTACTTGAGTTCGCTTCTAGATCAACCTTAACGCTTGCTGCTTTAATCGCCATAATATTCTCCTGTGCTTGTTTTTTAGATATAAAAAAAGGAAGCAAGTGCTCCCTTTAGGTTTGTTGCTTTTGTAAAGCTTCAATGTGTTTCATGAATTCAAAATTTTCTTTATCTTCAACATCACCACGTTCACTTTCAGTCATTAACTCAGGTGGCATTTCATGATTAGTCCACGGAATAATATCTTCTAGTGATGGTATTTTGTTTTGGTCTTTTGCGTTTAGTTGATATGTAAGTTGAAGTTGCCTAGCAATATAATATGCATCTGCTCTTGCACCTTGTGGTTCTTTGTCGATGTAAGTGAGCATTTCTTGGAATTCATGATTTGGTAGGGCTTTGATAACAGAAGGTAACTGCTTAAATCTATCAGCTACTCTCATAATATCTAAGCATTGATTGGTATTAAGATATAAAGCCCTTAGTCGTTTTTTGCGTTGTCACCGTTGCTTAGTTCGATGATTGCGGTTCCCATTTCGATGATTGCAGTTGAATCCATTTCAGCAACAACATTGAAGTCATTATCTTTAAATTCACGTTCTTTCTTTGCTGTCATAACACCAAACATTACTGCCATGACCATACGATCACCATCTGACTTTGCTTGAAATACATTTGTTAGTTCTACAACGTTAAGTGCTTTGATTGTTACTTCGTTGTTGTCTAGTGACTCGACTTGAATGGTTTTGTAAGTGGGTTTAGCTGCTTCACGTAGTTTTTTGAAATTTACTTTTGCCATAATTTTGTTCCTCATTATTTTTATTATTATCTCTGTTTATTCTCTAAGAAAAATGGGGCCGCTAAACCCCATCCAGAGGAGGTTTTTTTATTACGCTGTGTAAGTGAATGCAGGAATACCTGAAACGCTCAATGTCAACGTATACGCATTTAATGCACCTGTTTCTGTTACTGGGGAAACTTTTGTAATTACTGCGTTAGCTTCAACATCATAGCCTTTACCAGTTGAGAAGTGACACAAGATTGAAACAGGAGTTTCACTAATTGCTAGAGCGTGTAATGTTGACCATTGATCAGTAAGACCATCAGCAAGAATGGCAACTTCAACATCACCATAAGTTACGTTAGTTGTAGCTTTCATTTGTGCGCCAGTTTCTAAAAGCGTAGCTTCTTGAACTTCTACATTTACTTCGAAACCACTAAGAGCTGTTACACCTTCAATTTGAGTTGTAATACTAGCGGTAGCTACATCCCAGTTTGAAGCGTATTTCATAGTAGAGCCTTTACCTGAACTTAATTTCATATTTTTATACCTTTTGTTATTTTTATTATAGGTTTAGATAGTTAGCTACTTAACAACGTATTGGATGCCTAAGTCGATAGCTATTTGATTGAGTTGAAGTTTATATAAATCAACTATGTTATTTACTGTTGTTGATACATACGAAAAACTGTCGTCGTTTTCATAGTATTCAAAGAAATCATGTATTTTTTGTTGTGATATCTTTGCTGCCGAATACGTATCACTGATAATCGTAAGTTGTATCGTTACAGAGCGGTGTTTGATTTCACTCAAGTTTTTATGTGAGTGAGTTGATATTGTGTTGTAAACAATAGCGGGTTTTTTGGCACCTTCTGGTAGAACGTTAGGGTAACAATTCATACCAGTAAGCTGCTCTATTTCCTTAATAATGTGTTGTTCAATGATAAACACTGTTAGCCTCCATTAGCATATTTCTTAGCTTTACGTTCTTTGCATCTGATAGCAGAACTAGCGATACGATCACGGTTGTTTTGAATACGAATAATCTCGTCATTCAACCCTTGAACGAATGTTTCAACTACTTGATCAGCATGTTTGGCTAATGCAGAACGCATAAACGGATTAGATTCAAAGCCACCAACGTTAACTTCATACGCTTTGGTTGGTTTACCATAAGCATTGCGTCTAACTGTTGAGTAATCTTGTCTACCAAATTCAACTAGAGCAGCATATTTGTTGACTTCTTTACCTGATGTTTTTACTGAAGCAGTTAAGAAAGTATCACTTCCTTTTTTAGCTAGTTTTTTAGTTCTACCTGAAACAGACAGTTTAAAACTATCTTTTAAGTGAACGTCATCTGGTAAGTTATCAACTGGAGCAGTCTTGATAACTTCCTCAAGCACTGGTTTCATAGCAGCACGAGCAGCCTTTCGAGTTGCTTTTTTGCCAAGAACAGTGCCTAAATCAGCTAACATGTCATTAAGATCATTGAATCCTTCCATAGAGAAAGTGATCATTTAGCCTCCTATGACACGACTACAAGTTATGTCGATTTGAACTTTTGTTTGGAATTTATCTACAACTGAATCAATGTTATACAACTCGTTGTTATACATAATCTTTGACTCAGGTGATAAAGTTGATGTTTTATTGGAGTAACGACACGTAATAGAAAGCTCTGTCGCGTTAATAGTTATTTGACCGTCAGTGCTTGTTGTTTGTTTAGCAATAACACGGCATCTAAGCGTCTCTGTAGGGCTCCATATGGTTTCTTGTTCACCAAATGAGTTTCTTGATGTTTGTTTTGAGAGGATTTGTATTCTGTTGTTTAAATTACCAAAGTTCATATAATCACCATATCTTATAATGTTTTAGCAACGCCCATGAGCTGAATGCTGCTTTATATGATTGGAAACCTTGAGTAACGTCTTGTCTATTTTCATACATTGTGCCGACAAGCATTAATAATGCGTGTCTTATATCAGCTGGTAAATCAGCTGTTTTATATCCACAATCAAAATCAATTCTTACATCTTTAAATTCTCGTCTAAAAACAATTCTGTCTGCATCTTCAACATAATCAGTTGGTAGTGTTAGAAGTTGCTCATTAACTTGAATACCAACGACTTTCGTATTTCCGTATGGGAGGAAAACACATCCTTTTGCTTGTTCAAGATAGCCTTGCACTGTTGAAAAGCGGATACGTCGATTTGTTTGGTGTTCAGCTAGTAAGACTGCGGCATGAATTAAGTCATTTAAGTAATAATCATCTTCATCGTGGTCAATGCGTAGATGGTTCTTGACGTCATATAATTCAACAGGGCAATCTGAGGATGTATACGTGATGTTATACATATTTTGCTCCTTTTAATTGCTAGCAGCATTGCACTGCTAGCTTTGTTGATTTATAAAATTAAGCAGTTGCTTTCAATGTTACGATCACGATTGCTTGAACGTCATTCACAATTGTTCCCACACGTAGTGAGTGGTAGTATTGAACGTTACCCGGAGCAACATATGGATTTGGTTGAACAACTAAACCTTCAACAGTTAAGAAAGTAAACGCCTTAGCTAACTCACCAAATACGATTACACCATTAGGCATTTCTGAATCAATTACGATCTCTTTACCTAACAGTTTGCCATCTGGCATTTCCGTAACGTCTTCATTGATGATACTACGACCATCTGAATAAACTTTACCAGCAATTGCATCACGCATTTCTTCGTTCATCATCCAAACAGCGTTTGCACGATAGCCAGTTTTTACACTACGAACAATACTGCGTAGAGCTTTAACTGTGTTAGCAGTTGTTGATGGTAATGCGTTTGAAGCACCAATTTCTGAAGCACTAAATGCTTCGTGCGCAGCACCTGCTGTGCGCTGTAGTAAACCAAGAGGTTTCTTAACACCATCACCGTTCAATGCAGCTTTATTAACACCAGCACCGATTTCAGCAATAACAGATTCTGAAAGTTCAGATACTAGATCAAACGCTGAGTCATTAACCATTTCGCTTGTAACAAAAGGATAAGCTTCAGCTTTACCAAATGTGCCAGTTACTTCAGCGTAAGATTGAACACCAGTGTTACCCAGTGCAGAGTTAGAAACGTTTTCACCACCCCAACGCATTTCGGCATCACCTGTTTTAACAAGACGTTTGTAATCTTCGTTAGCTACTGATTGGTGAGCTATGCGTGATAAGAATGCAGAGTTTTCACGTAATGGTTTGACGATACCAGCTGCGTATGCAGTGCGGATTGTAACACCAGCAGATGCTTGATCAGCAGTAGTTAAACCTTTAGACAGGATGTCTTGTGAAGGGTTAGCTAATGTAAGAGACTTAACTTCAGCGTTAAGGTCGAAAGTTTTTGCGTTTGATTCCATTGAGAAATTACCTTTTGCTTGTTGATCAGAAAGATCAGAGATTTGAGTTTGTAAATTGATTAGTTCAGCTGCTTGTTTTTCAACAATTTCACTGTTTTTAGTAGCGGCGTCTGCGATTGCATCTAAGCCGGATTGTTTAACTTCAGCCAAGTCAGCAACTTGTTTTTCACTCATTGCAGTAACTTCAGTTGAAAGTTGTTCGAAAAGTTCGTTTTGGTCCATCATTGAATCCTTTAGGTAGGTGTGATGTATAAGAAAGGAAATTTAAGAAATGCATAACGACCGCAACAGCATCCAGCGTGTTTCGTTAGTTATTGATGGCATAGCATCCCGCTAATTGATCTACATTTGAGGTAGGGTTTCCGTATTTTTATACTTGTTTTTACGTCGATTATTCGACTTGTTATGTGCCACGGAGGGCGGTTTCATTTTTTAAATAATTAGGAGTAATTTAGAAATGGTTTTTAGTGTTCGTTAAACATAAGCATTTATTTTTATTGTTATTTGTTTATATTCCTTAGTAGATTAAGTAACTCTTCGGCTGCTTTTGTTTCTACAATATTATTTAGTTCAGCTGGAATTGAGGTTTCAGTGGGAGTTTCTTGTGGGAGGAATGACTTATAGCCATCTGCAAGGAATGATTTTGATTGTTTGCGGCTTAGTCCTAGTTCACGTAGAGCTTTTTCCATTTCACGTTCAGTAGGCACTTCATTGTTATCAATAAGTGATTTAACAACAGTAACTCGTGATTGATCGTTGCATGGAAAAGTAACTATGCTGGTTTCGAGTAGATTTACTTCATTAAGGTAATTAACACCTGTTTTGGCGTCATATGTTTCATTAACAACAGAATAACCAATAGAAAACCCACTAATAGCGTTATCTTTCATTAATGCATATGCTTCATCAGCTTGTTGAACACCTAAAGTAAAGTGCCCTTTTACGTATAGCCCATGATCATCTTCATACATCTCATCCCAAGCACCAATAGGTTGGTCATGCTTGTGTTGCCAAAGCATTGCTGGCATTGTGTTGTTTTCTTTATGACGTTGAATGGTTGCTAAAAAAGCACCTTTTTGAGTGTCATCGCCCGCAAAATCTACAAAATTAAATGTGTTTGCGTAGCCTTCGAAATAACCAGTATCTGTATCGATAGCTTTTACTTCGAACTTAACTTGTTTTTGTTTCATATTACGCCTCAGGAAGAGTTGGTGCTGGTGGGATATTTTGAATGTTCAATGATTGGATTTGATCCAAGTCAGTAAGTTGGCCTAGTGTCGTATTGTTAGTTGCAATAGCTAATACATCACCGCCGTCAATAGCTTCAAGTCCAGAATTTAATCTGATTTCATTTACTGTCATTGCAGACATTTTGAATAAAGCACTATGCACTTCAGCTTGAGTTTTACTGTCACCACGTAACAAATGTCTGTCATCTAAATCAATTTCTAAATCAGCATCTAGGTGTAAGTTGATTTTATTAACAATACGAGTCATTAACGGAACTAACGTATCACGATGAAAACTTAAAATAGCTTGTTCAACATTTGAGTATTTTACGTCTGCTTCTTGGAATACCATTTGTGGTGGGACTCGGAAAATAGAACATATTTCTGTTTTCTGGAAGTTGCGTGTTTCTAAGAACTGAGCATCTCTGTTATTAACAGCAATACTGTTCCATTTCATACCACCTTCAAATAACGCAGTTTTGCTTGAGTTGCGTAGACCTTGCATATTTCCGTTGTAAGCATTCAAGAACCTTTCAGCTGCTTCAGGGCTAAGTTCATCAGGTGTTGAAAGATAACCATTAGGCGTAGCTGAGTTATTGAAGAACTCTTCACCGTGTTGCTCACCCGCCATACTTAATGCAATTGCTTTAGGTGCATGTCTAATAGGTGAAACACCCATAAAGCCATCAGTCGAAGGGCCTTTAATGTGTAGTATTTCATCAGCAGTGAATTTAGTTTTAGATAGCCCTGTTATTGCATCTTGTGGGATGTCATACGTTAAACGTCCAGCTTTAACTGTGATTGATACTGCACTTGGATTTGGGATAGGAATAAATTGAACAATTTTGTTTTTATTTCTTGTGTTTCGATTGATAACAGCATAAAAGTTACCATCTAAATTGAGGTGAGTTACTATCATTTCTAACA
This sequence comes from Moritella viscosa, assembly GCA_000953735.1. Taxonomy (NCBI): domain Bacteria; kingdom Pseudomonadati; phylum Pseudomonadota; class Gammaproteobacteria; order Alteromonadales; family Moritellaceae; genus Moritella; species Moritella viscosa. Next base: position 2,143,929 of record LN554852.1, on the reverse strand, counting down.
TATCTTGCCACGTCTGAAAGTCATTTGGTGCTTGAGTTAGCACCTTAAACATCGGATGTGAGCGATTAGCTAATGTTCGGTTACCTGTTGGATCATATGTATATAGTCGAACTGGAAGTTGACCAATGCTTTCTGATAAAGCACGTATACAAGCGTATACGATTGCATGTTTATGTGCTGAAGCAGGTGATACATCAATACCTGCTATTGTTTGAGCACCATACATAAAACTGAAGTCATTGCTGAAGTTAGAAAATGATTTTTCACTAGTGAGCAAGTTGCCCGATTTGTCTAAAATCATTTTAGGTCCTTTGTTATTATTTTTATAAGGAGTAATCTTGGAGTGGTTACTTGAAGTATTTAGTTGCAGGATTTTGAAGGAAAACTAGAGGAAAAGAGGACCACGTGTTTCATAAACAGACTGTTTCTTAGGTTCTTTTAAGATACATAAACTCAAGCCAGTAACTAATGCAATCACAGCATCAATCTTGTCTTTAGATGATTTGTTTTCTTTTATAGGTTTGATGTTTTCATTGGCATCTGTGTATATATGAACGTTTGAACAACACCACTCAAAGACACTATCACCGTTATAACTTAGCTTTTTGGTTGCGATTAATAACTCAAGTTCTTTGCTTGGTTCTGATAGGTTAGCCATGGACTGACCAACAGCAACCATTGGTATATTATCGTTTGATAATTCACCAGCTAGCTGAGTAGCTACATGAGTATCATAACCAACATGTTGCACATCAAACATCTCACAGAATTGGCGTATATCTTTCTTTATATAATCAAAGTCAGTTGCGACACCATCTGTTATTTCAAGAAACCCAGCTCTGCTCCATTTATCATACTGTTGTTGTGATTGTGCGGTGATTTTACTGAGTGATCCATCAGGTATATAGTTCCTAAAGAACACATCAATACCACCATCATCAGTTGGGAAGATAAGGCACATAGACGTTAAATCTAGCTTTTGTGCTAAATCTAATCCGATATAACATTCCTTACCTAAGTAATCATCTAGTTTTATATCTTTTATGCATTTTTGAACTTGTTGTATATCCAACCAAGTGTCAGTTGATGATACAAATATATTGCAATGCTTAGTGAGGTAATTACCACGAGCAGATACCATTGCTTTTGCTTTCTTGCATAGACGTTCCATGTCTTCTACTTTCTTTGAAACACCTAAGCATGGGTTTGCTTTAAGCCAGTTCTCTGGATCAGTGAAATCATCACCTGCATCTAACGTATACAGACATGCAAATAAACTATCATCATCGATAATATTATTTAAAACATATTCACCATATTTCCATAGCTCAGTAGCAATACCTTCAAGGATTGTCCCAGCAGTTGATATAACAAATATAAGTGGTTGTGTTCTTGCACCTGTTGCTGTTTCAATTACGTCATATACATCCCTTGTGCGATGCGCATGGATCTCGTCGATGAGCCCACAGTGAACATTTAGTCCATCTAGGCTATTAGCATCAGAACTAAGTGGTTTAAATTTACTGTTTAATCCAGGTGCGGATATTTCTGTTTTATATGCTGTTGCTACTTCTTTTAAATCAGAGTTGTTGAGCATTACCTTAGCGTCATCAAATACAATTTTTGCTTGATCACGTGTAGTTGCTGCTGAGTATACCTCTGCACCTGATTCGCCATCAGCGAGTAGCATATACAAGCCAATACCTGACGCTAATAAACTTTTACCATTCTTACGAGCAACAAATACCTCTGCTGTTTTGAATCTACGAGTTTGTTTATTAGTAACTTTATGTTTCTTCTTAGTAACCCAACCAAAAATAGAACCAACGATAAATTGTTGCCACGGCATAAGTTCAAAAGGAGCGCGTATTCGTGCTAGTTCACCTTTTGTGTGTTTGAGAAACTTAAAGAAATCAATAGCGCGTTGTGCGCGATTATTATCAAACTCATACAGGTAATCTTTCTTTTTAGATTTTTCTAAGTCTTTGAAGTGTCGTTCTGCTGCGAGTTTTATCCATTTATTTGAAGCAATAGTTCCATCTAGAACCTGATAACAATACTTATGACATTGTTTATATGATTGTTCAGTTGGCTTGACTCGAGGAAACTTATACTTCTTTGGCGGAGTCATATAAGCCATTGTTACTCTCCGTTCTGAAGGAATGTTAGTAACGCACTCTCTTTTTCTGCTTGGAGTTTCTCAACTTGTTTACGAGCTTTTGGGGTTAGACCAAACTCGGATAGATAACCTTGAATTTGTTTTTGTGTTGTTTGGTATACTTGAAAGGCTGGGTTCTGAACCATACGGTCTTGACCTTTATCACCTTCTTGTAAGATGGTTACTTGAAACTCACCTGTTTCCTCATCATACAAGTCTCGCTCTGCTGCTTTGAATACTGCATAGATACTTGCTGCTTGTGCTGCGGCTAGTTTGTCAGATGCGGTGCCTGTTTGAGCTAGTTCTGATGCTTTCATTAAGTCTTGATAAAACATATCCGAGTCAGGATGTTTGTGCATACTTTTAGGAGCACCTTTGAGGGTTGATATGCTTTGCTGTTTTGGGTCACTCATGTGATACCTCCGTTGTTGTTATCTTTTATTTATGGATGGGTTTCCTAATGGTTTCATTTAGTTACGGAGACGCAAAAAGACACATAAAAGCTAAGTTCAATGCGTTATAGTATGATTTAAGGGGAAGTTGATACTGTTTTGTAGTAGGAAGTGCTCAGGGGAAGTTCATTTGAAAAATGATTGTCGTGTAAATTGCACTAAGGGTGCGCTGTATAATTAAGCAATTGATTATAAAAGGGTTACCCCCTGCACTCAGCTCTCAATAGTGTATTTAGAGCTGATACGACTAACTGTGCGTGATAGTCATAGATAGCATCACTGTATCTTTCTTATTACTCGTGCTATTGGTTATGACAGACGTATGTCACCTTGCGTATTATATGTGTTACAAATCTCACCTGAACATAATACCAGTTGTATCTCTTACTTCTCGGATGACTGCATTGAAGCTTGCTATCTCATCGTTACTTATCCGATTGCTTTATTAGTTCCATAAGTAAAGCAGTAGACAACTCGGCATCATCTATATACTTATCAGTAATAGCATCAAAGAACAGCATATTCTGATCTTCATCTAAGTTGAACATGTAAGCTTTAGCCTTATAGGCGAATACAGCTCCGTTTATGTGTTGTGGTATAAAAATGTTATTCACCTTGTTGTTTGTTGAATATTTCCATCGGACTCATCCATCGGACTGGTTTCTCTCCACGAACATCAGTAATCTGCTGAGTTAGTTCTTTATCAATATCAGATAAGTGGTCTTTAGTTGCCATTATAGATAAGATTGAATTGAGTTGGCCTTCAATCTTAGTTAATCCAACTGAAAACGTAACTGACATGTCTTCCAATTTATCGGAATGCTTTTCTAATCTTTTATTAAGTGAAGAACAATACCACCCAATTATTGACGAACCACCAGTTATTACTATTCCGAAAATCCATAACACCGTAGTTATATCCATAAACATTACTTCCTTGTTTATTTTATTTATTAATGCCAAACGTCCTGAATAACTCATTCGTTGTTAGCTCTTTTGGATGTATTCTGTATTTAGCTTCACGTGCGGTTTTTATGGCATGGCATGAATAACAGAGCGACCTCAAATTTAAGTATGTGTAAGCCAGCTCTGGATAATCAGTAATTTCTTTAACGTGATCTACACAATCCATTGGCGTTGTAATGTTTAATTCTAAGCAGTCTTGGCATAATGGATTATTTAAGAATTTCTTGTGTCTTAGTTTCTTCCATTTCGCTGAGTTGTAGATATCGTTATTACGTGTAGTAGATGTTCTGCTATGTTCTTTTGGTCGTTCTTCGCGCTGGTGGGCAGCACAACGTCCTTTGTTAGTAGCTATTTGCTTACAGCTAGGGTAGCCGCATATGCTTGCAGGTTGTTTCATTTGTTGTTCCTTTCTTGTATTTCGATAACATATTTAGTTCTAATTGGTTTAACAAGATGACCAGCTATATACAGCGTTGTTTTATTTACGTAAATGCAATCACACTTCTGCAAAAAGCATCACCGTTTTCCTTGTGGATAATAATCAACTTTAATATACTCAATTGGATATGATTTTTAGTTTACTCTAAAAAACGGAGCTGTCCGGTTAGGTAAGTGTTAGCTGTTAAGGTGTTCTTATGATGGTTTTTTTTTACGGAATCGTTTTTCTTCTTTTATTTGTTTTCGCTATATATTTTTTTCCAAGTCATAAATTTTTTAGTCGAGCTCATTATTTGGTTTTATTGGGCTTTAGTATTTGTATTTTTGCAGCAATTATTAACGACATTTCTGAATTATTTCAAACATTTTTCCCTGATAAAGACCTAAGTCGTAACATTGACTTAATGCAGCAAATATCATCTTTTTCAATAGCGTCTTTAGGTGGCGGCATTATCGCGTCAGGATTTATGATTAAAGTCCAAATCGAACATAATAATGAACAAACAAATTTAGAAATAATAGAGAAATTAAAAAAATAGAATATGAATTATCCATTAAAAATAAAACGTAAAACTATTTAATGTTGCGTATACATAAAGGAGCTTAATTTGTCACTTGAAGCTGGACAATATATAGGGCTTGTAAAATTTTTCAGGGAAATTTCCCATCTAGAAATGTTTCTAGATGGGAAATTATATTGTAATACTCCCGAGTATTATCGGCTTGCCGATGCACCTGGGATTTCCGATAGAAATGAATCTTGCCATATCAGTCTTAGAGCGGTGCGTAATGATCCTGAATGGGAAATGGAAGTTTCGGGAGAAAGTGTTGGTAAAGTATCTAATTTTATAATTCGCTCAGGCAGGGCTGACGGTTGGATTCAGTGCTGGACAGTTCTTAATTTTCCTAAAGACGATCAAACATTCGATACATTAATTGACAATTTTAAAAAATTAAAACAAGAATTCGGTCCATATTATATTTTTGTTAACCCTGAAAATTCACATAAAATGATCGATAGAATCAAATATTCACTAGGTGTTGACCTTCAAGCTAAGCAAGTGGAATACGAAGATTACCCAATTTTAGGTGATTCAATTTACAAGAAAACTCTTAATTTTTCATATCAAAACGAATTTAGAATAGTGTTTGGAGAATGTAAAACAGATGATGTTGAACCTAAAATTTTTAGTATAAGTAAAGGCTTTAGAGACATTATTGAAACTAATCCCAAAATTGAACTAACAGCAAAATCTAATGAACGTGATTTTAGGTTTATTTTAGAACATGTATAATCAAGCGTTATAGGATTAAATATTGATGTTCAATGTTATTAATTTAAAAATATTTAATTTGATAGTTAGTTATTTTTAATACTGTTTAAACCAATCAGTTTTAAGTTAAAAGAGGTATATATGTTTTATTCGGCAAGAGACGGTTTAAGAGAAAGACGCTTAAAAATAGTTGAGGAAGAAGCAGATGAGAATGCTAGGCCACTTAGAGTGACAAAGGCAGAGCTAGAGCAAGCTTTAGTTTCCACTGATTCTGAATCAGAAAAGGAAGAAATAAAAAATAAAATAAGTCATATTCAGAAAAAAATTGAATCATGCTATATCTCTTACGGGCGCTATTTAATGAAGGAAAATGTTTAAATAGTATTTCATATTCCACACTTCCGGATCTGTGTGGGGCCAGTTTGGTTACAGGCAGTCTATCACGACTATTTACAAGGAGAGTTTCTATTGAGTTATTTTGTAACAATTACTTTTGATCTTAATCATGCTAAGTCATCTGTTTACCCAAGAATACATCGAAGTTTAGATCAAATTGACTTCGGTAAATATATTCAAGGGCGGAAGGCTAATGAAACACAGTTGCCAAGTAATACTTTTGTAGCAGAATTTGAATCAGACGATTTTGACAATTCTACCGAATTACGTGAGTGGTTAAAATATCAAATGAAAAGCATCTTCAAACTCAATAATGTTAGTGGAAAATTTTTTATCGCTGTTGGTAAACGATGGGCTTGGTCTGTTGGTAAAGTATAAACGTAACATTATTTTAAAGTCGGACTCATAAAAGTTGGCTATGCTGTGTAACGAAGTGGAACCCTACCAACTTTTATGAGTCCGATGGAATTTGAGCAACAAATGTTAAGAAAGGTAGCTTAAGCAAGTGTCCGATTTGAGTTGACCATAACAATGTGACTTATACGATTAAAGCAATATAGATTGGATTAGATATATGTAATTTAACGCCTGCTGATAGGAAGGAGCTCCCTACTTTAAGAGGAAAGAATTAGTGCTATGTGATTATTAGCGTATAACAAATATTGATTTTATTGATTTAATGAGCGCGTTAAGGTCAATGAGTAAACCTATTAATATCCACAAAAATGGATTTATGCTGTTATTTTGAATTATTTGATTAGCGTGTGCATTATCTAAACTTGTCGATTTTGTTACAGATGCTTGTGTAACTTCTGAGTTTATAATGACATTTTCACCGTCGATTTCATCAATAGAGACAGCTTCTTGCTTTGTCTTTTGAACTTCAGTATTTACGCTATTATCGCCAATGTTAGCTTCAGCCGAAATTGTTGGGGTATCAGGTAGTAAAAAGCTTGCCGCAGCGGACACAGCTTGGCAGCCAGTCATAGGCACAAGTAGTAATATAAAAAATAGTAATAAGTGTTTCATAGCTCCTCCTTTTGTTGTTGAGCTACTAATACTTATCAGATAATAAAAACGCAAAAAGCCACTATATGTAGTGGCTTCATTTATATGATTGATTAAACGTTATATTTCAAAAGTTAAAATCTGAAGTTTGCTGTTGAGAACTTACAGTTCAATATCTCAGAAAATATATTCTGCCAATAAACTTTGGTATTTATTTGAATCACGCCCAATAATACGTTCAAGTTTTTTCAACTCATTTTCTATCTTAACTTCATCATAATCATCTTTGTTATTAAGCATTCTATGGATGTTTTTTTCGTAGATCTGACTCAAGAATATGTTCATATCTTCAGAATGTTTGTCTTTTTCGACATCAGGCTGATGTATTCGGTTATTTACGATTCTGTTTACTAATGACAGATATTCTTCATTTGATTCATCACTATCATTGTAAGTAATTTTCTCCACGAAGAGGCTCTTATTATGGGCTACGTCAGTCTGCCTTACATCTGCATCCTCAATAGAGCTTTCTTCTACATCTACTGCAAGGTGGGATTTTCCATCGGTTAAAAATGCTGATGTGCTATACATATGAAAAGCGGTGATCTTTGATTCTCTATAAATTTCAGCTTGTAATTCAGCTAAAGGACCAATTTGCTTATTGCCATTAGAGTCTAGCTTATACCACCAATCTTCTTTAGCATCATCAGTTACAAAAATTACTGATTCAATACCTTCATCTTTAGCTTTTTCTAGAAGCTGTTTCCAGAGGATTAAATCCCCATACTGCCTCTCATAATACAAACCATCAGAATAAAAGTGTGTTTCATTCTTATTTTGTGACTTTCCTGCGTCACTAAAACCCGGAGGAATTCTTTTTTCGTATCGATCTTTACCTTCATTATAAATTTTGTCTAGCGATGCTTGATCATCGGGTTTTTCACCGACACGGCCATCGAAACAATCATTAATTCGATTGCGTATTGGATCATGAGACTTAACACAAGGCTGGGATTTATCCCAATAGGAAACCGATTTTTTATAATCAATAATGTTTTTATGTATGTCTTTTTGCAGTTTGTTAGTGCTTTCAAAAAGTTTTGGAAAACGACGTTTTAAGGCAAGCTGCGTAAAATCATTATCAAAAATTTTCTGAATTTTATCTAGATTCTTATCAATACTACTAAAAATAGCTTTTTCGCTTTTTATAATATCCAAGCGTCTACGTTGATATTCGAGCCCAACATGATAAGGAAGCCAAAGTCGATCATCTAATATGGCTAATATTTTAAAAAAATCATCGCGGGTTTGAGCTGCATAACCATAAAGGTTCAACAATACATTTGTATCAAATACAAACATTGTTTTATCACTTTGCCAAGACTCAATCAGAGTATCAGACGACAGATTATGAAAATGTTTAAATGTAGACTTCATCCTAATCACCTTTTATATCAACGCCTTGATGTTACCATTAAAAAATATAAGGAAGATAGTATTATTGTCTAAGATGATTCTTATATAACTTGATAAGGTCTTTTTTAGCGGCTTTTGTTGGTATATCGATACTAAGGTCACTAAGCATCTTGAGCTGATTCGGTTTAGTCAGTTTGTTGAAGGCTTTAGCTTGGTCTTTAATTCTATTAGGGTGATAGTCATTCATTGAGTAATCTTGTTGATAATAGCTAGCAGCTGATGCTAGCCACTCAATTGCAGCATCTACACCTAGTTCATTAACTAGGCCTGATCTGATTAATTTTTTCCAAATAGCACCAAGAGAAGTGTTGCATATAGGGCATAAGATCCCACGTATATGGTGTTCGAATGGTTCGCCAGAATGGGCATGGTCGATATGATATGTGCGTCTTACTTCAGTAGTTGAACGTTTGCATAGCTGACACTTGTTACCTTGTGCTTTAAGCATTTGTTCACGTATAGAATTGATGTCTTTTGTTTTTAGTTGTTTTGGTGTTGTCATATGTGCTCCTTTTATGTATTTAAGGAGCACAAGAAGCAGTGTTACTAGTGCAGAACATTGCGGGCCGAGAAACACGACTTTCCTTGGTCGTTTGGTTCAATACAGTTATCAGCTAACATGCCTTGAGGTGTTGATAGCCCGTATACATAACCTATCTTTGCTTCTTTATCTACGTAGACGAAGCACACTTCATCAGTGCCATCATTTGAGTATTTATTTATGTTATATGTAGTCACTTGAAATCTACTTGATTGAAGCTTACTAATGCACTTAACCTGTATATTACAGCCATCTGCAATCAAGTCGTATACACTCGTTTCTGGTATGTCCTGCATATAAGCGTTCAAGTCAGGAGCTTCTACGTTTTTACATTTCGTCATGTAATACGTCATTGCTGTTAGCTCACCGGCATGTCCTGCGAAATTAGCGTTATAACTGTTTTGGACTTGTTGCTTACCGCCTTTAATATCGTCCCATATTACTTTTGATTTAATTGCCAAGGTGTTTAACATTTCCCATGCTTCCGATAGATCAACTGAGTAACCTGATGTTAGCTCTTTAACAGCGATCTGTTCGTTAGCGATTCTGTTTGCTTTTAACTGTTTAATTTTTTCGATTACGTTGATTATATTTGTAATAGCCATAATATTTACCTTCCGTGGTAGTGGTTTTAAACATGTATTCTATGTAATTATTTAGTTAACATATTCATTTAACTCATCCATGAGCTTATATCACTTTGTATTAATAATATTTAATATGTTGTCGAGTGCATTTTGTAATTTTTCTGAATGCGCTGTTGTATGAAAGTATTCTTCTTCAATTAATATTTCTGTTGTTGATCTGTGATCTTGTTTGATCGGGATAGCTAGCATCATTGCATTGAATCCTGCTGGTGCCTTATCTTCTTCATTTATTTCAAATGTAAATTCAGTTTGTCGTTTTGCGTTAGCTGATGCAGCCCATTCTTGAACATTATTTTTATAATTTTCTAGCGTTCCGTTTATATACATTTCTTTGTATAAAGACCAACACGGTTTTAAGCTCATTAGCATAATGATTCCTTTCATTGTTAAGTAGAGTTCTTTAACTCTGAAGCTTCCTTGCTTCTGACATTGTATTTATTAATAACTTAATAATTTTGTTGGTAATAGTGTTAGCAATGTAGTGTGTAACTAGAAACTCATCGTGTTTAAGTTATTGTCTATGCTATTTTTTTATCTACCAATGCTATTTCTTAAGGGTATAATATGTAAAAATATAATTACCAAGGATAAAAATGTATCTACGTATCTTAGCTCTCTTTTTCGTTTCTTTTAGCCTGATAGCTGCACCAGAAGCGACGGTCAATGGTATTGAGAATAATATTAAAACTCTGAATAAAGATGTAGCAGCAGTAAAAAATGCTCTTGAAAGTCTAGGTGAAAGAGTAAACAGCTCCATAAATAATAACGATAAACTGATTCTTCAAAGTCATGAAATACTAAAAGGCATTAATAAATCAATAAAGCGTCAACATGAAAGACAAGAGGAAATTTTAAATTCTTTAGCTCAAGCAAAAAAAATAAATGAGCAAGACGTAGATCTTTCCCTCAGTCTTAAATCAGACCATCCTGCAATTTGGGGGAATGTATTTTCAGTCATTGCATCAGCTTTAATTACTCTTATGATTTTGAAATTCACCTTGGCAAAAGAAACAAAAACACAGATTAAAAGCCTCCAAGAAAACTTAATTGCTCAAACTAAACTTAATAATAAACAAATAGGATCACAGGTTATACTTAATCAGCAACAAATAGATACACAATTAAAACTATCTATAACACAGTATCAACAGGCTCATTTACTGACTATTGATGAATTTAGGCAAAAATGGATTAATACATTTAGAGAGGAAATAAGCATTTTTATAGGTAGTATCATTGCGGTAAAGGACTTTCATCAGATTGAAAATGGTTTTTTCCATTATTGGCAGCGAACTAAAAAAGCTGAAAAACTTCGAATTGATTATTACGAAATAAAAGCTAAAAAAATTAAACAAAGTGAACATGGACTTTTTGTAGCAACTAAACAACTAGAGATAAAGAAGAGTGATGATTATAAAGATTTGTTAAAACATGAAAGAGAAGCAAAACAAGAGTTTGAAAAATATAAGGATGAATATAAAGAATTTAAAACATTACATGTTAATGTTTTACAACAAAAAACTAAGTTATTGTTAATGTTAAACCCTAATAAGAATACTGAAGATGAGAAAATTACTGAACTGATTGCACTTTTAGTTTCATACATTACATTGGGTGATAGGACAAACCTTCCCGAAAAAAATATAGATGAAATCGATATTAAGCTAAAAAGATTACAAGGTTTAGTGAAAAATATGCTGAAAGGTGAGTGGGACAGAATTCAGAGGAAACAACCAAAAATTAAAAATTCTAGCATTTCCTTGGTCAATTGAAGTAGTATAAGTCGAAGCCAACGTATTTAAGCGGCAATAAAAATAAATGCATTCTATAATGCCGCTTTAAAGAATATATTAAAAATTATTATTGGACAGGATTACTTACAGAATCATCGTTTTTGTTTTACGATGGCATCTGCTGCATGTTTAATTAATACACTTTTCTGTTTTTCTAATTCAATTTTATCATTTTGAAATGGTGCGATTTCAATCAACTCGTCTAAAAATTTTAATTTTGTTGTATACTCTCTTCTATTAACAATAAAGCTTACTTCATATCGAATAAATGAAAATAATAAAGTAAGTAAAAAAGAAGTGATACCGGTTAAAAATGAAATAGTTTGTTCTGTTATATAAGGATGCAAAAAGTCAGAACTTTCCAACGTTTTTGACCATGTTAATAGTATAAACGTTAGAAAACCTGACAATGTAACACTAGTGAATACATCAGATTTTTTGATCCCTTTATTAGGTGTTGGCACTTCATTGCTCATTTTCAACACCTTGATGAATCTTTATTGCCTTCCATAATGGGTCGTTATGATAAAGATATAAAGTGTTTACTTTTTCTTTTCCGTCTTTAGATATAAGCACAAGTTTTATTTTTTTCGTCTTTAGCCTATGAACTATCAATGGTTTTAAATACCAAAGAGTAAAAAAGATTACTAAAAATATAAAGAATATTATAATAGCTTCCATTGCCGATCCTCAGCAGGTATATGTTCCTTTACTTCGATTATAGTGTAATTATCAGTGCATTTTCCTGTCAGCTTAGTTTTTTCTTTATACCAAGTTCCTTTCACTTCAAGCAAGTCATCTTTTGAAAAAGTCTCTGCATTATCTGAAACACGTTTTAGAAACTTAGGATCTGTAATCAAAACAATAATACTTATTGTAGGATTATCATAAGAAATTAGTTTCCATTTTGACTTTGGATTATAACTTAAAGTATCAATATAATAAAAACCTTCAATTTCTCCTTCTTCTATTATATGTTTGTGGTTACGCTTTATTATTAAATTGTCTTTTTGCTCTTTGTTAACAATTACTGATGGTTCTTTTAATGGACCATCAGTAATTGTTAACTTATCGATACCATCTTCAGTTAACGGCATTGCTAAATCACTTAAGGCGGCTCTAATCTTAGGGTTAGTTAAAATAGCACATTGTAATTCATCTAAAATAACATGCTCACCATCAACGTTAATTTCATAACCATCAGATGTGTTTTTTATCACAATTTCTGTAGTCGATAAATCCATCTGTTTTAATAGGTTTATGACTCTACTCACAGCATTTGTTACTGAACTATAAACTGGCTTATCCTGAAGTGATTGTTGTGATTCCGATTCACTATTGAATAGCTTCATTAGCCACCAGAGCGAACCTTCGCAAAACCCCCCTTCGAGCATAACTTCTGTGCTAATTTTTGATTGATAAATTTTATTTGCTTCTTTGTATGATTCTAGATATATAGTTTCGATAGCCTTGATGCTTCCTGATACAAAGGATGCTTTCATTTGATGAGACTTAATCCGTTCACCTTCACCATCATAGTGAATCTTTACAGACTCATTATCTAAAATCATTTTTACTCCAAACTATATAAAATCAACAAAATGCTGTGGTTAATCTAACTCGTTCAAGTTACATCTTAACATACTGTTTTACAATAGATATTAGCTAGTATTGTTGATTCACCTCAATATTACTAATAAAAAGGTCTCAACTTTTGATTGCAGCGTGCTTACACCATAATCTTAATAAATTATATTCTAGCTTGGACAACAATTTAGATTAAGATGAATACTTGGGGTGATAATTTATAGTTTGCCTTCACTTTTCCATTTTGTTTTTTTGTTCGTAATATACGAAGGTTTAACACCAAAGCGTTCAGCTATAGCTTTTTGCTTTATGTTGGAGTTTTTTAGCAGGTCTAATATAGTTGCTTCATCTTCAATTGATAGCTTCATCCCTTTACGACGATGTGTTACTTTTTCTTTTGGTGTGCTCATTGCCACTAATGGATATTGAGCTAAATCGTCAGTTATTTTATTACACGGTATAGAGTCTGTTGCGCGTTGTTCTAGATGATTAACGCCCATGTGAATATCAGTTGCACGGAAGATACCACCAGATGGATAATGCACTTCGAATGCTAATATGTCTTTGTCATAAGCTGCAATCCAACAAGCTACAACTTTTTTACCTTTGCCACCGTTAATACTCTTAACGATATTGCCGCGTTTGATTTGCACGTTTTCAAATTCTGCTTTGTAATATGCTTTGTATGACTCATAACGACCAATGTAGCCAGCGCGCCAGTATGAGAGAATATCTAGTGTAGGTTGCGTGGTGTTGATAAAATATTGCTGTGTAGATATTGCGGTTACATCATCTTCATCTTGCAATGTTATGGTCATATAACCACTAATAGTTCCTGCTAAAAATGTGGTTTTATCTATTTCAGTATTATGATCGTTTATAAAGATCTTAGTTGTTCGAGTGTTCATATTATGCCTCCGTGCGCTTATGTTATATTATAACAATTTATAGTGATGATCGTATGAACAAATACACTATTTCTTTGTTTCTACAGTGTATTTAGTAAAAGCAGTGTATTTGGTGCTGTAATAGTGTAAAAATGCTTCTGTGTATTCCAGTGTATTTTTTAAAGCTGAATTACTAAAATATCACAGTGATCACTTGTTTATCATGCGTAACCCGATAGAAATACACAACTATAGCACTTTCTTACTGGCTATTTATAATATTACTTTATCTGTGTCACTCACACTTTCAGTGACGTCACACAAGCACTTGTTTTTCAAACAAATACTTATATAAGTCAAAACCTTCGTCTTTTCCTTCGGAACTTCGTTCCTTGGTATGCGACAGAGTATTGCTTGCTTTCGCAATCGGGACATAACAGGGACTAACATCTGGAGGGATTAGTGAAGAGCAGTGAAGAGACTAATAATAAAAGACTGGAAAGATAGCGCGGGTGTTGTCCCCTTCGGGCACTTCGCTTCGCTCGTGGCTGGCGGCGCACGACAACAAAAGACTTCTTCAGAGAATCATTACGACAGTAAAAGAACTGAGCCTTGTTCTGCTCTTCGACATCTGGACTTCTTGAAGAGAAAGAGCGTGAGTTGCGCCAGCAAGTCGACCGCGCCAGATAGATCTCCTTCTACTTTTAAGCTCTTATTTCATAAATATTTCAGCAATATCTGAAATACATCGTTAGGGCTAATACAATGAAAGATATGACGAGTTATGAAGCAGAGATATTAAGAGGATTTAAGACTAAAACGGATTTAAGTATTGAGTTTCCAGTTGGTTCATGGCATTAAATGCGTATAACATTTTGGAACCTGTTTTAAGTAAAAAGACAGATAAAGTAATAGATAAACTAATACTAAATGGTTAAAGTCTGTTTTCCTCCGTGTAACTAGCTGCATTTATTTACATGCGCTGAGTAACTACAAAAAACGTATATTTCATTACAGCTCGCAACAAAAACAAGCCAAAACATAAAGAAAAACAATATTATTTTAACGTATAGGAGCATCTGCCTATTTTTCTTTATAAATGGCAATCCATCAGGAGTATTATATCGCAGTTTTGTAATATACAGCCTCATATGTCGACTTATATAGTTATGTTAGTTCTTTTGGATCTATTTTTTTAAAAAGTATACATCTTACTTATAATATTAAGTTAACCCACTTGAAGTTCATGCGTAAGTGGTTGTTTTAATTGAGTTTAAATTAAAATAAACACTAGGCGAAGCATTAATACTTAGGTATATTGTTCAACGTTGAAATCAACAAGTCAAAACTCAAAAATAAGGAACAACAAATGACTAGACCAACACTAAGCCCTGAAGTAATGGCTACTAAAATTATTGAAACCGAAGATCAACTAGATGGCACTATTATAGAAACCATGAAAAACAATGATGGTAGTTTAGATTGTAAACAATGGCTAAAAGGCGCAGATTTACATCGTATCGATGGACCTGCAGTGATCATGTATGACCGAAACGGAAAAGGAAGTATTCATAAATGGTATCAAAATGGAAAGCAACATCGCGTTGGGGGACCAGCTGATATACATTATGATAATCGTGGCGAAATAGTTGTAGAGATATGGTATCAAGATGGAGACCTGCATCGCGTAGATGGTCCAGCTGTGATTTATAATAATTGGAAATTTTGTGCTGATCGAGAGGAATGGTATCAAAATGGAAAACAACACCGCATAGATGGGCCAGCTGCTATATATCATAATTTAGATGGAAAACTAGCTGTGAAGATGTGGTATATAGATGACCATAAACATCGATTAGATGGTCCAGCTTTGATCAAGTATAACAATGATGGAAGCATACTATCAGAGGAATGGTATCTAGCAGGTAAAGATATTACTACGGGTGTGAATGATCTGTTAGGTAACGAATACGAAATATGCACACCTGAATTCAAATTCGCACTAGAAATGCTGTAACTGATAGTGACAAAGAAAGCCCTGTGATCGGGGCTCTTCTGTCTAACCACGGTTAGTGATAAAACGAATTATCACAGTTAGTATTTTACTTATGTGTAACGCGAGCAATAGTCATATGACTAACACCAAATGCGTTACCAATAGAGTCTAACGTATACCCCTGATCACGAAGCTTTTGTGCTTCTTGAATTTGTTCATCAGTAAGAACTTTTGGGCGTCCTGCTTTCTTACCTTTAGTTAATACATCAGGGCTGAACATTTTGTTTTGTGAATTATTTCCTAGCATGTGTTGCTCCTCATATGTTTTCGATATAGGTATTTATTTGTTTAATTTATGGGTTAACTAAAAAGTTAAATGAGAAACACTTGATACTGCTGACAACTGACTAATTTAAAATACATGTATAACTAACAGCAAAATAGATAGGGTCGCAGATGTAACGGCAGAGCAAGAAAAATGACACTTTTATTACAATTAAGTGCCTATTTCGCATTTAAAATCTCGTGTTTTACAAAATAAGGAAAAGCTAAATTAACTAAAAACCACATCAAGGTAACATCTCTCCCAATGACAGGTAGGCATCTAGACGTCTGAAGTTACAATTAATTTAAGAACAAACTTAGTTCTTAAATCCAATTAATCATTAACTTAAGGTGAAAACTATGACTACTTCAAAAAGCGTAAAAACCGATACCAAAACAGCACAAAAACCAGCCGTTGAAAAGACAACTGAAGTTAAAGCAGCTAAAACAAAAAAAGATTTAACTGAACGTGATGTCGTTGCCGTTATGAGTAAATCATTAAAGCAAGCGTATATAACCACTAGTGTTAAATACAGCCAAACAGCTAAATCTGAAGAGTTGTTAAAAGCTGATATGAAAAAACGTAAAAAACTTGCTGTTCTAGCTGAAGCTAAAGATTTTGAATTTAAAGTATTAAAAGCAAACGTTAGCTTAGAAGAAGCGCAAAACACTAAATTTAGTAACCATTGTGATTACGTTAATAACGGTTACGACATGCTGAGCACGAAAGGTAAAAACGTAACTATAGAAAGCACGATTAAAGCTAAACCAGCTGAAATTAAAGCAACTGAAAAAGCAGATAAAACAAAACCTGTTAAGTCATAACCGATAATAATTTTGCAAAAGGGCAGCTCATGTAGCTGCTTTTTTATAAAGCTTCATATATTAAACAAAAAGGTATAAATCATGACAATAGCCAACGTAATAAAAAAGACTTTTAAATACTCTGTAATCACCGTTGTTGTTGGTGGTATAGCACTGATTGCTATCGCTATAACAGAAGGAAATGAACGCCGCGCAGAGAAAAAAGCACTAGAAGACTGCTTAGAGACGCCAGCCATGTTAACTCTATACGCTGAATTCAAGACAGACTGGTCCGCTTATGCTTCACCAATGATGAACCGCTCACGTGAGCTAGAGTCATATGGTATGAAACCACACCAAGCACGCCAACGAGCTGAAGGTGATTACGAGTGGGAGAAACGTCAAGTAGATAACACACAACGTAAAATAGACGCAGGCACAGAAAAATGTAAGGCATTACTACGCTAGATTCATAAATGGATTGATTTATTTCAACCAAAAAAAAGCCTCAATCAAGAGGCTTTTTTATTGTGGTCTGCTAAGTAATTGGTCAATTTTCCCATCAATCTTGTCAATCTTTCCCTCTAACTTCTTAATATCATTACTGTGTGTTTGAACTTGGTTTTGAATAACCGCTTGTTCTGAGCGCAACGTTGATACTAACTCATTAGTTTTATCTTGACGTATCCATCTTTCATTATCGACTGCTTGTAATGGTGCATTATCAGTAGTTGTCTTTTCGACTAACTCGATACGTTTAATGATACTGTTATAGATTGTGAGACATAACCACCCAAAAAGCCCGACCCCTGCGACTGCAATAACAGCCCATAGTTCTATTGGCATAAGGTTACCTTTTATTATTTTTATTAGTAGGTATAGGTAGGTAAAAGGCTGCTTTGAGAAACAACCTTTTATATATGATATTTAATTAAATTTGTTCTTCGGTTTCTTACTTATTACGTAACACCTCCTTACATTCTTCAATTGATTTAAACCCGCTAAACTCAATTCCATCATCACTGCACATCACAACAGGACCAACTAAAACTTTTTGGTCGTTTATCACAAAGTGTTCTGGCACATAGCGGTTTAGTTCGTGATCTTCTTTTACAGCCCAAACAGGCATGCCGTTAATAACAGCCTCTTCATTCATCAATAAAACAGCTCCGTCTATATACGTGATAACTTCAATACGTCCATCAACTAAACGTTGCAACTCACTAAGCACATCATTACCGTGTAACTCTTCATATGTTTTATTCAACACGTAACCTACTTCAGCTGTTCCTTTAAGTTCCCATTTAATAATAAAATTCATAACAAAGTCCCTCAAGTGGTTGTTTAATAACAACTAGATGATAAAACCTCTCCTGTATGATACCCACCTATCAATGATGTCTTTATGTAGACTGTTACCTTGAACGTGGTCTTATTATTAAGTTTACTTTATACTTTAATAGTTAGTCGTATTAGGGTGGATATTTATCTGCTGATGACTAAGAATGATATTATAACGTTGCCAACGTCGATCATAGTATAAAGGTTTAGTCACGCGCATATCCGTCATATTGACCAAACGTACACGCATCCCCTCATAACGTTCAAGTGTTTCGCTAAAATTAGCGTCAACGGCTGCAACGATGATATTGGTAGGTGCAACCCCTTTAGCATCACCGAGTACGATAACATCTGCAGTGAGGTGTAATTGCGTCATACCGTAATACTCTTCAACAAAACCTGTCACGCATACACTTGTATCAGGCTTAATATTCTTCATGTCAGCGGTACGGACAAAAATTCCTTTTGACGCGAGGCTCAACATTGATTTATCTATTTGTTGCATGAAAAAGCCCGCATTCCGCCCCTCTTTCAACTTGGTAACAACCCCCTTAACAGTAAAGAATGAATCACTACGAAATCGTTTATTTCCCTTTTTTATCACATAAGGAGAACGAGCCCCCTCCCCTTGTAATTGACTAATCGAGCTATTCTCATCGATACAATTTATATTGTTTTTATTCGAAGATTCGTTTGCATACGCATCATTAAACAACAATATTATACTAACCATGTATGTCAATAAACGTCCTAGCATTCTATACATTTCTGTTTTAAACTCATGCTTATCAATCCTTTCACTAGACCCCGCGTCTGTGTTGTATGAGTGTAGTTATTATGGATATAAAATCGCTTACTTCAGAACAAAAAAATTTAGCAAGTGCTAACCTAGATCAACTTTCAACATTAGAACTTGTTAAGTTATTCAACAGTGAAGACGAAAAAGTCACTCAAGCTATCAAACTTGAATTGCCCCTTATTGCAGCTTCAATTGATATGATTGCACATGCATTTCAACAAAATGGACGATTGATTTATATTGGCGCCGGTACATCAGGCCGTTTAGGTGTATTAGATGCATCGGAATGCCCACCAACATTCGGTGTAGGTAGTCAGCAAGTACAAGGTATTATTGCCGGTGGCGAAGCGGCTATGTTTAACGCACAAGAAGGGGCTGAAGATGATTTATATGCTGCGCAAGTTGATTTAAACCAGATCCAATTAACACCACACGATATTGTTGTTGGCATCGCCGCATCAGGTCGAACCCCCTATGTGATTGGCGGTTTAAATTTTGCCAATAAACTCGGCTGCGACACAATTGCAATAAGTTGTAATAATGACTCACCAATAGCTGCCATCGCTAAAATTGCAATTACGCCTGTTGTGGGCCCTGAAGTACTAACAGGTTCAAGTCGAATGAAAGCCGGTACAGCCCAAAAGTTAGTACTTAACATGTTAAGTACTGGCGCGATGGTAAGAACTGGTAAAGTTTATCAAAACCTGATGGTAGACGTAAAAACCTCAAATAAAAAGCTAATTACACGCAGCGAGAACATCATCATGGATGTCACCGGTGTTGAACGCGAACGCGCACAAGCATTATTATTACAAGCGAACCAACATGTAAAATCGGCTATTTTAATGGAACTAAACGGTATTGATTATGATACTGCCACACAACAGTTAGCAGATAACCATGGTTTCTTACGTCAAGCATTAGCAATATAATTAATGCTCAGCCGTCATTGACTCTTATCAAACGTAAAGATAATGAGGAAAGTTCAGTCGTCATGCGTTGGGTTTAGTAAATATATACTCCCTGCGTTTGATGTATGATGGTGTTGGTACACGTGCGGAACAATACAATATAAACCCAGTAACAGATAACTCAGTTGATACACAGCCCCCCTGCGCCAATAGTGAATCAATCAATGTATCACTCGATCTATTTATACGAGCCAACGTAATATGTGGTACATATTTACGCTCTTCTGCTTTTACCCCACGATGGAGTAATACCATTGAAATAAGCTGATGCAATTCACTAAGTTCTTTATTTGGTTTTACATTTAAAACAAAAATGGCTTTAGCTCCGTGAGCGTTGAAAAATTGGCAACCCGCAACAGCTAACTTAAATGGCACCACATTTATTGATATCAATTCAAGTTCAATCGCACACGCTTCTGCTTCGGTGACGTTACCGATAAATCTAAGTGTGACATGCTTTGAGACCCGAGCTGGAAGCTGGTTCGCTTCTGGAAAGCATCTATTCAATTCATCACCAACACTGTTCGAGACTTCTATGGCAGTAAATAATCTTGGCATATTCCCCCCATTGAGCGGATAGCGTTATCATTAGATCGAGATTAATAAAAATCTTACCTACTAATTATAACTTACGGTCTGTTTTTCATCATATCCGCTCATTTTATAAATACACTCAAAAGCATTTAATGATAATATCTCCTTCATTCCTGCATCATTGACCCCAGATTAACCGCTCGATGAACTTTAATGAGATTAACTATATGACAGAACTACAGATAACAGACATCCAAATTGGTGAAGGCAGAGAAGCCGTTAAAGGTGCTTTGATCACTACGCAATACCGTGGTTTTTTAAATGACGGCACACAATTCGACTCTTCTTACGATCGTGGTAAACCATTCCAATGTGTGATTGGTACAGGTCGTGTTATTAAAGGTTGGGATCAAGGTATTATGGGGATGAAGGTTGGCGGAAAACGTAAACTATTCGTCCCTTCAGAGCTGGCTTACGGGGAACGTAAGATGGGCTCAGTAATCCCCGCTCATTCAGATCTAAGTTTTGAAATTGAGTTGTTAGAAGTACTAACTCGCGACGATTAGCGCATAACAGACATTCATAACAACCAACACTGTGTTATGAATGTCATATGACAATGATATAAGCGCTATACGGGTAGCAGCTTTTTCAGTAAGTTTTCACATTGCGCTCTATTCATCAATTTCGGCACAGGGTAATCACAGTATGCCTCTCTCACTGCACGCTTAGCAAGTTCAGGGATATCATTGGCTTTCAGTTCTGGAAAATTGGTTTGGATATTCAATGTTTTATTCAACGCTTTAACACCGGCAACAAATTTATGTGCAGCTTCAATCTGAGTATCATCGCTCGTCGCAAGTCCTGCAGCAATAGCCAATTCGGCATAACGACATAATGCATTTTCAAATGAGAATTCAAGTACATGAGCTAAGATTACTGCATTCCCAAGACCATGAGGAATATGGTAATACCCCCCCATTTGATGCGCAATCGCATGCACATAACCTATCGATGCTCGGGTAAAGGCCACACCAGCATTAAAGCTAGCAATAGACATTTGACGCCTGGCTTCTACATCGCTGCCATCTGCATATGCTTTTGGTAAGTTAGCGAAAATACGTTTTACCGCATCGTAACCATAAGCTTTAGTTTGTTCTGTCGCATGATAACCAATGTAAGATTCAATCGCATGTGTTAACGCATCAATACCTGTTTCAGCGGTGATTTTAGCTGGAAGCCCTAGCATCAATAACGGATCAATAATGGCAATAGCTGGTACCAAGCATGGGTCTACAATCGTAAACTTTTGTTTTTTATCCGGATCAGTAACCACAGCAACAACCGTCGCTTCAGATCCTGTACCAGCCGTAGTTGGAATCGCGATAAATGGCGGTAAAGCTTTACGCACACGTAATAAACCAACCAATTTTTTCGCATCGACATTCTTAACGGCCGCAGCAGCAATGCCTTTAGCACAATCCATCGGTGAACCACCACCTAAAGCAATCACGCTATCACAACCGTTTTGTTTATAATGCTGCAGACCATTAGCAATTAATTGTAATGTAGGATCAGGGGTTACTTCATCAAACAAGACATAGTCAATATTTGCAGCATCTAACGCATCTGTTAACTGCTTTGCAATACCAAGCTTAACAAGCATCGCATCGGTGACAATCAAAGGTTTAACACCACCGAGCTCTTTCAATGCGCCCCCTGTTTGTACAACAGAGCCCCCACCTTCAATCAGTTTAGGAAGCGGGATTGGTATTAACTTATTTACTTGTCCGCGTATTTTTATAATGGTTTGATGTAGCATACGTCTCCATTTAAATTTTTATTTACATACATAAAACAACTATTACTTATTACCCAAGCCTAGTGTTGCTAGTCTCAAAATAACCCGATTAAGAACTTGTTTCTCTTTCGAAAGCATTATTATCGAGTTTACATCACTTTGTTAAAATTAAAGTACTAATTTAGTTTTGACTTTATGATTAGCTATTCTTATTCACTTACAGGTTAAGAGTTAACATTTATTTTTCATCTAATAGTAAGTTACAACCTTTACTATCACACTCTTCGCTGTACATACCAAATTGTGAACATTCAGAAGACAGCGCATTGACCGTGGATGTTGTCTCAACCTCTGCTAACTTGTTTGCCAGTTCACTATTATGATGCGTCTTACATTCTTTTTGTTTGATTAACTTAAATGCTAGCATGATAGAAGCAATACCAAAGAAAACAGACCCTAACGCCTGGCCAATTAATATCCCCTTAACACCCGCTATATCTGCACCAATAAGTACAAATGGGATCGTGCCCAATGTTGCTTTTCCCATATTAAACCAAGTCGAATATTTAGGTTTACCTAAGTTATTAAAACTTGCATTAGCAATAAACATCATGCCGTTAAAAACAAACGTCAGTGCTAATAAACGACAGAACAAAGTAACCACTTCAACCGCATCACCAGTCAGATTAAAGCCTCTGATCAAGTAATCTTCGAGCAAATACAAGATGAAAGAAACAACAAACACATAACCAGCGCAAAACCATAACGCATCCTTTAAACTTTTACGTACACGTGGTATTAATTTAGCTCCGTAGTTCTGTCCTAAAATCGGGCCAATAGCCCCGGATAATGCGAAGATCATACCAAATGCAACAGGTAGAATACGGTTAATAGTTGCATAACCCGCCATAAAGCTATCTCCAAATTCCGCGATACTACGCGTAACAAACGCATTACCGATTGGCGTTGCAATGTTCGTTAGCATTGCTGGTAGCGCGATGGCCATAATAAAGGGTAGTTGGGCTTTAAAACGGTTGATATGCCAACGACCTAATAGCTTATGTTTTGAATAAACCCCATAAAATGACAGGGCAAATACAGCGCAACGAGACAGCACACTCGCGATAGCCGCACCTTCAATCCCCATACCTAGCGTAAAAATAAAAATAGGATCTAATATCGCATTAACTAAACCACCACCAATCG
The DNA here is from genome assembly GCA_000953735.1 of Moritella viscosa. NCBI lineage: Bacteria > Pseudomonadati > Pseudomonadota > Gammaproteobacteria > Alteromonadales > Moritellaceae > Moritella > Moritella viscosa. The sequence continues at coordinate 2,120,530 of LN554852.1, read as the reverse complement.
TAGATAGCATAGATAATTTACCATCACCGACTGCACGTAAACTCGCACCGAGTGACATAGCGATTGACATTAGCGGCATCGAAGGAACTAAGATTTGTAAATACATGGTCCCCAAGCGTAACGTCTCACCTTTTGCACCCAGTAGACTCAACAATATTTCAATATTAAACCAAGTTAATAGCATAATGATCAGCGATACAAAAATGGTAACTATGCTGATATTCGTTACATAAGACTCTGCACTTTTACGTTTCCCCTGCCCCAACGCTTTAGACACTAATGCTCCCATAGCAATAGACAGACCAATCGATATTGAAGTAGTAAAGAAAGCCACTGTTCCCGCATAACCAACCGCCGCAGCTAAATGCTGTTCGCCAAGTAAACTGAGATAAAACAGATCAAGTAAATCAACGAGGAAAAGACAAGTTAAGCCAATAGCACCTGTAGAGCTCATATAAATAATATGAGACAGAGTAGAGCCTTGTGTGAATTTAGCGGTGGTCATAAGAAATCAGAATAATCAATGAGGGAATATAGTTACTATTAGTAACACTGTGGTTTAAATATCGCAATGCAGAAAGTAAAAGTTAATATAGTGGATGTTCTTCAAACAACCACATCTTATTAGCAGAAGTTGATACCCATAGGACCCTGTCCCGAAATCTGTGTAATTGCCTATCATTAACTTAATCATATTAAGGATAGGTAATTATGACAAAGCAAGAACTTGAAGCCTTTGCAAAGGAAGCCGCAAAAGGCTTGAAATCTCAACAAGACCTCCTCGATTTTAGTCAAATGCTAACTAAAATAACCGTTGAAGCTGCGCTCAATGCGGAGCTAGATGACCATCTGGGTTATGAAAAAAACCAGAAAGAAACCTCGCGAAATTACCGAAATGGACATTCATCCAAAACACTAAAAACTGAAGATGGCCAATTTGAACTTGATACACCCAGAGATCGCGAGGGTAGCTTTGAACCGAAGCTGGTCAAGAAAAACCAAACTCGTTTTACGTCGATGGATGATAAGATCCTGAGTCTCTATGCTCGAGGAATGACAACACGTGATATCGTTGATTCATTTAAAGAAATGTACAATGCGGATATCTCTCCAACCCTCATATCAAAAGTAACCAATGCCGTCATTGAAGAAGTAAACGAGTGGCAAAATAGGCCGCTAGATAGCATCTATCCTATCGTTTATTTAGATTGCATAGTCGTTAAAATACGCCAAGACAATCGCGTAATTAACAAAGCCGTATTTCTTGCTTTAGCCATAAACCTTGACGGTGAAAAAGAGCTGTTAGGCTTGTGGTTCGCTGAGAATGAAGGTGCTAAATTTTGGCTGAATGTATTAACAGAGTTACAGAATAGAGGTGTCGAAGACATCCTAATCGCGTGTGTAGATGGCCTGAAAGGCTTTCCAGATGCAATTAATACAGTTTACCCTGAAACTCATATCCAGCTTTGTATCGTTCATATGATTAGAAATTCACTACGATTTGTATCCTGGAAAGACTACAAGGCGGTAACGGCAGACCTAAAACGAATTTACCAAGCAGATACTGAAGATATAGCGTTAATGGAACGAGATGCGTTTTCAGAACGCTGGGATGATAAATATCCACAAATATCAAAGTCATGGATTAGCAATTGGGAGAACTTAAATACGTTTTTCAGATATCCTAAGGATATCAGAAAAGCGATTTACACAACGAACGCCATTGAATCACTTAACAGCGTTATACGTAAAGCAATCAAGAATAGGAAGGTATTTCCAAGCGATGATTCAGCTAAAAAAGTAGTGTATTTAGCGATCCGTTCAGCTTCAAAAAAGTGGTCGATGCCGATCCATAACTGGAAAGCAGCCATGAATCGTTTTATCATTGAATTTGAAGACCGATTAAAAGATCATCTCTAAAATGGTAATTACACAGAATCATTTACAGGGTCACCCATAGAGATTGATTCCCCCATTCTTCAACCTTCCAAATGACACGTTTCTCTGTAATTTTTTTGCTACATTTGTCTTTCATACTACGATTAAAAGGAATAATATCTATCGTTCTATTTTGCATAATTAACGCTGTGGTACCGACGTCGTTATCAAAACTAAACGTAAAATCACCACTACGGCTAATAAAGGTATTTTTTGTATCTGATTTCTTTGAATATAATATAGAGCCTTTATACTTCCCTTCATATTTTTTATCTTTAATCTTGAATTCTTTAAATCCACTTTCGACCTGATTTTTAAAATTGAAAATAAAGCGCATTTTATCCGTAATGGTGAGTTGTTCATCAACAAACATATAGTTAGTCGAACTCATCATTATCCCTGTAAATAGCGGGAGAGCAGTTTTAATTTCTTGCTGTAATGAGAACCACTCTTTCACTTTATTAGCCGCTATGTTCTCTTCATTTGCAGGTAATTCTAATACTTTACTTATAGTACTGTCACACATAATGGCATTATTACTTAATGGGCAAGCTAGAATATAGGTTTTATTATTGGTTATAAAAGAAAATACCTTACTTTTAGTTGGTATTTTATCAGAGAACATTTCAATCATAACTTTTCTATCTTTGTTTATGTTCTCATTTGAGATAAGCGTAAGGTAATTACCATTATGTGTATAGTTTGTTTTAGGAAACAAGAAAGCCAATTCTTCATTATGACTTTCACTCTGTAGAAGTTGCTCATAAAGTATGTAGGGTAATAGTAAACAAATGAAAAATAACAGTATATTTGTAGCGTTGATCTTATAGATAGAGTGCGCTTGTAAAGATAACGCATTTTCCGATAATAGCTCCGTATTTTTAACGGTATAGCCCTGGTTGAAGACAGTCGCAATAACATCATCAGCGCCACATAACGCTAATTTTTTCCTTAGTGAATAAATAGCTTGTGTTAAAGATTGATCGGTTACTTCCAACCCCGGCCAGCCTATAACCTTCAGCTCTTCTTTAGAAACAACGGCACCATTTTGGCTACATAATAAATCAATAATTTCTTTTTCTGATGAACTTAATTTCTGTATACCTTCCGGACTTTTAAGATTCGCTTTTATTTTACAAAAAATGACATTATTTGAAAACTGGTATGTCATAAAAGGAACCTTCCATCAGGATAATAAATTAACATCATAATAATTAATATCTTACATGCTGTTTAGCATATATAACCTGAAAAACTAAATATAGCTATATATTTCTTATTGAGTATTTAATAAAGATGAACGTTCTAATTTAGATAGTCAGAATTTAAATGGTGCTTATATAGAAGATATTTTTAGATTTACAATGTTAAAAATCCATATTTTTCTTAAATCCCCCCTGCTTATTGCATTAGTACTGCGATTAACTCTGCTAGTTAGCAATAATAACTGCATTTATACATATTTAAAATAAAAACAAAACACTTATAAATCAATAGTTTTATACATATAAAAAGCCATAAATATAATTAGAACTTTTGATACATATCAAATTTTGACCTGTGTTCCAAAAACAATTCTTTCGGTCTGACATATTTCTATCGCGGAAAAGGCTTAATATTTCTTAAACCTTAAAAATAAAATGATATTTATCTATTTACTTACTAAGGGAACAAACAAATGAAAACTAACACAACTCATAAACGACTACGTGGTTTCAAAATGAGCTTACTTGCTTTATCTATTGTTGGCTCAACGTTATTGCATGCACAAACCGTCACTGAAATTCCACCTCTAGATTATGATACGATCCAAGGTAATTTTGAAGGTGACTCATTATTCCTTGATACAGGCTCAGATACATCCTTACTTTCAACTACGGAGTGGTATCAAATTCAAGCCTATGCAACAGCGGCCATCGCATTACCAAAAACAGAAGCATCTTTACGTACACTCACAAAGTTTCCAGCTAATGATGAATTTACGTTTCAATATCAAAATTTGCTCACTGAATTCACTAATATTAATCAGTCAGGTTATGATTGGAACTCCAAAATTTACCCAAGCATTGTTGATTTAGCATTACAACTTGCAAACTACGGTAATATACATCCACAACTAATCCAGCCCTTGATGAATCAACTTACCCAGCTACAACAAAACGCTTTTGCGTATAACCTTTCCGCAGCAGCGACCAATCGCGATGCTGCACTCTCATTTTTAAATGTATTAAAGAACTTTAGCCATAAACAGCAGCAAGCAACAACGAAAGCCGTTGAGGATTTAAAGCAGTTTGCAGCCGATGTTGAAGCACAAAAAGCACAACTTGATGTTATTGAAGGCGATTTTTCAACATTATTAAGCAGCGCTACTATTAGTACATTAAGAGAGAACATCCGTCTGTTAAACGATGAAATAGCAGGTTACAGGAGCGATCTAAGTGAAGCAAAACGTAATATTGGCCTCTGCGCAATAGGTGGTCCGCTTGTTTTAACTATTTGTGGCAGTATTGAAGGCGCTAGAAAAGTCAGGTTAGATAATTTGATTGAAGAAATAGACAATCAAATAAATGCGGCAAATACAAGTTTAGAACATGCGGTTAACCTTGCTGCTTCTTACGAACTCGCTCATTCAAACATCAATGATATGCTGACACATATTGAAAATGCATTACCTCAGCTTAAAAAAGTACAGCTGCATTGGCAAGGTCTAGAAAGTGATTTCGACTCGCTCACCACATCACTAAATTCATTAGACAGTGAAGATGCCTTACGTAATGCCAACTTAGTGGTCGCTGATATTGTAAGTAGTCCATTGGCTGGCACCGTAGGGCCTAAATGGCTCGAAATAAGCAACAAAGCAAGACAATTTGCGCAGAACGCTTATGTGATCGTGGAATAGAGGTATTTATTAACACTATTTATCTGGCTCTATTTATCTAACGCTATGTAGGGTTAGATAAATAGCGGTAACGACCTATATCAACTCAATCAATATTATCCATACTCCTATGATCATAAGGACATAAGATGAAGATTTTCAACCATTTTATAATTACTCTCAGTTTGTTATTTAGCGTGAGCGTCAGCGCCACTGACTGGCTTAATAATTATAAGCTCGCACAACCTAAAAATTTACCTGATAACGTCACTGAAAAAACAATTAACAATGATGGACAGACTTATTTAGCTTCGGGAATGTTGCTAAATTTGAGTACCGTTTTAAATGATTATTCATTAACGACTGGTACTAATAAACCGAATGTAATCGTTATTGTTGCAGATACACTGGTTGTTACTGAAAGTGTTATCACAAACTTAACGAATCAGCGCTTATTTATATTTGCGAGAAACATTACCGGCGATAAAGCCATCACATTGAATATAGATGCAAGAACGCCAAACTCAGTCAGCTTGGGAGTATTTGCAAAAAACATCAATGATAATATAAACGTGATCACTCTACTCCCGTCTGGTTATGAGTTTGATATTGTCATGCCGGTAACGGATGGTTTTGGTGAAATTTATACTATCTCAGAAACGGTATATAACAAGACCGTAATAAAGAATGAAATAGACGGCTTAATCGCAATCGATAGTAATCCATACTTAGCTGTTTTTAATCATTCTTTTGACATGGCAGCATCTATTTTTGATAACGCACCAGAACTTAGCGTTGCAATGCTTGACTGGGTTGAAAGCGTATTAAGGTTCATGCCGGTTACAATTGCTAACAACGTAGAATTAAAGTCACTCTATTTACAAGTATCAAACTTAAAGCAATTCATTCAACTCTCTTACAATAATCCTAATTATGTGCCGAGCTTAAACCATGATATGTATGAATATACCTATGCGAGTTATTTAGCTGCAATGGGCGCTTATGAAGACAAATATCAGAACTATATTGATCGAAATATCGTGCTTGCAGATCGTAAGCAGCTTGCCCTTCTCATGCTTGAAGATTTGCAAAGCGTCAATAATGCTGAATTTGCGATTATTGAAAGATCCGTTAACCAAGTCAATCAGTTAAGGCAATCGCTTATTAAGCAAACGACTAACTATCAAGGCCAAGATACCAATATACTTAAAGCTCAAATTGCATTTAGACAAGGTTTAGAGACTTTTGAAAACGATGCAACCATACAAACCGTGTTTGATGTAGTCAGTGCAATAGCCAAAGCCGGTACCGCGATTGCAGGTTCAGCTGGCGGTGACCCGAGTGGTTTAATTGAATTTGCAAAGACTCTACCTGCCTTAGGCACAAAAATAATCCAGTTAAAGGAACAATTAGATACTATTGTGAAAAAACAGCGTGAGATTCAAGAATCACTAGCTGCTGTCAACTCTTTCTCCAACGATGTTAAATATGAAGTTGTGGTCCATGATATCGCTAAATTCTATAATTCGATTCAGCATACAGTACCAACACTGGAAGCATCTAACCTAGTGTGGGATGAATTCCTCATTGATGCTCGCGCTAACTTTGTGCCAGTGATTAGTGCGGGTGTTTCAGGGGCTAAGCCATATCTTACAGAGCTAGAAAGGCTTGCAGCGCAAGCAAAAGCGATTTCAGCAACAGAGATTAATTTGGCTCAAGAGTTATCGAGACAGATTGATTTAAGAATTGCGAGCCAAGTTAATGCGGCGAATATCAACCGGGTATCAGCGCTTATTGAATCAATTGATAACGATGCCAGTGCAGTTAACGCCTTAGAAGACGCATTTTTCAGAACCTTGAGTAACCTTAAACGCCCTATGTTTATCGCCCTTGCCAATTACCAGTCTGCGTTTGCTTACTGGTCTTTAGAAGAGAGTGCTATCACGCCGTCGTTAAACAAATCATTTGCTGCTTATACGCGAGATCTTGCATTTATGCGTGAGCAAGAAGCAGCAAGAAGCAGCAAGAAGCAGCAAGAAGCAGCAAGAAGCAGCAAGAAGCAGCAAGAAGCAGCAAGTTTGGATCGATTTTACCCTCGTCCACAAGACTTTTCGTCGATTATTCATAACATTAGTGACATAGATAAGTTAGCCGAATTTAAAAATACCGGTATTTTACATTTCACCTTACCCTTAAATAGCACCATATTTGCAGATTTCGACAGAGTAAGACTAGATGAAGCCAGTGTATTGATAGAGGGAACTGAATTACCGACAGGTTTGTATAATATTGACCTGCTATCGAGTGGTACTTATCAAGATAGAAGGCATCAAGATAATTACACTTTTACAGCCACCCCATTGTTTAGAAGAATCATTTACAATTTGGTAAATAGTCAAACACAAGAAGTGAATATTCTGACAAGTGGCGCTATCGCATCTGATTATGCGTTAAACTATTTTATGCCAACTCCTTTTACAACTTGGACCATAAAATTAAATAACTGGAAAAATATCGACCTGAGTACAATAAATAATATTAAAATTAGCTTTTCTGGAAATGGAATTCCAACTTTCTAGGTCAATATAGAAAGCAAAAAGCCGGAACTTAAATGAATAAGTTCCGGCTTCTCTAATAGATGGCGGAGGAGGAGAGATTTGAACTCTCGAGGAGCTATTAACCCCTGCTGGTTTTCAAGACCAGTGCATTCGGCCACTCTGCCACCCCTCCGCAGCAATGAATCGAATAATATAGAAATAGAGTTTAATTGTAAATACAAAAATTACGTCAAACCACACTCTCGCTCACCTTCAGCACAACCTGTTCAAAAAACAATCCAAACTAATAATCTAGTTCTAACAATATGGATATTAAAGGAAAAGATTAGTACTTTTTAATCTTGTTATGACGCACATTGCAGTTTGTTACGCCAAAAAACACTCACATATAGGTATCAACACCGAGTTTTATATCACATATAGATAAAATTCAATCACTTAAAACTTCACGATTATAATAAACAATATACGTTTACTAACACTTTTGTATTAGTAAGGTTAAACTAATGCATCAATAATATATTATATATTTCAATAGGTCGTAGCATGCAGTTTTCAACCATTAAGCAGCAAATCCTTTTCTGGGGTAGTGCAAGTTTAATTGCGGTAGTCACCGCAACATTTAGTTTTAGTTACTTTAATAGCAATAACTTAAGTGACGAGATACAAACTCTCGTACTTAAAGATACCGAATCGGCGATTAAACAACGACTCTCATTAAGTGCAAACGTTGAAGCTCAACATATTGCTTCCACCTTTAATAAAGCAATGAGCATAACAACAGGTCTAGCCGCGTCATTTAGCAACAAAACCCCCGTCATATCGCGGGAAGCCGTCAATGCAATGCTACAAAATACGCTAGAGAAAAACAAAGACATATTAAGTATTTATACTGGCTGGGAAGTAAACCAATTTGACGGTCAGGATGCTGTAAATACCGACATGCCTCACTCCCAAGCAAGTGGTGTATTTGCCCCATACTGGAATCGTTCAGCCAATGGAACCGTTGCACTACAAGCACTTGGGGACTTTTATGCAACAAAACTAAGTGCCACTGGATTTCGAGCTTCAGAGTGATATTTATGTCCAATGGAAAGTAAGACTGCCTGTGTAACCGATCCATCAAGCTTTAATGTTCAAGGTGTTGAAACATTACTCAGTTCATTTGTTGCACCAGTGATCCGTGATGGTCAATTCATTGGTATGTTCGGGGTTGATTATTCTCTCAATTTCCTACAATCACTTGCTCAAGATACTGCCCAACGATTATTCTCAAACCAAAGCCAAGTCTTGATTATCAGTTCAGCGGGTGTCATTGCTGCAGACAGTAAACAGGCTGATAACATCGGTAAAAAACTCAATTCAATTGCCATTAAAAATCTGTTGAGTAAGCGCCTTATTGACGAAACGGTTACTGTCGAAAACGATTTTCTTACGCCAAAACAATTTAATGCTACTGGCGTAACACAGCAATGGGAAGTGATCATTATCACCCCTCGACATGTGGCCTTAGCGAGCACCAAACCATTTATTAAAGCGGTGGATAATGGTTTCTCTACAAATCTTAAAAGCCAACTTGGTATTGCAGTTCTGACCAGTATCCTCGGCATTATACTTATGTGGATTGCTGCTCAGTCTATTTCCAAACCAATTCGTTATTTAGTCGACAAAGTTCGCCAATTGACACAATCTGGTGGCGATCTCACACAATCTTTAAATATTCAGCGCCATGATGAAACAGGCCAATTAGCTGAATACCTGAATATTTTTATTGCCAACGTTAGAGGTGTTGTAGCAGACGTTGCTGTGACTTCTGAGCACTTAAATACCAGTGCTAAAATAACGGCAAATGCAGCCGACCAAGGTTTATTAAAAATTGCCGAACAACAGCTAGAGATTGAACAAGTAGCGACAGCAACTAATGAAATGTCTTCTACAGCACACAGCGTATCAGATAGCGCCCAAGTCACAGCACAAGCAGTATCTGAAACTCAAAAAGCAGTGAATAACGGCCAATTAGTTGTCGAAGCCAATGCCGATGGTTTAAGAAGTTTATCGCAGAATGTCTCTCACGCTACACAAGTTGTCGCAGAACTAGAATCACGCAGTGAAGGTATTGTTGCGATCTTAGAAGTAATACGTAATATTTCAGCGCAAACTAATTTACTTGCGCTCAACGCAGCAATTGAAGCGGCACGCGCGGGTGAGCAAGGCCGTGGTTTCGCAGTTGTTGCCGATGAAGTACGTAACCTAGCCACGCAAACGGCAACATCTACAGATGAAATTCAAGTCGTCATAGATTCACTACGTGACTATAGTCGTCAAGCAGTAGAAGCGATGGATACCAGTGGCAGCTTAACCAGCTCTTGTCTGGGCCATGCCACAAATGCAGTTGACGCCTTAAAGCAAATCAATGAACAAAGTTGCCGGATACAAGATATGGCACACCAAATAGCCAGTGCTGCTGAAGAACAAGCTGCGGTAACAGAAGAAGTAAATCGTAATATTGTCGCAATCAGCAACGTTGCAGTGAGTATCGCAGACGGTGCCAAAACATCCCAACAAGAAAGTGCTAATGTTGCACAATACACAGTAGATGTGAGTAATAAAATAAATAATTTCCAGTATTAATACCAGCGGTTAGTTAGTCAATCTATATGCATAGCCCAGTCATAATCTGCCTGGGCTTTTTTACAAGCGTTGTAACACCTACAACACACTATATTAACTGTCTATTCGTTTAGGAAAAACGTATAATACCGACATTAATCCTAATACAATGAGAACCCCATGAAAGAAACAAATCCAATATTGACGAAATTCTTTGCTGATGCAAAACCTAGCCAACAAGTTTGGGGTTTACAAGACAAGTCAGGTGAAGATTGGGTTGTTTGCGATTCAGTAAACTTTGAAAACACAGATGCAATGCCACTTTGGTCTACTCAAGCATTAGCGCAAGAACATTGCTGTGATGAATGGAAAGCGTTTAAACCAACGGCTATCTCGGTATCTGACCTACTTGAATTTTGGATTGAAGATCTAAACGAAGATAACGTGATTGTAGGCCTTAACTGGGTATCGGAAGGCGAGTGTGCAGAACTTGAACTAGCAGAATTCACACAATCAGTTGTGGATATCGAAGCGCTTTAGTTCTTAACATTTATCGCAATACATGAAAGTGCTTATCTGATACCAGTTAAGCACTTATTCCGTTAACCTCCCCCCACATTACCTGCATTAAACTAACGAAAACATCGACCAATCACAGAGCATACTCCATGTTGTCTCAATTTCAGGTGTCGTAGTCCAAAGTACACCAACGGCTATCATCATACCTAATGCCAATAACTTGCTGTCCAAATCGACTAGTTTCAGCGCCGTACCAAATGAACGCTTTATCTTAATATTCCGTAAATCAACACTGTATATTTCATCAAGCATTAAATGTATAAAGCCACCTAAAAATACAAAACCACCAGACAACCAAGCAAGGCTATCCGCCTTATCAGTATCGATACCATCGACGTTCGCAATTACCTGAGTCGTAATAAGTCCAGATAACACTAAGAACAGTAGCGAGTGGCAGCAGCCTCTATGCACGGTTAAGCGCTCAAAAATAGTCCTAAGTACATACTTCATAAACCCATAAACAACCGCAGGTATAGCGATAACTTCAACGAAACTCAATTCACCAAAATACTCTCTGGTCATATAACGCATTATTATCAAAATAACAGCAAACGAAAAAATGTTAAATATAGTATCAAGAGAGGTCGAGTTATCCGAATCAATATCAGGTAACAATCCACCGATTGTCCCTAAGAACCAAAGCCAAATCGCGGTATCGAGTTCAATGTGACCAGCCGCAACCAAACTGGCAGAAGAAACACCTGTTAATAGTACTGCCACGTTAAGATGTGTGTTGAAATTTGCCATTATTCTCTTATATCATAGAATTTAATGCTACTAGTATATGATAGATAACAATAAATTAATCATTAGATTGGAACTAATACGCTTAAATGTCTATCATATTAAAAGCTCTATTTATTTAAAATAAACGATTCAATGACCAGCGCGACACCGTCATCATTATGGCTTGCTGTAATATGATTAGCGATGGCTTTAATATCATCACTGGCATTATCCATTGCCACACCCAAACCGGCGTATTCCAACATTTGTTTATCGTTACCTGCATCACCCATACAGATCACTTCATCCGCATTAATACCAAATTGGTCAGCGATGGCTTTAACACCGATACCTTTGTGACTATCTGTATGTAGAAACTCTAAAAAGAAAGGGGCGCTTTGCAAGATGTTATATTGCTGATAAATCTCTGCGGGTAACTGAGCGATAGCCGCAGACAGTTTCTCAGGCTCATCAATCATCATTACTTTTAGTATTTCTTCATCATCACTCAAGGTGCTAAAGTCGACTTCAGTGATCGTCAGGTCATTAATTTTAGCTTCATGGTCTGTATAATAATTATGCTTAGGCGTAATCAAGCCATGTTTTAATGAGAATGCATGTACATAAACACCCAACTTATTCGCTAAACTCGCCAAGCTTTTCGCATCGGCACCAGTCACTGTTTGACTGCGTAACAATTTCTTATCTGCAACTTGATATACCAAGCTGCCATTATAGCAAGCAACATAATCATCATTGCCTATCATACCCAACTCTTCTAGCGCCCAGTTCATTCCCTCTAGCGGTCGACCCGAAGCAAGCACTACACGCGTACCCTGCGCTATAGCAGCAAGGATCGCCTGCTTATTACGCGGTGAAATAGCACCTTGAGAATTAAGTAAAGTACCATCCATATCTAACGCGACTAATTTATACATACAACCTCAGGAAATTACACCAATAATATCGTGGTTATATTACAACAAAGAGGTGGTAAGTTCAGAGTTAGGTATAAAACATCCTTATCTCATCACACTTTTATGTAATAAATACACATAAAAAAGCGGTGGTATCGAGTAAACCCAATACCACCGCTTTATATTCAAATAATGTTAAAAAGACCGACTTAGCTCAATAACACCGCACTATTTCATCGCGCTGTATCAACGAGCTACATCGAAATTGCGAAAACAACACCTAGAATAACAACCGCACCCAGTAATAGCAGTGGGTTAAACTTACGTAATTGTTTTGCTTTCGCTTTAATTTCTTTACTATTTACACGCTGAAACTGCCCTACTACGGCTGTAATATTAGTATCAATGATTGCCACAGACTCATCACATTCCGTGTCGTTATTACACGGAACATCTTCTGTAACTAACGCAAAGTCACCGCTAAATGAATACATAGTGAAATCTTCACCACCTTCAGAGAAAGTTTTCTTTTCCACATTTGTATTTAAAATAGCATTACAACCTATGTCTGCCGCCAACTGTTTAATATGGCTACGACCTTCGTTTTGATCTTTAAAGAAACGTGTGCTCAATGTATGTCTTGCAACAACATGTCCGTATCTTGGTTGGTTGCTTTTTGCAGTGAAAAAAGCAACTAACTGTTTTTTAAAGTTAACATCTGGTACGTGCACTTGTTTTGCGGCAAGGCCTTTTGGTGTTTCTGTTGGTTCAAAATCAACAATAACATCCTTCACCAATTTAGATTCATTGGCTTTATCGAGCAAGCTCGACACATGTAAGAAATAACTCTCGCCATCATCGCCACAAATAAAACCAAACTTCTTTGCAGAAATGTACGATATAATTTTTCCTTTCACTTAACTTAGCTCCTTCAGCATTGCTCTAGACCCGACTAGGCCATTTCTTTAATTGTTTTTTTCACTTTCTTTAATGCCATTTTCTTTTTCAATGGCGATAGGTAATCAATAAACAGCGTACCTTTAAGATGATCAATCTCGTGTTGCATTGCAATCGCTAAGAAACCATCGTCATTGATTTCAATTGCGTTACCTTCACGATCCAATGCCGTTACTTTCACTTTTGTATAACGCTCAACATCAGCATAGTAGCCAGGAATAGATAAACACCCTTCTTGACCCGACTCGATGCTTTCACCTTCAACAACAACTGGGTTGATTAATACCATAGGTTCATTACGACCCTCTGAAATATCAATAACAACAACGGCTTCTTTACGACCAACTTGCGTCGAAGCAAGGCCAATACCATCATCTGTTTTATACATAGTATCAAGCATGTCATCAATTAATGTTTGAACTGTACTTACATCCGTTACTTTTTCAGCTGGTATCTCTAATTTTTTGTTTGGTGCCGTAAGAATAGTTAATACTGCCATATGTCTTTGAATCCCGGTTTTGTTAATTTATTACAAACGTGCGTATTTAAAGCGCCGCATTATAGCGCATAATAGGCCCTAGTTTCTAGTTGATAGATTACGATAATCGAGAGATATTTGAAACTTATGTATATTTATTTCAGATAGATGGCAAATTAATGCCTTATCGGCTTGTTTTTAGCTATTTATATTCTAAATAATGAGGGATTAGAGGAAGTATAGAAAGAAGTGACACTGTGCGCTTAATTACACAGTGCCACATTACTGTAAAATTATTTCAAACTGGCATAATATGCAGAAATATTAGCAATATCAGTATCAGATAACGTCATAGCCATGCCCTTCATTGTTGGATCTTGACGTTTTCCAGATTTAAACTCTTTCAATTGCTTGGCCAAATACATTGCTTTTTGACCCGCTAGGTTCGGGTACATTGGCACAGAAGAGATCCCAGCAGCACCATGGCAAGCTGCGCACATCGCTACTTTTAATTTACCAGCTGCAATATCGGCTGCCGATACTACAGCTGGAATTGCGAACATACTAACTAATATAACTAAAGACAATTTTTTCATTTCAATATTCCTTATAAATTATTATTTCAAGTAACCGTTCCCAGCCAAAATATTATTTATACATTACCTAGACAATATTTCTCGGTGCAAAAGAGAAAGCACGAAATTCATGTTTATATTTAGATTCACCAATTTTCCTGATTTTCGATACACCCATTTTAAAGTTGTAGTTTCCACTGATCTGGTCAACAACTCGCGTAGTGAGTGAATTTGATGGCTGGCGCATATCAATCATATTGGCATATAGCGCCCCCTGTTTGGTTGCAGAAGTCACAATTGCCACCGCAGTCACCGCGGCTTTATCAAGCTGGATATGACCATTTTTCAGCAAGCTACTAAATTGGAAATCATCGCCTTTAACACCTAAGATCGTGTCTTTAAAATTAGCTACTCGATCAGAATACATCATCACTTGGTCGCCCGATTCAATACCACGTTTCTTAGCATCTTCAGGGTGGATCTCAACCCAGTTTTCAGGCCAACGTTGTTGCACATATGCACGACGTTCAACATCATCAAAACCAGACTGCCAAATTTCGTTAACGCGACCATTAGAGAACCACAGCTCATCTTCTCTTGGCTGTAACCAAGCATAAAAATCACTGAACAGATCCCAAGGATGTTTCTGCAGATTGATCTTGCCTGTTTGGCTATTAAAAGCCGTTAACTGTTTCTTCAACACGTTCTGACCTTGTGGGCCATTCGCTAAACCTTTTTCAGCTAATGTTGCAGCGGTCATTTCAGTATCATGTAAACGTTTAGTGCCCACTAATTTTTTAGTATCGTAATTATAGAACACAGGTCCTTGAATGCCTTCAGTGCCATATTCTCTGAGTTTTTGATGTAAGGTTTTACCTTCGATATGAGCAGCCACTTTTATCATGTGGAAATCTTTACGACTACCTCGGCTAAAACGTGATGCTTCTTCTGCTACATCGTTAGAAGTTTCCCAATCAAAACCGTCAAAGCCCATGCGTTTCGCCAATTGACCAACAATCCACCAATCTGGTTGTGCTTGTCCTGGCGCATCATTGAATTTTTGATAAAGACGCAGACGTCGCTCGCCATTGGCACGCATAAAGTCAACCTCACCCCAAGTGGCCGCAGGGAAAACGATATCTGCAAACTTAGCGCCGATTGGATCACGTAAATAAATATCTTGGTTGATCACCACCATGCCACCGGAGTCCGCACGTTTTTTCAAGGTGTCGATGATCTCTTGTTTATCATAGCTATAGACTTGATGTGGGTTCGAGGTGACTAATTCCCAGAATTTTTTCTGCAGACCTTGACTACCACACATAGATTGGATCCACGTGGTACCAATAACATGCGCAAAACGGGTATGACCTGAATATAAATAACGGTCCGTATCCAATGCTCTACGACGACGCCCTGGTAGTTTTTCAGGTGATTTATTACGCGGTAATTTACCGCCTGATTGACCACCACGCTGGTGACCACCAAAACGACCCACAACGCGCCCTTCACGACCACCAGCCCCGACAACCGTTGCTAACGTTGAAATAGCATTGGTATTGGCCGTATTATTTGACCAGTAAAAACCTTTCTCAATACCAATCGATGTTTTGGGACGCACGCCATTCACAGGTTTCGCCATCATTTCAGCAGCTTTATAGATCTTAGCTACATCAATACCGGCCATTTTCGCCGCGTATTTAGGATCAAACTCGTCTTGTGCTTGGTTCCATTTTTTATAATCTGCAAAACCGTCAGTTTGGAATTTTCCCCAAGTGGTACGCCACTGCCAAGGTGTATTACGGGTACCCTGACCAAAACCAGAGTTAGACTCCCATTTGTTATTGACCCATTTATCAATCCATTCATCATCTTGCCAACCATTGTCCATAATCACGCGTAATATCGCGCCAATCACCAAGTTGTCAGAACCTGGGTTAAGATCGATATGTAAGCCGCCATGTTTTTTCATGTAAGCAATACCGGCGGTTTCTCTTGGGTTCAAGATCACGGTTTTCATACCGCGCTGAATAGCTGGCATCATAAATTGAGTAAACAAGATAGTTTTGGTTTCGTATGGGTCGGTACCGCAAACCATTAACGTATCAGCTGCCCCCCAATCGTCATAACTTGGGCCAAAGTTATCAAAACCCGCATCACGGAAACCCGGTGTAGAAGTAACGTCTGATGGCGTATCATGGAAACTAAAGTTAGCCGTATTAATATGACGTAATGCATATTTGGTGATCGCATAGGTATTCTCAATATATTGGTAAGAGTAGGTTTTCACACCATAGGCATTAGTACCGTATTTATCAATAACATAACTACCCACCTCAGCAGCAATATCCAAGGCAAAATCCCAAGGTACAGGTTGTAAGCTACCACCAATACGTACTAACGGTTGTGTTAAGCGATCACGTGTTCCTGTTGCCGGGTTATAAACTTTTTGCGCTAATAACCCACCACGCATCGACGAATCACCCATCTTATTCACGACTGAACTGTCTTTGTCTGGCACAATAACAATATGATGCGGCTTACCTAAATGCATAACCACATTATGCTGTGATGGCGCAACCCACGCTTGTAATGGCGCACTTGGGAAATTGATACCGAATGCATTTTCACTGGCTTTTTGAGGCTCTGTTCCCTTTTAGTGTTGGTTTATTCAAGAGCTTCATTAAGCCAGTTTTTGTTTTCGCAAGACGCTTTGTTTTCCATAAAGATAAACCAAGCAATATAATGTTCCATATAGCCAGTACCAACACCATAAAATCGTTTCATCCAAGTTTTCCAACGCATCATGAAATTATTAAGTGTCTGAATATGATATATTTTATCAATAACCTTTTGATTATCCAAACTGATAAGCCGTTTATGATCGATGTTGAAACCAAGCTCTTTAACGATGCTTTGATAAGATAAATTACCATCGGTACATAGCACAGAATCAGGTGATAAAAGTGGTGTTAGCGCTAAGCTAAGTTCTTCTTTAGTATCTCGCTTTAAGACCTGATGGCTTATTGTTCCATTGCGATCTAAAGCCAGTAAAATAGGCACTTTTGGGGGATTACCGCCGCCTCGTTTTCTTGATTCTCTCAGCATTTTTTTGGAACCTTTGAAACTCTCGGGTACAAAAGTTTCATCTGCTTCAATAATGCCAAGTAATTCAGTCGGTTTGTGCTCAGAAGGGCTTTTTAGAAAACGATGTCGCCATCTAAATGCTGTTTTTAAATTAATATCTAACTTGTTAGCTGCATATCTCAAACTATTAGATAAACACATACATTCTATATATTTCAGCCATTTGCCAGGTTTTTTCATTCTAAATAGACTTGTTCCCGTTAGGGTGCTGAATGTTTTATGGCAAGCATTACAGCGATAACGTTGTTTTCCTTGCATGGTACTTCCCCATCGAGATAGCACGTGACCATTGCAATGAGGGCAGTTTGATATTTCATTTTCATATTTGGCAAGGATTTGGCCGACTTCGTCTTTAGATAGGTGGAAGTCGATTTGATGATTTAAGCGCTTTAGTTCAACATAAGATAGGTCTTCAATACTTTCTTGAAAAGCTGCAAAAGTTACTTTACTCATAGCGGTAACCTCATGATATTGCGGTTACTATAAGTATAGCTAAAACTGCCAACACTAAAAGGGAACAGAGCCCTTTTTGACCTCCATTGGCTTTTTCTAACGGCCACCGATAAACCTTGTATCCACAAGCAACAATACAATAATCACACGCAGTAGTAATTACTTCAGCGTTCGCTGGCGGTAACGGTGCATGGTCTTCTGGAATATAAAAATTAGTTGTCATAATTAAGCCCCCTGCATGGCAATAATATTATCAGTTCGGCCAAACAGCAGCCCCATGATACCAACGGCATAAATCTCATCACCGTCTTGTTCAAGTAATACCTGTGGTAAACTTTCATACGCTTGACCAGACACAATAATACCGTGACGACGTAGATCAAACGTCGACAAATGGAATGGACATTGCCCCAATACACGATGTTCACCAACCACTTTATACTGACCATCAAGTGGCCCACCTTGGTGAGTACACATTAATGAGAACGCCACTATGTCTTGTTTATGACCAAGTCCACCACCTGCTTTAACACCCATTTTTGTAATAATGGCACGTGAATTAGGACCATTATCTGGGTAATTAAAATTAACAGGCTCATTCAACTTCAACTCACTGACTTTAGCTATAAGCTGTCTTGGATAGCCAACAATACGCGCTTGAACACTTTGCGCTTGTACGGTGCCTGGAAATAAAGACAGTGAAACGACACTCGCAGCACTTGCCAACGCACCGGTATACATAAGAAAGTCACGACGTGAGACCATACATTTTTGATGCTCTTCTGTACTTTCAGTCTTCATTTTTTCTTTACGCTCTGCATTGCGTTTTTTTCTATCAAAGATCATTTTGTCGCCTCCGCAAGTTGTTGCTCGGTGAATAGACGCTGATAAGGGGGTAGTGTTGGATAATCCATGGTGATACGTTCGCCAGAGAAAGCATCTAAGAATGCTAATAAATCTGATTTTTCGGCCATCGTTAAGCCCAGAGGTTTAATTAGCGCACTCTTCGTCGCAAGGTATCCAGTCGAACGTCCATCGGCTGCAATACCACCGCGATCATAGAAATCAACCGCATCTGCTAGTGTTGCTAACGTGCCATTGTGCATATACGGAGCGGTATATTTGGTATAACGTAAACTAGGAGTTCGGAATTTACCCTTCATTTCTTTGCGTTTACCACGGAAATAAACACCCGGATCGGCTTTGGTTTTACGGTACATTTTCTCGTTAGAACCTTTGGAATACAGCTCATAACGGAAAGTAATCTGTGCAAGAGCCTCTGAATCCCAGCGTAAGTTAGTTGGCACTCCAATGTTGTAGTATTTCTGATCACTTGCTAACGCACTGTTATGGCAAGCTATACATTGTGCTTTTCCTTCAAATAAGATTTTACCCTTAAGTTGCTGCTGCGTTAGCGCAGTTTTATCACCCATTAAGTAGTTATCTAATGGTGTATCAGTTTGTACTAGCGTACGTTCAAAGGCAGCCATCGCTTTCCAGACGTTGCTGACCTTCGGATAGTTATCACCAAACACTTGGTTAAAACTGCTTACGTATTCAGGAATAAGCGCTAATCGTGCTTCCATGATGTCATCTTCGCCATTACCAGCAACCGCTCCTTTCGCCGCACTCTTCGCTTGGCCTTCAAGTGATTTACTTGAACCAGCCCAGAATAATTTGCCGTAATACGCAGAATTAATAATGGTTTGACTGTTACGCCAATGCACAGTACCCGGATAACCGAGTGATAGATCTGTTGGGAAATCCCAACCCAACGCAGGATTATGACAAGCCACACAGGCTGTTGAACCATCCCCACCAATACGACCATCAAAGAATAGCTTTTTACCTAACTCAATTTTTTCTGCTGTCATTGGATTATCTGCAGGGATAGAGACAGCACCCAATGGTGCCAATGCTGGTAGCATCATGCCATTAAGCGTGATCGGTTTTAGTGACGCAGCGACAATCTCAGCCGTGATCGCATTTTTATCTACCTTATCGTTTTTATCGTCTTGTTGGGCACAAGCTGGGACTGTAGTAATTGTCAGTAACAGCGTGACCAATGTAGACAAGTTGATTTTTTTACTCATCTCGTCCTCCTTAATTTTTAGCACTTTGCCAATCGGCAACGGGGGCATAGTTATAATCGGACTGAATCCAAACATGTTTGTCAGTCGTTAAAGGCTCACTTGATAATGACTTCAAGAATGCAACTAGGGCTTTTTGTTCTTTCCATGTCAGATTCAACGGCTTCAAACGGCTGTCTTTGTTTTTGTCAGAACCTCCACCGGTATTATAAAAAGCCACCACGTCTTCAAGCGTATCCATTACACCGTTATGCATATAAGGTGCTGTTTGCTTTAATTCGCGTAATGTTGGGGTCATAAATTTACCCATATCCGAACCATCTGCTTTATGCGTTTGCACATGAGCACCGACATCACGTTTTAAATTCATGTAATTTTCATTACCCATGAACATGTTAAAAGCGATAAAGGTGTGATGACGCATTGGGTCACGGAAAATATCTAAGTTTTCTTCAACGCCTGTATTATAAGGTTTTCCATCACTTAGCAGAGGTCCATTGTGGCATTGCACACAACCCGCTTTACCGGTAAATATCACTTGGCCTTTACGGGCGAGTTCTGACATTTCGTCTTTGTCGAATGGCGTGGTTTTTGAAGTTAACGTTTTTAAAAATTCAGGGATCGCTTTACGAATAGATCCATTAGAAGGTTCGCCATAACCGGCGGCTTTAAACATGTTCACATAAATAGGATCTTGTTTAACACGCTCTTGCATTAAGCGCATATCCATATTCATTAACCAATCTTCGGTTAACATTTCACGTGTTACATCATTCAAATTGGTACCAAGACGACCATCGTGAAACCACACTTGTTTATAAGCCGTATTGATAAGTGTTGGTACATTACGGAAACCTTTACTGCCTGGATAAGCAGGGGCTAACGCATCTGGATGTGAAAACCCACTGCCAGGTTGGTGGCATGACGCGCAAGACAGCACTCCGTCGCCCGACAAACGCGTATCATAAAATAGACGTTTACCTAATTCTGCTTTTGCGGCATTCACTTTCAATGTTGGTAATGGACCAAACTCGCTGGCACCGCTTGCAGCCCAACCAGAAAATGATAACGAAAAAGTAGCAGTAAGGATCAGCATTTTTATCATTATAAAGCTCCTTTGCTTCCTATTAATTGAAATAACATTATTCACAATGGGGTAATTGCATAAACCACGCCAAAATAGAAAAATAAATTAAACAATTAATTTACAAAGACTTACATGTAAACGTGATCGAGTTAACATTGCTGTTTTTGCAACGTTTTATTAAAAAATAGAATTATTAATTGCATGAATCGTTAAATTTCACACCTATAATGAAACATTAAAATCAAACGATTATCTGTTGAAGCGCGTATATACGGGCTGCATAGCAATTCACATATTTAGGCATGTTTTATGCTTATGCCTTGTATAGACAAATGCAGAGAGGTGAATCGAATGACACTTAACATGACACAAACGAATGCAGCAATTAATGAATTAAGTAAATTACTCGAAACAGGTGACGAAGCGCAGCGTTGCTATTCGGCCCGTGCGATAAATGAAGCTAAGATAACCACAGTAACACCACAGCTCAATGCATGTTTGTACCATCAAGATCCAGATGTGGTAGTCGATGCAGCAACAGCGCTCGCCACAGTATCTGCTGGTGATTTGGAAAGTTTAGAAGATGTTGTCACAAACCACCCTGATAGCGATGCTCGATTAGCGGCTTTATCTGCTATAGCTAAACAATATGACACCGAATCACAACGCGTTGTCGACACACTCACCCGTTTCGCTACTGGTCGTACCGCCGAGGATGGCTGGGG
Organism: Moritella viscosa; assembly: GCA_000953735.1. NCBI lineage: Bacteria > Pseudomonadati > Pseudomonadota > Gammaproteobacteria > Alteromonadales > Moritellaceae > Moritella > Moritella viscosa. The sequence continues at coordinate 2,098,812 of LN554852.1, read as the reverse complement.
GCTCAGTGGTGACTGGGACGATTGGTGGGATCTACAATTAACTGCGGTACAGTTACTCAGCGCTATTCAAGCAGAGAAAAAAATCGACTTGTTCGGCAAGTTGTTTATTGAGTTATTAACACAAGATCCGGAGCCAGAGCTTGAACTTGCGCTTTATCGTGCTTTAGTCGATTTCCAACCACAAGTGTTATTGCAATATTGGACCACAGCACGAAAAATGAATAAGCGCAGACTCGCACGCGCATTTGCAACCAGCGAAACGGCCACTGCACTTATCCATATGGCGGCATGCTTGCATTGTGACGATGCAGAAATTAAAAAAATAGCGATAAAAGCAATTGCGAATCACAAAAATACACAAAATGTACAGCCTTACTTAGCCAATATATTTAATTGTTTGACTGATTCAGAACCCAGTGTTCAAGAAGCGGCAGCATCCGCACTCAATCAGCTTAATCAATTAGACGCGTTACAACCAACAAAACTAATGGCGTTTGTTAAAGAGGCGCCTGATTCGAGTTTACCGAGCCTTATTCATCTGCTCTCTCGCCATACTAATCAATTAACGATATCGGATATTCACTGGCTACAGGAACAACTGACACACAGCGATAGCACCATCAAAATAGCGGCTATTGATTGTTTATCTAAACTATCAGAAACACAGACACCGTATTATTCCGATGTCTATTTAACGGCACTGAATAGCTGTTTAAACGCCATACAAGATCTGAATGTCGAGCTATATCAGCGCGCACAATTGATCAGATTGTTAAGTCAATTCAGCCAGCATGCAAGTCTGTCATTTCCGATATTAAAAACACTGCTGGAAAATGATGATACTGATGTAGCCTTGCGACAATCAGCGTTAGAAGCAATAGCCAGTGAAGCCAATGAAGATAATCAAAAATGGCTAAAACAGCTGTTACTTGGCCTAGCGTCTCAAGCTGACACTATCGAAGTAACACAAATTGATGATACCGAAAAAAAACCAGACCGTGTGGAATTAGAAGCATTGCTAGCAGAGCACAGTAGCAAGTTCCCAGATAGCCAAGGGTTTAATAATGCCCCCATTTCAACACTCGCCGCTATTCAGCAATCGAACGTTGAAGCAATACTACTCCAACCCAACGATGCCCCCAATGATCAAACATTACTAGAGATGATGGACAGCCTTGATGATGAATTTACTGCTTACAGAAATATTGTCCGTGACCATCTTGATACCGGAGAAAATCTAGCACTAAATCGTAAAAAAATTGCCCGCTTACCACACACAAACAATAAACTGTTAGCCATAAGAGCGCTTGGCCACAGTAAAACTGAATCAGCCGCAGGTTTACTGATTGAAACAATGCTAGGGGCAATACCAAAAGAACAGCATGAGATATTTCAAGCGCTGACTAATATTGCCAAACATCACGATTACCAAGTATTAAGAAATGGACTTGGTGCCGCAGGTTATACTTTGCATTATGGTGATCCATTATGTAAGCAATCTGCGGCACAATTTTTAAGTCACATGCCTCTGAACAAAGCCCTACCAATATTACTTATTGGCGCAGAAGATGAAAATGAGCATGTGCGTGTCTGCTGTTTAACAGCACTTAACCTTCAATTAGAAACAAAACGATTATTAGTGCGCCACCAGCAGCAAACCAGTGAAATATTAACCAAAAAGCTACACGACCCTGCAGGAGGAGTACGTAAATTAGCATTTCAAATTTTAGCTAAAATAGACTTATCCACGAACTTAACCGCATTGATAGAATTAGCGGTAAGTGATCAAGAAACTAATGTCATCGCTGCCCCACTATTATTTTCTCAGCAGCAAAGCGCATTAGGTATTTTAGCGTATAACATTGCTAACTATAACGATCACCGACAACCTCTCGCAATTCAATTAACTGGTCAATTAATTAAAATAAATAACTCTTAATGAAGCCACACATGATATAGCGCAACTAATATGTTGATTTAACCTAGTTAAGACTCATGGCACCCAGATACGGTGCCATTTTTTGTTACACTAATTTTGTCAGGAGACTGACTGTAATTGCTTAAAATGGACCTTTTATGCAAACCGAATACATAGGTAATAATATGGATATAGCGACTAACCGTAAAAAACTGTACAAGGATCTTGCGTATTGGCTGATACCTTGCTGGTTAGTTGTGTTTATTTTTATGAGCATTCACTATTCGCTGAATATTGAAAAAGACAAGCAATACGCATTACACAATGAACAAGTGATTGTTGAGTTAATCGAAAAGCTGCTCAACGATAGCTTTAACAGCATGACATCCGATGCCCTTATGCTGTCTTATACTGCCAAACAACTCACTCTCAATGACGACAGCTTCTCGCCTTTAACCAACTATTTTGTTGAGTTAAGCAAAAATGATGACAATTACGAACAAATCCGTTTTATTGATATAAATGGTTACGAACGTATACGTATCAATAATATCGGCAACAAAATTTATGCGGTTGATAGTCAAAATCTACAAAACAAGTCTAAGCGATATTACTTCCAAAAAACCATGCAACTTAGTCTGGGAAATGTATATATATCACCGATGGACCTCAACATTGAAGCCGGTAAAATTCAACAGCCGCTTAACCCAACTATCCGTATCGGCGTGCCCGTGTTTAATGCCAAAGGTAAAAAAATAGGCGTTATAATTTTAAACTACAAAGGCCGTAAACTGATTAATCGCCTCCTGCATATCTCGCCCAATTTTATTGAGCATTTATACATACTCAATACTGAAGGCGTCGCCATTATTCAACCTGTAAAATCAGTACTACCTATAGATCCATTATCTAAGCTGCAACAACAGTTTCAATTTAATACTAACAAGCAATTAAGTGCCGAGTTACTGGAACTCATGAACCTAGAACATCAGGGACAGCTGTTATTTAAAGACAGCTATATTACTTTCACTCAAGCGTTTTCGAATCGGAGTAGTCGTTGGACGATCGTGTCAGTGTTCCCTAAACAGCGCTTTAATTTAGCCCGTATCGCCTTTACAGATAAATTCATGCTGCTCTATATAACACTGGCATTCGTTATTAGCTTTTTCATTTGCTTGTTCCGATATCATCGTCAGCAAACAAACAATTTACGTAAGCAACAGGCCTACGACAAACAATTCAGATTAACGTTAGAGAATATCCAGTTTATTGCGGTGTCGATTAACAGTGATGGGATTATCACCTTCTGTAATGATTTTTTCTTGGATTTAGTTGGTTATCAAAAACACGATGTCATTGGCCAACGCTGGTTCGATACCTTTATTCCACAGAAACTAAGACAACAAGCGGCTGAAGCATTAAGACAAGCGCTGGTACAAGGGGTTAACCAGGCAAAAATAGAATCAGTTGTACAGACAAAATCTGGCGAAGTTGTACTGGTATCATGGAACAGTACCTATTCTAAAGCCCACGGTAAGCAGTTAGCCACGGCAACTTTTATTGGTGAAGATATCACAGAACATAAGATGGAACAGGATCAACTACAGCGCTTAAGCCATGCAGTAGAGCAAAGCCACAACTCAGTGATGATCACTGAAATAACGGGTGAAATCATCTATGTAAACCCAGTATTTTGTGAATTGACCGGTTACGAGAAACAAGAAGTACTGGGTATCACACCAAAGTTTTTACAATCAGGTGAAATGCCTGAAGCAGGTTATGACAGTCTTTGGCTAACCATTAAGCGTGGTGATGAATGGCGTGGTGAATTCCATAATAAGAAAAAGAATGGTGACTTGTTCTGGGAACGAGCACGCATATCACCAGTAAAAGACAGTGCAGGCAATGCTCTTTACTTTGTTGCAGTAAAACAAGATATCACCAAAGAAAAGCACCTCGCTCATGAAATCCAAGAACAAGAAGCGTTACATGCCAAACAAGAAAAACTCGCGGCCGTAGGTAAAGTGGTAAACATGATCGCCCACGATTTAAGAAACCCGTTGAGTTCGATCAAAATGGCACTGCAAATTTATGCCCGTAAAGAGCAAGATGAACTGTTTGATATTTCGCTTGAGCAAGTCCGTTATATGGAAGCTATTTTAGAAGATTTATTATCCTATTCTAGACCTGAACAATTTAAACCCGAATGGCTTGATTTAAACAAACTGGTTGAGCTAGTCACCAACAGTCAACGGCGCTTCGCCAAAGACAAAGACGTGGCGATAGAGTTTAATTATCCGCATAACTTACCAACGGTATATGCAGATCCAATAAAATTACGTCAAGCATTACAGAATTTGATTGTGAATGCAGTACAAGCAGCGGAAACCAGTGAGCATGTTTGTCCTTTGGTCACGGTCACCACTAACATTTTACTCACTGAATCTAAATCAGTGATCTTAATTGATATCGCCAATAACGGAAAATCCATCGACCCCTGCATGGTAAACAAAGTATTCGAACCTTTTTATACCACCAAGGCAAAAGGAACAGGGCTCGGACTGGCGATTGTACAAAAAATCATTGAAAGCCATAAAGGTTGTGTACGTTTAAAACCAATGAATCCGGTTGGTACTTTAGCGCAGATTCAATTGCCTTTATCGAGCAATATCTGTGAGCCTATTTCACCGAATAAGGACGTAACTAACGAATATGTGTAAATTACTTATCGTCGACGATGACAAGGGTATCCGTCGTACGCTTGAATTACATTTTCAAACGCAACAACATAAAGTTAAAACAGCAAACAGCGTTAATGATGGCCTTGCTATCGCACAATTTTTTGTTCCAAATATCATTATTCTTGATATTCGGATGGAAGGAAAGTCGGGTTTAGAAGGTATCAGTGAATTCAAGCAGCTCTGCCCGAGTGCGCGGATTATTATGATCACCGCCTTTCATGATATGCAAAGTACCATTGAGGCGATGCAAAATGGCGCGGATGAATATATTCATAAACCGTTAGACCTTGATGAAATTGATGCAGCGGTTGGATCCGCCTTACAATATCAAAATATCAGTACACTTGATGCAATCTCGATTCCAGACAGCAGCGGTAATTCTATTGTTGGTTGTTCTAAAGCCATGAAAGAGATATTTAAGAACATTGGTCGAGTGGCGATGACAAATGCAGCCATTATGATCACGGGTGAGTCTGGTACAGGTAAAGAAATGGTCGCCAAAGCTATCCATAATGCAGGCAACAAAACCACCCAACCTTTCGTCGCAATTAACTGCGCAGCCTTAGTCGAAACCTTGCTTGAGTCTGAAATGTTCGGCCACAAAAAAGGCGCTTTCACGGGTGCTGTTAGCGACCAGATGGGTAAGTTTGAACTGGCACAAGATGGCACATTGTTTTTAGACGAAGTGGGCGAATTAGCAGGGTCTATCCAAGCTAAATTACTGCGTGTACTACAAGAAAAGGTGTTCACGCCTGTCGGTGGAAAAAAATCACAAACCACCAATGCCCGGATAATCTGTGCGACGAATATCGACTTCCAGCAAGCCATTAAAGATAAAACTTTTCGTGAAGATCTGTTTTATCGCTTACAAGTGGTGCGTATTCACATTCCGCCACTGCGAGAACGTAAAGAAGATTTACCTTTGCTTATCCCTGCCCTATTGGCTCGTATTAACCGTGATTTGGATACCCAGATTAATCAGGTCGCCCGCGATGCGATGGAAGCGCTTTGTGGCTACGACTGGCCGGGCAATGTCAGACAGCTTGAGAACTTGCTAACAAAGGCCGTGGCATTATGTTCTGGGAAAATATTAACCTTAGATCTATTTGAAGAGATTAAGCAGCAAGCTATACCAAGCGATGCAGACGCGAATACTGACTCAGCAGACCTATCACCACAAAATACATATGAATTAAGCCTGCAAGATATTGAGTTAAAATATACGATTGATGTACTTAAACGCGTGGCAGGTCATAAGGGGAAAGCCTGTGATATTTTGAAAATAAGCCGCCCTCGATTACAACGTATTCTTGAGCGTATTGATGCTCAAAGTTGATAACGAATAAACGACCAAACAATAAAAAAGGATTAACCCCACGTCGGTGATTAATCCTTTTAGCTAATCGTTAACTTAAATAGCAGTTACATTGGTGGCGCAAGGTCCTTTTTGCCCGCTGCCCACTTCGAATTCAACTTTCTGGCCATCTTCTAATGTGGCATAACCAGATGTTTGAATTTCGGAATGATGTACAAACAGGTCATTACCGCCTTCGTCAGGGGTGATAAATCCAAAACCTTTGTCAGCATTAAACCACTTAACTGTACCTCGACTCATAACGTATATTTCCTCAGCAGACTTTATGTCTGAATTAAGCTTAGTTGAGGCGGACTTTTTGTCCAGTTTAGTTATTGGAAGAAGTTGATGCGACAATCACAGTGGATAAATTGAACTCATTTTGTAATCACGATATGGATCCGTTTGCGTGCTAAACTTATGATGCAACAATAAGACCGACGACGCTTGGGTTAACCTACCCTCCTTGCCAATGGCTAATTGATTATTCGATCTACTATGCTCAAACTCATTAACTGTGTGCGTTGATATTGAACAGTTTAAAAGTTTTTGATTGAGTTGATATACGTAAACTATTAAAGTGACGACGCTTTATCACTCAGCTAGTAAAGGAATCCACAAATGGAAAAGAGCATTTTTCAGTTTATCTGGAAATATTCAAAAAAAAATCAGTTGGCTCTAACTGCTATTACACTTCTGACCTTCCCTATTCTATACATTTCGCTAGAGTTACCTAAACGCATTATCAACGATGCTATTGGGGGGACAGGAGAAGACGTTTCTTTACTCGGTGTCACATTGAGTCAGATCCAGTTTTTGATGGTGCTTTGTGCTGGTTTCCTATTTGCTGTATTAACTAATGGCTTATTGAAAATGCGCCTAAATACAATGAAAGGTGTGTTGTCGGAACGCTTACTACGTCGATTTCGTTTTCAACTTGTCACCCGCATGTTGAGATTTCCACGCTCGTATTTCCGCACCACAAGCCAAGGTGAACTTGTTTCTATGGTGACATCTGAAGCTGAACCTATGGGATCATTTATGGGTGATATGCTCTCACAACCAGTGTTTCAGGCTGGGCAGATGTTGACAATTCTAACGTTTCTATTTGCCCAGAGCTTTTGGTTTGGGGTTGCGTCCATAGCGCTCATCCCGTTGCAGGCATGGATCATCCCCAAATTACAGCGACAGATTAATTTACTAAATAAGGCGAGAATACAAGAAATTCGCAAATTAGCCGCAGATATTGGCGAAACAGCGGCAGGTGTCAGCGATATTCGAATGAATGGCGGAATGCGCCACAGACTGTCTCTGTTTTCTAATCGTTTAGGGAATTTGTTCGGCATTCGTTTCCAAATTTATCAAAAAAAATTCTTCATGAAGTTCCTGAACAACTTCATCAATCAATTAACACCATTTTTTTTCTATTCTGTTGGTGGGTATTTAGCGATCAAAGGAGAAATTACTGTCGGAGCCTTGGTTGCAGCACTCGCAGCCTATAAAGATCTGTCGTCGCCTTGGAAAGAGTTACTGACTTATTACAACCAGACCCAAGATATGACTCTCCGTTGGGAAGTGGTGATCGAACGCTTTGCGCCAAATACACTAGTTAAAGACGCTTTATTTGATGGCGAGCCTGATACGCTTACCAGCCTTAGAGGCGACATCAAACTCAAGAATGTAACTGTACGCGATAAAGATGGGCATTCGGTTCTAGAAGATATTAACTTGACCATTCCACAAGGCGCGCGCGTTGCAATCCAGACTAATAATGAAGCTTCAGCACTCGCGTTTGCAGATGTACTCACACGCGAAGTTATCCCACAAAGAGGCTCAGTGCAGATTGCTGGGCATGAGATAAATGATTTGCATCAAACAGTTGTTGCCAACCGTATAGGATATGCCAGTTCAAAACCTTATATTTTCCAAGGGACGCTCGGTGAAAACCTATTCATGCCATTTAATCTAGAGCCTGTCCTTAGTGCAGATATTTCAGTTGATATAGCTGATTGGCGACAAGAATCTGCGCGCGCTGGTAACAGTGTCGACCCATTCGAATCAGAATGGGTCGCCCCCAAAATGGCAGGATTTCAATCATGTGATGAGATCAAAGACTGGTGGTTCCAGTTAGTTGAAGCGATGGGTACCGATGATATCATGGTGCGCAGAGGCTTACGTTCACGCCTTGATCCAGACACGCAACAAGAACTGATCGAGGCGATTGTACAGTTGCGGCCCGAAATAACGAAGCGATTAGCCAACGCAGGTTTAGATGATATTGTGCATGCCTTTCATCCAGAGAAATTCAATCCGGTATCTCCCTTAGGTAGCAACCTCCTTTATGCTATTCCAACAAAGATGTTGACACAAGTGACCTTGTCACAAGAGGATAATTTCGTACAGATGTTACAGGACGAAGGGATCGCTGAATATCTTGCTCAAATGTCAGCCAACCTAATCGAAGGACTGACAGAAACGTTTGGAACAGATGGTACAGACCATCCCTTATTTCGTCGTTTGAATATGGATGAAGATCTTTATCATCGCCTTAGAGTGATCGTAGCAAAAAGACACTTAGTTGGCCAAAGTGAGTTGTCACACGACGATTTTGCATTGATGCTGACCGTACCCTTTGCGTTTTCTGCCGAACAGATAGGGCCAGCATTCACAGATTCATTCAAGGCGCGGATTTTGCAAATTAGGATGAAGAACGCGGCGGATATGGTAGCAAAGTTAGATGGCTTGTTTAAACCGATTGACCCACAACAATATTTTCCTGTGATGTCAGTACTTGGGAATGCCATTTTCGGACGTATTTCAAGTTTGGCAGGTGCCCGTGAGAAGTTGATTGAAGATACTGTTGTTGAAGTCCTAAAAGAACATGGTCTAAGACGCTTGGTCGCGCAATCCTTATATGATGTTACAACGACTCAGGGAGGAGAAAACCTACCAGCAGTGTTCAGGGAACGTCTAGCGTTCAGTCGCGCAGGTATCAAGAAACCTGATATTCTGATCCTTCGAAATGCATTAGCTAGCCATGATGGTGATACCCGTGATTTGACACGCGAACGTATTAGTGAATTGATGCCTAACACTACCCAAATTTTCATTGAGAACCAATTCCATAGTCCAGAAAATTATGACTTGTTCGTCGAAATTATGGATGGGCGCATTGATGGTATTGCACGTCAAGATGATCTTCAAGATGAAGATACGCGCCAGGATTTGAATCGAAAATTATGTGTGGTTGCGCAGGCTGAATTATTTGCAGGGCTTGATCGAAAACAACAACGCCTGCTCGCATTTAGTGCGCAATGGCAGAAAGTAGAAGCCGGAACCGTGATTTTTAAAGCAGGTCAAGAAGCAGATGCTTCCTATCTGTGTGTTAAGGGTTCATCTGGATTATACTGGCCAGAAAGTCAGGGCGAGCAACACTTGGTATCAGAAATTTTGCCTGGACGATTAATCGGGGATTTGGCTCTCATCAATAACGAGCCACGTCTATTAGACTTAATTGCAATAGAAGACAGTGTATTTCTACGAATCGGTGCCACCGAGTTACGGGCTGTGATCGAAAATGATGCGATGGTAGCGACAAGCTTGCTGCACTCAGTGGCCGGACACCTGTCGGAAACGGCGACAAAACTACGAGCTATACGCGCATTTGCTGCTGAACGAGGAGTCGATTTAACTGAATTCGATCAGCGTTAAGTGAGATATATTAGACGGATGTTCAACAAGGCAATGAAGTAGACTAATTCAATAAGGTTATTTTTTACAACCTGAATAGTCTCTGATCTAAAGTGAGTACAACACTTATGTTGCTTTCAAAAGAGGAAAACTAAACTTGATAGATGTGTTACAGGACTTTAAGCAGCTCGTTTCAAATGGTTATTTTTGTATCCACCCACATAGTTGGTTAATAGCCCAGGCAAAAGGCCGTACGCTACCTTACGATTCTGATATTAGATTCGGTAATATAGAGTATAAAGGCAAAAAATTTCGGCGTGGTATTTCTTTGGATACTCTCAAAAAAATAGAGAAGAATGGAAAAGAAAACTTCTACTTGTGTGACAAAAACACTACTGAAGTCTATAACCGTGAAATGAAAGCCATGGGTATGAACGAACATTCTATAAATTGCACTTTTGAAGAAATGTATTCTGAATTTGAGTCAGAAATTTATTTGGGTTCGGGTTGTAGAGCCGATCTGATATCCAAAAGCTTAATTATTGAAGTTAAGAAGTTAAATGCTTGGAAACATGCCCTCGGCCAAGTACTGTCCTACCGCTATCATAAACCAAATCATAAATGCGTGATTCTACTCTTTGGAAAACCTGAAATCCCACAATACATTGCAGATATTAATATAATTTGTAGTTATTATGATGTCGCGGTACATTATTTATCTACTGGCAGTAAGAATAATACTGTTTTGGCTGAGGTGTACCGTCTTAGTAATACCTTTGACTAACTCACCGCTTTTTCCTTAATGAAAAGGCTTAATGCTGTAAACAGTTTACTTTTGTTCGTTCTGGCGGTGTTAATTTTTCCATACTTCAGTCATTCTAACCGACAGCTTTGAAGCTTAAGTTGTAACTCACTTGTATCCGATAACTGAGTTAGAACAAGTTAGTTACAACACGATAAATTAAGCTAATTCAATATCTATCCAAGTGTAGTGCCCTTCACTGTTTATATTACCGGTTTCAATATAAATACAAATTAAACCAATTTAAAATCAACAACTTAAAGGCGATCAAATTAAAGGTGGCGATAGAGTGGCGATAGTTTACACTGTCTTTTAACTTACCTTATACAGTCCCTTTGAACTCCCACCTGTCACGCTAACTTCCGCACTAGCAGTGACCTCATCAACAACTGCATTAGCAATTGCTTGAGCTAATACCGATTATATTATAAATAGGGAACGCAAGAATAGCGCCAATCAAACCAGTTAATAGAACTCAGAAAAATGGATTGAATATGTTCATAACAATATACAATTACTAAGCTGCCTATTCGGCAGTGAACTTGTTGATGATTACACACACGCAACGCCATCATTTCTAAGCTGCCTGTACGGCAGTGAACGAATGAATCAATAGATTTAACTTGCTACATTTTTTCTAAGCTGCCTGTACGGCAGTGAACTGGCGCACACGTAATTACACGTCTATAACCTTTTTCTAAGCTGCCTGTACGGCAGTGAACTAACTTTCTGGTTTTATCGAATCGAATATCATTTTCTAAGCTGCCTGTACGGCAGTGAACCTCTAGTTAAAATTTATCGTGATGCGGGTCTTTTTCTAAGCTGCCTGTACGGCAGTGAACACCAAGCCATAGCGAATGTTTAGTTGAATCAATTTCTAAGCTGCCTGTACGGCAGTGAACGTACTAAAATCTACAATCTTTTCGACTTGTTCTTTCTAAGCTGCCTGTACGGCAGTGAACATGTATGTTTTATAGAACCTTGCACATACAGATTTCTAAGCTGCCTGTACGGCAGTGAACCATATCACATGGGCTAAGCCGAATGGCCCTTGTTTCTAAGCTGCCTGTACGGCAGTGAACAGTAATATCTATTTTATTATGGCGTTCTCCTGTTTCTAAGCTGCCTGTACGGCAGTGAACGCGATCTGGACACTTCCTAAATCTGCACCAATTTTCTAAGCTGCCTGTACGGCAGTGAACAAACACCATTGCCGTTTAGAACCGTACCATCATTTCTAAGCTGCCTGTACGGCAGTGAACAATGAACGCAGAGGACGAAACCGGGCTGCGGTTTTCTAAGCTGCCTGTACGGCAGTGAACAAGCAAAAGAGCTATTGACCACGATTCGCGGTTTTCTAAGCTGCCTGTACGGCAGTGAACCAGTCTTAGTAAGTAACTCGATTAGCTCTTGTTTTCTAAGCTGCCTGTACGGCAGTGAACATCTTTTACATAATTACAATGCACACATATTTTTTCTAAGCTGCCTGTACGGCAGTGAACAAAACAGTTTCTATTAAAGAAGAGTCTCAATCTTTTCTAAGCTGCCTGTACGGCAGTGAACTTATGACAGCAGCTATTTACGCAAGACGCCATTTTCTAAGCTGCCTGTACAGCAGTGAACGCGTAACGCTATCGGTGTATGGTGCAAGCGGTTTTCTAAGCTGCCTGTACGGCAGTGAACTTGAAATAAGTTCTTTGCATTACCTGTGCCTTTTTCTAAGCTGCCTGTACGGCAGTGAACATAATTTAATTGCTACTGCAGAGGCGCAGGGCTTTCTAAGCTGCCTGTACGGCAGTGAACCCAAGATAAAGACGACGACCTAACACCCTCTATTTCTAAGCTGCCTGTACGGCAGTGAACCGCTTGTTAAAGCACGTTCTATGATTTTTGGATTTCTAAGCTGCCTGTACGGCAGTGAACATTAATTGCCTCGTTTTCGGGGCTTTTTTTCTTTCTAAGCTGCCTGTACGGCAGTGAACAACCAATGGGTGCTCACAACCCGTCAAAGTTATTTCTAAGCTGCCTGTACGGCAGTGAACCTCTTGTTTTTTTTGATACTCGGCCTTGTCTTTTTCTAAGCTGCCTGTACGGCAGTGAACTTACAGCAGGTGTTGTTACTGTTTCTGCACTTTTTCTAAGCTGCCTGTACGGCAGTGAACAAAAAACATCCAAAAAAAGCCCCGATTAACGATTTCTAAGCTGCCTGTACGGCAGTGAACTTCCAGTTCTTACTAGCGTGCCAATTTCGGAGTTTCTAAGCTGCCTGTACGGCAGTGAACTTTACTGCAAAGCCGTGCAATCTTTTCGTCTTTTTCTAAGCTGCCTGTACGGCAGTGAACAAGATATTTTGATTATCAAATCAGTTTCATCTTTTCTAAGCTGCCTGTACGGCAGTGAACTTGCTTCTGTTGTTGCGTTGTCATTTTTGATTTTTCTAAGCTGCCTGTACGGCAGTGAACCCAAAATCATATACTCAAAAAGTCAGGTCTGGTTTCTAAGCTGCCTGTACGGCAGTGAACCGATAGTTTCCCTGAGTACATGCGTGGCCGTTTTTCTAAGCTGCCTGTACGGCAGTGAACTACTAAAGGAAGTGTATGACCATTTTGATTATTTTCTAAGCTGCCTGTACGGCAGTGAACTTATGTTTTCATCATTTTCAGCATTTGCTGCTTTTCTAAGCTGCCTGTACGGCAGTGAACCCACCTCGTAGCCTGCGACCTAAGCGGCTTCTTTTCTAAGCTGCCTGTACGGCAGTGAACTTAAAACCGTTGTCATTAAGACATTAACCATGTTTCTAAGCTGCCTGTACGGCAGTGAACCAATCAATAACTCAACTTTGTCAATTTCAGCTTTTCTAAGCTGCCTGTACGGCAGTGAACCAACAGCTACAAATAATGCAGCAATTAATTTATTTCTAAGCTGCCTGTACGGCAGTGAACGTACTGGTTCCGGTACTGGTGATACAGGCTCTTTTCTAAGCTGCCTGTACGGCAGTGAACCTATTTCTCCTCCTGGCTAGCCCACATTTCGTTTTCTAAGCTGCCTGTACGGCAGTGAACGATCCACTCGTCAAACGTTGCGTACTTGCTCATTTCTAAGCTGCCTGTACGGCAGTGAACGCTCGCCTTAACTCATGGATTAAAACCCTTAATTTCTAAGCTGCCTGTACGGCAGTGAACTGTACTCTTTCATTTTCGCCGCCAGCGTTGGCTTTCTAAGCTGCCTGTACGGCAGTGAACAAATTTAAACTTCCATTTTTTAGTTGCAATGGTTTCTAAGCTGCCTGTACGGCAGTGAACCTTTAAATCTTGTTTTATCATCGACTTGAAAATTTCTAAGCTGCCTGTACGGCAGTGAACAATAGAATATCAGTATAAAAATAAGTTACAACAAGCAGATAAGCAAAAATATCTATTTTTACCTAATTTTTATACCTATTGTAACCCACTGATTTCATTGACTCGTTTTTAAAGAACAGTTTTTGGGTTATTTTTTGTTAAAACCAAGGAACTGTTGCCGATGAGCTTAACCCATAGCTATTAAACGTCCCTTCAACTGCTTCATCTTGCAATACGCTATGCTCAATGAATAACTTCATCACCTGCCCTGTAGATGTACTTTTTAATTGAACAAACGGTAAGCGCAGTATTTTTTGCTGCTCATTGCCAATTTTTAATGCTGCCTCTTCAGCATTTAACCAACCTTTAGCGATAGAGCGTTTACGTTTGTTGTTAGCACTTTTAGCTTGTTTACGCTTTACACTACAATACTGGCAACTCTCTGGCACCAATGAAATGTATGTTTGAGTACAATAATCACGTAAACCTTTAAGCCAATTTAATTCAAACAACTTATTTAAATCAGCTTCATCACCATGTAAACGTAGAGTATCCCCTAATGTTTTATTCACATTAGGAAAACTAACACCAATGTTGACTTCTTTTAACGCGACTAAAGCTCGATGTAATTTCGCCATCAAATTGCTAATAAGCACGGGTTCTGACGCTTCTGGATCTGGTAGTACTTTAATATCACAGTAAAATTTCATGACAACCTCTACTCACCAAATACGCCACCACGAATAAGCATCGCCATAATGTAATGCTGTTGCTCTTTCTCTGGTTGTTTATCTTTTAACATCCAACCATCTAACAACTTATAAAAATCATTATTCTCTTTTGGTTGTCGATACGCAGCACCACGATTAGTTACAGAACCATAAGGTTCAACCGCAATAGGTCCCACTTCTTCAAATGCAGGATGCCAAGTATCAATGGTACGTAATGCATTACCAATCTTTTGTGAATGCATTGCCGCTTGTCCATTTAGCTGATACAAGAATTTACTCTTGTCACCTTTACCGCCACCCATGACCAACTCTTGCGACGGATAGACAGCTTGGCCCTCACCTAACTGCGTGAAGGCTTCAACTTTAATTAACGCATGATTTTCAACTAATCCCTTTTGAATAATCGCTGCTAGCTCGTCAACTGATGGATTATTATCAAAGCTACGTAAATTAAAATCATGACTATTAAAGGTAAACTCTTTTCCTTCTGCGGATACTTTTACCAATACATTCTCAGCTCCAACACGGTTACGCCATAAAAAACGACCATTAGCAATATTTTGAGCATAACACTTTGCTAATTCAGTAAAGCCTTCTTCTTGTTGGTAAGCTTCAATTTTTTTAGCTAATGCTGCCTGATATTCAGGGTTATTACAGGTTGATGGCACCTGTAATCCACTTAATACACGCAGGGTAAATTGCACTTTCAATGTGTCAGATTGATGATCTAACGCTGCAATATCAACCGTTTGTAAGTTTGCTTTAGATACTTCAGCATCTAATTTTGTTGGATCATTTGCCATTGCAGCTTTTAGACGATTTGAGATCGTTCCACGCACCGCTTTTTCACCCACAATAATTGGTGTCCACTCTTGCTGCTGCCAGTTACCTGCAAACATTAATGCATCTGATGGAAGTAGTTTTGCTTCAAACGCTAATACTGATGGTGTTTTTAAGTTTGTTTTAGCCATTTTAATTCTCTCTGTTATTAATTTTTAAAATTTCATTTCGGCACTTTCATCAAGCTCGTCCACAGAAAACTCAATGATAGGGTCTATAAACGGTTTTGTTTTGGCGACATACCAAGGTTCACAATGCTCATAGCGCCAAATTGCATCATCTATGTTTGTTAAACGGTGCGGACTCATCCATTCACCAATACCATAAGCCGCCTCTGCAAAAGCAACAGGAACTGTGGTATCACGTACCTTTTCAACTTTGCCAGCTTCATAAAGTGGCGAGATTGCACAAAAACCTGACATGATTGGCACCAAGTAACCCATTTGAGGTTTCTTCACAAACTCCCACTTGGCTTTATTACTTAGTTCGTCTTGATCTTCTGCATCACTATCTTCACGAGTCGCTTGGTATTTTAATTTGTAAAAATCACACCAAGCATCAAATACTGACAATTGTTCGCCTTGTTTATTTTTAACGTGTTCAGTTAAATACTCACTGCGATCTAATAAAACAAACCCAGGCATTAAACGACGTAATACTTTTTTATCATCATCTTTGTTAGTGAGCGATATAGACCCAATTTGAGTAATTTGCCCACCCGCAATTCTTAATCTAGGAATAAGATATTTCACACTATTAACTAATGAGTTTTCCTGTTCTATTGCACCACCCAATAAACCATGCACTTCGATTAATAGAGAAATGGTCATGTTCATACGACCTTCTTCATTAATTGGGGCCGTTGTTCCTTTTTGAGTTAATGGGTTACGAGTTAACGCAAATACATAATCCCCCCACTCTTTAGGCTGTCTTGCATGTATAATATTTTCATGGCTGATAACCGCAACGCCACCTAACGTGACAGTTAATTCAGAAGGTAATTTACGTGAGATCGCGTGAGCAAACCCCAAAAAGTTAGTCATGGCAGGGAAACCATAAGTTAAGCCAGCAATCGCATTGGCGTTCTGTACACTAACGTTTTTCAACAATAAATATCGGCTCATGTTATAGCTCCCCTAGCTTTGGTGTAGAGCGTTCAAAGTGCTTTAGTTGATGTAAAAACAGCTTTGAAAAATAAGCGTGTTCAATATCACCCAAAACATATTTCTCTTTACGACTCTTTAATTTATGCGTTAACCAATTAGCAAAATCGTTAGTAATGGGGGTTAGCCAATCACTTTTTTCACGGCTCTTTTGGAATGTTTCATCTGTATTGTAAACATCTAGCCACAGTGTATGATTGGACTTCATTTTGCATTCATCACTGTTTGACCAACCTGCATATTCTGTCATCATTTGAATGACTGCTGCATGGTTTAATACCGTATCGATGATTGGCAAAAGATACGCATTCTCTCTCTGACGGCGAGTACTTACATTCCTATCATCTTCAGTTAGATTTTCAAGAAATAACCGAAACTCACGGGTCAATGAGGCAGTCTTAAAACTTAATTCTCGGCCAAAAAAAGTTACACTGTTGGCAGGTGTTGATGTGACTCGTTTCCATTGTGGTGGGGCACAATTTAATAAAAAGGTTTGACCATGACGTTCATTATTTAATTGCGAGATGTTCTGAGGTTTCGAACCACCAAAATTCTGCACGGCAATATTAAGAAAACGTTCATCTAACTTTTCATGGTATTTATCTGCTTTTCTTGCATCACGGATCTCTTTTGAATCGCCATACCGAGTTCGTCTTACTTCATGATATAGCTCATGCGCGAGTGATGATGAAAATAGAGGGCATAACAAATGATATTCAACCGATGTTTTTTCTTTGCCAATTAAGGGAAAGTACAGCTGCTTACTTAATGTATGGCTAGATAACTTTGTATCTCCCAATGCTTGTTCAAAACCCGCTTTCCACTCTTGTAGCTGCTGCTCATCTTTAGCAAAAGATCGTAATGCATTAATGTGTCCTTGCTGTAATTGAGTAGTTAAACTTTCACCATCACACTCTAACTTGAGTAATCTTGCTACATCTAAAGCAGCTGCATTACCGACTGCATCAATGGTTTTTTTATTTAAGGATGACGTCACCAAATAGCTTGTTTGAGTTGATTGCTCACTCACCAACATACTGCTGGCTTTAGCATCACTGTGAGTAAATTTTGCAGCATGGGTAGCTAGACTTATCTGCTTTGCTCGTTTTGCTGCATCAGAAAGCCAAACTCCAATAACAAATGATGCCTTTACCGGTGCTGACTCATCAGCATAAATAGCTTGCGCCTCTGCTATTGCAATAGGGTCGTCACTCTTGTCTAAGACCTTATTTAATGCCTTTTGTAATGGTTCTAACTTTACATCTTGTCGTTGCTGAATATAATCAGCAATGGTATTTAATAGTGTCATTCCATCAACCTTTAAACATCGCTTATGTATCAATTGATTTAAGTTTGCCATCGACAAAACAAATGATCAACCTAAATGTTATTATTAATATAATTAATTGTATTTAAACGTGACATCACCATCACAATTCATTAAAATTCACTGACTACCGATAGTAGGTAGCTTAGAAATAAATTTTATTCTTAATTCTTTAACTACCGTACAGGTAGCGTGTTCAATACATTTTTATGTATTGAACACACCCATCTGATCATTCCAACTCCAAATAAGCACTTGGTCTTCTTTTGCTGCTCTTAAGCTAATACCACCAAAATATTGCCCAGTGCTTTCTACTGTTTGTTCTAGCTGTTCAGCTAAATTGATATAAATGGTTTCTGCATCTGTACTTATCCACCAGTAATTGCCCTTTGATAACTCAATGCTTTGTTTCACTATTCTGTGATTTTGTAGCGTGAATACCCATTTTTTTTGCGTTGTGTCTTTTTGATGCCAACCTAAATCGCCCCACTCATCGGTTTTACACAAAATGAATTCTTCTTGTGGGTCTGACTTTCTGAACCGAGTTTGATTGATAAATTCACCATTCCAATCAGCATGATTATCAGCACTCCACCACAGGCAAGCCTCATCATCTTTCTGAAAAAATATATCTTTATTTAGCTTATTGTCTAGCCCTAACGTTAACTTTAACGCTCGATGTTCTTGTACTGAAAAACTGTCAATTCCCTTAGCTTTTCTCTTTTTCGATACTCTATCTAAATGAAAATCTTTCTGAGAAAATGAAGGCTCTTTAATCCGTGAAATCGCAGAGATACTTTCTAACTCACCATTTAATAGTTCATTCAAATCATGAGTGGATAAGGGCAAAGCTCTACTTTCAAACCCCGGTTTACAATAAGCCGTAGAATCATGTCTTAATGCTCTGATGTTTTTATTTAATACGATTAAATTACTGCTGGAAGGCTCTTGTTGGCGATGGCGTTGAATACGTCCTGCTAATTGGATCAATGCGCGCATTGAACTTGGCTCTGCAATTCCCCAATCGTAATCATGATCTCGCCCAACCTCGACAACAGAAGTACCAAGCACCACAAAAATGTTATTGGCCGTCGTTGTTTTATTTAGTGCTTCAATAATCTCTGGTTGTTGCCAAAGCTGTTCTGGATCATATCGAGTTAGCGTATTATCTAAACGATTCTCCTTATGAGAACGTACCGCTAATGGGAACTGTGAGTGATATACGCAAAAATGAATACTGTAATCATCTTGTGGACTCATTTCTGACAGGCTCTTCATCACCTTGATCATCGGGTCTATATTCGCCATTCGCACTACGCCACAAGATACTTTTCGTCCTGAGCTATGCTCTACATGATGACTGTCGTGTAATTGATGGATCTGGCCATGAACGGTTGCCGCTACTGACTGATAAATATGATTATCATCTTTCTTTCCGCTTGAATCATCATCAAGGTGGACTGTTACTAATTTTCCTTTACGCAACACTTTTTTATTTTCGTTCAATTTGTTAATACGCTTCTGAACAAATATATCGTTTTCTTCCGTAAAAGCGTCAGATGATTTTATCTCTGTGACGTGACTTTTATTTTCATCAAACCATCCACAAACCACACTTTGCAACTCCCCTTCTGGAAAGTTAGCTTCATTAAAGTGCTTCCGTCCTTCTAGGTACGCATGGTATAGCGCAGCGATTAATGACGGTGGTAAAGTTGCAGAAGAGAGCAATACACGGGAACCTAGCATTCCAGCCCAATTGACTAAGCGACATAATGCAGGCAAATCTTCTAGACCAAAATCATCAGGCTCATCCAAAATAAGATCTGAGGTTAATAAGCGAAGCATTGGAGCAATTTGTTTGCCACCACGCAAGCTTTCTGTCGCAGGCATTAAATGATCAATGGTGCTAACTACAACAGGCGCACTCAATAATTGCTCTAATTTAGGGTTGCCTTTTAGCCAGTGTTTTAAGCGTCCATCATAAATTTGACCATCATAACTAATGAATAATTGCTCGAAAAAATCGTCGCTTGATTCGCTTCCTGAGCTTTGCTTTTCTTTACTTGGTTCTTTATTAACTTGATGTAGGGTCTTAACTGCCTGTGAGCCAATTAATACCGCAAGTTCATCATCACCTAATTTCAATAAATCACGGTAACTGTCACCAGTTTGTAACGTAAGCGTTCTTAAGCCAACCGCAACAGAGAAGCGGCACCCTTCTCTTTCATCAGCAAGAGCATACATAACTCGGGCATTAGCAATAGTTTTACCACAGCCTGTTGAGGCCATATTTATTCCAAAAAAACCCTGTTTTTCACTTAATCGAGCATACTCTTTAGCTGCTTTATAAGCTTTATCTTGCCATGCGAATTTTTTCGGTGCATTGCGACTGAATAGTTTATGTTGCCCTATCGCAGGTAGCGCATATTTCAATGTGGGCAAGTTTAACGCAAAATGCATCGCGTTATGTGATACCCCAATATTGTGTTCATCTAATTGCTGTTTAAATACAGCTCGTCCTTCAAGCTGAGTCGCTTTTCTATCGGTATTGGCTTTCGGCAAATAATTGCTATCTCGCCATTTCAATTGTGACTGTTCAGCCTCTAAAGAAGAGTAATAGTGATCCGATAACATGAGTGACAAACGCGATAAGTGTGCAACAAAACGTTGCTTTAACCATTCTTGACCATGATTTAACTTTATGTTTTTTAACGTTCGATACGCCAACTTAGACGCTTGTTTTTTCCATGTTTTACTAATAAACGGAGTTCCTTGACTGAAATCCCAATTTTTATTGATGACCTCACTGCCAATTTGATCTAATTGCTCTGCATTACTAGAGTTCCAATCACAATTAAAAACATTCGTTAACCATTCTGGCATCTGGTCATTATTCACATTTCTTGAACGCTTGGTTTGGGGGGCTGGTAAACGGTGATGAGACACGATTAACCAAGCGATTAACGTGGCAAAAGGTGCGAGTGTTTTAAATGGTGATAATGAACCTGAACTGTGATCATTATGTAAGTTGTCTAATACATAAGATTCAATACGGTTACCACTACCTAAGCGATTTATGTCACTTAATTCAGATAACCACTCTTGGTCTGACTTACCTTTAGCAAATGCTTCAAATAGGCGTAAGGATATCCACTCATGTCGATAAGGTTCTCCTTTTGAACCACTTGTGCCTTGTAGTTTTGCTTGAAATAAATCATTGGCTTTACCAAAATCATGAAATAAGCCTGCAATACTGGTCGCATTCGCGATCACTTCTAACTTATCCCAACCATTTTCCCATTCTTTATGATCAAGATTTAAACTGGTTCTATTAACTGGCACCATACCCTCGGTATTAAACTTCAAACGATTCCCCACCACCCACAGAAACTGACTGCGTGAACGAGAGCGTATCCAATGACAACTGACCGCGGTGCTTTTACTGGCGGTTTGGCGCAGCATCTTTTTTACAGTTAATAATCCATCTTCAGTAATGATACTCTGCCATGTATTATCACCAATGCGATTGGCAAAGGCATCTAATACCCTGCGTGTTTTCTTTAACGCATTTTTCTCACACTGAGAAACAAAAGTGACCATCATCTTGCACAATCTCCGCCATCTATAAACTTAGAGTGTTGGAACGCCAAGGCGACTTCTTTCACGGTATCAAACATAAAATCCAACACTTTATGGTCGGTAAAGGCTTGCAGAACTTGTTGACGAAACTCTTGCTCTGTATCATTTTCTTTGGCACAAATAAATGCCCACGGCAGCACTATGGTATCTTTTATTAGATCTGCCACATCAAAAACTAACGCACCACGTCGAGTTTTTCCATGCATCACTGCAAAGCCATGCGGAATACCTAATACCCATAGTGTTGTTGCAGCTAAACCATACGCTAAATAGTTACCGTGGTTCAAAAAGTCATTGGCTTTATCGGTTGATTGATGCTGTCTTCTAAAATCTTGAAGCTGAACACTGTTCGCAGCAAATTTATACAAATGTTTGGTTAATTGCGCTTCTATCAGTAATAAATCACTCTGCTTTGTTGCAGCTTCTGTTCGTTGTTCAAACCGCTCAAACGCTTCTTGCAAGCCTGTATCTTTTAAATTAAATCCTTCTTGCCTTAGCTCTCTGTCTTTTGCCCAAATCTTCTGTAAAAAATCTAATCTTGCTTTCTGAAATGCTTTTGCTGCTGTCAAGCGCTTTTCGTCATCGAACCAAAATGACATCCAACCTTGTAAATACTCTGTTGGGCGATACTCACTTTGTGGAGTAAACCATTCTATAGGCTGCTCTGCATCATTCGCCATGTATAGAGGAGTTCCACCGCCACCACTAAAGCCAACTAAAACGCCTGCTTGGGCTAACATTCTCATGGCTGCT
This sequence comes from Moritella viscosa, assembly GCA_000953735.1. Taxonomy (NCBI): domain Bacteria; kingdom Pseudomonadati; phylum Pseudomonadota; class Gammaproteobacteria; order Alteromonadales; family Moritellaceae; genus Moritella; species Moritella viscosa. Next base: position 2,076,513 of record LN554852.1, on the reverse strand, counting down.
TGGGTAATTGAGGTCCCATTGCCTAATAGCAATACTGTGGTATTGGCGATTGGGATATTGAAGTATTGGTTCTCATTTTTCGCCTCTGTGAGATAAAGAACACGGCCGTCTTTTTGCATCACTCGGCAATATTCGAGGTAGAACATATTTGCACGTTTGGAGTGCAAAATGCTTTTTAAACCTGATACAGATAGATCTTTCATTACCATCCTTGAAGATAAAACTACAATGAATACAATAAATAAGAGTAAAAAGTCGTAAGTTATCACATAAATTCAAGAACACCAAGAGAACACCTCTTTATGACTAGTTCACTTCGATACATTCAAAATATTTCATTCTATGTTACATCGTTCTAACTAAACATTATGTTCGTAGATAAAAATATAATTCCCTATGCAATATAAAAATTTCACACTTTATTGTATGGATATAAGTTTTACTCAATCCATCAACCAGATAAGTTTTAATCTTTATCAAAGCACTAAAGGTATTGCCAGAGTTATGAAAATGCTTCGCCACTAATCCAAAGGAACACTTCTCTCCTATTGTATAGGGTGTCAGTTTATATAAAACACTTTAAAATCAACTGTTAAAAATAGTTCTATACGTCTTATTAAAGTTGATGACTATCAAGTTTAATAAGACGTACAAGACAATCAAAAACTGACAGCTAATATGCACATTTTATTGTTAATTATTCAGTGCTTTCAATTGCCGATTGATATAAGAAATATGTATGAAAAAGATAGTATGTGCACCATCACAGCTAGCTCGTTATAGCCCAAAGTGTGTTAGCTCTTGGAGATAATTAGGAATTAAGAAGCCACTAATGGGTAGAAACCAAGTTCTACTAAAGAGTAGAACTTGGTTTCTCTATAGGACTGGTTAAATACCCGTTATGAATTGAAGTGTTTCTTCTGCGTAGGATTGTACCGTTTGAAGATCAAGGTTTTGAACTTTTGTATCGAACCCATCAGCATGGTGAAACTCTTTAGAAAATTCATTAATTTTTGTAATTTTATTTATACGTCCATGAGTATCGAAAAAATGACTACTTTCATTTGTTTCGTTTCGAATCATCGTAATCATATTACCTAACCAAACATTAGCATCGAATTCTCTTGGGTATAGGAAACGCAAATGAGCCTCGAGAATTGGACGTATAGACCGAGCAATTTCAATTTTCGATTCATCTCTAGATTGAGCAACAAAATCATATAGCTTGTTGTATTCTTTATGATACGAATGAAGAACGTGAGAATCATAGTTACTTCTATCAACTAATTGACTAGAAATGTATTGAGAGCTATCAGGATCTAGAGGATTAGACTTTGTATAAGAAACATCAATTTCAAAGCATTTGGTAAGCTGAGATAGTATCGAGTACTTCTGAATATCGGATAAAAAGAATGGGTCGTGACTAAACACAATGGTTTGATAGTCATTGTTAATAAGCTTTTCAATTTCTACGATAGTTGCGTCTTTACGGTAGTTATCGAGTGACGACATAGGATCGTCCAAAACAATAATTGAATTGTCACTGTTTGATTTCGAAAACTTAGATAGAAAAAACGCTAGAGCAAGAGCAGATCTATCACCAAGGCTTAGAACCTGCTCAAAAATGAGTTTATTATCGTCCACATTTTCAATTGACATTTCTTTGTCGATGAACGTGATGACATACTTTAGGCGAGTCGATCCGCCTTTGCCTTTATTGTCTTTATTAAGGTCTTTGATTCGTATCATTGAGTGAAATTTTTTAAGAATAGCATTGATAGAATCTTTATGTTCTTTAATACTATTAACTTGCTCTTGGCTTATCTCTTCTTTAAGCTCTTTAATTTTTTTTGTTTTATGATTTTTATCAGAAGTATGAGATTTATGATTATCTAAATCAGCAGTAACTTGAGTTTCAAAACGTAACTGAGTTTCTTTAATCTCATTGATTTTTGTTTGAAGTGCTTGAGTTGAGCCAGTAGCTAGATTATCTAAGAATTTAGTAACTTGATCGTTAAAACCTTTTACTATTTCATTGTATGTTGAAAACTCAAAACTACTAAATGTACTATCGAATAGTTCATTGAACTTTGCAAAGTCTGACTCTAATAATAAATCTTTTTTCTTTTCTTTTATAAGGTTTATGCATTCACTTAGAAGTGATGATGATAAAGAATCAAGTTGCTTGAAGTCATACTCAGGGTTAAATCCTGTGATACGATCAGACCAAGCTCCGATAACTTCCTTATTGGATTTTACTAGCTCTTCTAAATCTTCAATCTTACAGCCTATATCACCAACATTTAATTCAAACTGACCACTATCCAGTTCAAACTTATCACTAGCATTAATGTAAGATTCATTAATAAAATCTTGATATAGGTTAAAAATACTAGAGCTTGAAAGGGGTTGAGCACAGAAAGGGCAATCACCTGATTCAGTTACTAACTGTGTTCCTTGCTCTATCCAATAAGAATCTTGCTCTTTATGATTTTTTGCAAGGTGTTCATCGACTTTCTCTTTTGCTTCTTTGGACAAAGACTCGATGTTTAGCGTAAAGATACTCGTATCAAACTCAGGTTTGTTAAGATTTAGTAGTGATAACGTTTTACGTTTCCTGAAGTGTTCAACACTTTTTAAATCTATAATTTGTGCTTCTAGATCTTTAATCTCTGCGTCAGCATTAGCAATCGATTTTATTTTTCGGATTTGAGCAACCGTCTTGCTGGGAAATTTTATTGAGAGTCTTGTATCAATAGGGTTTATTAAACCATTGATTGTGTCAATTTCTGCTTTGATTGTGTCAATTTCTTGTTCTTTCTGAACAGACACGCTACCTAGTGAAAACTCGTAGTAATTTGATAATTGGCTACGATCTTTAGCATTTGGGATATAGAGATTATTATCAATAAATTCTTGGTTGAATACTTGGAAAACATGAGGAGTTTGCAAAGAATTTAGGTTCACATTTTCACCACCAATTCTAAGCGTAAGATTTTGATTACCATCAGATTCAATTGGTTTGAGGGCTTTTATACTTAGCTTGTCATTATCGTTAATGAAGTTGAAGATCTTACATAAAGTGGACTTACCTGAGCCGTTTCGACCATAGATCAGGTTAAGCTTATCAAACCCTTGATCTAAGGCTCGTTTGTGTTGCCATTGCTTAATATTTTCTATTTTTATGATTTTTTCTAACATCTGTCACCTTATCAGTAAGTTATGTAGTATATCTACAGGTGCATACAATCTAAACGGAATGGTATCATATTGAGTTTTATTGATACCGATATCTATCTAAGAATTTAGAGCTTAAACGAGGCTAAAAATGAAATAACTAACTCATCTTTTTCTCTTCGGGGCAAGTTAACCTACTTTCTCTAGGCCGAAGGAAGGAGTTATTCATCTTTGTCTAAAAATAAGCTGCGAGTTATGGTAACCGTTTTACCGAAGTCCATTTTACATTTATAAGACCATGATTAAAAAGCTATTACTATAATTCTATTTTACTTATGCACCATACATTAAAAGCTGTGTTATTGTGTTTTTTTGACTATAACTGAGAACGGAACCCAATATGTCAACGGCTACCTTTTATCGTTTCCGAGCCATAGAAAACCTTTTTGGAGACTATAGTGAACTCGAAAGACAGTCTATCTTCTTTGCTCCACCACACTTACTTAATGACCCCGTGGAAGGCTTTAAGGATATTTATTGGCAAGGCGATGAAATTCTTTGGACGAACCTTTTTAATCACTACTTATTATGCCTGATGAAATGGATCATTGAATTTCAGATTATTGGAGATGATTTTGATTTAGAAAAGCACTTCGATGCACGTATGACTGTTGACGATTTACACGAAAATTCCCAAGCAGAGTTTTCAGTGATCTCAGAGAGGTTTATTGGTAATGAACACCTCAAAAACCTTATAAGTGGGATATCTATACACAGAGCGAAAGTTGAGGATAGTGAGCTTCAATGTTACTTGAGGATTATTCACCCCTTTGCACTATATTGCATCTATGAAAGACTAGAGGAAATATCTGCTGTACCAGATAATTTATTTAAAAATATAGATTTTTCACTCCTGAATAAAATCAATGATGGGTACTTTGCTGATCTCGAAAAATTAGAAGCTGAATACGGAGAAGATAAAGTACGTGCATTTCAGAACTCAAACACCTTTTTTTTCGAGCAAAGCAATGTAGCTCTTACTTTATTAAGTGGTATGTCAAGGTTTCGCAGAAATCTATTCACTACTGCGTTCACGAGTTTATACGTTAAAAAACTGGAACAATTGATGTTCCCAGATTGGTTTACAGCATGCTTTATGAGCGAATGTACTAATTCGTCTGTTTGGGGTAATTATGGAAAGAACCATACGGGTGTGTGCATGGTTTTTTCAACTGAAGTCGATAGTGGTGGTAATAGCCACCTTTCTCTAGATGGAGCTATTCATGGATGGGGAAAAAAAGGATCTATTAAAGGTAAATCGTCATTTAAGTTTTACCCAATTGAATATGAGCACAAGTACGAGTCAATCAACTTCTTTGAGTCTATAGCTCAACTTCCTGAGCCTTCTACGTACAAGAGTTGGTTTTCATGGGATGGAATAGTTAGCCCACTAGCGCAGAACTACAGTGATGATTGGAGGAAGCTGCATTGGGATAATTTCTATAAATCAGTCACAAAAAAAACCAAAGATTGGAAATACGAAAATGAGCATAGGTTATTGATATGCAATATGCTCGGGAGTTACTTACAAACAGATACCACCCTCCGATATGACTTTAAAACATTGAAAGGGATTATTTTTGGTATCAATACATCAGATGAAGACAAGATCCAAATCATTAAGGTAATAGAAAATAAAGTTAAAGAAAATAACCATTATGACTTTAAATTCTACCAGGCATATTATTGTCGAAATAGTGGTGAAATCAAGCACTATGAAATGTCTTCTGTTCGATTCAAACCGTTGAAGTAGCGGGGATATGGCAAGCAACTTAAAGTTTGCCATATCTGAGTAAATTTATCTTTACTAATGTAGTAAACGACCTAATCCAGAAATGTCCAGAAATAAGTTTAACCCTTAATGTCACTTTGTGTGAATGTCACTTTGGGTAACGCCTTGTTATGCAAATACTAGAAAGCATGGTTCAGGAGCATCACCTGACGACCAGCTGATATGAAAAGTTTTATAACCATTTTTTCTAGGAAACTTTGGTGAATCAACTTCGCTTATGATCGCGATGGCATCATCAGTAACAGATCTTAATAACCATGTGGTAGAAGCTAAAATTTTACCACATGAAAATAATTCTCTGAGATCTAACTCAGAAACGCAATTTTCGAAGTAAACTTTATAGACATTGGGTATGTCTGTTGAACGAAAATCACGAATTAAATTTGATACCGATATTTTAAAAAGTTTCATACTCATCACACCATTTATTTTAAAAATAAGCCTGAGTGACATGATCAGATTTCAGAAGGATTTACAATATATCAAACAGATGAAGTGAGTGTCAATATTAGGCTAAATGATACGTTTGCATAACAGTCAACTAGAGCTCTAAAAAGGTTTCGAATCTTACTGGTCTCCTGCATCAATATCTGACATTAACGCAGACAACACACCACTGATATTTTCAAGGGCTTTTTTTGGTTAAGCTCCTTATTATCTATTTGACGTTTAATACCATCAATTTGCTTTTGGAATATTCCAACAGAGTTTTTTAACATCACTGCATTATAAGTATTAGTTGTTCCTGATAATTCAGAAAATGCTAAGTGAATATAGGTATCAAGTGACTCCAATGATGAATGACCAGAATATTGCTGTAATTGCAATTTGAACATTTCTGTATTGATAATATATCGCCTAAAGTCATCCTCATTATTAACTTCATTATGAATTAGGATGATTTCTTTTAGCATATTGGTTATATATGCGTGCCTAAATGCATGCGGGTGTAAATCGCCAGATAGGTTCAATTTATCCCTGATAGACAAGATAAAGTTAGTCCATGACTTCGCTTTTAATGGCTCACCTGTAGTCAAGCTAATAAATAGATAACCATGATCATTTATTTTTCGTCCACGGATTATTCTATCTCGGATAATAATGTACTGTTTAATGTCTCTTAGCAAAGTTCTGGGGACTGGAATGTACCTTGCCTTGTGCTTTCGTCCTTTCCCACGCTTGAACGTTTTTAGTTTTATTGACGGATGACCTTTAGAGCGCTGTGCCTCTTTAAAGTCATCTACCGTAAGTTCGTGTATCTCACCAATACGCCCACCTAATTGACACATTGTTTGATAGAGGGCTATGTCACGTAGTCGTTTATCCCTGTTATCTTGGTTCTGAATATAATCCCACGCTCTTGCTGCACTCTCTGCACCAACGGGCAACCTTCTTTTTTTTGCATCTCTTGATGGTACACAGGAATGAGTTGTGACAGTAATGTATTTGTATTTCTGCTTACCACCTATAGCTACTTTCACAACTCGTTCTACTACCCGAATCGCATTTGTCTGCTTTTCCCCAATGAAGCACTTGAGGTTGTGAAAATATTTGACATATTTCAAGAAATTTAAACATTGGTTAGCAATACCTATAACAGTATTATTACTACGTTTAACTGTCCCTTTCTTGGTTCGTTCTGCGGTCAGGTTGTTCACAAAAAATCTGAATGAAGCATCAGTCAGACGAATGATTGAAGTTAATGACGGTTGAGATTCAATAAATCGTACGAGGTGAATAATTTGCCCTGAGTATTTCTTTAGTGTGCCTATAGATAACCCATTTCTTAAAAGGCTATTCAAATACAAGTTAGCCTCAATACATGGTCGACCGCTACCATAAGTAATGAATGGCATATCAGGCGCATCAATTGTCTCTATTTTTTTTGTGATAGGTGAATAGAAATCCCATGTGGTTAAATCTGGTAGATGATTGATGCCCATTACTTACCACCCTCAATATATGCGAGTTTAGCTGTGATAGACTCATTTATCTGCTCATAACGTGCTTTTCGAGTCTCCAGTGGTAGTGTAGATTCGCTGGCAACTTTTAGATGTTCTCGCAACTCGGAAATCAGAACGGATAGATTGAAGTTATCAGTCCGTGTTGCCAAAAGCTCATTTATGAGTTCCTCTTTTTGCTCCTTCAAACCTGACTTTGTGATGTTCTTTGGCTTGTCTTGCTCTATCGCTTTCTCTATCTCTTTAAGTGCATTGACACGTAGCAAGTCTAGTTTTTCAAAACCACCTTCCAGATTACGCTCACATGCGCTTTTAAGGGTATTCAAGGAACATTCAGGTATTTTATCGTTTGAATAGTGAGCCAACACCCCTTGTGAGATAAGAGCTGCTCTAATGGCACTGCTGTCCTTGTAGTAACTTGGGTTATCAATTATCGATAACAACAACTCTTTAGTACCACTAACTTTTCTTAATGCTTTTTCTTTACGGTTCATTAACAACCTACCTTGACGGTCATCGCCAGCGTATAGCTGTTTATTTCGTTACCGTCATCATCGTAGTCTTTAAAGAAAGTAGGCTGCAAGTCAATCACTCCATTTTGCAAAAGTTGGTAAACCTTTCCTTCAAGTTCAGATTGAGCCTTAATTACTTCTAGGCTTGGATCTAAAGAATAAGATTCATCATCATAGTCAACTGCCGCATTTTGGAGTGTAGAAACAAGAACAGAACCATAATCAGATATGCCATACTCCTTAGCAATAACTTCTTCTAGCTTGTCCAGGTTTTCGATCTCAGAAACCTCACCAACACTATTTTTTAATTCATGAACCATAACACTAGCTTTCACACCGTCTAAAACTTTACCACTGTTTGTTTCGGAGATGTACCTATGTAGGTGCTCAATGTCAGAATGTGCAAGCATCCACCTAAGAGTGTCCAATCCTTTAAAGCGCTTAGTGTGAAAGAAAACCATTGCGAAGAATCTACGCAGCATGTGTTGCCTGATATAAACACGCCTAAGCTCACCTTCACCAATGTTTACGATTGATGTTTCAAAATAATCACAAGCCAGAGATAGGGCTCTATTGTATTGCGTTGCATTCGGTTTCGTTAAAATTGCTTGAGAGTGGTTAAGATTGCCAAATAATGAAAAATTTTTAACATAACCACCAACCATATTGATGTACATTTTATTGAATTGCTCAAGTTTATAGATGAATCTAGCAAGCGATCTTGGTACTGGTCTTTTAACGGTTTCTTTTGTGGAAACAATTCCATTAACACCTGTTTTTCTGATGTAAAAATACACACTGTAGTCAGTATTCTCACCTTCTGCCGATAAGGGGTTAATATCAGGGTAAAGATTGCCGTATGGTTTTAGGTCTGTCATTTCACCTTGTCTACGTGCTGTGATGGCTCCAATTAGGATTTGGAGACTCCCTATTAACACAGTGTAAAGGTGAAAAAGGCTTTCGTTATTCCTTATTCGCTCAAACCTATCCTCTGTTTCTTTTCGATTTAAAATTAATGTATTCTTCACACCAATGGCTTTATTTTCTTCTGAAATAAGATCTCTTGATGTGTAATGCAGAAATAGGTTTCGGTAATCGCTGCAACCTTGATCTAAATCGTCAGTTTCATTGTATTTTTTCAATACATCTGTCCTGTATGAGTTGGGTGCTCTTTCAGTTGGGGACTCCCTTGCTTTATCAATTATCTTCATGACATTACTTAGTATGTTGTCCATATTGTCATGTACAAATTCGTAAGTGTCTTTGATCATTCTAAAAACAAATTCAGCAGGTAAAGTTGGTGTACGGCCATCACCTTTGATGGTGTATTTAGATAAAATACTTTTTGCGTTAATGTCCTTGAATTCATCAATATTCACCATGATTGAATCATTTGGATACTCTTTTGTGATTAATGGTAATCGCCTCAAAACCACACATAACTCAAGTATCGAACCAGCAGTAACGCTATCTATTTCAGCATCTTTGAAGAAATTGAAATTCTTGTATTCGTGCAACTCAAACGGTTCTTTAAGCCTAAATTCGTCGAAAATTGTTATTGAGTTTCTTATGTTTATAACCCTGCCTTTATACACGGTCTCAAAAAGGCGTAAGGGGATACCGTTTGAATTCACGAATCCAGAGAAAGAAGTGTAATAACCTATTTTAGATAGGTGACAACACGCCTTTATTCTATCCAAGTTATCATCAAAGAAGATAATGTCATCTTTAAAAGTGGGCTTTATTAAGTGTGGATATTTGTCGACTAGTACGTTAGCTTCATCGTCACTGATATTCTTAATACTTTCTACCAAATATTTCTTAATTTCGTTGATATAGTCGTAGAAAACAAGCCATATATCATCACTTTCAGTTCTTCTTCTGATTAATGACCACAACACAGATTTATCTATTAACATAAGTCCTTGCTCGGACAAACTCAAAGAATCTTGGTTTAACAAAAACCAGTTGAAAATATGTAATATTTTGGATATGCGTGCAGATATAATTTCAGAACAGAGCTGTCTACCTGATGTATATTTGGGGTTATCTAAGCTATTAATCCAAAGTTTAATTGTGCTCAATAGACCTTGATGCTTGGAATGAGTTAAGTTGATTCCGTCGTTTAATGTAACATCAGCCCAATTAATAATTCTCTTTGATTTACCTTTGAATTTGATTTCCCATACAGCATCATAGAAATCACTTTTCAGCCAGTATGGTTGAAAGCCGTCATAATTATAAACATTGGTATAATTCTTAAATAACACTTTAAGTGCTGCCATATTGTCTGAATTCACACTAGATGTAACAATTGATGACAGATCTTCCTTTGATAAGGATTTTAACTTATCTGGTGTTTGTTCGATTTCCTTAATTAAACTTAACGACATAGAAGTTTCTCCTTCAATGTTTCACAGTTTAACGGGTTATCAATAGCGGCCTGGTACAACGGGAAAACGTCTTGGTTTAGTCTTGTTTCTAGGTTCATAGTGCCAATAACAAACTTGGCTTTTTTGTACCAAAGTTCTACTGCATCAATAAATCGGTCCTTATCTGTTGCTGTCTCAACGATGGTCTGTATTGCGATAAGCAACTGTAATACAGCTGTTGATAGAGTGAAAACCAACTCCGATACGTTACACTCAAAATTTTCTTGAGTACTGTTATTCTCCCAATCAAATACCAACGAATCTGGCACTTTACCTAGTTTATTGTTGCTTAAGAATTCATCAATTTCGTCTAAGGAAATATCGAGTGCATCTTCTAAACACGTGGAATCCTTCAACGACTCAAACAAAATGGCATTCTGGTATTGTCTTATCCATCTGTCATTGAAGAAGTCAATTAAAGAGCTAGGTATGTAGTGAGACAGCGTTTTATTGCTTGCTCTTACATGACCAAGAGCTTGAGATACGGCTGCAATAGACTTGGTTTCGAGATAGATTTTGATACCAGATGCTTTTCGTATTGATTTAGGTGATGTCAGGTTGATGATATTTTGAATTTCAACATCATTTGGATCTTCATTCTCTGATAAGTATCTATAGTCACTTGGTGAAAGCGGTAACTTTTTACGGTAGGTTGTATTAACTGTTCCGCTAATGATCATGTAACGCCAACCATCATCACCATTTCTTTTCATTGTTTCTCTAGTAAAACTAGTATGCTTAATGAATAGCTCGACAGTCTCTTTTCCTAGCTCTGTTAAGTGTACCTCCTGTTGAGCTAATTCACTGCCTCTACGGTCTTTTACTGATGTTATAACCCACTTATCACCAGACTGTCTAAATCCTGTCATTTTGCCGTTTTTATCGTACAATTCCCACTTTTCTAACCAAGATTGAGTTATGGATGGATGTTCCAATACGAGCAAGGCAGCAAGAGCAGAAGCTGTTCTTGTTGTAGGCAGGTTGAAAATTCTGTTTGTATCCTCACCCGTTACCTGCAAATATGTTTTGTAATGCTTGTTTTTACCTTTACCACCAACACCATGCTCGTAAAAAGTTGCAATTAGGTTGTATTCGTTCTCGATACCAACCTTTATGGGGTGGTGTGATGTAACTTCAAGAGGTCTTACCAAACCTTCGATCTTTGCACGCTTAATTGTTTCGATTCTTTCTTTTATTTCATCAAAAACCTCAAGACTTTTTTTTCTGATAAACGCTAGGTTGTCATCAACACGTTCGTTTATAATCTCGATAACTTTTTCATCCTTGATATGCAAAGGTATGTTTACGAGTAACTTTTCTTTTTCTCTCTGATTTAACTTGCCTCCAGCAGAAAATGATAATTTGGTTTTAGGCTTTTTATATTGCGGTTTTATCAATGGTGCTAAAGGTTCGTCAAAAACACCTTCCTCAACGAAAACTCGGTAAAAACAAACAACTTGCTGCCCCCAATTTTTGAAAAAACCACCGGTATCTAAACCTTCTATCTGGTGTCGTGCAAAAAGAACCATCAACACTTTTTCATGAAAGTGATAAGAATTGTCATATCTTAAATTGTGCAACAAATCTGCTTTGTCTACACATAGTTCACAATAACCATCCAAGAGGCTAGTTATAATAAACTTAAATCCGTTAACTGTTTTTGATTTTTGGGTTCTAGCGTAATTATTAATTGCATCAAAGACTGTATCAGTCAGTTCATAACCGAAGTGATTGTAAAATTTGTGTAGCGATATAGAGCGTGAATCGCCTTCTTTAGAAGTGATATTCCAACCGATGTAGTAACGAAGCCTTTCTTCATTCAATGACAGAACGTTAAATGCCTCAACGCAAGCGTGGTGGTCTTTGCCTTTATTCACAGAGGAAAATGAAAGTTCATCAATTTCCAAGTTATTTATTTTTGCGAATCTAACAAAAAAGTTAAGCAAGTCCTTCGAACGGTTGTAATAAATACGATTAACACGTGAGAAATCAAAATAATCGGATATATAGAACCCAATAAATTCTTTAACATGCTTGTTGAATAATTCCTTATTGTTGAATAGTTCAATGCCGTTATATGGAAGTGATTCATTTTTCTTTGTTATATCAATGAATATTTTATAGCGTTCCAAGAAATTACGATTTCTCATTGCCGGATTTAAGGATTCGCAGAATGCATCTTGGTAAGGTGTTGATAAAACATCACCCTTAATATGTTCAGTTGTGCGTGTTTGAATGTACTTTTGCATAATGTTCTCCGTATATCGCTATGCACAGTATAGTAAAACTTGACAACTATGCGGTGCACTTATAGGAAAGGAGAGAATGTAACACTACACTATATTGGTATAACCCAAGATGATGTTGGTAAGGGTTTTGTGGACTTAGAAATTTAATCACGCTGTTATCACCATCTTCCAGCATAAATAAACAACTACCCAATTTATGATAATGAGTTGTTCCCACGCTTGTCACTTTGTGTCAAAAGTTGTCACAACTTTGACATTAACGATCTTTAAATGATCGTCTCGATCCTTTACAGCAAAGGCTTGAGCTATAGTGACGTGTCCATCGTTGTGTCCAAAACGTGAAAAATTGCGAAAACGCGGTAGGCGAAGAGGAGTGAATTTACCGGTAGTTTAGCCGTAAGATTTAATCTCACTATCCCAGAAGGAATTCAAACAAAATGGTGGAATAAACCTCACGTCTTGAGTTTTTTTACAACTGGCCTAAAATAAACGCTGTATATAACAGGCTCTGTTCCCTTTTAGTGTTGGCAGTTTTAGCTATACTTATAGTAACCGCAATATCATGAGGTTACCGCTATGAGTAAAGTAACTTTTTGCAGCTTTTTCAAGAAAGTATTGAAGACCTATCTTATGTTGAACTAAAAGCGCTTAAAATATATCGACTTCCACCTATCTAAAGACGAAGTCGGCCAAATCCTTGCCAAATATGAAAATGAAATATCAAACTGCCCTCATTGCAATGGTCACGTGCTATCTCGATGGGGAAGTACCATGCAAGGAAAACAACGTTATCGCTGTAATGCTTGCCATAAAACATTCAGCACCCTAACGGGAACAAGTCTATTTAGAATGAAAAAACCTGGCAAATGGCTGAAATATATAGAATGTATGTGTTTATCTAATAGTTTGAGATATGCAGCTAACAAGTTAGATATTAATTTAAAAACAGCATTTAGATGGCGACATCGTTTTCTAAAAAGCCCTTCTGAGCACAAACCGACTGAATTACTTGGCATTATTGAAGCAGATGAAACTTTTGTACCCGAGAGTTTCAAAGGTTCCAAAAAAATGCTGAGAGAATCAAGAAAACGAGGCGGCGGTAATCCCCCAAAAGTGCCTATTTTACTGGCTTTAGATCGCAATGGAACAATAAGCCATCAGGTCTTAAAGCGAGATACTAAAGAAGAACTTAGCTTAGCGCTAACACTACTTTTATCACCTGATTCTGTGCTATGTACCGATGGTAATTTATCTTATCAAAGCATCGTTAAAGAGCTTGGTTTCAACATCGATCATAAACGGCTTATCAGTTTGGATAATCAAAAGGTTATTGATAAAATATATCATATTCAGACACTTAATAATTTCATGATGCGTTGGAAAACTTGGATGAAACGATTTTATGGTGTTGGTACTGGCTATATGGAACATTATATTGCTTGGTTTATCTTTATGGAAAACAAAGCGTCTTGCGAAAACAAAAACTGGCTTAATGAAGCTCTTGAATAAACCAACACTAAAAGGGAACAGAGCCGTGTATATACAGTGGTATTCAATCATAGACCGTATATACGTACATTAGAGACCACTTACACCATAAAAGCATAAGTGATTGATTTAAATAACACAAATACTAATAACTAAGCCAGTTCTAGGTCTATCCAAGTGTAGTGCCCTTCACTGTTTATATTACCGGTTTCAATATGAATAACGTCTGAAAACAGCGGGCTTTCAAATACGAAAGTATGAAACTCACCGTTCTCACCACAAGGATCGATACCTTCTGGTAAGCTAGCGATAAATGCTTCGTCAAAGACTTTACCCACATAGCCGGCAGATAAACGACGTGGATCTACACAGGTAACAATCGCTTTCTGACCACCCGCTAACATATCGTGTGCAAGCTGCTGGGTATCCAATTCCCACAAGGGAAAAATAGCTTCAATACCAGTGCCAACAAGATTATTAACACGGTAGTTTTTAATATCAGCTAAAAACAGATCGCCATAAGCAAAATTAACGACTTCACGCTGTTTTGATTTTTCAACAAACGCATCCATTATCGCTTCGTATTCAAGGTTGCTACACGGGTACGGAATTTCAATAATATCCAAGGGTAAGTTCATTGCCGCAGCTTGGCGCTGTAACAACTCAATACGCACAGAGTGAACAGCGGTACGTTGATACTGCGCATTGACCGAGCAAAAGATACCAGCGATCTCAATAGATGGATCGTTTGCCAATTGCAAACACGTCCATGCAGCGTCTTTACCGGTACTCCACGACACTAACGTTTTTTGTTTTTTCATCACTTTAATGATCCAAATTACCCTACTCTATTCTTCGCTCATCTGTAAGCACAATGACGACAACCATTACCACAACAGCGAGCACGTTTTAAGTGATACCACTCACTAAAAACATAACGGCCATCTTCAATGGTAAAATCGATGTTCTCAACTAATTCTGTTTGATGACGATATGGTTCAGCCAGTGCAAGACGCGCTTTTGGTGAACCCGCCGCATTAAGCTGCTTAATGATCTCGACACCTACGGCCTTTGCTAAACATACTTTACACAAACAATCACTCAGTTCACCCAGTGGCATAATTGTAGGTAGCTCTTGACACCAACAACCACCCTGCTCAATTGCCGAGGCAACACCACAACCAAATTCAGCTTGGCATTTTGAACATTGCTTAGCCACAGGAACGGACATTGGATCTACATTCTCTTCGATATTAACAATTGCTTCATCAACGACTGATTTCGTCATACTTTCAATTTCCAAGTTATACATTCTCACTTTCGTTTGCGTACTGCTGTTGCCATGCTTCGATAATAGCAACAAGTTGATCTAAACCGTCGGTTAAGGCTGCAGGACCAGGTTGTAATATATTTGCCGATTTAATTTCAAATAATTGCTTGTTTTTAACTGCACTGATCTTGTCCCATCCTTCTCGGGTAGCAACATGTTCAGGCTTAAATTTACGGCCACACCACGAACCAATAATTGCGATTGTCGCGCTTGCGGCGGACGAACAGTAAAACCTGAAATACCTGCGATACGTGCTTCTTCGCCTAGTATGTATAGCATTTCCGTCGTTTCCTCTGTCAAACAGACAATCTGTTTCGGATAGTAATCCTTCATTTTATTTAATCCGCAATTTAATTAGATTTTCGAAAGTATATCTTGTTTATAATAAAGTGAATACCCAGCAATTTAAGGTTATATCACCTCAGACTGCTGGGAAACGTTATAGACCCATTACATAGCCAAATACGATAAAACTAGAAACAACAGCCATAATCGGTAATTTCAGTGTGCGTAGTGCAAAGAAACCAATAATGACCGCGGCCATATCGACAGGACTAGAAATTGCAGAGGTAAATACTGGCTGGTATAACGCTGACATCAGTAGCCCAACGACCGCCGCATTAATACCCCATACAGCACCCGCTACTTTAGGTTTAGCCGCAAGCGACTCCCATGCACCGTGGAAACCCAGTACCAGTAAGAAACCCGGTAAAAAGATAGCAAGCGTCGCCATTAACGCGCCCATCAATGGTGAGTTAACCAACAAATCAGCACCTAAGAATGCAGATAATGAGAACATAGGGCCCGGTACAGCTTGTGCTGCTGCATAACCTAATAGGAAACGGTCTGTATCAATCGCATCACCTAACGCTTGTTGCAGCATGGGTAATACCACATGGCCGCCACCAAATACTAAACTACCCGATTGGTAGAAATCAGTAAATACAGTTAGCCATGCAGGCGAATTCGTTAATAACGGTAAACCCGCAAATAACACTGCAAAAATAATCAATGGTAAGTAATTAACTCCACCTTGAGTGGCGGGCTCTGACGTTGCTTCACTTGGGCTTTTAAGCTGCATACCAATCACCGCAGCTGCGATAAGCACCAGCATTTGCGTTAATAGACTCGGCACCATCAGTAATACCACCGCCGTTACCACACAAATTGTGATCGTAGTGCGCTCTTTACAGAAACCTTTGTACATATTTAGCGTCGCATCAGCAACAACGACAACTGCTAATAATTTCAGCCCGTGGGTCATACTCACTAACCATACAGCATCTTGTGTCGCATTGGTTGTTGCTAGAATATAAAGCAACAGAACCGAAGGAAATGTGAATGCTATGAACGCGGTAAAACCACCGATAACACCTGCACGACGTAAACCAATTGCAAAACCTATCTGACTTGAACCTGGGCCAGGTAAAAACTGACTTAACGAAATTAATCTTGCATAGCTTTCGCTATCTATCCATTTTAATTTTTGAACGAATGTTTTCTCGAAATAACCGATATGTGCAGCTGGGCCACCAAAACTGATCCACCCCAATGTAAAAAACTGCCAAAATACTTCCAAAACTTGCTTCATTACTTTGCCTTTTATAGCTGTTATGCGATACCAATTTCGCGTATTTATTATATTTCAGTTTTATTGCAGATATATGACAGAAATAACGGTTTGCAGTAAGTTATAGCGTCAAAATCATCCATTTTGGTAATTTCCAAAATGGATGGCATTACAGGCAGATAATGACAGTGATATAAGCTCATAACAGCGAGGATTATTTCATCGCAATGACAAGGTTCTCCCCAAAAAAGGCATAAAGCTTACTTCATTTTAAGAGATAGTATTTTTAAGTTGGAATATAACGGATTTCATCAGGATAAGGTTCATAATTCAACGCCATTTTTGCCACGACGTCAGCTGGCACATGATGAGTGTTCGTGAATTCACCACAACAATGAATGATATAAGGAACGATGTTATAGCTAGCAGCAATGTCCAGCAATGCCGTTAACTCCCACCGCTTAATTGTCGTGTTACTCACAATCACTGATTGCCCTTTACCTAACGCATTGCGCATAGTTTGTTGACAGTATTGATGAGCTAGCTTCATCTTGCTTCCATTGTAGCTATACTTACCTTGCTTATTAATAAAGTAATGGTCCGCTTCACAATGAACAACATCTGGAGTGAGTTGGATATAACGTTGCGCAAGTGTTGATTTACCCGAACCAGGTATACCACGGATAATAATAATGTAAGGCGTAGACAGTTTAGTTAGTTCAAGTAATAAAGCCATAACACTCATGATGTCGATAACGAATAGATAGTCAGTATAAATAAGCGAGTGAATACAAATCAAGTTATGATAGTTAATCGTATTGCCTATAAAAAACACAATGCCAGAATAAACAAAAATGTGACCAGTGTTGCGAATATGTTAATTACCACATATTGATTAGCATCAGAGTGTAAATCTATCTAACCAAGAATCACGCACAATAACAGAAACAGGTAAGCATTTGATTTTATTTACCTTAGCTAATTTAATCCAAAACAATAAATATTTATAAAATCCATTTACCACCAAATAATAGCGTGATCGCAAATTGCGTCATCTCACACAAAACGTGACAACCTGTTAACACTTAAGTATGAATGTTCTAGAATCTCAGCTAATCAACTTAACTGGTCAGACCTAATTTTCGTCATAATTAGATAACAATGCACAAAATAAATTAAGTAATACAAATGCTTAATTAAAATTAAAGTTACTGTGTAATTGAAAATAGTTAATTGAAATCAGCAGATTACAAGGAGAGTAAATGCATAGATTTAATATAACCGCAGAATGTATTCCGCAGATAAATCCCCATTTAACTCATTCTCTAAGTGCACCATTATTATATTTAAAATTCGGAGTTATCAATGAAAAATAAGAAAATTCTAGCTCTTGCTATAGCAAGCATACTTGGATTAACAGCCTGCGGTGATGATTCAACAGACCTCCGTATCGATGACACAATTAAAGATTCACTTAACCGTCAATCAAGTATCGCATTTGATTTAATTTCTACAAAGAAAACAGTATCAACACCAACTAATTTATTAATGGATACGTCTGATGGAACGTTGAATATTCCAATCGATAAAGATGACGATAAAACACGTGCAAATCCAGCGGTAGCAATGGGTGATACAGATGGTTGGAGCCCAACACAACCTTTCATTATCAAGCTCGATTTACCAACTGGTGTAACCCTAACAACAGACTCAGCACTCCTTCACGCTGCTGTGAAAATCGCAAAAGTCGATGTATCAAGAGCAAACATTATGAGTAACCCTGTAGCGTTAACAGCAGGTGTTGATTATACCGTTATCTCAACGGGTACTTCACTGGCTGTCTTACCACTAAAAGGCAGTCTAGAGCACGGCAGTGACTATATTTATGCGATTACTGATGCCTTAGTTGATAGTTCAGGTCAAAAACTGGGTATGTCGACTAGCTACGCAGCTTTAAAAAACAAACAAATCGATCAAACTGGCAGTAAGCTAGAAATACCACAAAAAATAGTATTGCAAGTTGAAGGCCTGATGGATGCTTATGGCATCGCTGATTATGAAAACATCATTTATTCAAGCTGGTTTACCACTTCATCGGCTGGTGAGGCCTTGTACTTTACAAAATTAGCAACAGCTTTAACCCTTCAATCTATTAGTGTGCTCGAAACTGCAAATGCAGTATGGTCTTTAGCATCTGATCCACTTTTGCCTAACAGCGCAAATCCTAATAACTTAGATCTTACTGGGTTATATAACCCGATTATAGGTGGAATCACACCAGAACCGATTTCAGACATAATACTCAAGTCTAGCGGTGTTGATATCACTGCCCCAGGGTTCCCAATCCCAAATTACGACATTTATTTAGACAGCCAAATTACAGCTTACAAAGGTAAGATTAAACTACCTTCGTTCCTAGAGCGTGACGTGGCTGATGATAAGTGGAGAAAAACACCTTGGCAAAGTGCTATGCCGAGTCTTGCTATTATTTTTAGCGTATTAAATTCAGGGTCTGATGCAGAAAAATTAGATCTTGGCACTCAGTTAGGTGCTGCGGGCATTGATCCAAGCAACCTTGCAGATCCTGCGGAGCAACTTAAACTTATCGGTCAATCATTCACGCTTAATGGTGAGCAACTTGATAGCGAACGTTTGATCACCAAATACAGTCCACTGCCACAAGTAAAAGTAGTTGAAGATGTTAACTACTTATTAATAACACCTAAAACATATAACGGCAATCCAGTTTCCGCTACAAATAAAGTGCCTATCGTTATTTATCAACACGGTATTACCTCGATTAAAGAGAATATTCTAGCGTCTGCTGGTACTGCTCTTATTAATGGCTATGCAATATTAGCAATTGATTTACCACTTCATGGTGAACGAGCACTCAGTGACGGTACTGTTACTACAGGTCTCACTCCCGCTGTATTCATGAACTTGGAATATCTAACTGTTGCTCGTGATAACATGCGCCAGGCTGTTGCCGATCTGATCGGTTTACGTGCAGGGATCACTACGATTTCTGGATATCAGGCCCTAGGCACGTTAGCCGCCACACATCCATTAGGTTATCTTGACACAACAAATGTCAGTTTCTTTGGTCACTCTCTTGGGGCCATGACAGGTATTAGCTTACAAGCTACGATTGATCGTCCTATGCCATCAGGTAATGATAGCTTCGCTATTGATAAAACAGTGTTTGCAAATCCAGGCGGGAATATTCCATATTTACTAATTAATTCAGACTTCTTTGGTGGCACTATTAAGCATACGATATTAGGCAGCATAAATACTGACTATCAAACCTTCGTGGGGACTGACTGTGGCGCATTAACTAGCACCGAATGTTTTAATGATTACTACGACAATGAAGGTGATCAAGAAACAATTAAGGCAACATTCCAAAGTTTTGCCGTCGCAGCACAAACCGTGTTTGACACCGTTGACCCATTCGCACTTGCGCGTGATATCAACCCATTAAGACCTGTTTACTTAGCACAAGTAAAGGGTGATTTGGTGGTACCAAATAGCTTTACGGGTACTAGTAAAGGAGCGCCTTACTCGCCAACACTTGGGACAACACCGCTAATAGCACAACTGGGTTTGACTGATATTTACAGTGATAATACTTCAATCAAGAAAGTGGCGCTACTCAATAAGGGTGGTCATAGTTCAGCAATTGCCTTTAATCCTACTACTGATCCAGCTGAGTATAAAGCGATTACAGATGAACTACAAAGCCATATCACAAGCTTCTTAGCCAGTAGTGACGGAAGCACCGCAACAACTATTGATGAGAGTTTACTTACAGAAGAGTAGTAAGACGACTACAACGATTATTTAATTCTTATTGACTTGAATAAACCAATAATCAAGCAATAGGCTGAGCACTCACTCATAACAAACGAAGGTTTAGTGATAAACCTTCGTTTTTTTATTTAAATTACACTGAACTATTCCAATCATTTGATAACCAATACATAATCTACTCAGTAATATGTATTTTTAATTACATCTAATAAAATCAACCCAACCAATAAGTGACATCATGAATATTAAATTAATTTCAGGCGTGGTTATCGCCGGACTTGCAGCAAGTTATGCTGGCGGTAAGTTTTACATGACAGACAAAGTAGAAAAACAACTTGATGCAAAGATCATCGAAATGAAACCTATGATTGATGTTAAATATGGCGATCTAAGTGTTGAACCTATCACCCAGAAAATTCAATTACATAACGTAGTGCTAAGCCCTGTTGATGGCAGCGCAAGTCCTGTCACTATTAATGAAATAACCATTAATAAGTTTGATGTAGAATCAGAATTCCCTGCCGCGTTAGACATCGCATTAAACGGGATTTCAATTAGCATTGATGATATAGAACCACAAACAGCAGAACAGCTTAAAGAACTTGGTTATACGGATGATATGTTAATCAGCCTATCAACAAAATACACTTACGTTAATGACGTAATGGATTTAGAGCTTGGTCTAAGTGCACAAGATATGGGTAAAATGGAATACTCGCTTAACTTAGCTAACTTCCAATTTGATCCGAAGCAGCCAATTAGCCTATTATTCTCTTACCCGAACTATCAGCTAAATACTGCTACGTTTACTTACACAGACCAATCATTTATTCAGCGCCTGCTTAAACAAGAAGCTCAAACGTCAGATATCAGTGTTGAAGAATTAAAACAGCGTGTATCAGATAAGGTAAATAACCTGCTTGCGGCAGATCTTGAAAACAAGAATAATGAGCTAAGTGATGCTGAGATAAAGCTTGCGAAAAATGCGGCTGCAACATTTGTTAAATTTATTAATGATCCGAAAAGTATCACTATTTCTGTGAACCCAGAACAAGCTGTCACTTTAGGTGAGATAACACAGACACAAAATGACCCAGCTAAATTAATTGCCTTACTGAATATGGCATTCAAGGCATAGTAACCGTCATTCATTAACGGCTAACAGCAAATAAGGTCGGCCATTTTATCTATAGCTGACCTTATTATCATTAAATACTTGTCGTACAAATAGAATCTGCTTCAAAATCAAAATCTTCTTTTACCAAGTCATTCGCACATAATTGCTCTCTAACTTGGCTCAGTCCATTACGAATAATTTGTCTTACACGTTCGCGGGAAATATCCATTAACTGCGCAATGGCTTCTAAGCTCATTGGGTCCTGCCCTTTAAAACCAAAGCGTAAACGAATAATGTTTTGACTACGAACCGGTAGGTATTCTAATAATGCGTCCATATATTCATAATAATCACATTTTTCATAACGAATATCAGGCTGGCAATTAACTTCAGCTGCAACCAAATCTTTTAGACTGGCCAATAAATTATCACCACCGCGGATCTCTTTATCTAAAGATCCTTCATTAAAATAATGACCTAATATATTCAGTACTTTACGAGGTGATATTTTGAGTTCTTGGGAAATTTTGGTAATACCTTCATTGGTATCAAGATCAAGGCCAAGTTCAGATGAAGCTTTCAATATTTGTTTGTAGACGCGTGTAACATGAATGGGTATACGGATAGTTCGAGAATGGTTCATAATATACTGTTCGATATTATTTCTTATCCACCACACTGCATAGGTTGAAAATCGGCAACCACGTTCTGGGTCGAACTTATCTACCGCATGCATTAAGCCGGTATTACCCTCTTGAATGATCTCATCCCAATCAAGTGAATAATTTTTATACTTCTTCGCCACCATAAGAACCAATTTCAAATTTGATTGGATCATAGTGTCTCGAGCAGATTTATCCCCATTGGCTGCAGCCACAGCTGTGTCGTATTCTTCCTGTTTAGACAGTAGCTGGCTAAATCTTTGTAATTCATCAAAATACGCATCAAGTGCGTGACTAGTCATGTTATTCATTAATCATCCCTGTTTATGGTTCACTACCATAGTAACATAACAAGGTGACACGTAGTCTCGTTTTATTGGGGTTAATATCGCCAAATATAAATTTAAAACAGCAAGTTATCCTGGCAGGGGCATGCTTAAAAAATAATATTAAATGAATGTATTGAATGTTTACTTTAAGTTAATTACATAATTCTTCACGATTAGGGCGACATGTCATTGTACCTAAACGCTGTACTTCTTGTTGAAGACTATTCGAGTTATTCGCTAATGTAAGTGACAATATTTCTTGTGCCCAGTCAGGGACATTAGGGTTAATTTTATAATGCACCCATTGGCCCTGTCGTCGGTCAATGACTAATTTTTTCTGACGTAACAGGGCCAAATGGCGTGATATCTTTGGCTGGCTTTGTTCTAATGCATGCGTTAATTCACACACACATAATTCATTTTCTTTCAGTATTAACAATAGACTTTTCAATCTAGTATCATCTGCTAAGCACTTGTAAAACTGGAGTAAATCCATAATTAAGTTCATTTTAGGTGGCACATGCCCGCCACTTTATATAAACCTTGTTTAGCTGTCAAACGGTTCTAACCTGGACGGCCATCCTGTCGCGCTCTAAACAACATCGGCGCGTAATGATAAGCAAACAACCCAAATGAAATTAACCAAAATACAATGCTCAAATTGATAAAGGTAATATAATACTGCATCCAAAAAATAGGGCCTATTACACGTATTATGACCGCGATAAAAATACTCAAAAATGCCAAGAACATCGCTTTAGGCTGTTGCAACATACGTCCTGTATGACCTAGTGAAACACGTGAGATCATAGCCAAAATTAGTCCGCCCATGCCGCCAATTGTAATTAAATGCCACAAATGATTAACAATTGGGACATTAATAAAGTAACTCATGCCTATGGTAAATAGTCCTACCCAGATAAAAAATAACGAACCATGGATAGACCACAACAGCGGCACACCCAAGGTAATCCAAGGCTTCCAGCGATACCAGCGAATGGCTTGGCAACATGCAGCGAGAATAAATAAGATACCAAATACAGACTTAGGAACAGAAAATAAAGGGTGAATTAATAACAGTAGGGTAATAACACCTAAACTGCCTGCTGATAATTTTTCCAACCAAGGAAGTGGTAATACTTTTGCAGTTTTAGTCCCGTTGGCAGTAAACATCGGCACAACACGACCAGCCATCACCGACATTAAAAATGCCATTAGCATGACGGATGCATAAGCAGCTTGGTTGACTGTCATGTTAGCTAAACCTAATTTAGCCAAATGCATTTCAATATTTGCCAAGGTAAATAAAACTAATAAAGGTACAAAAAATAAATTTCGGTACTGTTTTATTTTTAACAAGGGTTTGGCTAAAACATAAGCAACTACGGGTAGAAAGCTTAAATCAATCAACATGATAACGTAATAATTTAATGACATGGGTAAAAGTAAAACAATTCTACCAGCCAGCCAAAGCATGAATAAACAAAGTAAGGGTAATCCCGAAATACCACGAACCCCAGTCCAATTCTGGATCGCGGTTAACAAGAAACCTGCAACTATTGCACAGCCAAAACCGAACAACATTTCATGTATATGCCACCACAAGCCGCCACCGTAAGGCTGAAATGTTATATAACCAGACAACATTGCACCCCATAACAGCAATGCAACCATACTGAACAAAGCGCCTGCTAAGAAAAAAGGGCGAAAGCCAAGACGTAATACTGGGAGAATTTTTTGTTCCGCCGCCAAGTCTGTAATTTGCATTAATTTAACCTTTAAATAGTAATTTAGATTAAGTATATGTGATCATAAAAGGTCCGTAATTGACAAAAGGCAAATACCCGACTTCTTTAGTCAAGTATTTACCTTTTTATTGATAATATGAGTTCGGGCCTAGGTCAACAACACTGCTTAGTTAATAACAGTAACGGCAAGTTCATACTCTTCATTCCAGCGATAGTAAACATCGCAGTTTAATTGTCCAAGTCGAGGACGTTCGCTGACTGTTGTTGATATTTTTCCTTTCGCTACCCAAAGTGTCAGCATCGCATCGATACCGTCTTCACTAATTCCAAATATTTTGGCTAGCTCAGTTCTATTGGTTCTACCATTAACAACAAGATGATCTTTCAGACGTGTTAAAATCATATTGACCCTGTTCCTCTTGTAGTTTTAATTTATTACCTTGTTTTTTCAGTAGTGCAATAACAACGCACATCAACACACTGAAGAAGCCTATCCAGCCCATACTTGATGTCGGATGTGCTGCAAACTCAACGATTTGGTAGTACATAGTGGCAACAAAATAACCTAAGAACATAGTCCAGCCAGCAATGAAAACAGCAAATGGACGACCAAATTCGCGTACATAAGCGCCCATTGCCGCAGCACAAGGTGTGTATAAAAGAATAAATAATAAGAATGCAAAAGCAGCAGCGTCAGAACTGAAGCTCTCTTTCAAATTACCAAAGATTGTCACATCCACTTCTTGATCGTCAGCAACCGCGTTCATATCCGTTAAATCCCCCACATCAACACCCAATGGATCTGAATAACTTAAATCCGCTAAATTAGCCGGGATTGATAATATAGCGTCTTGTAAACTGGCTAATAAATCAAATTCAGCATCATCTTCCTCTGCACTTGAATACAGACTATTTAACGTGCCGATAACCGCTTCTTTAGCAAAAATCCCCGTAATAATACCCACGGTTGCTTGCCAGTTATCTGCTTTAATACCGATAGGTGCAAGTAACGGCGTTGCCACTTGTGCAACTTGCGATAATACTGAACTTTCAGTTTCTTCATTACCAAAACTACCATCAGTCCCTAATGAATTAAAGAAACTTAAAAATGCGACAACTAATACAATGGTTTTACCCGCACCAAACACAAAACGTTTTAGTTTTTGCCAAGTGATGATAAGCATATTCTGCATTGTCGGTAATTCGTAATCCGGCATTTCCATAATAAAGCTATCACTGCGGCCAGGATACAAGCTCCAGCGTAATATTAGCCCAGTAAATACTGCCACTAAAATGCCAATAATGTATAACGCAAATACAATATTTTGGCCATGTTCAGGAAAAAATGCCGCCGAGAATAATGCATACACAGGTAATCGCGCGCCACATGACATAAACGGTGCCATTGCCGCAGCTAAACGACGTTCACGCTCATGTTCGAGTGTACGAGTAGCCATAATAGCAGGTACGTTGCAGCCAAAGCCCAATACCAATGGGACAAATGCTTTACCAGGGAGGCCAATTCGTTGCATTACTTTATCAAGCACAAACGCTGCACGCGCCATGTAACCCGAGCTTTCAAGTAACGACAAAAATAAATATAAACAGCCAATTACGGGAATAAAGGTTGCAACTGTTTGGATACCGCCACCAATACCATTAGCAATGATAGTAACGAGCCAAACAGGCAGTAACCCATCTAATAAATAGTGTCCGCCATCAACAAGTACGCTGCCAAAGCTGATATCAAAGAAATCGATGAATGCACCACCAATATTGATGGAAAACATAAACATTAAGTACATCACCGCAAAAAAGAATGGTATACCAATGTACTTATTCAGCACAACTTGGTCGACTTTATCACTGAATGAACGGCTTAGCTTACCTTCCTGACGACGCACTTTATTACACAGCAGGTGTAAAAAGGTATATCGAACGTTGGCAATATGGAAATCTGTTTCAATTGACTCTGCGACTTTATTCTTAACGTCAGCAATCATCATCAAGGCATCAAGACTAATAAGATCGACAATTAACGCATCATTTTCAAGCGCACGAATGGCGAGCGAACGTGGGGCGGCATCGTGATCTATAAAATAAACGTCTAGTTCATTAATCGCCGCTTCTATTTCTGTTCCGTAGTCCATCGCAAGTGGGACGGTGACCACGCCTTTTTGTACGATTGAATGTAAATCTTCTTTAAAATTGTTCACTTCGTTTTTAGCATTTGCAGATAATGCAAGTACTGGACAACCAAGGGCTTTTTCTAACTTTTTAACGTCTAACACTTGGCGTTGACGCGCTAATACGTCCATCTTGTTTAACACAACTACCATTGGACGACCTAACTCGCGCAATTGCAATGTCATATATAAACTACGCTCTAAGCACGAAGCATCGACAATATTAATGATGAGATCTGCCGCATGATCCAACGCAGCTTTCGACGCGATCATTTCATCAACACTATTCACTTCGTTACTGCTGTCCAAGGCATAAATACCCGGTAAATCGGTTAATAAGAACTCATCACCCGCATGGCCATATCGCCCGGTTTTCTTATCAACCGTCACACCAGCCCAGTTACCAACGCGTTGGTTTGCCCCTGTTAGCGCATTAAATAATGTAGTTTTACCACTATTTGGATTACCAATAGTTAAGATTTGATACAACATTAAGCGACCTCAACTTCAATCTGTTGTGCTAACTGCTTACGAATCGCAACCGAAACTCCACGCACAGATATTTGCAACGGGTCCCCCATTGGCGCACGACGAATTAATGTGACTTGAGTATTAGGTAGCACACCTATCACCATTAACTTCTTTCGCGTGTCAGCAGGTAATCCTGACATATCAGTAATTTTAGCGGCAACACCATCGTTTAATAGCGCTAACTTCATATCTTCACCTAATCCTAATGATAACAATTATTAATATTAATATTAATAATAATAATAATATTATTATTTTACGCTTGCAGTATAAATAACTATTGATATGAATCAATATGATATAAATGAAACGAAAGCAATTAACACTAAAGTGGTACCCTCATATAACAACAAGATTTATAGAAGATATGCATGTGTGGTAGATGAGTATATGCAGCTCAACACATTGAGTAATATGTGAGCTGCGTAGCATCTGTAATTAAGGCATATTATGTATTTTAACCGATAAAGCCACCTGTTTGATGTGCCCAGAGTTGTGCATAAATACCTTGCTTAGCTAAGAGTTCTTTATGTGATCCCTGCTCTACAACACGACCTTCATCTAAAATGATCAAACGATCCATCGCTGCAATTGTTGATAAGCGGTGCGCAATTGCAATTACAGTTTTACCGTCCATCAGTTCATTTAAACTATCTTGAATGGCAGCTTCAACTTCAGAGTCTAACGCTGACGTTGCTTCGTCTAACACCAGAATCGGCGCATCCTTTAATAGCACGCGAGAGATAGCAATACGCTGACGTTGACCACCCGATAATTTAACTCCTCGCTCCCCAACCTGTGCGTCATAACCTTTATTACCAAATGTATCTGTTAAGGTGCTAATAAACTCATGTGCACATGCTTGTTTTGTGGCTTGGAGCAATTGCGCTTCACTCGCGTCCGGATCGCCATACATAATGTTATCGCGAATAGTACGATGTAATAAGGAGGTATCCTGTGTCACCATGCCAATCTGACCGCGTAAACTGTCTTGCTGGATATCACTGATATTTTGCCCATCAATTTTGATCGCCCCCGCTTCCACATCATGAAAACGCATTAACAAGTTAACCAAGGTCGACTTACCTGCACCTGAACGCCCCACAAGACCAACCTTTTCCCCGGGCTTGATCTTGAGGTTTAATTTATCAATCACGCCAGCTGACTCACCGTAATGAAAACTAATGTTATCAAACTCTATTTCACCCGCTGAAACAGCTAACGGTTTAGCATTTGGTTTATCTTCAATATCAATCGGCTTGGCTAAGGTATTCATGCCATCAATCACCGTGCCCATATTTTCAAACAGACCACCAATTTCCCACATGATCCATTTAGACATACTGTTAAGGCGTAACGCTAAACTGATCGCGACAGCAATGACACCCACACTTAAACTGGCATCTAACCACAGCATGATCGAAATAGCAGCAACACCAAAGAGTAATAAATAATTTAATAACTCGACGCAAAAGGTGAATCCCGTAACCAAACGCATCTGTTTATGCACCGTCACAAGAAATTCGTCCATGCATTCTTCGGCATATACCATCTCACGAGCGTTATGCGAGAACAACTTAACCGTGGTGATATTGGTATAACTGTCGACTAATCGCCCGGTCATCATTGAGCGTGCATTAGCTTGTTCTGTCGAGATCTGTTTAAGCTTCGGCACAAAATACAATTGGATAGCAACAAAACCAATAAACCACGCCAGCATAGGTAACATAAGTCGTATGTCAGCCTGCCCAATCATGACGAGCATTGCAATAAAGTACACTGAGATATAGACCAATACATCCAGTAATTTCATCACGGTTTCACGTACAGACAAGGCTGTTTGCATCACTTTTGTGGCAATACGACCTGCAAAATCACTTTGGAAAAAAGACACACTTTGACGTAATAAATAACGGTGTGCTAACCAGCGGATAGACATAGGGTAATTGCCCAGTAATGTCTGATGCATGATTAATGAATGTAATAATACCAACAATGGCATCACCACCAGTATCAATACGCTTAGGCCAATGAGGTTAGTACTTTCATCAGTTAAGAAATTCTGAGGCTCATGATTTGACAACCAATCCACCAGTTGCCCCATAAAACCAAATAACGACACTTCTAAAATAGCAATCATCGCACTTAATACAGCCATCACTAATAAAGGCGACTCAAAGCCACGGGTATAATAACGGCAAAATGCCACAATATCTTGCGGCGGCTGTTCAGGCTGATGCTTGGGAAAAGCCGAAGACCATTTTTCAAAAAACTTAAACATAAAGAATTATTATCTGAGCAAATAAAAGACCCCCTATGGTACTACGTAATTGCTAAAGTTCGTAGCCCGCACAAGGCTACCAACCAATCGACAGCAGAAATTAACACTATTAAAAACCAGAACTGACAGGTGTAAAAATTACTTTACGATATAATTTACACTTTTTACGCTAATTACATTGCATTAACCGATATAAAATAAGTAAACTCGCTATACCTTAATGGTTTATGGATATTTAAGGCACTTATCGTAAACAAATGTTTACGACTTTTTAATTGCAATCCGTAATGGAATGTTTTATGACTGTGAATAAGGTTTTATAACTGTGAGTAAGATAGTAGGAAGTACCCTTATTGTTGCTGGTACCGCACTTGGTGGCGGTATGTTAGCTTTACCCCTTGCATCAGCTGGTTTAGGTTTCTATACAGCAGCATTTTTGATTATCGTGAACTGGGGATTAATGACGTATACAGCGTTGTTGATGTTAGAAATACATCAGCATGCCGAACAAGATGCGACCCTTAACTCGCTTGCAAAAAATTTACTGGGTAAACCCGGTCAATATCTCGCAACATTTGCTTCTTTCTTCTTATTCTATGCCCTTTGTGCCGCGTATATTGCCGGGGGCGGTTCGCAGTTAACCAACAAAATAAATGATTTATTGAGTTTAGAGTTAACCCCACAATTTGGTGCGGTGCTACTAACATTCATTGTCGCGACAGTGGTGTCGATTGGCACGCACTCGGTTGATATCGTGAATCGTGTATTGTTTAGCGTAAAAATTATCGTCTTGGCACTCACCCTCAGTCTGTTATTCCCTCACGTGCAGTCGATTAACCTATTAGAAATGCCTGTACAGCAGGGGTTATTGTTATCGGCTTTACCCGTGATTTTCACTTCGTTTGGTTTCCACGGCAGTATTCCGTCGATCGTACGTTATGTGGGTATTGATATTAAAACACTAAAGAAAGTGATGATCTGCGGTGCATCTGCGCCACTTGTTATCTACCTGCTATGGCAAGTCGCAACGCAAGGTGTATTAAGCCAAACGACTTTAATGGCAAACAACTCGTTAACCAGCTTCATTTCATCACTCAGCTCTGTGTTACAACAGCCGCAAGTCAGTCAGTCTGTCTCTGTGTTTGCAGATCTTGCTTTAGCAACTTCATTCTTAGGTGTCAGTTTAGGCTTGTTTGATTTGTTATCAGGCATGATGAAACGCACTAACATTAGAATTAATAGTAACAATGACAGCGACGATAGTACTAACGCGGGCGGTAAATCACACCGTGTAAAAACAGCACTGGTGACATTTGTTCCACCATTGGCCTTCGCACTGTTTTATCCACAAGGCTTCATTACAGCACTCGGTTACGCAGCTATCGCATTGGTTATACTTGCGATCTTCTTACCGGTTGCTATGGTTTCTAAACAACGTAAAGCAGATGCAAGTGGTTATAGAGTTATCGGTGGCAACGTAACGCTCATGCTTGCAAGTTTAATGGGCTGTTTGATCATTGCATCGCAGTTTTTGCAAATGGCAAACATGATCCCAGCGGTTGGCTAACCTCGTACATAAGTAGTACTCGATAGCCGAATATACAACAGCCCAACTAAGATGTAATTTGTTCATCATTGTTGGGCTGTTTTGCAATTAAAATTTATAATGTAAGTCGTAACCCTGAATAATCCATGCCACGACTTCACTCACCGCAGAGAACAAAGCTTCCTACGATGCTCGTAATAACATTCTGAACCGAGATTAAAGTAAGTATCGTTGAAAATATAAAACTCATTACTTCCAAGTTAAACGCGCTATCTTTTTTTCAACATCAACCCAGACATCAACAAATTCAAACTTCCTTTCATAAATAAAACCTGTCTGCTTAGGTTCTGTTAAAGGCTGACCAAGAGGCCGATTAAGTTGGGGAATATAATCACTATTCCAAATATCTTGGACTTTTTCATCCGCACTAACCCCCAACTGATAACTAAAGAATGAATTTTCGCCTGCAGCAATCAAAAATACAGCTAATGGGAAATCAACGTGTTTTGCTAAATACGCTTTTTTCTCAACTAAACTATTAGGAATTGGATCGTCGGTGACAGGCGAACTCTGAAGCATAATGACTTTTCCTTTTGATGATGCTTCTCTCATTAATTGAATACTGAGTGAGATGGCATCTGCACTGCTCATTTTTGGTGATGTACCTTTCATTGGAATCGTCCACCTTTCCAAGTATGAACCATCCTGGTATTTCAAGTGGCTACGGCTGCCGTTATTTGTTTCAGCTCTTAATGTATTACCGATAAATAACTTATCGCCAGGTAAGTTTTTTGCGACATCATCAACCAATAATGCGAAATCCGTATTAGGCTTGCCATTAACAAATAGAGGGTTGTTCAAATCTTCTTTTGGTGTTTTCGCTATTGCATCAATAAATAAGCCATCAATTTGGGGATGACTGACTGTATCTAGTACACTTTTTGCCCACCATGCTCTCATCCCTGGAGATGTAAATTCATGATAATAATAACGATCTTTAAACATGAAAATTGATTCTACGTTATTATTATCAGTTACTTTTTTACTCCAATCCCATTTATTATCTTCGAATTCCTGATCAAAGCTATAACCGGTATAATGAACCCTCGCATTAAAATAAAATAGTGTTGTTAAATTTTCATTTATCTGCTTCAATCGCGTCGCCGCATCTAATATGCCAGCATCAACAGTCTTTAATCCTTGGTGATTACTTTTTTCAAGCATGACTATATCGTAATTACTAATAGACAAAACCTCTTCATTAGTAAATGACGTTGCTTTTCTTACCGCCAACCAGCGTGGTATATGATCCCAAGAAAATGATGGATAATGCGTCGATTCACGATCTTGCTCAGGATATGCTTTACTGAATGTAGAGCCAGATGGATATGAAGAATAATCAGATAAATTAGAATCTATAATCTCTTCATTTCGAGACATAATTGTTAATTTAAAATTTATATTATGAATTGCAAAATCTTTTTTAATTGATGAGCTTCCCGCACCAGTGATTGTTGCTAATTTAGAATCAAGTTTAATCGTTTTTCGTGGTTTTCTAAACTCACCACTGACTAAATTACTTCCTGTTCCAATTATATATTTATGCTCATAACCGGCATCAGGTTCAACCAACTTAGCCTTTATGAATCTATTATCATTTACATAATAATCATTTAAAGATAATTTAGCGTCTATAATAGAAAATTGTAGAGACTCTTGATTTTTAATAACATGATTACCCACACTCCAATTATTATTAATATCATTAACTATTGAGCGTTTACCTAGTTTTACAAAAGAATCATTATCAGTCTTAGTGTAGGCTACTGTGGAATCCATGAATGCTTGGACTTTGACCGTAAGATCTAGTTTGTCATTGATATCATCATAATTAAAATCATAGCCATCATATTCAATGTGGTAAAACCATTTATTATTTACGACTTCTTTCGTGCACGTTAACGCAGCATCAGAAAGATCAATTCGATTGTTATCTATGTTAAATACTAAATCACCATTTTTTTGTTCATGCGTACATGCTTTGGGTTTGAAACGTTCAAAATAAATATCCGTACTCGAATATACGATGCTAGGGAAGCCAATAAGAATGAACAATAAATATATTCTGTGTATCACTAAAATAATCCTAATTTATTACTATTAAAAGAGCATTATTAAAGATATTCGCCTAGCCATATATAAATTAATATTATTCATGTGACACGAGCATTACAATGTATATGCTTTTTCATATGTATGTATAAAATACATTCTATATGCACAATAAAAATCACCTATTAAATTTTCATAATTCTCAAATCACTATATATAATTGAGTAGATTAAGTTCATAGGGTATGAGCATGATAAAGGATTGAGGATAGGAAATATAAACAAAAAGCCTCACCGTTATGTCATCAAAACATCACAATGAGGCTTAGTATATTTAGCTTAACGCCAAACACCCCATTGGCCAGTCGTGCCAGGTTCCTCATTAGAAGTCCACCATTGAGCCGTCCATGACTTACCGTCGTAGATAACAACCTCTTTAGCAGTATAGGTTTGGCTTGCACTCCACGTATTACTATCTGGTTCCGTTGGTTCTGTCGGTTCTGTCGGTTCTGTTATTTTAGATGGCTCCATCACAAAAGAATATACATCTGCATCCGTCACACTACTGTTACTGAGCAGTAATTTAAACGTAAACTCCTCACGTCTATTAGGTAAATCAGCGGTTTTAATAATAAGTTCATTATTCGAACCGATATTCATATGAACGGGTAGACCACTGGTTTGTAACCACTCTACGTTAGTCGTATCACCTTCACTTTTAGCGTGTGTCAACACAACATAATCACCGTGTTCAACACTCGCTCCATCAAGATTTTTTAACACCTTAGGTAATATGACCGCATCAATACCAATATCTTCTGTCGTTATCGAAAACTCACCAGATGCTCGAGAATCTTTCGAATTAAAATAGTTGCTATGTAAATCATTTTTGAAATACATATAATGATTCATTTCATCGTGCCAACGGCCAATAAACACGTTGCCATCGTTAGTCGATTCATACCAACCATTCACGTTTGAAGCCAATAAACGATCCCAATCATTCTTGTTTTCGTCTGTGATTACGAGGGAGAATGAAGCATGTTCAACACTATTTTTATTCAAGACTTTATAGCTAACCGTATCGCCAACAGATGCAGAGTCTAAGCTAATATTTTGTGGAATAAAGGTACTACCCTGCACAAGATATGGTGAAGTAGGCTCCGGGTCCGGATCAACTGGCGGCGGCGTTACATCATTATTCACAATCGTAATGTCACTACAATTATAAAAGCCCTCGCCTGCGGCATCAATACGCTGCCAACGTACGAACAACACTGCATCACCGACGCGGTCAGTTGGAATAGTGACATTAGTGTGATACTTACCACCAACTGCAGATATATTGCCTTCTTCTTGAATAAGTTCGAGATCATCCCATGCAAGAGGTTTAGATAGATCAGCATTCGGTTTGGTTAAATAAAATTGCCAAAAAGAAGGGTTATGTTGAGCGGTAGCCTTAAACACATACTGGAATGTTCCCGCCTGCACTTTTGTTCGATTCCATCCCGAATGTGCGGCTCCCATTCCTTTTTTCTGAGGGTCATTTGCATAACACAAGGTTCCATCAGGAATAGCATTTTTAACTGCTTGAATATTGTTAAAGTCATTAATATTAATTGAATATTCATTTTTCTGAACAAATGGGTAAGGCCCTGATATGTCTTTTGCTTGCGCACAAGCCGCATTAGGTGGCGTGCCACTCCAAATACCACCTTGGTCTGAACATATTTTCTGTCTCGCTACTGGATATTCTGACCAGCCATGAGCAAGTGCTTGAGCACTGAACAGTGCAGAATATATCGATAAAGTCGCAACAGTTAACGCAGCTTTCCGTAACATAAGTTTGTGTCCTTTTGTTTGTAACATACTAGTATTTAAGTAATTCCATAACACATTAACGAGGAAAGTCAGCCACCGATAAGTGTTAAGGCGATGTAACAAATTACACGTTACACTAACCATATATGTTAAAACATAGTAACAAATGTTGTTACTTTAGAAAAATATGCCTAATAAACTACGTAAGTCCAACTTAGGTTTTCAGGTTATACAATATTGATAGCAATACAGTTAGCTACAAGAATATGTTTTATAAAGAAAAAGCCCCACTGCCATGTTATCAAAACATTTCACAATGAGGCTTATCACTTTAACCGAATTATGCTTTATACCAGCTTAGTATATTTTAAACGTGTATTACTTCTTCTTCCATTGACCTGGAGAAGATTCAATAAACTGGCCTTTTTCTGTCAACGACATTGCTTTTTTCGCTGCTCGTACAGAAATAGCCTTAACCGACACGTTATGCTTGGTTGCTAACTCTTGATATTTAGCTTTTCGCTTATCATTTACGGTTTTAACTAATGCATTCACTTCACTGCTTGGTTTCACAGCGCCAAGGTAACCATTAGTTTGCTCACCAACTAATCCTGATTTCTTTGCGTCTTGTAAATCAATCGCCTGTACCGAAAATGACATAGCGACTAAAATAATCAAGGTTGAAAAAATTCTTCTCATTGTAATCTCCGTTTGACTAGAATAACTCATCATCGCTAAACACATCATCTAGCTCTTTATCTACTTTCACTTTAATCTCGTGATCAATTTTTACATTTAAATTAATCACAATTGGTTTATCGGGAACGGCAAGTTGTACTGTTGGCGTACAACCAGCAATAAGTACAAGTAAACTTGCACTAAATAACAGTGCTTTCATATTATATCCTTATGGGTTATTCATTTTATCAAGCGCATCATACATCGCATCATTAATTCTTAAACTACGAAATAGCTGCAATATATTTTCTTCGTGGGAATAATTAAATTCAATTGGGCGTTCAACGCCAGGGTTCCGCCCTTTGATATTAATCGTTAATTTAGTCTCTCCGCTCGGCTTAAAATTCACATCACTGTGTAAACTATCATAATGCAAGTTTTCTAACAGCTCTAAAGCATAAAGCAATTGCGGTTGTGTTAACTTTAACTGATCTATTGTGGCGTTATCCTTTATTTGAATCACCCCACCGATACCTTGCTGCTCTATCGTGCCATCTATTATTGATACTGCGCGACCTTTAGCTACAAAAGGTAAATCCGCTTTTAATAACCCTGTCACTTTAACACCAGGAACTTGATATAATTCAATTACCTCAGTTAAAGATAGATTACGAACACGCACTTGACCTACAATATGATCAAAATCGGTAATTAACAATGGTGACAATGACACTGTACCAGAAAACACATTTGCTGAGGCGTTATCAATCACCACTTGCAACTGTTCATTAGCAAATCTCACCAAGCCAGTAAAATTAACATTGGTAGCAACAAGCCCCATATCAACAGATGTAACATTGCTGTTAATAAGGCAATCGGTATTTAAAGATGCCACTAAATCAGGTTTGTCGGCCTCAATCTTACAACGCCAATTCGCATTAATATCCGTGGCAGTTATATCATTAAAAGTACTGCTATTGGCTGTTATCTTACCCGACATACTTGCGGTTAAATAACTTTGTTGTTCCTCTAACATCAGCTGATAATCAAGCCTGTTTTCCACCAACCCAGGTAGGTACAAGCCTACAGGTAAAGGATATTTATCAGTGACTAAAGAAGGCATTGCTTGCTGAGGGTATAGCCAATACCCTGCAATTTTGTACGGCGTTAAATTTAATAGCGTAGCGGTATTTGTACTTTTCATTACCACATCATCTAACTGCCAATTTGAGTTCACGCTCAAAGCTTGGGAATTAAAATGCCCCCGATGCTGCGCCGTAAATCTATCTATCTTATATTCGTGCTGATACTGGTTATTGAATGACACAGTTGATAAAGAAAAGTCAAACGGTAATACGCTATTTTTTTCAATATTCACCGTCATAGCGTCAAGTAAAGAAACCTTGATATTCTCACTCGACATATCTGAATATTTAAATTTATGTGCGGTTAATGTTGCACTATTAACGATGAGCTTGGTGCTTATAGATGTATCCGTGGGCTTAACTTCTACGTGACCTTTGGATGTCACTTGGAACGGCACATTCAAATCACTGAAATAACTGCTATTTGTTATAATAGCTAACGACCAACTACTCTGCCAGGATTCTGGTGTCAACAATAGCGTATCCGCTTTTACAGCCAAGCTATTATTAGACATCATAACCTTAATCGCAGCTTGCTTGGCCTCTACTATCCAGCGAGTAATATCGTGTTCTTGTATCCCTACCTGTAAAGATAGAGGTAATTCTGGCGTGATAACGATAGGTGCGAGTGTTGGTGATGCATTGTTACTAAATGGCTGACAAACACTTTTATCCACACTCAATAATGTAGTAAACGATGCGCATGTTTTTGCCGTTAGCATAATAGGTGCAATATCCGTTATGTTCAACTTGACGCGTTCAGGTAACCACGCTTTATCATCCAGTACTAACTCCGTATCGACAGAAAAATCAGCATTTTCGACAAGCTTTTTCTTGTCATAACTCACGGCCCCATCAGTTAATGAAAGCCTTAAGGCAATACGTTCCATCTGCTGTAAGTCGACTTCGACATCAAGCCTTGCAATACCATAAATTTCGCTATTAAACGCAGGCAAAGCATGGTTAACTCTTGCACTAAGTTTACTTAAGTCCGTGTTTAGTTGTACCTTAAGTAAGTTGCGACTATCTGTATTGTTGGTCTCTTTTAATACATAGTTCAACTTAGCTTGTAGCACGCGCTGATCTTGCTGCCACACTGAAAAACCAAATTCAGTATTACCATCTGCATTACTATCGGCATATCTGAAATCCACTCCTTTGAAAACAACCACGTTAAGGTCAAGCTGTTCCCAATTAAGATCCGATAAAGATAAACGTTGTGCTTTTGATATGTCAGGTAAAGGAGGTAGATGAGTGCCCTGCACGGTTACGTTTTCAATATGAAGATCGGGTATCCAATCCGGTAATGCGGGTAATATGGGTGCGACAGTAACAACTTTAATCCCAACTTGATCGGTATTTGGGTCCTGCGTTGCTTGCTCAAATTGCAAATAATCAACATTTAGCTTAATTTGCTCAAGCATAATTTTATCGATAAAAAAAGGCTGTTGCATATCAAATTTAATCGTTAATCCATGTAACTGTGCAACTTTAACACCGTAAGGAATTGAGAAATGATTGCTAATCTTCATGATAATGCGTTCGCGGTATGTAAACATGATCGCGACACTTAATAGGACAAGAATAAACAGGCTTATAATCCAAAGTTTGACGTTATTCGAGGTTTTTTTTGTTTTATGCGACGCCGACATTGAGGAAATAACCTTTATTAATCTAATCACTTATCCTGAACTACAAACATAATGAAATCAAGTACAACACGGCTCATATATAGCACTAAAGTCAGAGCATGAAATATAATTATAAGAATATAAAATGAATGCTTATTGATTTGTCGATGAACCAGAAGCGTGTAAACTGTAGTCTCTTTCATATACGAAAAATTTAAATGGCAAAACCGAATAAAAAAGGCCCAACTCAAACAGTTGAAGTATCATGCAAAAAATGTAAAACACTGCTGTTTAAATACCGTAAAGGCGGAAAAGGTAGTCTCGTTAAATGCTTTAAAGAGCGGATCGTGACCGACTATTGTGAAACCCCTTGCACTTGTCCTAAGTGTGGGCAAGTCTTTGCAAGAGATACGTTAATTCGAGGTACACCCGCTTATAAAATGGTGGGAGGTAAAGTGGTAATGAAGTAACTGTAACTCAATATTTCGCAGGCTTGATCGAGCCACTTACTCAGAGAGTCCGCTTAGCTAATAGATCTCGCCTCTAAATTCAACCTGTGTTAAATACAAACGCATTTCAAACTCGAACTGATGATAATCAGGTAACATATGCTCACAAAGCTTGTAGAAGGCTTTGTCGTGATTCTTTTCTCTTACGTGCGCCAGTTCGTGTACCGTGATCATCTGCAAGAAAGGTTCTGGGCAGCGTCTAAACATTTCGCTAATGCGGATCTCATTCTTACTCTTTAATTTATTGCCCTGCACCCGCGATACAAAAGTATGTAAACCAAGTGCGTTATTCACCACATGAATTTTAGGATCATAAATGATTTTACTGATAGGCGATGATTTCTTTAAATAGCTATTCTTCAGATCCATGACAAATTCACGTAATTTTTTGTCACTGGTAATTGAATGTGTGCTCGGATACTTCGTTAATAAAAATTGACCTAGCGTGTCTTTCTCTAACATCAGCTTTACTTTACTTTGAACTTGGTCTGAATAGGCTGACAGATATTTAAGAGCCGTTGAATCTATTTTTGAAACTGACATAAGTAAGATTGGATACTAGTAATTTGAATTGCACATATTTTACCTGATCCAGTTTTAATCCGGTAGCCTAGAGCAGACTAAAATAAGCTATTGATCAGTGTTAGATATACTTTTACAATAACCTTTTTATAATTATGGATGAACAATTATGTCATCAGATACTTTAGGAACCAGCGTAACGTATAAGCGCATGGAACAAGGTTATCGCGAAAAAGCACTTAAGTTATTCCCATGGATATGCGGCCGATGTACCCGCGAGTTTGTTTATTCTAACTTAAGAGAGTTAACTGTTCACCACATGGATCATGACCACAGTAACAACCCGAATGACGGTAGTAACTGGGAATTACTTTGCTTATATTGCCATGACAATGAGCATTCTAAATATACTGAACATGATCAGTACGCGACTGAAGTTGAAGCTGGTGATAATAATCAAGAATCAGCAACTTATAATCCATTCGCTGATTTAAAATCAATGTTTAAAAAATAACATCTGATTGTTCTTCCTAAAAAGCCGTGACAGTACTCGATTAAATTGCACACTGTGACGGCTTTATTATTTTTCCGCTAGAATGGTTGATTAACCATAAACCATAATTGTTTATCTGATTCACTTTGTGCGTAATCAATACGTACAACCACACCTTCAGCGTTAAATCGTAACCCTAAACCAGCAGTCAATTTCAAGTCTCTGTTTAATTCTACTAAATCAAAAGTATCTGAAACCTGACCAGCTTCAACGAATGCAGACCATTGCCACCAAGGAAAATTATAAAATGGTAAATGATGTAATGGTTGCCAATATGGCTTTACTCGGTATTCGGCACTATACATAACGGCACTTCGGCTATGAAACTGTCCTGGTAAATAACCACGTAATCGATTAAAACCACCCAGTTTGATACCCGAAAAAGAAGGGGGGCGATGTTTTTGATCAACCTCCGAACCGCTATTCCATGTTGGTGTATCTGCAAGATAATAGTTAAATGCCAATACTTGTTCTTTAAACAACATATTTTCGTCAAAAGGAACATAAGCGCTTTGATCTAATTGCCATGTAGTCCAGCTATTACGGTCATCATCACCAAAGTCACGCCGTACAGTAAATCGAGTTTGGCTACCCGACGTCGTATCACCAATACTATCGCGATTATCCCAATCAAATTGTAACTCTAACCCTTGTGAAATATCTGGTAAATAACCATAACCTGCCACATCTCGCGTTTGTTTAAACGGGGTGATATTAATACTTGTAACACCAAATTCAAGTGGATTAGCCCCGACTTCATTACGTTGGCGAACAAGGCTACGCGCGGCCCCATTAACACCTCTCCCCCATGGTAATACGTATCTTGCATTCACACGGAGAGATGATTCAACACCTTCAGCGATTATTTCATCAGTCAACAAGGTATCTTCAGGCGTCTTTGCCGTAGGCAGAAAATATATCCCCGATTTAAAGTCACCACGATAATATTCAGCTGAAAACAGCCATTGTTTTACATTAGGTAATGTATAATTATTAAATGAGATAAAACTAATATTACTGTGGTTATTACTGTATAAACCAAGACCAAATATTGATGCTTGTGGCTGCCCAGCATGTTTTATTACTCCTGATACACCAAGTGCAGCACCCAATCTTTCAGTTGATATAACTAGAGGGACTACTGCAACTTTAGTATCAAACGCAGATCTTTCCATCCCATTATTTTCAGTCATTATATTAACAACATCTTCTGCATTAACCTTGCTTGTCACGAGTAATGCCGAAGACAACAACGAGAAACAGATACTCTTATAAACCACTAACACTCCAAACAATAATAAATATTTATTAGTAAAAATATGAAGTGCGCAAGATAGCCAAAAACCGCCCATGTGTATATGGCGAAAACAGTAAAAAAACGTAAAACAATGTCATTAAATGACTAAATAATAAAGTAAATATAAACTACGATTCCAGCGTATAAATGTCATAGCCCAATACTATTGAGCTATAATTAACCCTATAAAATGGAATTAATGCTATTAACATAAATACAAAAACAGGTATCAATGTGACTCATAATTTAAAATTATTAATACCACAAATACGTATAGTTATTGGGCTACTAATCATATTATTTGGTGGCTTCAACTCTATTAATGTTATGGCTACAACGACGGTCTACTGGGATAAAAGTAATGAAGTAACATCGCAGGATATCGACCACAGTCAATGGCAATATATTTTAAATCGCTATTTAATAGTGGATAAAGATAATATCGCGATTAACTTGTTTAATTACAAAAACGTGACAGATGCCGACACAGAAATTCTCAACCAATATCTCCTTCAACTGCAAAACATCAACCCCCTGCAACACACTAAAGCACAGCAACAAGCCTACTGGATAAATTTATATAACGCACGGACAATACAGCTGATACTCGATAACGCCCCTGTAAAGTCCATCACTAAACTAGGAGGTCGTTTCTTTTCATTTGGTCCTTGGGATGATGATGCGGTGACAATCAATGGTCAAACGCTCAGCTTAAATGATATAGAACATGAAATACTACGCCCTATTTGGAAAGATCCGCGTATTCATTATGCCGTAAACTGTGCAAGTTATGGTTGCCCAAATTTATCTGCCACTGCATTTATGGCAGGTAATACCGAGCAACTATTAACTGCGGGCGCCTATGCTTATATCAATCATCCAAGGGGGGTTTCAATTAAAGACGACGATTTAGAAGTTTCGAGTATTTACAAATGGTATTCAGAAGATTTCGGGGATAATCAGCAGGCTCTGATTGAACATTTCAAACGTTATGCAAGACCTGAATTAAAACAAGCGTTGATATTATTTCAGCAAGATCCAGAGAATATCTATTTTAAATATGATTGGCGTCTAAATCAACCTGAGTAATAATTTAAAAATGAGATAATAACGATTCATCACTGGCGATGAATCGCTATTATTTATGGTTGAGTCATTACATCACCATTATTACTGTCATAACGTATGTATAATTTATCATTATCACTCCATTTATAAACACAAACACCGGGGTCTGCCTGGCTGTACTGCACAAAAAATGGTTCGCTCGTTGTAGTCTCATCAATCTTATCACTACCAGTATTCAAGATCGTATTCCAAAGCGAAACACAATCTTCTTTGTTATCTGTTATGATTTTTCCATCAGGATAATAATAGCTTTGAGCAGGCCAGCCAGATGTATTGAAATCAATTTGCCCTTCAGGGCCACTTCCATAAAGCTGAACATTATCATTCGATTCTCTGTCTGTTGCAGAACCCATAATTATCCACTTACTATGGGCTAAATTAACTGCACTTTTCAACGCGCCAGCCGTGCCTTCAACAACAGCTATATCTGCATCATCAGCTAAATTCAAAAACCGGGGCACTGCGGTAGCAGATAATATCCCAAGAATAATAATAACAATGACTAATTCGATAAGAGTAAAACCACGTTGTTGCGTATTCAAAACTGGACACCTTTAAGATTAAGCTGATTGTAATTATAGTGTAAACATTCTAATTATAAACCTATTAATTAATTATTATTTTGCGTATTTTCAAAATAATAGTTAATTCGACTTCTCGGGTTTAAGTATTCATAAATATGTTCTGGCAATTTATCCGGTTTAATAACACCTGTAATCGACAGTTCGCGTTCTTCAAGATCAATGATCGGGGCTTCTGCACGAGGTACTTCTGCATCATAAATCAATATATTAGGGTATAATAATCGTTCCGAATTCACTGACAGTACCATTCCTATCTGCTCATTTGATAATCGGACAACACTGCCAGGAGGATAAATCCCCAACACCTTAACTAACAGTTTTAAGTCACTTTGATTATACTTCTTCGCGCTATTTTTATATAGCCAAGATAATGCATTAGACGGTACTCGTGCTTTCCTTATATCATTCGGGTGACAAAGCGTATCGTATTTATTCACGACACTAACAAGTTGAGTAAATGGGTCTATATCAGCGCCTTTCAACCCTTTTGGATAACCACTACCATCTAATAATTCATGATGTTGCGCAATAATAGCCTTTGCAGCTTCAGGAAATGTATTCACTAAATTAACAAGGTCTAGTCCATATTTAGGATGCAACTTTAAAAAATTTTGCTCCGCGGTAGTGAGTTCTGTCTTTTTTCGTAATATTTGCGGGGGGACTTTCAATTTACCCATATCATGAAACAACGCGCCCATACCAATGATCTTAATGGAATCGGCATCTAAATTTTTCATCTTGGCGACAAGCATTGCAAGCACTGATACATTTAATGAATGGTAATAAATATTTTCATTTTCTTTGGTTTCACTCATTAAATGTAAAACGATATGTTCTTCTTTTAACAGAGAATCAACCATATCACCGATGAGTTGCTCAGCCTCATCAATCGCATTAAGGGGTCGACTAGACAGCTTACCCATAACTGAACGCACTTGGATCATGGCTGATTGAAAGTTCTTTTCTGTTTTGATTATTTTACGACGATGGCTTTTTAACTTTTCAATTTTTTCCTGTTTATCTTCCCATAACTCACGCCTAATATGCTCAATATCAAGCATATCAGAGCTCTCAGCTTGTGGTTCAGCGTTTAACTGTTGAGGGGGTAATAAACCACTATCACTGCGTTGTGGGTAAACAGTCACGTGCGCAATGCCAA
Source organism: Moritella viscosa (assembly GCA_000953735.1). Classification (NCBI taxonomy): domain Bacteria; kingdom Pseudomonadati; phylum Pseudomonadota; class Gammaproteobacteria; order Alteromonadales; family Moritellaceae; genus Moritella; species Moritella viscosa. Next base: position 2,032,588 of record LN554852.1, on the reverse strand, counting down.
GCTGGCGAATAAGTAGCAATTTTTCTTGAGTATCAATTTTGAAATTATTGAACATAAAGGGATGATCACACCAACCTAAAGGCAATTTAACGTAATTACCCACTTGAATACGATCCACTGAAACTTTGATACCACTCATAATAAACCACAAAACAAAACTGAAATGGCATATTATTGTATATATATACAATAATAAAGATGTTTTTATATGAGATTCAATGAATAACAATGAAAATTGATATTCCTCACACATTACCTTGTAATTACATCTAAAAATAAAATATTGTTTGGTTTTAATCGTTGTAAACTTACATCTATGACATAAAAAGCAGCATCATTGTTAATTGATACTGCTTTATCGTGAGAATTCTAATCGTATTTAATCAAATGCTAACTTGCTAACACAGGGATAATTTGTCGCTCATCGTGATGACAAAGTGCACTGTAATTCTTATCCGTGTCCTCGAAATAGTCACCTGATAACACCGTATTAACGTAACGCCAGTCAGTACGTACTTGCTCTTCTGTGAATGTAAGAGTCATGAAACCACGATCACGTAGGTTAGTGTATCTTAGGCTTTCAACCAAACCAACAACAGCATCTTGCACTTCATTTTGGAATACTTCAGCAATTTGTAAATAGTACTCCATGCCGGGTGATGATACAGATGCTGTAGCAAACTCAACACCGACAGCGTCACCTTGCTCATCTTTTAGATCACTTCCCCATGCATTATGTGTATCGCCTGCAACAACAACAAGATTGCTATTGCTTGCTTTTGCTGTAGCCAAAATTTCTTCGCGCTCATAAGCATAACCATCCCAAGCATCAAGATTCAATGGGATTGATGGCATCTTAATTAACGCTTTGTTTTCTTTAGTCAGTTTGTGCTGATTAAGTTTTAAATAAGCTATTTCACGGCGTTTTAGAGTCACATCGTTAGCTTGCTTACGAGCTTCCAATTCTACCAGTTTGTTAATTTCGATGAACTGCACAAAACTAAGGTGCTTATTAACAACAGATGCCGATAGATGCAACTTCCCCATTAATACTTGTTGCCCAAGTAACTGCCAGCGCGAACTTGATGTTTCAAGCTTATTTTGTAGCCAGCTGAGCTGCGGTTTACCAAGCAATGTTCTATTGCTGTTCATTGCATCGCCTTTGAATTTAATTTCATCAAAACGTTCTAGCAAGCCGTTGTGGATAATGTCGTTATTTGGGAAGAAGTAATCTGCATGATTTAACTGCTTATCACGTGCTAAAACACGAGTGTCTAACATGTGTAAGTCAAGTAAATCGCCAAATTGGAAGGAACGGTAGATTTCTAAATTATTACCTTCGAACCATGGTCGGATTGGTAACCATTCAAAATAGGCTTGTAATGCAGCCATTTTACGAACCTCAAAATCACCTTCACCTTTGTTATGGTTTTCAGCCCCGTCCTTCCACGTATCGTTAGCAACTTCATGATCATCCCATACAGTTATAAATGGTACTTTACGATGCAGTCCATGCAGTTTAGCGTCACTTCGGTATTGACCGTAACGAATACGATAATCTTCTAATGTCAGTAGCTCACCAGCAGGTAATACTTGACGATTTAACGCATCGGCATTATTACTTGCATAACCATCACGGCTATATTCATAAATATAATCACCTAAATGCAATACAGCATCAATATCGTCTTGCTGTGCAGCTAAGTCATAAACATTAAAATGACCAGCAGGATAGTTGGCGCAAGAAAAGACCGCGAGTTTTACTTGCTCAACTCGGCCTTCAGGTAATGTTTTTGTTGTACCTGTCATAGATACTTGATCACGAGCAGTAAAGCGATAGTAATAACGTGTATTTGCTTCTAAACCCATTGCATCTACTTTAACAGTAAAATCTTTTGATTCATCCGTTAGCGTTTCACCAGTCGTAACTAATTGGTTGAATGATTCGTCTAGAGCAACTTCCCAAGCCACTCGAGCCACATCATTACTAGATGTATTTTCTTGTTCAGGGCTAAGTCGAGTCCAAATAATAACGGCTGACTGTGTCGGGTCTCCACTGGCAACCCCATGTTTGAACTGAGAATCAATTTCAACTAAATTATAGCGTTCAATATCATCTTCAACCGTACAAGCAACTAAGCCATTTGAAAGAATTGTGATACCAACACCTTTTGCTGACGTAGCAAGAAAGTCACGACGAGTAAAATTCCATTTCATTGTAGAAACCTTTGTTTTAATTGTTATTTAGAATATTTTGATAATATATATGAAATGGATTATGTGGATGTTCTATGACAAAAATGATTAATTATGATGAAAGTTTAAATAATGTTGAGCCATTATTTAAATGGCTTTATGAAAAAATGCCATAAAGCCAACTGGATTAGTCAGTATTAATGACTCTGATTCCAATCAATACACTGCTGTAATGTAATACCAGAACCGCCAAATATGTCTAACGCACTGCCGATTGTTAAATCAACTTTACCCTTTGATAATTGATCGACTAAAACAAGATCATCAATACTACGAGCACCACCAGCATAAGTCACCGGTATTGTCGTATGCTGACCGAGTAAAGTAACAAGCTCTTGATCTATACCATTTTGCAACCCTTCAACATCAGCAGCATGAATCAAAAACTCAGCACAATGCTCAGAAAGTTGCGTTAATGTGTCTGCATTTATGATTGTGCTCGTGATTGTCTGCCAACGGTTAGTTGCAATATTCCAACCCTGCGCTGTTTTTCTACAACTCAGATCTAAAATTAAATGCTCTTTTCCAATTAATGCTTTTAATTGCGCTAGTTTTTCCCAACTAAACTCATCACCATCAAACAGATATGATGTAACAATGACATGAGATGCGCCAGCTGCTATATATTTGGTAGCATTGGTCAAGTTAACACCACCACCAAATTGTAACCCTTGAGGCCATGCTTTTAATGCTTTTAGCACTTCTGTTTCATTATTTGGGCCTAATGCAATCACATGACCACCGCGTAAATCATGTTGACGATAAATATCGGCATAATACGCCGCGTCATATTGACTGATAAAATTAGTCGCAGCACCTTGATCATTCAAGCTGCCACCAACAATTTGTTTTACTTTACCTTGGTGTAAATCAATACAAGGACGAAACTGAGTCAAAACAACACTCCTCTGTTTAAAGACTAAACGATCAATTCCTGATCGTAACTCGAATTTTAGCTAACCAGTATAACCAGAATTACAGCAGAATGCGGGGTTAAAAAAAATAGGCTACAAAAACAAACCTAACCAATTGAAAACAAAGTTAAAAATAAAGAAGTAAGACATGGACATACGAATTATCACTGACAATTTCAGTGTATAGGTTTAAAACTGGTGTAGGACAAGAGTAGCGAAAAATAATAAATACTAAGGTATATGAAATTGGAGAAATAAAACGGTTAGAAATGGGAGTATAACGGACAGGCGTCGAATATTAGAAACTAAAACGCCATCTATAAATAGATGGCGTCAAATTCTTAATTCCTAGGAATTAGTAACCTATGTGTCTTGGGTAAGTGAATTTTGTGTTATATAAATCACCGAAAACAGGGGTTGTAGGTACTGAGTTTTTCATAAGGGTCACCTTCTAAATCATTTATCAAAAATCGAACCAAATGGTTCGGTTGATCTCGGTTCCTTGGAGGCGGTTTAACGGACTCATCCTTTGAGCATTTGTCTATCTTCTCGAGAAGATGTGACCAATGTAACATAAAAAAACAACAATGCAAGCTTTCATTTGAAACGTGTCACACAATCAAACAAACAACATTGCTTTTCATATTAGGGTTTAAAACATATGTATTAAAATGACTAAAGCCGATTTTAGTGAATAACGAGACTCAAATGATAGTGACCAAATATGCAAATGTTTATCGATTACCTACATATTTCGACGGTATTTACCACCGACTAAATATAGAATATGCGCCAGTTGAGACAAACTAGCGGTAGGTGCTGCATTCATTAATGCTTCAAAACTATTATTCTTTGATAATAGCGCTACTTTCATCGAAACCAATGCACACTCACTGCGTTCCTTATGCTGTTTATGGAATTGTGATACAGCCTCAATTTGCTGTCTTTTCTTTGCCTCTGGGCAACGTACTAACTGTTTCTCACTCATTTTTGTCGCATTGCTTTGATCTCGCTGTCCATGACTTCTAGACATGCAATTAACCCCGACCATATCAAATTTATCTGTACTTTTTAATTTCTCATAATACATACTTTGCTGTTGGATTTGAGCGCGTTGATACCCCGTTTCAATCGCCCCTAACACACCACCACGTCTCGCTAACCGATTGAATTCAGAATACACAGCTTCTTCGACAAGATCGGTTAATAGTTCAATGACATAACTGCCTTGTAGTGGGTTTTGATTTTTATTTAATCCAAATTCACGATTAATAATAGATTGAATCGATAACGCACGATAAACAGAGTTCTCTGTTGGTGTTGTAATTGTTTCGTCATAAGCATTCGTGTGCAAACTATTGCAATTATCACAAAGTGCATAGATTGCTTGTAAGCTGGTACGAATATCATTTAAATCGATCTCTTTCGATTGTAAGCTGCGCCCCGATGTTTGAATATGATATTTCAATTTTTGACTGCGATCATTACCGTTATAAACTGATTTTAATGTGCGAGCCCATACTCGCCGTGCAACCCGCCCTATCACTGCATATTCAGGATCCATACCATTACTAAAAAAGAAACTGAGCCTTGGCGCCACTTCGTTAATCTTCAATCCCTGCGCTAAATAATATTCGAGCAAAGTAAATCCATTGGCCAATGTAAAAGCTAATTGGGTTATTGGATTAGCTCCCGCTTCACCAATATGATAGCCACTAACCGACACGGGATAAAATTTAACGATAGCATTCGCACTAAAATAGCTCTGCATATCAGCCATTAATTGAAGCGCAAAGTCCAATGAAAAAATACACTCATTCTGAGCAATTTCTTCTTTCAAAATATCAGCTTGTAATGTTCCTCTGACTTTATTGTAAGTGGCCTGTTTAAGCGTTATGTATTCATCCTCCAATCCAAGCAATTCAACCATTAATACTTGTCCTGAAATACCTAATAGTGCGAGCCCTAAGCCATTATGCCCCTCAGGCAGGGCCCCACGATAAACAGGTCTTTTCTTGGCCGTAATACCGCAAGATGAAAAATAAGATTTAATTTTTTTATTGGCTGTTAACCATAAGTTCGCTTGCGTTAAATATGACTCAACTTGCTGATCAATTGCAGTATGTAAAAACCAAGCCATCAGTATCGGCGCAGGACCATTAATTGTCATTGATACCGAAGTACCGGTATCACACAAATCAATGCCTGAATACAATACTTTCATATCATCAAGCGTTGCAATAGACACGCCCGACATACCAATACAGGCACAAATATCTGGGTTTACAGCAGGATCGTGTCCATACAAGGTATTAGGATCAAATGCCGTCGATAACCGAATCGACTTTTGGCCTTTAATTAAATAATGAAAACGTTTGTTGGTATCTTCGGGTAAACCTTCTCCCGCAAACATCCGCGTCGGGTCTTCATCATTGTGTCGTGTTGGAAATACACCCGCGGTATAAGGAAAGTGACCAGGGATATTCTCATTAAGCAGAAATGCCGTAATGTTATCCCAGTGATTTTCGTTTGGTCTGGCTACATGTGGGATCACGGTACCACTTAAGCTAACAAAATGGTCTTTATGCTCACCATAGGTTTGATGAGAACTGATAGTATCAACCCCTTCCTCAATGCGCTTTAACGCTAACTCTTCATCATCTCTAAACCAAGCCAATAGTGCATGCCTAAGTGGTACAGTTATCTGCGCAAGTAATTTGTTATAACGTAACCGTAACGGTGGTAATAACACCCTCAAAGACGCATCTGTCACTAAGAAACTATCCACATTGATATCACTCTCTAAATCAGCTTGTGGATAGCGGCCTAACTTAGAAGGTAAACAAGGGTCTCCGAGGTCACTTAACATTTGATAACAACTATGCAGTTGACGTACTTGTTCTATTTGCTGCTGATTTTGCTCTGTGACTTGTACATAATGGTTACAAATAGCTGTGAGATAATCTGGCGTTTGCAGCTGTAACCGACTTTCTGTTAACGTCCAATCATAGTGAGGATATGTTGTCAGTATTTGTTGGTAATACGACTTTAAACCAGCCTCTGGTATAAAACACAGCTTCGTCATCAAAAATGCCATAAAACGACTAAAACCATGATCGTTATAATGGCTGGCAACAACGGGGAAAATTGGTAATTTTCCATTCGAAGCTAGTTCTTGCTGCTGGTTAAAACGCCATTGCTGTTGAATATCATTGTACGCATCCTCACTCCCTTGCTGATCTGCTTTATTCAACACCACAACATCGGCAAATTGTAACATTTCAATTTTTTCTAATTGACTGCTAGCGCCATAATCCTTCGTCATTAAGTAAAGACTGAAATCCACCATATCAACAATCGCACTATCACTTTGACCAATCCCCGCAGTTTCAATTAACACAAGGTCAAAACCTTGATTTATTAACATTGGCACACAAGTTTGCAATGACTGGCTCACCGATACATTCGCTTGTCGTGTGGCAATAGAACGCATGAACAAGCGGTCATGTGGCAAAGTATTAATGCGAATACGGTCACCTAACAAGGCACCTCCGGTTTTTTGCCAACTGGGATCCACAGCTAAATACGCAATGTTAATGTCAGGATAGAGCTGCAATAACGCACGTAATAATTCATCACTAAACGTGCTTTTTCCCGCCCCACCCGTTCCAGTGATCCCCACCACCAAGGATTTTTTAGCAGACGTAGTAGAAATCGCTGTAACACGACTTGAACTTTTTAGTTGACCCAGCTCTATAGCCGTGATTAATTGCCCCAAGTACATATCAGTTGCAAGTTCAGCATCTAATTTTTTTACATTAAATTTTACTTGTTTTTTGGGTTTAACCGCGACTAAGTGTTGTAATAAATCGCTGATCATTTCGTCTAAACAAAGTACATCCGCACTGGTATAAACACGCGTAACGCCTTGTTCTTCTAATACCCTTGCTTCATCAGCTGTGATAGTCGCGCCACCACCAACAAATATAGCGGGCTTAGCCCCAGCGTCAGCAAGACTCGATAATAAGTAACTAAAATAAGCATTATGCCCCCCCTGATAAGAGCTCATTGCGATAGCATCAACATCTTCTTGTAATGCCGCGGTGACAACATCATGAACTGAGCGGTTTATGCCTAAGTGTATGACTTCAACTCCCCGCGCTTGCAGTAACCGCCGCACAATATTAATCGCAGCATCGTGGCCGTCAAATAAACAGGTCGCAGTTAAAATACGCAAAGGAAACTTGGTTGAAGTCGTTTTCATTACTCTCCACTCCATTCGGTTCTGTGATAAAGATGGTTATCACTTGGTTATTGGTATTAACTATCCAACGCTAGATCGGCCATTAACACAGCTAAAAAACGCGCGGCTTCACCACCCGTAATAGAGCGATGATCAAAGGTTAAAGACAAAGGTAATAAGGTACGCTCAACAACTTGACGCTTCCCATCACCCACTTTCATATAGGCCAGCTGTTGAAATAATCGCCCGGTGCCTAAGATTGCAACAGTAGGAGGCATAACGATAGGATTGGCATATTTACCCGCCATACTGCCAAAGTTAGACAAGGTAATGGTATTGCCACGTAAATCATCGGCCGCAATTTTACGTTGTGATACCAATTCTTTGATGGTATTAATTTTGTCGCGCATCGCCTCAGCGCTATAGTTTTGTGCATCTCGGATCACTGGTACAAATAAACCATCTTGAGTGTCAACGGCCAAACCTAAATGCATCGATTTAATAATACGACGACCAATTGAATGACTGTCATACCATGCATTCAATGCTGGTTCAGCTTCGCAGGCGAGCGCCATTGCACGAATCAGTCGGACTGTGATATCACCTTGAGTAAACCAAGTCGTAATATTTGCATCATCATGTATTGTCACTGGCACCACTTCAGCATGTGCTTGCGTCATCGCCTTCGCCATACTTCGACGCACACCTTTCAATGGCACTAACTCACCTACGTCCGCAAATATTTTGACGACACGCTCTACATCTGCGGCTGTAATAGTACTGTGTGCTCCAGACGGGGTCACAATCGCTAAATCAATATGATATCTATGCGCTAATGCCCGTACCGCTGGGGTTGCTTTTACCCCAATACTACTCCCCGATACCGATTGCGCAGTCTCTTTTAACTTAGTCTCAGATGTATGTAACTCTCCCACCACAGATGTCGACACTTTAGCCTGTTCGATTTTGTCTTCTGCTTTACTCGCTAATGTTACGCCCTTTTCTGAGAACTCAACAAGCGGATCACCTGTATGAATAATATCACCGCTTTGCCCATACAGTTTCACTACAGTAGCGGACTCTGGACACGGGATCTCAACAATTGCCTTTGCCGTTTCCATCGACACCATTAACTGGTCTGCCGTCACCACATCACCGGGTTTTATAAACCATTCAACAATTTCAGCTTCGGGCAGCCCTTCCCCTAAATCAGGTAATTTGAATATATGCATCAGAACTCCATGACTTTATTAACGGTGGAAATAACTCTCTCAACGCTCGGCATATAATATTTTTCCATTTTAGCCAGTGGCATAATGGTGTCATAACCACTCACTCTCATGACGGGTGCCAATAACGTCATCAGCCCTTCCTCTGCAATAATAGCTGCAATCTCTGATGCGACACCACCACTGCGCGCTGCTTCTGATATGATCACACAGCGACCCGTTTTTTCAATTGAGCTTAATATCGTGGTTTTATCAATCGGTTTAATCGTAGCAAGATCGATAACTTCAGCAGATATATTGCGTTCTGCTAACTGATCCGCAGCCTGCAATGTTTCATATAACATCGCACCCCAACTAATTAAAGTCACGTCTGAGCCTTCACGCAGAGTAAAACACACATCTAACGGTAGTGCTTTACCATTATTTTCGACGGATTCAGTTTGTAATCGATAAATACGCTTTGGCTCTAAAAACACCACAGGGTCGGGATCGCGGATAGCTGCAAGCAATAAACCATAAGCACGTGCAGGAGAAGATGGGATTACTACACGTATACCAGGAAGATGCGCAAAGATAGCTTCAGTACTTTCACTGTGATGCTCTGGCGCATGGATCCCACCGCCATAAGGCGCACGCAATACCATAGGACAAGTTAAGCGACCACGCGTACGATTGCGCATTCGCCCTGCATGACATAAAAACTGATCGAACGCGGCATAAATAAAGCCCATAAATTGAATTTCAACCACGGGTTTCATGCCTTGTACCGCTAAACCGATTGCCATACCGCTAATGAGTGATTCCGCTAACGGGGTATCAATAACGCGTTCACGACCAAACTCAGACTGTAGTCCTTCCGTCGCGCGAAACACACCGCCATTAGCACCGATATCCTCACCCAATAAGATGACATTTTTATCTTCTGCCATTGCATCAAACAAGGCGTTATTGACAGCATCAATGAGAGTCATGTCTTTCATTCTTCACCTCCCTGCAAATTTGTATTTCTTACTTGCTCTAATTGATCTAAATAATGGTCGGGCAAGGTTTCATACAAGTATTCAAACATCGCGATTGGCGACGCGGGCGGGATGGCAAGATAACGCGCCACAGCAGCATCAATTTCGTCACTGCATTCTTTTTCTAGCTGCTCTATACCTGTGTGATCAATAATAAATTCATCTAATAGTAAACTGCGTAGCCGTGTCATGGGTTCTTTCAGCCAAGCCTCCCCGACGTTATCCTCATCACGATATCGAGACGCATCATCAGCGGTAGTATGGTCGGATAAGCGATAAGAAATAGTTTCAATCAAGTAAGGGCCTTTGCCTTTCCTCGCTCTGTCGATAGCCTCCTTAATTTTGATATAACAAGCAATAACATCATTACCATCAACTTGCTCGCAACTGATACCGCCTGCAATGGCTTTTTGCGCTAGCGTTTCACAACTCGATTGTTCATCCCGCGGCAGAGAGATGGCCCATTGATTATTGTTGATAATAAAGACAACGGGGAGCTGCCACACGCCTGCTGCATTAATCGATTCATAAAAATCACCTTTGGATGTTGCTCCGTCACCACAAACAACGACAGCAACACGCGGCTCTTTCCGTAACTTCATCGCATAGCTGATACCAATCGCATGACAACATTGACTCGCAATCGGTATGGTACAAGGCATATCCTCTCGTGGTCCCTGAAAATCCATACCGCGTTCATCCCCTCCCCAATACATCAAAATTTCTTCCGGTTTTACGCCACGGATAAGTACCGCGGCCGTTTCTCGGTATGCTTGAATAAACACATCTTCTTCACGCATCGCTTTACCAATTGCGGCGCCGACCGCTTCTTGACCAAGGCATGAGGCATAAGTACCAAGGCGCCCAGTACGTTGCAGCGCAATTGCTTTACAATCAAAAGTACGGGTAAATAACATCCAACGGTAAAACTCAACAAGCAGTTCACTGCTTACTCCCATGATAGAAAGCTGCAGCAATGAGTCTGATAACCTGCCTGTTTCATCTAGATATTGGGTATAACCGACACGGAATGTATTTTCAGCTTGAACAGTATTTTTATTCATAATTAGCTCCTGCGAATGGTTCCGTTAGTATCTTTTCAGCTAAACTATTAGCCACATCAACCGTCGAGCTATTTTGTTGCTCTGCTTGGGTAAATATATCCAGTAATGTGCCATATAACGCCGCTAGTTTACGCTGTAACACATCAGGGTTATTTAAGTAGGATATCTGTAATACCCCTCCAGAATTAATGACATAATCAAGGGCATATAAGATCCCTTTTGCAGTCAACGCATCAATCACGCTGCGACTTTGTAATTGATTGTTTGCAGAACCGGCAATGATAGAGGCATTTAATCTAGCGATAGAATTAGTGTTAATTACTTGACCTAATGCGCACGGTGAAAAGACATCGCAATGAACAGCATAAAGCTCATCACCAGCCACAACATCTACGTCAAACTCATTAATAAGCCGCTGCGTTGCCTCTTTATTTGGATCTGCTACGGTTAATCTAGCCCCGTCATTATGCAGTAGCTTAGCGAGGGCATATCCCACATTGCCCACCCCTTGAATCGCAATATGAAGGCCAGCAAGCGATTCCTGTTGTAACTTAAACTTCACTGCCGCTTTGATGCCATAATAAACGCCTTTCGCCGTATGTGGAGATGGGTCGCCCGAAGCTAATCCAGCGGTAGTAGTACACATCACATGCTTGGTTTGGCTGGCGATAATATCCATATCATCTATTGTCGTACCACTGTCCATCGCCGTAATATAACGACCATTTAGACTTTCGACAAAGCGACCAAACGACGTAAATAACGCCTTACGATCCGTTAAATGTGCAGGTTTTATAATAACCGCTTTCCCCCCACCAAAAGGCAGTCGATTGATTGCTGTTTTATAGCTCATACCCGCCGCTAAGCAGCATACATCTTTAACTGCAGCTTGCGTTGAAGGGTAATTAATCATTCGACAGCCACCAATTGCAGGGCCTAATTGAGTACTATGAATGGCGATGATTGCTTGTAATTGTGTTTCAGGGTCTCGCCAGAAGTGCACATCACTGAATGGATATTGTTCAGCCATGTCAAATAGATCTGTCGACTCTATAAAGCTTGTCATGAACGATTCTCCAACCTTGGGTTATAGATACCCTGAAGACGCACAGTTATTACATTTAAGTCATTGGGTATGCAGGAGGTTACTCTATGGATAACTATAGACACGATACGCAACACTGCCCATTCACAAACCTGTTATCGTGACTAACACCACGTCAGCAGTGAGAGTCTGAAAAATGAGCTAAGGACATCTCAAGCAGCTAACGTGAGAAGTAGCGAGCATTGTTGAATAACTAAGATTTCACTGTGTTTTAGTTGAGCGTAAATTTAGCAGCGGAAGGTTTATCTATTTTGTAACTCACTTATGCCCCAAAGTGTGTTAGAACTTTTACTCTCTCACAATATGTTCATATCGATTTGCCATACATTTTATCATGCAAAATTTACCAACTAAGTTAATCCTACTTATGTGTAATGAAAAAGACTAGATAGGCTGATTTTATACAGTGTTATTGGTATTTCGGTGAACGCAGTCTCAATTTGTCAAAAGGCAGTCAGGTTTATCTTGTAGCCTAGAATTAATGTCAATATACTCAATTACATAGCTAGCCTCGTATATAACTTACTAAGACTAAATAAATAATTTACAGGATGGCTCGTTTTCCCATAAACATGTAATTAATAAATTTGAAGTATAATCTTATTCTTCAATTGATTAATCTACTTTATTGAGGTGAATGAATTTGGGAAATCGAGAGTCCTGTTAAGAAAGGAAACCTATGCTAAATTTGTTTAAAGTGGTTGTTATTACTAATCTATTAGTAGCTTTAACTGTGTTTGTTCTTTCTCAATACATTACGATTTTCAACTCAACAAGTTTGATGGATTTCCTATTTTTCATCGTAATTATTATATGGGGAGTTGCTAGGTTAACTTGGGAGGGTAGTAGCCAAAGTCGTAATTGGTCACAAGATCTTGCTGCGAATAAAACCAATAAAATGGTTTCAGGTCATGATTTTGAGTCTGACTTTCATGAACAAAAAAGACAGAACTATCAATTTGGTTTAGTTATGTTTATATCAGGAATACCTGCATTTCTAGGTAGTATTTTATTATTAGTTACTTCCTAGTTTTGAGGACAGTTTTAGTTCGGGTATAAAAGCAATCAACACGATACTTATTACACTCATCGTTTTTGGTTTAAAGTATAATTGGTTTGGTCATTAAGGCGATCGCACGTGTTATTGCGGCGTTAGCTTAAATCCGTAAAATTGATTCTGGAGCGAATAACATGGAACCTGAAAAACGTTTTTGCAAAGAATGTAATGAAGAGGTCGATCATATTGGGGTTATAGTAAAGCCTCAGAATAATTCCAATATGGGAAGAAAGGCAAAGGTCAAAGAGTTTATATCTGCACTTGTTGCTGGCTGGGGTGCTGGAGGCACTGCTGGGTTTATGGAACTAAGAGATTTGCATTTAATATGTACAAACTGTGGTCATAAAATAACTGAAAGATACCGTGGTGATCTAGATTATTAAATATTAAGCTAACAAGCTGTTAAACAAGGATAAAAACAGTTGACCTTGCTCCTTCGTCGCTAATTTTAACCAACTATTTTTCCTGTTAACAGGGCGTTAACCTCAAGTTAGCGATACTTTTCCTAATGCTAATAAGCGTTGTTGGAGTTATCGCTATAACAAGGTTTTGTCCACGAACGAGTTAGCTAGCCTAGTTAACTCAAAATTGCCCCTAAATGCCTTAAGTAACTGCTCACCCAAAATATATTCATATCGTTATTCCATACATTAAATCATGAAAAATTGATCGGCTGAGTTGATTATATTTATGTATTTATGGATAAAGAAAATTGTTAGATAGGATTATTTTATACAGTGTTATTGGCATTTTGGTAAACTGAGTCTCGATTTGTCAAAAGGCAGTCAGGTTCATCTTGAATCATGAAACTAATGTCAATATAATCAATTGCATAGATAGTTTTATATATAGCTTACAAGACTAAATAAATAATTTACAGGACGACTCGTTTTCCCATAAACATGTAATTAATAAATTTGAAGTATAATCTTACTTTTCAATTAATCACCTTTTATTGAGGAATGTATGAATCGGCTTATTCTCAACTGCTGGTGAAGGCTCAATACCTTGCCTAGTTATTGAAAGTTATGCGGAACATGACGATATTTCGGAGCGACTCGACTCCCCAAATTGGGGATGCTCAGAAGTTTGGTCTGATTATGCCCAACTTGGGTTTTATGTGTTTGACTGGAATTTACATGGTGGCCCCTATAAAAGGGAACGTGAACCTACGAGTAATATGGACACTGAGTTAAAGAGAAAATTAATGGCAATGGCTAGTATTCCTTCGTTACCAGTAAAGTTCACGGAACTAAAGGAAATGGCAAATGTGTAGCTCAGCATGTAACAAGTCAAAGCACTCTGACTTGGTAATGCTGTCCCCTTTTTATTCCAAAAAGCCGCCAACTTCACCAAACCGGTGTTTGGGCGTTGGTACCTAGGAAAGTATGAAGCAAATATTCAACGGAATTGATGTAACTTTGATAAACGAGCCTCATTATTCGGTCAATTCGACAGATAATATTCGTTCATATGAAGTTGAACTCTGTAGAAATAAAAAATACCGACATTCTTCAGCACATGGTTTATTCGTTGGTGATATCAATAGCCCTGAATCATCAGTTATATTTTTAGGTGTTGGCGGTGCGACAGGAGTGCACGAATACTCTTTCACCATTAACGACGATATTTGTTATGTTGCTTCAGGTGACTCTGTCTATTCTCTTAAGCTTCCCACACTAGAACTTATTTGGGTTAAAAAAGTTGATTTTGGTACTTGCTTTGGTATTTTTTGGGTAAGTGAGTACGATTGTTTAATTTCTTGGGGTGAATTAGATATACGCCGATTAAAATCCAATGGAGACAAAATCTGGACGGTATCAGGCCCAGAAATTTTCACAGAGGGTTTTGAGTTTGCTGACGACAGCGTATTAGTTACGGATTTCGACGGTATTGCTCATAGAATATCTATTGAAACAGGTCTGTCGGTGCAAGTCGGAACATAACAAGAATTTAAAGTGAGAGTGCTAACAGTTTGCTTGGAGAGTAAGGAAGTTAAAGTTAAAGTTGAAATTGCAATATATAAGTTTACTGCAGCAGACCATAGATACTCAGTTCAGAGTAAACTTGGTATGCCTGATGGTATCAGAGGTTGTTTTGGCAAAAGGAAACTATTTTTGATATCCCAATATGGCCAAGTAGAGTTTCACTTCTCTCCTCAAGGCGCCCTTTTACTCATTTATAGTGAAAATGAGTTGGGTGAATTGGTGTTGAGTGAAAAGTTTGAATAGCGAGCTTAAGCATTTAACAAACCAGTCCATCGGACTCGGTAAACGCAGAGAGTCGCAGCCAGCACTGAAATTCCAGTGCTAGAAAGGACTCTCTGCGAATGGCAAAACCTTCAACCAGTGAACTGACTGGTAAGGCAGCCTATTAATGAGTTCGGATTAGATTTCTATTATCTGATCACAGCTACTATTACCAATATATTCCCAGTCCTGACTGCTGCTTTGATCTGTTGGGAAGTACCCATACTTTTCTTTATTCAGGCGGAAGTAGTCATTGGTTTTCGTGTAAGGGTTGCGATAATAATAGACATCGCCAACATTGCCACTCTGGGAGTCATCATCCCACGAGTGGATATTACAGAACCCTGCTGCCTTGCCTGTATCATAGATGTTAGTGCTGAACGTGAACGTACGATTTTTACCTCCCCTCTCTGACGAATTTGAAGACAAGAACAACGTATTGCTCTTGGTCTTGGTCTTGGCTGATAATACCCGATCGTCGTACTCATTCTTCAACAGGTCATCGTTCCAATCCCACTGCTGCGTCAGAGATGGCGTACATTGGCTAACCCTGCTCAGGTCATCGCCGTCCAGACACTGCGAAATATCATCGACTGACACATAGCGTCCCAGTTCATCGTAGATAAAGGACTGTTTAGTATCCTTACGATCACAGCCTACAAGCGCAATAGTGCCGTTATTACTGTGATCAACAGAGATACATTTATTTTTAAACGCACCCATTTGCAAATTCACCGGATTGCCACCTAGGAAGATTGCATGATCCCAATTCACTTTAAAGGTGCGCTCTACATTCACACGCTTCGGGGTAAAATCACTTCCCTGAAAAGTTCTCCAAGCACCAATACCAATGAAATGTCGATAAATACCCATACGGATTGGGCTAAAGTTGACTGACGTATCGATGGTGAAACTGGTTTTGCCTGTCTCATCAGAGTTAGCTGCATAGAACACCTCCATCTGAGGGGTGAAATTGCTGTAGCCAATTGGCTTGATCAGAGACTTGTTAATGATGTCACTAGGAACATTGGAGGTCAACTCCTGGGTGTGTTGGGTTCGAAGGTCGTTTGCTGATTTATATTCTTCTCTCTGCCATGTGGTGACAAATGTGCGATCATTGGGGGTGGATAATTTAATGGCGTAATCCGTTGTTTTATACGAGAACCATTTTTGTGAAGAGTAAGAAGCATTAGCTTCCAATTTGGCTTTCGGTCCATCTTTACTCACTTCAACACCAGTAGTTCCACCAATGGTGAAGCCTTCAACCTCTCGGTGTTCATAATTACTCTGAACATTGTCCGTTGGGTATTTATAAATAACCCTTGCCTTACCGTTCGACGAAGAGACACCGACCTTATAGTCAAGGGCAATGGCATCATAGGTGTACTGTCCTACCCAGCCATCAAAAGTACTACCGTTGCCAGGTTTAAACCGTAACGTTCGGTCAATGCTGTCATTCAGATGTATACCACTCCCCCGGGATTCCCCAGCCAGCGTCACACGTACCAGTTTTTTATCAGGCGCAGTCTGACTGCCGAATTTGACAGGGAGTGAACGCAAGAGATCCACTTTATAAATTAGAGATATGTTGGGAGTATCGCAATAAACCGATTTTTCTGATGAACCCCATAATTGCCCCGAACTAAAACTGCACTCCCCATCAGATATAGGACGGTTAGCTGACACATAGAAAGAAAGCGCCGGTGAGCCTTGTGACTTTTGAATGGCCTGCGGTGAGCCTTGTCGCTTTTGAATGGTCAGCGGTGCAGGTAAGGTTGTGATATTTGCTGTTTCCAGGGCACTGACATTAGGGTCTTCTGGGCTGCTGACTGGAGTATAGAGGAGTGAACCTTTGAATGCGGAAATAACAAGGAAGTCTTGCTCAAAGGAAATACCAGTAATTTTACTGACTTTATCGAGCGCACGTTGTTTCTGTTCAGGGCTGGTTAACGATGAAAAATCTAACAGGTACTTATTTTTATTACCGACAACCTCCTGTTCAATCTCCTGTAAGGTCAGTTTTTGTAACTCACCGCCTTCCTTTAAAAGCGAAGCTGCATTGAAATATACAACATTCTGGCTGTTAGTTAACTGTTTAACAATATTGACTGCACCATCCGTCATATTGTTTGTTACTTCAAAGGGTTGGCTTAATACAGCCGAGGATGCCAGCAGCAGTGTACTGAGCATAAATACGTTTTTTTTCATTTTATTTTTTCCTACTTATTGACCTAATATCAGATAATTAATAACCCTTGCAGATCAAATACTGGATGATTACAGCATTTATCAAGCAAATACCGGATGATTAACAACCAAGGGTATATATCCTGCAGAGCTTTCACCCTAAATACAAGTGATTATTATTATCGTTACACTTAGATACAAATAGTTGAAAGATATTACAAGTCGGACTGACCTTACCCGATTTTCGTAAATCAACGGTCTACTTCATACCTAATGTCCGACGAACTTTGGGCAAAGAGCGAGGTTGATATACCTGATGTTTGCGTTTGGCATGTGATCGCCACAGTCCATCCATTGACGTAGTGTTTCAATGCCCACAGAAATAACATGTAGCTCTGTGAGTTTTTCGTGTGCGAGAGTTGGACCAAAATCGAGGTAATGGATTTGCACTAGCTCTAGAACGTGTTGCTTGAATTTATAAGAATGGTGATTGTTACTGGGCTGGCCACGTCTATGTGAAATCAAACCTTCAGTACCATGTTTTAAATATTGCTTCGTCAGTCGATATACTTGTCGTGGACTGAAGTTAAGAAGCGCGGCAGCATCGACGCCAGAGATACGTTTATCAATAACATTTTTGATGGTGTTAATTCAGTATATTTCAATATCAGCCATAGTGAGTAACATGGCACAACTCGATACTTGGATTAGTAACGACCAAGTATACCAAAATGTGACATTACTATATTGCACTTACAATTTAAAAATCGATCACTCCGTATAACACACGTTAAGGTTAATTGGTAATAGTATCAGTTAGATACCATCACTTACCCTACAAAAGCTAATGACTATCGGCTAGTAAAATAACTCTGACGCAGTTATGCCCACAAACAGGCCGGCTCACCTAGCTAACTCAAAATTGCACCATTGTGGCTTAGAGTAGTTACTCACACACAATATATTCATATCCGTTTTCCATACATTTATTATGCATATTGAAAACTGTTCGACGAGATGATTTTATACCGTGTTATTGCTATTTTGGTGAACGCAATCTCGGTTTGTCATGTGACTGAAAATTAATATCAATATACTCAGATACATAGATAGCTTTGTATGTAACTTACAAGAGTAAATCAATGAATTTTAAATATTACCTTACTTTTCAATTGATTAGTTTCCATATTTGGCGGTGAATGAATTTAGCAAATCGAGACGTCCTACTATAAAAATGTTGAACTAAGCCGCTGCGCGGAGCCAAAAGATCGCTCACTGTTCCACTCTTACCTCTAGAGATCATCCCTGCTTAAGGAAGTATGTCATGCGACAACTACTGCAACAATTTAACGAAGAAATCACCTTAAGGGGTTACTCTGAGCGAACTCGGAACTCTTACCGTTATGCTATAAATCAACTGTATAAGTATTTTGGTCAACCTTTGGATACGATTTCAGATAAACAGTTGGAAGCGTATTTCCGCTATTTTAATTTAGGAAAACACCATTGCAGATCAACGTTAAAGCTGCACCTTAGTGGTATTCATTTTCTGTTTGAGCACGTCTTACACCGCAGTTTTACTATCTCAGTTTGTTTACCTAAACGAAAAGAAAAACTGCCACAACTATTAACACAGCAAGATATCTCTGCGGTCATTTACTATTGCAAAACGAATAAACACAGAGCAATGGTAGCGTTGTGCTACGGCTGTTGTTTGCGTGTCAGCGAGCTGACGCATGTGAAAGTCAGTGATATCGACGGTCAGCAACAATTATTAAAAGTATGCCAAGGTAAAGGAGCTAAAGATCGCCTCGTTATTATCTCTCCTGTATTGCTCCAGTTTATGCGCCAATACTGGCAACAGTATCACCACAATGCAACGTGAGGGCATCAGTATCAATAGTGCTCAGATTCCAACTATGCAGGCTGCACCTGGTGCAACGTCTCAACAATCCCAGCCAACACAAGCTCAATCACAGCAACAAGATTCGGTGGAGTAAAGCATTTAACAAGCAATTAAATCAGGACTAAAAACCGTGGGCTCTTTTCGCTTCGCTACATTTTAGCCCAGAATTTTTAGCCTATTAATGTGGGCGTTATACGTCCTGCTAGCTCAATATAACCTAAATTATTAAGCAGTATGGTTATCTTTGTATGGATTTGCTATGCTTTATGAATTTGTAATTTCCTTTTAATATTAAACGGTTGCGTAGGTTATGAAAATTGAAAAAATGCCCGAAGACATCTTGGGGTTAGTAAATGAATTTGGCTTAAATATGCCTAAAATGTGCTACATGAATGGCTTCCTGCTAGTAATGCAAACATTGGCGAAGAAAGATTTCGATATTAACTATGTTCTGGTAGAGATTGAGGATACGGATGGGAAAATTTATCCTCATGCTGTTGTTTCATCGAATGGAGCTTTTTATGATCCAACTCTTGAGCCTCAAGGGTTAGTTGAGAGTACTAAATACGTTTTGATTAAAGAATTTTCTACAGAGGAAATTGTTAATCTAATGAATGCCAAGTTTAAACCAGAACAGATCAAAAATATGTGTGATGGTAATGAGGCTTTCTGGCCGCTACAACAAGTTGGAAAAAATCAATTCGAGTTTCGAGATGATGGGTCACCGACAATTTACTTAAAACCTAAGTCTAAACAATCGAGTCAAAAGGGTTTACTCGATTCAATTAAGAGCTTACTCTGCTTTAAATAGCAGGTATAACAAAGCATTAAGAGTGATTCCCAACGCTTAGCATTCTCAGTTCAGCGTTGGGTTTTGTGTTTATAGCGTAATGTTTTAGGTTAGGTGGCAGCGTTGCTCACACCTAAATGCGGCGTTGTTTATTAAGAGGATAAAATGGAACTTAGTCCAGTAAGTGATATGCATTTTTATAATTGTGAGAACACGAAATATAAGGAACATTTGACAGCAAGTATAAACGCAGTGACTCCATTGCTTACGAATAAGCAAAAACGAGCTTTGATAAATCATAAGCTTCAATTCAAAAGGCATGGCTTTGATATCAATCAGTATATTCAGAGTGCCTGTGAGCTTAGTGTTATTTCTAGAATGTACGTTGATTTTATCAATGGGTTTGAATATGAACCTAAGCGGAATGTTAAGGACGTTGAACATAAAAATAAAGATGTAGACTTTTCCTTTGAATATGAATCATTGAGACTAAATGTCGAAGTTAAATGTTTCAATAGAAGGACTACAGAGAGTTCGATTTCAGATAGTGAACAAGAAAATGTTCGTATAAAAAGCAGATTTTTACCTTTAAAGGATTTTTTCATTAAGTCCAATGAAAAATTTGGTTATCAAGGGGAGTTTGAAGCAAATGTTCTTTTTGTATGCTGTTACGATCTTGCTGATTTTATAGATGTTTCAAATTCTCTAGCTGGTCAATCAGGAGTATGCTTCAGAAAGAACAGCCCTGATGAAAACAAGGACTGTGTTTTAGATGTTGCTGACTTTGAGAAAATTGATGTTGTAATCGTAAGCAATGTAGCTTTCCATCATGAAAATTTTAATCGAAGCAATGATGGTCATTTTCTTAACCCTTGGGATTTTTTAGATACATTTGTGATGGGTTTTCAAGTCCACGATAAGCGTCAAGACGGATTAAAACAACTTATCGATCAGCTGATTAAGCAAAGTTTTAATATCCAGAATGATAGGTACACTATTTTTTGCGATGAGCAAGGGCTAGATAAATTCGATTATGATGTATCACTAAGAAAGTTAATTGATCATATGAACTGCGATTTAGGGGGCTATTATTTTGTATCCGAAAACCCAACGCTGAATCCATAAACAGTGATGTGGTTTAATTCTACCGGACACTTCTAAAGCATTTAAGTATAATGTTAATTAGAGGTGATCATGAATACTAAGTTTAAACGTCCGAAATTTACAACTGAATTCAAACAAGGCGCAGTAAAACTCGTTACTGAGCAAGGATATACCAGACAAGCAGCCGCTGCTAGCTTAGGTGTATCGTTAAGTGCAATTACACGCTGGGTTCAAGCAGAAAGCGGCACGCAAGCTAGACCTGGAACCAAACAAGAAGGCCTAAACCTATCCGAACGTAATGAACTTGAAATACTACGTAAAGAAAATGCAAAACTGCTGATGGAGAAAGAAATTTTAAAAAAGGCCGCAGTCTTCTTTGCCAAGGAAAGCGAGTAAGATTTCAGTTCATCGCAGAGTATAAGAAGACATTTCCAATTCGAGTTACATGTAAAGTTATGGATGTAAGCCCAAGTGCTTTTTATCACTGGTTATCAAATAAAGCATCGCCTAATAGGGATGTGGCGCTTGAGATTAAGGCTACCGAGATATTCGACTTACACAAAAAAACGCTAGGTTATCGCAGATTAACCAATGAGTTACGCAAAGAAGGCTTTGATGTTGGTCATTACAAAATATGGCGTTTAATGTCACGCTTAGGCTTGCAAGCCCGCTACCCAAGACGATTCAAGGTAACTACTGATAGTAAGCATAATTTTAATATTGCAGATAACTTGTTAGAGCGTAAATTCGATGTTCAGCAGCCCAATAAATATTGGACAACTGATATCACCTACGTTTGGACGCTTGAAGGTTGGATGTATTTAGCCGTTGTAATGGATTTATATTCAAGGCAAATCATTGGATGGAGTATTGCCGACAACATGAAAACAGAAATGTGTTTGCAGGCGCTACAGATGGCTTACTGGCGACGAAAACCCAATGCTGGAGTTATGCATCATTCAGATAGAGGCAGCCAATACGCAAGCGGCAAGTACCAGGAAATGCTTTCGAAAATGGAGATGATACCCAGCATGAGCGGCAAAGGTGAGTGTTGGGATAATGCACCAACAGAGCGATTTTTTAGAAGCTTCAAACACGAGCATATGCATTACTATCGCTTGAAAACAAAGAAAGACGCTGAACGCTGTATTTTGGATTACCTTGCTTATTACAACAGCAAGCGGCCACATACAACATTGGGGTATTTATCACCGATGGAATTTGAGCAGCAGATATTAAGAAAAGTAGCTTAAGCAAGTGTCCGATTTGAGTTGACCATTACACAGAACAAGTTGCTTAAACGGAAAATAACAGTTGGCCATCGCTTCACGATTATAGCCAACCATTATTTTCCGCTTAGCAAGGCATTAATCTCAATTTCATTATATTTTATGTAATGCGAACTAGAACCTTTGAAGTTTAAGCTCTAAGCCGTTTCTGTCCACGAACGAGTTAGCTAGCCTAGCTAACTCAAAAATTGCCCCTTTTTGGCTCAGAGTAACTGCTCACCCACAATATACTCATATCGACTTTCTATACATTTTATCATGCAAAATTTACCAACTGAGTTGATCATATTTATGCATAGTGAAAACGGTTAGATTGGATGATTTTATACAGTGTTATTGGCATTTTTCTGAAAGCAGTCTCGAATTGCCAAAAGGCCGTCAAGTTTATCTTGCAGCCTAAAATTAATATTAATATACTCAATTACATAGCAATTTTTGTATATAACTTATAAGACTAAATAATTTACAGGTTGACTCGTTTTCCAATAAAAATGTAATTAATAAAATTGAAATATAATCTAATTTTTCAATTGATTAATCTACTTTCATTGAGGTGAATTAATTTGGTAAGTCGAGGATCCAGTTATACAAACACCAAGAGGAAATTGTGCATAAATCGACGAAAATCACGCTAGTCTTATTGACTTTGACTGTTCCAAGCATGGCATATGCTAATGCAGGTGTGCCAATGTTATTTTTAGCAATGCCAGCATTTTTGCTTTCGCTAGTACCAATCATCACTATTGAATCATTGTATATATCAAAGAGTTTGGAGCTGTCGATTGGTCAATCTTTGAAAACGGTAAGCATCTCTAATTTGGCTTCAACCATTATAGGTATTCCTATTACTTGGTTACTACTCGTCATAGTCCAAATGGTGACAGGCGGTGGTAGTGCCTACGGCATTGATTCAGTCATGGGTAAAGTGTTAGCCGTTACTTGGCAAGCACCTTGGCTGATACCATACGAGAAAGACTTAAGTTGGATGATACCTGTCGCAGGATTAGTATTGTTGCTTCCCTTCTTCTTTGTTTCATGGTGGTCAGAGTATTTTGTGTCAAAGAGCATCAATAAATCGCTACCTCCTCTCAGTATTAAGAATAAAGTACGTAACGCAAACCTAATTACTTATTCTTTGCTCGCAGCTTGGCCCATAGGCTTCTGGGTACTCGGCAATGCAGCGAAATAGGCATTTAACAAACGCGCTAATTAGGACGCCGCACCAATTACGCGAGCATTATGCAACAGTCGACCAAATATAGAATTCTAACTATAACACTTCCTCTTTTACTTTCTCTCTTACCTATTGCTGCATACTTTGGGGCGATTAAGACTGAGTTTGGTTTGTCGTTTTGAATGGCGAATTGGCTTAGCTCATTTTTCTGGGGGTACATTATTGGTGATATTCGCCACTTTAGCCGATTTAGGTTATGCCTTGGTATTTCACTTTACTAACCGCTTATGGTGCGCAGTACTTGCTCATTTACTCTTTAATTTCGTGCATCTTATCTTCTTTACTTATCCTGTTTTAGCAAGATAATTAGGCGCATATCTATATATCATCTATAAAAATACGATTTTTTAAATCGTATGGAACTGTACATACAAGGGCTGTAATGCAAATAAACAAGAAGCGAGTATTGAAACTATTAATCCCTTTTTGTGATCGGAAAAATGGAGCGTTTTACTATTAAGTTTGGAGAAAATCATAGGTTATCAAATTCAGCTGGTTAGAGAATGAGAGTAAGATCTAGGATAATACCAGGGCATGCCGCTGAAGTTTTATATATTAAATAAAAAGATTCAGATGAGTCAGATAAGCTTAATATTAATGAATTGATTAAATTATAAACTGATTAAGCACGAATAAATGAAACATACGCCCTTCGGGCTTTTAATAATACGATAAAACTGTTCTACTTGTCACCAATCTAATTAAAATCTAATTTTAACAATGTGTACACAAAGGTTTACATTACGATAAACCATGCGTACGACTCGCAAAATTAACCACTAACTCGGCAAGAAATACGTTGGAATAAAAATGGCAACAGGTTCAAGAGCACAATTTTCGTCTCGATTCGGCTTCATCATGGCAGCAGCAGGTTCTGCAGTCGGTGTCGGTAATATTTGGGGTTTCCCTACACAAGCTGCGAGTAACGGCGGGGCTGTATTTTTACTTGTTTACTTATTGATGGTGTTTATTCTAGCTTACCCATTACTAGTGGCCGAACTAACAATCGGTCGTCACGGTCAAGCGAATCCAATTAAATCAATTCAATCTATTTGGCCAAAACAAAAAATGGCTGCTGCAGGTTTAGGTATTGCAGGTATGGTTGCCGTATCGATGATTTTAAGCTTTTACGCAATTGTTGCGGGTTGGTTATTAGGTTCGTTATTGTCTCCACTGTTTACACTTATCGGTCTTGATGCAGCAGCTGAATGGGTAGATTCGTTTGGTACAGAACGTAACTTGGTGATGATGGTTATCTTTATGCTCATGACGATCAATGTTGTTAAAAGCGGCGTTACTGATGGTATCGAACGCTGGTCTTCACGTTTAATGCCATTACTCTTCATCTTATTTGGTTTGCTGACGGCTTATATCTTAACACTCGATGGCGCGAGTGAAGGTCTTGAAATGTACCTTGTTCCTGACTTCTCACACCTAAGTTCAGACTTAGTGATCAGTGCGATGGGTCAAGCGTTCTTCTCATTATCGTTAGGCGTATGTGCAATGATGGTATATGGCTCATATTTAAGTAAAGATACCAATATTCCAAAAACAGCCGTGCAAGTCGCACTACTCGATACTGGTGTTGCATTTGGTGCGGGTCTACTGATTTTACCAGCAATGTTCGTGGCACAGAAAAATGGCGTTGAAATTTATGACGCTGCTGGCGCCTTACTTAGCTCAGATACGTTAGTGTTTAATGTATTACCTGCTATGTTTGATACCATGGGCACCATGGGTATTGTCATCAGCATTTTGTTCTTTGTATTAATGCTTATTGCCGCCCTAACTTCATCTATCGCAATGTTAGAAGTACCAGTATCTTGTGCTACCGAAGAATTAAATAAAGAACGCTCTACAGTTGTTTGGTGGATTGGCGGTATTATTACGTTGATTTCAACAGTGATCATCTTTAACTTTGGCGATTTGTTTGGCTTAGTTATCACAGCAACAACCGTTTATGCGCAACCTATTCTTTCGCTAATTTTCGCATTATTAGTGGGTTGGATATGGCGTCGTGATCAATTACTTACCGAAATTAAACAAGGTAATACAGAGATCGAAGATGGTTTATTTTGGAAAATATGGCCTTGGTACGTACGTGTAGTTTGCCCTGCACTCATCGTTCTCGTACTAGCGTCTTAATCATTATTAACTTCTGACTTAATACGTAAAAAGACACTAAAAAGGCGGCGACTTCCTATTGTAATAATAGTGACATGGCCGCCTTTTTTATATCATTTATTGACTCGATTAACACATTATAGCTCGTGTAGAACCAACTCTTTATAACCAATCAAACCTAGAATATCTTCATTTTCAATCACAGGTACGTGAGATAAACCAAAACGCTCAAATAACCGAGCACAGTAACGAATATCCATTTGCGGCGGTACAGATACGATCGGTTTTGCCATCACTTCATAAATATTAACACGATCGGGTGAACGGTCTTTGGCTAATACTTGCTTGGCTATGTCTGATAATACCAAGATACCGTAAGCATCATGTTGGTCACGTTTGTTCACAATGATCACCTTGATATCATTATTTTTCATCGCATCAATCGCTTCACGAATTGTCTGCATACCGTCCATACAAATATAATCTTGCGTCATCACAGCATTGGCTTTAATTAAATTTTTGGTCACAGTTCACTCTCCACAACTTTAGTTAATTGACTAATTTGATGATTAACACCAACCGCATCTTCCACGTCAATTTGTACCGCAATACCCGAACCCGGCTTTTCATCAAACTGGCCGACTTTATTAATTTCTTCTAAGATATGTCGACTTAAATGCTCTTCAACAATAAACAATAAAACATCACGCTGCGTTTCTAGCGTCAAACCAAAGAAAGTTTTTGATTGCTTTAAGCCTTCACCTCTCGCGTTATTAATAATAGTGGCACCTGTTGCACCAGCACTGCGCGCAGCATCCATGATCCCATCCGTAAGACCGGCCTCGACAAAGGCGACAATTAATTTAAAATGCATTTTTTTCTCCAACAATTCATAATTTTTAACTGTATTGACTCATCAACATTCACTAATTAGTTAGTAGCAGCTTTTTTGTCACGAGTACTGATCCACTGCGATATTTGTGCATACGCCATCACCGACATGATCGGAAATAGACTTGCAAAGGCAATAAGACCAAAACCATCAATGATAGGATTACGTCCTGGTACTGTTTCTGCTAATCCTAATCCGAGTGCTGCAACGAGTGGCACGGTTACCGTCGACGTTGTTACACCACCTGAATCGTAAGCTAGTGGGATAATTAACTTTGGCGCGACAAGAGTTTGTGAAACAACCACCACATAACCCGCCATGATGTACCAATGAATCGGGTCACCAACAACAATACGATAGCAACCAAGCGAGATACCAATCGCGACACCTAGCGCAACGGATAAACGTAACCCCCAAATGCCGATCGCACCACCCGATACTTCATTGGCTTTGATCGCCACAGCAATCAAAGACGGTTCCGCGATCGTCGTTGCAAAACCGATTAAAAATGCGAACAGGTATACCCAATAATAATCAGTCCAAACCAGTTCACGTATATTTTCAGTCACGACTTCTATATTGTTAACACTGGCAAGAAACGTAGGGTCTGTTAATTGTTGTGCCATCAAACGACCAAGTGGGAACAATGCCCACTCTAAGCCAATCAAAAACAGTGACAAACCAAGTAATACCCACAAAAAACCCATTAATACTCGGCCTAAATTAGGTAAAGGTTTACGAATAACGGCAAACTGGAAACCAAATAATATCGCAGCAATAGGCAAAACATCATGGAACGTTGTCATGATTGTCAAGCCGATTTGATTTAACATATCAATAAAGGTCATAGCATCACCATTCCATAAGCCATTACAAAAATCATCGGATTAAGCGACGCTAACGCGATAAGACCAAAGCCATCAATCATCGGGTTCCGGCCTTTAATAGAAGAAGCAAGTCCCACGCCGAGCGCAGTTACGAGCGGTACCGTAATCGTTGACGTCGTTACACCGCCCGAATCATAAGCAATACCAATGATTTCAGCTGGCGCAAACATGGTCATGATCACCACCAGTATATAACCACCAATAATGAACCACTGTAATGGCCAGCCTTTGATAATACGCAACACACCAATTGCAATCGCAATACCGACACTCAAGGCCACACTCATTCTTAAACCTTGTGCATATTCATCCATTGCGGCTTGTGTTGACCCGATTAGATCACCACTCGCGGCCACCCTCGCCGCCTCTGCTGCAACAGCAATTAATGCAGGTTCTGCCACAGTCGTACCAAAACCAAGGCAAAATGCAAAAATTAACAACCAACCGACACTGCCCTTACGCGCAAACGCGTGAGCCATAGATTCGCCAATGGGAAATAAGCCTTGTTCAAGGCCATGGATAAAGAAGGTTAATCCTAATAATACGAACAGAACACCAATAAGCAGTTGGCCGACATTCGGTAAAGGTTGCTGAATAACAACTAACTGGAAAAATAGGATGACAAGAATGATAGGAGCAAGATCCCTGATACTCCCTAACATAAATTTAAACAGGGTTTTAAACGTGTTAACCAACATAGCCTCCTTGATTAGATTAATTAATCGGGATACTAACGTACTGGAAAACTAAAAAACTGATCTAAATCAACAAGTTCAAAAATAATCCTATAGTGGTGGCTTTAACGTTAGTGAAACCTTTCGGCAACCAAGTGTTAACAGTAAAAATGGGGGGGAGTTTATTCATATATTTAATCATCAAACCGTACCGCTGTATAAATTAATTCAAGCTCTTCGATACTACACATTTGCCAGTTATCAGGTAGTTCGTTACCCAAACAGTGCTCTAGCTCTACAGATAAATATACAAATGACAGAGAGTCTGCATTTAAATCATTAAAATTATCACTTAACGCTAATTCTTTTAATCCTAAAGCAACCCGAAATAAACAAGAGATACTGTCCCATTCTTTTGTATCCAATTCTAGAATCGCCGCGATGGTATTAAGCGAGCGTTGTAGAAAACCGACTGTGTACTTCTTGTAAGCCTGCTGCTTGATCGTGCGTAAATCATATTTACCACTTTCGAGTAGTGGAAGCGATTGAAACGTAGAAATCATAAATTTATCACGCGGCAATGCATAAGTATCACTTAAGCGAGTAATCAGCGCTTGACTCTCAGCACCATTCAGAACTTTATCTTGCCCACTTTGAGCGTTTTCTAACGCAATAATTATTTTTTCATCATTCCCGGTCACTGCACTGTGCGGATACCGCTTTTTAACAAAGCTTTGGACATCATCAAGATTAATACGTAGCCCAAACAACTTAACAAAGCGCTTAGTCCGACCAATAAGATAAAAAAGGCCGTGCTGTGTTCGACAAGCAATATCTCCCGTAAACAGCATCGGCGGGGTTGCATCAATAGCTAAATCATCAATCGACCTAGCATAACCCATCATCACATTTTCACCCCGATAAACCAGCTCCCCTGGTGTATCTAGCGCATTGATATTTTGCCCATCATCATCAACAATAAACAATTCCCCCTGCGGAATAGAACGGCCAATAGAACCAGGGAAATCCACCGTTAAATCGGGGGGAAGATACGATATTCTTGGTGACGCTTCTGTTTGCCCATACATGACAAAAAATTCAATACCATTTGCCTGCGCTTGCAAAGCATATTCCTTAACTAAAAAATCCTCTAACTTACCACCAGCCTGAGTAACATAACGTAAACTTGGATAACAACTAAAATCAAAATTGGTTTTTAATAAAACTTCAAATGTATAGGGAACGCCCGCAAAACTAGTCGCAGAATAAGCGACTAAATCATCCCAAAACTCCGTATCCAATACACCTTTCTGACTAAACACAGTGCATGCGCCAACTTGTAGATGTGTATGTAGAATTGATAAACCATAAGAGTAATGTAACTTTAAGTGCGCTAACGCAATATCCGCTTCATTTAAATGAAGGTATTCGACAATAGATTCGGCATTTGACTGCAAATTTTTCGAACTTAACTTAACAAACTTAGGCGTACCTGTGGTACCAGAAGTAGATAACAACAAGGTTAAATCAGTATGTAAAAGATAAACAAGGTGTGAATGATGATGGATATGCCCAGAGGCATCAATAAGTAGGTTCGGTTGGTAATAATTGATGAGTTGCGCAGACTTTTCACTTTCAAAATCATCTGCGAGATAGATAACTTTATTACTCCTTAAACATGCTAAATAACAAATCACCGATTTAATCGTATTTCTTGATTCTATAAACACCAACTCTTTATGGAAACCAAGTTTCTTCGCTAAAATATCAACTTGCTCATCAATCTCGCAATAAGTAATTTGTTCACCACTTTTAGCATCAATCAACGCAATGTTATTTTTGAATCGTCGTAAATCATTAAAAAACATAGCGCCCCCTTTCGATTTACATACATGACAACGAATAAACGACATCAGTATTAGTCATAACCGCAGGGCTACAAACCAACAAATATTTTTGATTTTTCCTTTAAAATCAGTTTAATAATAACAAAAGACAATAACGACAATATGATTGTGATTGAGAAACTGGCCGATGCTGCAATGATTCCGCTCACCTCGGTATTAAAGTAGTGTTTATACAAAATTCTAATCACACCAATAAAATAGCCATGCACAAAAAACAGGTAAAAACTTAAGTGAGCAAACATATTTAACCACCTATTCTTTTTCGATAGATGGCGCTTAGAGCAAGCAATCAAAATGACAGACAAGCTCATCTTCCACAGTAAATCAACCGACGAACTAAACGCAGATAACCATGAACTAGAAAGATAAATAACGATATAACCGACTAAAATATATCCGCTATATTCTACCAGTACTTCATAAATACGCGGTCGCTGCCAAAGCACCATACCCAGTAAATAAGCAGGTAAAAAATACACGCTCCATATCATGTTATTCTCACTAAAATACGGTCGACCAAACCATAAAGCTGGTACTAATGAAACAATAAAAAACGCCTCTAACAAACACTTACTTTTAATATAAATAATAACCGGACTCAGAAGGTAAAATGGAATAATCATCGGGATAAACCATAACGTAACAAGGTGTGAGCCCGAAGCCATCAAATACAAATATTGGTAGACTAAACTTAAGCTATGAAACCAGTCCATATCAATCCAAAAATGAGTATTTTTCAGACCAGTCATATAAATTAAGATAGCGGGAAGTGAGACGAAAAAATAAGGGACAATGATTACCTTAAATTTATGTTTTAGGAATTTAAGATAATCAAAGTTGGCTGATAAAGCTGAAAATAAATAGCCTGCAACAACAACAAATAATATTGTCGAGTTTTCGAGTAACAAACCAATGCCGAACAATATCGCAGAGTCATCATTATTGATCGTGCCAATTGCATGAATCAAAACAATGAGTAGAATAGCAATTCCTCTGTAATTATTGATAAATTGCATTATTGGCCCTTATTCCACCAGCAAGTAACTTACTGGTTTTTAATTATAGCCAATATGGTATAAACAGCAAAAGTGGAAATTGTACGAATTTAACCTTGTTTACTCATCGCTAATTTAACACCGAAAAACAGAAACAAGCCGCCAGTGAACTTCGTTAAATAAGTTGTTAAGCGCTGGTTATGTTTAACTTTACCGCTAATCGACGATGATGACCAAGCTAAAATATGACACCAGATCATCGCGTTAATATTAAAAATAACGCCAAGAAAAATAAATGACAGGGCTTTGTTTGGGTAATCCATAGCAATAAATTGTGGGACAAAAGCTAAGAAAAACAAGGCAACTTTAGGATTTAACACATTGGTCAAAAAACCTTGAAAGAAGATATTTGATAATGATGTATTTCTATTTTCAGCACTAGCTTCAATATCAACATTAGCCGCTTTACTCTTTGATAACAGCATACTGAAACCAATATATAGTAAATAAATACAACCAATTACTTTAACAACCGTAAATGCCATCGCCGATGTGGCTAAAATAGCCGACAGACCAAACGCAGCTGCAAGAATATGTACCAAGGTGCCAGCACCAATACCGAACGCACCGACAGAACCTGCACGAAAACCTTGACCTGCACTACGGCCAATAACATATAAAGAATCAGGACCGGGGATCAAGTTTAACATGATGCCTGATACTACAAATAACCACAGTTCTGTTACTCCGAACATACTACAACTCCTTACAAATTCTAAATGCACCCTCTAGAACACTACTGACGCCATTATTATCACTCGCATCGGCACTGATTGTCAGCTGAGAAATATGACTATTAATTTTCGCGATTTTAATAGTAGCAGCGGTATCAGCCTGGCGAATATCTAACAGCATTGCAGAATCGTCCTGATTCTCAATTTCTACGTCAGGGTTTCTATTCAAAATATTAAGAGCAGCATTATAAACGTTATTCGCAGATGCTTTAATATCGACAGTTGCGACTTCATGGTTTTGACTCTTGTAATACATAACAGCACCTACAGTCGCTACACCAAGACCCGCACAACCAGAGAGCAATGTCATAAAAAATAAAATAATGAGATTTTTTCTCATAATAAAGACCTTTTAATTTGCTTGTATTAATTTGAATGTATTAATAAAACGCTCCATTCCCTCAAAAAGTCAACGATACTTATAAGTGTCGTCAACTGCTTGAAGAAACAGAGCTATGTTACCTAAGTTTAGACTTAAATGAATGAGTCCGTATTAGAAAGAGTAACGAGCACCCAACATAAATTCATCAGCATTCGTGCCACCTGAAGCTGAAGTGTCCTTGCTTAATGCAACTTTGTAGCCAGTATATAGCGCTAAATCACCAATATAACGACCATACTCAAATGCGATAAAGTTAACATCTAATAAATGGCGTTTATCGTCAGCACTTAAATAGTTATATGAAACACTTACCTTGTTTTGACCGAAGTCATAAGATGCAAATGCATCAACGGCATCGAAGTCAGCATCATATATAGTACCTTGTTGTACTAAGCCTGAAAGTAAAAAACTATCTTTAGTATAACGAGCACCAAGCATGTATACATCTGATGAGGATTTGTTATACCACATCGTTTCTGTTTTCGCATAGCCTGCGCTAACTTCAATGTCCTGGCGTAATTGATAAGCAAGCATCACGCCACCACCACTTGCACTTCCTTTTAGGTTAGCTGATGCATTAAATTTAAAATCACCTTTGGTCAGACTATAAAGAATTGTATCTTCAGCCCTATCATCACTTGCTACAATGCCAGTATTTGTATAACCACTAAAGATTTCAGCCATGTCGGTAAAATCTGTTAGATATGTAACAGCATTATCTTGCGTACCGTATGTTAGAGTTCCAAAAGCAGTCTCTGCACCAACGTATGCATAACGTGTATAATCGCGAATATTATCAGATGAAGACTGTGTTCCTGTAGCCTCAAATTCCAATTTACCAACCGCCTTGATAGCGCCATTAATTTGGTATTTACCTTGAGCGTTTAAACGAACACGTAAATTATCTTCATAAGAACTATCAACAAGCCCTCCCCAGCCTTCAACACGGCCACCAAAAGAAAAATCATCGGTGTCTATCGTGTCAGCAAGAGCTGACGTAGATACAAGTGTTGCCAATGTGAAAGATAGTGCTTTATTTATGTTGTTCATGAACAATCCCATCATTAGTTAAGTCGATACTTAAATTGATAGTAAAGTGATAAATAGTTAAGACGGTAGTGAGGCTGATGGTTAAATATTTTTTAAATAGCGTATCAACCAAGCACTATATGCCTTTGAAAACGTGAAGATAATCAATATGAGCTATCGATTCAAGAGTGTTTACTCTTCATGACCATAATTTACTCTGTTTACCATTTGTACATAAACCCATCAAACAAAAATCGACATTTTCGGTTCAGAAAACTACAACACCAGCGTTTATGTAATACATGATCAGTTTGAAGCAATGTCACGAGCAGACCGCATCATAGTATTGAGTTAATTAGCGCAAACAAGCCAAGAATTCGTTAATTAAACCTGTAATAAAAAAAAGGCACACTTCAACAAAACGTTAAAATGTGCCTTTCTATTTTTGATATTTTTACTTACTGAATGATTACAGCATCCAGTAATACAATCTTACAAGCTAATGAAGAGACCCGCTAATGCAGCACTCATTAAGTTAGCAAGTGTTGCAGCTAATACCGCTTTAAAACCTAAGCTTGCAACGTCTGAACGACGCTCAGGCGCCATCACACCGATAGAACCGATTTGAATTGCGATAGAACCAATGTTAGCAAAACCACACAATGCAAACGTAATAATAACTTGGCTGTGCTCAGAAATAGTCTCTTTAACGGCAGCGAAGTCCATGAAAGCAACAAACTCATTTAGAATCATTTTTTGACCAATGAATGAACCTGCTACAAGCATTTCATGTTCAGGTACACCAATCATAAATGCGAGTGGAGCGAAGATATAACCCAGCACACTTTGTAACGTTAGGTTTTCAATATTGACCCAGTTACCTACCATTTCTAAACCAGCATTGACCATTGCAATCACACTCACAAATGCAATTAACATAGTACCGATTGCCACAGCAACCTTCATACCATTCATCGCACCCGCTGCTAATGCATCAATCGCATTACTGTGTTCGCTTTTTGCCATTACAACATCAGCGTCTTCCGTTACAGTTTCTTGCTCTGGCACTAATAACTTAGCCATCAATAAACTGCCCGGTGCCGCCATAAAGCTTGCTGCGATAAGGTATTTAAGCTCAACACCTAAACCTGCATAACCACCAAGTACACTACCCGCAACCGATGCCATCCCACCCGTCATTACAGCGAATAATTCTGAACGTGTCATTTTTGGTAAAAACGGTTTTACCAGTAATGGAGACTCACCTTGAGAAAGGAAAATGTTACCCGTGGCAGCTAATGATTCAACACGACTTGTACCAAGAAACTTCTGGATACCACCGCCAATCACTTTAATTACCCACTGCATTACACCAATGTAATAAAGTAATGAAATAAGCGCACTAATAAAAATAACTAAAGGCAATACGCGGATCGCAAAGATAAAACCTTCCGTCGCTAAATCACCGAATAGGAATTGGATGCCGACATCAGCAAAACCAAGGACACTCGCCACACCACTGCTCATTGCACCAAGCATTGACTGGCCAATAGAAGAGTAAAGTACAAGTGCAGCAAAACCAGCTTGTAGGAATAATGCTCCACCAACGGTACGCCATTTGATCGCTTTGCGATTTTCAGAAAGTGCACAAGCACATAAAATAAGTACTACTATACCGACTAAGCTAATTAACAACTGCATAATTTCATTCTGCTCATAAAAATAGATGTATAAAAAATGAAGGTGTTGTACCGATTGTAATAAAATTTAGATGGCAGTAAACGCAGGAAAAATTAACACCCAGTGGGATTAACTTAGACCTGATTAATAATCAGTATTTTATTGCAATAGGTATTACGTGCATTGGTATATGAGGTGAGGAAAAATAGTATTTTCTAAAAAATAATCTAGTCAGTCCGCCCAATAACAACATACGAGTCACCTTGATAGCAAGCTACAGTCACGCTGGTCCAAATTCCTTGGGTCGCTCACATTTCCTTGATGACGGCTTGTAACTAAGGTGGCTAAACTCGATGGTTCTGGCCGGAACGGAATTATATAGAGATTGAAGTCACATTAACAATCTTATTTAACATTAATTCAAAAATACAAATTAGCGCTCAAAATTCAAACTAACAACATAAATTTTAAACTTTAATTACATCCCACCGAGCAGTATACAAATTGGCAACCCCACTCGTTAACTACCATACTCAAATTAATGAAAGACAAGATTAATTACCGAGACCTTAATGACGTGAGTGGACATAATCCTTCACTTAATCATCTAAATAGGGACGCAGATGGCCAACTCCTACACATCTCTCAACTTTGCGCTTGGCGAAACCATCGAACTGCTGCGTGAAAGCGTAACAGCTTTTGCAAATGATGAAATAGCCCCACGCGCTGCACAAATAGATCAAGATAACCTGTTTCCAGCGGATATGTGGCAAAAGCTTGGTGACATGGGATTATTGGGTATAACTATTAGCGAAGAATACGGTGGTGTCGATATGAGTTATCTTGCTCATGTCATCGCGATGCAGGAAATAAGCCGTGCATCAGCGTCGGTAGGATTGAGCTATGGCGCACATTCGAATCTTTGTGTTAATCAAATATTTCGGCATGGTAATGCCCAACAAAAACAGAAGTACCTACCTAAACTTATTAGCGGTGAACACGTCGGCGCATTAGCCATGACGGAACCCAATGCAGGATCTGATGTTGTTTCAATGAAATTAAGTGCAGTATTGGAAGGTGACAACTACATACTAAACGGCAACAAAATGTGGATCACCAACGGACCTGAAGCCAGTACTTATATCGTTTACGCAAAAACAGCCCCCGAGTTAAACAGCCATGGTATTACTGCTTTTATCATTGAACGAGGTTTTACTGGATTCAGCCAAGCACAAAAGCTCGATAAGCTTGGAATGCGCGGATCGAATACCTGTGAATTAGTCTTTCAGCATTGTCGCGTACCCAAAGACAACATACTGGGCGAGATCAATCGAGGCGTACACGTATTAATGAGTGGCCTTGATTACGAACGTCTTGTACTCACTGGCGGGCCACTCGGGATCATGGATGCCTGTATGGATTTGGTCATCCCTTATATCCACCAACGTAAACAGTTCGGTAAAGCCATTGGTGAATTCCAACTTGTGCAAGCCAAAATAGCCGATATGTATAGCCAAATGAACGCGGCCAAATGTTATACCTATACAGTTGCCCGCGCTTGTGACAACGGCGAAGCCAGCCGTAAAGACTGCGCAGGTGTGATTTTATATTGTGCCGAACTGGCTACAAAAATGGCACTCGATACAATTCAATTGTTAGGTGGGAATGGTTACAGCAACGAATACTCCGCTGGCCGTTTACTCCGTGATGCGAAGCTCTATGAAATTGGTGCGGGGACATCAGAAATGCGTCGAATGTTGATTGGACGAGAGCTGTTTAATGAGTCAGGAGTCTAGACATATGGCGGAAATAGGCTCAAAAATCAACATAACACACCCTGCTTTTTTAGCAAAACAGCAGGCTATGCTCAACCTTGTCAAACAGCTAGAAAGCAACCTTGAACAAGTCAAACAAGGTGGTGGAGAAATAGCACAGCAGCGCCATTTAGCCCGAGGTAAAATGCTTGCCAGAGAGCGTATTGATGCTTTATTAGACCCCGGTTCCCCCTTATTAGAGCTAGGTCAATTTGCTGCTTGGCAGTATTATCACGAAGCAGTTCCCGCTGCAGGTGTGGTGGCTGGTATTGGGCGCGTTAATGGTATCGAATGTATGATCATTGCCAACGATGCTACCGTCAAAGGTGGCACTTATTACCCGTTAACCGTTAAAAAGCACCTGCGAGCCCAAGAAATAGCAGAATGTTGTTGTCTACCTTGCATCTACTTAGTCGACTCTGGTGGTGCATTTTTACCCCAGCAAGATGAAGTTTTCCCCGACCGTGACCATTTTGGTCGTATCTTCTTTAACCAAGCTAATATGTCAGCCAAAGGCATTCCACAAATCGCCTCAGTCATGGGGTTATGCACCGCAGGTGGTGCTTACGTTCCCGCAATGGCAGATGAATCTATCATTGTAAAACAGCAAGGTACCATTTTCCTTGCTGGCCCTCCATTAGTCAAAGCGGCAACAGGCGAAGAAGTCAGTGCAGAAGAATTAGGTGGTGCAGATGTGCACTGTAAAACATCGGGGGTTGCTGACCATTACGCCCAAGACGATACCCACGCATTACAGCTGGTACGCCAAGCTATCGCCAATATCAACCATGTAAAACGCCCTGATTTAACCATTTACCCCAGTGCCCCACCGCTATACGATAGCCACGAACTGTACGGTATTGTTGGCACCGATTTAAAAAAACAATTCGATGTTAAAGAGGTCATCGCCCGTATTGTTGATAACTCCGAACTCGATGAGTTTAAAGCGTACTACGGCACAACACTGGTATGTGGTTTTGCCCGTATTCAGGGTTACCCTGTTGGTATCATCGCCAACAACGGTATCTTATTTTCTGAATCTGCCCAAAAAGGCGCACATTTTATTCAACTTTGCTGCAAACGTAAGATCCCATTAGTGTTCCTGCAAAATATCACTGGTTTTATGGTCGGAAAAAAGTACGAAGCAGAAGGCATAGCAAAGCACGGAGCAAAAATGGTTGCCGCCGTAGCTTGCGCACAGGTACCGAAGTTTACCGTCATCATTGGCGGCAGTTATGGCGCGGGAAATTATGGCATGTGCGGCCGCGCTTACGACCCCACCTTGTTATGGATTTGGCCGAATGCCCGAATTTCAGTGATGGGCGGGGAACAAGCCGCCAGCGTACTCAGCCAAGTCAAAAAAGACGGACTAGCACGTAATAATAAAAGTATGACAGATGACGAAGAAGCTAAATTTAAAGCCCCTATAATTAAACAATATGAAACTCAGGGTGACCCTTATTATGCCAGCGCACGACTGTGGGATGACGGTATTATCGACCCGTTGCAAACGAGGCAAGTACTCGGATTGGCGATATCCGCCGCGCTTAATGCCCCGATTAAAGATACCCAGTTTGGCATTTTTAGAATGTAATTTTGTTATACACATCAAACAAGCGTAATCAGAAATCAAATATCACCGCTAGGATTATTGAATGACAAAAAATTCAGACCAACTAAATATCATCAATGCAGAGCACTTACATACGGCGGTTGATAATCTGGGTGTCGCAACAATTACCCTCACTCGAACCAAGGTACGCAACGCATTTAGTGCCGACACAATCAACCACCTGCTTACCACCTTGGCGGTGTTAAAACATGATCCAACTGTAAAAATATTAATATTACGCGCTCAAGGCGAACACTTTTCTGCAGGGGCGGATATAAAGTGGATGAAAGATATTGCCACTCTCGGCTATCAAGACAACCTAGCTGACGCAGTACAATTAGCTAAGTTAATGGACAAGCTGAATCAATTCCCCAAACCAACCATAGCACTCGTACAAGGCGCTTGTTTTGGAGGCGCGATCGGACTTGTCGCCTGTTGTGATATAGCCCTCGCGACAACCACCGCCAAATTTTGCTTAAGTGAAGTTAAAATTGGTCTTATCCCAGCGGTAATCAGCCCTTACGTAGTTGCCGCTATTGGACCAAGGCAAGCACGACGATATTGTTTAACAGGTGAAGTATTTAGCGCATTTCAAGGACTCGATTATGGCCTAATTCATCACATAGATGATGATTTAGACGCACTGTCCACGCCCTTTATCAATGCTTTTCTCAGCAATAGTCCCGCTGCAATGCAGGCAGCTAAAGCACTCATTCATGACATTACCAACCATGTTATTAATGACACCTTAATTGCCGACACAAGCCAGCGAATTGCCGCAATTCGGGTATCAACCGAAGCTCAAGAAGGACTCGATGCATTTATGAATAAACGTAAGCCCGACTGGCTCAAGGAATAACGTCTATGCCGCAGCATGTTTTCGCGAAACAATCCAAGCCATTTACTAAGATCCTCATCGCTAACCGCGGTGAAATAGCCTGCCGAATAATAAAAACAGCGCAACGACTGGGTATTAAGTGTATCGCAATTTATTCTGCAGCTGACACAAATTCACGTCACGTTAACATGGCTGATGAAGCATTTTATTTAGGGCCTGCACCAGCGACAGAATCTTACCTCAATTGTTCGCGTATTTTAGAAATTGCAGCAGAATCCGATGTTCAAGCCATTCACCCTGGTTATGGTTTCTTATCCGAAAATGCAAACTTTGCCCAAGCATGTACACAGCAAGGATTAATCTTCATTGGACCAAGTGTAGATGCAATAACCACAATGGGCAGTAAAAGTGCGGCTAAAACCATCATGGAAACAGCCCATGTACCACTGATTCCAGGCTATCATGGTCATTGCCAAGCAGAGCTAACATTAAGACATCACTCACATCGAATTGGCTATCCGCAACTGCTCAAAGCTGTCTACGGCGGGGGTGGTAAAGGCATGCGTATCATCCATCACGCCAGTGAGTTTACGCATGCTATCGCCGCAACAAAACGAGAATCGATGGCCAGTTTTGGCAATGATGATATGCTGATAGAGCGTTATTTAACCAAGACTCGCCATGTTGAGATCCAAATATTCAGTGACCATCATGGTAACTGTATTTACCTATCTCAACGTGATTGTTCGATTCAACGCCGCCATCAAAAAATATTAGAGGAAGCCCCCGCCCCCGCATTACCATTCGCCACTCAAATCGCCATGGGGGAAGCTGCCGTGGCCGCTGCAAAAGCCATCAATTATCATGGGGCCGGTACGGTGGAGTTTTTATATGATGAACAAGATCACTTCTATTTCATGGAAATGAATACCCGTTTACAAGTTGAACATCCCGTTACCGAAATGATCACAGGACTTGATTTAGTCGAATGGCAGTTGCATATTGCTAACGGTGCACCATTGCCCTTAAACCAAAACCAAGTACACATTAATGGCCATGCGATTGAAGTACGTATTTACGCGGAAGATCCCGATAAGGATTTTATGCCCGCTAGTGGAAATATTGAATTTTTGAGTCAACCAGTCGCATCCAAACACGTGCGTATTGATACTGGTGTTATCCAAGGCGATGAAATCAGCCCGTATTATGACCCCATGATCGCCAAATTAATTGTTTGGGATCATAACCGTGACCTTGCCCTTCAGCGACTACAAGCCGCATTAGCCGATTATAAAATTGCCGGCATTAAAACCAACATCGGCTTTTTAACTCAGTTAATACAAGTACCCGCTCTGCAAACTGCAAACCTCAATACTGACTTTATTGTCACCCATGCGGAAGCCTTAAAGCCTACCACAGTTAACCTTAATTATGCCTTAATCTTAGCTGGATTCGCGTTACAGTTAAATCAAGGATCACAACACGTTATAACTCATACCGTAAGCAATGACACACACTCACCTTGGTCTCAAACGACGAACTGGCGTTTAAATCAACCCGCAATCAAAAAGTTTACACTGACAACAACTAATAACGGCGACCATCATTATACACTCACGTTGACAACGTTAGCGCAAAGTTTTCAGGTAACGGTTAGTGGCCAAAACCAAGTTAGCTCAGATAACCTTGTTAGTGGTCAGCTTAATCGTAATGAACTCACTGCTTGTATTGATGGTCATCGAATTAAAGCGACGATAGCTATATCGCCATTACACATCACTGTGTTTTATGCCGGTAGTAGCATTGTGCTGTTACGCCAATCTCCGATTGAATCCACAGTGCAAAACAAAGCCTTTCGATCTAGTATTGAAGAAGGACTCGAAACAAAAATAACCGCACCAATGAATGGCGTTATTGTCAGCGTACTTTGCCAACCGGACCAAGTCGTTGAGGCTGGTGAACCTTTAGTCGTGATGGAAGCGATGAAGATGGAATGCAACATTAATGCACCCGTAGCAGGCACAGTAACAACCGTGTTTTATCAAAATGGCGACATGGTCGAAGATGGTGCTCAATTAATACAGTTAACACCGTCTCTGACACTTGATAACAAGGAACATGCGTAATGACGTCTCGACTATCGGATAACCTTAACCAAGCCTCCAACAAAGAGTATCAACTGCCCGAAACCGTGAAAATTGTCGAAGTAGGTCCCCGTGACGGACTTCAAAATGAAATCGAAATAAGCCTAAATGATAAGATCTCACTGATTAATATTCTTAGCCATACGGGTTTGAGCATGATCGAATCAGGTAGTTTTGTCTCACCCAAGTGGGTACCTCAGATGGCAAATAGTGGCGAGCTATTTAAACGAATAAAGCGCACGAAGGGTGTCACCTACTCTGCGTTAACACCCAATTTAATTGGTTTAAATGCTGCTACCGATGCAAACGTCGATGAAGTAGCAATATTTGGTTCAGCATCTGAAAGCTTCAGCCGAAAAAATATTAACTGCTCTATAAACGAATCGCTGCGTCAATTTGAACCGGTAGTAAAACAAGCGCTAGCGACAGGTTTACCCGTACGAGGTTACATATCTTGCACGCTTGGCTGCCCCTATGAAGGTTACATCAGCATTAATAAAGTAGCAAAAGTGGCGCAACAGTTACACGATATGGGCTGTTATCAAATTAGCCTTGGAGATACAGTTGGCGTTGGCACCCCCGAAGCGGTAAAAACCATGATTAACACCGTCGCTCAACACGTTCCCATCAGTAAATTAGCTGTACATTTCCATGATACTTACGGCCAAGCGTTAGCAAATATTTATGCCGCATTACAGTTAGGCATTCGTGTTATCGACAGTGCAGTGGCAGGCTTAGGTGGTTGCCCTTATGCCCGAGGCGCGTCAGGTAATGTCGCCACCGAAGATGTAGTTTATATGCTCAATGGCTTAGGGATTGAATCTGGTGTTAATTTAAATGAATTAATTATTGCGGGTAACTTTATTTGCCAATGTTTAAATCGTCCCAATGGATCTAAGGTCGCCTTAGCTTACCCAACCGCACAAGCACGATTTCAATCATTAATATGAGGTTGTAATGACAGCAGAGTCCGCAGTACCAATCTGGACGCCGAGCCAAGCACGTATTGATGATAGTAACATCCGCCATTACTTACAATTTTTGCGTGATGAATACAGCCTTACTTTTGCACATTATCAGCAATTGCATCAGTGGAGTATTAACAATACAGCTATATTTTGGGGCTCACTCGTTACTTTTTTTAAATTCAAAGGTAACTTTAACCTTGATCGTATCTTTGTTTACGATGACTGCTTTTACCGCTGCCAATGGTTTCCTGATTCAACATTAAACTTTGCAGA
Source organism: Moritella viscosa (assembly GCA_000953735.1). NCBI lineage: Bacteria > Pseudomonadati > Pseudomonadota > Gammaproteobacteria > Alteromonadales > Moritellaceae > Moritella > Moritella viscosa. The sequence continues at coordinate 1,989,929 of LN554852.1, read as the reverse complement.
AAACCTGCTATTTCCAAATAATATTTCAGCCAATAAAAACGAAAAATATAATGAAGACAAATTAGCAATAATTAGTCACGGTGAAGATGGCCGACGCACCCAACTTAGCTTTAAACAGCTACGTAATGAAGTCACTCGTATTGCTGCCGCTATGCGTGAATTAGGCATTGTAAAAGGCGATCGTGTGGCCGGTTTATTACCCAACAGCAGCGAAGCGATTATTGCTATGTTAGCAACAACGAGTATTGGTGCGATCTGGTCATCTTGCTCGCCTGATTTTGGTTACCAAGGCGTAATGGACCGATTTAATCAGATCCAACCCAAGTTATTATTCGCTTGTAACGGCTATTGTTATGCCGGCAAACAAATTAATATCATGGATAAAGTGTCTGCCATTGCAAATGCGTTACCCGAATTAAATGAACTCGTCATCGTCCCCTATTTAAAGACTACGCCAATACAACGCTCGTATTCAAGCAACCTCCGTGATAAGTCCGCACAATGTGACTGGCGACATTTTAGTGCGGTAATTCCACGGTCTTTAACATTCGAATCCGTTAATTTTTCAGACCCGCTATATATCTTGTACTCTTCAGGCACGACAGGCATGCCAAAATGCATTGTGCACAGTGTTGGCGGCACATTACTACAGCATGTAAAAGAACTCGTCTTACATACGGATGTCAAAGTCGATGATCGCATTTTTTATTACACCACATGTGGTTGGATGATGTGGAATTGGCTAGTAAGCAGTTTATCTCAGGGCGCAACATTAGTTTTATTTGACGGTTCGCCATTTTACCCTCATCAGCAGGTACTTTTTGAACTGGCTGACACCGAAAAAGTATCCATTTTTGGTGCCAGCGCCAAGTATTATTCAGCCTGTTATAAAGCCTTATTACGTCCCGAAAAAAACTATAATCTCAGTCATTTAAAAACCTTATTATCAACAGGTTCCCCCCTATCACACGAAAGCTTTGATTATATTTATCAATATATTAAACAGGATATTTGTGTTTCAAGTATCAGTGGTGGCACCGATATTATTTCTTGTTTCACACTCGGTATGCCAACTTTGCCCGTCTATCGTGGTGAACTGCAGTGTTTAGGGTTAGGCATGGACGTGACCTTTATGCATCATGAAGGATCAATACACAGTATTGAAGGAAAAGGAGAACTTGTTTGTCGCCAACCCTTCCCTTCGATGCCAACTGGTTTTTGGCAAGACCCTTATGATCGTAAATATCATAACGCTTACTTTACCCGATTTGATAACATTTGGGCTCAGGGGGATTATGGCGAATTAGTGAAACATCACATCGACACTGGTAATACTGATAATGACATGCATCAGGATATCCATATTAACCAGATTAGCGTAATTATCCATGGTCGTTCCGATGCAGTATTAAACCCAGGAGGTGTACGTATTGGCACCGCAGAAATATACCGTCAAGTAGAAAAGCTAGCGGCGATACAAGAGTCCATTGCAATTGGTCAACAATGGCATGATGATGTGCGCGTGATCTTGTTTGTGCGGTTATCAGAAAATATCGAGTTAGATACGCTATTAACCATGCAAATCAAAAATATCATTCGAACCAATACCAGTCCAAGACATGTTCCGGCTAAAATTATCGCGGTCGCAGATATTCCAAAAACCATCAGTGGTAAGATTGTCGAACTGGCCGTGCGTAATATCATACACGGTATTGCAGTAACAAATAAAGATGCCCTCGCCAACCCAGAAGCATTAACCTTGTTTGCTGATTTACCCGAATTACAAAATGAATAGGGTACAAACTAATGTACCCTATATATTACATACTATTTCCTATCAATTAATTATTTACCTAGTTTTGATATTTACTCACATCAATCCCCAGCAATTTGGCAATGCCATGGCCATAATCAGGGTCGGCTTTAAAACAATGTCTTAAATGTCTGATTTGAATCTCTTCTGGTACGCCACCTAAGTTACGCGCTGTATTATCAAACAAAATAGCTTGTTTCTCTGCCGTCATAAGTCGGAACAAATCACCAGGTTGACTGAAATAATCATCATCTTCGCGATGATCCCAGTGCGCTGCGGCACCATCTAAGCTTAACGGCGGCTCAGAGAAGTCAGGTTGTTCAGCCCATTCCCCTTGATCGTTTGGCTCATAACCCAGCGTACCGCCATAGTTACCATCTACACGCATAGCACCATCTCGGTGATAACTGTGCACAGGACAGCGCGGTGCATTAACTGGAATACTGTGGTGATTAACCCCTAAACGGTAACGTTGTGCATCGCCATACGAGAACAGACGGCCTTGCAACATTTTATCTGGTGAAAAACTGATACCTGGTACTACACTTGCTGGATTAAAAGCCGATTGCTCTACTTCGGCAAAGAAATTTTCAGGGTTACGGTTTAGCTCAAACTCACCAACTTCCATCAGTGGATAGTCGCTATGTGGCCAGATTTTGGTCAAATCAAACGGGTTATAAGGTACTTTAGATGCGTCGTCTTCTGGCATGATTTGTATTTGCAACGTCCACTTAGGGAAGTCGCGATTATCAATGCTTTCTAACAAATCACGGTGATGACTTTCTCGGTCTTTACCGATCAATATTTCCGACTCAGCATCTGATAGATTCTTGATACCTTGCTGAGATTTGAAGTGAAATTTCACCCAGAAACGTTCGTTATCACTGTTGATAAAGCTATAGGTGTGACTACCAAATCCGTGCATATGTCGATACGTTGCCGGAATACCACGATCGCTCATTACTATGGTGATTTGATGCAACGCTTCAGGCAATGATGTCCAGAAATCCCAGTTGTTTTTTGCACTGCGCATATTCGTTCTAGGATCGCGTTTTACCGCATGATTCAGATCTGGAAATTTAAGCGGATCACGCAAGAAGAATACTGGCGTATTGTTACCAACGAGATCCCAGTTACCTTCTTCGGTATAGAACTTCATTGCAAAACCACGAATATCACGCTCGGCATCGGCGGCGCCACGCTCACCAGCAACCGTAGTAAACCGTGTAAACATCTCTGTTTTTTTACCAATTGCCGAGAAAATCTTTGCTTTGGTAAATCGAGTAATATCATGGGTAACCGTAAATGTGCCATAAGCGCCAGAGCCTTTGGCATGCATACGACGCTCAGGGATCACTTCTCGATCAAAGTGTGCCAATTTTTCCAAAAACCACACATCTTGTAGCAGTTGAGGGCCTCTTTTACCCGCCGTTTGGACGTTCTGATTATGCGCAACAGGACAACCAGCTGCAGTCGTTAATTTCTTACTCATCACTAATTCCTTCTATTACTTATTATTTTATAAATAGACTTCTATTGCTTCTATTACTTCTATTGATTTAATGTAAATGACTTTTTATATGTTATTTACTTGTTATGTCCTATTGCAAACCTAGTGCTCATTCCACTAACGTCAACAATTAATAACATTTTTTAATTTTAGTCACTTAGACCTAAAACAATAAAACCAGATTACAACTATTTTTATATAAAGAAAAAAGGGTTTAATCTTAAAGTTTAATAGTTAAAAACTATCAAAAAATACGCATTCATTTGGTGCAGCGAGCATTTAACAATGCTGTAAAATGGTGAAACAAAATCTACCCATTTAGAATTGCTTTTATATATCAAATATTTAACTTTTGGCTCGGTTTTTGATATAAATAGGACATACAACCCGTAACTACTTGAATAAGAAGAATTAGGGAGTGATTGAAATGAAAGATACATTAACGGTAGTCCTCGCAGGGGGAATGGGGGCACGCCTTGCTCCACTCACCGATAACAGAGCAAAACCCGCTGTGCCTTTCGGTGGAAAATATCGAATCATTGACTTTACCTTAACCAATTGCCTTCACTCTGGTCTAAGACGAATTCTGGTATTGACCCAATATAAGTCCCATTCATTGCAGAAACATTTACGTGATGGCTGGTCTATCTTCAACCCAGAGTTGGGTGAATACATTACCGTTGTTCCACCGCAAATGCGTAAAGGCGACAAGTGGTATAGCGGCACGGCAGATGCCATCTATCAAAACTTATGGTTGTTATCACGTAGCGAAGCTAAGTATGTCGTTGTTCTCTCTGGCGATCATATCTACCGAATGGATTATGCACCCATGCTGCAACGCCATAAGGAAATAGGCGCTGATTTAAGCATAGCCTGCATGGAAGTACCCGTTACAGAAGCGAAAAAATTCGGTGTAATGACGATCGACGAAAACCAAAAAATTATCGAATTTTCAGATAAATCCGAACATCCAGTTCCACTTCCCAATGACCCAGAGAATAGCTTAGCGTCGATGGGCATCTATATTTTCACTACTGATGCGTTAATTGATGCGTTAGAAAAAGACGCAGATAACCTCAATTCTAACCACGATTTTGGTAAAGATATTATTCCAAGACTAATTGATAAAGAAAAAGTCTACGCGCACCAATTTGGCGGTTCGACTGGGCGTGTTACCGAGGATGCTTACTGGCGTGATGTAGGCACCATCGATTCGTTATATCAAGCCAATATGGACTTGCTACAACCCGTTTCACCCATCGATTTGTACCAACGCGACTGGGGAATTAGAACCTACGAACCACAATTACCACCAGCAAGAACGACAGCATCGGAAACCGGTAATGAAGGGATATTTATCAATTCACTTATTTCTAACGGTGTACTTATAACAGGTGGTTCAGTACAAAATTCGGTACTATCGTCGAATGTCAAAATCAAAGACGGAGCAACCGTGTCTGCCAGTATCTTGTTTGATGATGTTGAAGTCGGCGAATACAGTCAGCTACAGAATTGTATTATCGACAAACATGTAAAAATCCCACCGAGAACAAAAATAGGGGTGAACAAAGCAGAAGACGCCGCGCGATTCACCATTTCAGAACGGGGTATTGTTGTCGTACCTGAATCTTATAAATTTGAGTGATCGTATTACATAAGTAACAAGTGTTATTCTTATTGACTAAAATACTTGTTCATATTTAACCACCATTATTGTTCATCAAAATCTTAGCTATCGTTTATAAAATGGTAGCTAATTCTTCGCCTTTAACACAGCGGTTAATTCAGGCAGTACTTCGAACAAGTCAGCAACTAAGCAATAGTCTGCCACATCAAAGATCGGGGCGTCAGGATCGTTATTGATGGCGACAATTACCTTGCTACCAGTGATACCCGCAACATGTTGGATCGCACCTGATATGCCCACGGCAATGTACAGATCGGGGGCAACAATTTTACCTGTTTGCCCTATCTGTAAATCATTCGCCACAAACCCAGCATCGACCGCCGCACGACTAGCGCCTATTGCCGCATTTAATTGCTCTGCTAGTGTGTAAAGTAGTTCAAAGTTATCGGCATTTTGCATCCCTCTCCCACCCGAAATAACAACCTTAGCAGTCGTTAATTCTGGTCGAGAAGACTGCGTTAATTCCGCTTTAATAAACGCCGATTTTCCACTATCCGCTTGCGCAGCTAACTCGACAACAGGCACTTGGTTCTCAATTTCTAACGACGCCTTTACTAACGAATCTACAGTTAATAACGCTGCTGAAAACGCACTACTACGCACAGTTAAAACCTTGATTATATCGCTCGATTTTACCGTTACAATGGCTTTACCCGCATAGATAAGTCGTTCAAAGGTATCTGCGGATTCAACCCTGATGATATCTGAAATCTGCGCAACATCTAGCAAGGCCGCAACTCTGGGCTGATAGTCTTTACCTGTGGTTCCAGCAGATGTCATTATATGGCTATATTGTGTCTTAACATTATCTTTATTTTCATCGTGGCAGTTCCCTTGCTCTCGCACTAACGAAACAATTAACGGCGCAATATTCTCAGCTAAGGGATATTGATAAACCTGATGATCAGCGACCAATATTTTACTCAACCCCGTGATGCCCTGCGCGATAGCAACTACAGACTGACATTCATACCCGATAATAAGCAAGTGCAACTCCGTATCATTGGTATGCGCTACTATCTCAGATGCCGCAGTCAATACACTGAGCGTCGTGGCTTGCAGTGTATGGTTGTCATGTTCTGCTATTATCAATATCGCCATTTAAATCACCTTCGCTTGCTGTTGTAATTTGTCCACCAGCTCTGCGACATCAGCTACTTTAATCCCGGCTTGACGTACTGGAGGCGATTCGACTTTAAGCGTAACCAGCCGTGGGGATAAGCCAACCCCCAAAGACTCAGGAGATGTCATCTTGATGACTTTCCGTTTCGCTTTCATGATATTAGGTAGCGAGGCGTACCGGGGTGTATTTAAACGTAAATCGACAGTAATAACAGCAGGTAAAATCAAGGCTAATGTGACTAAACCACCATCAACTTCTCGGGTTACTTTAACTGTATTCGGGACGGTAAAAACGATATCAGAAGCAAAGGTGCCTTGTGGCATATTGGTTAGTGCCGCTAACATTTGTCCAGTTTGGTTATTGTCGGTATCAATGGCTTGTTTACCCAGTAGGACGAGATCAGGTAACTCTTCTTGCACTACTTTATGCAGTAGTTTTGCGACATCAAGGGATTGAACTTCTTCATCGGTTCGAACCAGTATTGCACGATCTGCGCCCAAGGCTAATCCAGCCCGTAATTGCACATCCGCAGATTTGGGACCGATGCAAACCAAGACAACTTCGTCAGCTGAGCCCTGCTCTTTAAAACGTACCGCTTGTTCTATCGCAATTTCACAAAATGGGTTGATTGCCATTTTTACATTCGCGTCTTCAATACCCGTTTCATCCGCTTTAACCCTGACGTTGACCTTATGATCGACAACCCGCTTCACCGCGACCAGTATCTTCATAACTTCCCCACGACGTACTTATGTTTATTGAATCACCTGTTTGTGTTTAATAAATCAAACAATTATGCATTAAGAATAGTGGTGTTATGGGGTATGGCAAATTACTCAATTACAGCTTAAGCATCAAAGATTAAAAATACAGCAAGGGTTTAAATCATCGGTTATAATCTGTAAAGTACGCAACATATTATAACGAGTGGCTTTGCTCCCTGTGAGCAGGTAGAAACAAAGAGTATTAAACAGATGAATAACGAACATGATGTCATTGATAATTTAGAAGAACTAGAGCGTTTTTTACTAAGTATTGAAAACGGTGGCTTGGGTCTACAAGGTGTTGCAGGCATAGGCATGGCAACAAATACTAAAGATGGCCGCCATTTTGTTGCTGTATTTGATGATAACCAAGGTCTACTTTTAGCTCGCTATGTGACAGAAGACGTTTATGAACACGGTAAAGAAATGGTACGTAACGGTGTGCAAACGAAACACTAAGACCTTGCCATTCAAAGCATAGCGATTTCCCGCACAGATCGTAACAGGGTTTTAACTGATAGTTTAGACCCTGTTATTCTTCCTCTCGTACGCATATAAAACAACTAAGCCCTGATAAGATCCGGTTTTCATCGGTTTATATCTCAAGTTGCCAATGGCATGCCAATCAATAACTCGTGCAGATAAAATATAAACAAACCTGTTAAAACCACACCAAGAATGATAGCAATAATGTCATTTATTCCGTTTACTTTAAGTCCAGGGACCACGCGTGGTGTTCTTTTCTTCATCGATACTCTGGCAGCACCAGCCCAGATTAAAAATGCTCCGAAAAGTATTACATCGGCCAGCATGCCATTTACCAGTAGATGACTGATTGCCCATAGTTTCACAGCAATTAGCTGGGGATGCTTGGTTATTTGCTTTATTTTCCCTGGTAGGTAGGGAGCTAAAAAAAGTACCATAGCTGGCAGCATCAACGAGTAAGTCAGATGTTTTAACCAGTAAGGTGGTACGTACAGAAGTACAGGCTCTAACCGAAGTGCAGTATACCCCTTAGCGATAAATACGATACCAACAACGGATATAAGGGAGTAGATAGCTTTCCATCCATTCTCGCTCTTTGCTGCCATACTGTTTCTGAAGTCTTCAGCAATGATAGATATTGAATGAATTCCGAGAAATAGGAATAAGCCTAAGATTAAACTCAACATATAAATATTTCCTTTTTAAGTCTACAAATTAACGCTCACAATAACCTTGTTCAACGATACAAATGTTGTGCAAAATCAAATTGCACACAATTAAACGTATAATAAGATCAAGGTTCGCATAATTGAGTGATAGATCTAAGTAACTTTGGGACAGACTAAGTTGGGCTTATCAGCTAACTCAATGTTGGATAGAATAAGCTTAGGTCTTGAGGTTTAAAGGGCAAAATTTGTATTACAGAAAATATAGTGGATAGAAGCCCAATGACGCTCATAATCACGGACAATATCACTCGATTTAAGAGGTTATGTCTACATTTTTGTGCGTCCAACAGGCTTAACTGTTATATTATTTAGTGCTGCACCTTACACATAAAGCACACACTCCCAACACAAACGCTGTAAATGAAGTACCAACACGTATCGTGTTCGCCTGATTCCATGAGTCCCTTACCATTTCCCAATCGACTGGTAAATCAGATGGATTCCATGACTCAGTATAATAATTTAAAGGCAAGTTTACTTTTGCCGTAAACACTATAATACCCAAAATATAGATAAGCGCAGCTATAGAGATTAGCCAGAAACTAATATGCCCTATATGTCTATAATTAATAGCGGCAGCTAAAAATGAAATGGCCCCCGCACCAAAGAAAAAGGCAAAGAACATAAAATGTCGGACATTTTCATTAAATAGAGATTGCACCTCAGCATACGTTTTACCATCTACATTCAACATTGCTAGGTTTACATTAAATGTATATGTCCAAAAGAAACCAGCCATAATGCCGAGGGCAATAGTAGCTGTTGCGATGCTTATATTTTCAATTAAATTAAATTTCACAAAACCTCCAACTTTTTAAACATAACACAGTAAAACCGCCAAATGTAACGTGGCATATATTCTTATTTATTATGTTTCTAAGGTTCAACTACGTACAAAATTACAACTAAATTCAGCTATTTTCTTTGTCGCCTTTTTTTGTATTTCTGTGTATCTGAAAGTACAGAAATATTTCTCTCTTCATAAAACTCTTGTATCATTTTCCTTATTACTTTTCCGTCTTGATATAATTCACACTCTACAACAAAACGAGCTTTCATCTTCATAGGAGTTGCACCAAAAGACAATGTTCCAACAACAAATTCAGCATAACCCCTACCAGTTCCAACTAACAACGTCTGTCCATTTATTGGGTAAATATGGAAGGTGCATCATGGTCGTCGAGCTATTTTTCGGGTTCTTGCGGTGATGCTCAATCACACAGCGCATGATTGAGCTAACAAAATATTTTTAAGGGAGAATCGACTCAGTGATTGTACGATATGCAATAGTAGATATTGGCGCAAGGCGCATTGGTGGAGAAAATCACATATATTGCTCATTTTTAGGCCACAGATATATGCCGATAAAATGGCGATGGACAATACCTATTTCGCCATTTACTCTAAGCATTTCACTAACGTTTGAATCTAAATGCCCATACAAACATTATTTTTAATATCAGGTATTTGTTCACTAAGGTTTCTGATACACTTTTTCTTTTCAGGATGGATAACAAGGTTATCGTGTAATTTAATCTGCTCATTTCCCTCTTCAATCTGAAGACCAATACGAGTTTTTGTCTCTACCCTATTGCCAATTAATTGAATATTATCTGAAGTATACATTATAAAGCCAATATTGCTAAAATTATTCTCATTAAAATAAACATTACGTGACCTACTTACAGACGCTGCTTTATTGTACCCAGACGAAGTAAAGCGATTGTTATTTAAGTACATACTAAAATTTTCATGTCCAAGTTTCTCATTAATACTAATGAATCTTATAGCAAGACCCTCAATATTAAAATCATTATCATAAACATTCACATTATTTATACTGTCACGTGCAGAAAGACCAATTGAGTTTTCTACATTTGAATGAACGCTATTATTATATATTTCGGCATTTTTTGCTTTTTGTATCGTAATTCCAGTAAGTGAATTAGAAATACTATTATTAAAAATAGAATTACCTGACCCAGAAATGTACATTCTAGCCCTTATTAACTTATTATTATAAACTTCATTATTACCGACCACTTCCTCTGTAGGATAAAACATTTTTTCTCCGTCATAAGCGACCGATAGACCATTTGGATTAAGGTACTCTTTGTTTAGATCTCTTGTGATCGTATTATTGAATGCTTTTGAATTAAATACTGAACCAAGAGCGATGGTATTTTCCGTATTGTTATTTTCGATGGTAATCCCATCTCCAATCGCCCCAATAAAAGCTCCACGGTAACTATTACGCTCTATATTATTACGAATAGTTATGTTGTAAGGACGCTCCAAATATTCATGATCCTTATATCCACCTTCAATATCAATTGCCCAAGCAGGAGAAACGCTCTCAGATGCCTCAGATGGCTGCCCTGAATTTAGATATGTATTATGTTCAACAATAATTTCACTACCTGATGTAATCGCAGTTCCTAGTCTTCGGTTATTATCAAATAAACAATCAGTAACCAAAATATTTTTAGTCTCAATGCTCCCCGTACGTTTATAAGTTCCAAGGGAATGAATAGAAAGACCGTCAGCAGTTGCATTTTTAAATGTGACCCCTTTAATAGTAACATTTCGACTACCACCAATTTTCATTAAATGTCCCCAATACGGCTTTGGAGACTGAGGGTCCTTGTAATCATGTGTATCACGATCACCAATTAGCACACCACCTTCTATGGTAACATTATCTGCATTATAGAGACCCAGTAATGCATAACGCGCATAACCATTCGCTTGTGTTCTTAAAATAGTGTCATGTCTCATTGATAGTTTGATATTCGATGGCAGTGTAATTCCAGACAGCTCAGTACTATTAAATTTTTTGTAATTACCAACCCAGAACGAAGCATCAAATTTATTGATACGAAATACATTTGCGTGAACATTGTGTGCCTGATTAAGGGCATATTGAAATAAACGTGTATTTTCCTTTGCCTGTTCATTATTAACAATACCTTCAACAACCCCCCAACGCTGGTTATCAAAAACAAAATTAGCATTAGATAAGTGGACGTCCCCACCAATATGAATAGATGAATTCAATAACTTACCATCAATTTTACCTCCAGCAAAAATTAATGTTCCATTAATGATATCACCGCCATAAGATAGCAGGTTTACATTAGGAGGTAATTGATAGCTTAATCCATTCAGGTCAAGTAAACAATTAAGTCTTACTTTACTGTTAGCTCTTATTGATCCAATATCAAATTTTTTACATAATCTTATTTCTTCTGCTGGGTTACTGTTGATTGTATGCCCCTTCAGGGTGGTAATAACCGCATCAGAAATGACAGTTACTTCATCATACTTAATAGACCTTCTCTTGCTTCTAAAAATATTCCCATCAGCATCTTCAATATTAATATTATAGTGATAAGTTCGCTCCGCCCTAAAATATGGTAATGCAATACCATGTGTTGAGTTAAAATCGGAAATGGCTGACTGGTAAGTCCTCTCATGATTAAACCCATAATCAATCCATACTTTTGTATCTTCACTGGTAGTTATTTTTACAAACCCTGTTAAACCATCTTCAGTAAGGTATCCATTGTCAACTTCGATAATAGTTGGTTCACCTTCTTGTGAATCTAATGTATCAAATGACTGCATTTTTGATTGAATAGTATCCTTAGGATCAACATTGGCTTCTACTCTATAAAAATAGTGTGTATCGTTATTTAAGTTATTAATAGTAACTTGGTGTTCTTTAGCTAATGGTAATGTAATACTATCTTCTTCCAAGTCTTCTGTTAATCCATATTTGACCATCCCAGTAGTTGGTTTATTGGTTCGCCAGCTTAGTGTTGCAGACTCGTCGCCACGTTCGATAACACTAAGATGAGTAATTTGTACTCTTGTTTTATAAGTTTTCGAGGATAAGCGTAATAAACGGTCCCTATCTTTTATGATTTGCCCATTTTCACCTTCGGCAACAACATGGAAGTGGTAAACTTTACCTGCTGCCAGTTGATCGAGGTTAAATTCATAACTATATGTGAAATCAGTTGTTTCTGTAACGTACCGAGAACCATGTCTGTAACGAATAAACAGCCTGCTGGGACGGTCAACATTGACCTTGATGGTAGCACTAGTTGCGGTCACATCATTAATGCTAACTGATTCAATTACAGGTATAGGAATACTATTACTCGTTTTCTTTAAGCGCAGTAAATTATCTCCACTACTAATCTGTTCGTCGTGTTCGGTTTTTACTATCACGCTATAATGATAAACCGCCGCCCACTTTAGATCCCTCAATGAGATAATATGTTCTTTTCCAGACTCAGACCATTGGCTGGTTGTCATATTGGCACTATTTAATCCGTACTGGATAGAAACACGAGAAGTATTATCTGTTACAACACGAATATCAGCTTTATCTACATCCAGGTTTTCATTAGAAATACTTATAATATCTAGGGCATAGGATAAATTTCCAAAGACCATGAATAAAATATAGGTTAAGAGTAGTAATGCTCTCTTCCTTCGTGTTTGAACCTTTTTTTCAAAAACTGTATGCGCCACTTTAATTACTCCATTTATATTAATGAGACCATAAATCTAATAACTAAGTGTGTATATTACACTTCGATATACAAATATGCTCTTAAATTAAAACTAATAATAACGTTATTTAAAATAATAATGCACTATTTTGTACTGTTAAGTACTTATACATACCGCTATGTATTTTTATGTATTTTTATGTATTTTTATGTATTTTTATGTATTTTTATGTATCACAGTGCTCTGTAATATAAAATCACGTCACACGATTGAACCATTAAAGTACTTTTTAAACATAAAGATGTAAGTTAGGTTATAGGCTAATCCAATATTGGATAGAATAGCTCTGATTCTGAGATTAAAGGACAAGTTTCATTACAAAATATAACTACAACAGCAAACGAAGGGACGCTAGGTTGGTTTAATAGTAAAAAGGAAATTCTAACAAAAATTTAATCAAAGAAATATAATCGGTATTTTACTCTTGAGATAAGCTCATCGATATGGCCTATTAGACATGAGTAAATATGGCTACAATGATCTATTTACGGGCTAAAGGTGGAGCGAATCGAAAAATTAAGCTTACTTTGAACCTGCTACGAAAGTAACAACAAGTTCAACACTTGAATTAAGTGGCAACTGCGATACAGCTATCGCACTTCTAGCATGTTTTCCTTTCTCACCTAATACGTGTATAAGTAAATTAGAGGCTGTGTTTATAATTTCAGCTTGCTGGTAAAAACCATCCACGCTCGCGATATAAGCATCCATTCTTAAAATACCATCAAGCGTAGCAAAATTATCAGTGGCATTTTTTAGTTGCGACAATACATTTAATGTCGCAATTTCAATTGCTATTTTTGCGTCGGTTAGCGATAACTCAGCCCCTACTTTCCCTGTATAAATTAACTTATTGTCACTAATTGGAAACTGGCCTGAAATAGCCCCTATCCCATTACGTATAATGTAGGGTTCGTAAGAGCCGATTGGTTTAGGCGCATCAGGAAGCGGAAAATTCACCATCAAAATTTAAATACCGTTAAACCTAGCGCTTTACCATCGGCTAAGTATTGGTGTGCTTCGGTTGCCTGTTCTGGCGTAAATACGGTGTCTATTTGGGGTTTTATATTACCGTTTTTGACTTGTTCAAGCCCCCATTCGAGATCGCTTACATTGCCCATCAGCGTGCCTCTTATTTGTTTTTGTGGGAAAAACAGACTTCTGACAGGGATCGTTGACTCTAATCCAAGAACATTACCCATTAAAACAACAATACCTAAAGGTTTAACCCATTCAACTGATTGTCTAAGGCTATCTCCACCTAATTGATCAATGACAACATCTAAACCAGCGCTGTTAGTCCATTCATTAATTAACTCAACAGTGTTATCAGGATTACCGCTAATCACTAAATCGGCACCAATGGATTTTAGGAATTCAACTTTATCATCGGTGCGTGTAGTAGTCGCAACTTTTGCACCCAGTGTTTTAGCAACTTGGATCATCATTGAACCAGTACTTGATGCGCCAGCATGTACAAGTACATATTGACCCGCTTTAACTTCCCCTACTTCTTTTACTGCCCTAACCCCAGTCACTAATGGCATAGGTAACCCTGCTAATAATTCTGCTGGTAGTCCCGTGGTTTCTTTTAATAGACAATTTTCAGGCACAACCATGTATTGCGCATAAGCACCGTGCTCAATTAATCCACGAATAGCGTACGACTTTGATGTCCCTAATACTTCAGCATCATGATCGTTCGGATCTACAGGGTAACCAGGCATAGGTATAACGCGCTCTCCAAGGGTAAATTGAGTCACTTGACTGCCGAGTTCAGCAACATGACCGACGGCATCTGAGCCCAAAATAAAAGGAAAGTTTATATTTGGGTTTACACCGCCTTCGCGAATATAGTGATCTAGACGATTAATACCAGCCGCTTCAACTTTGATTAATACTTCATTGTTTTTAGGGCGAGGCATAGCAATAGTAGCAACAGATAAAACTTCAGGTGTACCAAATGCTGACATCACGATCGCTTTCATTGTTTTAGACATGATTTTTCTCCAAAAAAGAACATTAGTTAATAATGACATCGCAGCCATTACCAAAGTCATAAACTAATTATCCGTTGCGAGTCGGTAATAAACAAACTAGACTTTATCATCAGTACACAAAGGAAATCTTTGGATAAAACAGTAACTCATTTAAATTCACTTAGAGCAATCGAAGCCACAACAAGGCTTGGCAGCTATGCAAGTGCAGCAAAAGAAATTGGCGTCACCCCGGAAGCGATTGGGCAATTAGTTCGTAGCTATGAAGCCTATTTAGGTTATAAATTATTTCGGAGAAAAGTATCAGGAGTAAAAAGGCTGACGATTAACCAAGATTTTTCTGATATTATCTTAGATGTTCGTGATGCTTTCGAAATGCTTTCCCAAAGTGCACAATCACTTAAAAATATTACAGAAAAAGGAACGTTAACAGTATCTGTTCCTCCTTCTTTTGCAAGCCATGTGTTGATACCTAACATGTATTTTTTTAGAGAAATGTACCCAGATATAAACCTAAAACTGGATATTTCAGATGATATTATTGATATATTTAATAACCAGTCTGAAATCGCTGTGCGATATGCTAAATCAGGATGGAAAAATGAAAGTGACATTTTATTTAGTAACGAAAAGGTATTTCCGGTCTGTACTCCTGAATATTTTAAGAATCATCCCTATTTATCTCATCCTACGGGTTTAATAAATACAACCTTAATTCATGACCTTACGATTGCAGGCTCGGACTTTCCTAATTGGCAACAATGGATTGAAACATTCAATATCGATTATAAAGAGATCCCATCTATATCATTTAATACTTCAATATCAGCCATAGATGCTGTGTTATTAAATCATGGCGTGGCGCTTGGTCGTGAAGAAATGGTAAAAAAACAGATTGCAGCTGGAACCTTGATTAATCTCTATCCTGAACTGTACTTGAACACAGGCCGGTCATATTTTGTTGTTCATGCAAACAACCCCACCCCAAAACTAGTCGCTTTTATCAAATGGTTGAAATCTATTTATGAACTTGAATGTGATGGATAAAAAGGAAGTATTACTTTAAGTATTGATGCAAGATCCCAATCTCATTTAGTTCAACCTTTACGATTGCGCCATTGATTAACGTTAAGTTTGGTGGAACATGACCTATATCCAGATCTATCATGACTGGGACCCCTATATCCATCAGGTATTTTTCCAATATCTCATAATAGCTAAGGCTCTGATCACTTTTTGGTTCAGCAGCTGCACTTCGGCCGAGAAGCAACCCGCTGATACATGAGAATACGCCCCGGAACTTCATGCTTAAAATTGTTCTGGCAAGCTCAGTGGGTGGCATTTCAGCATTTTCTAGATATAAGACGACGCCCTCAGAGTAACACTGAGATAGTCTTTTTATATCTAAATACTCAGTTTCAAATAGATGAGATAGCGTATCCCAACACCCGCCAATTAACCGACCTTCTATTGATGAACCAGATTCAGGTTTTACCAACCACTTCCAGTTAGTTGGTGTATCAGGCATGATTCCAGAGGTTGGCTCAGTAACAATATCTGGCCAGCTACTCGCATATAATTTCGATTCGGTTTGCGAAAAATAACCTCCAGTAGCAGTACTTAAATGCGTCAGTGTATTAGCTGTTAATGGATCATTAGCTTCGCTGGTTAAATCCATCAAATTTGAGCAGTGTGCAGTTGCCCACTCCAGTTTACTCGCAAACACGGCAGCTATCGTACTCACGTCGGAAAACCCTAAGATCCATTTTGGCCTTACAGTTTGAAGTTTGGTAAAATCTATAAGCGGAAGGAGTTCAATCGCCAACTGTCCGCCCCAAGGAGGATAGATAGCGTCAATCTCGTCATCCATAAGAAATGACATAAGCTCATCCGCACGTTTCTGTGCTGGTGCACTTACGTGTTTATTTTGCCCGTATAGGCACTTTCCAACAACGACATTGAAGCCTCTAGATTCAAGGTTATCTCGCACGACTCTAAACCTAGCGTCATGTTTTTTTTCAATTCCTGACGAAAACGCAGTAATAGCGATAGTGCTACCTTGTTGCAGTGGTTTGGGATATTTCATTAGCTCTCTCCGTAAATCTAGTCTGTAACAACAATAAGCATTAACAGTCTAGAATACAATGCCTTATCACTATCTTCGAGAATAATCTCGTTATGCTCATTAGCAGATAGAATAAATATTCCGACCCTATCACCAATTTTATAATCTGAGCTTAATTTACTTGGCTCAATTTCGGCTAAGTGCCCTATAGATCTTTAAGACCAAACTTAGATACAACCTTGTTACGCAGTAAGGTTTATGACGTAATACTTTGTATATACTTTAATCCAGCCATGAAAATGATTTTTCTAAAAAATCCCCCCCATTAACATCTACAATATCACCATGAGCCATTACAATTATTTCTGGATTCCATGATTTAATTTTGATTAAATGTTCCCTTAATCGTCTTTTGTTAAAACTGATTCGCCAATCCAATGGTGTTTTGCCATTGGGAGCGACAATCCCTACAATGCTAGCCAATATACACTGCCACCAATTAAAATTAGACTTTGGAAAGTTCTCTATAAAGTCGGTTAGAATCAACACTTTTGAAGATTTATGAAAAAAAACGGCTTCTTCCATTAGCTTTGAACCTGAAACCAATACTTGAATTATTTCTGAGCTCCAAGGCCAATCATGTTCGTCATTTAAAGAAAAATGAAATGCAATATCTTGTCGCTTTTTTATAACTTCGGTTGTGCCGAACAAGCTAGACTTCGGAAATGCGTTATGCCAGTCAGCGATAAACAAATGATGAAGATGATTTGGAGCAACAATATACTTAACAGAACCAATAGATTGAATTGTTTGCTGTAATTCGGTTGTTAATTTAATTGGACTGTGAATCCATAAATCACCGCTAAATAGCCTGACAACGGTCATTCTTGTCGTAAACGGACATGCTAAAAATGAAACCGGTTCGCCATCGAAAATCCAAATGTTATCTGCTATTTTTTGCATACGCCCCTCTTTTAACCTAACATTTTGATAGTCAGACGTCTCAACATCTACCCTTCAGGATCATATCACCTTGCGGCTTAGATTCAGCTAGGTCGAAGTAACTTCCCCCTCCCCCGTTAACGCCTCATTAAATATTTTGGTTATTTAATCTGTGCAATATAGCCAGGTAAGCGCTCTTTATTCATCATGATTTTTGTTGATAGCTGAGCTACTGCGGTATTAGTTTGTTCGATATTAACAGCTGAACCAACCTGAATAACCCCAACCATCCCAAGAGCCAAATGAGGATTACATTTATAAATATAGACACCTTCATTTTTAAAATTAACGGTTTCTGTTTTACCCATTGCCGTATTAAATTTTGCAGCACCAGTTGGAATCGAATAAGCACTCGCATTATGGCTTGCATCCGAAGGCACAAATTTAACGCTGTCACCTGAAGCTATTTTAAGATAGCCAGGTTCCATTACCATCATGCCATTAGCAGATGAAGTTAGCAGTTTTACAGTATGCTCAGCAGCTTGTAATGCGGTACTACATGCCATTAATGCTACTACAGCAAGAATTTTTCGGTTAATCATATTAAATAAACTCCAGTAATTAAATGTGATGAAAGATTGAAAATCTAGATATAAAAACGCTTAAACATTGTAAATGCGAATATGACCAATATATTACGAATGATAATCATTATCAATAATGGTGTAGTAAAAATAACTTCGTGTCTTTATCTTAACGCATTAATAATTTAGACATAAGAATGCTAATATATATGCAGCTTTAGACTCCAGAACTATTTTATAACGTATCTAAACAAGGACATGTGATGACGAATATCAACATTCAATACTTTAAACACCCTTATGCCGAATTTGTACTTGGCTCGTATGAAGGCAAACTGTGTTTGTGTGATTTTCGTTATCGTAAAATGAGAACGTCAGTTGATAACCGTATTCAGCGGGGCCTTAATGCTACCTTTGTCGAACAAAATGACGACGTTTTAGAACAAACAAAAGCCCAGCTTGAGGAGTATTTCCTTGGTGAACGCAGCGTATTTGATATTCCGCTGCTATTGGTCGGCACAGATTTTCAAAAATCGATATGGCATGCACTAGAAGGTATAAAGTACGGTGAAACGGCGACATATTTAGATTTGGCATTATCCATTGGCAATGAAAAAGCAGTCAGAGCCGTTGGTAATGCGAATGGTGCTAATGGATTAGCGATTATCATTCCTTGCCATCGTATTATTGGTAGCCAAGGTGAGCTAGTCGGTTACGGCGGTGGCTTGTCATTAAAGAAACGCCTATTAGAATTAGAACAAAATCTATTTATCTAATACGCTTACTATTCGCTAACCAACAGTGCCACCCGTGCTTGTAGATGCGGAGTACATCTAGTTCGAACCAAGGATTTTTCTTAAGCCAAATATTATTACGTGGACTAGGATGCGGCAGTGGTAATCGTTCTGGCCAATTTTTTGCCAATAGTCTCGCCAGTTTTTCACTGTTTCGGTGAGATTTCTCTGC
This sequence comes from Moritella viscosa, assembly GCA_000953735.1. Lineage (NCBI taxonomy): Bacteria > Pseudomonadati > Pseudomonadota > Gammaproteobacteria > Alteromonadales > Moritellaceae > Moritella > Moritella viscosa. Next base: position 1,970,680 of record LN554852.1, on the reverse strand, counting down.
TTTACGTCACCCATATGCCATTTCTGCGCATAAATACCGATAACCAATATCAACTCAATATTCGGCATTGCAGCTAATATTTCAGCTCTCCATGTTCGAGCGCATTCGGGTCTTGGTGGCAGGTCGCCTGACTTACCTTTTCCCGGATAACAAAAGCCCATCGGTAAAATAGCTATTTTAGTCGCATCATAAAATGTGTCTTTATCAATGCCCATCCATTGACGTAAACGATCACCACTTGGATCTGTAAATGGGATACCCGATTCATGCACGCGAATACCTGGCGCCTGCCCTGCTATCAGTATTTTGGCTTGAGTATCGATTTGCAATACAGGTCTTGCTCCCAGTGGAAGGTCAGGTTCGCACAAGGTACATTTTTTAACATCGGAAACAATGACATCGAGTTCATGTTTGTTCATACAGTCATTCCAGAAGAGTCTGTTTAAACGGAAAAATAGGCTTTATTTTCCCGTAATCAAATTTATAATCATCTGAAGTATAACGAGTATATTGATTGTTCGTCTGCTTATATGGGTCCGTATAAATAAAATTCTTGTTTTTGTCTCTCGTTTGTTTGATTAAAACTCAGCAATTACCAATTATCTACTTGTTAAGTATAATAAATTTGATATTATTTAAGTTAAATATTAATTCACGTTATACAGAATTCCGTATAGAAAGCAGTTATGTTGCAAAAGAAGTTTCCAGCATTGGATGCCATATCAACTAGACATTTAAACTCAATGCCAGAAGTATTGGAGTTAAAAAAGCTACTCCAATCACTTGCAATGCTAGATGCAATTATGTCTCCTGAATGGGATGAGCGTTTTTATTCGTTCAACTCAAAATGGGATGATAACGAGAAAATGGGCTCGATGAAAAATGGTTGCGGTGATGACTTCTCTGTTCTGTTCAATAAAGCTGGCTTCTTTGTTAAAGGTTTTGATCATAAGTCTGTAATTTCATCTTGGAGTACTGATGGCCAGTTACCATGGCCAGATTTATTAAAAGGGTTGCCACCAGAATTCTTACCTGCATCTAAAGAACCAGCTTTTTCTATGGATAGTATTTCATTTTGCATCTGGAAATTGCATTCTGCAGACTCATGGGATAGAGGAGACTTCGAATTTGTTGATGACGAAGATCCTGATGGTTCAGAATACCTTTTAGAAATTTTTGATAGAAATCCTGATACCTATAGGGTTTTCGCTCAAGAATATTATGAAGTGGATTTAGAGGTTGCTGTAATTGAGAAGATCTACAATAACTTACCTTTAACTGATGAATTAGTTAAAGAAATAAACCCTGAAGTATCTTTAAAACAACTAGAAAAAGACATTTCAGAAATAGGTTACCCTTGTGTTAATGCAACATAAAACGGCGTTAGCTGCTTTAAGAGAGGTTGAAAATTAATATTGCATATGAGATCACAGTTACGAACTTTGATGATGCAGTTTCATCTTTAGCTTTATTCGGGGTTATAGGGTTAGTCATTTTTTTTGTGGCTTGGAAGTTCAAGAAGCTGAAGCATCGTATTTTTTTGCTGTTATGGGGTGTTTGCGCGGGAATAGGCGGCTTTCTTTTGGTGAGCTTTAAAGTTGTTGAGCATTTGCATACTTATATGCAATATTCAAATAGTAATTATGAAACCTTTGAGGGGACAGTTCTTGTTTTAAGACAGCAGCCCCAGCATGGCCATGCACCCGGTGATTTGATCGAAATTGATGGGCACAAATTTGAGTTAGACTACTTCACATCTTTTCCGGGGTATCACGTATCTATAGCCAATAAAGGCGTACTCCGAGAAGGCGTTTATGCTCGAGTTCTTGTGCATGACAGGTTGCTACTCAAAGTAGAGTACAGGTGAGATACAATTCTCTGTTTAAGCCAAGCAGCTAACAATCGCATCAAGTCGCCCACTGAAAAGCGCGGGCTAGGAAAACTATGAGTAATTTTACAAATCTTCAAGAGTGGTACTTATCTCAATGTGACGACGGTTGGGAACATTCTTTCGGTATTAAAATCGATACTCTAGATAACCCGGGCTGGAATATTGAAATAGATCTAGAAGGTACATCTCTAGAAAACATCCCATTTAACCAAACTGAAATTGGCTACAATTCAGATAATAACTGGGTAATATGTAAAGTAGAAGATAATAAATTTAAAGGTGCTAGCGGACCTATGATGTTAGAACAAATGATTACCATTTTTCTAGACTGGGCTAATGGCACTTAGCACGCTCGTGCACAGGACTAAATTTCTGCAACACCTTTTGCCATTGCTTCGCAATTATATGCCAAAAGTCTTCGCTACAATTTAGCCAGTGACAAGGGCGTTAGCTTCATCGAATATAACTGAACTTAGGGAAGTAAATGAAAAATTTAATTATAGCTTTAACCTTGATAGTAAGTTTAGATGCTTTTGCCTTCAATGGTAAGCCATATAATCAGAATTATGATCCCCAAAGAGATCCATTTTCAGATTTTAAACTTGCCCTGCAGGATGCATCTCCAGACAATAAACTAATCTTAATCGTCCTCGGTGGAGATTGGTGTAGCTGGTGTCATCGTTTAGGCTCTTTCATCAAGAAAAATGAGTCAATTAAAAAGAATTTGGAAGATACATTTGTTGTAATGAAGCTAAATGTTAGTGAAGAAAATAGTAATCAAAAGTTTCTAAGTTATCTCCCAGAACCAAAAGGTTATCCATATTTCGTTATTATCGATTCAGAAGGTAAAGTCGTAGGGGATCAAAATACGGGCGGTTTAGAGCAAGGTGGATCTTATTCGTCTACAGAGTTTGCAGGATTTATCTCAAAATGGAGCAAAGCTAACAAGTAGCAGCAACGGATTTGTAAACCTGTCGTTTTACATAAAACCCGCAAAACAAGCGCCTGTTTCACAAGGCCGCTGTGCAGCGTTAACTCATAATTATTGCCTCTAACTGAGGTCTTTCGCTTTACTTAGAAATAAACGGATACCATGTTTGAATTAAAAACGATCGCACTTTTCTTTATTACAGCTATTGCTGAAATCATTGGCTGTTATTTACCTTATCTTTGGCTTAAACAAGATAAGAGTGTATTACTGCTAATCCCTGCAGCAGCAAGTCTGGCACTGTTTGCATGGTTGCTATCTCTTCACCCAGAAGCCGCAGGCCGTGTGTATGCCGCATATGGTGGTGTCTACATTTTCGTCGACATGCTATGGCTCTGGGGCGTAGATGGTATTAAACCAACTATGTGGGATATGATTGGCGCTTCAGTCGCGCTTGTTGGTATGGCTATTATTATGTTCGCACCAAGAGCCTCGTAACCATAGTCTGCCTTAAAAACGCTAAGATCCACTTGGTGATGAGCTTATCATCTGCTTGATAGCTGAGTGACGCCATCGCTGACTCGATAGTATCGGCTGGAATAATATCGCGACGCTGATCCATCAGTGCTTCGGAATATAGCGAGGTAAACTCTGGATGTCCTTGCAAACCAAGAAAGTGAGAGTCCACTTGAAACATGCTATAAGGACAGAAATCATTGCTCATCAATACGGTTGCACGACGGGGTAACTTACAGACTTGGTCTTGGTGGCAAACAACGAGCGCGATATTAGCTTGCTTCGGCTGCATCCAGCTTGGCTCAGCTAACACATTCGCATGCGCAATACCGACACCCCAACCCAGTGGGCTTTTTTCAACTTCCCCGCCGAGTGCTTTTGCCATGAGCTGATGACCAAAACAAATGCCGACCAAGCCTTTACGAGCTACATAAAGCGAACGAATAAAGTCCTCCAGTTGGCGGATCCAAAAATCCTCATCGTTAACCCCCCATTTACTACCACTACAAACATACACATCACATTCATCAATATGTTGTGGAAGCTGACCATCTATCACCAGATAAAAACTAAGTTCTAATGCTTCATCGACTTGATGAAATAAGGCCTCAAACATAGCGGCATAATCACCGAAATCAGATTGTAAGCTCTGCCGTACATCATCACATTGAAGAATACCGACTTTCATTCCCTCACCTCCATACTGGTCACACCTACAAGTCGCCATGTATCGCTGACAAGTAAATATCGTCGTATTGCTGCGCATCAAGTTTAATAGGATTGCTACCTGCCGATGGGTCTTTCGCAGCCATAATTCCGATTTCAACTACACGCTCAGCATCAATACCAATCTCTCCCAGAGAATGAGGAATATCAAGTTGTTTACGCAACGTTAATACCCAGTCTAAAAAGCTATCAAAGTCCGTCTCCTCCAACGCTAGGTAACGACTTAAACGCGTTAGCTTAACTTCAATGGCAGTGCGATTCGCCTTTAAAACGTAAGGCATTAAGATAGCGTTTACTAAACCATGGTGACTATCGTAAAGCGCACCGATAGGATGAGCGAGTGCATGCATACCACCAAGGCCTCGTTGGAAAGCGGTAGCCCCCATCGTTGAGGCAGTCATCATTTGCGCCCTCGCTTCAAGATCGCTTCCATCTTCTACAGCGCGCGGTAGGTATTCTTTAATTAGACGAATAGCTTCTAGCGCAATACCTTCCGCCATAGGGTGATAATTATTAGCACAATACGCTTCTAAGGCATGGGACAATGCGTCCATACCGGTTGCTGCGGTTAACGTAGCAGGTAACCCTACACTCAATTGAGGGTCTAAAATCACGATAGCAGGTAACATATTCGGATGAAAAATAATGCGTTTAATATGATGTTCTCTATCCGTGATCACCGAGGCGCGCCCTACTTCTGAACCAGTGCCTGATGTAGTTGGTACTGCGACAACAGGTGCCATACTTTCAGTATGCACGTTTAACCAGTTATCACCCACATCTTCAAAGTCCCAGAGAGGACGATCTTGGCCTACCATCAAGGCCACAGCTTTAGCAGCATCAAGTGCAGAACCGCCACCAAATGCGATTACACCATCATGCTCGCCACGCCAGTATGCACTCACACCATCGGTGACATTTTCACCTGTTGGATTACCCTTAATTTGTGAAAAAAGACCACACTTTAAGCCTGCTTGTTGGCAGTTGGCTAACGCAGCTTGCACTATAGGTAAGTCAACTAGACCTGGATCGGTAATTAATAACGGTGATTTCATGCCTAATTCTTGGCAAGTGACCGGAAGTTCTTTAATGCGCCCAATACCTGTGCGAATAGCAGTGGGATAATGCCAATTAGCAGTAAATTGATTAAGTTCCATAACTTCTCCTTACAGCGAAATATTGCCAAACTCTGTTTTGAACACGGGTGTTAAAACTATTGTAAAATTTTAATGTGGAATGATTTCGGGCGTGTTAACGACTCATAACCTAATGTTGATAAAGTACAGCCCCGCCCCGAGTTCTTCACCCCCGTCCACGCCAATGCAGGATCGAGGTAGTCACAGCGATTAACAAAAAAAGTGCCAGTTTCAAGCTGCTCGCCAATCGCGATAGCGGTGTCGATATCTTGAGTAAATACCGATGCAGTGAGACCAAACTCAGAATCATTCATTAGTGATATGGCTTCTTCATCACTTTCTACCTTCATAATACCAACGACAGGGCCAAAGCTTTCTTCGATCATGACCCGCATTTGATGATTCACATTGGTTAATAGTTGCGGAGCCAGATAAGGTGTACCGACTTCATCCAGCGGAAAGTCATCTGTATTTATATGCGCAACAGCCCCTTTAGAAAGTGCATCTTGTACTTGTGAACGCACAAAGTCAGCCGCTGACGTTTTTACTACAGGCCCTAATGTGGTATTAGCATCATCAGGTCGTCCAAGCTGATAATCTTTAACTAAATCGACAGACTTGCGGACAAATTCGTCAAACACGCGGCTATCTACGTAGATACGCTCGATAGCACAGCAAGACTGTCCGGAATTGAATAATGCACCATCGATACAAGTTGCGACCGCATGTTCGATATCGGCATCTGCACGGACATAAGCCGGATCTTTCCCTCCGAGCTCTAAACCAACACCAATAAAACGCCCGCAACTGGCACTTTCAACCATAGTTCCACCAGCTACCGAGCCAGTGAAAGCCACATAATCAATTCGACTATCCTTGATCACCGCTTCGGTATCTGCATGACTAAGATGTAAATATTGGAATACGCCATCCGGTAAACCGGCTTTTTGAAAAGCATTGAATAATTGTTCAGCACATAATGGCGTCTGTGCGGAATGCTTTAATACCACACTATTCCCTGCCATGATGGCAGGCATAATGGCATTAATCGACGTGAAATAAGGATAATTCCACGGTGCAATAACAAAGACAGCCCCTAATGCTTCACGTTTAATATAACGCCGGAGTTCTGTTTTTTCTGGCAGCTGAATAGTCGCTAAGGCTTCATCCGCTGCATCAATCATATAACGAGCACGCTCGGCTAAACCTGCAACTTCACCCCGTGCATATTGAATTGGACGCCCCATCATCCAGCATAGTTCATTAGCAATCTCATCTTCATTAGCAACGAAAGCATCGACCATTTGATGGCAGATCGCAGCACGTTCTTGCAGGGTAACATGGTGCCAATTAGCTTGAGCCACAACCGCCTTTTGCAAAGTGTCATTAACGTCTTCACTACTGGCGAGAGCACGCTCAACGTAAACAGAGTTATCGATGGGTGAATAAGTTTGCTGTAGCAGCCTTTTGCTCGTCATTATCCGAGTTCTCCCTAGATAATTTCAAAATAACGTTCTAGTTCCCAATCAGTCACCTGTGTTCTAAATTCACGTTCTTCCCACTCGCGGGTAGCAGCATAATGCTGTACAAACGCTTGGCCGAATAGTTCTTTGGCCGCTTCGGAACGTTTTAATTTACGCGCAGCATCAAACAGGGTTCGTGGTAGCGATAGCGCTTCAGGATGGTCTTGTTCGTACGCATTCCCTTTTACTTGTGCATAAGGTTCTAGTTTCTGTTCTATGCCCATAAGACCAGATGCTAATGCAGCAGCTAGCGCAAGATAAGGGTTGGCATCTGCAGAGCCTAGACGATACTCAATACGCTGAGACTTTGCTGTTCCCGGAATAATCCGCAGTGCGGTGGTGCGATTTTCTACGCCCCAAGTGGCATCGAGCGGTGCCCATAACCCCGGGACCATACGACTATAACTGTTTACCGTAGGGGCGATCATCGACAAGAACTCAGGCATGTATTTTTGTTGACCAGCAAGGAACTGACGTTGAGTATCACTTATGTTGTACGCATTACAGGGGTTGTGGAACACCGCCTTACCATTTTTGTCTTTTAACGAAATATGGATGTGACCACTTTGCCCCGGCCAATCGCTTGACCATTTAGCCATAAAGGTAGCCATCAGATTATTACGCTGTGCCCAGACTTTAATAAAGGTTTTGAATAAGGCCGCTTTATCTGCAGCATCCTGTGCGCCATCATAAGCGATAGCCGCTTCTAATACACCGGGACCTGTTTCGGTATGCAGACTCTCTAATGGGAAGTCCATCTCTTCACCTAACGCCATGATTTGATGATGTAGATCTGCATGTACCGAATTACGGATCATGGAATAGCCAAAGCAATCGGGGGTAAGTGGCGTTAGATTTTTATAGCCTTTTTCTCGCACTGATTCAGGCGTCTCTTTAAACATGAAGAATTCATATTCGAATGCAGCAATGACATCAAAGCCCATACGGTCGGCACGATCTAATACTCGACGTAGCGTGCCTCGGGGACAAACCGCTTCGGCATGCTCGCTGAACTCGGCAATGAATAACAACATATCGCCTTCGGCAGGTAGGTTACGACAAGTCTCGGGTAAGATACGCACGGGTGCATCAGGATAGCCAGTATGCCAGCCCGTAAATTCAACATTATCGTAAAGCTGATCTTTTGAATCCCAGCCTAAAATCACATCACAAAAAGAAAAACCATTATCGAGCGACGAGAAGAATTTCTCTTTGCTCATATATTTACCACGCATGACGCCATCTGCATCAAACAGACCCACTTTGACATGGCTTAAACCTCGCTGTTCGATAATATATTTTGCATCGGCAACGGTCTTTACTTCTCTTGGGCTGAACATAATACATCCTTATATTACAAGCCTATTCCGGCTATGCTTAATAATCTGTGACTGCATTATTCTTAGTATAGGAAGTGTAAGTGAGTTGTGATGGATAAAGTCTACTGCAACGATAAAATAAAGGAAAAAAGTACTTTTTCCATAATAGCAACGGACTACTTTACTTAATAAACACAAGGTTATCCGACAAGTTGGCCTTGAGGTGCGCTCTTAAATCGTCAATTTTAGTGGCAGGAAAAATAAACCCAGCTGTAACACCAGGTGAATATTGATTAAGCGGTAACGAAAAATAGCCCTCGTCTTTAACCGCATCGAGTGCTATTTGGTTAATCGCGGATATAGGCCATGTTGCTTGACCCATTATCATGTGAGAGCTATCGAAGGTAATATACGACACAGGATCATCGATAAACGCTTCACGAAAATGGCCGGTAACCACAATAAATAAAACGCAACTCGACAGACCAATAAGATAGTTAACACTAAAGTCAAAATCGAATATTGCCATGACAATTTAAAGTAACTGAATACTGCACCTATCCATAATTTTACAGGATGAATAGAACTCATCATATTTAACACACACTACCTCCTTAACTATTACTCAAATCCCGTTTTAACGCTTAGTCGTCCTCTAAAAAAAACCTCTATCAGATTAAATAGATGACCATGACGATATCAGTATAAGGCACAACGGTATGTGATAGGCAAAAAAATGGCGAACCAATTAAGGTTCGCCATTCTTTAATATTTGTTCAGCTCAGTATTAGAACTGACTACATAGCAAATTAAAGTGCTACGATGTTTTCAGCGTTCGGGCCTTTTTGACCTTCGCCGATAGTGAATTCAACTTTTTGGCCTTCAGCTAAAGTTTTGAAACCTTCGCTAGCGATAGCGCTAAAGTGAGCGAATAAATCTGGGCCATTTTCTTGCTCGATGAAACCAAAACCTTTAGCTTCGTTAAACCACTTAACCGTACCTTGAACTTTAGACATAATAATATCCTGTAATCTTAATGTTGAATTGCCTTAATAGGCTTGAATAGCGTACAAAAATCTGGAACTTAAAAACTGCAGAGCGAGGTATTATGAATAAAACAACGAAATGGAGAATGTAAACAAAAGGCTTTCTTGCTGACTGCGCACTTTATAGAATATAAAATAAAAGTCAAAGGTATTTATAAAATAAATAATCCCCAACCGTAAACATTTGCTTGCACCGCCGTGTGTTTTGCAGCATTTTTAGCTACCTTAAAGCGCTAATCCAGTATTATATACAGATATAATAAGGTTTATCTTTTTCGTTCGATTGTCAACTTAGGCGTGTAGACTCTCATTATCCATCTGTAATTAATGATAAATTTGATACCCTTTATGATAATTTAAATAAAATTCACGTTATACGATATTCTGTATAACAAATCGTAGCGAACAGACGACGGCACCGAGGAGAATGTTATTGATGACTCAGCATGAAAAATTAAACTATGTAGAGTTTCCAGCTAAAGATATTCCAGCTACAAAATTATTCTTTCAGAAAGCTTTTGGTTGGTCACTTGAGGATTTCGGCCCAGATTATATCGCATTTACAGATCAAGGTATTGATGGCGGTTTTTACAAATCTGATTTAGTATCAACAACCAGTAACGGTTCAGCTCTACTTGTTTTACTTAGTTCTGACCTTAAAAAAACACAAGAGAATATTGAATTAGCGGGTGGCAAAATAACACAAGCTATATTTTCATTTCCTGGTGGTCGTCGCTTTCACTTTACAGAACCAAGTGGTAATAAATTAGCCGTTTGGAGCAAAAATAGTGCATAAAAATCATTCGCAAGGAGTATATTCATATGCCTCACGTAGAAATTAAATATTCTGATAATTTAGATATAGATACGAATAAAATCTTTGATTCTGTCGAGAAAGTCATTAATGATAATGACATGAATGCTGGCGTATGCAAATCAAGAGCTTATCCTTGTTCTCAGTATAAATACTCTCATATACTCGTTACGATATCGTTATTAGCTAAACCTCATCGAGATAAAGCGTTTACGCAGAAGTTAAGTGGCGAAATAGAAAAGGCGATAAAATGTAACCTTAAACAAAGCTTATATTTTTCGTTAAATATTGAATATAGTCAGGATTACTACACGACAAATATTTATCGTGTTGAAGGAGATAGCCTACAAGGTCTGGTTGAAAACGTAACCAGTTAAGATGTTATTTAGAGGGGTCAGTACTAAAACTGACCCCTTAACTTTAAGCTAGATAGCACCATCGATAAATGAAAATATTTTCATTTTAGACATTGCGCCAACACTGGTTGCTTTCACTTTACCGTTCTTAAAAACCATTAATGTTGGTACACCGCGAACATCAAATTTGTTCTGAGTCGACACGTTATCTGTGATATCTAATTTGACGACCTTGATCTGTCCTTCATACTCTCCGACCACTTCGTTAAGAGTAAGGCCCATTGCTTTACAAGGGACGCACCAATCAGCCGTAAACTCAACAACGACAGGCACATTCGATTCTAATACGTCCTGTGCAAAGCTTGCATCTGTTACGTTAAAAATATCCTTATTCACGAGCGTTCCTCTACCTTAAAGTGTTAAAAACGAGTATTCAGCTGTTATTCTTGAAGCCAAACGAGCAGCTAAATGATAGTTAAATATTATTGTCTCACGACTCTATTTCAATTTGAGGAAGGTGGCTATTATTGAGCCAATACTGCTGCGCAGGTTAAACTAAAAGAAATATAAAACATCGTTCGTCACGTCTTGCCGATTATCGGCAAGAAATTGATTTAATTTTCTATATTACCCCCTCTAAATTTTAAAGCCTCCCTTTTGGAGCCTTTTTACAAACACTGAAATTTCAAATTAAAGAGCAAGCATTCTGGTAGTCTGCCCTGGCACAGATAATTTATGATAACGAGATGTAATAGTTTCGCGATGACTACTTAACCTATCCTTATACGGCACATACCAATTAAGCTCCGTCTTATATGTATCAATAGTATATGAACGCTCTTCAGAACATTTATTTATAGCGACTAATCCACTTTTATCACGCTTAAAAATGAGCATGCACTTATCACTATATAAAGTGTCCATCTGTTTCCCTTTCATATCATTATGAAAGCTAATCATTTTAACCATATAATCACGATTCCAAACATCCTCCCATCGACGATTATCTTTATCTTCATCATCAGAAAGAGCGTCACTATAAATTAAAGGAGATCCACCATCCTTACCTAAAATATAGGCATAAGCTAATTTTTCATTAATAGGAGTCATTATTTGATAACGAAAACCATCATTCGTCGGAATATCATGCGTAATAGTAAAGGTGATGGCTCTATCACCAGGCAATGCTTGGCCATATTCTTGTGGGTCATGAAGTAAAGACATGCTTCCATCATAAGAGAATGCAGACCTTATAGAAGCAAATAAAGGAAAATCATATGCACCATGATTCGTGTTATTCAAATATGGTTCAAGAAATGTATGATACTGAGAATCACCCTTACCACCTGTTGTAATTACTTCACCAAAAACATGCATTCCCGACGTTATATCAGACGTAAATATTTGGTTAACTTGATAATCACTCATATGCTTAACGGCATCAATCCTAAAGCCTTTTATTCCCATACTTTTTAAAGATTGAAGATATTGACGCTGTTGCTTAATGACATAATCACTTGGATCTAGATCTGGTAGCCCTGTATCTTTATCGTTACCACACAATCTCCAGTATTGTACATTTCCAGGATCGCCATAATCAGATATACAGCCTGCAGGATGAAAGTCAAAACTAGAAAATATCCCTTTACTTAGATCTCCAAAAAGCTTTTGCTTGTTTATATACTCACTGTTTTTACTATACTGATTTAACAACTCTCTACCGGGATAGTTTAGATCACTTCTTTTCCAACTCTCATTAGCCATATGATTTAAAACTATGTCTGCGTATACGTCTACACCTTCCTTTTTAAGCGCTGAAATTAACGTCTGTAAATCTTCTTTATTACCTAAAGGTGAGTCAATTAAGCGAATATCTTGAGGCTGGTAACGTGCCCACCACTCTTTCCCTGAAGATTTTAATGGTGGAGATACTAAGACTTTTTTATAACCTGCTTTTGCAATATTCTGGGCCTGACTAGTGATGTCACTATATTTCCAATTAAAAGCATGAAGAATAGTGTCAGCGTAAACATTGCTTTGCGCTCCAAGCAGAAAAGTAGCACCTAACAAAATTTTTATTATTGAGTTTGATACAAATCGTAAGTTTCGTTTCATAATAATTGACTCGTGTTGTTATTGGTTTAAACAATATAAATCTAACTCTTTTTATAAAAAAATCCTTTCCTCTGCATATTGGATCTCCACCTCATTTTGTATAGGTCTAATTATCTATTTAGAATTTATTCATGGCCAAGCTTAATTTTGATTCTTAACACGCATTTATTTATGGTGATATAAGCAATTCGACCATCAACTAAACGGTAAAATTTGAAATTTAAGTGTTTTATCATGTGAAACTGACTGGCAATCACAAATTTGAGCTTTTTCCTTAACTCCCAACTACAGAGTAAATAACTAATAAATTACATTTTGTTGTCATACTTGCCTACAAAAAGTGACGTGGTTAAACCTTCATCCATACTTTTTGTTCTTTAATTACAGACTCAGCCTAATAAGTGTGATTTATTTCAAATTTAATATTATCTCCCCCCTTTACCCCCCCCCCTTTACCTAATTAAAAAGGTTGATGTTATTGCCACCCATTTACTTATCATCACAGAAATAATTAATTATTTCTGAACTCTTAGCCAACTTTATAAATAACCGAGGGATTGAGACAGTGAAAAAAAATACGACACAATTTAAATATTCAGCACTTGCGAAAATAATTATACCGCTATGCTCTGCAGCTATTACCGTAGGGTGTAATAACAATTCATCTACACCTTCAAAACCTGTCACTCCCACGATCCCAGATGAATTAATAGAACCGAGTATTTCACAACCAGTTCCAATTGAACTTCGACCGACAATCACCCTACCGGATGACGCACAGTTACCATCTAAAGAACAATTTGTGATTAGCTATATGATCGGTGATGCTCCGAACGTCTTACTACAGTCAAGTTCGCCCACATACGCTAATTGGACACTAAACTGCAAGAATATAAAACCCATATCTACAACTAGCACTGATGAATTTGGCCCTGTTTGGCTACTTAATAAAAATGTACTCAATTCATGTAGCACGCTAGAAGCAAAAGATGGAAACCAGATAACACAAGTTAAAGTAGCTATTAGTGAAGCTGATTTAGGAAAAGAATTTTTTGTTGCAGACAATAGCACTAAAAAAGTTGAAGGGTCCCGTCGAGATGGACTACTAACGGCTAAAGGGCTTCCGCAGGCTGGAACAGATGTCACCATGCCTGAAACCATCAAGCCAAGGGCGTTTGATGCACCTCAAGAAGGCATGGTTGCATTGCAAATTTACGATGCCATGGGTGATTATACACCCCACGAGAACATGACCCTTCATCTCTGGGGAACAGATAAAAGCCCAGATGGGGGTTGTGAAGGGTTAATTGATACAGCCAGAAATAAAGATTGGAACGATACCTCCGTTATCCCAGACGATAATGATGAGTTTGGCCCTATTTGGTATCTTCCTGTCACAAATACAGAATCTGGTTGCTTCAATGTTATCTTCCGTAATGGAAATAAAGATAAGCTTATTGACTCAAATATCAAAATAGATATTGCAAGTATGGGGGATAATCGCTCAGTCACTTTTATTCCAGGTAGTACTACTCAATACGATACTCGCGCACAAGCTTTTAAATTAGCCGGACCATCATCTGAATTCTCAATCGATACCTTAAGCGCGATCATGCTAGACGATAAAACTCTTGTATGGAAAGGTGGTGCGAATGCTGACATGGTCCAAATTATGTTCAACCATGATGGTAAATATAAAGTTAAAGAAATCATTAAAGATGGAAAGTCTAAGAAGGTAGTTTCTGGTGCTTCAATTATATTGAATTCTACAAGTCTAACGATAGAGCAAAAAACCAAATACCCTCATCTTGCAGACTACCCAGCATTTTCTTTACCCACTCTTCCAGCAGATATAGCACTTTCTTCATTAGTGAAAGGCAGTATGGTCGCAATTGCGTCAACCAGTAATGGTAAGTTTCGGTCCACCACTGGTATCCAGTACGCGGGCGCATTGGATGCATTATTTGCCCAAGAAGCCACGGAACTGCAATATGGTCCAATCTATAATAATAACGACGTAACTTTCCGGCTTTGGGCTCCAACCGCCAGCAGCATCGAGCTGGTTATCTACAATAGTAATAAATCAGAAGCTCAACGTATTGCAATGATTGAAGACAAAACATCAGGTAGCTGGAGTGTTGAACTTGAAAGTAACGCAGTAGATGGGAAATTCTATCGTTATGCAATGAAGGTATTCCAACCTCGTGAACAAAAAGGATACGGCTATGAAGTTACTGACCCGTATTCAGTTAGCCTTTCAACTAACTCCATCTACAGTCAGGTAATTAACTTAAATTCCGACAAGTTAAAACCAAACGGCTGGGATAACTTAGCCTCCCCTCACTCCCAAAAGGAAAGCGACCTTTCTGACATTGTGATCTATGAATCACACGTCCGTGATTTCTCAGCGCGCGATGAAAGTACACAGAATAAAGGCAAGTACCTTGCCTTTACTGAGCAAGAATCCGTGCCAGTCGTTCACCTTAAGCAACTAAGTAAAGCAGGCATGACCCACTTGCACTTAATGCCAGTATTCGATATTGCGACTATTAACGAAGACCCGAAAAAAGTAGCAAATATCGACCAAGCATTTAGTAAGCTTTGTGAGCTAAATCCAACGATAAAACAGTCTGAGTTTTCAAACTATTGCACAAGTGATGGCTCTATTGCAGATGCCTTCGCAGAACTTGCTGAAGTCGACAGCAAAAACAATGCAAAAGTTCAAGAGCTCAATGAATACGTACGTAGCGTCGATAGCTACAACTGGGGCTATGATCCGCTCCACTACACAGTACCAGAAGGTTCGTATGCAACAGAGTCCGAAGGTTCCAAGCGGATCCTAGAATTCCGAAAAATGGTTAAATCAATCAAAGAAGATATAGGTATGAATGTGATTGTGGATGTTGTTTATAACCACACTAATGCATCAGGCCTGAATGACAAGTCGGTACTAGACAAAGTTGTTCCGATTTATTACCAACGCTTAGTTCCTGATACTGGCGCGATAGAAACGTCAACATGTTGCGATAACACAGCACCAGAAAATGCAATGTTTGCCAAACTTATCGATGATTCAATTCGAACCTGGGTAAAAGAATACAAGATTGATGGATTCCGTTGGGATTTAATGGGCCACCACCCGCTTTCTCAAATGCAGAAAACACTTAAGGCTGCCCGTCAAGTTAATCCAGACGTATACTTCTATGGTGAAGGTTGGAACTTTGGTGAAGTTCAAGACGACAAGCGTTTTGTTCAAGCGACCCAAAAACACTTAGGTGGTACGGGTATTGGTTCTTTCTCTGATCGACTGCGTGATGCCGTACGTGGAGGTAGTCCATTTGATACCGGAGAAAGTATACGTAAAACACAAGGCTTTGCTACGGGCGCCTATGTGATGCCGAATGAGCTAGTCGACATTGCAGCCAATGTTAATAATGATGGGGTATCAAATGAATTAACACGTGCACTGCATCAAATAGATCTCACTCGTTTAGGTATGGCCGGTAACCTCAAAAATTTCGAATTTGTTGACTATAAAGGCAACACTCAGAAAGGTTCAACGTTAGACTATAATGGTCAGGCAGCTGGCTATGCAGAACAACCTTGGGAAACTCAAAACTATGTCTCTAAGCATGATAACCAGACGCTTTCGGACATTAATATGTACAAAATATCACACGATGTCTCACTAGACGATCGCGTTCGCATGCAGGCGATCGGCATTTCTACCGTGTTACTTGGTCAAGCTATGCCATTTAACCATATGGGTGGTGAACTGCTGCGTTCTAAATCTATGCAACGTGATTCCTACGATTATGGGGACTGGTATAATCGTGTTGACTTTACCCTTAATGACAACAACTGGAATAAAGGTCTTCCAGCAAAAGATAAAGACGCCGCCAACTATGACTTAATCGAAAAGATACAAACAGCAAACGCACAACCAAGTCCCGCAAACCTAGAGCAGATGTTTGAATTCTACAAAGAGCTGCTTCGACTTCGTAAAGCATCACCACTGATGACGCTACCGAATGCAGATGAAATTATAAGTCGAGTTGATTTCCGTAACGTAGGAGAAGGTCAAATTCCGGGAGTAATTGTAATGAGCATCGATAATGGCCTAACACAAACAACGGATTTAGACAGCAAACTTGACTCTATTGTTATTATAATTAATGCGACACCTCAAGAACAAACAATTGGTAATTTCCTCGATAACAGTAATCATGCTGTCGATCTTATAGGATTTAAACTGAGTACCACGCATAACCAAACTAACTCTATAGCCAGTAACGCTAGCTTTACTAATGGTCAATTTGAAGTTCCGTCATGGTCTAGTGCAGTATTCGTCCAGGCTCGTGATGGTGAACGCGGAGCAGGCCTCCCTGTTGCGCTGAAGGCCAAGATCGAATAAGTTTAATTTGTGATAATCAAGCAAAATTGCGAGTTAATATTAGTCCGTGATTTTGCTTCACTTTAACCCAACTCTAATTATTCAGCTATAGTTAGCAACTAGAATAGGGTACTGATTTCAATATCGAAGATATTAAAAAGGAAGCATTTCAGCTTCCTTAAATTATGTATCTATCACACGTTCTAAACGCTATTTATTGGCTATAAATCAGCTAACGCTGCATTAATTTTTTTAACTGCATCACTTGTTACCCATTGACTCCACATTGCCTTATTATTCAATAAGAAGTGTTCTGCGGCATAATCACCATCGGCTTGCTCTTCTTCTACCCAAGCAAGCTGTTGATTCATTTCGCTATTAGTAAATGAACGTTTGGAAAGATACTGCATAACCGCTGGTTCTCTTTTAGAAAAACTAGTTGTGACAATGCTCTGTACAGGTGCGGCAGGATAATCCGTCACTTTCGGGTTTTCACAGTCTTCGATGATGGTACAGTTTTCAAATTCATCACGATTAAAACCAGTACCGAAATCAACACGTACCATCTCATACTTATCCATAAGCGCGGTTGGCGACCAATAATAGCCAAACCATGCTTCTTTATTTTCGTACGCTTTTACCATTGAACCAGCTAATCCAGCACCGGAACCAGGATCCACCAAGTCAAAACCGTAGTCAGAAAGGCCCATCGCGTTGAATAAGTTGGTGGTTGATATCTGGCAAGTCCAGCCTGCAGGACACGCCATAAAAGCAGAGCGACTTGGATCTTCTGGGTGTTTAAATAATTTAGCATTGGCCTTAATACCAGCTAACGTAGCTAAAGACGGATCTTTCTCTACCATATACGCAGGCACCCAGAAACCAGAAACGGCACCATCAGAAAGTAAATCCCCCGCAACAACAATACGACCTTCCTCCCCGCCTTTTTCCAATGTTGTCCTTATCTGGTTAGTCCAAAATTCGGGCGCGATATCAGGGGTGTTTTTTTCAATCATCGACGTCGCTGTTATCGTCGCGTTACCAGGTACAATTTCAACATCACAGCCATAACCATTTGTTAAAATGAAAGCATCAATATTGGCCACTAACGTTGCACTGCCTAAGTTCATATCCGCTATTGTCACTGAACCACATTCAGCGGCAAAAGTATTGAAAGACGCCATCGTTAATAGTATTGCCAAAGGGGATTTTTTAAACATAATAAAACCTCAAATTAAACTGAGTATATTGGTTGAAAGTAATTAACGTTATTGTAACCATTATTTTTGATTGCACATTAATTTTCACTAAAATAATTTAACTTACCAGTCAAATTCAACTAGTTAATCGCTAATTGCAATATGATTGGCGCTTATTCAAACATACACAATACTTAATATAAGTCATTGAATAAGGATGCCAAGCGTGAAACATGAATCAATGGAGTTTGATGTTGTCATTGTCGGTGCAGGTCCAGCTGGATTATCCGCGGCCTGTCGCTTGCGCCAACTAGCGCTAGAATCTGGCACCAAACTGAGCGTTTGTGTACTCGAAAAAGCTGCTGATATTGGTGGTCATACCCTTGCCGGTACTGTTTTTGAATCCCGTGCATTAGACGAGCTTTTCCCCGATTGGCGAGACTTAAGCTCCCCCGTGATCAATGCCGTAAAACGAGATGAAACCTGGCTGCTTAAAAATGCGACCACTGCCCGTCGTGTTCCCAGTATGTTAGTCCCATCAAGCTTAGACAACAAACATAACTATATCATCAGTCTTGGTGAATTGTGTATTTGGTTAGCACAACAAGCACAAGATCTCGGTGTTGAAGTCTTTACGGGTTTTGCTGCCAATAATTTAACATTTAATGAGGATGGCAGCGTCAAAGGTGTTATCACTGGTAATATGGGGTGTGATAAACACGGGAAAGAAAAAGACAACTTCATGCAGGGTATAGAATTGATTGGTAAATATACCTTGCTCACAGAAGGCTCGCGTGGTCACCTAGGTAAACAATTGATCGAAAAATATAAGTTAGATAAAGACGTAGACCCACAACATTACGGACTGGGTATTAAAGAACTGTGGCAAATCGATCCAGCCCTTCATCATCCGGGGTTCGTGATGCACAGTATCGGCTGGCCATTAGCAGAGCACGGCGCCACTGGCGGAGCATTCTTATATCACCTAGGAAAAGATCAGGTTTATGTTGGTTTGATCACCGACTTGAATTATCAAAATCCCAATCTCAGTCCTTTCGACGAATTTCAACGACTCAAACTACACCCCGCATTTAGTCGTTACCTTAAAGGAGGAAAGCGCCTTGCATACGGAGCAAGAACGATTACCAAAGGCGGCTATAATTCTCTGCCTAAAATGGTGTTCCCCGGCGGATTATTACTTGGTTGCGATGCAGGTACACTGAATGCGGCAAAATTAAAAGGTACGCACACTGCAATGAAAACAGGAATGGTTGGTGCCGAAACCGTATTTTCAGCAATCGTATTAAATAAGGAAAGTCTTGATAATTTCACCTTATTATACGAAACATCTTGGGTATACCAAGAATTATATCAATCTCGCAATTTTGCCCCCATCACCCACAGATGTAATGCCATGTTAGGTATTACATGGTTTGAACAGAACATACTACATAAAAGCTTACCTTTTACGCTGCACGATTCAAAAGCAGATCACAGCCAATTACAAAAAGTGAGGTCCGCCACAGACATAATTTATCCCAAACCAGACAACAAATTAACGTTTGATCGGTTAAGCTCAGTCTTTTTAGCCAATATACAATATGATGCAGACCAACCTTGCCACCTTAAACTCACCGACCCCAGTATCCCTATGTGCTCTAATCTGCCCCGCTTTGCAGAACCCGCACAACGTTATTGCCCAACGGCCGTCTATGAAATAGTAACTATCGACAAAGAAGTGAAATTCCAGATTAATGCTGAAAATTGCATTCACTGTAAGGCATGTGATATTAAGGACCCCTCACAGAACATAACATGGACACCACCGGAAGGCGGTAGCGGCCCCAATTACTCTGGCATGTAATGCAAAGAATACTCATCACCATTATCTTAAATAGTAGATATAGAAAAGCGCTACTAATCAATGATTAGTAGCGCTTTAATGTAAGTTGTTCAATCAGCGTAGTGAGTTACGCAATTAACCAACTTTATCTAGCTTTACCGGATTAAGCTTTACTACTTGTGCATTAATGTAGTCAGTGACAGCAGCTTGTTGTTCTTTACTTAAGTACAAACCAAGCTTAGTACGACGCCATAATACATCTTCCGCTTTCTTAGCAAATTCAGTTTCAATCAAGTAATCAATTTCGCGGCTATAAACACCTTGGCCAAAGTGAATACCGAAATCAGCTTCAGATTTGCAATCTTTAAATAAATCCCAAGAATCTGTACCAAACTGATTAACATAACGCTTAGCTGTTTCAGGGTTTAACCATAGATACTGTGAACAGATATTTTCAACTAGCTGCGTACGCGGATAGTTAAAGTCACCACCTGGTAGCGCTGTATCAGCAGTCCATGAATCACCTAACTTGTCAAAGTACGGTGAAATTAGATTCATCGCAGACTCTGCAAGCTTACGATAAGTCGTTAACTTGCCACCGAAGATAGATAGCAATGGCGCTTGTGTGCCTTCTTGCTCAATTTCCAGTGTATAATCACGTGTGATCGCTTGTGGTGATGACGATTCATCATCACATAATGGACGCACGCCACTATAAGTCCAAACAACATCACTTGGTGCAAGTTGTTTAACAAAATGTTCATTTACAACATCAATCAGGTAATCAACCTCTTCGTCAGAGATCGCAACTTTACGTGGGTCACCAACATACTCAACATCTGTTGTACCGATAATTGAGAAGTCTTCCATGTAAGGAATAGCAAATACGATACGGTTATCTTTATTTTGTAGAATGTAAGCTTGTTCTTCATCATGAATGCGTGGCACAACAATGTGTGAACCTTTCACCAAACGAATGTTTCGTGGTGATGTTTCTTCCATACTGTCATCGAAGAATTGCTTAACCCAAGGGCCAGCTGCATTCACTAATGCACGCGCTGTACGCTCGAAACGAACATTTGTTTGCTCGTTTAGAATAGTGACTTGCCATAAACCATCTTTACGAACGGCTTTTTCTACACGGCAATAGTTTTCAACTTCAGCGCCATTACGTTGTGCTGCCATTGCATTTAGAATAACTAAACGCGCATCATCAACCCAGCAATCTGAATATTCAAAACCTTTGGTAATTTCTTTTTTAAGCAAACCAGATTTCGCTAAATTTACTTGTTTACTGCCTGGTAACGTCGTACGTTTACCCAAGTTATCGTACAAGAATAAGCCTGCACGAATCAGTATTGCAGGACGTAAGAAAGGACGATGTGGTAAACGGAAACGCATTGGTTTAACAATGTGTGGCGCTTTCTTAAGTAATACTTCACGTTCTGCTAATGCTTCAGATACTAAACGAAATTCGTAATGCTCAAGGTAACGCAAACCACCATGAATTAATTTAGAGCTTGCAGATGAGGTTGCTGAAGCAAAATCGGCTGCTTCATATAAACCAACAGTTAAGCCTCGGCCTGCAGCATCTGCAGCAATACCGGCACCATTAATACCACCGCCAACAACGAGCAGATCTAGCACTTCATTGGTCATTACTTTCTGGTTTCCATTATTCATACTTAACTCACTTTAATACATTCTTGTCTGAGCGAACGACCGCTACCGAACATCTATAACTAATATAAAACACTTTTATATTAAAATCACCACTTACTTTCGAATTCGAGCATTTATTTTCACACTTCGAACATTTTCATTTAAACTTGTGTCTAAATGAATGTTCGAATAGCTATTTATTATTAACAACATGTCAATTTGATGACGAAAATAGACTAAATAGCAATAAAACACATTAAAATCACACAAAAAAAGAGCGCCACTATATAACTTAATGGCACTCTTTCAATTTAAAGTGACAGCCTATTGGCAATCAAACTTAAAAACGATTACAGTAAATCATCTTCTTCGTCATGACCTTCAGACCATGATTGCGCAGCTTTAACAGCACGTTTCCAACCACGGTAACGACGTTGACGTTTTACTTCATCATCATGTGCTTCAAATGATTTTTCGATAACAGCTTTGTCAGAAAGTTCGTCAAGGCCATCCCAGAAACCAACAGCAAGACCAGCAAGGTATGCAGCACCTAATGCTGTAACTTCCGTTACTGCAGGGCGTAATACCGTTGTATCTAGTACATCAGCTTGGAATTGCATTAGGAAGTTATTTGCTACAGCGCCACCATCTACACGTAGTTCAGCTAGCTTAATACCTGAATCAGCTTGCATCGCATCCAGTACGTCACGTGTTTGATACGCGATACTTTCTAGTGTTGCACGGATAATGTGGTTAGCACCCACACCACGAGTTAGACCAACAATCGTACCGCGTGCGTATGCATCCCAGTACGGAGCACCTAAACCAGTAAACGCAGGAACAACGTAAACACCATTTGAAGTCTCAACTTTAGTCGCAAAGTATTCAGAATCTTTTGCATCTGAAAGTAACTTCATTTCGTCACGTAGCCATTGGATAGAAGCGCCACCCATGAATACTGCACCTTCGAGTGCGTATGCAACTTCACCGCGTGGACCACATGCTAACGTAGTTAATAGACCATTCTTAGATGTTACTTTTTCTTTACCAGTGTTCATTAATAAGAAACAACCAGTACCATAGGTATTTTTAGCTTGACCTTGCTCTACGCACATTTGACCATAAAGTGCAGCTTGCTGATCGCCCGCGATGCCAGCAAGAGGGATACGCGTACCACCCTTACCACCGATGTTCACTTGACCATACACTTCTGAAGAAGATTTCACTTCTGCCATCATTGATAGTGGAATATCAAGAATCTTAAGTAGTTTCTCATCCCACTGTAGTGTATTGATGTTAAACAACATTGTACGTGATGCATTTGTGTGGTCTGTTACATGAACGCGCCCTTGTGACATTTTCCAAACTAACCAAGTGTCAACCGTACCGAACAGTAGTTTACCTGCTTCAGCGTCTTCACGAGCACCCTCTACATTATCAAGGATCCATTTAATTTTTGTACCTGAAAAATACGGGTCAACAACCAGACCAGTGTTTTCACGAACATAATCTTCAAAACCTTCATTTTGTTCTTTTAGTTTCTCGCACATATCTGCAGTACGACGACACTGCCATACAATTGCGTTATAAACTGGCTTGCCTGTTTCTTTATTCCAAACAATGGTTGTTTCACGTTGGTTAGTAATACCGATAGCTGCGATTTCATCACTGCTGATACCTGTTTTCGCTAACGTTTCAACTAACACTGAGCTCTGAGTTGCATAAATTTCAAGTGGATCATGTTCAACCCAGCCGGCTTGCGGATAGATTTGTGTAAATTCACGTTGAGAAACGCTGACAATATTTGCATCGTGGTCAAGAATAACGGCACGAGAACTAGTTGTTCCTTGGTCTAAAGCAATAATGTATTTTTTCTCAGTCATTATGAAGTCCTTTATATTTCATTTGGTAGAGTACTTTATACTTAGTGTTTAAAGTAATTAGGTCTTATTTAACTATATATTAAAGTATTAATTTAATTATATACCCAAGCGATTCTCTGATGTTACATATTGATTTTACTTATTCATTGTAAATAATATCGTATTCAAAATCGCTTGGGTGTTATTCAAAGTTGCATACTATACTTTAGCAACTACACCTTCAGCTGATTCATCATCACACTGGTTTGGGATAGTACAACCGTGACCTGCTGATGGTAGATATTGACCAATCACTTTTGGATACAACCAACCACCAAAACATGCACCTACAATTGGACCTAAAATTGGTACGATGAAGTAAGGAATATCTTTAGCGCCTGTTAGTGCATAATCCCAACCCGCGAAATAAGCGAATAGTTTTGGACCAAAGTCACGTGCAGGGTTCATTGCAAAACCAGTTAGTGGACCTAAAGAACCGCCAATGACAGCAATTAACACACCGATAAGAACAGGGTTCATTGCGCCGCGTGGTTCACCGTTATGCTCATCACCTAACGCTAAGATAGCGAACATTAATACTGCAGTAATAACAAACTCAACCGCAAATGCGCCAATGAATGTTAATGATGGGTGTGGGTAAGTTGAGAAAATACCCGCTGTTGATAGCGCTGCTTCACTGTTACGTAGGAAACCGTTCGCGATTTCGTAGTCAGTAAATAAGTTGTTATATAAGCCGTATACTAAAGCAGCTGAACAGAAAGCTCCTGATAACTGAGCGAAAATATAAGGTAATACTTTGCTTTTATCAAATCCGTGAAAAGCTGCTAAAGCAATCGTCACAGCAGGGTTAATGTGAGCACCAGATACACCGGCCGTACAGTAAATAGCAACTGCTACCCCCATACCCCAAATAATACTGATTTCCCATTGACCAAAACTAGCGCCTGTTAATACTAATGCAGCTACACAGCCGACACCAAAAAAGATTAACAGTCCAGTGCCAATAAACTCAGCTAGGCATTCGCCCATCAGAGTATGCTGTTTATTGTTAGCCATGATTCATTCCTTTGTTATATTTTTATGTAGGGTTTATGTACACAATGTTCGTGTGATTTTAAATTTACACTTTTAATACATAATTAAAACAAACAAAGAATAAAAATGAGCGTTCGAACACACAAATACGCTCAAATAAGACACGTTGAGTTATATAAACTAACAAAATACGCAGTATCGAGCTGGTTTGACCAGAATAAAATCATATATGGATGGAATTATATTGCATACCTGTAACAACAATTAACACTTTATTGGTAATCAAACGTGTTTAAATCGCATGAACACTTAACACTGTATAATCATAAAGGGCTAAAATGTAAATAAACGAACACTGTAACGACAATATGATTAAAACGAACAAAATACGATTAAACCATCAGCAAGCTTAACCGTATCAACATTGTATTCACTAGGCTAATGTGATCCTACTGCGAGATAGCAGAATGATCGCTTGGCTTTGATGTCGCACTTTTTATAAGCATGTATATACACATCGTTAACATGCAAACACCAAGGTATGTAACTAAGCCGTTGTTATAATGCTTAAAGCCTTGTGCTGCAACAGGGCCAACAACGGAACCCACGCTATAACTTAATAGCATGATCTCTGTTGCCGAAACAATTTTACTAATGCTTAAATTATCGCACGCTAGCGAGATCGCAATCGGGTATATCGAGAATACACTCGCACCTAATAGCATATAGCTTGAACTTAATAACACCGAATCACGGGTCGTTAATATCCCGATAATCCCTAACACGCCAAGCAAGCAGAATAAAGACATTAGCAATGTCTTACTCATTTTTGGTGATAAATAGCTGACTAATGGTTGTACTAACATGCCACCTAAAATAATGATCGCCATCAACATTCCCGTCTGCTCAGCACTACCTGTTTGCGCTTTAATATACAAAGGCATCAAACCATAAACAGGTGCCATTAACATACCCGACACTAAGCAACCCAAAATTGCAGGTCGGCTAAGTGTTTTTAGTTCTGCTAACTTGATCTTTTGATGGCCAGTACAATCAGGTTGTCCTACTCTAATTAATAGTGGTGGTAGTATGGCAATCAACAATACAGCAATCACCATGCTATAAGGAAAAACCCCCTCGACGCCGATTGGTACAAGTCCTAACTGACCAAGTGAGTTACCACCGTATAGAGATGTCATATATAAACCAAGACGCTTTGCACGTTGTTTTGCTGTGTCAGCCATTAATAGCCAAGATTCAACAACAACAAATACGCCAGCTACAGCAATACCTGCAATAAAACGAGACGCTAACCACGTTGCGGCCGTAGGCACTGCGATCATTAAAAATATTGATAATAACAACACACTTAAAAATAAAATAAACGCAAGGCGATGACCTATTCTGGCGACGACTCTTTCTATCTGTAATGAACCAATTAGTAGTCCCAGATAAAAGATACTTACTAGCCAAGGTGTTAGTGTCAGACTTAGACCAAATGATGGTAGTGATAACGGAATTAGGCTCATTAAAAAGCCAGATGCAATAGCAAAAAATGACAAACCAACAACAGGTACGAAAGTACTGCTTCGTGGGTTTGTGCAGGCGAATGTTCCCACCTTGTATCCTCAAGTTAAGTTGTTTAAATGTAGGTTATGCGACTATATGTACACCAGTTGCTGGTTACTGCATATTTCGGCGAGACTTTAATCCTAAATCATTAGGAAGTAAAGATCATTTTCATACAATTTAAAATAATTTATAAACTATATAGATCTTACTTATTTACCTTATTTCATAAGGTTACTGACATGTTAATATTTTACAACGTCATATTTTCAATAATTCACTGTAAATGAAACACAAATCAAACACAGTAAAAAACCAAAGCTCTATTTAAGTAACAAAAATGCTATAAAATGTAATTTTAAAACAACATTAACACCTACTTATAGCAGCTTGGTTTTAATAATCATTAAAATGGGAACGCTAATAATTTCACTTCATAATTAGTTATCGAGTACACGAATAATTCAATCATTATGGAGTGGCGACTGCGACTTTTCAGCGCTGAATTAGAAGCGTAAATTGAAGACTTAGCGACCTTAGGATTCGATTGGATTACGGCTGTTAAAATCGCCATATAGTACACGGTTTTTACCTGCGACCTTAGCTGCATACAAAAGTTCATCCGACTGCTTTATAATGCTTTTAATTGATTTAATTTGATCAATCGAAGACGTAGTGATAGCACCACCAGACATGGTGACGTGAAATTCAATATCCTCGCTATAATGCGGTAAGTTAGCGACCGCATCACAGATACGTTCAAAAATATCAATTTGTTTATTGTCTTTGTTATAAGCAATCAACAAACCAAACTCTTCACCACCGAGACGGAAAAACATATCTTTTTCACGGATCATATGCCGAATTGTAGTTGTAACCCGAATAAGAACTTCATCGCCGACAGGATGACCATAAGTATCGTTAACATGCTTAAAATTATCCAAATCGATGCTCATGAAAGAATAATATTGATGACGTTCAACACTTTTTAGCTCAGACATAAAACCACGACGATTTAATAGACCCGTTAACGGATCATGGTGTGATTCAGTTGCTAACTTTTGCGACACAAGACGTAGTTTCAGCGTGTATAATACCCAACCAGCAAGAACAATCGCAATAAAATAAAATGCAATATCAACAAGGCTATTTGTAATTAAATAAGTGAGTTTATCGCTAATTGAATTGGGCATAACTAAGCGTAAGTCAGTCGCTATACCATCAAAGCTAAGCGGATCACTAAGTATTGAATCACCGAGTAATGGATTCGGTTCATTAATAATATTGAAATCTGAGTCAATACCTGCAACCAAATCTTCCCATAGAATATCCATGTTAAGCACACCGTAAAACTTTTTATCCATAAAGATTGCAATGGAAAAAGTAATTACGTCTTTATTCAAACTAAGATCTGCATAAGGACCTGAAATAAAAATATTATTTGCAAGATTTTCAACACCCACACTTAATACTTTTTGCATATAAGGTCGTTTAAATAATTTACTTTCAAATTCACTCGGCTTAATAACTAAAGCATTATATTTTGGTGAAGTAATCACAAATTTGTCCATAGAGATAAAATAAAGACTAATCACATCTTCAGCACGACCAGCCATAAATGTCATCATTGGTGCAATCTTAATTGTCTCTGTGATCTTATTATGTAATACCGTATTTGGTTCACAACCAGAACCATCACTCACCACCAAAAAATTAGTCTCAAAGTCATACATTTGGTCATGACTAAAACGCTTTGATATTTGACAAGTGTCATCTTCGGTACGTTTAAAGTTTAAGTTAATCTCATCCGCTGATGGATTACGCAAACTGCTCAGTTGTGACATACCATATTGGATAGCTTGAAGTTGATAGAAAAACTCACCTAAACGCCCTTCTACCATTTGAAATGATTGTTGGAATTTATCTAACTGCTTAATCTCAGAGCGATTAACCTGATAAGTAATGATAACACCAATAATAATAACTAAATAAATAGCAATTCTAACTTTCACAATACACCTGTTTACCGCATATTTTTATGCCTGATAATTGGCTGGGGATAATATACTTATTTGTTAGTGATTACTATGGCTGACAATATAAGGATCTGCAACATAAACATCATGTTACTTAAATGCATACATTTTAAGCATAATATATCAATAATAATATTAAAAAATATAATTTTAGAATAAATCGCTTTATTGTACGAGTGAAATAAACCATATAAAGAATAAGGCCTCTATAAATATAGGCCTTATATACGTAAAGTCATTGAATCTAATACCCTATCACTATAACCAGAATGACCACGCTACGATTGATAAAATAAAGATACAAATAAAGTTCAGGTAGATACCAACATGCAACAATGGTTAAATGATATAATAAGGAAAATAAGAGTGAAGGCACTAATAAACCCGTGTATTATTATGCACTTAGATATCATGAAGAATACCATACGTAATAGACGAGTCGCTGCATTTAATAAGGGATAGAAAGTTTGAATTTAATGTTCATGGAAATGGGTATCCTACTCTTTGTATTTTCAATGATTGCCGTTGCAATTTTTGTACAAGCAAGAAAAGTAATATTAACCAAAAAGCGCCAAGTTTTAGCGGCACAACGTCGGTCTATAGAAGAAACCGAAATGGTTTTAAAGTACGCGACCTCGCTTGCATTCAGCACAAAACTTACGATCTTATTACACCAACGTATTATCGCCGCGCTCAAAAACATTTTAACCGTCGAACCACTGAGCGATAAAATTAAACATCATATTACTCAACAAAAAATGCATATTGCGACAGCTAAAATAGTATCTCCATCAGGTCTATTTATTGAACCTGTTGATGAGCAAACCACAATTGACTTAGCACGAAATATTGCACGTCTCAAAGCAATTTTGCGTCACGAGCTACACAAAAGAAACATCTCATTAGAAGATTGCGTCACTGAAGAATCTAAGTTGGAAAAGATTCGATTAAAACTGCGTTTGAGTAATTGCCTAATCAAAGCGACTACGTTTTTTGAGCATGAAAAATATAGCACTGCGGTAAAAATGTTAAATGAAAATATTACATTAATCGAAGCTATCGATCTCAAAGATGATTTTTTAATAGATAAACGAGACAACATGATTAAACTATTAAATAAATCGACCTATCAATTAGCTGAAATCGAATCTCAAAGTAAATTAGATGAACAACCAGAAAAGACTTCAGCACTTGATACTTTATTTGACCAACAACAACCCCGATAAATAATGAAAGAAGAGTGGACTCTATTACTCGGTCACCCCTTCTAAATCATGTTTAAACATAATTAATTCAGTAAGCTATCAGCTTAATCTTGGATTTTATCGTCTGTCTGTTTTTTTACATCATCCATTACTTCTGTAGCTGACTCACTCGTGTCAGATGCTGCTTCAGACACAGACTCAAGTGCAGTCTTAGCTTTGTCTTTCGTTTTATTATAAGCATCACTGGTTGCTTCTGACGCTGTATCTATTGCATTAGCTGTACTTTGTTTTGTACTTTCCCAAGCATCTACAGACGCATCCTTAACATCATCAGCCATTTCTTTAGCCTCATCGACAGCGCTTACAGCAGCGGCTTTAGTTGTATCTAACACATCCTTAGCTGTACTCTTTGCATCATCATAGCTCTGCTCTATGGCACTCTTATCCGGTTCTTCTTGCTCAGTGGCTTTTTCACTACTATCACAAGCAATGAGTAAACCCAAAGGTAATAAAATAATTGCAAGGTTACACATCATAACATTCACTCCTAATCGTGATTACATGAAATGCTTAAGTTTATCTTAAGTCCTATGAGCGTAGCAGCAAATGATAATTCGGCAATTATCATACCAGAGTGCTAAAGACAAAAAAGGCTCGTTATCTGCTTAAGATAACGAGCCTTTATCTAATAGACAACGCTATTATTTATCTGCACGACTCATGAATTTGTGATCAGTCGTATTAATCTTGATTTTTTCGCCGCTTGCGATGTATTCAGGTACTTGTACCGTAAGGCCAGTAGAAAGGATCGCAGGTTTAGTACGAGCACTTGCCGACGCACCTTTAATTGATGGGTCAGTTTCTACAATAACCATTTCAACAGCAGAAGGTAGCTCAATCGATACCGGCTTACCATCAACAATAAGAACTTGAAGACCTTGTGTGTCTTCTGTGATGAATAATAACTCATCAGCGATTATTGCTTTATCTAGACTGTAAGGTGTGTAGTCTTCTGTATCCATGAATACATATTCTTCACCATCAGAGTATGAGAACATAACTTGGTTACGTGTAAGATCTGCAAGATTAAGATTGTCACTGTCTTTGAATACTCCGTCAATTTTTGAACCTGTAACTACATCGTACATACGCATACGGTAGATACTACCACCAGCACGGCCTTGTGGTACTGAACGTTCGATATCACGGATAATGTATACGCCGTTATTATATTCAACAGCGGTATTCTTTTTAATGTCACTTGCCTTTGGCATTTTAGGTATTCCCAGTAATAAATTGTGTATAGAAAATAACATAAAGGATAAAACAGACCAAGTACTGCGACAAGGAAGCGCCGACTTATTCACCATTTTTAACGACTTTATTGTATTACTAAACAAATATCTATTTAAGCAGACCCTGGCTCACCGCCTTTTCCAGCTTCTGCTCTAACGACGTCCATACCTGTTTGCTACCTTTACCAATTCTGCTGTTAACCGAAAACACTTGTTCTTTCGAGATATTATGTGTTTTCCAGCTATGCCCTTCCCCATGTATGTTATGTAATAACGGAGGGATGCGATCAATGGCTTTGGCGTAAACAGAATCTGCTGTAACCCCTAGTTCAAATTCATGCCAAAGCTCTATATAGTCTTTTGCTTGTTCGGGCGGTAATATATTCAATAATCGGTTAATACCCGATGCTTCTTTCGCCTTGTTCTCTACCGTTTCAGCGGCATAAACAATCGTGTCTCCTGCATCTATTTCACCAAGATCATGCAACAATAGCATTTTAATTACACGGTCAATATTAATCTCATCATCCGCATAGTCTTTTAGCATCAATGCAGATATACACACGTGCCAACTGTGTTCTGCAGAGTTCTCATAACGATCTAATCCGACAGGCCTTGTCTTACGTAACACATCTTTAAGCTTTTCAATTTCGACTATAAAATTTAATACTCTTTCAATGTTTTCCACACCAACTCCTTGGTCATAATACGTTTAGCTATTAATGAGTACACTTTATAATTTAACATTACTAAAGCTTATCCACCAGTACACTGCCACTAACTTTACGTTAGACAGCGAGTCCAACCGCAGTCGCTTGCATGGGAACAAAGCCTCTAAGCTCCTCAACACGAGATAACCAGCGTCTAACATGTGGATAGTCTTGTAACGATACGCCCCCTTCTGGCGCATGCGCGATATGGGTATAGTTCGCAATATCTGCAATAGTAGGTTTGTGTCCAACTAACCAAGGATTATGTTCTAAATGCGGGTCTAATTGTTTTAAAATCGCATGTGCTATGTCTAGCGCTTTTTGATGATCAAGTTTCGCGTGAAAGATATTAATTAAACGCGCAGTCGCGGGTCCATAAGCAACGCTACTCGCAGCAATGGTCAGAAAACCTTGTACTTGGGCAGCGAGTACAGGATCTATTGGCAACCAAGTATCCGCATTATCGTATTTACTGGCGAGGTAAATCAAAATAGCATTAGAGTCTGATAAGGTCACATCACCGTCTTCAATAACGGGCACTTGCCCTGCGCTATTTTTTTTCAAAAATTCAGGCTGTTTATGCTCTCCTTTCAACAAGTCGACATCAATAAGTTCCGTTTCTAATCCAAGTAACGATAACAGCAATTCCACTCTGTGGGCATGCCCAGACAGTGGATGACGGTATAGTTTGATTGCTGACATGAGATATCCCCAATTATTGCTTATGTCTATAAATAATAGCCGCTACTGAGATAACTATCTTCGCTAACGGTAGAATCATCCTCATTACAACCGTGATCACGAGCTTGCATTGATCAACCAAAGTACCGTCACAATCAAAGAGTAAACATTTTTTCATGATGTTCCTTTATTCAATACTCTCAAAATACGATGTTCTCAATTTATTTAATACTAACCCTAAACCCACAATCACGCATGCTCCAATCAACACAGGATTAAATAAAAATGCCCAGCTTTGACCTGATAGCATAATAACCATGGGATTCGCCCCTGCTGGCGGGTGCGTTGTATTTGTCAGTAGCATAATAGTAACAGCTAATCCCGTTGCAATAGCCAACGACCAAGGTGCAACACCAACATATTCAACAAATAACACACCGATAAACGCTGTTAATAAGTGCCCAACAATAACGTTCTTAGGCTGAGCAAGTGGACTCTTAGGTACGCCAAATACCAACACAACAGTAGCGCCAAAGGGGGCCATTAACCACAGTCCAGGATTTATAATACTGCCTAAGTAAGCCAAAACACCGATAGTTAGCGTTGCAAAAGTACCCGCAATAATCGGAAAAACAAATTTTTCATATAACCTCCACTCAATGTAGACATATTTCATAACAGGAGCTATTCATGAATGAAAAAAAATTAGTCTTAATTAAAACAGCCTTACAACTTTTTTATAGTAAAGGTTTAATTCTGTTGGTATTAATGAAATATTGAAGCAATCAGGTATCGCGAAGAAAACCTTATACAGTCATTTTACTGGTAAAGATGAGCTTGTATTAGCGACCCTTCAATATCGAGATGATATTTTTAATCAATGGTTTAACTATATTCTTGAGAGTGAACCGTCAGGCGAAAAATCCATACTTGCGATTTTTTACGGTTTAGACGATTGGTTTAATAACAAGGTGCCAGAACTTAGCCCATTTAGAGGTTGTTTTTTTATCAATACTGCAGCCGAATACAGCGTAACCGATTCAGTGATACGTCAGTACTGTCGTTCGCATAAACAAGTAATCAGGTCATTAATAAAAACAAAATTACTTTGTTCATAGATAAGCCAGAAGATGTTAATTCGCTTACAGACATGGTTTTTATGCTTAAAGAAGGAGCGATTGTTTCAGCTTTAGTCGAAGGGAACAAAAATGCAGGAAAGGCATGTATTCCCGCTGTGACTCGATTCCTGAATCTAAAATAGAACAATGATTGTATTGCCATTATTACAAGTCTAAAGATTATGTTCTGACTAACAGTCGTTCAGCACCCTCCAACTAAAAAGAATACCGATAATTATACCAAACAAAAACTCAATCATTTTTACTTCTCTCAATATCAATGACCTAAAAGGCTATTGATATCTGCTCATCATTTACTATTAAAGTGAATAAGCTCTATAACTCCTTCTGGATTTACGACTTAAATTGAAAAAACACTAGAAAAATCTAGCATTAAGAGAGTAACTAAATCTGCTCTTATAGTAATTTTTAGATGTTAATAGTCATCAATAATCAAAATATAATCTCTATTATTAAAATAAATATTAAATGTTTAACTTTAGCCATTTTTAGATTTTACTTTCTAAAAAATTTATTAAAAAGAACTTAGATGTAATTTTAAAACCTGCCAATTAATATAAACAAGGTTAAATCATCCTTGTTAACAGTATTAAATATTAGTATTGGAACGTGTCGATATAAAGCAATGTTAAACCAGTCATTAAATATTTGCACAACTCTATTCCTAAAATCCATAGACCTGCGGTTAATATTGACTAACAGCTAACCAACTGATAGCATTTTGTTAACGAATATAGCCAACAAACTATGTTAAAACAAAGCCTTAACTAAGTTAGAAGAATAAACATAAATTATTATAAATGAGACATAGAAAAGAAGCTAATTATGAAATCTATACAATATAAAGTTATCTATACAATATTAAGTATTCTAATTATTACATTTGTTAGTTACAAATTAATAAATCATAATAAACAAGAAACAGAATTAATTGTTGATCCACTTGCGTCATTAGATTTTAACCCTAAAAAAGGAAATGAATACATGGAAGCTAAAATGATACGATATGAATTAGACAAACCTCTTTTAATTATCAAAGAAAAAAAAGGTATGCTAGCCTGTGCTTATATTAATGTAGAGACATGCAACAAAACTAATGAAGCATGTGCCATTGTATCTGGTGTTAGTAGCTATAAAGATATGATGTCTGCAAAAATAATTGCGGTATCAAATGAAGCATTAAATCTAGGTGTTAATGTTGGTGATACAGGCATAAGCGCTATAAATCGATTTAAGTAACCATGAGTTAATTAATATAACAATTATTGCATCTGTATTTTATTTATCTGTAATACCTCATTGAAAACAACATAATCACATCTGAAATGATTATGAGTTGGGGAAAAATCAGATGAAATAATGATTAATCTCAATCACTTTCATAGTAGAATGTTTATAAAGCTAAAACAGTGATTTAAAGGGATAAACAGTGATTGGAAAACACAAATTAGAATTAGATACCCCATGTCTGGTTATCGACAAGAACAAACTGATTCATAACATTGACACTATGCAACAATTCGCATCAGCAAAATCGAAGCATGTTCGTCCTCATGCAAAAACCCATAAATGCGTAGAAATTTGTCAGCTACAGCTTGATGCAGGTAGCATAGGTATATCAATTACCAAGCCATCGGAAGCGTATGTACTTGCCAAAGCCAATATTCGCCACCTGCTAATTACCTCCCCAATTGTCACTAAGCATAAACTGGCAACCTTAGCTAAAATTATCAAACTTGCACCTGAAACGATGATCGTCGTGGATTCTGAAGCTAACCTTGCTCAGTTAAATCAATTAGGTAGCGAGCTTAACCTACGTATTAACCTGCTAGTTGATATTGATGCAGGTATTGGTAGAACTGGCGCATCGTTTGAAACTGCGTTTAGTTTAGCATTGTCGGTACACAGGCATGCCAACACGACCCTTAAAGGTATTCAGTGTTATGCCGGGCATTTCCAACATATTCTTGATAACGAAGAAAGAAAACAAGCGTCTGCCGCATTATTAAATAAAGCCGGTAAGCTAAAGCAAGAAATTGAAAGCGCGACAGGTTTAGTGAATCTGATCCAATCAGGATCTGGCACAGGTACTTATGAAATAGACAGTGACATTGCGTCTGTCACCGAAATACAACCGGGTTCATACACTGTAATGGATAAGGAGTATTTCGATATTGAATATAGTGCAGGTCACTTCCAACCTGCGATGACATTACTAACCAGTGTTATCAGTGCCAATCATACAACGCATGTAACCGTTGATGCAGGCACCAAGGCGATTTACAAAGAAGCGACCCACCCACAAATAATCAGTCATGCAGGCCTTAACTATGAGTGGCATTACTTTGGTGACGAGCACGGTAAAGTATCTGGTGAACACTTACCTGCTGTCGGTGAGGTGATTGAAATGATCGTACCGCACTGCGATCCAACCATTAACCTACATGATAAATTCTATGTGGTCGAGAATGACATTGTTGTCGACATCTGGAATATCGCGTTACGTGGTAAATTAGCTTAGTTTTTTATCCTAAATAGGTGTCGGTCAAACGACATCTTTATTTATTCATATATAAATGACTCCTCAACTCAACTCCACTCCACTCCATTCTATTCTATTCTATTCTATTCTATTCTTTAATGCTAAATTCATACTCTCAAATGCGGAGTGAAATAATGGATACAGTTTCGCCCCTGCAAAAAATGGAATTAATCCCGTAAACACTTCACCATGTATAAACTTTGTTTCGTTATCAGAGGTGCTCTCCAAACGGAAGTAATGCCTACCCTTTATTAGAGGCCACTTATTCATTAAAAACACAGCCTCCTTTTCATGCTTAAGCTCTTTTAAAATAACTTTTGCGATTTCAGGCTTTCTACCTTCCAATTTTACGGTTATATCTACAGCTTTACCAACGTTCAAACTACCATTTATTTCGGTCAAAAACGGATTCCATTCAGCATGCCCATTTAAATCCGTAAATACCTTCCAAACATCTTTAACAGAGGCGCCTATATTAATTTCAGTTTTAATTTCCATCATATGTTGTCCCCCTAACTTCTTAGCTGCTCTGTGCAACATAAAAACTCAGGCCAGCAATTAACCAAAAGAATATCCAAGATATGTGCTTACCTTTTGTGAACCCAGCAGATAACAAGCCACTCACTAAAAATACAACGCTGATCACCATTAGAATTTGCTTTTGAATATCCACAGTGGGACTTGAAAGAATGAAAAGAATCGCTGCAAATCCCCACCAAGCCACTGTTGTTAAATGCCAAGCGAACCTTAAAATTCATTTTGTAAACCAGTCACTACCAAGAAGCGTTGGAAGCTCTCTTTTAAACAACCGAGTCAAAATAAAGCGCTCACCTAGGTAGGAATGTACGAGTCCGATAAATATTGCCAAAAAACTTCCTGTAACTAACATATAATCTCCATGATTGATTTTTTTCGGTCTGTAATGCTACAACACTAACTGACTTGTTCTGCTAAATGCCGCTAATAGCTTGGCTTGGATATGATATTTCCAAAACCAAAGACCCTGTCCCGAAATCTGTGTAATTGCCTATCATTAACTTAATCATATTAAGGATAGGTAATTATGACAAAGCAAGAACTTGAAGCCTTTGCAAAGGAAGCCGCAAAAGGCTTGAAATCTCAACAAGACCTCCTCGATTTTAGTCAAATGCTAACTAAAATAACCGTTGAAGCTGCGCTCAATGCGGAGCTAGATGACCATCTGGGTTATGAAAAAAACCAGAAAGATACCTCGCGAAATTACCGAAATGGACATTCTTCCAAAACACTAAAAACTGAAGATGGCCAATTTGAACTTGATACACCCAGAGATCGCGAGGGTAGCTTTGAACCGAAGCTGGTCAAGAAAAACCAAACTCGTTTTACGTCGATGGATGATAAGATCCTGAGTCTCTATGCTCGAGGAATGACAACACGTGATATAGTTGATTCATTTAAAGAAATGTACAATGCGGATATCTCTCCAACCCTCATATCAAAAGTAACCAATGCTGTCATTGAAGAAGTAAACGAGTGGCAAAATAGGCCGCTAGATAGCATCTATCCTATCGTTTATTTAGATTGCATAGTCGTTAAAATACGCCAAGACAATCACGTAATTAACAAAGCCGTATTTC
This sequence comes from Moritella viscosa, assembly GCA_000953735.1. Taxonomy (NCBI): domain Bacteria; kingdom Pseudomonadati; phylum Pseudomonadota; class Gammaproteobacteria; order Alteromonadales; family Moritellaceae; genus Moritella; species Moritella viscosa. The sequence goes on along the minus strand of LN554852.1, from coordinate 1,933,502 downwards.
TTGCTTTAGCCATAAACCTTGACGGTGAAAAAGAGCTGTTAGGCTTGTGGTTCGCTGAGAATGAAGGTGCTAAATTTTGGCTGAATGTATTAACAGAGTTACAGAATAGAGGTGTCGAAGACATCCTAATCGCGTGTGTAGATGGCCTGAAAAGCTTTCCAGATGCAATTAATACAGTTTACCCTGAAACTCATATCCAGCTTTGTATCGTTCATATGATTAGAAATTCACTACGATTTGTATCCTGGAAAGACTACAAGGCGGTAACGGCAGACCTAAAACGAATTTACCAAGCAGATACTGAAGATATAGCGTTAATGGAACGAGATGCGTTTTCAGAACGCTGGGATGATAAATATCCACAAATATCAAAGTCATGGATTAGCAATTGGGAGAACTTAAATACGTTTTTCAGATATCCTAAGGATATCAGAAAAGCGATTTACACAACGAACGCCATTGAATCACTTAACAGCGTTATACGTAAAGCAATCAAGAATAGGAAGGTATTTCCAAGCGATGATTCAGCTAAAAAAGTAGTGTATTTAGCGATCCGTTCAGCTTCAAAAAAGTGGTCGATGCCGATCCATAACTGGAAAGCAGCCATGAATCGTTTTATCATTGAATTTGAAGACCGATTAAAAGATCATCTCTAAAATGGTAATTACACAGAATCATTTACAGGGTCAAACCAAACATTCTTGCTCACAAACAAATGGGCCATGAACCTCTCCCGGCGGACGACTTGCATAATCACCGGCTTCAAGCCAAACATCAAAAGCCACGTCAAAAAGACGACCTGACACTATGTATATCTCCTCAGGATAATCATGAGATTTCCCACCGAACATAGAGGTATCAGCACCCGCTTTAAACCGAGTTAGGCGCGTATAATCCCCAGTAACGTCATCCATAGATAACGTTAGTTGTTCAAGCTGTTCGTTTGTATCAGCAATCACATCCCACTTACTTTTATTCGCTGATGCTAAAACATTCCAATACTCTATTGTACTTTTACTCATAACTATCCTTGTTCTATTTAATACTTCAATTATCTATACCGCTTTATAAATTATATTAAGATGAGTAATTCGTAGTGACTTTACATATGCTGACTTAGCAGAGTAGTTAACTGAGTTTTACTCAATACGCCCACTGTCGACGATAACACTTCGCCATCTTTAAACAACATCATTGCAGGAAGAGCACGGATACCATATTTGGCCGCGATTTGGGGACTAGTATCAATATTAAGTTTTCCAATTTTCACTTTACCGCTATACGCAAAAGCGATTTCTTTCAACACTGGGCCTACCCTTAAACAAGGGGCACACCAAGACGCCCAATATTCAACTAATACCGGTTGGCTGCCAGTCATTAACTCCGCTTCAAAGTTGTCATCCCTCAATTCCACAATTTTGTTCATCAAAAGTTCTCCATAATTCATATTTATTCAACGGGCATTAATCTAAGCTGTTTTTCATAAATATAAATTAAAAAGGAAAACTTCAGTTTATGATGACAAAAGTTATATCATTTTAGTTTGGTTTCACATACTTCAACGTCGAAAAATAACATTTTCATCATCACACGACTTCTCTTCAATCAGCAAACTAAAAACTGAATAAATCTAAAAATAGATCAAGATTAAGGCAAAAGTATTAGCCGATATGTGCCAGCGTAGCGAACTATAATCCCCCACGCCCTTATGGAGAGCATACGGTATACGGCTTACACCTTCCGTCCAGTTGTTAAAAAATGAACCCAGTCCATTCTGTCTCTTTTCTCACATTCTTTAACAGCTAAAGCGACATCATATGGCACTTTAATATGCAGAACACTCCAATTATCTCCCGTTTTCTCAACGATCGAATACGATGCCATAGCGTTAAAGTTTTCCATTGAATGGACAATAGGTTCATCATCTGTATATGCTTGCAAACCGACACTGCCTGGATTTACGATAATTTGCCCCGTTGTTAAAGTCACGGCTCTAGGGGTGTGGGTATGACCACAGCAGATAAGCTTCGAGCCTTGCCCATTTAACAGTGTTATAATCTCGCTATCACTTCGTAGGCAAGCATACCCAAACTCAACATTTTCTAATAAATAGACTAAATCATTTTCAGGTGTACCATGACACAAATAAACATCATCATTTAATTGAACGTCAAACGGTAAGGATTTCATCCAATTAATAGGCTCTGCACCAAGCTCATCAATGATAAATTTCATTGTTGAATTAGAATCAATTTCTGCTTTTGTGGCTTCGAATATTTGGCGATCTTGATTACCACAAATAGTAACTATTTCATGTTGCATTAAAAGATCAAAAGTCGCCTTTGGTGCAATAGGCCCATAAAGAATATCGCCAAGATTGACCATTAAATCCACCGAATGCTTTTTTGCATCAGCAATAACGGCTTCCAATGCAAACACATTACTGTGAATGTCTGATAATACTGCAATCTTCATGATGTCCTCTTAGAATATAACACCGAATTCAGTAAGCAATTAAGTAAGCAATTAAGTAGGTTACTTGAAGTCATATAGGTATCGTTAAGCCAGCGTTTTTGCGACTAACGCAGAATCTAAATATGCTCGAACCCGTACTACTTGATTACTCTCGAATTCACAAACCCAGCAATAGCGATTATTAAAATCAGCGCCTTTTTTGGTTATTGAATTTGCGACCAATTCAACGGATGCGGAACGGCCATCGGTTATACAAGAGAGTAATTTTAACGATAGAGGTGACTCTAATACTTCATTTAATTTTGAGATGGTGCCAGTAATGAAGTCTTGTTTTGATATATAAACGCCTGCAAGCGGATGAGTGCCCGTTACTTCCCAAACAACATCATCACTCACATATTCAAAAAAACCTTGAGGATTACCGTTTTCCAAATGCGAAAATATTTCAACTATCCATGCTTGATCAATCGTTGTTCTCTCCTTTGTAATATAATTTTACTTTACGGCTACGATTGTTTGAAATCCGTTACTGTTACTTGACTCTTCAATTTTAAACCCGATGCTTAAAAGCTGATTTTCAGTCCACTCTACAGATAGCCTAATCTTACGATAACAGCTTTTATTCAGCTCCCATTTTCCATCTGTTTTTATGTAAACAATGTCATGGATCTTAACCGTTGCGGGCTCATATTCTAAAAAACAGGTAAAAATGATATTTTCATCACTTCTCACAGGAATAAATCTGTCCGTATCTTTGAGTTCAGTCGATAAGTCACGAAAAGTTAAAATCAACTTCCCATCACCTTCAAGTAAACTAAATGAATCTTGAAATATTGTTAAAGCATCGTCTTTCGATTTTAGGTGTGTAATCGTATCCGTCATGCAAACGATCAATTCACAGTTAGCACTGACATGGTCTTTGAAATTCAAAATATCATCATTAATGGTGACAAGTGAGTGTTCACAAGCATTCGAATTCAGTTCATTCAATAATTTTTGGCTAAGGTCTATTGCTGTAACATTAAAACCAAGCTCAGCCAAAGGGATCGATTGAAAGCCAGAACCAGCGCCTAAATCAACAGCGATACCAGAGGATGAGGGAGTAATATTTCTACTTTTAAAAAACGCCACATTATTGCTTTTAGCTTGCTCAAACCCACCCATTAACCATGTATATACATCAGATAATAAGCTTTCGTAATGCTCTTCAGCAGTAACCATTAATACTACTCCTATGGTGTTTTCACCTGTAAATTTTACCCTGTTCGACGTTTAATATTATTCCGTGTCGTTGTATTTCCATAAAATGCCTCTAAAACTAAATACCCAATAGTCGATGCGAATATTAGACGCAAAATCAGCTCAAACGTAAAACTCAGATGATAGCTAAATTCGTTTAATATCAATAACAAACAATACCTAAACCTAGGAATATTACAAGGTTAAAATACAAAGTTAATCATTTGATATAGCACTGATATGAATGACGAAGGAAGTATATTGAAATGAAACCTGGATTCTATATCGAAAGGAAACTAGACATGTAATATATTCGAAGATACGTCGACTTAATTAGCTACTTGATTAACTGCAACAAATCCCATTTTGTACCATATAAGTCTTTAAATACCACAACAGTGCCGTATTCTTCGCTACGGGGTTCTTCAGTAAACTCAACGCCCTGATTTTTCATGAATTCATAATCACGCCAAAAATCATTAGTTTGTAGAAATAAGAAGACACGACCACCCGCTTGGTTACCAACAGATTGTTGCTGCTCTTCGTTACTCGCTTGAGCCAATAATAAATTGGTTCCAGTCGAGTTAGGAGGACAAATCTGAACCCAACGCTTCCCACCACCTAAATCAGTGTCTTCAACAAGCTCAAATCGCAGCTTTTTAGTATAAAATTCAATAGCGTCATCGTAGTTTTCAACAACTAACGCTACATTTCCGATTCTTTGTTCGATAAATTTACTCATTTAAATCTAACTTTAGTTTAAGTTCTTAATTTAATTTCCATTTTATAGTATGGAATACCTGATTTATTAAACTCATGCCCCTGTATTTCCAGACCAAATCGTCGATAGAAACCCACCGCAGTTTTACGGGCGTCACACCAAAAACAATCTACGCCTGCTACTTTCAATTCTTTAACTACATGAGCTATCACAAGAGAGCCTACGCCCTTCCCTTGAAAAGGTGGCAACGTGGCGAATTTTCGAAGTCTAGCGGTTCGACCTTCAATGTAAATTGAAGCAACACATATTAGTTCACCAGCAATATAAGCACCGTAATGGATGGCGCTTTCATCTCCGTCAACTTTGCAAAATGAAGGTTGCTTATTTGGCCATAATACACGATGTCGTATTGGCAGCGCCTCTTGCCATTGAATAGTAAGTATATTGACAATACTGTTTGCATCTTTGCTCGTAGCTTTACGTTTTTTAATGTTTTACTCACTTATTTTTCTCGCGATGACTAAGCCATGGTTACTTGACCCTAGCAGAGACGGTTCATCACATGTTTTTAGATGATAGCTCAACCATGTTTGATATTGCGCGGGGGTAAAGTTATTAACCCCTGACGAGATATATCGCCCAAATCCGTCTGTCGCTACATGACGTAATGTAGTAAAACCATGTGTGCTTACCAGCGCTTCCACTTCAGCTGGAGTAGCAAAGTAACCCACATTAAAAAAACTATCAGCAAGCTGACTTGGAACTAAACCCGATTCAAAAAGCGTGGATAGAACCTCTGGTGTAACCAGCTCTGGAGATTGCTGAGCGAACATACCGGCAACGAAATAACGCGAAATGTAAGCAATCGCTAACACACCACCAGGCTTTAGGATTCGATAAGCCTCTGAGATTGCTTGGTCACGCAGTTCTTGAGTCTGTAAATGATAGAGAGGCCCAAGAATAACGCAAAGGTCATGTGAATTACTTTCAATAAACGGAACTGAACAAGCATTACCTTCATAAATTAAAAGTGTTAAACCTTGTTCTTCGGCTTTGCGTTTCAAAATGTTAACTTGATCAGGTACCAGTTCGACAGCCGTTGTATTACAACCCATTTTCGAAAAATTAAGAGAATACCGGCCAGTTGCAGCACCGAGTTCGATAACTTTCACCTTTGGAACAAGATACGCTTTCAGTGTATCCATTGTGGTATCAAATTCCATTTGAGTAATGAATTGCCGAGTAAGACGACTATCTTCATTGCTATCTGTATATTGCTCTATTAATTCTTGCATGATAATTCCTTTTACAAGATCCGTTGACATAACCCAACAACCGAAAGTCAGCTAGATATCACTTATTGACCCTTTGTAGGCTCGATTAAATGGCAGCTACCCATCTCATTACCGTTGTTAATATTTCATGGTGGTTAGCCTGATGTAACGCTTTAAAACCATGTTTTTTATAAAGCACTATATTATGAGTCTCACACTGCAAATACAATTGCTGAATCCCTAAGCTCACGGCTTTGGTTTTAGCCTCTGAAATTAATAAGCCTCCAATGCCACGCCCTCGACTTAAACTGTCAACAAAGACACCGCCTAACCAGAACTCATATTCTGGATAGTTAGCATTTTCACGGTACTTTAGCTCAACAACGCCAACAAGTTCACGATTCTCATGAGCTACGATTGCTAACGGAATGGTAGTGCGATTAACCGACTTTTCGGCCACTTTTTCTAGCACCATATTTACGGTCATATTTGGAAACACATGAGCCCACTCACTGTAATACCATTGAGCTATGTTCTTTGCTTCATGCGGATGATCTGCTAACAGCGAAATTTCCATGACCCCTCCTGCCGGTAGTGTCCGGTTATAAGTTTATTACACCTATTTACTTGAGGCTGCCAAGCCTACGCCAAAGCACATGAAAACACTGCCGCTCACTTTATTAAGCGCTCGCCTTCCCTTTGGTTCTAATAGTTTATTTTTAGCAAAACGCGCCAAAAAAACATAACCACTATGGATGGCAATGACTAAACAGCAAAATGTTAAAGATAAAGTAATAAATTGAGCAATATAACTCCCGTGAGAGTCTATAAATTGCGGAAATAAGGACATGAAAAATAATATGGGCTTGGGATTTGAAAGAGTAAGAGAAAGCCCTTCGATATAACATTTTGCATTCGATTTCTCTTTCAGTTCGATATGGGCACTTAAGGGCACTTGCGCTCCCCACATCTTAATACCCAGATAAATTAAATAGGCTGCCCCAATCAATTTCACTACGGTAAATGCGGCGGCTGAGGTTGCCAAAATAACGCCGATACTTGTTGCAGAAAGAACTGAAACAGTTAACACCCCAGTAGCAATACCAAATATGCCAGAAAGGGTATTCGAAGCTCGCCTTTGAATTGCGTTATTTATAGTTAAGATAACACCAGGACCGGGGCTGACAATAGTAAGCGCAGCCACGACAACATACATTAAATAATTTTCCATAACTTATCCTTATTGAAATATACGACAAGAATCGTTCACAGCAACAATAATTTAATTGTCTTTATGAACAACACTCTACCAATTTAATTCAACAAGGTAAACGGTCAGCAACCACTGATAGCAACTCTATTGACAACTTAGTCTATTATTCCGATTTACCCACAGATAGAGTCACTAATCTTTCGTCGTTATAGATCACAACTGAATAATCAGCATTCATATCTAGCTTTTCTAGAATTTTAATCGATGGGATATTTTCTTTTACAGCCACGCCATATATTTTCGTATGCAGGCCTAAAGCAAAAGTATGCTCTAAAACAGATTTTGCAGCTTCATACGCATAACCTTTACCTTGAGCGTCTTGCTTAAACCCAAATCTAATATCACTGCATTCAAAATTAGGAGAAACCTCTATTCCTGCATAGCCAAGCTTAACGTTTGGATGATGCTTTAGGTATACAACAAATGAACCAAAACCTTGCTTCCAATGCTCGACTCTTTTAACCACATGCTGGAGAACTTCTTCATCATTGTAGGCTTCACCTTTTGGAAGATACAAGCTCATCATCGGACAAGACATTATATCTTTATAGATATCAAAATCTGCGATTGTGACGGGTTTTAATATTAGCCGTTCTGTTTCTATCATGCCGCTATCCAAGTCTCAAACGTTCAAGTAATCGGTGGCGTTTAATCTCTAAACTTAATACGCCTTTATTTTTATCTACTTCTTTAAAACCCAGCGAAAAATACTGATCTTTCGCCACGTTATTTTCGAAGACACAGCATGACACTTGGGAGTCGTGGTCAACATAATCCAGCTCTGTTGTAAGTACCGCTTTTAACAAACGAAATCCACACAAACCATTTTGATATTCTCGAGATATTTGAAGTGAGTGAATAGTTTGGTTTTTTGTTGACACATCATAAGCAATAAACCCTATAATATGATTTCCAGATTCAGCAACTAATACCGTCTTAGACATGTAATGCTTAATAATCGACTCTCTATTCCAATCGAGTCCCAATTCTTGTTGCATTGAGAACATGTTTGCTTCTATCAGTTGGTAGATATGCTCCCAATCCGCACTAGATACTTGTCTTATTTTCATTATTTATTCTCAAAGCTCACCACAGTTAATTATACATAATTACGTATAACGAATATTTAATTACCACCAACATTACCAATTTTCATATTAATTACAAATAGATAATGAGAAAATCACGACCCTATGTCGAATAACATTTGAATAAATACAAGAATATAAAGAATACATCCTTCTTTATATTAACCCCGTGTTTTTTCATTTTAACTACGATTATTGGTTATTACTAATCTGGTGAAATGTAGATAACATTAATCTCCAAGACTATTACAGCTGAGTAATAGTCATTTACTATTTATAGGGATTATCAATATTTGAGACGTAGATATAATGCTGCCATCAGATTTAGTTACACAGAATGGTAGAGCGTATTATGTTAAGAATTGTTGTTGTAGGTGGTGGCGCAGCTGGCCTTGAATTAGTGACTCGATTAGGCCGTAATAAACGCCACGAAGTCATACTCGTTGAGCCGTCTTCACATCACTTCTGGAAACCTCGTCTACATGAAATCGCGGCGGGTACCTTTGATGCCGAGTTGGATGCAGTGAGTTATTTCCAACATGCCGAATGTAATGGCTATACCCACATTCAAGATGCGATGACAGGATTAGACCGCGACAGCAAAATCATCCATTTACGTGGTATGAATAGTGGTCCAACGACACTGCAATACGACTATTTAGTCATGGCAATTGGTGCGATCAGTAATGATTTTAAAACCCCTGGTGTGAGTGAACATTGTTTGTTTTTAGATTCATCTGGACAAGCTGAACTGGCTTGGCAACAAATCAAACAACAACTAAAAGCCACAGGTACACGTCGTATATCTATTGTTGGTGCTGGCGCAACAGGTGTTGAACTCGCCGCAGAACTCGCGAAGGTAAGCAGTAAACTACAAAGCTACAGACACGCTTCAAAATTTGAGATCACCTTGGTCGAAGCTGCAGATCGTGTATTACCCAGTAGTCCAGAATGCATGTCAGAAAAGGTGCAGGAGGCACTTAAGAAACAAGGCATTACAATTCGCACCGAAACGCGTGTCCAACGTGCTGAAACAGGTAAATTAATCACATCGGAAAACGAGATTATTCCCGCAGATTTACAAATATGGGCTGCAGGTATTAAATGTGCGGAATGGTTAACCAAGCTCGACGGATTAGAAACAAACCGTTTAAACCAATTAATCGTTAATCCTACTCTACAGTCGAGCCTTGATGATGCTATTTTTGTGATTGGTGATAATGCGCAGTGCACCCAACCTGACGGTCGTGTTGTGCCACCGCGTGCGCAAGCAGCTAACCAAGCAGCAACACATTTAGCAAAACAGTTTCATCGAATGCTAAAAGACAAACCATTACAGCCGTTTATCTATAACGATGGTGGTATGGTTGTCGCTGTCGGGCACGGTAATGCGGTTGGTGCTTTGATGAATAATAAGATCGTATTGAAAGGACGTTTAATCCGACATTTATACGATACAATATTTCGCTTACACCAACGCGTGCTATTCAGCTGGGGACGCGTAACAGCACTTGTGGTACTAAAACGCATCAAGGCTATGCTAAACCCCTATTATAAAAGTTTTTAACTTAAATCTGATGTGACTGGTTCTGGCAATACTGGCTTTGAACTGTCCATATACGTTAAGTACTGTGACCAAAGTTCATGGGTGCGTTGTTGGGTAAGCTTAGTTCGACAACTTAACGTCATCACGACGCGCATCGCTCCATCTCTGAACATGGTAAATACCGAATCACACTGCGACTTACTGTACGACTGCCACGCCGATTGTGCGATATTGATCGACTCAATGATATGAGTGTCGGCTGTATATTGCGCAATACTTTTATCGAGATATCGCTGCATTTCGGCTTCTGCTTTATCTAACTGTACTTTAGCGCAGTAATTAATTTCTAACGTATTAAACGCTTTATCGCAGTTCACTGACGTTGCCATCGCTGCAAAACTGCAAACACTTATCAATAAGAATGTAATTACCTTTACCATTATAAAACCAGCCTCGGAGTGAATAGGCTGACAATATAACGGTATATTAACATTAATCCAATTATTCTATTAACTGGTTTGATTAGTTTGGCGTTCTAGACTAAATGTTATTCATAAGAGTACTGATTAACCATTATCGGCAGGAATACGCACCCAACCTTCCATTAAGGTACGAGCACTGCGGCTCATACAGGCTTTAGTTACTGTCCACTCACCATTAACTTCGGTTGCTTGTGCACCAACGCGTAATGTTCCCGATGGGTGGCCGAAATTCACCGAGTTACGCATACCACCACCCGCAGCTAAATTAACCAATGTACCGGGTACGGCAGCAGCAGCACCAATTGCAACTGCTGCCGTCCCCATCATCGCGTGATGAAGTTTGCCCATAGACAAGGCGCGCACCGACAAATCAATATCACTCGCAACGATATACTTAGCACTTGAAGACACATAATCAGCCGACTTAGCGACAAACGCGATCTTAGGGGTATGCTGACGCTGCGCGGCTTCTGCAATGTTTGATATCAATCCCATCTGCACCGCACCGTAAGCCCGAATAGTTTCAAACATAGTTAACGCTTCAGCATCATTATTAATGGCATCTTGCAGTTCTGTGCCTGCGTAACCAACATCTTCGGCATTAATAAAGATGGTTGGAATACCCGCATTAATCATTGTCGCTTTTAACTGTCCACCAGCCACAACAGACTCAGGTACAATCAAATCATCAATCAAATTACCGGTAGGAAACATAGATCCTTTCCCATCGGCAGGGTTCATAAATTCAACGGGTATTTCTGCAGCAGGAAAGGTAACACCATCAAGTTCAAAATCACCCGTTTCTTGCACTAGGCCATTGCTAATTGGCACATGGGCGATAATCGTTTTAGCAATATTCGCCTGCCAAATACGCACCACAGCCACAGCCACACCATTTTGTGGAATACGACTGGCATCAACCAAGCCACTGTTAATCGCAAAAGAGCCGACTGCAGCGGATAGATTGCCACAGTTACCACTCCAATCCACAAACGGTTTATCAATCGATACCTGCCCAAACAGGTAATCAACATCGTGATCGGGTTTATCGGTTGCAGACACGATCACTGTCTTACTGGTACTCGATGTTGCTCCGCCCATACCATCTGTTTGCTTACCGTAGGGATCGGGGCTACCTATCACCCGCAATAACAGCGCATCACGTGCTGCCCCCGGTGTTTTCGCCGCTTCTGGCAAGTCTTGAAGATTAAAAAATACACCCTTGCTCGTCCCGCCACGCATATAAGTGGCCGGAATCTTAAGCTGTGGTAAATACCCCATGTTAGTTTTTATCATCGCTAGTTAAGCCTCGCTTGATTCAAGGAAATCCTGCGCGAAGCGTTGTAACACGCCACCAGCGCCGTAGATAGAGACTTCTTCTGCCGTATCCAAACGACAAGTCACAGGCACTTCAAGGGTTTCGCCATTTTTACGGGTAATGATGAGCGTTAATGACGAACCCGGAGTCGGTTCACCAATAACGTCAAAAGTTTCACTGCCATCAATCGCGTAGGTTTTACGGCTTTCACCCGTTTTAAACTCCAGCGGTAATACGCCCATACCAACCAAGTTAGTACGGTGAATACGTTCAAACCCTTCTGCAACAATCGCTTCTACACCCGCTAAACGAACGCCTTTCGCCGCCCAGTCACGTGAAGAGCCTTGGCCATAATCGGCACCTGCGACGATAATCAGAGATTGCTTACGACCCATGTAGGTTTCAATCGCTTCCCACATGCGCATTACGTTCCCTTCAGGCTCAACTCGTGCTAATGAACCTTGTTTAACCTGGCCGTTTTCTAACACCATTTCATTATTCAATTTCGGGTTAGCAAACGTCGCTCGTTGTGCCGTTAAGTGATCTCCACGGTGGGTAGCGTATGAGTTAAAGTCTACTTCAGGTAAACCCATCTTGCCTAAATAGGCACCTGCCGCACTATCAAGCATGATAGCGTTAGAGGGTGATAAATGATCGGTAGTAATATTGTCGCCCAATACCGCTAGAGGACGCATACCTTTAAGGCTACGCTCACCTGCTAATGCACCTTCCCAATAAGGCGGTCGGCGAATGTAGGTACTCATTTCACGCCAGTCATACAGCGGGTTATTTTTCTCACCGTAATCAACACTATACTCGATATCATTACCAAACATCGGGTTGTAGACTTGACGGAATTGTTCTGGCTTCACACTTGCCTTAAGCACTGCATCAATCTCTTCATCACTCGGCCAAATGTCTTTTAGGGTGATTGCATTACCAGCTTGATCTAAACCAAGTGTGTCACGTTCTATATCAAAACGGATAGTACCAGCAATCGCATACGCAACCACTAACGGTGGCGATGCAATAAAGGCTTCATTGGCGTGTGGATGAATACGACCATCAAAGTTACGGTTACCAGATAACACGGCTGTTGCATACAAGTCACGATCTAAAATCTCTTGCTGAATAACAGGATCAAGCGCCCCACTCATGCCATTACAAGACGTACAGGCAAACGCCACAATACCAAACCCAAGTTGCTCTAGTTCCGGCAATAAATCGGCTTCTTGTAGGTAGAGTTCCACCGCTTTTGAACCCGGCGCTAATGAGGTTTTAACCCAAGGTTTACGGGTTAATCCAAGCTTATTGGCGTTACGAGCGATCAAACCTGCCGCAATCATATTGCGCGGATTACTGGTATTGGTACAGCTAGTAATAGCGGCAATGATCACTGAACCATCAGGCATTTTACCTGGTATATTTTCAACCTTACCACTGATACCACGCTTGGCTAATTCAGAGGTAGGAACACGATTATGCGGATTAGATGGTCCAGCAATGTTACGGCACACAGTCGATAAATCAAATGTAAGTACACGTTCATATTCAACGTTTACTAAGTCATCGGCCCATAGACCCGTTTCTTTGGCGTAAGTTTCCACCAGCTTAACTTGTTCGTCTTCACGACCAGTTAACTTAAGGTAATCGATAGTTTGTTCGTCGATTGAGAACAACGCCGCTGTAGCACCATATTCTGGTGTCATATTAGAAATGGTGGCCCGATCGCCTAAGGTCAGATGCGCAACACCCGTACCATAAAACTCTAAATAACTTGATACGACTTTCTGTGCGCGTAAGAACTCGGTCAATGCTAAAACGGTATCTGTTGCTGTCATGCCTGCAGGTGGCTTACCAGTCAGTTCAACACCAATGATATCGGGTAGGCGCATATATGATGCACGACCAAGCATGACGCTTTCTGCTTCAAGCCCGCCCACACCAATTGCAATTACACCTAATGCATCAACCATAGGCGTATGACTATCTGTGCCCACTAAGGTATCAGGAAATGCCACACCATTGCGTGATTGGATCACAGGTGACATGCGTTCCAAATTAATCTGATGCAAAATACCGTTACCTGGAGGAATAACATCAATGTTTTTAAAGGCTGTTTTCGTCCAGTTAATAAAGTGGAAACGATCATCGTTGCGGCGATCTTCAATTGCACGATTTTTTTCAAATGCATCAGGTTCAAAACCTGCATGTTCAACCGCCAATGAATGGTCAACAATCAATTGCGTTGGTACGACTGGATTAACCTTAGATGGATCGCCGCCTTTCTCTGCAATCGCATCACGTAATCCCGCTAAATCAACTAATGCGGTTTGACCTAAAATATCATGACAAACCACGCGCGCAGGAAACCATGGAAAATCCAAGTCGCGTTTACGTTCAATTAGCTGCTTTAACGAATCTTCTAATACTTCAGGATCACAGCGACGTACTAAATTTTCCGCAAATACGCGTGAAGTATAAGGCAAAGTGGCATACGCACCGGGTTGGATTGAATCAACTGCAGAACGGGTATCAAAATAATCGAGCTCACTGCCCGGTAACGGTTTACGATAGTTAATGTTCATAACTTAATCCATTAAATAAATGGGGCTGAAGTAAAGCACAAATAATAGCCTTTACTCCTCCCTCTTTTAATCAAAACTAACATTGTGATCTGCTCCTATTCATCGATAATGAAAATAAGTCGATCATACAATACAGTGCTATTTACTCATTCTTTATGAATGGTTAATAACGAGCACTTATCTTTCCGTGATTGGTGTTACAGCTCTTGGTTCTGCACCAATATAATCTGCACTAGGGCGAATAATACGGTTGTTACTACGCTGTTCCATCACGTGCGCAGCCCAACCAGTTAAACGCGAGCAGACAAAAATCGGGGTAAACAATTTAGTCGGAATGCCCATAAAATGATAAGCAGACGCATGAAAGAAATCGGCATTACAAAATAATTTTTTGCTATCCCACATGAACTCTTCACATGCCACCGAAATATCGTATAACGAAGTATCACCGTGTTCGTGAGCCAATTTTTCTGACCATTTTTTGATGATCACATTACGCGGATCGGAAGTACGGTAAATTGCATGACCAAAGCCCATAATTTTTTCTTTGCGTTCAAGCATGCCAGCCATCTGCATTTTTGCGTCTGCAGGTGAAGTAAACGCCTGGATCATGTCCATTGCCGCTTCGTTTGCACCACCGTGTAATGGCCCACGTAATGTGCCAATCGCCCCCGTTACACACGAGAACATATCTGACAATGTTGATGCACACACGCGTGCAGTAAAGGTTGAAGCATTAAATTCATGTTCGGAATAAAGGATCAGCGATACATCCATCACTCGACGATGCTGTTCTGAGGGGGTTTCACCGCGCAATAATTTAAGAAAGTGACCAGCAAGAGATTCTTCATCAGTAGTACAGTCAATTTCTACACCATCATGAGAATAACGATACCAATAACACATGATTGCAGGGAATGCTGCCAGTAGACGGTTTACCGCTTTGTTTTGCACGGAAAAATCCGTTTCAGGTTCAATGTTACCCAAGAATGAACAACCCGTTCGCATAACGTCCATTGGATGCGTATCTGCAGGAATGTGCTGTAATACTTCTTTCAATGATTGAGGTAAATCACGCTGAGTGTTCAATTCAGCTTTGTATGTTTCAAGCTGATCAAGTGTCGGTAATTCACCGTTAAACAATAGGTAAGCAACCTCTTCGAATGTAGCGTGTTCGGCTAAATCTGCTATGTCATAGCCACAATACGTTAAGCCACTACCTGATTTACCAACCGTACATAATTTTGTTTCACCAGCGCTTTGGCCACGTAAGCCAGCGCCTGATAATTTTTTATCTGTCATAATTATTCCTTTAATTATTATTTGAATTAATGTAAGCAGTTAATTTCAAACGGTTAATAGCAAATCTACATACTCAACTGCTCTTAACTACAGTTGGCTCACATTGCAACATCCTGTTTACTACTATTCGCTTGATGATTTAATTTCTATATCTGTAATGCCTATATTTTATGTATATCGTTTTATGTCTAATGTAAGTAATTTTAGTCGATTATCACGCGGACTATTTTTTCCTTCGACTTTTTATTTATTTTTTCCTTCGGAAAATAAGCTATCAAGTTTTTGCTCATAATCGTGGTAACCGAGATAATCGTATAAATCCATACGCGTTTGCATGTTATCAACTACGGCTTTTTGGTCTCCGTCAGCTAGCAAGGTTTTATAAACCTGTTCAGCCGCTTTATTCATCGCACGAAATGCAGATAATGGGTAAAGGACCATGGCACAACCCCACTCTCCGAGTTGCTCTTTATTCCATAATTCGGTTTGTCCAAACTCAGTGATATTTGCCAAAATAGGGACATCTAACGCTTCCGAGAATGCACGGTAATGTGCTTCAGTTTTCACCGCTTCAGCAAAAATACCGTCAGCCCCCGCTTCAACATACGCTTGCGCTCTGGTAATAGCGGCTTCCAAACCTTCTTGTGCAAATGAATCGGTACGCGCCATAATGAAAAAATCAGCATCAATACGCGCATCAACAGCTGCTTTGATACGGTCAACCATCTCTTCTGTCGACACGATTTCTTTATTGGGGCGATGACCACAACGTTTTTGTGCTACTTGATCTTCAATATGTACAGCTGCCGCACCGGATTTTTCCATATCACGAATGGTTTTAGCAATGTTGAATGCACCGCCCCAGCCCGTATCAATGTCGACCAACAAAGGCAAGCTCGATGCGGCAGTAATACGCTGTACATCAGCGATCACATCACTCAATGAGGTCATACCTAAGTCAGGTAAACCGTAAGACGCATTGGCAACACCGCCACCTGACAGATAGATAGCCTGATGACCCAGCTGCTCTGCCATCATTGCGCAATACGCATTAATAGTACCGACGACTTGCAGGGGTTTATTATTGGTCAGTGCTAAACGAAACTTAGCGCCTGGGGATAAACGTTGAGACGAAGCTGATTCTGTAGACATATTATTTCTCTCCTTGAACTGGTGTAGTGTCTGCCTTTAACTCTGCGGCTAGTTGACGTGCAATTTTACTTTCAATGTTTTTACGTGAAGCCGCGATATGACGACGCATTAGCATTTCGGCTAATTCACCATCGCGGTCACTGATAGCATCGATAATTTGGGCGTGTTCTGAAAAAGCGCGGCTGGCTCTGGGACTGTGCATACCAAACTGGCAGCGGTACATGCGAACTAAATGATAGAGCTGACCACATATTAAATGAATGAGTTGAGCATTATGACTACCCAAAATTACTTTATAATGAAAATCTAAATCGCCTTCTTCTTGATAATAAGCCACACCATCCTTCAATGCTTGTACTGACGCATGTTGATTAAGCATGGCTTTCATGTCGACAATTTCATCATCAGTCATGTTTTCTGCCGCTTGTCTGCATGCCATGCCTTCTAATGCTTCACGTACAAAGTAAAGATCGAGTAGACCTTGAGTTGTGCACTGTACTACGCGTGAACCGACATTCGCTTTACGCTCAATTAAATGGCATTTTTCTAATCGGTTTAATGCTTCACGAAGGGTAGAACGACTAACTTGGTAGCGTTTTGCGAGCTCGGGCTCACTGATCTTACTGCCAGCAAGTATTTCACCATCAACAATGGCACGCTGCATTAGCTCAAAAACTTTATCGGCAGTGGTCACTGCGACTATTTTTGTTGGATCATCTAAAGGCATAGGATTGTCGACAATGTTTGAATTTAATTCAATACTATTGATTTTTTACATTTTGTCAACATTCGCATAACTAAATGGTCGATTTATAAATTTATAACCAACGACGAACCTGTGATAGGTACGATGTAAATTCAGAGCCAAATATTGTGGTTAGCGCTCTCTCCTCTGGAATAATTTGGAACTTATTCATATAAAAAACAAAACCCACTATGACTAAAATAGTCCAAGGTGAGGATAAGTAAACGCCCCAGGAAAGTAAAAACAAAGCAAAACCTACATACATAGGGTTTCGAGATATTCTGTAAATGCCAGAATTAACTAATGATGATGCAGCTTCTGGCTTTAATGGATTAACTGTCGTCGTCGCCTTTTTAAAAGACGCTACACCTGCAACGCAAAAGAAACTCCCCAACACAACGATTAGTAGAGATAAGGGTAACCGCAGTGCTAAACTAAATGTCAGATTTGGAGTAATAAATGATATTCCCCACATAAGTACGGCAAATAATAAAGTAATAACAGGTGGTGGAATCTTGTTTTCAAGTATCGACATCGTATCGCTCCAAACAACTTAAATAATTGTTAGAGAATACGTTATTTAGTCTCCTTGAAAATAACTCAATATCATATATTGTGAACTGGACAGTAATTCAACCTGATCTATACTAAACAATGAAGAGCGTTTTTTTCTACCAATAAACCTTAGAGGTGAGGTAGATGTAGCAACCACGTCAGTTTCTGGGCTTAAAGCGTGGTCAACGAGAAAGAAGCAGAACCCTGTAATAGCTAATTCTCGACGCGCTTTTCACACTTTTTCATCACAGATAAACCGCTTATTAGGCGGTTTTATACTTTATAACTTTTTATTCTTCTGATATTTAGCTCTAAACTTGCTAAACTAACCCATAACAAATAAATCCACCAATATAGAACAGGACTGTTCTAACTGAGGACTAATGAGTATTAATAGGGATAAATACAGTATTGATAATACTGATTATACTGTTGGACAAGACAACGTCCAAAAATGGGGGTTTGACGTACATAACCCTGTATTTGGTATTAGTGCATCGTTAATTGGCCTATTCTTGGTCGCTATTTTATTAGTAGAACCTGAAACATCGAAATCATTCCTAGATGGTATAAAATGGTGGATCATAGGGGCTTTTGACGGCCTATTCATGTGGTCTGCAAATATCTTCGTTATTTTCTGCCTTGCGTTAATTGTCTCGCCATACGGTAAAATTCGTTTAGGTGGTGATGACGCTAAAACTGATTATAGCCGTATGTCATGGATAGCCATGCTATTTGCTGCTGGTATGGGTATTGGCCTGATGTTCTGGGGTGTTGCTGAGCCTGTGGCTTATTACACTGGCTGGTACGAAACCCCACTTAACGTGACACCGAATACACCCGAAGCTGCACAGCTAGCTTTAGGCGCAACGATGTTCCACTGGGGTTTACACCCATGGGCAATTTACGGTGTTGTTGCACTATCACTGGCTTTCTTTGCTTATAACAAAGGTCTTCCACTTTCAATGCGTTCTGTATTCTACCCGATTTTAGGTGACAGAACGTGGGGTTGGGCTGGCCATATTGTTGATATCCTAGCGGTACTAGCGACACTGTTTGGTCTAGCGACATCACTTGGTTTAGGCGCGCAACAAGCAGCAAGTGGTTTCCATCATGTATTAGGTATTGAAAACGGCCTATTTTTACAAATTACGATTATCGTAGTCGTTACCTTACTTGCTGTTGTATCAGTGGTTCGTGGTATTGACGGTGGTGTTAAAGTAATTAGTAACATCAACATGCTACTTGCATTAGTACTATTAATATTCGTTATTTTAGTTACATTTGCAGTTTCAATGGGCACTGTTCCTACGACTATCATGGGTTATGTTGAAAACATCATTCCATTAAGTAATCCAATTGGTCGTGAAGACTCGGCTTGGATGCACGGTTGGACTGTTTTCTACTGGGCATGGTGGATCTCATGGTCACCATTCGTTGGTATGTTCATCGCACGAATCTCACGTGGCCGTACAATTCGTGAATTCATCACCGCAGTACTACTTGTTCCAACAGCTGTGACGGTATTGTGGATGTCTGTATTTGGTGGCGTAGCCATTGATCAAGTAGCGAACAACATCGGTACTTTAGGCAGTGATGGTTTGACAGAAGTACCTTTAGCTATGTTCCAAATGTTTGATTCTTTGCCTATGGGTGAAGTGCTATCAATGCTTGCGGTTGTATTGGTATTGGTTTTCTTCATTACATCTTCTGACTCAGGTTCATTGGTTATCGACAGTATCACTGCTGGTGGTAAAGTTGATGCACCAGTACCACAACGAGTTTTCTGGGCATTAATTGAAGGTGCTATCGCAGCCGCTCTACTTTGGGTTGGCGGTACACAAGCAATTGAGGCATTACAAGCAGGTGCGATCTCTACTGCACTGCCATTCACTGTGATCCTATTGGTTATGTGTGTGAGCTTGATAATGGGTTTAAGAACAGAACAGCGTAATCGCTAAGATTAATATCTAGCGTAATCAATATAAGCTGTCAGTACCTTCGTATTGACAGCTTTCATACATCCCGAGTAGTACACTAAATATCGCCAATAATACTTTTTCATAATATTCCATATTCACTTTTAAAATAGCGCTTATTTAAAATCACTCGCGTTATTGCTATGATTTACTTTCTATCCGACTGAAAAATATGTTTAAAATATGGATCAATCTTTCGGTTACCATAGCTGGGAGCGATCATATCTTGAGCCATAGCAGTTAGAAAAAACTCAGCAGGTCCACCTAACGCCTCTGGCAGCATGGTAGCAATAAACAGGGCTATTTTTCTAATCCAGTCAGGTAAGTATGTAATCTTTACTCTTTTATCTTGAGCATTAAAAGCGGCTTTTGCAATCTCGGAGACAGAAAAAACTTCGGGCCCACCGATATCTAACTCTCTGTCAGGTTTGTCTATAGCCTCTAAACAGAAACGAGCAAGATCTTCTCCATGGATTGGATTCAGCCTTACATTACCGCTCCCAAAAAGATAAACTCGACCAGCTTTTGCCATTGAATAAAACTCTTCAATATCAGAGTAGAATCCATTCGGACGTATGATACAAGCCTCCAAGCTCTTAACAGCCAGTAACTTAGTTACAAAAGCCTCTTTTGCTTTAAGCAGTCTTACACCCGAATATTTTTTAGCATTTAATGCTGAAACATAGATAAATTTTTTAACTCCCGCTCTTTTAGCCTCCAATAATAAGTTCAAGTTAGCCTGAAAATCGACATCCATATAGCCAACTCTGTCTTTTTGACGGGTAATACCAACGCAGGAAATAACAACATCGACGCCATCACAACAACCATCTAGGGATTGTGCGTCTGTCACTTGTACTATCTCAATTTTTTCCTTAGCGACTCCCATTGCTTCAAGCTTGGCTGAATCTCTAGCCAGAACCTTAAAATCAGCGTTCTTTATCAGTAATTCATGAACAAGATGACGTCCTAAATAACCAGTTGATCCTGCAATCAAAATACGAAGGTTAGTGGTTGTCATTTGAACTCCTTGGAAGAGTAGTAGATAAGAAAAATCGAGTGCCAGATATAACATGAGCCTTTAACTGTTCAGGACTTATATCTACTTTTCCTGAGATCCGAGCTTGGTCATAAATACCACTACGCCAAATATGAAATAGAATATCTGCCAAGCTTTTAATATCAAAAAATGAGGATGATATATGAGCTTGTTCGAGAATAACGCTTATTTGAATTATTGCTTTCTCAGGCCCATTGCGATATAGCTCTGTTTTAAAGTCAGCGAACTGTTTACCGGCTGCTAGCATTGCATTATCGAATGCTATAATTCGAGGATGGCATATTAAAGACATAAGATCGAACCCAAAATCAATAAGTATTTCTTCAATTTCAACAGGTTCAGTTAAATCAATTTTATTCTTCGGTATTACCAACCTTAAAGCTTGTTGAGTAAAAGTTTCAACATATGCTGTCAAAATACCATGAATATTACCGAAGCGGCGGTACAGAGTGGCCTTTGATATTCCGGCATTTCTTGCTATTCGCTCAATAGAGAGCCCTGAAATACCTTCACTTGCTAATATACAGTCTATTGCATCGAATACTTTATGGGTTTTTTGTATATCAACAGGTCGCCCTGCGCTTCTTTGCAGCGTTTCAGACATTCCTATCACTCATTTGTTGATTTGTCATTATACCAAAGTTACTACGAATAATTATGATACGCAAGCGTATCATAATTATTTTAGTTATACCGCACTTGATTTCAACTTGTTATTGAACAGCCATCTTTTTACTAAAAGTGCTGTGATTGGGAAACAAAGTACGTACACCCATAATATTTCAAAAGAGAAACCAAATACTAAACTATACATAATTGCGATACCAATAGCTGAATCTAACTGATCTATCGCCATAAAAAAATATTTGTTCTTTTCAGGTAGTTCTCCAGGCCCGATACCCAAACAACGTTTAAAGTAAGAGTTTGGAAACTCCCCTAATATATAACCAACGCCTGTGATAAATCCCAAAAACAAAACGTTGATGTCAGGTAGTAAGCCTTGACCATATACTTTTGTTAATACGAACTCCATGAGTACTAAAACCAGTGCACTAACCATGGTTAACAAAGGAACAAGTATCACCCCTCGCCATGTTTTGTTTGCGCCAAATAATGATTTGCTAACAGGAACAACTAAAAAATTCAGTCTATTTTTACTCACAAAAATCATATGTAATACCCCGCCCAAAGCAGCAGGAATCAAAAGATATAAAGCGAGTAATATATTCATGATAGGAGAGCTCTTATCATGATTCAAAAGTTCCAAAACAGTAAAAAATAATATACCTGTTAATGTGATTTTTACAATTTGGCTGATAGATTTAAACTTAAAGAAAGGCTTCCTTACGACCATATAATAACTAAACAAAGATAAACCAGCTGCAAGTGAGATATATGCTGAAAATGATCCCAGAACCCTTTCAATAACAAAAGCAGCAGAAAGAATAAAAATACTCCAAAAAACAGGCATCCCTAAATAACTTAATCCATTTTCTTCTTTTATATTACCCGTTTGATTAAACGCGGCAAGCCTAACACTCCCACTGGTTATCATCGCCATAATGAAAAGAGACCAGTAGCCATCAAAACCCCATTGGTACATAACGACTCCAGGTGTAATTAAGTATATTTGCATATCCATAAAACCATCAAGGTAACGGCCAAAATCTCGTTCTAACCCCCACTTTCTCGCCAGAATGCCATCCAAGGCATCTGCTATCATCGCAATAAATAGTAGTACCATCGCAAAATAGGGACGTTCATCAATCGCACTAATCAATGCGGTAAAAGTAGTAAACACGCTTGTTAACGTTAATAAGTCAACGCGATTTAACTTTATAATATAAGGTGATTCTATTTTTTCAATCATATTAACAACTCCATGTTTCAGCGTTAGACGTCTTACTACTTAAAATGTACACTCGTAACATTGGACGATCAATTTTACTATTATGCCGACCATCAACAGGGATTTTAGACAAGACTAAAGGCAATACCTGCTGAATACCCGACTGACGTAATATTTGCTGAATTTGCACCTGTAACCCAATGTTGATTTCAGTCTTAAGTTGTAAGAACAGATACACACGATTCTCATGTGAAATTAAGGCTGTACGTGTCACATCTTTTAATGCATCAAGTCCACGCTCAATTGGATATGCTTGTAAGGTCTCATTATTTACATAAATAATATCTTTCACACGTCCTGTGAGCCAAAGCCTACCTTGCGTATCGAATAGCCCTGTATCACCTGTTCTATGCCAAACCAACCCATTATTACGAGGGATTTTGTTTTCCCTATTTGCGCTTGGATTATCAAGGTACTGCTGAAGAACATGCACACCACTGACGAGTATTTCTCCTACTTGACCTTGCTTCTTCATACCCAAACCAAGAGATGACTCATGGCAGCAATCATCACTCACATCAGCAATTAAGACGTCACAAAATTCATGTGGCGTACCCACTAAGTAGCCATCGGCTTGGTTGTGATCCGTGATATACGTTTTCATATCGATAGTTGAAATTGGCTCAGCTTCTGTAGAACCATAAATAATGATGCCATGAGCATTTGGAAATACCTGCAGTATTCGTTTAGCAAGTTCAACGGAGACTGTTGCACCACCAACAACGACTTGCCCAATATCCGTCATGGATTGATTATGACTTAATAACCAATCAACCAATTTAGAGATATAAGCAGGTGCGCCTGATATTTGTGTTACGTCAGCTTCCTTAAGTTGTTCAATCACAATGCCAGCATTCACGCCAGCAGGATCAGCAAAGTCAACCTTAGGTATAATGGTACTCATACCACAACTTAAGTTATGTAAGACAATCATTGGGAAGCAAGGGCTATCAACAGCATTCCCACTATCCCCTTCTAACAAGCTGATGGCTCGATGCTGGTTAACTAAACTGCTGTGTGTACGGTCAGCCCCTTTCGGCCTACCTGTGCTACCAGAAGTAAACGTGATTAATCCATGGTCAGTATTATTCCGTGCTATGCATATCGGCACAGCTGTCGTTTTTAGCACCAATTGTTGTAAAATCCCCCCATAGCCAATCCCCGGTTTATCGAGAGCCAAACGCTCAAGACGCCATAGTGAGGGGATAAACCAAAACAATTTTACTAAAGCCGATAAGCTAATAATGGCTTTTGCATTTGCATCTTGGATCGCCATTTGTATTTTTTTTCTACCCATCCCCGTATCAATAAATACAGGTATGATGCCAATTGCAGTCATAGACAGCGCAATGGCATATAAATGCTGGCTGGGTTTTAAAATAATAATCACCCTATCAGTAGCCTTCCACCCCTTAATTCGCCATAACTGTTTATAACGGCTAACAAGATTCAATAATTCCGCATACGTACAAGATTCTTCTGACAAACAATCTTGTTTATCCATCACAGGAATTTTTAATGCTAATTTGTTGGGAAATCGATTCGCTTGATATATAAAATCGGCAGCCATATTTCCATTATGATAAGTCTCATTCATCTTAAACGTCCCTTTTAGAATGAGGTGTTAACCAATGATTTACTGAATAAAGCGTACTTCCTTTCAATTTCCCAATCTTTGAGAAAAGCCAAGCTACGGTTGTCTTCTCGTACCATCGCGCCTGAAAGCTGCTCGTAATATTCATTAGCCCAAATCGAGGTTTGCATCGCAACAAGCGTCGACAAACCTTTAGAACGATATTTAGGGTCGGCACCACCGGTTTTCATCAGTAAAAGCCTTGGACTACTTAAAGCGTTGTAATGTGTGCTGTAATTAAGTTCAGCCACATCCAGTTGTTCACCTTGTTGATTCACAAGTTCACCGTAATCGGGAAAGCAGAGTAAAAATGCGGCTATTCCCCCTTGTTTATCGAGTACAAGCACTGATGTTTTAGGGCATAACTTGCCAGCGAACCTTTGCCCAAAGTTATGTTTGAAGTGAGTCCAACTTACGGGCGTATATGCAAAATTATCTTTGAAACTTTGGTCAATCATGGGGTAAAACTGGTCTAGTTTATCCAGCCATATCTCAGGTGTTAACTGCGTAATAGTAAATTCGTGACCAATTTTAGTCATTAGTCCGTCATAAAAAGGACGAACCTGTAATGCGAACTCTGATAATTTATCGTGTATACGAGAAACATAGTTATATTTAATCCCGAACCCTAATTGTGATAATAGCTCTGGGTAATAATCAGGGTTAAAGGGTTCACCAATAAATGCAGGACTGGTAAAACTATTTATCCGTATACGATTTTCACCATATGTACTGAAGTCAATCGGTCCATATAATCGAGTTGCACCTTTCGATTTTGCCCATGTCTCTACTTGAGAGAATAGAACTCGATTCAACTCAACATTATTAACCGTTTCCCAGAACCCAAAATAGGCGACGGTCTCCCCATCTATTTGCTGATTCGGATTGAAGAAAGCAACAACTCTTGCTTCATTTTCATAGACAATAACCTTTGCTTCGCAGTGTTTAAAATAAGGGTTTTCAGCACTAAACTGCTGGCGAATTTGAGCTTCACTTTCTTTAATCCAGTAAGCTTTATCCTGATATATCTTTGCTGCGACATCAAAAAATGCATTCGGCAATGTATTTTCAGGTATCCATGATTGATGATTAATCATTATCCGATACCTCAATTCGCTCAACTTTTCCAGACGTACCATCCATGCGGATCTTTTCATGATCGGTTAGGATTTTAGTTAAATTAGGGACGCCAACGATAGCCGGAATTCCAAGTTCGCGAGCGACAACTGCAGAATGCGACAATGTTGACCCCCGCTCGACGATAATACCACCAGCAGTTGGGAATAATGGTGCCCAGCCGGGATCGGTTCTTACTGTACAGAGAATTTGACCATCTAGACTTAGCTCATCATCAGGAGAGAAAATCAAGCGTATGTTTTTCTCTACAACACCTGGGTAGCAGCCTGTTCCTTTTAAATGTTCAGAATTTAGATCAAGGTCTTCATCTTGATGCGGGTACTCATAGACGTTATTGCAATAAACCGCACCTTTAGTCCAAAAGTGATGTGGTAAGTCATTATCTTCGTACGATGCAAACTCTTGCTTACGTGGGGCAATAAGAGTATCGAGTTTGGTATGTATGGAACGACCTTCTTTATAAGCATAAATTTCTTCGATACTTAGAAAGAATATATCTCTTGGTTCATCTATCTTGCCGTAAAACGCAAGCTGTTCGCCAATTTCTAAATAAATACTTCTAAATAAACCAAAGGCTCGTGTACGTGCCAAACGCATATTTTCTCTATTACGAATAGCATCTCTCAGCTTCCCAAGGTCTGTTTTGAATTTCCTTAATGATCGACGTCCTAATTTACTTTCAATTAATGGATAAACTAATTCTTCCGCTTCTTTTCTAAATTTACTCTCATTTTTGGCCAAAGACTCAAGACTTAAATCAGGGTTTGCTAAGAAGTTTTTCAATATTGCAAACATGAACGAGGAATCTTGACGTAGTGTAATAGATTCAAGTTTTAACTCGCCTATAGTTCGGTCACCAAAACGTTCGATGTAGTCCATACACTGTGAATAGAATTGAGGGTCACAAGTCTGTATTAAACTAAGTAATTTACTGTTTTCACCCTCAAGGACTAGATTTTTAATCTCTTCATGTTGACGTAAATAGCCACACATACGTAGCAAGAACTTCGTTGGTTCAGTACTTTCAATCCCCTCTTCACCCGAGAGTAAATTGTTTTGCACTATATCTGGATATTCTACACTCACCTTTTCTAACCAACGATGCACCTTTCCGTTCATCGTCATTACATAAAAGTCATTAACAATTGGTGACGTCCAGTTTAAAAATATCTCTGCATCTAGCTGCTTGCTTTTATTAATAAGTTGGCCAATCGTCAACGTGTGTAACTGCTCTCTATTGATTGCGCTATAGACTTGTTGAAAGTGGGATCTAAATTCTGCTACTAGTGTATCCATCTTTCTGTATCGACTGAGCAAGGTAAATAATGCTTTAAATATTTGTGGTAACTTTTTTAATTTCTCATTGAAAGAGAGCTGTTTATCTTGGATCATATCGACAGGATCAGTTAACCCCATCATACGTTCCATGTCAGCCTTATTCGTTTTAAATGAAGGAAGGAACTGCAACCCTAAATACCAATTATTGATGTTGTAATAGACTCGGCCATTTATTAAACCCAGCATGTTATTGAGCATCTCCTGATTTTCTTGCACTACTTTTTCACTAATGCCAAGCAACCTGAATGTTTGCTCGTAAACATGTTTGTAAGCTCTATTCGCAAAACTAAAGGTTAATGGGGTTGTTACGCCACAATAAGACTCTTGAATATTTGAATTATCCCAAACTTGTACATCATCTGTGGCAGCGTTAATAGGCGGTAAAGAGGTAATTGGACGCGTTTGTAAGATATAAAAATGGCCATCTTTTAAACACCACTCGATGTCTTGAGGCATTTGGTAACTTTCAGCAATTTTCAAACCGATATCACGTAACACCAATATCTGACTTTTTTCCAAGCAAGCTATTTCACGACGAACCTCTTCAACAGGCACTTCTATTGTGCCGTGTGTACCATTCGCATCAAATATTAGAGCTGTGTCTTTATCATTAATGCTCGTATCTACATCATCGTTATACAGGGCAACAGTTGTTTCATCTGTATTACAGATACCTGAAACAATCCCTTCACCACAGCCCCAAGTTGATGAAATTAAAGCATGCTGGCGACTACCTGTAATAGGGTGAGCTGTAAACATCACACCTGCAACGTCAGCATCTACCATCTCTTGAATAATCACAGCAGCCCGAATGTCGCTAAGATCGAGCCCTTTTTGGATCCTATATGCTAATGCCCGATGATTAAATGCACTTTGCATCACTTTAATAATCGAGGTGAAAATAGCATTTTCGCCACTTTGATATAAGTATGAATCCATCTGTCCTGCGAAAGATGCGCCTTCAGCATCCTCACCCACAACAGATGAGCGTACAGCAAAAGATGTTCTGGCTAATACCTCTGCCGAGATTGCACTACGGATACCCTGTATTATTTCATCATTTAATTGCTGCTTGCCGATCTCTGCTTGAATCTCTTGCGCAATGCCTGCAATAACCTTGTTATTTTCTTCACCCGCTAATAATTTAACTTTATCTTCAACCCAATCTTTAATACCAAGCTGCTCAAGTTGTGTTGAAAAACCTTCCGTTGTTAGTACCCACCACTTAGGAACAGTGAATCCATTACGTGTTAATAATGCTAAATTTTCAGCTTTACCACCGAGTAAATCGGTATCCACTTGTGCCGCTTCTACCGCGTCTAAAATATATTGTGTGGTCATATTATTCTACTGCTCCTTCATGATCTAAAAGTCTACGTAATGTCATTTGTACTCGTTCCATAAATTCATAGTGACGGAAGCTATGGCTCACTATGAACATAGGTATACGGTTAATCACGAGATCAAATAAAGACAACGTAAACCCTCTACGCCATTGGATTGGATCTATCTCTGAATTCGTTTGCTGTTGTAATGCTTGACGATGATTTTCGATATATTGTTCGACATCACTTTGATCGAAGTCAGGCTGTAGGGTGAAGGCTAATAACTCTGCGAGATCATGTTGAGGTATTTGAATTGTAGCCAGTTCCCAGTCATAGGCACAAAGACGTAATTCACCGTATTCACGGCGGAAAGTGATATTTCTTGGATTAAAATCATTATGAATTAATGTTTTTGGCATCGCATCTATCTCGCGATACCAATCTTTTAATGTATTAACACGATTGATAAAACGAACCATGTCTTTTTCACAGAACCATTCGGGGAAATCTTCTGTCGCATGCGTGCCTAACATTTCCCACAGGTAAATTTTTTCCTGCATGTTTTCGCTGTTAGGCACATCCATGATCCACTCTTTTTTGGCGAGCTCATCTTCACGACCATACCAAATTGCATGAACTTCAGCGACACCTTCAATTGCGGCATTAATATGCTCAGGAGTCCAACCAGAAGTATCGTCGGCGCTATCCATTAGTTCCATGTTTTCCATGAGTTCTTGAACTAATATATAAGACTCACGACTATCATCCTGAACGGTCATATATGTTTTAGGCGCATTACGAACAAACCGAGGATCTGTTTGTGACATAATAGCCAACTCTCTTATATGGCAACCTCTGAATCCCATACTTTTTTTGAACTTATTATATGATGTGGCCAACCCAGGGTGCCCCATCGACATAATGCCATTCACCATTAAAATAACTTCGGTATCTAATGGCTTTATTTTAACCATTACGTTTACAGGATTTATTTCTCCTTCAAGAGTGAGCTGATAAGGATGATGCCCTATAATCTTGTTTACTCTTTCAGCTGTTAAATCACAGATAATACTGCAACCCGTTTTTTCTATTTCTAAGGGCTCCGCTTTGGCTACAATAATCCCGTAGTTTTGAGTATACGTTTGCATCCCTTTGGTGAAGAAATCTTTGTCTAGATCTTTCAACGTCAACCATTCAATCGGCCTATTACGCCCCATTTTTTCATGCGCTCTAGCAAATTGGTCACTGGCTAACGCAGATAAAGTGGATAGATCCAATGCCAAACAGAATGAAGTGATGATCTCTGCAAGCTTGTGTGAATTGTTCGCCCCCGCACAACCAAGTATTTCTAAGCACTCTCTTTGTTGCGTCAGGTTGGTCCCACCACCCACAGTACCAACGACCAGTGAAGGTAATTGAAGCGTAATGTAAATGTCATTATTTTCGTTCAGTTCTAAATGCAGATTACCTATCGATGACTCATGAACACTCGCAATATCTTGACCTGTAGCAACAAACATAGCGGCAATCACATTAGCAATATTAATATTAATACCGATAGTACCCGATGCAATTGCACCGTTAAGGATGTAGTGATAGGCCGTGATCAATTGCAGTGGTGTTACTTTTAGTGTTT
Organism: Moritella viscosa; assembly: GCA_000953735.1. NCBI lineage: Bacteria > Pseudomonadati > Pseudomonadota > Gammaproteobacteria > Alteromonadales > Moritellaceae > Moritella > Moritella viscosa. Next base: position 1,903,727 of record LN554852.1, on the reverse strand, counting down.
TTTTACATATGTCTTCAGTTAATACGCACTCTGCGACGACTCTAATTCCTCGTCCCTTTAAAAATGAATGATAAGTGACTTTTTTATCATTCGAAGTATTTCCGTCAATCACGAAATTCTGTAATTTTAAATTTTCAAACTCTTTGAGCTGATCTAAAACCCACTGACAAGCCTGCCAAGTACAGGTTGTCGTCATATTTTGTCCGGCTGCGTCACCAGTTTCATAAATAAATTGAACATGTACAGCACGACCCATTAATTCAGTCGAGACTTCAACAAGATCGGCATAATTTGAATATTGACGCGTTTGCTTAACAAGCTCCTGATAATGATCTTTCACCCAATCGGCAAAAAATAAGGCTGATGATAAATCACTGAACACAAAAATGGGTGCTCGATACATACGCTGTCCTAATACACGAACGTTCACCCCGCCAGCTTGAGATAATGCCGTAGCACCTCGCGTTGCAGAAGCAATCAATACACCTTCAGAGGTCGCCATCGGCGCATTAAATAATCCACGAGCATGTTTCCCCCGAATTAGCAGTGGACCTGCAACACCTAAAGGTATTTCGACAGAACCGATTAGTGCTTCGATATTACTCTTTAGTGAAGATTCATTAAGTGTCGTCTGAGCCACCATTTCAAGCTTTGCTTCTGTATGGCTACGCACATATTCGAGACGGTCTAATCTTGCTTCTTGAGTGTATAAACCTCGCCCTGGTACTTTTGGTAATGGTAATTGAGACAGTCTTCCATTGCTTTCTTGCTCTTGTATAAGGTGCAAGATATCGCATATTTTCCACAGCACTTTTTTAGTATCGCTATCAGTCTCATTTCGTAATTCAACCTGTGCAACACCATTATTTTGGTCAATCTGATAAACAGATAAATTATTTAACTGGAAGGCATGACCAAGAATAGATATTTTAATACTTTCAATACGCTGTCCAACACAACTAAATTGATACTCTTTACAGGAAAGCGTTAACTGACATTTAGAAACATTAAGCAATGTCACAGCCCTGACATTCTTGTCGACACACATAGTACTCTTTGTATTAGCTACATCATTCATGCTGTAACTAACGATATTTTCACTTCTGGTTCTCATACTATAATCCTACCCTTGGGCTTAAATAAACGTTGCGATGATGACAATGAGATAACCAACAAGCAGGTTAAGACCGATAGCAGTTTCATTCTTTTCTCGAGCAGCTAAAGTTGGATAACGAATAAAACTTAAAATGAATTTCAAGGAATAAACAAACATTGCAGATGACGCGATAACATAAATCCAAACAATTGAAACGTCTAAACTAAGTAGTAATAATATTTGCAAAAAAAGCATGCCTGATAGCAGTAAAATAATGACAAATGCCGAACCTTTAGTACCAAATATTTTTGAGTATGAATCGACCGTCTCTCTCTCCTCTTCAGGTCCTCTGGTTTTACGTGTTATTTCAAAGCAAAAGCCACTCACAAATGACAACAGCATAGTCAGTATTAATGGGGTATTTAGTTCAATCCCAGGCACAGCTAAGTTAGCCAACCAATAAACGGTAATAGGCATAAGTAGCATATGAGAAAAAGCGTAAGACGTTTCTCTAACCATTCACCACAAAAAAACTCAACGCCCATTAAGCATAAATAAACAAACATAATTGCCCAGGAAAAGGTAACAGATCCAAAACTAAATGCATCTAGATACAGTGAAATAAGTACCTGAGAAACAATAGAAATAACGCCTAATACTTTTAAATTATTTAACGTAACAAGCCCACTTTGCAGAACTCGTTTAGGATGATTAAGTACATCTAACTCGTAATCTTTATGTTCATCAAAAATACGAACAAGTAAAAATAATAGCCAAGTGACTAAGCAGCTTACAATATCAAACAGAACAAGACTCGATTCACCATTATGCGTCGCTCTCGCAACGACGGCAGAAAGCAAATACAAAATAAAAAATAATACTGCATTAGGAAGTGGAAAACGTTCATCAATCCATCCAAGTATTCTTTTGTGGATAGAGTCGTTAAGGGTTAAAGCTTGTGTCATGATTAAAGTCCTTTTGGTACTATTCGAGCCTATTTATTAATGGGCTCATCCATTGAGTTATTTATCGAACTTGAGTAAAAGTAACGGTAATAAAATGAAGTCAATAACGGCAGCAAGCATCACTGTTAAGGCAAGTAATGCTCCCATTCCGTAGGTCGGTGAGAAGTGTGATAATGTCAGCAGTCCGAAACCTAAAGTAAGTACTATCGATGTAATAATGATGGCTATACCAACGATATTAAATGCGTACTCAACCGCTTCTGTCGTTGCCATATTATTTTGTTTCGCGTGACGATATTTAAATAGAAAATGAACAGTATCGTCAACAACAAGCCCTAGCCCCATACTTGCGACGATACTAAGACCTAGGTCAATGTGACCATCCATAAGCCCCCATATACCATAAGCCATCATGATCGGAATAATATTAGGGATGATACTAATAAGGCCTAGCTTCCAAGAGCGCAGCAAGAAGCTCAGTAATACTGAAATTAAGATCAACGCAAGCGCAGTTCCTTTCAGCAAGCTCTCACTATTACGATCTGAAATTTTTGCAAAAATCATATCAACACCCGACCCCTCTGTTAGCAACAGCGTAGGTGTATTCTCTGCAGCCCAAGTTGTTAACTTCAGATCAAATGCTGATAATTCTTTAGAGGATATTTTATGTAAATTGATTGTTAATCGTGTCGCTGATTTATCAAAATTAACCTGCTCGTCAACGCCCATACCATAAGGGAGTGACATTTCATAAAGCAACACAGATTGAGCTATCGCATTTTTACTATTTGGTACCTGATAAAAATCAGGATTATCTTGATTAAGTTTTTGGCTTAACTCCTTAACTTGTAGACTAAACCCATCAACATATCCGACATTATTTTGTGTGCGAACCCATTGAATTAACTTATCTAAATCTTTTTGATATTCAGGCGTTAATATGCCCAACTCACCACCTGACGCAACAGAGTATTGAATGAAGTTAACGCCATTTAATTTATCATTTTGAGTTTCAATTGCTTGACGAACATCGAAGGTCTCATCGTAATATTGATGCCATTGATCATTTAGTTCTAATTTAGTTGCGCCAAAACCACCAGCCAAAAGAAGCACAAAAGTGAATAGCCACAATAACTTTGTATGTGTTGTCAGCAGCTGACTAAACTTCATAATAATGGAGTGTAACCATCCGTTATCAATATTCGGCAGTTTCTTCGGTTCGGGCAATAGTAATAAAACAGCCGGAAACCAAGTCAAACTCAAAATACAGGCGATAATCGCCCCCAAAGCAACGAGATTACCAAGATCTCGATAAGGTGGTGACTCGCTAAAGTTTAAACAAAGAAGCCCTATCGCTGTTGTGACTGAAGTAATAACAATAGGTTTAATATTGGCTGTTAGAGCCTCTCGAATTGCAGATTCTTGCTTAAGGCCTTGGCGTATATAATATTGATAAGAGACAAGTAAATGCATGCAATCAGCAACTACAATGACCATAATCATTGACGGTACAGCACCAACAACTGGAGTGAGTTGATGCGCTTGCCAGCCAAAAATACCAAACACTGACAATACAGTCATCAAGGTCACACCAAGAGACAGAGTAGCGCCAGAAATAGAGCAAGATAAGAAATATATTGCAGCAAAAATTAATAAATAACTACTCGGAATAAGTAGCGCCATATCACGCTCAACCGCTTCCATTAACGCAATATTAATAACTGAAGTACCAAAAAGTTGGACTTTTACATTACTATTACTTATTTCTTCAAGCTTATTTCGAGCATAACTAATTAGCTCTGGAGTCGCAGCCTCATTACTTTCAGGTAAAGTGAGGGTAACCTGAACGATTGCAAGCGTTCCATCTACACTGACTAAATTGTTAAGTAGCCTAGGTTGAGTTTCTGCATACTGCTTTAATTCGAGTAAAAAAGACGGTGTCAAATGACCGTTTCCGGGTACTAAATCATTTATTTGTAAATCATCTTCATCTACGCTCATCTTTTGAAAGTTAATCAGTGAATCAACACGCCGAGAATAAGGAATAGCCCATGCTTCATCGGTTAATAATTCAAGATAATGAATAATTTCAGCCTGGTAGATACTTGGATTATTATTCGAACTCTCAACAAGAAAAGTCAGAGTGTCTTGTTTATTAAAGTCAGTTTCAAGTTGTTCAAATGTTTTTAACTGGGGATTGTCTAAACTGAAATAAGATCTGAAATCAGACGTAAAACTGAGGTTCAGGGTGCCAAAAATTGAAACAAAGATCAGACATGTGAACAAACAAATTGTTAGTTTTGGTCTTTTAATAACAAAGTTAATCAGTAAAGAGGTTTTTATGACTTCCATTTACAATATCCATCCTAAATATATAGTACAAGAACCACAGCAGTGAGCGAACGAACATTACAGAGTGGTTTTTTTAAATTTACTTTCTGATACGTTTGATACATTACTTTTCGTTAACATTTAAAAAGATAACATTTAGAATGGCCAGCTTCAACGTGTAAGCTATTGATTTAGAAGATATAAAAATAAATCGTGAGTGACAAGGTGTCATATACAACCACTTTATAGCCATATCTCCTGCTAAATATGAAACTACCACCACACTATACCTCTCAGGGGTTGAACCCTAGTTTAAAACGCTAAGACCAGTAAAATAGAGTGGATATGTTAAATTGTTGTAAATAAAAGAATTAGCCTGCAAATTGAGCATAAATCATTGTTAATAAAAGAATTCACCTATATTGGGTAACATGATTCATTATAATCAGCATAAACAGGGTATCCAAATAGGAGTATTTAAATGCTTTTTTTTATTAACATATCTATAAAATTTAATATCCGCTTCCACTGTTACAAGAGGTCGATAACGAACAGTTAAACGTGAGTAGTTTCAATAACGAAAGAGTCGATAAAAAGTGCAGGAGTTCAAGTAAAAATAATAAAGGAGAGATTTAACTGTATGAATATGGGGAATTAAATTAAGTGACTAACACAGCTAAAATAAGCCCTTGAAGGGCTCATTTAATTAAAAGTAATACTCGGCCGTGACTTGAATATAGTCGTCTTGTCGGAACATATAGCCAGGATCAAATGGATCGTCACTCCAAATAAACGTCGCGTTTGCAGATATTTTAGTGGACTCACCTACTCGGGTGCTTATATCAATAAATATTGTTCGAGAACCTTTATAATTAAGGTTCTGGTTTGTTCCTATCAGTAGTTCACTCGACTCTACATCATTAAATGTAAACCTTGATGCAACAGATATGTTATTGCGGTTAATGCTGAGATTATTACTCTCAATTTGACGCTTAATGTCTTCTAGATTACTCATATTTTCATTTAAATTTTTGATCTTGTCACGTGAGTCCCATGCATATTCAACGATCATCCCTATATCGACCATTGAGTCTTGAATAGCATAAAAATTATATTCAAACCCCGTAACAAATGCAGTGTAATTTTTGATTTTATCGCCACTTCGATTAATACTCTCTAGCTTAAGTATCCAATCATCATAAATGTACTGAGTATCAATGCCAAACTGATTAATCAATGGATAAAATGGCTTCAATGTTACCTGTCCAGTCGATAATACATCGGAATCAATCGATACGTTAAAATTAGGCTCTCTTGATGTACCATTAAACCAACTTACCCCAAGATCCCAGTTATCAATACTGTTTGTCCAACGGCTTGCTAGATCTATATGTGATTCACCATTCTTCGCTTCATATGTAGGATCACTATTATCTATTCTTATATCTATATATGTAGGTCCTATACCATTAGAGCGCCCTGAATTAAGTGCTCTTAATACGATAGGGGTTGGGCGAAAACGTGTTTTATCACCAGGAAAAATAACAGGTCGAAAAAAAGGTAATATCAGTAGTTCTACATTTCCCCAATCACTAAAGGTTGAAAAATGAAACATAGGCTGACCTAACTTTTCGTTTTCATCAAATCGATCTATTGCATCATTTTGATTAACTACATCAACTAAATTAAGCGTTTCTGTTACCCCCCAAAAAACCTTACCGATACCCACTTTCAATTCAAAAGTATCGTGATATGTAGAATAGATAGCTTCTCGAATATCAAAATGGGAACGGTTAAAGTCCACACTGTCTAAACGAACATAAGGTTTGAAAAGAACGCTTTGATCGTCCCCTTCCCAATAAAGTTCAGGGCTAAAATTTAGTGATAACTGCTCATCAGTTTGTTCCGAGTCAACTGGTGTTTGTATAAAATATCGAGTTTCTAGGCCCACCAAGCCACTTAAGTCTATCGCAGCGAATGAACTCGTGGAGATAATTAAACTTAATACAGCAACTAAGGACTTATTATTGTATTTCAACGAAGTCTCTAAATATCCCATAGGATTAAACTTATCTCGCACGCTTTAATGAATTTTTATTAAAATCGCGTACTGTTAACCCTTGATTAAACTTCACATCATGGTAAGTCATTGTCGTACTTTTCCCAGTTTGGTGATTAATCATGGTCATCGATTCGGCTCGCCAAAATTTATTAAGATATAGCTTGTAGTTATTTGCAGTAAGCGTCTTAAATTTTGTCGATTTACGATCATAAAAATCGACTTTGTGTACAAGATATTTGTCTTGATCCACCCAACTAATCAGTTTGGTATATCCAGAGTCTTCATCGGTAGGAAAACTTTCAATCACGAACATTTGGCTACCGTTAAACATGTCATCTTTTAGATAATTAAATTTGAATTTTTCTAGCTCGAATGAAGATAGATCTTCATATGAAAATTCGCTCCCCATAAAAGGGCCCGCTTTATTACGAGAGGAAATGCGCTTAACTCGTTTTAATGACGGTAAATAAAGCCATTGATCATCCGCTTTATTGATATGTGAAAAAGAAAGAAAAGCAGTACCTTTAAGGTCTGCGGGTTTATCAAAAATAGTCAAACCTTTATCACCATCATCAACAACCTCTAGACTTTTTATTCGTATTTCTCGAATACTTTCCTTCCCTTTTGCATTACGCAGTACCATAGTGGTTTGCTGGATACTATCATTCCACCCAGAATCCCTTACCTTACGCTCTTTTGCGATAGCAAAACCTTTTTCTTCTGACGTTTGAGCTTGAGCAGTAATAAAACCGCTTGTCATAAACACAGAGATAGCTAAGACACCTGCGGTATATTTTTTATCCAACATAATAATTCCCTTTATTTTTCCCAACACTTATCTGAGCCCCTTTTGGTCGACAAGACAAACTAAAATGATACGTTCAAAGTTATCAAGCGATTCATTAATACGAACAATGACTTATCTATTTTAGGTTATCACATTGACTGGATATAACCTCACAAATATAACGTAACAACCTGTTTTGTAAGGGCTGTAAAAATAAAATTAAGCACAGTAAAACGTGATAACAGTATTACCTCTGCGATGAAATTTCATGGGGGATGGGAACAACGGGAATGAACTTAAAAGGATTTACTAAAACTTATGCATGATTTGCCTTCGATATATAGCAAATCATGGCCTACTCATATTGGTGTTGTTTGTATCAAGTAACAACACCAATAATATATAAAAAATAAATCTAGCCGCAATATTATTGCGCTAAACGAACTTCATTTGCTTCAATGTTTAATTCTGCAAGCTTATTAAGTAGTGCTTCTATATTTTTCTTCCCTGAACCTTCATTGGCCATTTGGAGGCGCGCAACACCAGAGAATGCATCACCAAAAGTAGCTGTATGTGGGGCCTTCACTACTTCATCAAGTATCACTTTACCGCTTAAAGTATCTGTCAACGTGTAGTTAACTTTTGTCGTGACTGTCATATCAAGGCCAAACAATGGCTGTTCAACGTCCACAATTTTAGCTGATAGTTGATATTTTCCCTTTTCAGAGAAAAGTCCTTGCTCTAATAGGCTCTCTTTAATTGCACCAGAAAAAGCAACATCACTAATTTCAGATGTCCAAGCAGCATTTGTATCCTCACCACCCGAAACTGACGACAAGGCCAAGTTATTTTGTACTGCAGCTGGATATACTTTTTGTTCGCCTTGATACACCATATTCTCAACCTGTGCACCCGATGCGCAACCAACTAAGTATAAACACGTTGCAATTGCCAATGTCTTTTTAACTACGTTCATTTTCATCATTCCTTTGTTTTTATAATAATCAAGAGTCGTACCTACAATTTATTTACCCCTTACAAACCGTAAGAGATAAAATATTATCACGTTGATTTTATTCGTATTAGCCTTTATAGCAAGCATATTCCATGCTCCTTTTTAGGTAATTGTGACAGTGCCTACAAATAATAATATATTAATCAAAAACAACATTATCCATTATAAAAGACACTAAAATTCGAACAATCATATCAATAGCTTAATTGTTTGATTGCGATTTCAACAAAACTTGTTACTATTGCAACACATATAGTCGGGGGGCCTAATAGGCTGAGATCGCATATTTATTGCGAGACCCGTTGAACCTGATTCAGTTAACACTGACGTAGAGAACTATCGATCTTGCTTCTCATGATTTGACCTTCTGCGTCTCTCAATCTTTGGCTTGATAAAGTTCCTGTGCGCCAGCCCTAGGAATATTTATGCTAAAGGTTATAACAAACATATCAACACCAATTGTATTAACCATTGCAGGGTCAGATAGCGGTGGCGGTGCTGGTATTCAAGCAGATATCAAAGCAATATCAGCAACTGGCAGTTATGCTTGTTCTGCAATCACCGCAATCACTGCGCAAAACACTCTCGGTGTATCCGCAATTTTTCCCATCCCACTTGAACATATCGAAAAACAACTCGATGCCGTATTTAGCGATTTAAACGTCGTGGCAGTGAAAGTTGGAATGCTTGCTGACTGCGATATTATCAACGTCGTCGCCGCTAAAATTAAGCAATTTAAGCCAGCATTTTTAGTTGTTGACCCAGTTATGATTGCTACTAGCGGCGACTTACTGCTTAAAGAATCAGCGATCAGTACGCTTAAATCAGAGCTACTACCACTTGCTGACTTAATCACCCCTAACCTACCCGAAGGAGCTGCTTTAATTGGTTCAGATGTGCCTACCAATGAAGATGAAATGGGCAGCATGATTAGCGAATTGCGTCAGCTTAATGTCAATGCAGTACTATTAAAAGGCGGTCACTTAGAGCAAGATGACAACAGTAACGATTTACTCATCTTCCAAGACCATGTGGAACAGTTAACCGCAAAACGCATTAATACCCACAATACGCACGGCACTGGCTGTACGCTATCCTCAGCAATCGCATCCTACTTAGCCCAAGGCTATGATCTACTGCAAGCTGTGAAGTTAGCTAAGCAATACATCTCCAACGCCATTGCTCACGCGGATGAATTAGATATAGGTAGCGGCCACGGTCCGGTTAATCACTTCTTTACTGGTCATGCTGATGTCTAGCACCTCGCAGACAAAGCTAAAATCGGAAGATAGCCTTGCGGTAAACATCGCGATTAAGAACGGTTATTTACATTATAACGACAGTATTGACCCCGTATTAAACAAGCTGAACATGACGGTGCCAGCTCGGCAGTGGACCTGTATTTTAGGGCGTAGCGGCAGTGGTAAAACCTCACTACTGCGTTACCTTGCAGGGCTGTTAGATCATAAAATAATGTGGTCAGGAGAACTATCAGTTAACGCGAATAACTTAGTTCAACCAGACTTAACCAATCAAATTGCTTACATGGCACAGCAAGATTTATTGCTACCTTGGTTGTCCGTGCTCGACAATGTCATGTTAAGCAGTAAATTCGGCACTGAAAAATCAGCACCAAAAACTGACAAAGCACTCGATCTACTGGCTAAGGTCGGTCTTGCTGATAATGCCAATCGTTTTCCGCAACAACTGTCTGGAGGCATGCGTCAACGCGTGGCACTGGCAAGAACATTAATGCAAGACAAACCCGTTGTATTAATGGACGAGCCCTTTTCAGCCTTAGATGCCGTGACTCGTTATCGATTACAAGACCTCGCTTGTGAATTGTTAAAAGATAAAACCGTCGTTTTAATCACACACGAGCCCCAAGAAGCGATCCGCCTCGCTGATCATATCTATATTATGCAAGGCAAGCCTGCTGAGGCAGAATACTTACAAGTACCGACATCGGCGAAACCGCGTCAATTCGATGCTGAATGTGCACAACTACAGCAACAAATCATGACTTGTTTAGCACAGGAATATGGAGCTGAGCATGAGTAATATCATTAGTGCAAACCTGACACATCAGCAGAAGAGTAAAAACAAGAAACAAATAATCCATATTAGCCCGGTACTGCGCATTATCATTAGTGCACTTGTTATTATCGGGTTATGGCAAAGCATTGTGGTCATTTTTGAAATGCCCTCTTTCATTCTTCCCACACCATTAGCTGTCTTTGAACGCTTAATCGAGCGCCATGAAGTCTTGCTTAAGCACACATTGGTGACCGCACAAGAAATTGTATTTGGCTTGTTACTCGGTTTATTCATGGGGCTATTTTTTGCGCTGCTGATGCTATTGTTTAAGCCTATTAAGCATTGGCTATTACCGATTTTGATTGCTAGCCAAGCCATCCCCGTATTCGCCATTGCACCAGTACTGATGCTTTGGTTAGGTTACGGTATGACCTCTAAAATAGTAATGGCAGCATTAATCATCTTTTTCCCCGTGACGACCTGTTGTTATGACGGTTTGCGTAATACGCCAACTGGCTATTTAGATTTGGCTAAAACCATGGGCGCAACCAAATGGCAAATGCTACGTCATATTCAACTACCAGCTTCGTTACCGACATTAGCATCGGGTATCCGTGTGGCAGTGGTGATTGCACCTATTGGTGCTGTTGCAGGTGAATGGGTCGGCTCAAGTGCAGGCTTGGGTTATCTCATGCTCCAAGCCAATGCCCGTATGATGATTGATGAAATGTTTGCAGCATTACTGATCTTATCAACTCTGTCAGTCTTACTTTATTTTATCACTGATAAAGCATTGAAGAAGCTCATTCCTTGGGACTTTTAACTAGCTACGGCTAATCACAATAACTTAATCCCCATATGGCAACTCACGATAAAAACGAAAAAACAAAAAACAAAAAACAAAAAACAAAAAGGACATTTAATGAAAAACAACATCTTATTCAAGGCCGCAGTATTTACAGCAGCTATGTTATCGGTAAATGCACATGCTGAAACGAAGACCCTAACACTGATGCTAGATTGGTTTGTTAATCCGAATCACGGTCCTATTATTATTGCCAAAGAGCGTGGTTACTTTGCAGAACAAGGGGTGAATGTGGTGATTCAAGAACCTGCTGACCCAAGCATGCCACCAAAACTTGTCGCCGCAAATAAAATTGATCTAGCTATCACATATCAACCAAATTTAACCATTGATGTCGCGGCTGGTTTACCCCTAATCCGTTCTGCGACCTTGATTGCAACACCACTCAATACCTTGATGGTACTCGACAATAACAAAATTAATAATATGTCTGATTTAAAAGGTAAAAAGATTGGTATCGCGATTGCAGGTAACGAAGAAGCAACTGTCGGCACTATGCTAAAAACAGGCGGCGTTAACTACGATGACGTACAGATCATTAACGTAGGCTGGGCACTATCATCGTCACTTGCATCAGGTAAAGTAGATGCAATTTGGGGTGGTCTGCGCAATTTTGAAACCAACCAGCTTGAACTTGAAGGTTTTAAAGCAAAAGCCTTCTTCCCAGAAGAGCACGGCATACCAGCCTATGACGAGCTAGTATTTGTTGCTAATGCCAATACCTACGACAAAGCAGCTATCCAGGCCTTCAATAAAGCACTAGAGCAAGCAACGACCTACATTGTTAATCACCCACAAGCATCATGGAAAGAGTTTGTCGCGTATGCACCAGACACGTTAAATAACGAGCTAAATAAACGTGCCTGGAACGATACCCTAACCCGTTTCGCGCTACGCCCTTCTGCGGTTGATTTAAAACGTTATGACTATTATGCCGAATTCATGTATTCACAAAAGATCATCAAAACAATACCTAAAGCACAAAATTACGTACCAACTCTGTAGAAGATAGCCGAGAAACTAGGATACATAAACAATGAATCATCAAGATCTAATTAATGCCTGCCGTGAAGATTGGAATGCCTATACCCAACATGCGTTTGTACAACAATTAGCGCAAGGAACATTAGCACAGCCGAGTTACTTACATTACCTTAAGCAGGACTTCTTGTTTCTTAAGCAATATGCCCGTGCTTACGCGTTAGCGATTTACAAAGCACGTACCTTAGCGAATATGCGTAAAGCACTACCAAGTGTGCATGCATTACTCGATTCTGAAATTGGTCACCACGTTACTTACTGTAGCAATTGGGGATTAACTGAATCAGATTTAGAAGCAGAGCCAGAAGATTTTGGTACCGTTGCTTATACACGCTATGTACTTGATGCCGGTATGGCTGGCGATATCGTCGACCTTTATGCTGCACTTGCCCCTTGCTCAATCGGATACGCCGAAATAGGCCGAAATCTAGCCGCAGATGTAAACACCAAGCTAATCGATAATCCATTCGCAAGCTGGATTGAACTCTATAGTGGTGATGAATTTCAACAAGGTGTCGCACAAGGTACATCGCATATTGATGAATTACTGGCTGAAATCGACCTAAATAGCCAACGCGGTCGTAACCTAATACATGTATTTAGAACGGCTACTCGTATGGAAATTGCATTTTGGCAGCAAGGACTTGATGTATCCTAGTTAAAATAAGAAATAAAAACAGAGCCTAATAAAACAAAATAGCGCGTTAATATAATGAAATATTAACGCACTATTTTTTAAATGCTTACTGGTTACAACTACTATCTACTATTTACAACCAAAGATTTTTAATCGGAGTGTCTGGCGAAAAGTGATAATGAATCTGGGCTTGTAATAACTCAGCTGTCGCAATCGCATCTGTTAACGCATCATGTGGTGGATACACAGGTAAATGATAACGAGATCGGCTATTTGCAAGACGAATAGAGTCCTGACGTTTACGTTTAAATAAACTGAAAAAGCCCTTGGCTTGCGCATCTTGCACATCTGCTTCTATCTGCATAGTATCAACAACAGGGAACACAATACCTTCATTAATTAAACTACGTAAATTACTATCAAAAAAATCACGTTCAATACGGCGGTAATGAACCACAACAACCTTTCCCGCTAATGCCTCTAATACGGGCTCTAGTATCCGTAACAAATCGGGCGCACCTTTTAGATCTGTATGGGTAATACCGTGAATAATAATGGAATTTTCTTGTAATTTATCCTCTGGATCAATATACCAATGCTGCGCTTGCCGACAAAAAATACGTTTCAAATTAAACGGCACTAAGCCAATGCTAATAATGCTATTTTGTTGTGAATCCAGCCCTGTCGTTTCAAAATCTAACGCGACAAAATCAATATCACTTAACTTCGTTTCATCATGATACATGCCAGTCCGGTAAAAAGACTTTAAACGTTCATCCTTACTCTGGGCTACCTTTACTTTATAAAACGCACCCCAGTTTAAAATCTCTTTATTGATAAAGTTATGCATTAATAACCCCTACATTTTATTGGCGGTATAACGATATTTTAAAAAGTTCTGCGCATTGCTTAAAACTAAAAAGGCATCTTTAAGATTACGTCGCTCAAACTCCGACATATTTTCTGGTTCAATATTATTATCCGGTTCAATTTCCGACTCCACATCTAACGCTTGGTGACGTAAGCGAACCAAGGAAATCAACTCCATCGCATGCTGTAAGTCCTGTCCTTTTGATGCTGGTAAAATGCCCGCTTCAATTATATCTTCCAAACGTTCAAATGAATTTTGCGATTGAGAGCCAATTGCCAGTCCATGTACGCGAATTAAATCTGCCAGCGGTGCTGTACCACGACGTTTTAAGTTAATTGAATTGTTATGACGCCCGTCCTTCTCCATCACAAAATTTTTGAAGAAACCCAGTGGCGGCGTACGGTTTAATGCATTACGTGCTAAACAAGCTAAGAATCGGTTATTTTTCTTAGCGCGACGTAAAATAAAGGCATTTAGCTGCTCAGCCCATTTAACCCGACCATACACGCCTGTTAAGTCAAAGAAGATAGAACAGTTTAATAATGCTTGTGGATTCGGGTTATCAATCCAGTCAGCAAAACAATCTTCCCATTCAGCTTGAGTTTTACGAAACTCAGGATTAGTTGCCATAATATCGCCTGTACAATAGGTATAGCCGCAAGCGGCTAATCCATCACATACAAACTTAGATAATTTTTCAAAATATGCGCAGTGCTTCTCATTATCATAACTATTATCTAAAATAATACCGTTGTCTTGGTCTGTTACAATCAATTGCTCATCACGTGCCATTGAGCCCAAAGCTAGAAAGCAATAAGGAACTGGAGGCTGACCTAATTCTTCTTCGGCAAGTTCGAGTAATCGCTGTTTAAAACTGCGACCGATCTCGGACATCGCGCTACCAATCATATGTGAATTCGCATCTTCATTGACCATACGTACAAAACAATCTTTGAGCTGTTTAGAGAGTAAAACAAGATCTTCAATATTTTGTTGCTGGAAAATACTGCCCGACAACAACAAACTATTTTGTGACTCATAACGAATAATATCCGCGACTTCAATAAGACCAATAGGCTGCTTGTTCTTTAAGATAGGTAAATGATGGACGTTATAGCGTAACATCATCAACATCGCTTCTGAGACATAAGCATTATGATCGAGTGACATCAACTCTGTCGACATTACATCTGAAACAGGGTTATCAACGCTCAGACCCGTCGCTATAACTTTTGCACATAAATCATGCTGAGTGATAATACCGACAAAGTTGCTGCCATCTTCATTAACAATAGTCGGATCATTAATCAAGGCTGCAGACACACTCTCTTCCGCCATCACCTTCGCAACATCTTGAATTGATGTCGTATTTTTTAACATTACTAAGTCTCGACTCAATAATGTTTTAACTTTTGAGGTAGTTAATGAGTTCGCATCATCGTTATTATCTTCAACAGCTTGCTTTAATCGAATCGTACCTTCCACTTCCGAGAAATCAGAAAACGCTTCATAACGTTCACAAAAATCATGGAAGAGCGCTTCAGGAATACAATAAACAAGCGTGTCTTTAACCGCTTTTGCTGGAAGTCGAACTTTATTATTGGCTAATAAACCCATCTGACCAAATATTTCGCCTTGATCGAGGCGGTTATATAATTCACCTTTGCGGCGGTATATTTCCACCACACCACTGCGAATAAAATACAGGTCATGGATCTTATCGCCATACTCAATAATCATCGAATCTGCACGGAAGTATGAGATCTCAATACTTTTAACCACTTCTTCTAACGCTTCTTCAGGAAGTTGATCAAAAGGTTGATACTGGCTAATAAAGTTTTTAATTTCTAGTAGTTCGATTTCCATTCTTTACTCTATTTATAAATTATAAATATGCCGCAGCACGTTCAATTAAAGATTCTGCTTGTCGACGTAACAGCCAATCTGCACCCAATGTTATCGATTTTTCAGCCAATGAGCGGGCTTGCTTATAATTACCTTGATAAAAATAACGCTCACCTAAACGGAAATAAGTTTCAGGATAACGTGGCGCGATTCGGATAGCCCGCTCTAATGATGCAATCGCAGCTCGATTATCACCACTATTTACCTGTTTTTCAGCACGTTTCATTAGTGATAATACCGCAGCAGGTGCTTGAGCCGTATCATCTACCAATGCTGGTTTGGGCTTAGCTTTTGGTTCCGGTTTGCTTTGTTCGCCCGAAACTGGAACAGTATTATTCGTCTCTTGTACTTGCGTACCATTGGAATTGTACGTAGGTATTGTCCCGCAGGCCGTTAAAAGTAATGGCAGTGCGAACAGACACGCGCGTTTTATTATTTTCATGTTACTTCCAAAATTAATGTTTAATGACAAATCGCATTATTCGACAAGATCACGGAACCACTCAATCACTCGCTTAACCCCTTGATTACAACGTAATTCAATTTCAGGTTCATAACCACTCATAAAAGGCAGCGGGATCGAGTTAAGACAACTACCTTGGCTACCTTGACCAGTATCACGATCAACCCAACCGACTGTAATATTCTGTGGTGGCAAGTTCTGAATCGGCAATGCTGAACGTTGGCGGAAAATGTCAGCCCAAACACGCAAAGCCCCACTAGAACCTGTTAAACCAGTCGTCACATTATCATCACGTCCCATCCATACAACGGCCATCATGTCACCAGAAAATCCTGCGAACCAACTGTCTCTTAGATCATTCGTTGTTCCCGTTTTACCTGCGACTTCAAAGTTTGGTAACAACCATTCGAGGGCTCTCCCCGAGCCTTCATGCGTAACAGCTTGCATCGCATGACGCAGCATGTACACAGAACCAGCATCAAAGCGCTTATCAACGGCTAACGGATAACGCTTCAACACATTACCCTTTGGATCGACAACGGCATTAATAGCTAATAAAGGTGTATAGAAACCATCCGCAGATAATGTTTGATACATTTGAGCAACGGTTAATGGCGTCATATCGACTGCGCCTAAGGTGACCGATGGCAAAGCCGCTATACGTTGTTCGACACCAAGACCATGGATCGTATTAATGACCTTATCTAAGCCAATCTCATTGCCTAAGCGTGCTGTAGCTTGATTATAAGACTTAGCAAGCGCTTTATATAACAGTACATCACCATGATCTTTCTTATCGTAGTTTTTAGGTGACCAAATATCCCCATTGGGTAAGTTTAGGTTATATTCATCATCACTGATCAAGGTAGACAGATTATACTTTTCAGGCTGTTCTAATGCTGTCAGGTACACAGCAGGTTTAATCAATGAGCCCACTTGACGCTTAGCATCTATGGCGCGATTAAAACCAGCATAACGCGCATTCGCACCACCAACAATAGCAATAACAGCGCCTGTATTTGGTCGTGTGATCACCACAGCACCTTCAAGTTTAGCACTCAAGCCATTACGTTTATGTCGTGCAATGGATTTAGTGAGACTTGACTCTGCACTACTCTGTACCAATGGATCAAAATGCGTAAAAATAGATAAACCATTCTCACTTAAATCTTCAACTTTATAGTCTCGCTGTAGTTGGCGGCGAACTAAATCAAGATAAGCAGGAAATCGCTTGGTGCTACTCGCAGTTTGCTCACCCATGCCTAACGGTTTCGCTTTAGCTGTCGCCGCTAATTCACTGTCTAAACGACCTTCTCGAACCGCAATATCTAGCACTAAATCACGACGGTTAAGTGCACGTTCAGGGTTTCGCCAAGGATTGTAATAACTTGCGCCACGCACTAATGCGACCAATAAGGCTTGCTTATCGATAGGTAAATCTGCAAGTGGTGTTTTAAAGTAATACTGGCTCGCTAAACCAAAGCCATGAATAGCACGAGGACCATCTTGACCAAGATAAATTTCGTTAATATACCCTTCTAAAATCTTTTCCTTCGAAAAGTGGAATTCAAGTAAGATTGCCATCAATGCTTCTTGTGCTTTTCGGCTAAAAGTGCGTTCAGAACTCAGGTAATAATTTTTAACCAGTTGCTGAGTCAGTGTTGACGCGCCTTGGGAAATACCACCTTGTTTAATATTCGCCACTAATGCACGGGCGATACCACGAACAGAAATACCAAAATGTTCGTAGAAGCTATCATCTTCAACCGCCACTAACATTGCTTGTAGCGACTCTGGTACTTCAGATAGCTGTACTAGCAGTCTATCTTCATTATGCGCAGGATAAATGCCACCAATAACAACTGGCTCTAATCGTAAAAGACCGACACCATCGTCAGTATCCAGTTTAGCAACCATGCCATCATTCAATAGCAACGAAATATTACGTGGGGGCTCTAAGCCATCACTAAATTGAAATCCGGGCGTATAAATGTGAACCTGATTACCTCGTATATTTGCTTGCCCAAGTTTAGTCGGACGAGCAACAAATTTATAACCTAATAAACCGAGTTCCGTTTTTAAATCAGCCGCAGTTAAAGCAGCGCCTTCGTATAATTCGAGCGGACGTGCGTAAACAGTCGATGGTACAGCCCACTTATTTTCATCAAATGTTGAACGAATAATAATATCTAAATAAATCATTACAGCTAACCCGATAAATACGGGGATTAGTAATAACTTCCACCATAAACCACTACCTTTTACATTCTTACTCACAAGCACCTCCCGTTATCATTTCACCGTTAATGACAACTCATTAAATCCGTTACTATATTCGAATAATAACATAGTAAATACACTCTAATCGATATTGTATTTAAAGTAATAATCACTACTTTAAATACTAAGTCAGACTTAAATAAGCATTTTAAAACCACATTAAAATCATAACCTTTACTACAAAATTTGTTATAAAACGATGATTAGCCCCACCTCAACCACCTTCAAGTGAAACCACCAATGATTGTATTGGAAAACAACCTTTTCTCCTTACTAAATCAACTTTAATAACACCCAAAGCAGTGGATCAATATCACTAACATAGTTTGATTTATTAGATAATAGACTGATATACAACTTATATTATAGCGAAATTGATTCTTGTAACTATGATTAAAAAAACACGGCATAGTTCATATAAAACAAGGATAAACGATGAAAAAATTAACCCCTCTCATTTTATCACTCGCAACAATAGCAACAGCCTCAGCTGAAGATAAAACATCTGGTGATGTCGACTTTTACCTCGGTGCTAAAACAGGTTATATATATACTGCGTTTGACAAACTCGATCCTAAGTTACCTGCTACTTTTCTTGTAGGTATTCAAAAGAGTGGCTTTGGTTTAGAGTTTGAAGGTACTTTTGTCGATATGGATAAAAACAGTGTTGATTTGGAATATGAGTCATACGCTATCTATGGGACATACCGCACACCTGGTACATACTATGCAAAATTAAGGGCTGGCTATTTAGAAGAGACACTGAAATCAGACACAAAAAAATGGGAAGAATATGGTTTTTCTGGCGGTATATTATTTGGTATTGAGTTTGGTGATGCATTCACGATCGAAGCGGGTTATACCGTTATTCAAGCAGACCTGAAATATTTTAGTTTAGGCGGTAATGTTCATTTTTAACAAGAAGGGATAGTCAATTTCTTGAACTATCCCTTTGACACAAATTAATAAGCGCTAATGATTAAGCTTTAGCTGCTGTTAATTTATTTCCTTCTTTCGCTAATACAGCTGCTTTATCAACTGGTTTAGTGAAGAAAGCAATTATAGTAACAGCTACTAATAGTGCAGCGAAAGCAAAATAAGTATTGTTAGTTGAACCAGCAACAGTTGCTAAGAAACCACCGAAGAAACCAGATACACCCCATGAAGAATAAAGGATACCGAAGTTAGTACCGTAGGTTTTTAGGCCATAGTTATCAGCAGTAATTGTTGGGAATACACTTAATAGTGCACCGTATGACATCGCACCAATTGCAATCGCAACCATCAGTGGCATTTGCGTTGTAATTGTAGTGAAGAATGCCATGTTACCCGCTTGAAGCATGAATACTAAAGCAAGTGTATTTACACGGCCAATTTTATCAGAAATTAAACCACCAACTACACGACCACCTGTATTAAAGATAGCAAGTAAAACAACACTGAATGCAATTTGCTCTGATGTCAGACCAATTGATTTACTGATATTACCAATACTACCAATTAACATGATACCTGCAGCAGCCGAAACCATGAACATTACCCATAACTGGTAAAATTGAGGCGTTTTCAGCATTTGTTGCCAGCTAAGATTGATATCATCACTTGATGCAACCGCTTTCGCTTCAGATGCGTCAGCAACATAACCTGCAGGAGGCGCAACAAGTAGAGACGCCAGTGGAATAGCGATTACTAATAGGCCTGCACCTAAAATTTTGAATGTATCGTAGATACCGTAGTTTTCGATAAGGCTTGTAGATAATGGTGCTAGGTATACAGAAGCAAGTCCGAAACCACCTGCAGTTAAACCACTCACTAAACCTTTTTTACCTTTTGGCCACCATTTCATCGCACTTGGGCTAATACATGCGTATGAGAAACCGATACCGGCACCTACAATGCCGCCAAAGGTAAATTCAAGTTCTACTAAAGTCGTAGTGTAACCTGAAGTAATAAGACCAAGACCAACGAGAGTCACACCAAGCATGGCCACTTTTTGAGGACCAATCTTGTCTTGTAAAATACCAGCAATAAGTAAACAAGTAGCAAATGTGAAAACAGCAATTTTATACGGTGCTTTTACATCTGATGCATCAACGTTCAACGCTTCAGCTAGGGGGACTGTGAAAACACCCCATGCGTATAGAATACCGATAGTTAAGTTAATGCCGATGCCAGCTAATAGGATTTGCAGTGGTTTATTACTCATTATTGCCTCAAAATTACAAAGATTGCGGCAATTTACACGTTTTGTGATCTAGGTACAACTTTTAATTCAAAATATATTATTTTTGTTGATATAAAGTATTGCTAGAAAAGGGAAAGGCAATTTAAATATATATAAATAACAACAAATTAAAGATTAATCGTTTAATTATAAGCCTTTCAGTAATATTTTTAGCACTATAAACCAAAAAATAGACTTATCAGCATAATAAACATCAGCATATGAGTCTTTATATAAAAGGTCAAAATTGTATAATTACAAACTAAAATATGTATAAAAAATGGGCGCCGAAGCACCCATTTAGTCATTAATCATTTATTACTGATTACTGATTAAAGTACAGCAGCAATCGCTTTACATAAAGGCTGCATATTATCTTTAGTCATACCTGCAACACTGATACGGCCAGAACCGACAATGTAAACAGCATGCTCATCTTTTAATGTAGCAACTTGTTCTTTAGTAAGACCTGAGAATGAGAACATTCCGTTCTGACGAGTAATGAAGCTATAGTCACCTGTCACACCCATTTCAGCAAGTGTTGCTACAAATAGCTCACGCATTTCGTGGATACGAACACGCATTTCAGCTACTTCAGCAATCCATTGATTACGTAATGTTTCATCATCAAGAATAATCGCAACAACCGCTGCACCATGTGCAGGTGGATTTGAGTAGTTTGCACGAATACCAGATTTAATTTGACTAAATGCTGCAGCCGCAACATCTTGATCTTTCGCTACTAACGTTAGACCGCCAACACGTTCATTGTACAAACCAAAGTTTTTAGAGAAAGAATTCGCAACTAATAGTTCTTCACAATGCGCTGTAAATACACGTAGACCTGCAGCATCTTCTTCAACACCTGTTGCAAAACCTTGGTATGCAAAATCAAACAAAGGTAATAGTTTTTTGTTCGCACATAATTGCGCAAGTGTAGTCCACTGCTCAAGCGTTGGATCAATACCCGTTGGGTTATGGCAGCAACCGTGGAAAAGTACAACATCACCCGCTTCCGCTTCTGCTAGAGATGCGAGCATTACGTTGAAATCTAAACCACGCGTTTCAGCATTATAATATGCATACTGCTTAACTTCTAAACCCGCAGTATTGAAAACATTACCGTGATTTGCCCATGTTGGATTACTTACCCAAATGCGATTACTTGTTAAATGATTTTTGATAAAATCGGCAGCTGTACGTAGTGCACCAGTACCACCCGGTGCTTGTGCTGTAATTGCACGTTGCTTTGTTACAACCTCGCTATCAGCACCAAATAATAGTCTTTGTACTGCAGACGCATACGCTTTATGGCCTTCAATACTTAAATAACTTTTACTTTTTTCTTCATCAATTAACTTTTGCTCTGCTAATTTAACTGATTTTAAGATAGGCGTTTGACCGGTTTCATCTTTATAAATACCTACACCTAAATTGATTTTTTCGGCGCGTGGATCTTTAGCAAATGCTTCAGTTAAACCTAAAATTGGATCTGCTGCTGCTGTAACGATTTTCTCAAACATGGTATTCCCTATCTGCTTGTAATTAAACTACGTATTAAACCTAACATTTCACTTATTTATACCATCACAATCTCTAAATTCATAGCGATGTGGCAAAAAAATGGCTGAGATATAAAAAATAATTAAATAGACAAATTGTCACTCATTATAAAACAAAAGAAGGAGCCTTTCGGCTCCTTCTATCTTCAAAAAATCTTGTATCATTTAACCGATACTGACATCGCAATTACATTGCTTTGAAGATTTCTTCTACGCTTTCTTTAGCATCGCCAAATAACATAGTTGTATTTTCTTTGAAGAATAATGGGTTTTGAACACCAGCATAACCAGTTGCCATACTACGTTTGAATACAACAACGTTCGTTGCATTCCATACTTCTAGTACTGGCATACCTGAGATTGGCGAGTTTTCTTCTTTCGCTGCTGGGTTAACCGTATCATTTGCACCAATTACAAGTACTGTATCAGTATCGTTGAAATCGCCGTTGATCTCATCCATCTCTAATACGATATCGTAAGGTACTTTTGCTTCAGCAAGTAACACGTTCATGTGTCCAGGTAAACGACCCGCTACAGGGTGAATACCAAAGCGCACATCAACACCCGCGTCACGCAGTTTCTTCGTGATTGCAAATACAGGATACTGCGCTTGCGCTACAGCCATACCATAACCTGGAGTGATGATTACACGCTTAGAACCCATTAGCATTTCAGCAACTTCAGCAGCAGATGTTTCAACGTGAACACCTTGATCTTCATCGCCTGTTGGTGCAACAACATCGTTACCGAAGCCGCCTGCAATAACAGAGATAAACGAACGGTTCATCGCTTTACACATTACATAACTTAAAATTGCACCTGAAGAACCAACGAGCGCACCTGTTACGATTAACAAATCATTACCTAAGATAAGACCTGTAGCTGCACCAGCCCAACCAGAATAAGAGTTAAGCATAGATACAACAACTGGCATATCCGCACCACCAATTGATAGCACCAAATGCGCACCAAATACGATTGCGATAAGACTCATTAATACTAATGCAGTCGTGTTGCCTTCAAAACCAGCACCAACAAACGAGAACATCAGGTAAATAGTAGCAAGTAATGCAACTAAGTTCATTTTATGGCGGTGTGGTAACATTAACGCGCTCGATTTAACACGACCGTTTAATTTACCCCAAGCAATTAATGAACCAACAAATGTAACGATACCGATGAATACGCCCAGGAAGATTAACGTTAAGTGAATACTTAACATAACTGGATCTGTAATATTGTATTCGATATAACTGTTGTAACCGATAAATACAGCCGCCAAACCGCCGAAGCTGTTTAGGATCGCAACCATTTCTGGCATTTCAGTCATTCCGACTTTGTTTGCCCAGCGTACACCAAATGCACCACCAGCAAGCATAGCGGCAATGATATAACCGATATTTGTTACGTCACTACTAAATAATGTTGCAACAACCGCTACAATCATGCCCAGAATACCGACATAAATACCTTTCTGAGCCGTTTCTTGCTTTGATAACGCAGCAAGAGCAAGTACAAACAGTACCGCTGCAGCGATATATGCCGCTTCTAAAATACTTTTACCACCCGTTGCGACTGTAACTTCCTGTACCACGCCAACAGCAACAGGTGCTTGTTCTGCAACTGCAACCTGTGCCAATTGCGCGGCTTGTGTTGCTGCATCTACCGCTACTTGCGCAGCATTGATAGCATGTTGTGCAGCTTCAATTGATTCTTGAGACATTATAAAAATCCTTATTTACGGAACATTTTCAGCATACGCTCAGTAACGGCAAAACCACCGGCGATGTTGATAGTGGCAATAAATGTGCCGAGGAATGCGAGTAAGGTTACAAGACCACTCTCTGCGCCCATTTGGAAGAAAGCACCAAGAATAACAATACCTGAAATCGCATTCGTTACACTCATCAGCGGCGTATGTAATGATGCAGCCACATCCCAAATCAAGTAATAACCAATCACACAAGCCAGTGCGAATACCATTAAGTGATTTAAAAATTCAGCAGGAACATAATTTGCTAGCGCTGAATATGCCCAGATACCGCCACCCGCTAATAATGCCTTATAGATACCTGTTTTTTTCTTTTCAGGTTTAGCTGGCGCTTCTTTCACTTCTTCTTGTTTCGCTGCTTGAGGCGCTGCTGAAACTTGAATCGGTGGCGCAGGCCAAGTAATTTCACCGTCTTTAATTACCGTCACACCACGTTGAACAACATCGTCAAAGTTGATGGTCATTTCACCGTCTTTTTCTGGTGTGAGTAATTTAAGTAAGTTAACTAAATTGGTACCGTAAAGCTGTGATGCTTGTGCTGGTAGGCGACGAGCCATTTCGTTATAACCGATGACTTTAACACCACCGTCAGTCGTAATAACTTTATCAACCACACTTGGTTCAACGTTACCGCCGTTCACTGCAGCTAAATCGACAATCACACTACCCGCTTTCATTGCATCAACCATTTCTTGGCTAATTAGGCGTGGTGCTGGACGACCAGGAATTAATGCAGTGGTAATGATGATATCAGCATCAGCAACTTGCTCAGCAAGCATTTTCTGCTCTTGAACTTTATAGTCGTCACTCATGACTTTCGCGTAACCGTCACCAGAACCCGCAGACTCGTCAAAGTCTACCGTTAAGAATTCAGCACCCAAACTGGTGATCTGTTCTTTAACTTCAGGACGCGTATCGTACGCACGAACAATCGCACCTAAGCTACCCGCAGCGCCTACGGCAGCAAGACCAGCAACACCAGCACCAATGATCAGTACCTTGGCAGGTGGTACTTTGCCAGCAGCGGTAATTTGACCAGTAAAGAAACGGCCAAATTCATTCGCAGATTCGATTACTGCACGGTAACCGGCGATATTAGCCATTGAGCTCAATGCATCAAGTGACTGTGAACGTGAAATACGTGGCACAGAATCCATTGCTAAAACATTAATTTCACGTTTTGCAAGTTTCTCTAAAAGTGCTTCATTTTGGGCTGGCCAAATAAAGCTGATTAATGAAGTGCCTTTTTGTAATAACTTAATTTCTTTGTCATTCGCTGGCGCATTAACTTTTAGTACAATGTCAGAAGCCCAAACTTGTTTGGTATCTTCCGATATCGTTGCTCCAGCCGCTTCAAAAGTAGCGTCACTAAAATTAGCTAATTGACCCGCATTGCTTTCAACCAATACTGAAAAGCCTAATTTTTGTAACTGCTCAACCGTTGCTGGTGTTGCAGCAACTCGAGTTTCACCTTTGAGGCTCTCTCTTGGTATACCTATTTGCATCATCTGTTCCTGTCTGTTTCAACATCAAAGATAAAATACTACGTTCCATGTGTATCCCATATAGCATGAGGTACGGAGAAGCATCAGTACAAAATATCGGATTTAACCCCTTCATATTCAAAATGAAGAGAGTTATTTGTCACTAACGATTGTTCACAAAAATGTGACTTAACGCAACAACAATTTATATTAACTTACCTCATTTCAAATGGAAATTAGAATCTAAAATGTGGATTAAACGTAAAATAAATAATTATCTAGCTAAGATTAAAGCATCTTTGAAGTACAGTTGACAAGATTAAATTATTTTAATCTTCAATGATTTACATGACTAACATGAAAGGGTTTCGTTTGAAATGAAGTGGGATATCAAAATGGTATAATGTCTACAAATGACACTATGAAACAAATAGACATATGTTGTTACTTTTTATTATAAAGTGTAATTTTTTTACATTTTATACTTATCATGGGTTATTCATGGCTAATTTTACAGCAGCAAAGGTTAAAATATAATAAACTAAAACTAACGATTCCATAATTTAAACGTGCGTTTGATGATGATTAATCAGCTATAACTATCAAATTAAATGGTTTTACATATCAAACAGTGAAAACTATCTGTTATTCTCCACTATTTCTACACCATTAACGTTATATTCGCCGAACCTACTAGCTCCTTGTCCTTAAACAATAATATCGGATGAATATTACAGTCATCACTCGCTACCGAGAACAATTCGATATGATGATGTGATGACTCTATATTCATCCGTAAAAAGCCATTATGTATATGCCACTCACCATAGAACTGATCTCTCATAAATAAAGGACATAAGATCGCATCCCGAGTTTGTAAACAATCTAATTTAGCCGCTTGTCCACGATAAGTGGTTTCTAACCAATGTGAATTCGCCACTTCAGGATAATCAAAGTCACGTTTACCCGCCTCCCACAAAATATATTCACCCGAAGTACGGATAAAACGCGCTTCTTCATCAGAAATATCAAGTACAGATTCAGCCTCTAACGTCCCCTGAGTTTCATATTTGTATAACAAGATTAATTTATCAGTTTCGGTTATCTGGCCAAGCATGCTGTTACACTCTTATATTTAGGGTATAATTTAACGGTAGTGAAGATAAATAAAAATGCATAAATAAATGTGCATATGTATGATATCAATACAACCGCTTATAAAAAAATCCAACGTAGATCGCACTAACTAAGGCTGATATGCTCTATGTCTAGAGTTGCGATTAATATCAATACACAGTGATAAGATTAATAAACATATGTCGAAATGCGATAAGAGGTAAAAATACAATGAATACACACGTATTGGTGGTAGAAGATCAACAGGATATCGCAAATTTAATTCGCATCAATCTAGAGATAATTGGTAACAAAGTGACTTGCTGCCACAACGCTAAAGATGCATTTCAACTATTACACGACAACGAGTTCCAGCTTATTTTGTTAGACCTCAATCTGCCCGATATGGATGGATTAGACATATGTAAAACAATAAGAAGCCATGACGCTATTATTCCAATCATGATGTTAACCGCTCGCACAGAAGAGTTAGACCGTGTTCAAGGTCTAGAAGCTGGTGCGGATGATTACCTTGCTAAACCATTTAGCGTATTAGAATTACAAGCGCGCGTAAAAGCCCTACTTCGTCGTAGTAATGCACAAGCAGCAAATAACATAGTGCCAGAACAAATTAAGATTGCAGATTTAATCATAGACCAAGCAACGCATTGTGTGTATCGAAATAAAGAATTAATAACGCTGACGAGTACTGAATTTTCTTTATTATTCTTTTTAGCCAAATCTCCTGGCCGCGTGTATAGCAGAGAACAATTGCTTGCTGAAGTATGGGATTATCATAACGACTGTTATGAACATACCGTCAACTCACACATGAATAGATTAAGAAATAAAATTGAGCCAAATCCAGCAAAACCCACTTACATCAAAACAGTATGGGGCGTTGGTTATAAGCTGGAGGTCTCCGATGTCACATAGATCCTTGCTAGGACAGATAACATTTCCGTTGATTATTTTGTTTGTCACTATGGCAACGGGATTGTTTTTTATTTATTGTGTAATTACCGATACGAACTCAGCCCGCGTAGAACAAACACTACACAAAAACTTAGCTCAGCAAATAATCCACTATTCAGAGGATTTACAACAAGGCGATATTAGTCGAACAGCACTAAAACCCGCCTTCCATAGCTTAATGCTACTTGGTCCCAGCTATGAAATATACATCACCGATAGCCAAGGTAAGCTATTAGTATATGCCGCTGAACCAAGTAAGATCAAACGTAATTCTATTGACATTAAACCACTCGAACGGTTTATTAAGGGGGCGGGCTACCCTATTTATGCAGATAACCCTAGAAGTCCTAATCAGCAAAAACTGTTCTCAGCTGCGCCTATATTCCAAAACAACCAACAAATTGGCTATGTCTTTGTTATCCTCGGCGGTGATAAATACGATAGTATTGTAAAGAACCTAGCATTCGACAGTGATATATATAAGATCCTTGCTGTGTTGATTATTTTCTTCGCATTAGCCTTTATACTACTGGTGTTCATTTTTGCACGGCTCGTCAGACCTATTAGTCAACTAGATCAAGATATAACTAATTTTGTCAAAAATGACTTCACGACTGTTTCAACGTCAACACCGAATCAATATGCCGCGAATGAAATTATTAACCTGCATAATAACTTTTCGTCATTAGAAAATAAGATACACAATCAATTAACGCAAATTAAATCGACAGAACAACTACGCCGAGAAATGCTTTCACATATCTCACACGATCTCAAAACCCCGCTAGCATCCTTAAAAGGTTATCTTGAAACTTGGTTGTTACAATATCCTGAAGCCGCTGGGAGTGACTTTATTCAAGTGGCACAAAAGAACGCTAATCAATTACAGCGTCTTGTCGAGCAGATCATCGAACTAGCTCAACTCGACAGCAATACAGTAAGCCTATACCAAGAACCTGTCGCTGTTGCTGAGTTAGCACAAGACGTATTAAGCAAATTCCAGCTACAAGCACAACAAAAGAAGATTACCCTTTCCATTGAGCCTAAAGACCCAAGTCTACAAGCCATTGCCGACATTGCTAAATTGGAGCGAGTACTAACCAACCTCGTTGATAATGCCCTAAGACACTGTCAATCTGGTGACAGTATTAAGATCCATTTACAGCCTAAAGATAACCAGCTAATCATTAGTGTTGCCGATTCTGGCGTGGGTATTCCGAAGGAAGATGTTGAGCGGATTTTTGATGCTCATTTTAGGGCTAAAAATACCGTCAATGGTCAACAAGGTAACTCGGGGTTAGGACTTGCTATTGTTGCAAAACTACTTTCATTGCACCATGCCAAGATCTCAGTATCTAGCGTGCTAAGCCAAGGTACAACGTTCAGCTTTAGTTTACCGACAAGTGGGAACATATAGGTTTGACTGCAGCTTAGTTCAACCAGCTAGGCTGTAGATTTCCTTTAAAATTATTCAGAACAACTCAAACTCTTATCTCTCAATCATTTTATTCACTCTAGATCAAACTTTTCTAATAGTTATCACTACTTATCCTTATTTTAACAACAAATATATTAACTCACACTAGTCTTATACAAACCATTAAATTACGGTTATTCCACTCTCACCCCCCCTTTAGGATGGATGAATATGCACTTATTTAAACTCACTCATACGCTTGTATTTATAACACTTGTCACAGGTTGTGCTAGCTTTGAAAAAAAATCATCGACAGCAGTAGAACTCCAACAAACTAAAATCAGTAACTCACGCCTCAATCAACGCGTAAATGATGCGGTAACGAAAGTTGAGCAAAATTACCTAAGGGCGAAAGATGAAAATTTTGCTACCTATGCACCCAATACTTGGAAATCTATTCAAAAAAACTTAATCAGTATGCGTAAGCTAGTGAATAGGTTTGATCCCAATGATCAAGGTTTTTTTGGCGGTCCATCAGAGAGTACTGTTTTAGAAGATATTGCAGAGGTCAGTAATGAATTAATTAAAGCACAAAAAACAAAAACTCAGGTTACTGTATTTTTAGCTCAGCCCTTAGCTGATATTGAATATCTAGCGCCCAAAATAGACACTGTATGGCAAAGAGACTTCGTGATTATTAATCAAGATTTAAGCCACATCATAAATATGATTGAGGAAGATTATTTAGTTTCAAGACAAGAGTTTGAACGAGATAAGTTACAGAAAAAAATCAGTGAACTCGAAATAAATATTGTTACAGCAGACTATTACTTTCCATTAGAAGATCAATTTAACCTATTAAATCAGCAATTAATTCCACTAAGCTACAATAATGTATCGCAGGGCTTACAACAGCTTAATACCATTATCATTACCAGCCCTCGGGATACAGCGTTGCTGACAACAACAGCGAACTTAATCACAAATGGGATTCAACGTGCAGAGCATATAACGACAGATGTAAGCTGGATCAATGGACTTGATATAAAACAACGTGAACAGATTGTTTTACACTATCGCACCACACTCGAAGGGTTAGGCACTAAGTTTATCGGTCAAGACCTATCAAACTTGTCATACAAGGCTCAAGTACAAACGTTTGAACTCGCGCTTACTGCTAAGTTAGCAAAGTTTGAAACAACAGATGCTGATACGGCTTATAAGCAACATATGTTAAGCGACCTTGATAATTAGCCTTTACAGCTAAATGGGCCTAAATTTCTCCAGGCCCTTTTGCGATGACTTAGATTCAAATAATAAGTGGCATTGCAAAAATACGTCACAATATCGCCAACTCACTAAGAGGGATTACCCTTAACTAAGTTATCTATTTTTCAATGGCACGTCTTAACGATAAAACGATTCAACAGTTCCTTTTATCGTCATCATAAGCGGTTGACCGCGACGGTCCAACGCTTTATGTGACGGTACTTTTACCCAACCTTCACTGATACAATATTCTTCAACATCGAAACGCTCTTTACCATTAAGCATAATACCAATGTCGTGCTGGAAAACTTCTTCTATATGATGTGGGCTGCGGGGATTGCCCGAAAGGCGATCCGGTAAAGCTGGTTTCGATTTAATATCGTTCATGTTCGTGACCTGTAGTAAACAAAAAGTGCGCTATTGTAGACAATATAGACCTAAGGCTCAAGGGCTGCGGTAATAAATGTTAGTCCTCTGCATCTGTATAGTTGTAAACCCCTCGTTTATTCAATACTCAACTGTTTCTAAAAATATTACACGTTGCGAATGACTCGTAACTCCGTTACTTAAAGCATCAAAAAATATAAAGCGGATAGTCATTGTAAATGGTTCCTCCCCCCCCCCCAATGACTCCTTTTAAATTTATAGAATTTACACAATGTTACGTCTATAAAATCAAATTAACCTACGAATAAAAACAGGTAATCGATTGAAATTTAATATGATTAAATCATCATCACATTCAAGAAGGAGTCATTCTATAATCATTAATTTAGACTTATATACAAGACGAGCTACCTGACTGGGTATTTTAATTTTTGGCTATAGAGAAACCTGACTATCTTTTAAAAATCCGTGATAGTTTTACCTAAATACCAATAACAATAACAATATATGTATAAATTAATCTATCGTACTGTTTTCATTAAGCACAGATTATAGCCAGTTAAATTAAAGTGGCTAAAGTTTAAACATACACAAATGAATGGGGAATTTATATTCACTTATGATGATTGAATTAAAAGTGCTAACTCATTTCGAGATAAAATCATGGTAGGAATTAAAATTACTATCGGCTATCGTTTACTATAAAACCCTCTTCATCTTCAACTCGGGGGTAAATTAAGTAACTACAAATTAATCAGTTCAGTATATTATTTACAAGAATAAAATAATATGGGCAATCAATGTCACTATTTATCGAGCTAAAACTAGACTATCTTATTAAGTCACGGTAATTTATAGCGACTATAATACATTAGTCATACTGTTGACCATTCAGCTGTAATATCAACTTATATAACAAGGAATCATATGAGTCTTGAAGTTCGTGATCTGTCCATTTTATTAATTGAGCCTTCTAGTACACAACGTAAATTTATTACAACACAATTACATGATGCTGGTGTTGATAATATCGAATGCCTTGTTTCAATCGAGCAGGCAAAGGAAAGCTTAACCGGATTTATTCCAGATTTGATCATCAGCGCGATGTACTTTGAAGATGGATCTGGGGCTGAATTGGCTGAATACGTTAAATCTAATGTGCTTACTGAAAATATTGCCTTTATGCTCATTTCTAGCGAGCAACGATTTTCAGTCTTAGATCAAGTGAAACAAGCGGGTGCGATCGCAATTTTGCCCAAGCCATTTAAATTTGTCGACTTGCAACGCGCACTTAATGCCACACTTAGTTACATTGAACCAGAAGAAATGGAACTGGATTTATACGATGTAACCTCATTAAAAATACTGGTAGTTGATGACAGTCTGACAGCGAGAAAACACATCTGTCGCGTACTCAATAGTATGGGCATTGTGAATATAACCACGGCAGAAAATGGTGTCGAAGCACTGGAATATTTAGCTCAGAATACATTCGATTTGATCGTTACCGATTACAACATGCCTGAAATGGATGGCAAAGAGCTAATTGAAAAAATCAGAATGAACCCAGAGTTATCTTACCTACCTGTGCTGATGGTGACTTCTGAAGAAGGCAGCGCACAATTAACTGCGGTAAAACAAGCAGGTGTCTCAGCACTGTGTGACAAGCCTTTTGATATTGATACGGTAAGAATGCTTGTGCAGCAGTTATTGAATGAACAATAGTACAGGTCAACTCTAAGCATAAAGGGGGAATGAACTCACTAAATTCATTCCCCCTTTTTAACAATTAAAAGACTATAAGTTCGCTGTTTTTATCCCTTTCAGCTTCTGAAATGAACTTTCTTTCGCATCTTTTAAAAACTCAACCATATAAGGCATTTCAAGTTGCTCTATACGAATAGCTGCATATAGCGTTGTCCAACAACTTTCTTCACCAAGCGGCTTAGCTAAAATATAATCTTTCTCCAAATACTCCGTTAATGCCCAATTTGGTAATGCTGCGACACCGCGTCCACTGGCTACCAACTGTAACATCATGATCGTTAATTCCGCATGTCGAATGGCATGAGGCGAAACACCCGCAGGATCTAAAAATAGATTAAAGATATCTAGTCGTTCCTGCTCAACAGGGTATGTGATCAAGGTTTCATCACTCAGGTCCTCTGGTTCGACATATGCTTTACTCGCTAAAGTATGATGACGACTAACCGCGAGCATCGGCTGATAACTAAACAGCGGTTCGTAATGAATGCCGGATAATATTTGTGGATCAGACGTCACAACTAAGTCTACGTCCCCCCGCTTTAATGCTGGTAAAGGGGCAAAGCTAAAGCCTGAGGTTAAATCAAGTTCCACTTCAGGCCAGTGGTCACGGAACACATCAATCGCAGGCATTAACCACTGAAAGCAACTGTGACATTCTATTGCCATGTGTAAACGCCCTGCATTACCCGATAATAAACGGCTAATATCACGTTCAGTATTAGCAAACATAGGCAGTACTGATTTAGCAAGTTTAAGCACCCTCTCCCCTGCGACCGTAAAGCGTAACGGCCTTGTTTTACGAATAAATAACGCCGTATTTAAACGATCTTCAAGATCTTTTATCTGATGTGATAACGCTGACTGCGTCATATAGAGGCTTTCAGATGCTTCGACTAATGAACCGGTTTTTTCTAATGCGATAATAGTTTTCAAATGCTTAACTTCGAGCATCGTTAATTTCCTTTTAAACAGATGACTAAATTTAGCATAATGCCAACATCAATTAATTTCAACTTAATCAGTAAAAATATGAATTTGATTCATGTGAAATAATATTCAATACTTTAGCCATCTAAACAGCTAAGCGTCTATACATTAAGTTTACCATTTTAATTTAAAGTTTAAGACTCAAGCAAACAATTACATCTAAGAAAATGGAGTTACAGATGGCTAAATCACACATATTAGGTTTCCCACGTATCGGGGCAGACCGCGAATTAAAAAAAGCAATTGAATCATATTGGAAAAGTGATATCACCAAAGTTGAGTTAGAAACCGTAGGTAAAAACTTGCGGGCTAAACATTGGCAACAGCAAATTGACGCGGGGCTAGACTTCATCACTGTGGGTGACTTTGCTTGGTACGACCAAGTATTAGCATTATCAGCGACGTTAGGTGTTATCCCAGAGCGTCATCAAGAAGAAAAAATCACCCTTGATACGCTGTTCAATATGGCGCGAGGTTCTAGCCCTTGCTGTGGCCAACAAGCTGCAGCATGTGAAATGACGAAATGGTTTGATACTAATTATCACTATCTTGTTCCAGAACTAAACGAAGACCAAAATTTCGCATTAAGCTACAACCAACTTGTTGAAGAGATCCAAGAAGCAAAAGCACTTGGTTTCCCAATTAAAGCGAATTTACTAGGTCCGGTAAGCTACCTCTGGTTAAGTAAAACCAACAGTGATTTTGATAAACTGACATTACTACCTCAACTTGTTGAAACGTATAAGCAACTACTTGCTAACATCGCAACTGAAGGTGTTGAATGGCTGCAAATTGAAGAGCCTATTCTAGTTCAAGATCTAACAAGTGAATGGCAACAGGCATTCACAGCCAGTTATACTGAATTAGCAAAAGATAGCAACAAACTACTACTCACCAGTTACTTTGGTGCGCTAGGCGATAACGCTGAATTAGCATTCTCATTACCTGTTGATGGCTTCCACATTGATTTATCTCGTGCACCACAGCAACTCGACTCAGCATTAGCTTTACTGCCTGCTAACGCTATTTTATCTGCTGGTATTGTTAATGGTCGTAATATTTGGCGTAACGATCTTGCTCAATCAATCAGCGCATTACAGCAAGCTAAAACACAGTTAGGTGAACGTTTATGGGTTGCTTCTTCATGTTCATTACAACATAGCCCCGTTGATCTCGATAACGAAAACAAACTCGATGCAGAACTTAAATCTTGGTTAGCTTATGCAACGCAGAAATTAACTGAAATTAGCACTATCAATGCACTACTAAGCGGTGAGAGTTCTGAGCAATTTACAACACAATTGGCGGAATCAACAGCCGTAGTTGCATCTCGAGCAACGTCATCTCGCATTCATAACACTGCGGTTAAAGCGCGTGTTGCTGCAATTACCGACCAGGATGCACAACGTCATAGTCAATTCACACAACGTATCACAAGCCAGCAGCAAGAATTGAATTTACCATTATTCCCAACGACAACGATTGGTTCATTTCCACAGACCAGTGATATTCGTCAGACCCGTAATCAATTTAAACAAAATGTGATCAGCCAAGACCAATACATCACCAAGATGCAAGCAGAGATCAAAGATGTAGTCAAACGCCAAGAAGCACTCGGGCTAGATGTACTGGTACACGGCGAACCAGAGCGTAATGACATGGTTGAATACTTTGGTGAATTACTCGATGGTTTCGCATTCTCAAAAAATGGTTGGGTACAAAGCTATGGTACACGTTGCGTTAAACCACCAATCATCTTTGGCGACATTTCACGCCCAGCACCAATGACTGTAGCTTGGAGCCAATATGCGCAAGCGCAAACCAACAAGCTAATGAAAGGCATGCTTACAGGTCCTGTGACAATTTTATGCTGGTCATTTACCCGTGATGATATCAGCCGTGAAGAACAAACCAACCAAATTGCACTGGCCATTCGTGATGAAGTAGTTGATTTAGAAAGGGCTGGAATTAAAGTGATTCAAATTGATGAGCCAGCACTGCGTGAAGGTTTACCGCTACGTAATAGCGAGCAACAAGCCTATTTAGATTGGTCGACTAAAGCGTTCCGTATCAGTGCGTCAGGTGTAAGGGACAATACTCAGATCCATACACACATGTGTTACTGTGAATTTAATGACAT
The DNA here is from genome assembly GCA_000953735.1 of Moritella viscosa. NCBI lineage: Bacteria > Pseudomonadati > Pseudomonadota > Gammaproteobacteria > Alteromonadales > Moritellaceae > Moritella > Moritella viscosa. The sequence continues at coordinate 1,868,273 of LN554852.1, read as the reverse complement.
AATGCCGTCAATTGCCGCATTAGATGCGGATGTTATCACGATTGAGACATCACGCTCTAACATGGAACTGTTATCAGCCTTTACTGATTTTAGTTACCCAAATGATATTGGTCCGGGTGTTTATGATATTCACTCTCCAAACGTACCAAGTGTTGAATGGATGACACAGTTAATCACCAATGCCAGTGAATACATTGATGTCGCACGCTTATGGGTTAACCCTGATTGCGGTTTGAAAACACGTGGCTGGAAAGAAACAGAAGCAGCATTGAAGAATATGGTGACAGCAGCGCATAACTTACGCGATACATTCTCTAGCTAAGAGCTTTATTACTGCATGCAGCCAAACGTTCTATCAAAGCTCGTTTAGATATGAAAATGGCAGGATACAAAAAGGAGAGCAAACGCTCTCCTTTCTTATATATCTATGTACCTATCTATAAAGAGGTCATAGCTCAAACGCGCTTATTTTAAATAATCGTTAATAATCTACAGCTGCACGCTGGCTAGTGATGCTTTTCATCATAGGTAACACAGCTTGATGTGCTGGGTGATCTTGATATATATCTAACGTTTCACGAGAATCGAGATCAGCAATTAATACTAAATCGTAAGAACCTGCACCTTGCAGACAATCAATACCAACTTCCAAATGTTGTAACCCTGGAATCTGACCATTAAGCGCTTCAAGAGCTTCTTTCGCTAATTTAGCATTTGTACTTTTATCATTTCCATTGGCAGTATCGAGTAAAGTCCACATCACAATATGTTTGAACGCCATGATTGTTCCATCCTTTTTAACAAATGAATAATTCACCCAACCAACTTGGGGATTTGAAGAAGCGAAAGTATAACTTTAAATGTCATATTTAGGTGGATGAATATCAATATTTCATAAAAATGTCATATAAGTATCACGAATATGCATTACATCTACCCTATATTTATCAATATACGCATTCATAAAAACAATTAAATAAGTGAATAAAATGAAAAATACTCTGATAAGTACAACCATCGCCCTTGCATTAACGAGTGTCATAACAGGCTGTACAGCAAAACCAAGTGACACCTCGATACAAATATCGCAACAATTCACCCAATCGCCCCTTACGGTAACAATGCTTGCGCGTTATGAATCAGGTCAATATGGTGTGAGTGCGGCAGAGATCTTAGATTATCACGCACAAAGCAAATCCATTTTTGTGGTAAACGCTAAAAGTGGTCAAATAGATATTCTTGATGCGAGTATAATTAGTACTATAAGTAGCGCAACACAAACTTCTGTAGACCCATTAACACTTAATAATTTAACTAAAAAGTCGACATTAAACCTTGCTCCAGACCTCAATCTAACACGCCTAGGCTCAGTAAACAGTGTTGCTATTTTTGGTAATTTACTTGCTGTTGCGATCGAACGTGGAGACAGCAAAGGAAACCCTGTACAAGGCCATGGATTCATTGGTTTCTATAAACTAAATAACGCAGGTAAAGCGACTTATTTACACGCTGTCAAAGTCGGTTATCTACCCGATAATGTTGTTTTCACTCATGACGGTAGTAAAGTAATTGTAGCCAACGAAGGTGAACCGAATGATGATTACACGGTCGATCCTGAAGGCTCTATTTCAATAATCAACATCAATAACAATATACCTGCAAAACAAGCGATGAATATCACTTTTAACGACTTTGATATTCACTCTTCACGTCATAATGAATTACCAAAAGGCGTTAAAATTAACGGTCCAAAATCATCAGTCAGCCAAGATCTTGAACCCGAATATATCGCAGTTTCCCACGACAATTCACAAGCATTTGTATCATTGCAAGAGAATAACGCCATTGCAATTATTAATCTAAAATCGCACAGAGTTGAAAATATTGTTGACTTAGGCAGCAAACATTATGGTCTAACGAAAAACGCAATCGACGCCAGTGATAAAGATGGCAAAATAAATATCCAATCATACGCAGGTGTATACGGTCTTTACCAGCCAGATACGATAGCTAGCTACAGTATTGATGGCGCTGACTTTATAGTTACTGCAAATGAAGGGGATGCCCGTAATTACATAGGGTTCTCCGAAGAAGTCCGTGCAGGTAAATTAACACTCGATAAAAATCACCCTCAATTTAATGCGATCCAAGATAAAAAACAGCTAGGACGATTGAAAGTGACAACCAGCATTGGCGATACAGACAATGACGGTGACATTGATAAGATCTACAGTTATGGTTCACGCTCTTTCTCTATTTGGGATGCACAAGGAAAACAAGTGTTCGACAGTGGTAATGACTTTGAGCGTATTACCGCTGACCGCTTAAGTATCGACTTCAATAACCATAACAGTAAAAACAAAGGTGATAACCGCAGTGACGATAAAGGCCCGGAGCCAGAAGCATTAGCGCTTGGCGAAATTAAAGGGCGCCAATATGCCTTTATTGGCCTTGAACGTACATCCGGCTTCATGATTTATGATATTACCGTGCCACAACAGGCTTATTTCGTCGATTACATTGTTAATCGAAACTTCACACCTAAATTTGAAGTTGAAAACGGTGTGATAACAAAGGGTGACCCTCGCGCTGTTGGTGATTTAGGTCCTGAAGGTATGACGTTTATTACAGAGGATAAGAGTCCAAACGGTAAACCCTTATTACTTGTCGCAAATGAAGTCAGTGGAACAACTGTTGTATACCAACTGAAACGTTAATCGCTCTAATATATATTGCTGATTCCTCGCGCTCAGATAAAAATGACAATTAAGATTAGCTAAATACATCATTTATGGTAGTTCATTTTTTATTTTAAATTAGCCATATTTAATTTCCCTCTGGAATGTGATTTCTAAATAAAACCAATATGATTAACTCAGTTGGAACAAACCTTAACCTAAAATACTTTCACTAGGAGTGATTACCATGGCTAACTTACTAAACCAAGTAGAAACTATCTACAATGTCGCAAAAGAAACAGCAAAAACATCTATCACTGCAGGTTTTGGTGTTTACGGCACAATCATTGATGAAGCAGCAAAGTCATCAGATAAAGCAACTCAACTATTTGAATCTTTAGTTGAACGTGGCGCTCAAGTTGAACCACAAATTAAAGAGCAAGTGTCAGCGCTTTTTGGCAAAAAAATCTCTTTAGAATCAATTGAAACTAAAGCACAAAGCATTACTAGCCGCTTTACTGGTGTTCAAGGTCAAAAACTGAATGAAGTAGAAAGCAAAATCGACCTACTTGCTCAAATGATCAGCGAATTAAAAACTGAACCAGCAAAAGTTCAAAAAGTCGTTAAAGCAGCGGCTTCAAAAGCAACAGCTGAAGCTTAATCAATCTTTGATTACTCAGTGGCTAGGGGGAGAATTTTCTCCCCCCTTTTTTCATTCTAATTTTCCATCCCATCACAATTACCTTCTTATTCAGATTTCTTATCTATTGATTTGATTTAATCATACTTTTTATTTAAATATAGTCATGATTCTGCACGATGCCGTTTAGTACACACTCTCAAAATCTGCATTACAATTACTCTAAAAGTGTTTGCTATTTGTATTTGCACTTTACGACGTAAAAACTACTATTAAGTTATATCAATGCAATGTACATCATCCAGTAAGGATAACGAATGAGCCAAGTTAGCTTAACTTATAACCCAGTTGAAGATCGCATGTTACTCATCGTTTCTAATAATATAAATCATCCTCAGTGGTGGCTCACTCGTCACATGTGCAAAAAATTATTAGAAATGCTAAATGCTGAGTTAACGCTACAATATGAACTAGATAAAATTCAATCTTTATACAAAGAAAACAAAACGACCCAAGAAACATCTTTCGCAGATAAACATCAACAAGCATTGCATGATGCTGCTGGGAGAACCGAAATACAGAAAAAATCGACACCAGCAAAACCCGATGCGTTGCTAACAACTCGAATCTCGTTAGATAAAAAACCTGATAACCTTGTCGCCTTATATATTTATTCTCGAGAAAGCCATGGTATCTGTCTTGACCTCGACAATAACGGCTTGCATATATTTTTAGATATGATGATAAAAGTAGCTGTTAAAGGAGAATGGGGCTTAAAACAAGCGAGATCTATAGAAAATAAATTGATTGAATAAATGAGACTTAAACAGATGGTGATAATCATCATTACCACCACCTTAATTTATAACAAATAACGCGCTAAATACTATTCGTTTTCATCAACAGAATTACTACGACGAATAAGCTGCTCACGCAAATTAGGCGGAATACCCACAATTGTTAATGTATCTGTTTGCGCATCATAGGTAATACGTTCACCCATCAATTTTTGATCAAAACTAACACTAAGACCACCACCTTGTCCGACATATTTCGTCAGTTTACGCACGGCGCCACGATCCGCAGGGAAGCTATCTTCAAGTTCATAAGCTTCTGAAGCATACTGATAAAAATCACGTGATGAAACGTCTGCTAAATGATCAGACAGATCTTTGATTTCAATCTCGTTACCTTCTTTAATTTGTTCATTACAGTACTGCGCAACTTGCTCACGTGCTTGTATCGATTCACCAGCATCTAGCTCAGATACATGACAAAACTCATCAACAGCGCGCATTAAGCCTGCATTTTGTATTTTTGCATCCATTCCTTCTGTACAGCCAAGAAAATCTAAGAAAAAATCTGACACTTTACGTCCGGCACGACCTTTAATAAAGGATAAATAACGCTTCGAATCGCTATTTTGTCGCCACTCAGTCAAATCAATTTTTGCTGCAAGTTGTACTTTAGACAGTTCAAGATAATGCGTATTACTGAGATCGAGCTGTTCAGTGACCATTACACTGTCTTTATTTTCCAATAACGCAACGATGAGGTAATCAGATGCCATCCAATTATAATGAACAAAAGACAGAATACCTTGTGTCCCGAAGTCATATTTTAGTAGTTCACCCACCAACAAATTTGATGCTGCGCTTGAAAAATCAACAAAATCACTTTCTTCATCCATGAATTTACGCAGTACCATTTCAAAAGGTAGACGGCTATTGTCCTCTTCTGCGCATTTAAAATAACCAAAACCTTTCGCTGGCTTAGCGTTGTAAATTCGATGTAATTCACTTGCAAGCTCTTCAACCGGCTGTGAATTAACCAATTCCTCACTGCGAGGGTAACATTTCAGTTCACCTTCTGTATTAAAGGCTAACGAATGTAGAATAATGTTATTTAATTTTAGCTGCATATATTTAAAGTATTAGAGTTAATGAATTCTGTGAGGTATTATAATCATCTTTGCCCATTCATACATTAAAAGATTAAATTATGCCTATAGTTTCTAAATACAAAAGTGATAAAGTTGAAAAAGTTATCGATGAAGTTATTGATGTACTAGAAAAACACGATGCGCCACTAGACCTTGGTTTAATGGTACTTGGTAATGCAGCTGCAAATATCATCAATGCATCTTTATCACCAAAACAGCGCCAAGCGGTTGCTGAAAAATTTGCTAAAGCACTTGTTGCATCAGTAAAGAGCAAAGATACATCACATTAATTAAAATGATAGGCAAGGATGCCTTGTCATTTATTATTCGCCATTACATTATAAAAATATTATATGAGACAGCAGTTTAACTTATGCTAGAAACAGGACATCATTATCGCGATCAGGTCTCCAAAATTATCAGTTGGGGCCATTGGTTTAGCTTAGCCAATATCTTACTGGCAATCATTGTTGCATCACGTTACCTTTTCATCGCCGAATGGCCTGAAACTATGCTTGGTCAAGTTTATTCTCTTATCAGCTTGCTTGGCCATTTTAGTTTTATTATTTTTATATTATATCTGGTTGTGATCTTCCCTGTCAGTTTTCTGATACCGTTCCCACGTACATTACGTTTTTTAACGGTCCTGTTTTCCACATTGGGAATATCTCTGTTAATTATCGATACAGAAATATTTAAGCTCTACAATTTACATATAAATCCAATTATCTTTGAGATATTACTGGGAGAAAGTGAACAAACACTTAACTCCGATTGGCAGTCGTTCTTTGTTTTCGTGCCCTTCTTATTTTTACTCGAATTACTTATCTCAAGTTTTCTGTGGCACAGATTGAGACGTTTAAGCCGCTTTAAACTCGGCCCTATTATTGCGATCTTCTTTTTCTGCTGTTTTTTAACAGGGCACCTGCTACACATGTGGGCAGATGCGGCGGTTTACCGCCCTATTACCGCACAAAAAGCAAATTTCCCACTTGCTTACCCTATGACAGCAAGAACCTTCCTTGCTAAATACGGTTGGTTAGATAAAAAGGCATTTGATAAGCGTGTGAGTGATACAAAAAAACGATCAGATTCACGTCTCGACTACCCTAAAAATCCATTGGTAATTAACAACGAGAGTCAAAAGCTTAACGTTTTATTCGTTAATATAAGTACGCTTCGAGCAGATATGCTTAATGATAGCATCATGCCTGAAATGACAAAATTATCGCAACAAGCTCAATTATTTACTCACCACTTTAGTACCGGTAATGATAATGTATTGGGTAATTTCAGCATGATATATGGCCTTGCACCACAATACTGGGATGACATCCAAACCTCAGCAAAAGCGCCATTTATGCTCGACTATTTCACTCAAGCAGACTATAGCCTTGGTATATTTAGTACTGATGATTTAGCGTATTACCGACAAAAACAAACGGCGTTTATTAATTTGGACTCACCACAGACAAGCATTGTTGAAGGATCAAATAGTGATAATAAAACGATCAATTCAGCAATGAAATGGCTAGGTGAACAGCAAGATAAAAAACCTTGGTTTAGCTATGTCAGTCTGAACTCTGTGCAAAACATGAAAACACCGAATGGTTTTCCATCTATGTTTTATCCTAATATTCAAGACCTAAATAGCCAAGCAAGTAATCGCCAAATAGCATTATTTAATAGCTATCGAAATAGTGTTAGTTATGTCGATAAAGCAGTGGCAAAATTAGTTTATAAGCTAAAGCAAACAGGCCAGTTTGATAATACGGTTATCGTATTCACGTCTAACCATGGCACTGAATTTAATGACTCAGAAAACCATTCATGGGGTTATGGAAGTAGCTATTCAATTTATCAAACCCAAGTACCATTATTTATCGTGTGGCCTGGTAAAGAACCAAGTGTTATAGAACAAGACACAAACCACACAGATTTAGTTCCGACTATTTTGACTAACCTATCAGCTGTAAAAAACCCTATTTCAGATTACAGTAGTGGCATTGATTTATTTGCGGGTAACTTTAAAACATGGCAGTTACTCGGCGATGAAAATAACTTTGTTATCCTTCAAGAAGACACGATTACATTGTTTTCTTATCAAGGCATATTTAGTCGCCAAGGAAATCATGATGTACGTGATCGTAGTACTTACAAGTCAGCCCCACAAACAGCGATGCATGAGGCTAAGTTTAATCAGGTACTTAGTGAGTTAAATTACTTTTATAAAGCAGCGCCAGCGCAGCCACAGAATTAAGGGTTAAGAACTAGGCTATCACCATGTAGGCTTGTTGAGCGGATAAGATGGTTAATCGTCTTGTCCGCATTAACGTATCTATCCATAATTGATTTAAATTAGTTGTTACTCTCGCACAGTTTACATGCCCATGTATCGTAAATTTAACCCCCTGAATCTGAAATACTTTTCCCTTCTTTACCTGCCGGTATTGTTTAGTCGACCAAACGCATTCTTTTAATAATGCCATATCGTTTATATCTTCATTTTGTAATGATGGCCAATTTAATGGTGCATTGGCATGACAGACGCCAATTTTTCCAAATTTTGACTCGATAGTAAACGCGACGGGACAATACTGATCTATGAGTAACCTTAATCTAACTTGCTCGTCTATTGAACACTGAAAAAACCACTCTCCTCCTGCATTCCGATGAATACGAGCCAGTTCACTTTCTGTATCAGCAAATAACATTTCTTCGTGGTTTCCTCTAACAGCGTAAAACCAAGGTTTATGCAGCAGTTCAAGACAAGCTATTGAATTTGGGCCACGATCCACAATATCCCCTACAGAAAACAAACGGTCATACTCAAAATTAAACTGGCACTGCGCTAATGTAGCTAATAACAAATCATATTCACCATGAATATCTCCCACAAAGAAGTCCTGCCCTTTATGGTTAATTGGTATATCTTTATGTATTCGCATTTACTACCTCATTAGGTATACATAACAATATTTTATTTTTGCGATTGCGTTCACGTTAGCGCTATCATAAGTCAACGCCATAACAGCTTAATCAATGAAAACGTCTCTAAACATAACAGCCTGATAATTTTACTAGTATTATTTAATATAGATTGAATACAACATTAATAATTCATTGAGGAGAATGTTCCACAACATACCTACAGTATGGTACATACAATTATAACAACATCTTGATAACATATTTCAATCATTAATCTTAATTAACCTAATGAGAACACCAAGGATATTCTAGAACAAATATAGTGCTTTAGGCACAGTCTTGGTGTGAGACTAACGGATTAGCAGTAGGGGGTAATACATGTCGAGTACTAACTTTGATTTTGACCAGATAATTATTGGATCAGGTTTTGGTGGCTCAGCTAGCGCATTGCGTTTAACAGAAAAAGGATTTCGAGTATTAGTATTAGAGCGTGGTAAACGTATTAGAACAAAAGAGTTCTCACGTACGAGTTGGAATTTAAAGCGATTTATGTGGCTGCCTCAATTAGGCCTTACAGGACCATTTACACTCTCTATCACACGTAAAATTAACTTAGTTCATGGTAGTGCGGTTGGTGGAGGCTCAATTGTTTACGGCAACACTCACCTTATTCCAGGCCCAGAGATCTTTGCTCATCCATCATGGACAGGTATGCACGAAGACTGGCACGCACGTTTGTCTCCTTATTATGCATTAGCACAGCGTATGATTGGCGTACAACAAAACCGATTCTTTGGTCCTGCCGATCTTATTTTAAAAGACGTAGCAAAAGACATGGGACGTGAAAATACCTTTAAAACAGTATATAGCGGCCTACTCTATCCAAAAGGTAAAAATAAGGTTTCACAAAATATTGATGTGGATCGCTTAGGTGAAGATCGTGGCGACCCCTATTTTAATGGGGATGGTCCAAAGCGTAATAGCTGTACCTATTGTGGTAACTGTATGTCTGGTTGCCGTCACAATGCTAAAAACAGTCTCGACAAAAACTATCTTTACTTCGCTGAACGTAATGGCGCAGAAATCCGTCCAGAATCAAATGTGACTAAGATTGAACCGATTGCCGATGAAAACGGCGTAAAGGATGGTAGTGCGGGCTACACGATCCATGTAACCGAAGGTTTAGGTTTATTTAATAAGAAAAAATATACCTTAACAACACGTGGAGTCGTCGTTTCAGGTGGTGTCTTTGGCACCATGCCACTGTTGCTAAAAATGCGCGATGTCGAAAAGACATTACCAAATCTAAGCCAAAACCTTGGTCAAAACGTACTAACAAACTCAGAAACCTTATTAACCGTTTCACACAATCGCCTGACCCAACAAGAACAAAAAGAAGAAGTTTGGAATGGTACTGCAATTACGTCGATCTTCTCTCCAGATGATGAAACCAAGGTTGAGATTGTACGTTATGCTAAAGGCAGTGATGCTGCATTTACAGGAGGCATGTCAGTACCATTGACGTCAAAACAGTCTGGTATTCCCCGCTCAGTAAGTATGCTCATTAATATCGCTAAGCAACCAATTAAAACCCTTAAAATGGCAAACCCAATTGGTAAAGCAAAAGACACAATTATCTTATTAGTGATGCAGACAGCACAAAACCACATTCATCTAGAAAGTAAACGTGCTTGGTATTCACCATTCAAACCGACATGGATACCGGTGCAACATAAAGGTGACGAAAAACTCAGAAACTACTTTCCTATTGCGCATAAAGTAGCAGAGCATTACGTAAAACGTTCAGGTGGTGACGCAGGTAATCTTGCCTTAGAAGTCATTGTGGGCACTCCTATCACAGCTCACATGATGGGGGGAGCAAGAATGGGAAAAGGTCCTAAAACAGCGGTACTTGATGATACAGGCCAGACTTATGGTTATAAGAACCTGCGTATTCTCGATGGTTCCATTATTGCCGGTAACTTAGGCGTAAACCCATCACTTACGATCTTGGCCTTAACTGAACATGCGATGGCGCAGATCCCAGTATTTGATGCTGAGAGAGCTGCTAAGATTAAACCAATTCACTTCTCTGCAGCGCTCGACGGTAATCCGTCAGCAATCCAAACCGCAGGTATGCCAGAGGTCCTAGCCAAAGCCCTTTAATGGCAAAGGTTCACGCCTTTATTAAAGCGAGTTTTTGTTTCCGTGGTAACTGTTTTATCGCGTACTCTCGTTTACTAGCCCGACTTCGGTCGGGTTGGATTTCAGTATAAGCAATTCGAATCGGTTTCGCTCGACGAAAAAACTTAGCCCCCGTTCCTTTACAATGCTGCTGATAACGTCTTTCCATGTCAGTTGTTATACCACAATACAGACCCACATCTGTTTCAATAAGGTAAACAACCCATAACCGTTCTACTACTTTCATCACGACTTAGCCTTTGCTTTTATAACAATCACAATCAATACATGACTATGTTTTTCATTAAAAATATCATTCGTATAGTAACGTCGCATTTATGATATTTTGTGTAATTTAATTATACGCATTTTATTACTTTACAATCTCAGATAGAATAATCATCCATGCAGCAATCAATATTAAAAAATAATATGTTACGAACTTTCCTTTATTGTACAACTCTCTGCTTCATCAGTATTACTGCCTACGCTAATACCGATGAAATAGCGCCTTTAGCAAAACTTCTCCCGCCAGGTGCAAATGTTGCCTATGTTATTGGTCAACCTTTCAAATCAACTGAAAAAATCAATAGTGACACCATCAATCAACATAATGCCGAACTGTTATTAACACCAGCCTCAACACAAAAAATGCTAACAGCATTAACAGCCAAACTTTACCTTACTGACGAGTATATCTTTAATACCAGTTTACATGGCAATATTTATAAACAGACATTAAGCAAAATGGAGTTTAATTTTACAGGTGACCCAACTTTCACCAGAGAAGATTTACGTGAAATGCTTAAGCAATTAAAAGCAAAAGGCATCACACAAGTTAACGGCGATATCACGCTTAATCAAAGTCGTTTTAACGGTTATAATTGGGGTAATGGTCAGGTTTGGAATGATCAAGCTGTCTGCTATGCCACACAAGCATCAGCCTTGGTCATCAATAGCAATTGCGTATTAGGAAATTTAAAGCGCTCAGCCGAACTTGAGAAAGCGACAATTTATATTCCGGATTATGAGCCGATGATATTAAATAGCCAAGTCGATATCATTTCCAAAGAACAGCAAGACGCTCAATTTTGTGATTTAGAAGTAACACGTCATCCAAACAACAATTACACGTTATTCGGCTGTGTGACACCGTCTGAACGTAACCTGCCCTTATCATTTGCTATTTCAGAACCCACGGCTTACTTTACAGCACTGCTTCAAGCCGAATTATCACAAGCAAAGATTAAATTTACGGGTAAGGTGCTTGAAAGCCATCAAACGGTAAAGACAGCCCTAGTGATCAATCACCAATCACCTCCCCTTTCAGAAATTGTGGCTAAAATGATGAAAGAATCAGATAACTTAATTGCTGACATCTTATTTAAAACAATTGGCGCAGAATACTTTCTGCAAGCAGGTAATTACCGAAATGGTGCTAAAGCCATGCGCTTAATCCTCGCAGATAAGGGGATCTCATTAGCATCAAATGTGATCGCCGATGGCTCTGGACTATCTCGCCACAATTTGGTGTCTGCACAAACCATGTTCAGTGTACTAGAATATGTCATTCGGCATGATGATGAGCTACAACTATTAGATACCATGCCAATATCTGGTGTCGATGGTACGTTACAATATCGTCGTGGGTTATTGACGAAGAAACTAACAGGTAAGATTGTCGCTAAAACAGGTTCATTAAAAGGTTTATCTAATTTAGTTGGTTTTGTAAAAACAGAAAAAAACCACATGGTACCTTTTGTTCTGATGGTGAGTGGTTACAACCCTAAGACTATTGAGCAAGACAAGCCTAACAAACCAAGACAAGCATCACCTCTGACGCAATATTTGGCAGCATTCTTTAATACCATAGTGTCTCATTATTAATGGCTTGGGTATAAAAAAATATTACATAAAAAATGGCGAACAGCTCAACTTAGTATCAGTTTCGTTGTTCGCCATTTTTGTATTATTTATCAAGCCGTACTCAATCTAGATAATTCGAGTATCAGCAATAAAGATATTAGCTAGACCAATAGCCTTCATCTAATGAATCTTCACGTTCAGGCAAGCCTTTTAATAGACGCGGCGAGTGTTGCGCCAATACTTCATAACTTACACGGTTTGCGTATTTACACAGCTGTGAAAGCGATGAATAAGCCAAACAATTCGCAGAATGTTTATCGGAGTTAGGCACGATATCTCTGTGATAAGCGTTAGCTAACATATCATGTAAGATTGCAGATAATGCGCCATCGCCCGCGCCATTGGTATTTTTAATTTCGACAGGACCGCCTAAATACGGTGCAATATGTGAATACATTTTTAGTGGTTCAGTTGTATCAGCTAAACGCATCGGACGGCTGTATTCATAACGGTTAAATTCAGCGATAGCACCCGGTAATAATTGACCGCTTGTTTCACGTTTATGTTTTTCATCCGTGTAACCTGCCATATAAAGCCCTTCAGCACCTGCAGTACAAAGAACAAGGTCACACCATTCTAGTGCTGCGTCTGCAGCAAGTAATGGGTCAGTAAAGCCGGTTAATGCTTCCCCCTCATCTTCATTCATTGCTATAACAGTGATATATTCATTGATAAAATTCTGCCACCACTTTTCATTACCTTCGATAATGAAACGCGTACCAAGTGTAAGGATAATGGGAATATTAAGGAATTTAGCTTGCTCAACCATGTGCATTGCAGCTTCTTTGATTGGGTCATCATCTGCACAACGTAATAAATAAGCGGAGATAAGTAAACCAGAGCTTTTCTGTAGCTGATCAACGGGTAAATGCTCTTTAGTTAATTTATTCATTAAGCCAGCATTAATACCAAAACTACGGTTACCATCAGAAGAGATAAAGGTAAAGCAACGGCCAATGGGGCCATTTACAGGTTGTAGGTAATTAAGGTTTACTTTACTGCTGGTATTACATAAATATTGGTACGCATAACTGCCAATTTTAATTTGGTCACACATAGTACCAAATAGCAGCGACTGTGATTCAGACAAGATTGCGTAGTTATGTAGGGTATTAGCAACAGTACCGCCAGCGAATTCACTCACGATAAGATCATTTTGCTTTAACTCAGTATAAATTTGCTCAGCAATTTCATCGCTGATCATCAATGACTCGCCTTTTATTAACCCAAAACGAGTTAAAAAAGCATCTTCGACATGTGCTTCAATATCAACGAGTGTCTGATCAATACCACATAATACAGGCTGAGCTACATTTGCAATATTTGCTGGTTTGACAAATGGATTGCCTGTATTTACAGGGAAATAATGCTTAGACTTGCGTTGACCGGGAAATTTCATATTTGAACCAGCATGAGAGAATAAAAGGGGGCTGATTTTACCAGTCTAATTCTGAAATACCAGTAAAACCAAATTAATGATCCAATTATTAACCACATTTTGGTCGATCACATAGATTTAATCGAAAAAAACGAAAAGTTCAGCTTAATACTGTCGAATAGTTACAACAAAATCACCACCCATTTTGGCTTCATCACTACCTCGAATCACAAAACTATTACTCACAAGATCAAATTCACATTCATGCCAAGCACAGGTGAAGTTCATCATATATTCCATTTGAGTCAATGCTTCGTTCGGATCGAGACGGACAGTGCCTTCACAATAGCCAGCAAGGACAAAACTGACAAGTGTCTCGACTCTACACTTGCGTAATGGGCTAACATATTCAACAAAGGCGAAAAATGAGGCGTTGCCGAAATCATTGGTTGGTAAATCATGCGCAAGTAAATACTTACGCATATCTTTATGCTTGATCAAAATATCCTCCATGATTTATATGCCATCCTTGGCAATCAGTTAGGGTGTATTAAGATTACACCCGACTGTTATTACATACATCTATTATCTAATGAGAAAAGCTAAGCTGCATGTTATTCCAGACTTTACGCTGTTCATAGAACGCGTCTTTAAGTTGGTTTAGTTGCAATTTAGTATCACGAATTTGTTGTTCAAATTGAATTTTATCAAATTTCTCATTCAGTGATTTTTTCTTCGATTCAAATAATACGATTTTTGCTTTATAAAAAGCGTTAAGTTTCTCACATAACACATCGTATTCTTGATTTAGACGTAAAATAACTTCTTCTGCGTTAGGTAAATGCTGCACTTTATCGTGACGACGTTTTAATTCCATCTTCAATTTAGCCTGTTCGATACGTGCTTCAGGTACTATACGTAAGTCGCTTGCTAAATTACACCACGCTAAAACATTGATTAACCATTTAGTCGGATCATATTGATACCATTTAATCCCATTACGGTAATCAGTTTCAAAGATGTGATGGTAATTATGATAACCCTCACCATGAGTGAAGATAGCCAATAATGCATTATCACGAGCAGTGTTACGATCTGTATAAGGCTGTGTGCCCCACATGTGTGCCCATGAGTTGATAAAGAATGTAAAATGATGGCTTAATACTAAACGAGCAACACCGAGCAATAATAAACTTGCCCAAACGTCCCCATACAGAAGACCCACTAAGATAGGCACACCAACATTCATAGCCAACGCAAGTACGTTATAGTATTTATGCTGCCATACTGCGATACCATCTTTTTGTAAGTCACGAACATTCGTATAATCGGTATAAAGCATGGCATTATATTCACGTAACATCCAACCAATATGCGAAAACCAAAAGCCATGACTTGCTGAGTACGGGTCTTTATCATCATGGTCAACATGCTTGTGATGACGACGGTGATCAGAGCTCCAATGGATAGCACTATTTTGTAATGCAAATGCACCACCCAATGCAAAAATTAATCGCACAGACCAATGCGCTTTATAAGTACGGTGAGACCAAAGTCTATGGTAACCACCTGTAATCGATAGGCCACACACAAAAATGCCGATGATCATGGCAACAACTTCGAAGGTCTCAAAGCCATATACATAGCCATACCAAGGCACTGCCGTTATAGCAACAAGGAAGGTTGAAGCAAAAACGAATACATTTAACCAAATTAACGGTGGTTTTTTCATAATACTATCTCTAAAGCCTAATGAAGTAGTTTCATTTATAATAGCGCACAAGTGTAAGCTGAGTTATTAATTAAAGCAATCCTATGTTACAAAAATAGCTTCTTTATCGACTTTTTTCCTTTCTTAAATTAAATATATGACACAAATCACGTTTTAATTTGGTGGGTACATCTCTCTTTAAATAGCACCTATCAGTTTATATAGTAACCTAATTTTTAATAGCACTATTTATTATAGTGACACAAGTCAGACAACATACTAATCATATTATTCTGAAAAATGGTAATAAAGGAGGGGCCAACCTGATTAGGCTTTTATTGATTGTAATATAGGGATGATTGGTAAATTTGCATAAAAAAATCCAAGTGTTTTAAGACACTTGGATTTTGACAACTGAGAAGGGTCAATCAGCCGCTCATACTTTTCTTAACTGAGCGGCATTAGGACCAGCCCCTTTAATAAATCTTATTTTTTGTTATTCCCAGTCTAGGATTACTTTACCTGACATACCTGAACGCATAATATCAAAACCGTCTTGGAATTGATCTATTGGGAAATGGTGTGTGATGATTGGCGTTAGGTCTAAACCTGACTGGATTAATGCAGCCATTTTGTACCAAGTTTCAAACATTTCACGGCCATAAATACCTTTAATGACTAAACCTTTAAAGATAACATTACCCCATTCGATGCTCATGCTATTTGGTGGAATACCTAGCATAGCAACTTTACCACCATGGTTCATCTTATCTAACATATCGCTAAATGCAGACGGTACACCTGACATTTCAAGGCCAACATCGAAGCCTTCAGTCATTTTAAGATCATCCATCACATCTTTTAGCGATTCTGTTGCTACGTTTACAGCGCGAGTAACACCCATCTTGCGCGCTAGGTCTAAACGAAATTCATTCACATCCGTGATCACAACATTACGAGCACCAACGTGCTTACATACTGCTGCTGCCATGATACCGATAGGACCAGCACCGGTAATTAATACATCTTCACCAACCACATCAAATGATAAAGCAGTGTGTACAGCGTTACCAAACGGGTCAAAGATCGCTGCCATATCATCAGAAATATCATCTGGTAACTTGAATGCGTTAAATGCAGGAATAACTAAGTATTCAGCAAATGCGCCTTCACGGTTAACACCAACACCTGTTGTATTTCGACATAAATGTGTGCGCCCTGCACGGCAGTTACGACAGTGACCACACGTAATGTGGCCTTCACCAGAAACACGATCACCTAATGCGAAACCACGAACTTCTTGGCCGATACCAACAACTTCACCTACATACTCGTGACCCACAACCATAGGTACAGGGATCGTTTTTTGTGACCATTCATCCCAGTTATAAATATGGATATCTGTACCACAAATAGCGGTTTTGCGGATCTTGATTAACAAATCATTGTGGCCAAGCGTTGGCTTTTCCACATCTGTCATCCAAATACCTTGTTCAGGTTTTAATTTTGCTAGTGCTTTCATTTTCTTTAATCCACTTATTTAGATGATGCCAAGATCTTTACCAATACGGGTAAATGCGGCAATTGCAATATCAATTTGTTCTACGCTGTGTGCTGCTGACATTTGTGTACGGATACGTGCTTTACCATGTGGTACCACAGGGAAAGAGAAACCAATTACATAAATACCTTCAGCTAATAAACGGTCTGACATCTCAGCCGCTAATGCTGCATCGCCAATCATCACAGGTACAATCGCGTGGTCAGCACCAGCAAGTGTAAAGCCTGCCGCACTCATCTCACGACGGAAATGTTCTGCATTTGATTTAACTTTTGCACGTAATTCATGACCTTCTTCCATCATTTCAATTACACGAATAGATGCTGCAACAATTGCAGGTGCTACTGAGTTAGAGAATAAATATGGACGTGAGCGCTGACGTAACCAATCAACCACTTCTTTTTTCGCTGATGTATAACCGCCTGATGCGCCACCAAGTGCTTTGCCTAATGTACCCGTGATGATATCCACACGATCCATTACGCCGCAATGTTCAGGAGTACCACGACCGCCTTCGCCAACAAAACCAACAGCGTGAGAGTCATCAACCATTACCAGTGCGTTGTATTTGTCTGCAAGATCACAAACACCTTCAAGGTTCGCGATCACACCATCCATTGAGAATACACCGTCAGTTGCGATCAATTTATGACGCACACCTGCAGCATCTGCAGCAATAAGTTGCTCTTCTAGTGATGCCATGTTGTTATTTTTGTAACGGAAGCGTTTTGCTTTACATAGACGTACACCGTCAATGATTGACGCGTGGTTTAGTTCGTCTGAGATAATTGCATCTTCTGCACCTAACAATGTTTCAAACAAACCAGTGTTTGCATCAAAGCAAGACGTATACAAGATAGTATCTTCCATACCTAGGAAAGTACTGATCTTGCTTTCTAATTCTTTATGTTTGTCCTGTGTTCCACAAATAAAACGTACTGACGCCATGCCAAAACCGTGGCTATCTAAACCTGATTGTGCAGCCGAAATAAGGTCAGCATGGTTAGCCAAACCTAAGTAGTTATTCGCACAGAAGTTAACAACTTCATTGCCAGCCACTTGAATGTTGGCATTTTGGGCAGAAGTGATGACACGTTCATTTTTATAAAGGCCATCAGCTTTAGTTTGTTCTAACTGCTTACTGATCTGATTGTAGAATGTAGAAGTCATGTAAATATTCCTTTTTAAACTTTCTTAGAAACAACTTGTTATTAACAACAGCCGAACAAGCCATGAAATAATTTATACTATGCAGCTATTCTAATTGATCCCATATAAGACTATTATCCCTGTAGATGGAAAACCATTAGTGAATCTAAGGCACAAATAGAATTATGATATCTCAAAAACTGATCGCCTTATTACCCGACTTAGCGAGTTTTACTTTAGTGGTTCAGGAAGAAAGCTTTACTGCTGCAGCAAAGAAGATAAGTGTCACCCCTTCCGCACTAAGTAAAACAATTACCCGGCTTGAACAAGCTTTATCCGTTAAACTATTTGAACGTACGACCAGAAAGCTGATCATTACCGAAGCCGGAAAGAAGATTTATGATCAATGCATTTCTATGGTAAATGCTGCACAACAAGCAGTTGAAATATCAAGTCTCGAACATACTAAACCCGCAGGTTCAATCACAGTTGCGGCACCTGAGGCATTTTTAAATGTGGTGCTACAGCCTTTTGTCATTCCATTTTTAAAGCAGTATCCGCAGATTCAACTCAAGCTGCGTGCTATTGATGGGGCAATCGATATTTTTGAACATGGTATCGATGTCGCTTTTCTCCTTACGGATAAGCCGGATGAAAATTTGGTGCTAAAAGAGATGAGTAAAACCTACTTAGTACTATGTGCGAGCCCTGATTACCTAAAAGAGAAAGGGATCCCTTCCCATCCCGAACAATTAAAAGAACATGATTGCCTATATTTAGCAGAAAATGAAACCGACCACATCTGGGATTTTTTGAAAGGCGACGAATCCCATAGCGTTACAGTCTCAGGCCGTTACGCCGTCAACCATTCTCAGATGCGTCTAAACGGTGTCATTAATGGGTTAGGTATCGGTATTTTCCCCGACTTCGTCGTGCAGAAAGCGATCAGCAAAGGTGATGTTACAGAAGTTCTCTGCGACTGGACAATTAAGAGTAATTATCAGGGGATCATTGCACTTCAATATGCCCAAACTAAATACATGCCAACAAAGCTCAGAGTTTTTATCGATTACGCTATGCAACACTTGTGTTAACCATGTTAGAAGCAAGTTCAAAATATCAAATATGCACGCTATGAATCAGCGCCTCACCAGCCAGTACTACTTTTAAACCTGTTTTCTGTGCAACTCTGCTAATCAATGCAGGTAGTTTTTGCTCCGTTGGTAAGGGAATATAGCAGACTTGGCTTAGCCTTAGATATTTTACAAGTCTTTTAACAATAGCGACATTGAAGTGGTAAAGTAATTAAGAATTGTAAGGTATTTCCAAGTGATGATTCAGCAAAAAGCGATATACCTCGTAATTAAAACGGCTTAGAAAAAGTGGTCAAAACCAATCCATAGCTGAAGAGCAGCTATAAATCGGTTTATAATTAATTTAAGACCATTTGAAAAATCGTTGCGATATCCCCCTATGTCATCGTAACTACGAACTCTCGACTTTCCCTAGAAAATTAGAGTAGCCGAGATTATAGATTAAGCTTCGTTTCACTTCTGGATTTTATAATATTAGCAGTTTTTTCGACCATCTCCACAAACTAGCACTAAAGGAGGGGTCACATTATCGATAGTTGTATCTACCGTATAAACAGGAAATCCTTGACCTGAATATAGAAATAACATACCTGATTCAATGTTCATTTTTTGATATCGATTTGAGGACTGAATAGATTTAGCTATATCTTTCAACCAGTACGTACTATATGGATTACCAAACCTAACCTTAATATGCTGCCACTGTTCTAATTGCTTTGTACCTGATAATTGATTTTTAACTATAATATAAAAATCATGGGCTTTCTCTCTGGAATAATGAAGCACTAGGTCTTGTTTGTGGGTAAATACAGTAAAATCGTCAGCAGAAAATGCAGTAAGATCTAATGTATCAATTTTTCCATCTGTAGCATAGTTTAAAATAGAAACTATATTTTTATCCCGCATACTTTCCGGGGTAAAAAGATATGTGTCAGTTCCATTTCTCCCCGTAAGAATAAGATTATGAGCACTAGTACCAAGTGGCTTAATAGTGTCACGATAGTCCGTCGCAGCATAAATAAGTGTCTCTTTATTTAAAGTAACATCTACGGCCTCAGCGATTACTACTGTCCCTCCATCCATATCTGTTTTATACAAAATAGAATCTTTAGGGCTGAAAAATAAATACTGTTGATCAGAAGTAACTCCCAGATAGTTCATAACTTCATTTAGTCGTTTTCCTTTAGGCACAAAAACTCTTTCAAAGCGATCATACCAACCAAGAATTTCTTGTTGACCGTGACCATAAATAGGGATGATCTCGTTTGCCGATGCTAAGCTTGAATCCATAATTTTATTTAGTACTCTAGAAAGGCACTGAACTCGTGTATCAGATTTATTAGCTGGTACACCTAATAAAGCTGATTTAAAGGAAGATGATGTATCTAACCCCCTCCAATTAGTACATTGTTCAAGAGGATGAATAAGTTCACGCCAAGAAATCCCTATTGCCTCTAAATGACCTGTAGACACCTGCTGCTCTTTATTATCTGAATTTGCACTTTTATATTGGTAAAATATATTTTGAGAGCTTAATATTAAAGATTGACTGGAGAAAATAGCATTATCAATACTAAGTCCTACTTTTAATTCAGGGGCTGGTGCATCAGATTCCCAGTCTAAGTCAAGTTTATCATTATGGACATTGCCAGCTAGTTCACTTAAAGTGTAGCTTTCCCTCTGATTTCTAGTGCTTTCAGTATCCCTTGTTACTATCGAAAGTGTTGGGGCTGATAGCCTATCTTTATATTTCCCATCAAAAAACACAAAGGTGTCAATTTGAGGATGGCTTGACAACAATTTAGTTGATGTTTGATGTGGTTTAATTCTACCGGACACTTCTAAAGCATTTAAGTATAATGTTAATTAGAGGTGATCATGAATACTAAGTTTAAACGTCCGAAATTTACAACTGAATTCAAACAAGGCGCAGTAAAACTCGTTACTGAGCAAGGATATACCAGACAAGCAGCCGCTGCTAGCTTAGGTGTATCGTTAAGTGCAATTACACGCTGGGTTCAAGCAGAAAGCGGCACGCAAGCTAGACCTGGAACCAAACAAGAAGGCCTAAACCTATCCGAACGTAATGAACTTGAAATACTACGTAAAGAAAATGCAAAACTGCTGATGGAGAAAGAAATTTTAAAAAAGGCCGCAGTCTTCTTTGCCAAGGAAAGCGAGTAAGATTTCAGTTCATCGCAGAGTATAAGAAGACATTTCTAATTCGAGTTACATGTAAAGTAATGGATGTAAGCCCAAGTGCTTTCTATCACTGGTTATCAAATAGAGCATCGCCTAATAAGGATGTGGCGCTTGAGATTAAGGCTGCCAAGATATTCGACTTACACAAAAAAACGCTAGGTTATCGCAGATTAACCAATGAGTTACGCAAAGAAGGCTTTGATGTTGGTCATTACAAAATACGGCGTTTAATGTCACGCTTAGGCTTGCAAGCCCGCTACCCAAGACGATTCAAGGTAACTACTGATAGTAAGCATAATTTTAATATTGCAGATAACTTGTTAGAGCGTAAATTCGATGTTCAGCAGCCCAATAAATATTGGACAACTGATATCACCTACGGTGTGCCCGGAGTTCAGCACTAGCAGGAATGCTTTAATGGACCACGAGTCTACCTGAAATACATAAACAATATAGCAGGAGCTAAATGTGCTTATGCCACTATCTGATTGTGAAGATAGTTGAGTCTGGGCGGCAGTGACTTATCGTATACTGATAAGGTGATGTAACTCGCTGACAACGGGGAGTGAGGCGAATTCGTTACGCCAAGATGCTCTTCTAGACTAAGTATTGGACGGATGAAGAACATGAACCGATTAACCCGCATCTATGGGCTGAAACGTCGCCACTGCCTACACGAGTTAACAGGCAGCAGTATGATACTGTAATAATGCTATAAGTAGCGAAATTACCGACTGGGTAAGTAACATGTAAGTGCTTATCCTTGGATAAACGTTAAATCACAATTCAACGTTTAAGTATCATCACCTTACAGTACGATAAGGTTAAAGACTGCGATCGGCATCCACCCCAATATGTTCGAGTTCAGGTAGGTAAACCGGGGAAGGTTTATTTGGATGCTAAGGGAGTATGACCCCGATGACAAATAAGCTGGCGGAGCGCTCGTAGTAGTCTGAGATGGGGAAAGCCCACTACATGGCGAAGGGGCGCAGTTTAATTGATTTGCGACTGCAAATTATCTGACCTTAATGAGGTGAAGACTTTTGATAATCAGAGAACTGCAACGTAAATTAGCAACATGGACAGCAACCGATAAAACGCGACGCGTTAATAGGCTGTTGCGTCTTATTAGTCACCCACATTGGCTTTACCAAGCCGCACAAGTAACGCTTTCTTCAAAAGGTGCCACAACGCCGGGGATTGATGGAATAACTAAAATGCACTTGCAGACTAATTTGACTGGTTATCTTGATGGGATCAGAAATGATTTATTATCAGGTAACTATCAACCAATGCCTGCGAGACGGATTTATATTCCGAAAGCCAATGGAAAGCAACGTCCTTTAGGTATACCAACCTTGAGAGACAGAATAGTACAACGCGCTATGCTCATGGCCATGGAGCCAATATGGGAGAATGATTTTCACTCGTTATCCTATGGCTTTAGACCAGAGCGCAGTGTCCATCACGCCATTCGGACGGTTAAGCTACAAATGAGTGAATCCAATGAGCCTAAAGGACGATGGATAGTTGAAGGTGACCTATCAAGCTATTTTGATACGGTTCATCATCGATTATTGATGAAATGTGTGCGTAAACGGATCAACTGCCGTCGATTTAATGAATTGCTCTGGCGCTTCATTAAAGCCGGACACATTGAACGCAACCTATTTTGTGCAACAAGCGAAGGCGTACCACAAGGTGGCGTAATTTCGCCATTATTGTCAAACATCATGCTTAATGAGTTCGATCAATATTTGGATAAATGTTATTTGTGCAAGAAAGTGCGCAAAGACCGTTGGTACTGGAATCGTACTGTTCAAGATAAGCGTAATATCGCACTAAAGGAAAAGAGACAGTGGAAACCTGCGGTTGCCTACTGCCGTTATGCTGATGACTTTCTCGTCATTGTCAAAGGTAACAAACAACAAGCAGAGGCAATTAGGGATCAATGTCGAAATTTCCTCGAAGGTAAGCTTAAGCTCACGTTAAATATGGAGAAAACTCATATTACACATGTGAATGATGGCTTTATCTTTCTTGGACATAGGCTCATTCGAAAACGTGGGTCTAAGGGTAATATGCGAGTGGTGTCTGGTATTCCAAACGGTAAAGCTAAAGCGTTTTCTCATTCATTGAGTAAAGCTTTATCAGGTGATCACAGCTGTAGCAAGATAGATAAGGTTGAATTGCTTAGCCGCAAGCTTAAGGGTTGGGCACAATTTTATCGACACACTGATTATACCGCTAAAGTTTACAGTAAAATTGATCGTATTGTTTTCTGGAAACTTGCCAAGTGGTTGGCTAGGAAATATCGCTGCTCTATTAAATCGTTAATGATGAAATAGATCAAACGCCCGAAACCTAATCAGGCTAAGACTTGGGTGCTATTCGGTAAAAGCAACCGAGGTAATTTATGTGGCGCGTTACTATTTAGATTAGTGAGCAGTCCTAAATTACCATTTCGATGGCGATTACCAGAATCAAACCCTTATCTTAGAGATGAAATGAGAAACACTATCACGTCGCGCTACAGCGATGTTGCAATGGCTGTTAGCCACAATTAAGCGGAGAGCCGTATGCGCTGAAAGGTGCACGTACGGTTCGGAGAGGAGAAGCAGAGAAATAGTTCGACTACGCTCTGCCTCTTACTCTACTTTGGACGCTTGAAGGTTGAATGAATTTAGCCATTGTAATGGATTTATATTCAAGGCAAATCATTGGATGGAGTATTGCCGACAACATGAAAACAGAAATGTGTTTGCAGGCGCTACAGATGGCTTACTCACGACGAAAGCCCAATGCTGGCGTGATGGGGTGATGGCAGCCAATACGCAAGCGATAAATACCAGAAAATGCTTTCGACAATAGAGATGATATCCAGTATGAGCGGCAAAGGTGAGTATTGGGATAATGCACTAACAGAGCAATTTTTTAGAAGCTTCAAAGTAAGCGTCTGGCTAACCACACCTTCATCTAATATCTGATCTCAGTTATGTTATTTCCAAATCAAAAAGGAGATAACAATGAAAATAACGCGCAATCAAACACAGTGGCAAACCCTAATACAAAATCAACAAACCTGTGGGTTAACTGTTTCAGATTACTGTCTGCAACATCAATTACCAACGTCTAGCTTCTACGCCTTCAAGAAAAAACTAGGCTTAACGTCCAACAGCTTTGTTCGCGCTAAAGCGACGCTGCAAATAGAACGATTGAAGAAGTACAACAACCCATCACACTTTCGGTTAGTAAGGCAAACGTAAGTTTGCCTGCAACAACACCAGCTTCATACCTGGCTCAAATACTGCATGAGTTGAACTAATGCGAACCTTTATTGAACCATCAGCCGTTTTTTTTACACCGTGATTTTGTTGACTTTCGAAAATCAATAAACGGGTTAGCTGCCATTGTTGAAGATGATCTTAATCGTGACGCTTATACGGGGGAGTTGTTTGTGTTTTGCAATAAAGCCAAAGACAAACTAAAAATACTGTATTGGGATAAGACGGGCTTTGCGCTTTGGTACAAACGTCTTGAGAAGCAAAAATTCAAATGGTCGAGTAACATCGATTGCAATGAGTTTGAGTTAACGGATGAGCAATTTAAGTGGTTGTTATCGGGGTTTGATGTGCTTGGTCACCAAGAATTACACTATCAACCAATGCTCTAACGCGATCGATTTTGTCATGTCTGAATAGTCAACGATCGTTGACGCTCCCCCTTCATACTAATTGGCACTAAAAGCAGCTTCATTTTAATAAATTTGCTAAAATGAGCAAATAAAACTTGATGTGAACACGCTACCCGACGACCCTGAACAACTTAAGAAAATGTCGCTTGAGTTGCAATTGGTCGTGTCTCAAAAAGATTGTGAGTTAGCTGAAAAAGATAAAGAGCTCAACGAAAAAGTATTAAAAATCACATAAAAATGGCGCCGATACCAGCCACAGTAATCCCTAAAATTATTGCTAGCACGAGTTTACTGAACCAAATCGTCACCTGTAAATATCAATTTGGTTTACCACTTTATCGACAAGAAACAATGTTGAGTGACATCGGTATTGAGTTGAGTCGTCAAACGATGTCGAGCTAGATATTACATTGCTTGAACCTTTATACATCTGCTTGAAAAAAACATTACTCGCTGAGCCAGCTATTCATGCGGATGAAACGCCACTAAAAGTAATTAAGGCCGAAAAATCGACAAGCTATATGTGGATATATTACTGTGGAACAGATGCATTAGGCAGTAACACCAATATTGTGTTATTCGATTATCACAATAGTCGTAAAGCCCAATGTGCCATTGATTTTCTTGATAGTTACAAAGGTTACATGCATGTTGATGGATATAAAGCTTATGAATCAACGCAAGCAACCTTGGTTACCAGTCTTGCGCATATACGCCATAAATTCATCGATGTGAAAAAGCTGCAAGGAAAATTCGCAATTCGACAATCACAAACCCATCGTAACCACATTATATAATTGGATCATCGAGCACAAAGATAAAATCCCACCCAAAAGCAAATTGGGTAAAGCAATGAGTTATAGCTTAAACCAATTTAAAAAGTTCCAGCGCTATCTTGAAGATGACCTATTAAGCATTAACAATAACCGAGCAGAGCGGGCTGTGAAGTCCTTTGTGATATGTAGTAAGGCTTGGCTATTCTCGTACACAAATACAGGTGCGAACGCGAGTGCGATTTTATATAGTTTGGTTGAAACAGCAAAAACTAATAATCTTATTGTTCATGATTATATCGCAACCAGCTTGCAGCAGATTGCTGAAAAACCGAATGATATTGACGCGTTGCTGCCATGGAATATTAAACGTTGCTAGGTATCGTTGCCCAGACGCTTACAGACGCTTACGGAAAGGTACCGCTTTATTGGTAGTATTATTTTACCGTTTACCCTAAATGCTTTATCATTACCTTAATTGTTTCTCCAACCCAAAGTCGTAAACTACAAGATGGAAGTTTACCTATGATTAATTAGGGGGCAATTTCTGGATAAGTGAAAATTTTTAATATACTAAGGATATTAATATGTTTAAATTGAGTACGATAGTGAGTGCCTTTTTATTGGCATCAACTTCAGCATCTGCAACATCTATAATAGATTATAGCTTTGCAACACAGAATCTTAAGAAGATTACACCTGAGTTAAGAGCAAGCACTTGTAGTGCCTTTAATAAAGAAGTAATGGCAATCAATCGATTTATTATCGATAATGATTTGCCAACAAAGCTTGTGTCAACTAATTTGTGTACCTATATCCATATCAGTGAGGGTCAGTTAGAAAATACATTGAGCTTTGATAGCATCAATCTTTATAACAGTACTAATAGTTGGGCGGGGGCATTTAGTGAGAAAATTGACGTAACGCAAGAAATGGAGCTGATTGTTTTTTCTCAGCCTGGAGTGACCCAATATCTTTATTATTCAGATGCCAACGCAGTACTTAAAAAGCAAGGTTATAAAGTACAAACCCCCGATGCATACGCCCCCGGCCCCCTTGGAGTTATATACAACCCCTCTGGAGTCGGTGTAACCGCTGCGGTATTTAACCGAAGCTCTAATGCTATTTACGTCACTGATGCTAAGTGTTCAGGCATTAATTCGGAGGAATCTTGCGTTCCAGGTGGTCGCCAGAATTCTAAATATTGGATTTTAGATAAAATATCTCCTCTAAATTCTACAGATAATGCCACTGTTTTTCAAACTGACACCACATCAATTGGGTTTGATTTTAGCGTAACAGGTGGACTAAATAAAGATGGGCCAAGTGCCCAAATAAGCACAGGCTTTAACTTTGGTACTTCCTCATCAAATGGCAGTGAGCGCAAAGCGGTGAATGTGGTTGTGGTTAAGGAGGCAAATGATTCAGGGCTAAAAGCAACTTGGTATTTAGACCCCAGCGTAATTTCAGCTGCACCCACGATGGGGACAAATAGCGAACCAACAAGTTATGAGAAGTCCGATAAGTATTTTGGCGCATCTGCATACCGAGATTTGGATCTTTCCACTAATGGTCAATGGCGTGAGATTATTAATAAAAGTAATTGCAGCCCAGAGCCAGATAAAAATAATCGAGACATCAAATTTACCAGTGATCTCTATATTGAGCGCGGAGCTTATGATTTAGAAGGTTCAGGATCCAGTGCCAGATGGGATTACAGTTCAGACTCAAATTTTATAAGAAAAAACCTCTCTCACACTGTAACGGTTCGAACGCAGTGTCAAACCGACGCGCTGGGAGGTTTAATTCGTGTAGTGCTTCCTGGAATACTTAACTAATCAAATTATACGTAGGAGTTACGTTATGAAAAAATTCTTTATTGCTACGGTATTAAGTGTGTGTGTTTCCAATGCTTTTGCCGAAGATGTTTATCTATTGACACATAATAATTCAGCCACATCTTCTATTGCCACTGAATTAGAGAAATTTGTTGGGCCAATTAATACTGAAACAGCCGAGCCAACATTGATTTCTCAACATAATTTTGATTTGTTTGTCATTGAGTCAAATGATTATGCTGAAAACATCGATTCTTTAACGAATAATACTTTGCAAGGTGCCGAGGCTATATTAATTACCGGCCAACCTAAGAATAATTCCAAAGTAGCGAAATACCTTCTCGGGTACAGTGTCGAGGCAGAATACTTATTAATAAAAGGGCTGAAGGAAGAACAAGCTCCTGAGCTTATTTATTTTAATAATGATAAGGAACTCCCTCTAAATAAAGTTGCTCACTTGATAGTAAAAAAAGCACTGAAATAGGTTCTGCCGCAAAGTTGACGAAGTAAAGCGATATATTGATAATGCGATGTCACAATAACGGATCATAATTAACATGGGACTTAACTTTTCAGGATGCAATTTCCCGCAGGAGATCATCATGCAAGCACTTCGTTATTACCTAGCGCACAAGGTAAGGAATTTCAATGTTCCTTACCTTAAACATAGGCCGCCTACGGCGGTAACTAACATTCTTCAAATTTAACTATTCATAATAGACATAAGCGGTATCTTCCTGCTTATGCACCCAAACAAGCCACTTAAAAACCTCTTCTACAAAAATAATGCCTCGTTAACGTATCTCAATCAGCATATTGGTCTTGTTCATGATGCTGTTATTGAGAATGTCACTAAAATACTCGCTTGTGGCACTGCTGTATTCGGCTCTCGAAAGTATGCCAGCTCAAACAATAATTGCACTCATACCAAATACATCCACCAAACCTGCAAATCGAGAGCTTGTAATAGCAGTTGCATCAAGGCCACTGAGCGTTGGGTGCAAACCCAACAACATGTATTACCTGATTGTGAATGGTAGCATATCACCTTTGCTATGCCTGATAGCCTATGGGAAATATTCAGCTATAACCGTTCGTTACTTGGACTACTCTTTAATTGCGCAGCTCAAAAATTAATAGCATGGGCATAGGGATTGGTATTTTCTGCGCCCTTCACACCTACGATCGTCAACTTAACTGGAATACTCATATTCACTTGTCCGTGGCCAGAGGTGGTATTTGCATTAAAACCGGTGAGTAGAAGCCAATATATTTAAAAACCAAAGAGATAGAGGCTTGTTGGCGATACGCAATCATCACCTTACTGCGTGAGCAGTATGCTGCCTTCCTTCCTTCCTTCCTTCCTTCCTTCCTTCCTTCCTTACTTACTTACAACTCTGAGTTAAAATTACTTTAATAGAAATTCCAACCATTGGTGATCAAAATCACGATTTGAGTTAAACTAGCGACTATTGCAGATAAAAGCTTACCAGCTGCTTTAGCAACCAACTTTCAGACCAGCACATTTAGTACCCCATGTGACAGAAAGATAAAATAAAAGGCTTATATTTCAAATGAGTAAACAAACGATTCAGTGGTACCCGGGGCATATGCACAAAGCCCGTAAAGAGATCGCGGAAGTTATGCCGCAAATGGACCTCATTATCGAAGTACTCGATGCACGGATCCCTTATAGCAGCGAGAATCCGATGATCTCCGATTTACGTGGTGATACCCCTTGCATTAAGATCCTCAATAAAAGCGACCTTGCAGATCCTATCGTTACTGCACAATGGTTAGAATATCTAGAATTAGAAGAAGGTGTAAAAGCGTATGCCTTTACGACGCAAGAGCCTGCTGAGATCAAAAAGATCCCACAACTCGCTCGTGCGCTAGTGCCTAATAAAGAAGGGGCTCATAAAGTCATTAAAGCGATGATTATGGGTATTCCAAACGTGGGTAAATCAACAACAATTAATATCCTCGCTAATCGTATTATTGCTAAGACGGGTAATGAGCCAGCAGTGACGAAACAGCAGCAGCGTATCAAATTAGACAACGGTATTGTGTTGTCTGATACGCCTGGGATGTTATGGCCTAAAGTACAAAACCCACTTTCTGGCTACCGTTTAGCATCAACAGGCGCAATTAAAGATACTGCGATTGAATATGATGACATTGGTATGTATGCAGCAGAATACTTATGTAAAACCTACCCAGACGCAATGCGTTCACGTTACAAGCTAGATAACCTAGACAAGACAGACATAGAATTGTTAGAAGACATTGGTCGTGGCCGCGGTTGTTTAGGCCCTGGTGGTTTTGTTGATTTAAATAAAGCCGCAGCGATATTAATTAATGAGTTACGTACTGCCAAAATCTGTCGTATCAGTTTAGAGACGCCAGTAATGGCTGAAGCAGAAAAACAGGCCGTGATTGAACGTTTAGCCCTTGAAGGCGAGAAAATCAAAAAACGTAAACCAAAGAAAAAACGTCGTTAATATTTTGGTCATTACGGTCTTGATTAGATAGCTGTTGTAATCTTAACTAGCGTAAAAAAAGCGCCTCTCGTTGTAGTAACGAGAGGCGCTTTTTTATGAGTGATTAAAGCTCATAGTTCAAC
Source organism: Moritella viscosa (assembly GCA_000953735.1). Lineage (NCBI taxonomy): Bacteria > Pseudomonadati > Pseudomonadota > Gammaproteobacteria > Alteromonadales > Moritellaceae > Moritella > Moritella viscosa. Next base: position 1,837,949 of record LN554852.1, on the reverse strand, counting down.
TTACTTAACTCTTTACTTACTCTGTATTAATTCTGTAATTAACAGTTTATTTGATGATTAGACGCACATCGTCATCATCACCAAGTTCAATAATGAACTGTTCCTTACCGGCTTTCACAGAGCGACTCACCCATTCCAATGGAATTGTGATTGAGCCCATTTCACCATCAAAAACTTCATCTTGATTGAATTGAAAATCAACATCGTTATCTGGGTGGCAACCTTGTGCGTACGCTAATGTACCTCGCTCGATTGGTGAGATATCACTTGAAACATTGTTCATAATGAAAACGCCGTGTTCAGCCATCAAGGTTAACTGTGCTTTCAGTTTTTTAGGGTTCAGTTGATTAACATCTGGCCAGAAGTTAAGACCTTTACTTAATGCTTCAACTTCATTGTTACCGTGTTCATCAACAACTTTAGAACCTTTAAACTTCGTAGGGTCCCAAAGATCATCATAAGTAGGGGTAAAAGTCTTTGCAGCTAACGCTTCAGCTTCAATCGGCAAAACTTCATCAAGAGAAAATATAATTCGTTTCATTTTGGTCCGCTCTTTAATGACAAAAGCACAAACCAAAGTTTGTGCTTTATAATATGCTAGAACTATATACCTAAACAGCTTAGTAATGCAAGATACCAGAACAACTTAACTATGTAAGCTTTCAAAGCAATCTATAAGACCGTAAATAGTTTCGTCGCTAACCTGCCCAGTTTACTTATTTAACTGTACGGCGTGTAGAAACTGCATCAGATAGCTGTGCCATCATTGTTTCAGTATCAGCCCAACCAATACAAGCATCAGTAATACTTTGACCGTAAGTTTCGACTTTACCATCAACAAGATCTTGACGACCTTCAACTAAATGACTTTCTACCATCACACCAAAGATGCCTTTGTTACCAGCACTAATTTGTCCAGAAACATCTGTTGAAACGTCCATTTGTTTATGGAATTTCTTTTCACTGTTAGCATGGCTAAAATCAATCATGATATTAACGTCTTGCTTAGCAGCTTCTAATTGAGTTGTAATTGTTGCTACATCATCAGCAGAATAGTTTGTCGACTTACTACCACCACGTAGAATAAGGTGACAATCAGGGTTACCAGCTGTTGAAATAATCGCTGAATGACCAAATTTAGTTACAGATAAGAAATGGTGCGGCGCGTTTGCACTACCAATTGCATCGATAGCAACTTTAATTGTACCGTCTGTACCATTTTTGAAACCAACTGGGCAAGACATACCAGAAGCCAGTTCACGGTGAACCTGAGACTCTGTCGTACGTGCGCCAATTGCGCCCCAACTCATTAAATCACCGACATATTGCGGTGTGATCATATCTAAAAATTCACCCGCTGTAGGTAAACCCATTGCATTCACATCAAGTAATAGTTTGCGCGCGATACGAACACCATCATTTAATTGGAAGCTATCATCTAGGTACGGGTCATTGATTAAACCTTTCCAACCAACAGTTGTACGCGGTTTTTCAAAATAAACACGCATAACAATTTCAAGCGTATCTTTATATTTCTCACGCAATGCCACTAGTCGCTCTGCATATTCTAATGCAGCCACTGTATCATGGATAGAACAAGGACCAACGATCACTAAAAGTCGATCATCTTCTTGCTTAAGAATTTGGCTAATGCTATTGCGTGATTCAAATACTGTTTTAGTCACATCATCAGAAGCAGGGTATTTTTCCAACACTGCAATTGGCGGTAATAGTTCTTTTACTTCTCGGATTCTAACGTCGTCTGTTTGATAATGCATACTACTAATATTCCTTTATTCGCCCACGGGCATTCATACTCTAATGTTATATTGTCCGCATTCAATGTAACGTCTATTTCACTCGGAAGCAATTACAAATCACATAAAAATTCAGTGGATATTATAAGAAACATTCTTATCTTATCGAGATTAAGGTAAAATCCACCATAAATGAATTAAATGTGGAAAACCCATGCTATTAAGAACTGAAGATGAATTAATTGACTTTGCCTACGACACATTCCTAGACAGTGCTCAAAAAGAATTATCCCCTGCTGATCAAATCTTATTTGCTATGCAATTCGAAGATCGTGGTGCAGTTGATATCGTGAGTCTGGGTGATGATTGGCCGGCGGACGTAGCAATGGGTATCAATGATAATGAATACTGCGAGTTACATATTGGACTTGTAGACGACAACGACTTATTAAATGATATTTTCGGGCGCGTATTGGTTAAGAAAAAAGCCAGTGATAATTTTATCCATATTCTGTGGAAAGCCGAATAATCAAATATTTGTGACTTGATTTCATCGCCAAATTAAGGAATATTAGCGTTTAGAATAAGCATTATAATCCAAGGAGATGGAATTGAGTCAACAAGATAACCAGTTAGTGCGGTGGTTTCGCCAATCCGCACCCTACGTCAATGCTCACCGTGATAAAACTATCGTACTCACACTGAGCGGTGAAGCGATTGCACACGCTAATTTTATTAATATCGTCAATGATATCGCCTTATTAAATATTCTCGGCATTCGTATCGTACTGGTGTTTGGTGCTCGCCCACAAATCAACACAATATTGGCTCAACACAATTGTGAAAGTATATTTCACAAGCGACAGCGCGTCACCGATGAACAAGCTTTCCCACTAATCAAGCAAGTCATTGGGCAACTCCAATATGAGATCACAGCAGCATTCTCAATGGGGCTGGTCAACACTCAGATGCACGGCGTAAAGATTAATATTGTCAGTGGTAATTTTATTACTGCGCAACCGATGGGTATTGATGAAGGCATTGATTTTTGTCATACCGGTCGTGTTCGTCGTGTCGATACCGAGGCTTTAGAATACCAACTTGCACAGAATGCTATCACTGTCATTCCCCCACTCGGCTATTCCGTTACTGGTGAAAGCTTTAACCTTAGTGCCGAGGAAGTTGCGACCAAAATTGCCATTAAACTAAATGCACATAAACTGATCAGTTTTTGTTCGGCTCAAGGTGTGTTGGACTATAACGGAAACCTGATTTCTGAAATGTTCCCAGAGCAAGCCCAAGAACGTCTAGAGGAAATTGATGCTCAAGGTGGAATTAATAGCGGTACTGCGTCTTATTTACGTGCAGCAATCAATGCGTCATTAGCAGGTGTCACCCGTTGTCATTTGGTGAGTTACAAAACCGATGGTTCGCTATTACAAGAGCTATTTTCACGCGATGGTGTCGGTACCCAGATTGTCCGTCAAAGCGCCGAACAAACCCGCCCAGCAAAAATTGAAGACGTAGCGGGTATCATGTTACTCACGCAACCGTTAGTTGATCAAGGTATGTTAGTACAGCGCACAAGAGAGCAACTCTTAAGGGATATTGAACATTTCACCGTGGTTGAACGTGATGGTACCATCATTGGCTGTGCATCACTGTATTGCTTCTCTGGTAATATTGCTGAAATGGCGAGTGTAGCTACCCATCCAGAATATAGACGTTTAAGTCGCGGTGACTTATTGGTTAAAGAAATCGAAAGACAAGCAAAGCTGCAAGGAATGGAAAATCTGTTCGTCCTAACTACACACAGTATTCATTGGTTTAGAGAGCGTGGTTTTGATCCTGTAGAGCTAGAACAATTACCAGTAGAAAAACAAGAGTTATATAATCTACAGCGCCGTTCAAAAATACTGATGAAGCATCTATAAGCATAAAGCGTAGGTTAATGACCTACGCTATTTTTAACCTAGATACTACTGCATATCTAATGTAAAACAGTGCAGCTCTACTAACGTAAATAATCGCTCGCAACGGCATGAAGTGCACGGATATGCGCTTCGTCGTCGTTTAAACACGCAATGAAACGGTAATCCTCACCACCTGCACCCACAAACAATTTTTTATTCTCTATTGCCATTTCTTCTAACGTTTCTAAGCAATCAACCGCAAACGCAGGTGCAATCACATCTAACGATTTAGTTCCACTTTCAGCCAATTTCACTAAGGTTTCATTAGCATACGGTTGTAACCATTCAGCTTTACCAAAACGAGATTGATAACAATGCACAACCTCATCTTCGGCTAAACCTAAACGCGCACAAAGCAATGCGGTCGTTTCAATACAATGATCTGCATAGATATCGCCTTTTTCAACAAGGAACTTAGGGATACCATGGTAAGACAATAACAATTTCTCTGCCCTGCCCTTTTCTTCCCAGTGTCGTTCAATACTCAGTGCCAGTGCATCAATAAAGGCTGCGTTATTATGGTAATGTTTCACTAAGCTCACACTTGGTACATCGATATTTGTTTGCAGATAATGAGCAACTTGATCAAATACTGGGGCAGTCGTTGTTGATGAGTACTGTGGGAATAACGGTAACACAACAATATGTTCAGAACCCGCTTGCTGTAACTTAGCAATAGCATTTTTAATACTAGGTTCACCATAAGTCATAGCAAGTTCGACATGCACGTCTTGTTCAGCTTCTTTAAATAACGCCGACAACGCTTTTTGTTGTAATAAACTGTAATGTAATAATGGTGAGCCATCATCAAACCAAATCGACTGGTAAGCTTTAGCAACACGTTTACAACGCAAAGGTAAAATGACACCATTTAATAGTGGTAACCAAAATAATCGCGGAATGCTAACCACGCGCGGATCAGAAAGAAACGGTTTTAAAAACGCTTTAACGCCGGCTGGTGTTGCCGACTCGGGCGTACCAAGATTAACCAATAAAATACTTTGCTTCGTCATATTACACATAATTACATTGTCGCTTAATAAGTAGGGTTATTCTATGCGATTAAACATATTGGATCCAATAACTCACTGAGATTTAGCTATAAAAAAACCCCGAGTATCTTCGGGGTTTGATAACAGTCTATAAATTAATCGAAAGGGATAGTGCTATCGATTAACCAAGAAGTTCAGCTAGCTGTTTGCTTACTGTTTCAACAGCTTGTGTACCGTCAAATGTAACATATTTGCTGTTACCTGCTTCCGCTTCTTTGCCATAGTAAGCAATAAGTGGTGCAGTTTGATCGTGGTAGATACCTAGACGTTTACGAACAGTTTCTTCAACATCATCCACACGGATTGATAGATCTTCACCAGTTTCGTTATCTTTACCTTCCACTTTAGGCGGATTATAAACAGTATGGTAAACACGACCAGAAGCAGCGTGAACACGACGACCGCTCATACGTTTAACGATTTCTTCATCAGGCACGTCAAATTCAAGTACGAAATCAACGTCAATACCGTTTTCTTTCATAGCGTCAGCTTGTGGGATAGTACGTGGGAAACCGTCTAATAGGAAACCTTTTTCACAATCTTCTTTCTTAACGCGATCTTTAACTAATTCAATAATTAGTTCGTCAGATACTAGTTGGCCACCATCCATAACAGCTTTAACTTTTTGACCTAACTCAGAACCTTCTTTAATAGCAGCTCGTAGCATATCACCAGTAGAGATTTGCGGAACACCATAATTTTCCATGATGAACTGTGCTTGAGTTCCCTTACCTGCACCTGGTGCACCTAATAAAATAATACGCATAAATTGCCCTTAAATTGACTTAGCTTGTTTAAATTGCTTAAATTTCAGAACGGCTAGACTACACGGGAAATCCGATGTGTTCAAGTCTAGCGCTGTTTTGTTACTTACTTGTATACAACTTTGTGAGTAATTCGATAAAAACAATACCCACAAAGTTAACTCCAAAATTAACCAATTAAACGGTTCATACGCGCAATAAATGCAGCTGGATCATCTAAACTACCACGCTCGGTAAGCTGAGCTTGCTCTAGCAATAATTGAACCCAGTCAGTGAATACTGTTTCATCTGCTTCATCAGCAACACGTTTGATCATTTCGTGTTCAGGATTTAGCTCAAAGATATACTTTTGTGACGGTACAGCTTGACCTGCAGACTCCATTAACTTAATCATTTGGCTGCTCATGCCATTTTCGTTTGTAACAACACAAGACGGGGTTTCAGTTAGACGATGAGTTAAGCGAACATCGGCTACTTTTTCACCTAGCGTTGTTTTAACACGCTCAATGAAACTTGCAAATTCTTCCGTTGCTTCTTCTTTCGCTTTTTTAGCGTCTTCATCATCTAATGCACCAAGGTCAAGATCACCCTTAGTAACAGATACAAGTTGCTTACTATCAAAGTCTGTTAAGTGTGAAAGTAACCACTCATCAATACGATCAGTTAATAATAGTACTTCAATGCCTTTTTTCTTGAAGATTTCAAGGTAAGCACTGTTTACAGCTGTTGTGTAGTTGTCTGCTGTGATGTAGTAAATCTTATCTTGGCCTTCTTGCATGTTTTCGATGTACTTATCGAAACCAACTTCTTGTGCAGGACCACCCACTGATGTTGAAGAGAAACGTAATAAAGAAGCAATTTTTTCTTTATTTGCCATATCTTCTGCTGGACCTTCTTTCAGTGCTTGACCGAATTCATTCCAGAATTTGAGGTATTTCTCATCATCATTTTTAGCCATGCGCTCAAGCATCGTAAGTACACGCTTAGTACAAGCAGTACGTAAAGATGTGGTGACTTTATTATCTTGTAAGATTTCACGAGATACGTTTAGTGGTAAATCGTTTGAATCTAACACACCCTTCACGAAACGTAGGTAAGTAGGCATAAACTGTTCTGCGTCATCCATAATGAATACACGCTGTACGTACAGTTTTAGACCGTGTTCTTTTTCACGGTTCCACATGTCAAATGGGGCGCGAGCAGGAATATAAAGTAGGCTTGTATATTCTTGCTTACCTTCTACACGGTTATGGCTCCATGTTAGTGGATCTTCAAAGTCATGTGCAATGTGCTTATAGAACTCTTGATATTCTTCATCTTTCAATTCATTTTTCGATAATGTCCACAATGCGCTTGCACGTGTTACTGATTCCCATTCACCTGGTACTGCTGGTGTTTTTTCACCGTCTGGACCTTCTGACTCAGGTTGTTCTTCTTTCCACATTTCAACAGGGATGCTGATATGATCAGAGTATTTATTTACAATTTGACGCAGTTTCCATTCATCTAATAAATCATCTTCACCTTCACGTAAGTGTAAGATAATTTCAGTACCACGACTTTCTTTGGTGATATCAGCGAGACGGTAGTCGCCTTCACCTTCTGATTCCCACTGTACTGCTTGGTCAGCTGCTGCGCCCGCTGCACGTGTATTTACTGTCATCATATCTGCTACGATGAAACCAGAATAGAAACCAACACCAAACTGACCGATTAATTGCGAATCTTTCGCTTGGTCACCAGATAGATTGTCAAAAAATTCAGACGTACCTGAACGTGCAATCGTACCTAGGTGTGAGATAACATCTTCACGTGACATGCCGATACCGTTATCAGCAATAGTAATTGTACGCGCTGTTTTATCCAACGATACACGTACACGTAATTCACCATCATTTCCATATAAACTGTTGTCTGATAATGCTTTAAAACGAAGTTTATCGGCTGCATCTGCCGCATTAGAGACGAGTTCACGTAAAAATATTTCTTTATTTGAATATAAAGAGTGGATCATTAATTTAAGCAGTTGCTTAACTTCAGCTTGAAAGCCGTGAGTCTCAGTATTAACTGTATCAGTCATTACTTGTTCCTTTGTTCTAATGGGTGATTCAGATTAAAACTATCTGAATTTATTCGTTAATAGATAGATGGGTTTGTTATCAGTGTTTTCAAGGGCAGTTTATAATTTTTATCTGTGACCTCTAACGCAACAACTATAAAATACACTACAAAATAATATTAAACATAAGAAAGTCCTTGCATATTAGTATACTAACCACCAATATATTGTGCGCAATTTAAATTAATTAATACACATTAGCACTCGTGCTCATTCTATTATTAAGGTACTTAAAATGACTAAACTTTATGATTTCGAAGTAACTACAATCACAGGTGAACAAAAAAAACTCAGTGATTATAAAGGTCAAGCAGTGTTGATTGTAAATACAGCAAGTAAATGTGGATTTACTAATCAATATGCTGAACTAGAAGAGTTACACCAAAAATATGGCAGCCAAGGATTAGCGATTTTAGGCTTCCCTTGCAACCAATTTAAACAACAAGAGCAAGGCTCAGATACAGACATCAACTCATTTTGCCAACTTAACTTTGGCGTGACGTTCGATATGTTTAGTAAAATAGATGTTAACGGTAATAATGCAGATCCTCTTTATAATTGGCTTAAAACAGAAGCTAAGGGCATATTAGGCAGTAAAGGCATCAAATGGAATTTCACTAAATTCCTCATAAACCGTGATGGAGATGTTGTCGATCGATTTCCACCAACCTTGTCACCAAAAGGCATGGTTAAAGACATTGAAAAACTACTATAGATTTCCAATTAAAAATAAAGTATTTAATATTTACAATAACTTAGTTTAATAGCCAACCTTTTTTTTAGATAAAGCTAACTATTTAACCTCGTTTATTTTTACATTAAACAACCCTCATAAGGGGTGGAACTTAACCTTCCTCTGTCGTATAGTAGGCGTAATTCATTACAGGAAGGTTTTACATGTTTCGCGACAATCCACTACTATCTCAATTAAAACAAAATATGCGCCAAAATACGCCTAGTGTAGAAGGCACAGTTAAAGGCACAGAACGTGGTTTTGGCTTCCTTGAAGCAGATGATGGCGAGAGCTATTTCATTGCGCCGCCTCACATGAAAAAAATCATGCATGGCGATAGAATTAAAGCGTATATCGAAACTAACGGTGATAAAACATCAGCAGAACCAGATACCTTAGTTGAAGCTAAGTTAACGCGTTTTATTGCGCGTATCAGTATTACTAAAAATAAACTAACAATTCTTGCAGATAGCCCTGTTATCAACATGCCAATCAAAGCAAAATTAGTCGGTTTGGATGGCCAAAAAGTAAATGAAGGTGACTGGGTTGTTGCACAACTTAAATCTCATGCATTAAAAGACGGTAATTTTACTGCAGAAGTAACAAGCTTCGTCGCGACTGCAACCGATCCCAATGCACCATGGTGGGTAACATTAGCACGTCAAGACTTAGCTAAAGATGTACCAGCTATGCCTGATTCGGTTGAATTCAAAGATGACACAACACGTGTGGACCTGACAGATAAAGCCTTTTTCACTATCGATTCAGCATCAACGCAAGATATGGATGATGCACTGTTTATTGAAAAAACAGCGGAAGGTAATTTAAAAGTAACTGTCGCAATCGCCGATCCAACATCATATATCCCTGCCGATTCAGAACTAAACAAAATTGCAGCAGAACGTGCTTTCACCGTTTATCTACCGGGGCGTAATATCCCAATGATGCCACGTGAACTCAGTGACAGTGTTTGTTCACTTGTTGCTGGTGAAAAACGTCCAACATTATGCTGTACTTATACCATCCAAGAAGACGGTGCATTAGCTGAAGAGTTTGAATTTTTCACAGCCTGGATCACATCACAACACAAACTGTCTTACACACAAGTTTCAGATTGGATTGAAGAAGTATCAACTGAATGGCAGCCTGAAGCAGAATTGGCTGAACAGTTACAATCACTGGCTACTTTTGCACGTCATCGTCAACAGTGGCGCAAGAAGAATGCAATCGTATTCCCAGACCAACCTGATTACAGCTTTGAACTAGATGAAACCGGTAATGTACTTGCTATTCATGTTGAACACCGCCGAATTGCTAATCAAATGATTGAAGAAACAATGGTTGCGGCAAACATTACAGCTGCACGTTTATTCCGTCAAAATGGTGATGTTGGTGTATTTAATACGCACGCAGGGTTTGACCCAGAGAAAATTGATCTGGTTGTCGAATTGTTAACCGAGCATGGTATTGAATGTACCAAAGAGCACATCCAATCACTACCAGGTTATGTTGAATTACAGCGTACACTCGCTGAAAAAGCCAATCCAGCTTTAGACAGTCGTTTACGTCGTATGCAAAGCTACAGCATAATCAGTGCAAGTGCAGAACGTCACTTCGCGATGGGCTTAGACGGTTATGCAACATGGACTTCACCTATTCGTAAATATGGTGACATAATTAACCACCGTCTAATCAAGGCAACATTGACAAATGGTTCAGCACCGTCTGCGACTGAAGATGAAGTGATCTTAATGTCAGAACGTCGTCGTCAACACAGAATGGCTGAACGCGATATTTCATCGTGGTTATACGTTGATTACCTAACACCTGCAGTAGAAAGCAAACAAGCATTCGAAGCAAGTATTATGGATGTTAACCGTGGTGGTTTACGTGTGCGTTTACTTGAAAATGGCGCGGTTGCATTTATTCCTGCTAGCTTATTACATGATAATAAGAAAGAAGTTAAATGCTTAATTGAAACTGGCCAAATCAGTATTAAAGATCAAGTCGAATACAGCCTAGGTGATGTGATTTACGTTAACATTGCTGAAATTAACAAAGAAAAACGTAACATTGTTGCTAAACCGATAGAAAAAATCGCGGGTTAATCGCTACCACGATTAATAACAAATAGTAGTCACGTATTCGTTGTTATTGTTTTTATACAATGCCGTTAACGAGGGTAAGGTCATTTGCCCTCGTTAAATAATAAACCCTGCCTCACCCCAATGTCGTTGTCGTTTAGTGTTCAATTGCACAATTAATTTAAGCGCATTATTTGGATCTACCTGCCAGTTGGCACTAATATCCGGATTTAACGCCGTAAACTCCGCCAGCATGTTTTTTAAATGTGTCAGCATTACCATCGTGACTTGCTCACGTTTCGGCATATCAATCACAAACTTAAATGCTTGTAACTCCATCATTTGGTATTGCTGTAACACAAATTCTAAATCTGCTAACTTTTCTTCAAATTTAAGCTGTTCGTACTTTACCTGTTCCTTCACCAACGCGACATCCACCATAGCTTGGTTATCAATATTGATTGCATCGGCATAAATACCCTCCATATTAACGAGTCCCTGTGTTGAGTTGTCATCATAAATAGACAATAAAGCCATGTTTTTAGCGTTCGCGCTATTTGAATAGGTCAGGATTAAATTTGTTGTTGCCGTTAGGCAAACTAGGAAGCAACTCAGTAATAATAACGGCGTAAATTGTTGGTGCCCGTCGTGTAATTGTCCATAATGTATTTAGTTTTAATATTGGGTTCATTTAAAGCGGCTCATTAATCATCAATGAGGCTATTAAACCAAACAAGTGTGGCGATAAAATTTCATTAAAGTGATGAAGAAAGATGCATTATGACTAAATGTGGCAAAGTGCTCATTAGAAGATGTGCTAAAAATGATGAACAAGCCCGAACTACAGAGTGGAAGCACTCGAGAATTGTAGTTCGGGTTAACGTAATAAACTGTTAATAATCAATTTCTATCGGCAGTGCAAGAACTCAGCTCTTGTTTCTGGACGTGATTTAAAGATACCACCCAGTGATGTAGTTGTCGTTTCACTAGTTGCATCCATCACACCACGAGCCTTTACACAATAGTGCGTAGCAGTAATGCTAACAGCAACATCTTGCGAATCAAGCAAGGTTTGCAGCGCAACTAAAATTTGTTGCGTTAAGCGCTCTTGCACTTGTGGTCGACGTGAGAAAAACTGCACAATACGGTTAATCTTTGATAATCCAATCACTTTACTACGAGGAATATAAGCAATCGTAGCCTTTCCATCGATAGTCACAAAATGGTGTTCACACGTACTCGTTAATGTAATATCACTCACCTTAACCATTTCATCCACTTGCATTTTATTGTCAATTAAAGTGATTTTAGGGAATGACGCATAATCCAATCCTGAGAATATTTCATTTACATACATTTTTGCAATACGGTGTGGCGTTTCAACCAAACTATCATCGCTTAGATCCAGCTCTAATAATTTTAGAATCTCGGTAAAATGCGATTCAATGCGTTCTTTCTTTTCTGAGCTTGTGAGTCCAGTTCCGATCATCGGTGTTTCTAACCCTCGCTCTTCCAAGACTGAACGGACTAATAAAGCTTCTTTACTTAGGCAGGTCATTAATTACTCCACAAACGGATCGACTTAAGATAAGGGCGCATAATAACATCTAACAATTAATAAGATAAACAAATTAGCATAAATAGCGTTAATTAAGCTTTTTATTGTTATAGATCCTATCGTCGACCTGCTGAGTTTGTCATAATTACCGATATATTAAAAAATAACCAACAAGGGTATACAATGGGATGTTGTGACGTACAAGGGCTAAAGCCGCTGGATTTAGCGATGCAAGAGATGTTAGCCGATATTGATGCAGTAAAAGAAACACTCACATTAGATTTAGCTGATGCTCTCGATTATATTCTTGCTGAAGACATCGCCTCACCAATAAATGTCCCACCTTTTGATAATTCAGCGATGGATGGCTATGCCGTTCGAATCACAGATCTAAACCAATCAATGACTTTACCACTTGCTGGCAAAGCCTTTGCCGGTCAACCCTTTAATGATGAGTGGCCAGTCGGTACTTGTATCCGCATTATGACTGGCGCACCAGTACCAGCAGGTTGTGAAGCCGTTATCATGCAAGAAAGAACACAAGTAGACGGTGATCAGGTTACCTTCAAAAGTTTACCGCCAATGCATGACAACATTCGAAATGCCGCAGAAGATATCGCCATCGGTCAAGCTGTATTAACTAAAGGTCGTCGTCTAACACCCCGTGATATCCCAATGCTAGCCACCATCGGCATTGATAAAGTAACCGTTTATCGCCGCCTAAAAGTCGCTGTATTCTCAACTGGTGATGAACTAAAAAGCTTAGGCCAACCACTTGCAAACGGTGAAATTTACGACAGTAACCGTTATAGCATCAATGCGATGTTGTCGCGTTTAAATTTAGACATTATCGATTTTGGGATTATTCCTGATAACGAAGACCGACTTCGCGAAACATTTATCAAGGCAGATGCAGTTGCCGATGCAGTGATCACCTCGGGGGGCGTATCAGTTGGTGAAGCTGACTACACCAAAATATTGCTTGAAGAACTGGGCGAAATTGGTTTTTGGAAACTCGCGATAAAACCAGGCAAGCCATTCGCATTTGGTACATTACCAAGCAGTAAGTTCTTTGGCCTACCAGGTAACCCAGTATCAGCAACCGTGACATTCCATCAACTTGTGGTACCTGCATTAGCCAAAATGACCAATCAAGTTTACACACCAACACCACGTTTCAATGCTATTGCGGCAACAAAATTGAAAAAGGCACCAGGTCGTATGGACTTCCAACGAGCCGTTTATAGTGTCAATGCAAGCGGACAACTTGAAGTTGTATCAACAGGTAGTCAAGGATCTGGTGTATTTAGCAGCATGAGTCATTCCAATTGTTTTGCCATCATTGAGCAAGACCGCGGGAACGTTGAGATTGGCGAAACCGTGACTATCGAACCATTTAACGAGATCTTAAATTAATGACAACCCCATCTCCTGATGGCGACTTGCCTTCCGAAGACATCTTATCTTCGGAAGAAGAGTTACGCTATAACCGCCAAATCGTCTTACGCAACTTCGATTTCGATGGTCAAGAAGCATTAAAGCAAGCCAAGGTATTAATTATTGGTGCAGGCGGTCTTGGCTGTGCAAGTAGCCAATATTTAGCGTCAGCCGGTATGGGGCGGATGACATTAGTCGATTTTGACCATATTGAGTTGTCGAATTTACAGCGTCAGTTACTCCATCGTGACAGCCGAATCGGTGAATTTAAATCACTTTCAGCTAAGTACGAGCTGGAACAAATAAACCCACACTGTAAAGTTCAGGCTATTACTAGAAGTCTGTCTGAAGATGAGTTAACAGACTTAATAAAACAACATGATATAGTGCTTGATTGTACTGATAATGTCGATACACGTGAACAGATAAACCGTGCTTGTTTCGCTTTACGCACACCATTAGTATCAGGTGCAGCAATACGTATGGAAGGTCAAATCAGTGTGTTTACTTATGCCGATGATGAGCCTTGCTACCAATGCCTAAGCCAATTATTCGGTAACGGTACATTAAGCTGTGTAGAATCAGGTATTATGGCGCCGATGGTGGGTATTATTGGTGCGATGCAGGCCATGGAAGCAATTAAGGTTATTGCTGATTTTGGTCAACCAATGACCGGAAAAGTATTAATTATTGATGGTCTCACACTTTCATTTCAACAAATGAAACTACCAAAACTACCAACCTGTACCGTTTGCCACACTTCAAGAACAGCATAACCGTTATATTCTAGCGCTGTTATCAACCAACAGTTAATCGCGCTAGATTATAAGAAGATATTTGCCAGATAAGACACTAATAAACAATATACCACGTTGCCAATGATACTCGCCTCCAACCCTACAAACCAATATAACAAACTTAAAGCCATGGATGTAATTACCGATATAGTGACACTAAACAGGATAAGATTTATTGAGAGCGTGGACGTGATGATAGCAATCAAAAGTGCGACAAAGAGCGAGGCGATAAGTGATGACGTAAGAATAATTCGAGTTGTGAGTTTAACCGGCGTCACGTTCCCTTCCCGCTTAGATAGCTGAGATAGAAAAATAGATAGCGGTAACATAAATAAGCCCAAATAAAGAACACTTAAGACGATCCCGCTAAGTAGAATTAATGCGATATCTAACGAACCAAATAATTGATGATATTTAAGAAATTCCTGTGGTAAATATGGTTCTGCAACCACAAAGATTAAGCTACACAAAGTCGCCGTTAATAAACCAAAGCAAGCACCAAATACCAGAGAAAGCTGTAATTCAGATAAAAAACATGAACGTTCTGTTTTTTGATGGGTAGGCGCAGACATCTTAGTTACGTAAACAATGCAAAAATAAGCCGCACTAGATAACATAAGTAGGCCAAGCACCACCAACGGTGCCACAAAAGTATTCGTTAAACCAAGTCCAATAGGTAAGTTCGAGAAAAAAAACGATGATATATTTGATTTTTCGGTAAACATAATGGCAGCCATAACTAAAAAAGCGCAAGTAAATACCACGCAACGTTGTAAAGTTGAGCCATTATTTAATGCCGTCTCGAGTAATGTTGTCTGTCTCTTCAATTGCTGCCCGATCATATTTTATTTACAATAAATGAGTTTAACGCTACTTCTCTCTCGTATTATAAGGATAAATATATCCCTAACACCCAAAAGGACGTAACTACAAATGGGTAATGATATATTTTATTCCGTATATATCAAGTTTAATTATCGTTTTTAGCCTAGATTCCTAGTATTTATGCGTTAAATCAATATTTGTAATACTCTTAGGTATCACATTTTGAGCACATGATGGTTCTAAAATTTAGAAAATTCATACTTATTATAAATTTACTAGTTTGAAATATAAGGATTTTTCATCATTTAATTTAATACTTAAAATTGAAATTAAATGATGTATTAATACCGAAATAAATGTAATATTCGAATTGTGACCTAACTACTCATTAGTAGGTGTATTACAACATTGCTAGTTGTAATTATATTTAAGTACTTATTGATTCAACAATTAGATAAAGGAATATAAAATGACAGACCTACGCGCTAAATTCGAAGCTACAGTAGACCAAGTTCAAAATGGCACAGCTAAGAAAAAGCCTTCACAAGAACTAAAATTAGAGTTTTATTCATTATTTAAACAAGCAACTGAAGGTGATGTGACATCTAAGAAACCATCTATTTTTGATATGGTTGCTTTCGCGAAATGGACTGCATGGGATAAAGTTCGCGGTTTATCTACAGAACAAGCGATGGAAAAATATATTGCTCGTGTAGAAGAAGAAAACGCAGCTTAATTAATAAAAAATGACATTTTGTCAGTAAATAAGCCTATTTACTGACAATTTTTAGAGTAGATTATCTATTCATTAAGAAATAGACTTTAAATCTCAGGCCTATTATCTATTAATGAAGCGTTTCACAACTTCTTTTGGCTAAAAACCACTGCCTGCGGACACGATCACTCATAATTATTCCTTAAATTCACCTTGTAAATATCGATTACCTGCCAAAAAACAATCCAGCTACATCGGTCACCGACACCAGATACAAACCTTTTATATCAAAAGCTTACAATTAATAAATGTAATATAACACACAACTAGGTGGCAATTATCAATAACTAATCAACCATTAAAAATCTAAATTTACTGAAAAACTAGGCCACAATATAAAGTGGGTGTAATATGAACGCATATTGCACGAAATAAGTGTTACAACGCCTAAAAAGGCACCAAATAAGCCTTGGGAATGTTGATTTTGTTAATGAAAACAACAATTTTATAAAAATAACGAGTGGGTGTATTGCTATGAGCCTTCAACCATGTATAATTCGTCTTAAGAAATTAGGCTAGTTTATATCGGTAGAATAAGCTTTAGTTAATACTTGTATTGATTATTGTGTTTTGTATTGTTTATATAAGTTACACCCTGGTTTTTTAACAAATTTTTTAATAACGTATATATATACAGGGTTTTTAATATGTCTAATACAGTAATCGGTAAAGTAAAATTCTTCAACGAAGCTAAAGGTTTCGGTTTCATCGAGCAAGAAAATGGCCCAGATGTATTCGTACATTTCAGCTCTATCTTAGTTGATGGCTTTAAAGTACTTACTGACGGTCAAAAAGTTGAGTTCACAGTAGGTCAAGGCCAAAAAGGTCCACAAGCTGAGAACGTTAAACCTCTTTAATAGTTTACTATTAATCGGTTAAACAGTTATCAAAAAAGGTGAACTTAGTTCACCTTTTTTATTACCTAAAATTAATGACACCTGATGTGATTTATATTTAGGTACTAAAAAAACCAATGAGGTATCTCATTGGCTTTTTTTATCGCTATAACTACACGCTTAAATACTGAAACTATTTAACAATAACTTCTAATTGCTTCTCTCTCGAACTAATACTCTCAGTTAAGCTTTTCAATACACCATTACTGATATTAAAAATCCAACCATGAATCGTTAACTCCTCCCCCTTGCGCCAAGCTCGCTTCACAATGGTCGTATTACAGACATTCCTAACCTGCTCTACAACGTTTAATTCACACATACGGTCAATTTTATCTTCTTCACTGACATCCTTTAAGTCGTCCATGTGGAAGCGTTCTACATCTTTAATATGACGTAACCAATTATCAATTAAACCATGCTGCTCATCGCCCATAGCGGCCTTAACACCACCACAACCATAATGTCCACACACAATAATATGCTTAACTTTAAGCACTTCAACAGCGTACTGGATCACTGATAAACAATTTAAGTCTGTATGCACAACAACATTAGCAATATTACGATGCACGAAAACTTCCCCCGGAGGCAGGGCCATAATCTGGTTTGCTGGTACGCGACTATCGGAGCAGCCGATCCAGAGATAGTCAGGTGATTGTTGCTTAGAAAGTTGTTCAAAAAAGTCAGGGAACTGTTCATTAATCTGTTCTGACCATGCGCGATTACGTTCAAATATCGATTTAATAGTACTCAAGGCTACGCTCTCTGATTAAATAACTACATTTTGAACCCTTAAACTAGCTTGTTTAATCAATATATTCAACTGATAAATAAGTAATCTCCGGATATAAGCCACTGGACTTATGAGTGCAATTATTAAAAAACACGGTACAAACTGGCTATAAAAAAGCACCCAATCAAGGGTGCTTTTTATTATCACAAGCTGAACACTAAATTGTTATTTAGCGACTTCCTCTTGTTTTGACAGGCATGATTTCAACATAAAGAAACCAACAATACCGGACAGTAATGAACCTAAGATAATACCAAGTCGCTCATCAAATAATGAATTTGAACCTGTATCCCCAAAGGCTAATGAACCAATAAACAAGCTCATTGTGAAACCAACACCACATAGAATGGCTGTACCGTATAAAGAACACCAGTTCATACCTTTTGGCATTTGTGCGACTTTACATTTAATTGCTATCCAACACAGACCAAAGATGCCTACCTGCTTACCAATAAATAAGCCTAATGCAATCCCCATAGGTACAGGGTGTAAAATTTGCTCTAGACCAACACCTGATAAATTAATACCCGCGTTCGCAAAAGCAAAGATAGGCAAAATAACAAATGCAACAACAAAGTGCAGGCCATGTTCCATCGTCTTCAGTGGTGAATGTGACTTATCTTTTGACTGCATCGGAATAAACAGCGCAAGAATAACACCCGCCAATGTCGCATGAACACCAGATTTCAGCATAGCAACCCACATGACTATACCGACGATGATATACAATGCTTTTGAATCAACATTACGTTTATTGAAATAGGCCAACACAGGAATACATAATGCCGTAACAATAAGCGCCAAAATCGAAATCTTCGATGTATAAAAGAAAGCAATAATTAAAATCGCACCAATATCATCAAAAATAGCGAGCGATGTTAAGAATATTTTCAAACTTACAGGTACTCGAGAACCTAATAGACTCAAGATACCTAACGCAAATGCAATGTCTGTTGCCGCAGGGATAGCCCAGCCGCTTAACGCTGCAGGATCATCCATATTAAAGTAAACATAGATAAGCGCAGGGAATAACATACCACCGATAGCACCCACGCCCGGCAGAATAATATTTCTAGGATCCGATAACTCCCCTTCTACTAACTCTCTTTTTAGCTCAAGTCCAACTAAAAAGAAGAACACAGCCATTAAGCCATCATTAATCCAAAGTAACAGTGGTTTCGCTATCTCTAAACCACCAAGCTTGATCTCTACTGGAATTTCCAGAAATGATGCATATAGATCTTGTGCAGGGCTATTAGCTAAAATCATAGCTAATACAGCTGAGAACATTAAGATAATGCCACCTGCTGATTCTAGTTTAAAGAAACTAGATAAAAATGATTCTTGTGTGTTGTTCATATTTTTCCTTTATATCAACATTTTCATTTATAAGGGGTAAGCTCAATGCAATGATGCCTATTACACCCAATATAGAATGAAGATATTTCAGTATTATCAATTTATATAAATTAAAGCATAATTATATTTAATGCTATTAAGACGCTCTTCTAATGCTATCGCCTCCGTCTTACTCGACATAATATGACAAGTAATATGACACATAATAATAATAAATCACACATATAAATATCAAACATGATTCTAAAAAATAGTCATAAATAGCGAAAAAACAGTGATAAAACCGATTGAAAAATAAAAACAACACAGAATGTAAATAAAAGCCTTTCCACAAGCCACTTATTAAGCTCTATAAGAAACGATCTAAGTACAACTAAAACTAATATCAGCTGATTTTTTAATGACGCTTTAATGGCCTTTTAGGATAATTTAATGAAGAATTAAATATTTAAGCTAAGTATGAAAAACAAACAAATGAACAAAAAAAGACCTGTTAGTATAAACTAACAGGTCTTTTACTCTAAGCTCAATGAGCAATCGTAATTACTTATAAGGATTAACCGTTAATTAACCTAGCTGCATCCGCATCTAAAAACCACTCAGTTTTACCTTGGCTGGCTTTTACTTGTGCTGCAGGGTATGCAAGTGCAGCATCATCATTATCATGAATTTGCTTGATCACTTGTGCTTTACCTTCACCCATTACTAAATAGCTAATACGCTTTGCATTTGCTAACAGGCGTGCCGTTTTAGAGATACGATACTGTCCTGACTCTGGGTGCTGCGCAATAATTGCAATATTTTGATCATTATAATCAGTTTGGCCTGGAAATAATGATGCAGTATGTCCATCACCACCCATGCCAAGCAAGATCCAATCAAAACAAGGTAATCCATTATTGGCAGGAATACATGCTTTCATTTCTTGTGCAAAACGAGCAACTTCTTGCTCTGGCGCATCTTCACCTAAAATACGATGAATATTCTCAGCAGGTAATGCAACTTGAGAAAATAATAACGTTTGAGCTTCACCAAAATTACTTTCAGCATCATCAGGTGCTACACAACGTTCGTCACCCCACCAGAAGTGCAAATTGCCCCATTCAATACTTGTAGCAAAGGGTGCCTTTGCTAATACTTTGAATAGTAGCTTTGGCGTACTGCCACCTGATAATGAGATATGCACAGGCTTATCTTGTTTACTGTATTCAACGAGCGAATTAGCCAATGACTCAACAACTTGTTGAGGTGTTTCAAAAGTACGATAATCCATCATAGTTCCACTTCTAAAGTTTAAATTAATTAATCACTTCTTCGCTAGAAAAGCGCCACTCACGACCATCTTTCTCTAACATTTCATCGGCTTTGTTCGGACCCCAAGTACCACACTTATAACCAAATAAAGATTTCGCTTCTTTTTTATAGTCTAAGATTGGTTGTACGTATTCCCAACATGCTTTAACCGCATCAGAACGAGCAAATAGCGTTGCATCGCCCTTCATACAATCTAGCAGCAAACGTTCGTAAGCAGTGAGCAGATTATTCTCTTCTAAGCTATTATAATCAAAACTCATTGATACTTGTTGAGCGGTGAAGCCTGCACCTGGTTTTTTCAAACCAAAGTCCATCTGAATTGATTCGTTTGGCTGAATGCGTAAAATCATTTTATTCTCAGGTGCATTCTGACCAAAAACTGGATGTGGTGTTTTCTTAAAGTGAACAACGATTTCAGTTAAACGTTCAGGCATACGTTTACCGGTACGTACATAGAAAGGCACACCGTTCCAACGCCAATTATCAATCATCATCTTCATACCAACATACGTCGGTGTACGAGAATCTTCATCTACGTCATTTTCACTACGATAACCAGGTAATTCTTCGCCATTTACAACACTCTTAGTGTACTGGCCTAATACGAGATTATCACGTAAGTCTTGTTCTTCAAGTGGACGTAGACTTTGGATCACTTTAACCACTTCATTACGCATTGCATCCGCGTTAATTACCGCCGGTGGTTCCATCGCAACAAGTGCTAATACTTGCAACAAGTGGTTTTGCAGCATGTCGCGTACTGCACCAGAGTGATCGTAGTAACCACCACGCTCTTCTACACCTAAGCTTTCAGCAGCCGTAATTTCAACATAGTCGATAAAGCTACGGTTCCAAAGCGGTTCGAATAAGCCGTTAGAGAAGCGATATACCAATAAATTTTGAACTGTTTCTTTACCTAGATAATGATCAATACGGTAAACCTGACGTTCACGGAAACAAGCATGTAGATGCTCATCTAACTCATTTGCCGACTTAAGATCATAACCAAATGGCTTCTCAACGATTAATCGTTTCCAGCCATCACGGTCTTTATTTAATTTATATTTTGCTAAATTAGATGAGATTGCAGCGTATAGACTCGGAGGTGTGGCCATATAATAAATAGCATTACCAACCGTATTATGCGTTTCAGATAATGTCTCTAAGCGCGCTTTAAAAGCACCATAACTATCAGCATCGGTCATATTCATCGAGATATAGTATAAGTGCTTACAAAAGTCTTCAGCTTGTTGCTTATTGACACCTTCACTTTTGATCAAATCATTAGTTACTTTTTCACGGAATGAATCATCCGTATATGCAGTTTTACTCGCACCCAAAATAGAAAAATCTTCAGGTAACAGTTCGTTGACATAAAGGTGATAAAGCGCGGGGAGTAGCTTTCGTTTTGTTAAATCACCCGAAGCACCAAAAATGACAATACTGTTATTCTCAGGTTTTACCATGGTTTTATTTCCTAAAGATTTTATCGAAAAGATTAGAATATATGGCTTTAGTCCGTTTGTACTACGCACAGATAACAGACTAAGGCGCGGCATTATCACTCAAAATGATCGAAAACTAAAATGGTTTCAGCAATATATTACTTAAATACCTACAAATGAGTACTCAAGTGAAAGTACATCTCGAATAAAACCCCAAACCACTTTCGAATGAAACGAAGAAACGAAAGTTTAGAAAGTAAGGACTCAACGTTAAATATTAAAATTGTGCAATTTATCTACGCTACAAACAGGGATTCACTATTCTAGGCATTCTCCGACAAGTTTAATGTCTACAGAGGTGATAATGTCTTCGTTATATCGTGCCCTATAAGATAATGTGCAATCTGTCGATTCAAGTTTATTCATCTTTACCCAAGAATAACTTTTATTTTCATTTTTGCAGGTATAAGTGGCATCGATAGAGTCCACTTCAATACCTTCGACAAGAGGACGTGTCGTTAAACCTAAAATATGGCATATTTCTGTTGGATAAAGTAATTTTCCTGACACCCGGTAGCTTTTGTGGGTATCGTATTGAACAAAGGTTAGTCCATTCGGGCGCGTTTGTTTTCGCGAATCGATATTTGAGGCTGTTTTTAAATTATCTACCGCGTTGTTCAACTTGCCACGCATATCATTAAGCACTGCAATTTTAGCTTCTCGATGTGTCTTTGTATATTCAGGTATGGCGAACATAGCGAGGATAGAAAGAATTACAATAACAAACGTTAATTCAATCAATGAAAAGCCCATTTTATCTTTCATCTTTATGTAAAACCTTAATTAATATCAATTAACAGGGCAATATTAACACACATAAAAATGATAAGGGTGGATAAATCAAACTAATTAATCCATCATCTTAATATAAGTTACATGAGTATTTGATACTGTAACTAAATCGAGATATCTTAAGTTATTGACCTTAAACATTTGATGCTGGAACCTATTTATGAGAGCCAACCGCCCTGCTGTTTTCTATTCATTCCGACGTTGCCCATATGCAATGAGAGCACGACTAGCTATTCATTATAGCCAAGTTGAAGTTGAGCTAAGAGAAGTTGTTTTAAAAGATAAACCAACAAGCTTGTTGGCTTATTCTCCAAAAGGAACAGTGCCTGTTCTTGTCACTAACGACAAACAGATTATTGATGAAAGTCGCGATATTATGCAATGGGCGCTATCACAAAACGACAGTAATAATTGGCTTCGTAAAAATCTGCCTCAATTACAAAAACAAATCACCGCACTGATCGATGAAAACGATAACGAATTTAAAGCCATTTTAGACAAATATAAATACGCGGATCGCCATCCAGAATATACTGAAACAGCATATCGCGAACAAGGCTGCCATTTTCTAAATCAATTAGAGCTCCTGCTAACATTGCACAGTAACCTTATTGACGAAGAAACTAGCCTGGCTGATATTGCTATTTTTCCTTTTATCCGCCAATTCGCAAATGTGGACAAAGATTGGTTTGCACAGTCACCCTACCCTAAATTACGCGCATGGTTAGCACAACACACAAGCTCTCCTTTGTTTACTGATATTATGTACAAATATCCACAATGGTCAGCTGGCGATAAAGCAGTATATTTAGCATCAGTAAGTTAGGCATATAAAAAAGCCAGAGCTACCTAAGTAGTCTGGCTTTGAAATTTAAATTAATGCGATTATTATATAGCCAACATACGACGTGCTGCATCGACTACAACTTTAATTGATGATGTTTCTACCGCCTTCATCGCAGCCTGATCCGGGATTTCTTTTTGAGTGCGGTTAATGATGACACCAGCAACACAACCTGCTTTTAAACCTTGACTTGCACACATAGTAAAGAGAGTTGCCGATTCCATTTCAAAGTTCAGAACCCCCATTTCTTGCCACTCTTGCATTGAACCTTGGAAACGACGAGTAACACGACCTGAGAATGTGTCATAGCGTTCTTGCCCAGGGTAGAAAGTATCACTTGATGCGGTTACGCCCATGTGTACTTTAATGCCTTCTGCATCAACAGCAGCTTTCATTTCTGTTGCAACAGCAAAGTCAGCAACAGCAGGATATTCCATAGGTGCAAAGTGTGAACTTGCACCATCAAGGCGTACTGATGCAGTTGTAACAATCATATCGCCAACATTAATGTGTTCTTGAATTGCGCCAGTAGTACCCACTCGTAAGAATGTAGTCACACCTAGCTGAGCAAGCTCTTCAACTGCAATCGATGTCGAAGGGCCACCAATGCCAGTTGAGCATACAACAACCTTCTTACCTTCTAATTCTGCTAAATAAACAGTGTATTCACGATGACTTGCTAAAAACTGTGGGTTTTCCATTTGCTGTGCGATCTTTTCAACACGCGCAGGATCACCTGGAATGATAGCCAATTCGGCACCTTGTAAATCTGATTTGTTGATACCAAGGTGAAAAACATTTGCAGTCGTCATAGCGTATTCCTTAAATTCGGAGAGTTCAGTTATAATAAGAATTATATAATGGTATTAAAATAACTGGAAATATTAAGAAATAATCATAATGCAGCATGTATCTCTATAAAGTGATAGTAATCACATATCTCATACATGGTGCCTTTATATAACGACATTGATGAATTTATGAACAATACATATATTCATTTCAAGTGAAACCAACTTTAAATGCATAACACTAAAGATTTTTCTACTTCAAACGCCTAGAGGTATTGTGAATACTTACTTGCTCCATACTGTTAAGCTTGTTATAACCTAAACTGTTATTTCATATACTCTGGTATTTCTTACCTATGCTAAAAATTGCCACCTTTAATCTTTTTAATTATATTGAACCACCGTTTGCTTGCTATGATTTTGACCGAATCTATGACGAGCAACAATGGCAGAAAAAGCAGAAGTGGATACGTGATTATCTTGCCGACCATCAGCCTGATGTCATCGGTTTTCAAGAAGTGTTTAGCCCTGACTCTTTAAAAGCATTAGTAGCGGAATGTGATTACCCGTATTTTGAAGTAGTCGATAGCGCCGACGTTATCGAAGACTATATTTTTCGCAGCCCAGTTGTGGCTATCGCATCTCGCTATCCGATAACAGACATCACAGCAGTCATGCCTGATACCGACCTTGCCATCAGCATGGGCTTATCATCAGAGTATCAGTTTAGCCGTAAACCACTGCGCGCCAGTATTGAATTACCGCACCTAGGCACAACAGATTGTTATGTCGTGCACTTTAAATCTAAACGACCAATGCTAGAAAGTGAAGATAATGAACTGGCGACAACCAAAGCTGTGCTCGATGCTTTTACCAAACAAATGTGCGGAAGTTGGGGATCATCAATGCAGCGTGGTTCCGAAGCAGCATTATTATTCCAACAGATGATTCAACGTCGTCTAGAAACCAATAACCCGATGATGCTAATGGGCGATTTTAACGATGTACTCGATAATAATAGAGATGGCGTATTATCACACCTAACCATGAATACATTACGTTTCAATTCAGATCCTCAAGCGCAAGAAATTGTAAAACAATATAGTTTGCAAGACAGTTGGCATTTATATCAACACGCAGCAAACGGTTCGGTGGCAAGTTGTACACCAGCGCCCCGCCCCGCGACACATTACTTTTATAATAAAGGCTCAGTCCTCGATTACATCTTATTATCGTGTGAGTTTAATACCGAATACCAACGAAGCCTTTATGAAGTCAGCGATTACCACACGTATGATCGTCACCTGATTAACCCTATCTATGAGCGTGATAGCGAAAGTACCGATCATGCCGTTGTACAAATCAATTTACAATTGAGAAATTAGCACTTACATAAGGTGATTTAAATCATTCTGTAATTAAATTACATATTCTACTTGCGTTAACCCGATTCTATTTTATAATGCGCCAATCTATTCGAGGGAGTAGTCGCTTCACGCAAGTGAGGGAGTACATCAACATAACTGACCCGCAGGTCATGGTGTATTCAACTTAGTTCGAGATTAATAGTCCGAAGCTAAGTTTGATGAGACTTGAACAAGTAAACACCTACTTTCGAGGGCCGGTGTCGCTTGTTTATGTCTAAATGCCCTCGTACGAGAACGTTATGTCTTTATTACTACCTATCATTGCAGTGTTAGTTGGCTTTATTTTACTGACCCTAAGTGCCGATCGTCTTATCTTAGTATCATCAACATTAGCGAAACAGTTTGGTGTTTCGGTTATGTTTATTGGCATGACTGTTATTGCATTTGGTACTTCATTTCCAGAACTCGTTGTCAGTGCTATTGCATCATTTAATGGTGCAGAAGGTCTTGCTGTCGGTAATGCTATCGGTTCTAACATCATCAACAGTGGTTTAGTATTAGCGCTTTGTGCCTTATTTATGCCGCTTGTTATTCAAGTGCGCTTCATTAAACGCGAATTACCGATTCTAGTTATCGCTCTTATTGCTGTAATCGCGTTAATGTCAAATGGTTCAATTACGATGTGGGACAGTATTATACTGCTCATATTACTCGCGCTGTACTGTGTATACCTCGCTAAATCGTCATCAGAGGAAGATGTTGAAAATGAATTAGAGTTTTTGGATGTTAGCCAGAAACGAGCGTTGGTCGAAACGATTGCAATGCTTGTTATGCTGGTAATCAGTTCACAAATCATGGTTTGGGGCAGTATTCAACTTGCGAAAGCAATGGGTGTTAGCGACTTATTAATCGGCTTAACTATTGTCGCATTTGGTACAAGTTTACCTGAATTAGCAGCCGCTATTGCAGGTGTTCGTCGTGGCATGCCTGAAATTGCATTTGCGACGGTTATTGGTTCAAACACTTTTAACCTGTTAGGTGTATTAGCATTCCCAGGTCTAATTGGTGACGGATTACAACTGCCAGCAGAAGTACTCAATCGTGATGTCCCAATGCTTTCAATCATGACTGCATTTATGGTTATCTCATTTACCATGACTTACATGGCAGTGACTAAACGTCGCTCAGCTTTGACACCAGCACAACAAACAGATAAGGCAATCGCAACAGACTGTAAACTAAACTACCGTTTTGGTCGCCTTTCAGGTGCTGTACTGTTAATTATGTTTATTGGTTATACTTGGGTACTGTTTACGGCTTAAGGCTGTTTGCAGTTCAACATTATTTATAACTAAAATGAGACCTTATCAATAGCTTTAGCTATGCCATGATAGCGATAACTAACATTAGCCATCAACAAAAACAAATATCCAAACTGCCCTATTATCGCTAATGATAATAACCAGTAATACGCAGGGTTATATAATGTGGCCAGCAAGGTTATTAAGCTAAACACATGACTATATAATAAATATTGCATACGCGACTTGCTTAATAGCTCGTGCATATTAGGCAATAACGCAAATGCTTGCATATGAAAACCACATTGGCGTTGTAGGTGCAGGTATGCCAAAAAAGGCACAATTTTTATAATCATGGCCATGATTACACTTAATATCCAACCATAGATAAATACTGACGCTAACGTCAACGGTGACCACCCGAAACGCAGCAAAAAATCTTCAGTACCCGGTATAAAATTCATCATTAAGCTCATAATAAAACTAATAGAACAGCAAAGTAACAAACAACTTAACGCGATTAACCAACAGGTTACACTGATATCACTAATCTTTCGCTTACGTCTGGATAAACAGCTAATGGCTGTCACGGCATATACCATTAGAACTAACTTTAATAACCCAATGCAAATAGCTTGTGTTAGATGCCACATAGCAACATTGACAAGATCAAGTTGTGTCATACCGAGTGTCAGTAATGTATAAAACAGTAATACGATGAACATAAAACCGGGTAAATAACGAGTACACCACAATGGGAATGCAGGTGCTACATGAAACATGGGTAAGACTTGAAAGCTAACACCAATAATCACTAAACTAATCCAGCCGATCAAACCCCAACTAGCATGATTATCGGTAAGTTGTTTAGCCATATTGAATTGGCTATCGAATAAATAATCCGCTAAAAGTAAACTTGCAATAACGCCAACAATTAGCATGGCAATACAGCCTAGTCGTATCGTATTTATTGAAAAACGGACCTGACTACGCTGCCTAATCAACCATAATATCCCACAGATAAAACCACCCAATCCAAGTGTAAACAACACGCCAGCAAGAGCAAAGAATAGACTATTGTTAAACCCAAACACACTCGCTAAAAATGCAATAATTAACGAGATGGTTCCCACAGACATCATCACTAACGTAAATACTGATATAAGCTTTACTTTAGGCAGAGACTTGCCGGCCAATACCGGTAATAACTGTAAAATTGCCCCGCACATAATCATAGAAATAACCCCCAGCACAATAGCATGAGTAACAGCGAGCGTTGCAGGGTGCCATCGTGTAAACCACATAGACTCCCCTGCAAAGCCAATAATCAATGCGCTGATTATTGCAAATAAAGGTGCGACAAAAAAGAACCGCATGGGTACTGAGAATTCCGGTATTTTATCAAAATCTAATCCCACGAGGTTCATTATTTTTTCATCCTAGTCAATGCAGCTAATTCCAATTCATCTGCTTTAAAAGCGATCTTAATAACAACTGATAAATCTTCACAATAGTCATCTACACAGGTCTTTGTACTGTTTTTATTATCAATATCAACTCGGTAGACAAACCCTAGCGCTGTTAATTTGGGGTATAATGGGACTGGATTTTTACGGTGGTAAATAACCAGACACTGTCCATGAGATAATGCAGCCAAGGCAACTAATGCTTGTCGCATTGGCTCTGGCGCTTCTAACTCGCT
This sequence comes from Moritella viscosa, assembly GCA_000953735.1. Classification (NCBI taxonomy): domain Bacteria; kingdom Pseudomonadati; phylum Pseudomonadota; class Gammaproteobacteria; order Alteromonadales; family Moritellaceae; genus Moritella; species Moritella viscosa. Next base: position 1,809,408 of record LN554852.1, on the reverse strand, counting down.
GACATCAAGGTGAATAAGGTGTAAATGACTCGTCATTATGAGTATGCTTTAACTTGCTTTAGCACCGAATCTGCATCTGGAAGGTGAGCCTGTGTCATTGGATATAACATCTGCTCTTCTTTCATATTATGCTGTTGCATTAGAATCATTAAGGTTTCAGATAATCCTAAGAATTCATTTCTATTTTTCGAAGACAGTTGTTGACTCATTTCAGCGACCAATTGACGCATTTGGGCATGCTCAGCACGCATGACTTGTGTTGGTCCCATCGTCATGCCAGTCGCTTGCTCAAACGCTGGAAATAAAATATTTTCTTCTTGTTCTAGATGTGTTTTAAAATCGGTTGTAAATATAAGCCACTGGCTAGCCGCTTCCGTCCAATTTGTTGCCGATACTGCCGATTCAGCAGCAATAAAAGAATCATCACAATGGCGGTGCTGTGCGGTCATGAAATCAGGAATCGTGTGCATAAAAGCCTCAAAATAAGAAACAGTAACAATATAACGACCATAGTACTGATCGAGCGTGTAGCTGTAATTGATTTATGTCTATTTTAAGGAAAAGACTGGACTCATTTTACTTTAAGAAAGAAGTCACTATCATCGGACTTGGCAAGCCCACTTTTATCACGCACAATGGCAACTTCAGAGGTACTTAGCAGGAATTAAGATGAACGACTGGTTTATTGTTAACGGCAATGCGCTTCGCCTAACTGCTTTTATCGGCTTATTTATACTATTATCTATTTGGGAACATTATCAACCCAGACGACCGCTAACAGTTTCAAAAATCCAGCGTTGGGGAAACAACATCGCGATCGTGATGCTTAATAACCTAGTACTAAAGTTACTTATGCCATTTCTGGCTATCGATGCGGCCATGCTTGCCGAGCGACAGCTGTGGGGGTTAACATATTTTACCAACCTAAACGGCTCAATAAGCACATTTATAATTATAATTTTCGCGATAATATTGCTCGATGCCGCAATTTATTTCCAGCATAGATTATTTCATCGAGTTCCCGCACTATGGCGTTTACATCGTATGCACCATAGTGATCTTGATATTGATGTCACCACCGCTATCCGTTTTCATCCAATTGAGATAATCCTATCGATGCTAATTAAAATTGCAGTGATCATAACACTTGGTGTACCCGTTATCGCTGTCGTTTTATTTGAGTTATTATTAAATCTGACCGCTATGTTTAATCACAGTAATATTAGGCTACCAGCTAAGATTGACCGCTACATGCGCAACATTTTAGTCACGCCTGATATGCACCGCGTTCATCATTCTGTAAATGGTCACGAAACCAATCATAATTTTGGTTTTTGTTTTTGTTTTTGTTTACCATGGTGGGATCACCTGTTTGACAGTTATCAAGCTCAGCCCAAATTAGGTCATCAGCAAATGCAAATAGGTCTACCTTATTTTCGTGGATCGAAAGAATGCCAGGTGCAGCGGATGCTAACCCAGCCGTTCAGAAATAAATAAACGATATTAAATAATAGTAATAGCAACATTTAAAGGTACTAATTACGTGACTCATTCTAAAAACACTTCAACAACATCGACTATTTCTAACGATGACGCACGTAAGCTCAGTCGTAAGGTGACTGCTGATGTCGCAACCAAACAGCTCGATGAGATCTTTATCGACAATAACGTATCTATTGATATTCAAATAGCCGTGACAGAATACCAAGGCAAAGAGCCTGTACAGTACTTGGAAATATTAGCAGCTCATCTACGCCCTGCTTATTTACGGATTATCACCGAATCATTACAAACACAAAACTTAGCCGCTTTAGATCCCAATAGCCACTACCTCAAGCTCAGTAAAACGCACAAAAATATGCTTGAGACATTGAAACAACATGAGAAGTATAAACAGCTCAATGATACCCAAATCATTGAACTGGCATTATTAGCGTTATTAAGACAGTAGGTACTAACTATTTATTTTACGTACTTGTTGTAAGTATTTAACCCAGCCTTTTGCACTTGCAGATGGGGCTATATGCAGAGCTAACTTCGCATGGGTAATCGCACGATCAAATTGCGCTAATTTGTAGTAAGCTCGAACTTTGGCTAACTCAATTTCCGCTTGTTCCTTTTTACTTTTATCTTGTTTAATTTGGTGGTGGTTTAGCTCTGCCAGTGCCGCCTCAAAATTCCCCTGCTGTAATAACAGTTGTGCTAATGGCCAGCGATATTCTGCTGTGTCATCTGTAGACAAGTTAATCAGATCACGCCATGTACTAATGGCCTTGTTCCACTCTTTCGCCATCTGCCAATATTGCGCTTGCTCAGCTAACATTTTTTGTCGTTTATCATTCTCAGTGATATCTTTTACTAACAAATTTAATTCACGCGCGGCCTGTTCAGGAATGCCTTGCTGTGCATATAACTGCGCTAGAGTACGACGCTCTTGCACACTTAGTACAAGCCCTTGGCGCTGCGCTAAAATTAATGTGGTTAATGCAGCTTGTGGCTGTGAAGTACGCAGTTGCAAACCTGCTAACTGCTGCCACCACAATAACTTATCTGGTTCCACAACAATAATACGATCTAAAGTATCAATTGCAGCAGGCCATCGCTGCAATTGTGATTGTGCAGCCAACTGTAGATTTAGCACCTGAACTTGGTCCCCTTGCGTATTTAACTCTTCATATGATTCCACCGCACTGAGTACCTTCTCCCATTCATGTAAGTGATAATGGGTTTGGGCAATACGTAACCACAACTCCGTGAATTCTTTGGTCTTAATATCTGATGCTTTTTTCTTGCGTTTCGTTACCGCTTTATGGCTCTCTTTGTCACTGTCTGCAGCCGTATTAACAAGAACATAGTAATGCGGCAACGCTTGTTGATATTTTTGCTGACTAAGTAAAATATCCGCCACCATTCGCTGCGTAATCCAAGCCTGCTCCGTTGGTAATAACTTACTTTCAACGGCCAATGATAAGTACTTAACCGCTTGGTCGGTGTTTTCTTGCTGCCAATGAAATATACCCAATACCCGTTGTACAAAAGCTTGGTCGTACGCTTGTCTCGGGGTAAGTTCAGTTAACAACTCAATTGCATCTGTATAGCGTTCTTGCTGCTGTAACGCTTGCGCGGCCTGGATCTTACCCGCAATAAATTGTGTTAACTGTGGCTGATTAGCATAGGCAGATGAGGTAACAAAGCACATTAGGACAAACAACCAACTGCTTTTCAGCTTATTTAAATAATGAATCATCGTTCTAATTTAAACTCCAAGGTGACCGTCTGATTAACTTGCATGATCGCTTTCCCCTCTTCCAACTTTGGCTGGTACTTCCATTTTCGTAATGCTTTCATTGCCGACTTTTCAAATAAACGTCTTGGTTTCGCATCAATTACTTTGATATCAATAGGACGGCCCAAAGTATCAATGGTAAATGACAGTTTGACCCAGCCCTGTGCGCCTTGTTTCATGGCGCGTGATGGGTAACGCGGTTCAACACGATACAAAGGCATTGCTTGCTGGTTAGCACTAAACTCACCAATTGCAGGCAAGCCAACTTCGACACCAAGACTGGCCATATCAATACCAAGTACAGGCATATCAGGTAATGCTAGCGCTTTAACCTCTGCATTCGCAACGGATATACTGTCTGTGGGTGGCGGTGCATTTTTTGGTTGTTCGGGCAACGCACGTTGACGGCGGTTAACATCACGCTCTTGATCGACCATAACAATGTCGAACGCTTGTGCAGTCGATGCTTCAGGTTTACCTGAATGGCCGTTATCCACCATCCACACCATTACGGTGAACAAAACTAATGTCATCGCTAAAGCCAGCGGTACAGCCAGTAAAAAACGTAACATTAAGACTTCTCCACCGCCAATGCGATACCGCTCACACCCGCACCATTCGCCGCATCCATCACTTTAACAACAGTGCCATTAAAGGCATGTTCATCGGCTTGGATAACTAAAGAGGCATCAGGTTGAGACAGTAACAAGTGCTCTAATGTTGCCTGTACACGCTCAACATCTACCATACGTTTATCAATATAGATGTCATTGTTCGCGGTAATGGCAATAAAGATACCAGCACCCGCTTGGCTAACCACATGACTTGCCTGAGGACGGTTAACTTCCACACCTGATTCACGTACAAATGAACTTGTTACGATAAAAAATATCAGCATGATAAACACGATATCTAACATAGATGTCATATCAATTTGCGCATCTTCACGCGCGGCTGAACGACGATTAAATCTCATATTCATTCCTTAATAGATTGTCTTAATAATTTTTCTAATCTGCTATAGCGTGTGTCACAAGCCTTCGTTAAGCGGGCGTGAGCAAACATACCTGTAAGTGCTGCAACCATACCCGCCATTGTTGGTAAGGTTGCTAACGAAATCCCTGCAGCCATTAACTTAGGTTCACTGCTACCTAATGTCGCCATAACATCAAACACACTGATCATCCCAGTTACAGTACCTAACAACCCTAACATAGGGCAAATAGCCACCAGCACTTTCAAAAAACTGAGGTTTTGCTGCAATGCTTGCTGCGCCTGTAGCAACCAACCAGCCCGAATGGCTTGAGCATGCCATGACCCTTGCTCTGAACGTACTTGCCAACGTGTCAACAAGTCACTTTGTAACGCAGGGAAATAGCAATACAAATACAACAACCGTTCCATCACGCAGAACCAACACAACATAACAATAGCGGCAAGCCAATACAGTATTGGTCCCCCCTGTTGCATAAATTGATTGACGCTTTCAAGCCAATCAACTGACGTCATATCAAAATGCATAACTTAGCCCATTTGCTGTGTAAAAGGAGTCACGTTCGTGTCATTAACGGCTGCAACAGTGAGTTTTTCAGCTTCTTCTGCAACTAAGCTAATGCCCTGCTTTTCTAAGATATCGCGAATATTATCGGCTTGCGTACTCAGTATGTTATGCGCAAGTAATAACGGCATTGCTGCAACTAAACCTAATACCGTCGTGATCAGTGCCATTGAAATACCACCGGCCATTACTTTTGGATCGCCATTACCAAACTGCGTGATCACTTGGAAGGTTTCAATCATGCCGGTTACTGTACCCAATAAGCCAAGCATAGGTGCAAGTGCAGCCAGCAATTTCAGCATCGACAAGCCTTTCTCTAACCCTTGTTGCTCATCGACCACGACTTCCATCAAGCGCAGTTCTAACGCTTCAGTGCTATTATGCAATGCCGATTTAACATTGCTATCTACGTATACTTGTAGAATACGGCCTAATGGGTTGTCACCTATCAGACTAGGGTTCGCTAGTTGTTGTCGGATCTTACGTCGAGCAAGCATTAGCTTCACGCCCTGTACCAGTGCAATCAACAAACCAACCGTCAACAATGAAATGATCACGTAGCCCACTGTACCACCATTTTCTAAGCGGTCTTTCAAGGTAGGGGTATTTTCTAATTGCGTTAGCATCACACCGCGCGAGGGGTCCAATACAAGGATATTACCGATTACATCAGCATTGATAAGATCTGCCGCAACAGGACCTTTTTCTGGCTGCTTTAGGTAAGCTGTCGCAGTTTGTTTTTCACCATTCCAAGTGAGATAACCTTTCTCACCCACTAGTCCAATACTACCGATTCGCACGGCTTGTTTATCTGCTAATTGCCCTGCGCCATCAATCACAGCAACATTCACCGTTTTGATTTCGCCACTTGCTTTAATTTGTTCTGATAACGCTGACCACAGTCCTGCTAGCTGCAACATTGAAGGTAAGGTTTTTGCTGCAACCACATCCACTACAATCGGCGCAAACGTTGCACTATCAATCGCGGTTACTGCGGTGCTAATTTCGCTATTTAACTGTTTTGCTGATTGACGTACAACACCAAACAATTCACCTAAACTACCGGTTTCTAACCGTAAATTAGTTTCTAGCTTCGCTAATTTTTCTTCGTTACGCGTAAACTCTTGGCTTAGCGTTTCAGTTTCATTTTGCAATTGACGTTGTTGCGCTAATAACGCCTGACGTTGCTGTTTAATTTCTTGTTCTGTTAATTTAAAGCCAGCTTCTCGTTGCTTTAACGCTTTTGTAAGCTGTTTATTATCTTGTTTTGTATCCTTGAGTAATTTTTCACTTACGACTTGCGCGTCATTATTCAGCGTATCCGCAGCTACAACAGGATTAATAGTCAAAGTATATGCACTAACGGTAAGCGCGCTTAATAGCAATGTCTTTGTTAAAAATAGTTTGGCTTTATTCACTGAAAATCGAGAGTTCATTGGGCATTACCTACACGTTGCGCAGTGGTCACTGGAAGAGAAATTAAGCTGGGTGCTATTTGTTTATTCGCCATTTTAAAGGCTTTATCGATATAATTTGTTTGTTCAGAAATAGCGACCCATGCCTGACGCTGGTCGTGCCACTGCCAATAATTTTGGCTGTCTAAACTGCGCGCAACAAATGCGATACGGCCAAGGTGCAATAAATCCACAATGATCCTGTTATTTGATGGAACAAGCGTGATTTCGCTTTGGTATACACCCAACTTAGTCCCATAGTCGATTTCAATTTGATATGCTTCTAAAATACGGCGGTATTTTTCAGCATCGCTGACATTCGCCTGACCCATCATGGTGTTTAATTTTGCTAATCGCGCTAGACGTTGTTCTTTTTTAATTGGTTTACCGGTATTGATAATGTCACCTAAACCAGCCAACATTTTGTACATCAAAGGTACTATGCCTTGGCGAGTCGTTTTAATACCTTGTAGTTGTTCGTCTAAGCTATCTAACTCTTGGTTTTGATTGTTCACTAATTTAGCAAGATGGTCGCGATATACAGCTAAGTTGTCGACTTCTTCTTGCAGACGCTCTATTTCTGCTTGCATGCTTAAAGTACGATCTGCGCTATTATCAATTTTATACTGGCTACTAGCCGCCGTATTATTCATTTTTTGAGTCAGAGCTTGTGCATGATCAATCGCTTGCGCACTATCATTAGCTTGTGCAAACACGAAAGGACTAAACGTAGCACTGCTCAGTGCAGCCACGAGAACCAGAGAGTAAGATTTATTTAAAAGCATAATTAATCAACATTCGAATTAAAATTTAAAAGGAATAAAACCACAAAAAGCAATAACCGACATCTATGGAATCAAGAGTCGATTATTGCTGTTTATGAAGGCTTAGATTATGTTATTAATAACGTAATTGGATTGAAGCCATGTAGTTACGACCTTCACCAATGATAGTTTTCTTTTGACTACCACCCGCTAAATAATCCGTATCAAACAAGTTTTCGATGTTGAAACGTAATACTAGGTCCATGTCTTTATCGTAATTAATGGTGTGAGCGATACCGGTATCAAAACGCGTGTAAGCGTCTTTCTTATACTCATTCTTCTCATCACCAAAACGTTCACCAACATAGATAGCACCTAAGTTTACATCTGTGTTGTTCGCAAACGAGTAACGACTCCAAACACTTGCAGAAAATTCAGGTACATCAGCAGGGCGTTTACCATCAATACCAGCATTACCTGCGTCATGAATCGTCGCATCTAAATAAGTCATTGAACCGCTAAGTGAAATAGCTTCAGTGACATAACCCATTGCACTAAATTCAGCACCTCGGTGAACTTGTTTACCGGCTTGTGTTGTTTTAGTATCAAAAATAGGGTCAGTTTTAAGATCTTCGGTAATGATCATGTTTTCTTGGGTGATATCAAAGATCGCACCTGATATAAACAACTGGTTATCCATTAATTCCCATTTCGAACCAATTTCATATAACTTACCTTTTACCGGATCAAGTTCCACTTTATTGTTGATATCCTTAGTATCATCAATTGCATCTTTTGGCTCAAAACTTTCAGAGTAAGTAACATAAATGGAACCATTCGCTTTCGGATGGTAAATTAGACCTAGTTTTGGTAATAAATTATTGTAAGTATCTTTAGAATTTACTTCACGATCGAAGCGTAACCCAGCAAGCACTTGCCATTGGTCATTAACCGTTACCATATCTTGTACATAGATACCGTAAGAATCACGCTCAGTAAGACTCTTAGTACCATTACTGTAATGTGTGCCATCTGGCTTATCAAAAGGTTGGCCAATAGTGCCTTCATACCCTTTTGTACTATCACTTAATTTTGAGTAGTAATAACCTAACCAGTTTGCACCAATTAATGTTTGGTGTTGCATATCTAACGCTTCAAATTCACCGACAAAATCAACAAATGCAGTATTGAATACCCAGTGATCCATACGGTCATATACTCGGTAATCTACTGTGCCTTTTGTAGGGTCGAAACTTTTATGCTCGGTGAAACTTTCTGTATCATGGCGTCTGAAATCTTGATTGTTATAACCTAATTTCATATTCCAGTTGTCAGATAGCTGTGCTGCAATATCAAAACCAACATTTTCAACGTCATTTTCAATCGTAGACCACTGTGCATCCCAGATGTGCTCTTCACCAAGAATTGGTTTGCCAGTGTTAATGTCAATATAAGCACCTGAATCAACACTACCGTTATCGTTAGTACGATCGTAATGCACAGATAAGGTTACTTTGTCATTTAAGTCGTAATCAACAAACAGACCACCCACAAAACGTTCTGTTGATGGTGTACTACCATCGCTATATGAGCGCCATGAATCGTAGCTCTGTTTTGATACAACAGCACGTGCACGTAATGTTTGCGCATCATTTAATGAACCACTTACATCCGCAGTCGTACGAGAATCATTGTTAGAGCCTAAATCTTGGCTAATATTAATTTGGGTTTCGTAAGTTGGCTTTTTAGCAACCATATTCACTAAGCCGCCCGGTGCTGATTTACCGTAAAGTAGACCAGCAGGACCTTTTAGTATTTCAACACGTTCAAGTAGCTCAATCGGCTGACGGTAATGAGACCAATGCTGTTTACCATCACGTAAGAAACCACTGCTACTTTGTAAATCAAAACCACGTAGCTTAAACGATTCACGGTTACGGCTTACACCACCAGCAGAGATACTTGAATCATTTTTAAGTACGTTACCTAACGTGCTTGCTCTTTGCTCATCAATTAGCTGCTCATCAATAACAGTTACTTGTCCCGGTGTTTCAAGCTGTGTTGCTTCAACACGCATTGCAGTGCTATTAGTATCAACTTTATAGCCATAGTCACGACCGACAACTTCCATGTGCTCATCTGTATCTACCGTTTCAGTAGAGTAAGCGCTTGGCGCTGCAAGTACAGCCGCAACTACGACAGCTAATCGAGTTTTACAAAACATATTAAGTTATCTCCGGTTCATTTTTCATTAATTTAAATGTCACGCCTACCACGTAGGTCGACTTAATGAACAGGAGTCTAATTAATAATCATTACTATTTGCATCAAATTTACATTCTTTGCATTCGAATCGGATTTAAACTGAATAAAGGAAGTTAATAGGTTCTTTATTAACTAGGTTTGAATGTAAAAACACCTGATTTCAATATAAAATAAGGCATTTTTATAAAACATGAGTGATTAATAGCTATTATTGGATAGGAAATCGTAATTTTACCGTGACGCCCTTATTTACATTTAGTTCCGCAACGGCTTCACCGCGCATGATTAACATTGCTTCCTTTACAATGGCAAGGCCGAGACCATACCCTCCAGATTGTTTGTTCCTTGCTTTCTCAATGCGCACAAATGGATCAAAAACACGCTCTAACTGCGGTGTAGGTATTCCAATACCATCATCAGCAATAATTACCTCAACATATTGGTCTTGTTCAACAACAGTTAGTACTATGTTGGCCTTGTCGCCTGCATACTTAATCGAATTCTCAAGCACATTTTTAATCGCCCTCAAACAAAGTCGACTGTCCGCAAGTACCATCGCTGTCGTATTATCCAATTCAACTTTTAATGATTGCTGTGGTTTTAAATCCATTTCACTTTGCATGACTTGGACCTGACACAATGACTCAAGCTGTATTAACACCAAATTAACGGATACGTTTTCATGCTCTAAGCGGCTAAATTCCAGTATTTCACTCACTAGATTATTCATTTCAGCAGATTCATTATCAAGTTTATCTAATAAATCACCTACTTCATCAGGGCAACGTTTACGTAATAAATGCAGGATCAAACTATGCCTTGCAAGTGGTGTTCTTAATTCGTGAGAAACGTCGGTAATGAGCTTTTTCTGTTTACCAATTAAATTATTAATATGTTTAGCCATATCATCCAGGTCTTGCGCAAGCTGATTAAACTCCGTCACGCTATTACCCACTTTATGAGATGCACGAATACTAAAATTTCCTTCCGCTAGGGCGCGACTAGCTGCTTGTAACCGATGCAAAGGTTGTTGTAAATGCCGCGCGAGTAGTAACGAAAAGATAGCAAGTAATATACTAGTGATAACAAATTGGATAGCGGCAAAATAATAAGGGAAATTATGTGCGGGATGCTGCTTATCGGAAAACTGAACGATTAACTGATAGCCAGCTCGCAAGGGCAATGAAATAACAGGTTTATTAACTTTGTTCTCTAAAATTGTATCGAGTGGTCTAATATAGCGTAATTTGAACTTAAAGTGTGGGTGCATGACTCGCGTACTCACCTCATCAAGGTTATCGTTAAGTACAAATAGATAACTTGATTGTGCCTCTTCCCACTCTGCTAATTTAGTTCTATCTATATTCCCTTCACTGTCTTTACTATCAAGTAATGCATCAGCTTGTTTAGCAAGATCTAACATTTCAACTTTAACCGTCGCAGGCAGATGCAATAATACACGTACCAACGCCATTTCAGCGATACTCTGTAGACTAAGAATCAAAACAAGGGTAATCGCAAAATAACTAAATAAACGGAATGCCAGCCCTTGGCGATCACCTAAAAAAAATAATTTTTTACATGCATTCAAACATCTGAGCTTCATACTGCTTGATTACCTACATGCTCAAAAAAACTATAACCTTTACCACGTACCGTTTTAATATGTAATTTAGATAGACCAGATTGCACCATCTTGCGGCGGATATTACTAATGTGCATATCCAAATTACGATCAAATGGGCATAAATCTTTCTTTAATACTTGTTTTTGCAATTCACCTTTCGATACCACAATTTCATGGCGTGACACGAGATACTCAAGTAACTCAGCTTCTGTACCAGTCAGTGATAGACGTGATAGTTGTGTGAGGATTGAACTTTCACCACCCAGATTTTGCCTTTGCTTTTCTAAACCAACACGACGTAACATCACTTGAATACGCGTTAATAATTCAGGTACATTATAAGGTTTTGCTATATATTGATCCGCACCAGCTTGTAAACAATCAAGCATTGCTGTTTCATCCGCTAATGCAGTCAACATTAAAATAGGCGTTGCAAAGCGCTGACAAATACGTTTTGCCACTTGTAAGCCATTAATATTGGGAAGCATGACATCGAGTAATACGAGGTCAACAGGGTGAGTCTGTATGTAATCGAGCGCGGTTTCACCACAGTGCACACTGTGCACCTGATAACCATCTTCAATTAAAACTTCAGTGAGTAATTCACACAGTTGTATATCATCATCCACGATGAGAATTTGCGACACGGTTAAAAACACCTTAATAATAACAATTCGTATTAGTATTTTAATGAAGTAAAGGCTGAAGCACAACACACATTCAACTACGTTTTATTCAAATCAACACCATAAAGACTAGTTTGTTACTATTTATCTATCATTTATCAGGCTATTTCATTAATTTTAAACTAGATTTGAAGTGGGCAACTACAGAAACCTGCTAGTTTGTAACTATACATAAAAATATGGATATGCAATGTTTAGTGTAAAAAAAGACCTATCGTTAAAAATTAACCGTGAACACTCACGCTTTAATTATGGGGGACAATTCCCCATATTATACGTGAATAAATTAGGACTCTTTGATTTTTTTAAAATACCAATTGAAGTACAAAACATATCTCAATCGGGATTACTGGCAAAAGTAAAAACAAAAAGAAAATTCACTGTAGATGAAAACTTAATGATGGGGTTTAATAACTATTTTACTGACGTAATCAAAACAACCATAGTGAGATGGGATCCGGATCAAGATTTACTTGCTATTAAATTCAGCAGGGAAATAAAATTAATAGAACGCATCGCACTAAGGTGTAATTTCGATTAATCCCAATCTTCGGCAACAAACTGGATCATCAATTCATCATTTTGATACATATTTAAAAATGGCCATTGCACTTGAATGGCATTCACAACACCAAGTGCTTGCTGTAATTTTTGCTCAACAGTATTCGCATTTGGATCTGCACAAGCCATTAGTGTTGAACCAACAGGTCCTAGTTTTAATAATGTATTTTGCAATTTTTCATCTTCAAATAAATACTGAACCTGACCAAACATATTATTACAGCCAGAGAATCCAGACAAGCGATCACCAGAAATAGTTATATTAGCGGGTTGCTCAAGCATTAATGGATTGGCGTTATTCAAACCAACAAGTTGTTTAAGATTCCACTTTCGGTTTTCTGTTAACATGGTATTAGAGGCATAATGACGTGGTGTTTTATCTACCTCTGATATCAATGTATACGATAAACTTGACGCGTCAGCAGGCGGATTTGCCGCTTCAGACGTCAGTACCGACAACTTATAAAAAAAGCCTGGTACAAATTCAAAACCAGCAATATCGTTATAAAATAATTGCCACTCAGTGGCCTTACCATCAATCACTTGATTAACCACCAAGCACTGCATAGGTACAATCCCCTGACAGCCAACACGTTCAGGGGCAATCCAGTATGTTTCATGCGTCGTTACTTCACTCCCCTCAACAGGTCCACTATCACTTGAACAACCAATAAGTAATCCGCTTAATATTCCCGTTAATAATAACGATGCTGGTAATTTAAATCTCATATTGATAAACCTTTTTCCGTTTTCCACTAAACTTGATATGTAAATAACCACTAGTTTCAACTCGTTGACCAAGCTCTGAGGATTGTTATGCATCCATTCTCTCACCTGTTCATAAGACTGTGTGTTTTTGCTATTTATACAGTATGGCATCGTATAGCCATAGTAGTTCAGTCATTAACGTCGGGCGTTACTCAACATACATAACAATCAAGAATGGCAACAAGCTCTCAATCAGTATTTCTCTGAATACTAAATACAAAAATGGGGCTGTTATTCAACAGCCCCATTCATAATTTAATGGCAGTAATGATTAATTTTTTAAATTATCTAACAATGCTTCGCAACTTGCCTTCATCATCAACAACTCTTCTTTTGGTAACCCAGCCTGACAAAACATATTGATAGGAATATCTTTTGCTTGATCTTTTAAAGCTAAGCCAACATCTGTTAGGCACAGTATACGAGCACGTTCATCTTCTTTACTTCGATCTCGACGAATAAGTCCTTTCAATTCCAAGCGCTTTAACAAGGGTGTTAACGTACCAGAATCAAGGTGTAATTGTTCACCTAATACCTTCACACTAATTTCATCTTGCTGCCAAAAAACCAACATAGCTAAATATTGTGGGTAAGTAAGGTCGAGTGCTTTCAACATTGGTCTATATGCGCGAACCATCGCATTCGTCGCACTGTATAATGCAAAACAAACCTGATTATCTAAGCGTAACATCGTCTCTTCATTCGTTTCTGACATCAGGGTTACCTCTCTTAACTGCCTTGCGCACAATATACTTAACTTTTTATAAATGTCGATAGATTTTCAAAAATATAGCAAGAATGATTAAGTAAATAACAACTGATGCCGATAATACAAAAGACGATAAATATGATGGCTTAACTATAGCCAAATAGTTGTCTCAAACATAAAGAATAACTAATTTAATTAATAAGAAAAATAAATTATCTCTTATTACAATTTACGGTCTAGTTATTGCTTAAGAGTATTCAGCGGGATCCACTCTTGCCGCTATAAATTATAAACGACTAAAAAAGGCAGATCTAAGCTATGTTTAATTTTTTTAACACTAATAAAGTCCCTCTTGGACAAGTTCTTATCTCAGAAACAGACTTAGCAGCACTGCAAAGTAAATCACAACTTTTAGATCAACTACAAAATAGTGGCGTATTATCTATAGCCCAAGAAATCACTAAAAATGCACATAAAGTCAATCAATCCTCGGCAAATAGACTTAATAATATAGAACAGAATTTCGATTTAATTCAGGGCTTTATGGAACAGTCCAAAGGGATAGAAAACCTTTCAAATGATTCATTTAATTCTGCACAAAGTACCGCAAATATCTCTCAAACAGGTATTCAACAGCTTGAAGAATTAACGGGCAACATTACCAACTCTGCACAATACATAGCTGAATTTACCGTACTATTAGCTAACCTAGACGAGAACAATAAAAACATTGGTCAATTAGTTGACTCTATTAAAGGCATTGCCGACCAAACCAACCTACTTGCTCTAAATGCGGCAATTGAAGCGGCACGAGCAGGTGAACATGGTCGTGGATTTGCCGTGGTGGCCGATGAAGTACGCGCACTTGCGAATACAGCAAACCAATCAGCAGACCAGATCCAAGGTGAAATGAAAAAAATCATGGATATTTCAGCAGCGATCATTGATAAACAAAAACAAGTAACAAATATTATTGATGACAGTGTTGATATTGCGACAGTGACAATGCAAAGTCTACAAGAACTCGTATCTCAAGCTAATTCAAGCTCGAGCTTAGTAGAACAAACCATTAGTCAAGTACAGCAACAGCTAAGCCATTCAAGCAGTATTAAAACCGGTATGGAAGCATTAATTAGTGATACTCGAGATGCACTTAGCGGCTCATCAAGTAATGTTAATCTAGGTGAAGAACTGGTGACGAAACTGCGTTTTTAATTCATCAATATGAATAATTTTGATTTGCAAGTATTTGCATTGGTGTATCAAGTACCCGAAGGTAAGGTTGCCACCTATGGCGATATCGCAAAGTTAGCGGGAATGCCAAGTCATGCGCGTCAGGTTGGTAAAGTGCTTAGTCGCTTACCAGCCGACAGCAAGCTGCCTTGGTATCGCATTGTGAATAGCCAAGGAAAAATATCACTGCAAGGTAGCCGTGGTGATTATCAAAGACAACAACTTGCCGCTGAAGGTATTCAACTCTCTGCACACGGTACTATTTCACTAAAAATATACAGAATGTAATCAATTAGCCCTGAGTAAAATTTGGCAGTTTTTTATAATCAATTGCAGTAATTTCTAATGCATCGACCTGTGCCGCATCGGGTCCCTCTCGCAACCATAAAATAAGCTTATCTCGTTCAGTTTTATCTCCAAAGACCTGTACTTCAACATCACCGTTTTTCAGGTTAATAGCGTGCCCAGTTAAGCCGAGTTGCTCCGCTTGTTCCACAGTTGCATAACGAAAGCCGACCATTTGTACTCTACCATGCACTATGATCTGGTTACCTTCTTGTGACATAACCCTATACCTCTAGCAAATTTGGTCAATATTTATTGAGTATATGTCTAGATTCGCCATTTAGACCACGTTAATTTATCCAACAAACTGATATAGCTCACAAAACCTTTGTGGTTACGAATTTTAGATACAAAAAAACCCGCAAATACTGTTTTTAAAACAACAAGTATGCACGGGCTTTATGCCTTAGCCTTTAATAACTAAAGTCGATTAACGTAAATCGTCAACCACGGCTAACATAGCCACTAATGATGCTTCACCAAGCTTAATAGATCGCTCCGGTGACCAACCCATCATAGGGTCAGGTAAGTTATCATTGTCTTTAAATGGCATTTCCATCGTATTAGCTAAACAATCAAACGTTTCAGCAACCCTGTGTGTGGCTACTGTCATGTTCGCTGTACCTGGTTCATCGACGTCATAACCAAATTCAGATTGGAAATCTGCACTTGCTAATTTAAACACATCAGAGAAACGATCTCGCAATTTTGCTAATCTATCGTTATAGCTTGGTGTACCTTGCGAACCCGCAAGGAATACATAAGGTAGTGCTTCATCACCGTGCACGTCATAGAATAAATCCACGCCAGTTTCATGCATTTTATTAATCACATGGAACACTTCAGGACTTTTTTCTAAACTTGGGTTTAACCATTCTCGGTTAAGATTCACGCCTAATGCATTGGTACGTAGATGACCACGTGCGCTACCGTCTGGATTCATGTTTGGCACAATGTAGAAGTTAGCTTTATCTAATAATGCTTTACCCGTTGGGTTATCACTATCAAGTAAGCTATGCATTAAACCGTCAACTAACCATTCAGCCATCGTTTCGCCTGGATGCTGACGTGCAGTGATCCAAATATTACGTTTGCCTTCAGCGCCATCACCGATCTTAACTAAGGTTAAATCACGCTTATCAATCGTTTCACCAAGGTGCTCTAGGCTTACTAATGGGTGCATTTGCACTGCAGCAAGTAAATCTTGATGGCGCTCGTAGCTGTACGGTGCAAAGTAAGCAATTTGCATTGACTCACAATCCATATCAGCAATAATCGTTAATTTACCATTTTTATAGAAAGTCGGAAGACGGAACCAGTGCTGACGATCGTATGAGGCAACAGCTTGATAGTTTTCCCAGCCTTCTAGGTAAGCCGCTTCGCCAGCATTAAGGATATTCAGTGTGTATTGTTCACCGACGACACCTTCAACACGGAAGTTAAACCATTGGAAAAACTCTTCACCTACATCAGGGCGAATTGCAAGTTGTACATCATTTTTGTCATCTAAATTAATGACTTCAATATTACCAGCATCAAAATTAGCGGTGATCCGCATACGACTTCCTTAATTCATTTTTGAAATTAACTTAAGCATAAACGATCCAGTTGTAACTGAGTAGAGAAGATGTTTACTAATAACGCCAAATACCTTATTTAATTTCCAATCAAGAACAAAAACCAGTATAAATCCGTAGATACAGGAATTGATAAGCCATAAACTGCTTAGCCAATACCCGAATAATTTAACGTCTTACTCCCCCTCATATTGAATACCTATTTAGTTATAAATTTACGACTTAGTGAATTCGGCACTAGCACTAAAAGAACGGTCGTGCTAAAAATACGATATGTCCTAAATACATAAAGTGAATCCGATGAGTAAAGGCCGTATTACCCGAGAACATATTCTAAACATAGCCTTCACCATCGCCAGTGAAACAGGATTAGATAGCTTAACAATTGGCGTACTTGCAAAATCCTGTGGCATGTCTAAAAGTGGCTTGTTTTCGCATTTCAATTCCAAAGAAAACCTGCAAGTAGCAGTGATTGAATATGCGGGAGAGTGCTTTAACGAACGCGTGATCATCGCCGTTAGACGCGAGCAACATACCGATATTAGTGCGCGCTTACAGTCATTGTTACACCACTGGTTAGACTGGAATCACTCATTTCAAGGTAGCTGCATGTTTATGGATGCTTGGAAAGAAAGCAATCATAGCCAAGATGTATTACAACGAACATTACGTAAACAACTGCATACTTGGATCAGTTATTTAGAAATTCAGATTAGCAAAGGTCAACAACATGGTCTATTTCGCGAAGACTTAGTACCAAGGCAGGCAGTATTTCAATTTTACGGCCTGTATTTGAGCAGCCATTTGTTTCATTCGATTGAACTTGAAAACAATGAACGAGCGCTATTTTGGCAAGGTGTCAAACAATTGTATAAGCAATGGCAATAACATAAATACGAATAACATAAACTAATTAACACGGGCGTGTTGACGCCTTCAAATACAATGAAAATAGCACGACCGTTCACTTAAAGGGTGTTATTTAAGGAGTTTACGATGAGCAGTAACATTTATTTTAATACTCGAAAAAAATTTACGATGCGTCGCAGCATGATCAATATTGGTTCTCGATTACATCACAGCATTGCACCCGCTCATGCGTTAAAAACAGCGAAAAATTTATTGTTAACCCCTGTACGTAGTACATCCAAACATGAAGATCCAGTTGGATTATTAAGATCCACACACATGACATCTGAAGGCCGACTAAATACTTATCAAATGGGTAACGGTCCAGTTTGGATCCTAAGCCACGGTTGGTCTGGTAGTGCCAGTCAATTTTTTCCGTTGATGGAACATATTGCCGAACAAGGTTTTACTGCACTCGCTTATGATCACCCCGCACATGGTCAAAGTGAAGGTCGCCATGCTCACTTACCTGCATTTGTACAAGCATTCGATGAGCTCGTCGATAATGTCGATGACGTAGTCGGTATCATTGCACATAGCATGGGCTCAGCCTCGGTATTAGAAAGCCGCCACCCTAAGGTACAAGCGTTACCATTCTTATTAATCGCACCGGTACTCAACTACGTTGATAACTTGTATGAGATGGTGGGTAAATCAGGGTATTCGATGAAATTATTTGGCGCTCTAGTTAAAAATATTGAAGATAAATATCAATACAGTTTAGAAACCATCAAGCCTTACGAAAAACTGATATCTCGCCAACATAAAACCGTTATAGTGCATGATAAACGTGATAGATTTGCTAATTTTAACACTTCTGAATCGGCTGCCGGTGAAGCGATTAATATCAACTTAATCCCCACAAAAGGACAAGGTCATGGCCGTGTGATCCAATGTGATTCAACCATGGCAGCATTTGACAGCTTAGTCTAATAAAGCGCCAACATCACACCTCAGTAAGGCCACTTAAGGCATGATATATTTAAATAGGCTTGTTAGTTAAACAAGCCTATTTACCGACTCAATTAATGAGTATAACTTTCATCGTCAATCGCTTTCTTGTTTCTACGCATATCACGACGCGATCTCTGAGCCTCTTTACGGACGGGAATCCCTAATTCATTTTCATCATCAAATCTAAATACTGGCTTCTTTTTAAATTTAAGATCTAATTTAGTCACTTTCTATTCCTTCACACCCTAAAATTTATATTAATCAATGTATCGGTGACTAGCACCTAATATAAATATTACACCGTCATCGTAAAAAATATAAATCAATTTATTCATCCTCAGTAACAATTTTTTTTGTTGTACAAATATTAAAAACTAAACGATTATCGGCAAAAATTGATGAGGTCTATGAAATGAGAAATATCGGTGTATTCTTGGATGAATTACATTTTCCCTTTGGTTTTACTGCTGATGATATGTTCGACACCAAAGAAGTGACAATACTAGAAAATTTTGGATTAACGATGAGTAAGTTACAGGAAGGTAGTTTACTGCCACTCACCGCTGCAGAGCATTATTTCTTGGCTGAGTTAGATGGTGAATTTCCAATAACATCCGAATTTTCACGCTGCTGGCGTAAGTACAACAGCAAAGTCACACGTCTTGATAATAATGCCCGTGTCCGCCAAAAGTTAAAACGAAAAGCTTCTTGTGACGACGAACCGGAATTAATCAAGATAGCAGATGACGATGACGATGACGGATACACAGAGTTAGAATTCGAATTATAAGAATACGGAAAGATTTGACTTTCCTCCTTGGTAATTTCAGCCTCACGAGCTCAACCGTAAACTAGCGTCGATAACAACAGGTTTATGGTCAAGCTCTTAAAAAACGCCTAATTAACTGGATACTTTTAGGTTTTCTAATACTGTACATATAATTGACGATACATAACTCGTTGTTTTATCATTGTGTTCCAAATCAGGGTTCAATGTCACTATATCAAGTATCTTCAATTTTCCACTACGCGCAATAATCGATAGTGCAAACCTAAGTACCTCTATCGTGATCCCCTGTATTTGACTTGCATGCCTACTGTCATTTTCTGTCAGCAACGCTTGATGATAAATAACAGCTAAATCAATGCTTAAGTGGATATGATCAACTTGCTCAATAAAGCACGCTAATACTTCAGCAATTAAGTCATAATGTTGCGCACTCATATGCTTATCAATCAGCCAATCACAGCCAAGCTGCTTTGCATATTCAAATGTATCGAGTGAGTTTGTTCTTTTACAAATGCCTAATCCTAAATAATTAAAAATTTTAAATGTTTCTAAACAATACTGATTAACAGCATTAAATCCAGAGTCTAACTTGGGTGACGGCGTTAATCTTAATTCAAAATTTGGATCAAAATTAATGATGCCAATTTTATTATTGCCAGCATCGTACTCACAGCCGTACCATTTATTATGTTGATGGTATTGCTGCTGGTATAAGTGTGCTGAGAGTGCTTGGTAGCTCGCAATTGAAATAAAATCGCTACTACCAACCGTAATAGGAAAATGACCAGCCATTAAATACAGCAGCACCTTTAGATATTGCTCTAATTGAATATCCTCAATATCTAAATCATCAAACCCATCTATATCATCAAGCATTCCTGCGTTATAAACCCGAATATTGGTTTTGGTGAATGCTGCATACATGACACTTCTAGCAATACTTTCTAACCCACCAGGTTTTGATAACACATTGATACCATTTTTATCCGAAACAACCACATTACTCGGGAATCGCCCATCAGCCGCAATACCAAGCAAAACAGCACCGGGAGTTGATTGCGGCCGATATGGCCGCAATACTTTAATTGAACAAAACCAAAGATTTAAATTATGACGTAATCGCTGATAAGATGTCACTTCCACCTATCCCCTTTTAGTTGCGAAATAATGCGATTAAACGCTTTGGGTCAAGGTTTAGCAAATGAGTTATTTTTATCGTGAAGATAAATAAAATTACTCTATGTGTAAAATAAAATAACAAAAAAGCGCATCAATATTGATGCGCTTTGGACAATAAAAAACACTTATTATGATATTTTAACTACCGATAGCGACTTTACGGGGTTGCAATGCTTCTGGCACCTGACGTTGTAGATTAATCGTCAGTAATCCTTGCGCCATCTCAGCACCCAATACATGCACATGGTCGGCGAGTGCAAATTTACGGCTAAAATCTGCTTGATTAATACCTTGGTGTAACAATGTCGATGTGGCTTCTACTGGCTGCTTTTTACCGGTAACAACCAACTCATCAGCCGTCACAGTAATATCGATCTCTTCGAGTGAGAAACCAGCTAGCGCCAGTGTGATTTGATAATCTAACTCACCAATGTGAGTAATGTTATAACGTGGATAGTTCGTATCAACCAGTGTTTTAACCGCTTGGTTTTTTGCTTGCCCACTGTTAACTTTTTTGTTTTTATCCATCGATTTTTTAGCCTTGCACGTATCCAACATACGCTGCGATGCTAATTGCTGTTCAACTAATTTTTGCGCCATATTAGCAAAACGATCAAAACCAACAGCATGGCGATATAGGGGGGCGAAATCAAATGTAGTCGTTGTAGTCATCTCTATTTTCCTCAAACAATAGATAGCTATAAGCCTGCTGAGCAGCACTTATATACCCAAGGCCTTCAGGTACTTGGGGGGAACGAGCTTAGTGAAATTATTCCCACTAAGCCGAATATAATTTATAGGGTTAATGGCACTGTTAATCTATAAACAGTGTTTACAATGTTATTCTGCAGATAAGGTTTTAGCCCCGTTAATGGCAATTTTACGTGGTTTCATTGCATCTGGTAGCTGGCGTTCTAAATCGATATACAACAAGCCATTTTTCATGTCTGCCCCGTTGACAAAAACATGATCAGCAAGCTCGAACTTACGTTCAAAGTTACGCTCTGCAATACCGCGGTGTAAGAAAGTTCGTTGTTCGTCTTCTTTCACCACCGATTCTTTCGTCCCTTTTACTAATAATTCATTATTTTGGGTTGAGATATCAATTTCCGCTTCGTCAAAACCTGCAACAGCCATCGTAATTCGGTAGTTGTTATCATCAATTTGTTCGATATTATACGGAGGAAAGTTATTACCAGATTGGCGATTTGATGCAGCCGTTTCAGCAAGTGCTGCTAAACGTTCAAAACCAATTGCACTGCGGTATAGAGGAGTAAAGTCAAAAGTACGCATAATTATATTCTCCATTGAGCAATATTATCATAGCCACCAAGCCAAATTAGTTTGCGCCTAGTCATGATATATTTTATTCAGATTTATATGTAATAAGTAACAACATACTCCGTTAGGCAGTTGCTGTTTACTTTACGTTAGGCCTCGTAAGCGCCTAATTAATAGATGTGGATGACAGTATTTGTTTTCAAGTGAAAAACTTAAAACAATTAAACGTGAAACGGTAATAGGTTGAAATATAAGAAGTAAAAATTTAATTTATTACTTTAATTTTCCTTTCTAATATTGCCTTGATTAAAATTGCATACTGTTTTCGTATGACGAACTCTCATACACATAAGTGTTGTCCATCAGCGCATACAAATCCTCTTTTTGACGATTATCACGTCGTGTACGTTTATGCGCCTTACGATCTGATAGCATAATATCGTCATCATCAAAATGCTGCGCTGATTTCTTTTTAAACTTCTGGTCTAATTTAGCCATGTTCATTCCTGCTTATTTCTTTCATTAATAATGTAAAAGTAAAATTGTGACGTTTGATTACAAAAAAATTATTATTGTCATTAAACTGTCAACATCTGCCGTTAGTTTAGAGACCAACTAAGTCTGTAATTAAAATTATAAAGATTGAATATGACATTGCTGTGACAACACTAAGATTGTAATGCAGCCATAAATACTGCCAATGATTGTTGTTACACGGTTAATTTAACGAAAGGTAATCGATATGAGAAGCATGGGTATATTTTTAGATGAAGTGCATTTTCCACTTGGTTTTCAACAACAAAATGCGTTTAATTTAGATGAATCAAAACTTTTAGAAAATTACGGTTTAACAATGCTGCGGCTACAAGAAGGTGATCTTTTGCCAGCCACTGCTGACGAACACTTTTTCCTTGCAGAGCTTGATGGTGAATTTGAGTTAACCTCTGACTTTGCGAGATGCTGGCGAAAGTATAATCATAAAATTACTCATCCTCATTCATTACGTAATACGACACATAAACGCAGTTCAAAACAACCCAGTCGTGATTACTTTGTTGATGAAATATCGACAATAGAAGACATTGATAGCACTTATGACGAGTTAGATTTGGATTCATAATCAGCCTTCAAATCGCATATTTAAAAACGCACCTTCATTAAGGTGCGTTTTAGTTTTAAGCATAATGAAGACAGAGTCCGTCGAGTAAGAAAATGTAATTTCTGCGGGTTTTAACAATACAAACAAGCTATATGTGTATAAAATACAGTAATAAACCATAATAAGTTGTGCGATTATATCAATAAGGAATCTCCATGGATTTTATTCAAGTACCACTCACCGTATTTTTAGTTTTCGTCGCACCTCTGTGGCTAATTTTAGCCTATCGTAGTAAACGCCAAAGCAATCAAGGGTTATCAAAGAAAGACAAAGACAAGTTACAGACATTGATTAGCCGTACCGAACAATTACAAGATCGTGTTATCTCGTTAGAACAAATTTTAGATGAAGAATCACCTAAATGGAGAGACCGATGAACGCTAAACCCCTATATCGAGACACCGAAAATGGCAAGCTAGGTGGTGTGTGCGCAGGCTTAGCAGCGTCCTTCGGGGCTGAAGTTTGGCTTGTGCGATTACTGTTCGTATCCTTATTTTTATTCACGGGTTTCTTTCTTGCCATTCTTATTTATATCATTGCCTGTTTACTGCTCGACAAAATGCCGATTGAAAAGCAACAACAACGAAGCATTTATGCCAACCATTCAATGAAAACAAAACCATGGCAACAAGGTCATACTGCAGAAAAATTGCTGGAGAATATTACCGCAGAACTCGATGATATTGATCAAGGTCTACAGAAAATGGAAAATTATATTATTTCTTTTTCATTCAAAATGGATCGTGAATTCAAGCAAAAATAAAGACAACCGAATCAGTTTCATCCCCTACTCGTTGATAAAAAATTAAACGTAATAAATAAAAAAATGGATAAAATAAGCGATTAACAACATTAAAACGCCAAGCTCAGTATATTTATGCTACCTTGGCGTTTTCTGTATCTATTCCTACCTACTTCTTATTAATTTGGAGAAAACAATGTCATTATCTATCAAACCTGTGGCTATTGCAGTACTCGGAGGTCTGCTTACCATGGCCGGTCCTACTTATGCTGACACCATCAAATTACGTATTCTAGAAACGACGGATATTCACACTAATGTCATGGACTATGACTATTACAAGAACAAGCCGACAAAGAAAACAGGCCTTGTACGTACAGCCACATTAGTAAAAGAAGCCCGCGCTGAAGTAACCAATAGTGTACTGGTTGATAATGGTGATTTATTGCAAGGTAGTCCAATGGGCGACTACATGGCAGCTAAAGGTCTTAAACCCGGCGATATACACCCTGTTTATAAAGCAATGAACCAACTCGATTATGAAGTAGGTAATTTAGGTAATCATGAATTTAACTACGGGTTAGAGTTCTTAAAAGAAGCGACGAATGACGCGAATTTCCCCTATATTAATGCGAACGTTATCGACCTTAAAACCGGTAAAAACATGTTCACCCCCTACATTATCAAAACAAACACGTTTAAAGATACAGATGGCGTAGAACACCAAGTTAAGATTGGTTATATCGGTTTTGTACCACCACAAATCTTAATCTGGGACAAGAAAAACCTAGAAGGTAAAGTTGAAGCGTTAGACATTAAACAAACCGCCGAAAGATTTATACCACAAATGAAAGCGGAAGGCGCAGACATTATTCTGGCGATCCCGCATTCAGGCGTATCAGCTGACCCATATAAAGTAATGGCTGAAAACTCAGTCTACTATCTAACACAAGTACCGGGTATTGATGCGATTGCATTTGGTCATTCACACGCAGTATTCCCAAGTAAAACCTTTGCTAAAATACCAGGTGTCGATATCAAAAAAGGGACTATCAACGGTATACCTGCTGTTATGCCTGGTCGTTGGGGCGATCACGTAGGTATCATGGATTTGGTATTAGACAAACAAGGTGATACTTGGAAAGTAACGAGTGCACAAACAGAAGCTCGTCCTATCTTTGATAAATTAACGAAAAAATCATTAGTAGCCGCCGATGAAAAAATGGTTGCAGCAGTACAAGCTGATCACAAAGCAACACGTAATTTTGTTAACCAACCTATTGGTAAAGCAAATGACGTGATGTACAGCTTCCTCGCACTAGTACAAGACGATCCAACAATCCAAATCGTTAACCTTGCACAACAAGATTACGTAAAACGCTTTATTCAAGGTGACCCTGATTTAGAAGGCATCCCTGTACTTTCTGCAGCTGCACCGTTTAAAGCCGGTGGCCGTGGTAACGACCCAGCGAACTTTACTGAAGTTGAATCTGGTCAGTTAACATTCCGTAACGCAGCGGATCTTTATCTTTACCCGAATACCCTCGTTGCCATGAAAGTAACAGGTAAAGAAGTGAAAGAATGGTTGGAATGCTCAGCAGGTCAATTCAATCAAATCAATCTAAACAGTACGGCTCCACAAGGGTTAATTAACTGGGAAGGTTTCCGAACTTATAACTATGATGTGATTGACGGTGTGAAATACAGCATCGACTTATCGCAGCCAGCACGTTATAACGGTGAATGTAAGATCATCAACCCTAACTCAAATCGTATTACCGACTTAACGTTCGAAGGAAAGCCCGTTAACCCTCTCCAACCTTTCATCGTAGCAACCAATAACTACCGCGCTTACAGTGGTAAATTCGCGGGTACAGGCGAAGCATTTGTTGCATTTGCATCACCTGATGAAAACCGTACTGTACTTGCAGATTACATTAGCCGCGTTAGTAAAGAACAAGGCCAAGTAACACCAAGTGCAGATAACAACTGGCACTTCACACCATTACAAAGCAACAAGAAGCTAACCATTACTTTTGAAACAGCACCAGGTAACAAAGCTGCACAGTTCATCAAGGACAAAGGCCAATACCCAATGCAATACATTAAAGATGATAAACTTGGTTTTGCCGTATACAGCCTAGATTTACAAAATAAAAAATAACGTTTAATTCAATTTAACTAAACCTAAACGTGTAATGCCGCAGCCAGTCTGCGGTATTTTTATAGCTGGCGGCAATCGCATATATTATTAGCATCTTCAATCGACATAGTGCTTATTTCTCTATTCCCTAATTCTTTTTGACCAGCCTCACCTTGCTGTAAAAACATCAACCCACCGATACTTGAAAAAGAAAACATCAACAATACTAATAGTTTTTTCATTTTATATTCCCTTATTTAATTTGATATTTATTACTGTAATCACTTGATTAAGTTAAAACAAACGCATAGATTTGATAGCACATATTTGATTTATTGATGTATAAAAAGGATTTAGTCAATGGACATTGATGCACTACGTAGCTTTATAGCATTTGTTGATACTGGCAGCTTTACACGGGCAGCAAAGCAAGTTTGTCGAACTCAAAGTGCGATCAGCATGCAAATGAAAAAGCTAGAGCAAGAAGCAAATCAGCGTTTATTTATCAAAAAAGGTCGGAACTTATCTCTCACAACCGAAGGTCAAGTACTGGTAAGTTACGCTCGGAGAATTTTAGCATTACACGATGATGTGCTTACCGAATTCGCGACAGTTAAGAATAATCGTCCGATTATAATAGGTTGTCCAGATGATTACGTCGTAAGTGTTTTACCGGAAATCATGCAATTAATACAAGAAAAAACGCCGAATCAAAAATTTCGTATACATTGCGACAACACGGTGAAGTTACGCATTATGCTAGATAATGGCGAGGTCGACTTAGCGATTATTACGCGAGCACCAGAAAGCCAAGAAGGTTACTTATTACAACATGATAAAGCGGTATGGGTATATTACGGGCATAAGGAATTACTGACTCGGCCAACATTACCACTCATTCTCTTCGAAGAAAATTGCAAAGTACATTCTGCAGCTGTCGATGGTCTTGATAAAATTAACCGTAAATACAGCATCGTTTGTATTTCACCCAGTGCCACCGCTATCAAAGCCATCATTAAAAATGGTACCGGGATTGGTACAATGGTTGCATCCACCGTACCAGACGATTTCACCATTATAACTGATCCAAGTTTACCGCCACTTGCCGCTGTTGATATTGTTCTAGCGCTAGCATCAAAGCCTCACCCACATTATACAGCAACTGAAGTAACGCAATTAAGTGCATTATATAGACGTGGTTTTCATGCATCAAACAAGATTAAAATAGATAAGCTTGAAAAAGCTACGCTTAACTGTATTTGTTAATTTTATCCCTAAATATCTCTTTTTTAAATGGCTTGGGTAAATAGTCATCCATACCTGAATCAAAACAGCGTTGAATATCGTCTTCTAAAATACTGGCTGTTAACGCAATAATAGGAATACGAGACAACGAATACGTTTCTTCATATTCACGAATACCGATCGTTGCATCAAAGCCATCCATCACTGGCATCATGCAATCCATAAATACGAGGTTAATGTTTTGATGATTTTCAGCATAGATATCTATCGCTTCTTGGCCATTTTGAGCAATCAGTACATCAAGCCCTAACTGATTAATATTAATCGACGCTACTTTTTGGTTAATTAAATTATCTTCAACTAACAAAATAGCACGATTAATTTTAGGAAATTCCAAGTCTTTTTCGGTATTTACAGCAAGATTAAGATCATTAATCATATTCATTAATCTTAAGCCCAATAACGGTTTCGTAATATAAGCATCCACTAATTGCGCATAGTTAAATTGTTCGCTGTGATTACTGCGAGACAGAAAAATAGGTGTTCCACCTACTTTTTGGCGTAATATTTGTAACTCTATTTTAGCCAATTCAACTTCTTGTTGATTATAAATAATAACCGAATTGGGTTTCAGGCTTGCCGAAACACGGTTGATATCAGCACATTCTGTTGATGCAATGCCGAGGTGTTTTAATTCGCGTTGTAAAAGTCCGGTATTTTCAGGATGAACAATGATTGCTTGGTGTGGTGATACAGCCTGTTTAGGCTGTATTTTTTCTATTCCGGCGACAATATTAAAGTGAAAATCACTTCCTTCCGTTTGAGCTGACGTAACCGCAATATTGCCGCCCATGAGATTTATGATCTTAGCACTAATAGACAAGCCTAAACCCGTACCACCAAAGTGACGCGTCGTATCGTTATTTTCTTGCTGGAACGCTTCGAATATTTTTTCATGCTTATCTTTATTAATCCCAATACCCGTGTCTTTCACCGAGAATAACAACTCAATATTTTCCGCATCAATAGGATTAGTTTGTAACGAAAATACGATTTTACCGCTAGCAGTAAACTTAATCGCATTAGAAGCGAGGTTCATTAATACCTGCCTAAGTTTATACTCATCAAGCTTTAATAACTCAGGGAGATCAGGACTAATTTGAATATCAAGTTTAATCTCTTTCTCTTGTGCTTTTGCGGCGATTAAAGAAGCCGTATCAAACAGTACCTCTTTCACATTAGACGTGTGTGGTGAAATAACTAAGTTACCTGATTCAATTTTCGATAAATCGAGTACATCGTTAATCAACATAAGTAATGTTTGTGACGACGAATCAATCGTCATCAGGTAGTCTTTTTGAATGGGTGATAACTGAGAGTCTTTCAAGATCTCAGACATACCAATAATACCGTTTAATGGCGTTCGTATCTCGTGGGACATATTAGCCAAAAATGTACTTTTAGCGCAATTAGCTTTATTCGCATTATCTTTTTCTTGTGTGATAGTCGCAATATTTTGCTTTAACTGAGTTTGCAACGCTGCCAGATGCGCAAAAGAATCACTCATTTCATCATCTATGCTATTCTGAATGCGCTTATCGTGATCGCCCGCTGCGATATAGCCTATATTGCGGTTCAAATCATGTAATCGCGCAATAATACTGTGTTTAATCAATCCATAAATACACGCAATGGCGACCAATAAGATCGTAAAGACAATTAATAACCAAATGAACTCTTTAAATAAATGACTATGAAAATCATTAACCGCCTGTTCAGACCTCGTATTAATTTGATCATATTCTTGATTTAAGCGTTGCCTTAAAACTTGAAATTCTTGCCTAATTGCCCACGAAATGATCATTTTTGCTTCAGCATCAGTTTCGTTCATGTAATCTTGTGTTAATTGACGCCATTGAGGCATTAGCGATAAAATATTGTAACTGTCTTGTTTATCACCCAAAGCAATGTATTTTTCATAACGCGTTTTAATTTGATCAAGATTTTTATTAATAACAGTGAAGGCTTCATCATCACCGTCAATAATGAATTGTTGAAAGGCAGAATATGCTTGATAAGCATCACGATCAGCGTTGAGAATAAGCGTACTCGCATGACGGTAAACATTCGCTTGTTGATCTACGGCTGTTTTTCCATAATCAATAAGACGGGAGCCTTCATAAATAGAGAAAAGTAAACAAAATATAAAAATTCCTATCAACAAATTTAATTTAGCGCGTATAGATATAAACATAAAAATCCTTTAAAATTCTTTTTTATCACTTTATAGGTGTTAAATGTCGTATACCAAGCGACAACGCCACCCCAACACTATAAACCTAGCACTAAAACATGAAAAATAGTGTAACACCCCTCCATGTTATTCACTACGTACTTTCTCGTGACCCGACTTGGTAATAACAAGATCACATTTTGATTAAAATTAACGTACATTGCGCCTCATATAGCTCAGTTTTGTAGCACAACACTGGCTGATATTTTCTTTTCTCGCTGAAATAAGAGACAATTATCATCAACACATAATCCAAGGCTATTACCTATGTCAAACATCCTATTACTTGCCAATTTGAACTGTGATCGAGTATTACAATTGGATAGGCAATTGATGACAGGAGGCCGCCACTATTATGCTGAGAATGGCCGTCGGTTAGGCGGAGGTGGTGCCAATACTGGATTAGGTTTGGTTTATGCCGGGCATAAAGTAGCCCTAGTCAGCCAAGTCGGTAATGATAAAACCGCAGACTGGTTATTAGCAGAAGCCTGTCTGCAAGGATTAGATTGTAGCTTATTACAACGTAATGAACTCGATACACCCGAATTATTATTAGTCATGACACCCGATGGTGAACGCACGATTATTCGTCCACAACGCCCTATTTTCACGTTAGGCCCAGAACCCAATTTTAAGCATTGGCAAGCGCTGTATATTAACTCTTCAGCAGTCGGTACCGAACATTGGGCACAAGCTGCACTTGAACACACTTTGGTGATAGCCCAATTAGCTAAAGACAACCGTTCACGCCCTTGCCACGTCTTAATCTCCTCTCGTTCAGACCTCCGTAATCATGGTATTGATGTGAATAACAGCGAAGAATTATGGTGCTATGGTCAGTCTATCGCAGGTCAAACCTTACGTTATTTTATTCTAACTGATGGTGAAAAAGGCGCCGTCGCTTATCACCACCAGCAGCATATTTCAATTGCAGCAATCTCAGCTAACGTTGTTGATACAACAGGAGCTGGCGATGCATTTGCATCAGGATTAATCCACGGATTACTCACCGACCATGATATAAAACAAGCCATGATAACCGGATCCGAATGGGCTGCGATTGCAGTCTCAACGGCGAGTTCCATTCCTGGCACTGAACTACAGCTGCATTTAAGTAAATAACCTCCCCACCTTAACCAGATAACCACACACAACAATGTAAATGATAATTACTATTATTTGCACTTGCGAACTCATTCCCGATTCTGTATTATCCCCCCCCAACTTGCAAATCGGATAAACTAAAAAAATGAAAAAAACAGCATTATATATAGCTTTCATAAGCATATTCCTAAGTGCGTGCGATGATTCAAATTCAACAGCCGCACAAAAACCTGCGAAGCCAACTGTACCTTCGAAACCCACAGAACCTACTATTCCTACGGTAACTGCGCATATAAAAGCCACCGACATAGCACTTGTATCACCAACAATGCTTCGTTTTACCGCCCCCGGTGTTACCGCCACCAATGCAAGTAAAGTAACAGACATCAAGACTAACTTCGGTGAAGCGAGTGTTGAGCAAACGACAGGGACTATTACTTTCCAACCTTATACTCCTTCTACGACTAATCCTTTAAGCGCTGAAATTATTGCAGCCCAGAACGATTACCAATTTGCAATTAGCTATCAAGTTGAGAATACAATTTATCAACTTGATGGTTTAGCATTACCGCTGTATAACGATAAATCAAATAAGCCAGCGCTACGCTTCAGCAAAGTGAGTAAAGATGGCACACCTTTATCATCAGAAGACCAAGCGCGACCAGCAAATGCTAGTGATTGGAGCTGTGTAACAGATAACAACAGTGACCTCATGTGGCAAGTACCTCAAGCACATGGCACATACGCATTTGATTCAACCTACTACTGGGGTGATCGCACTATCAATCATCGTGATTCCAGCAAAGCAATCTGCACACTTAGTGGTAACTGCAATACCAAAAACTTGGTTGCAGAAGCAAACAAAAAACAACTTTGTGGACGCTCAGACTGGCGTTTAGCAACTCGCACTGAGTGGAAAACGCTATTAGATAAAAAACTTTTCGATAAAGACTCAAAACACTCGCCAATTAACAGCTTCTACTTCCCTTATGTCGACTCTAATTACGGTGAAGCTTATTGGACTGATTCATTTACTATTTATCCAAATGGCCATGATTCCAAGCCAGTAGCTAATGATTGGCAGGGTTCAAATACCCTCGTTGGTGATGCTCATGTGATGTGGATGGACAACGATTTTGATTTTGCCAACATGCCGCCGCGTTCAACAAACGAACCTCACTTTACGATGTTAGTTAACGGTACCGTCATTCCAGATATAAAAAACAATGAAGTACCAGAAATATCAGCAGAATTAACACAGCAAAATATAGCCGAAGGTGTTGACGAAAATATTAACTGGCAATCACGCTTTGTTAAGTATGGTCCCCTCGGCCAAACGCTTACACAACAAGACAGTTCTAACTGGACTTGTACATCAGACCAGGAATACAAATCTGTGTTACCGAATACACAGATCTTGTGGCAACGCATCAGTAAAAATGAACCACTTAAAAACCACGTTCAGGCTGTAGAGTACGCCGAAGAAATCAACAAAGCAGCATTGTGCGGACAAACTAACTGGCGCTTACCAACAGAGAATGAGTTAAAAAGCCTATTGGTAGAGTCAACAAAATCAATCACTCCAGACTTTGTGATCCCAATGTCAAGGGCCAGCTATAGCAATACCATATTTAATGACACGGTCGTAGAGGATGACAGCTATTACTGGACTTCGACTATCGGCCGATATACAGACACAGAATACAGTGCTGTCGCATTTCAGGAGGAATATGCGGACAGTAGCGACGAATCAAATACCCGTGAATACCGAGTACGCCTAATCTCAACAACGAGATTACAAAAATAATGATCAAAGATACGTTTAAAAGTATGCAACGCCTGTCAGTGATCATCACTGGCTGTGCGTTATTGGCTGCATGTGGTGGCGACTCCGGTACTAGTTCTGGTACTGGTACTGGTACTGGTACTAGCACTGGTTCTAACACTGCTAAACCGCTAGTATTGAACCCGAGTATACAGCTAACGCAAGGGCGTACGACAACCCAGCAGTACGTCTTAACGCCCACGCAAGAGCTACGGCTGATTCAGCCAGGCCTGTATGGTAATGCCAGCGTTCAAGGCAATACGTTTACCTATCAGGCAAACGCCGACGCACAGGGTTCCGACCATGTAAAATTGGCCATAATATCAAGTGACAAAATTGAGACCATCAATTGGCTGATTAGAGTGAATAAACCAACACCTCGCTTTGCAACATTAACGCTCGGTGACAGTAGTCAGAAGAAGAAATGGCAGTGCCTAACAGATAATAATATTCATCAAAGTGTCGTTTGGGCCAGTCCACTACAGCCATCAATGCAAACTTATGCTTGGGGTGACTGGCAACCAACCTTGCCTGATTTTCAAGCTCAATGCCAATTCACAGATGGTGATGGCAGCAGTCAAGCATGTACAACAGATACGCTTGTTGAATACGCGAATCAACAAAACTGGTGTGGCCGCGATGATTGGCGTTTACCGTCAGACTATGAAATGAAAGGATTAATCAGTGAGCAAGATTACGCATTAGATAATAATCAAGCTGCCATTGACCCTTACTTTTTTTCTGCAACAGGTTTTGAGACTTACTGGTTAGCGAATGATAACCCTCTGTTAAATTCTGACAATATTGCACCAACGTTAGATTTTGCGACAGGTCGCCATACTACCGTTATGCAAAACAAACGTAAGCCTAAATCAGTGATGCTTGTTAGTGGTGTAAAACGTGATGCAACACTACCATCAGAACAAAAGAAGCCACAAGCAGAAAAGGACAGCTTTATACGGTTAGACAATAGCGGTCAACCACTACCAAAAGCACTGCAAGCTGCTGACTATGCTGATGCACCTTGGCGTTGTTTAGATGATACGCGCGGATTAGTACGTGATAACTTCTATTTACGCGACAAGCAGTTCTCTTACGTATATTGGTTAACCCCTGATCCACAAGACATCACTAACACTAACCAGCAGTTATCAATACAGACGAGTGTACCAAAGGCTGTCTCAGATATTAATCAAGCGACATTTTGTGGCCGTGATGACTGGCGGCTACCCACAGCTGATGAGTTAGCAATGTTACTGCATAAAGGTGAACAAGAGAGTGAGTACAGCTTATTATATGAAACATCACTCAACAAACCTGAAGCTGGTGATTATTGGGTTAAAACGGCCTCTGGTTATGGCTTGTTCAGTTTACCAACAACAGTAAACTTACAACCAAAATCAACGACTGACGCAGACATTGGGCGTATTTTATTAATAGCAACAGAGTTTGAAAGCAGAGCGACAGAAGATCCGCGTTCAGTGAACAACCACGCTCAACCTAACTTCAATAGCCTAAGACAAGCCTATGCCAATAATAGTGATTATTGGCCAAC
This sequence comes from Moritella viscosa, assembly GCA_000953735.1. NCBI lineage: Bacteria > Pseudomonadati > Pseudomonadota > Gammaproteobacteria > Alteromonadales > Moritellaceae > Moritella > Moritella viscosa. Next base: position 1,775,396 of record LN554852.1, on the reverse strand, counting down.
ACCATTTGTCGATGATATGTCGAGCTATCAAGAACTGGGCACTATGCCTAAACCAAGCTTTCCTAACGAAAACCCTTATAGTGAGCTAAAAGTCGCATTAGGAGAAAAGCTCTTCTTCGACCCCTTCTTATCTCGAGCCGGTGATGTGGCGTGTTCGAGTTGTCATGACCCTAAATTAGGTTGGGGAGATGGACAAGAGGTTTCTATTGGCCATGATCGTCAACGTGGCAAACGTAACGCTCCTACAATTGTAAACAGTGCATTCTTACCTGTATTATTTTGGGATAGTCGTGCGGCAACATTAGAACAGCAAGCACTAATGCCAATTCAAGACCCAGTAGAAATGGCTGAAAATTTACCGCGTTTACTTTCACGACTCAATGCACATACACAATATCCAGCCTTGTTTAAACAAGCATTTCCAGAAGATGCGATGAGTGCTGATATCACAGAGCAACAATTAGGAATGGCACTTGCCACATTCCAGCGAACGATTATTAGTAACAAAAGTCGTTTTGATACATTTGTAGCTCAGGCTGATAGTACAGGCAATACTAGCGCACTTTCTGATAAAGAACTGTGGGGATTAGACATCTTCCGCCGCAATGGCCGTTGTGTTAATTGTCACATGGGGGCTGAATTTACTGATCACAAAATGCAAAATGTCGGACTGACTTATTATCAAGGTTTTTATGAAGATCTGGGATTGTATAATGTTGATAAAAAATCAAGTAGTGTCGGTAAATTTAAAACACCTTCATTACGTGATGTGATGAACAACCATCCATGGTTCCATAACGGTTTACTCGATACGATGGAAGGTATTATCTCAATGTACTCAGCAGGTATGGCAGATAATGCTCCCTTTGGTTGGGGTAAGTATGATCCCAATTACCCGGTATTATCAAAGAAAATTAGGCCATTAAATCTAACGGTTACAGAAGCTGAAGCATTACAAGCCTTTTTAACCACAATCACGGCTCCAACGCCTCAAAAGCCAGCAACTAGATTTGAGTTAGGACTCCATTAACATTACTATATTATCGGCTTAAATGATTAGTAGGTGTTTATTATAGGCACCTACTAATTTTTCCTATTGATAGCGATAACTTTAGCGTTCACCAACGAGATACAAATAAGTGTGCTTAGCACTGTATTTAGGTGACATATGAACACCGTAAAAACAAGGTACTTTGTGCTCACAAATCTCGTTAATAGCCTCAAAACCTGCGTTTATTTTTCGTATTGAAATGGGCTCTTTCGTTACAATAATCATCGCTGCAGAATCCGCTATCGTATCGTTGGCAGCGAGGTTCAATGAACTCTCTTCACAAGATGTTTCAAAAAAACGGAGGGATTTAGAATGTGACACTAATGAAGAAATATCACTGATATCAAATTTAAGCAGTTGATTTTTATTCAGCATTGTCGCCATATGATTAACAAACCGTAATGCGGTTAAACTATTCCGTTTATCAATCTCATCGATATTCAACCAAATCGTTGCAATATAATTATCCTCAATAATTTTACGGCGAGAAAGATAACTAAGCTGATTAACATGTTTTTGCTGATAAATGACCACAATCAAATCTGATTGCAGTAAATTGACATCATGCGCGATTGCATCTTGCGCCGTAATGAATTGCATATTGATATCGTCATTATTAGCAATATCAACTAATAATGGATGTGGCTCAATAAATGATAATACCGTGATGTTTGAAATATCATCATTGCCGTGCGTCGGTTGGATCATGATTGTTCCCCTTTCATACCCTCAACTCATAAGAATATTATGGGATAAAAATGCACGGTTTGTTCAAAATTACTCTTTAAAGTAGATAATAATCTCTTTATAGACATCATGTTCATAATAGACAAAACAAAAGTGATGTTTAATTGACTGAATTGTTCAACAAGTAAGCTTGCCATGTATGTTTTATAGATTCTTGTACTTATGATAATAATGCATACTACCGATAGCCAAATTCAATATACTGTTCAATAAGCGTTTGGCATTAAATACCGTTAGTAATCCAATACTTATGCTAATCCCTGTAATGTCCGATTAATCCACCCCAATAAAAATTTGTTTTGATTTTCATTGTTTGCCACTATCTTCGCGTAACGGGTTATTTTGGCTAATGCATAATGGGAAACAAACAAAGATTCATTATATTCATTAAGTTTGGATAACGTAATTGGTCCAACAATACCGTCTGGCGTGGCATCAACAACAACTTGTGCAAGCTTAACGGCAGTGCTAAGACCAGTATTCACGGCAAAATCAAACAAGCTCTCAGCGACTTTCTGACTTGTTATCATGTCACCATTAATTTTTTTCCAAAAATTATAACGATAAAAGTTAAAAACTAATTCAATGAGCTGCGTGTCTTGTTGTCCCTCACTCCCATGATTCTTTAATAGTCGCCAACCAAGCCATTGCGGATGGGCATTTGCCGAAATACCCGCAAAGGTTAATCCCCCACGATCACCTGCTACATGATGTAGTTTATAACCACCTTCGTTGTGTAATACCTTTTCAAATCCAAGTCTAAAATTTGCCATATACGATCTGCCCTTACTCTTAACAGCTTGTAAATCAAAGGACATATAGTTTGGCATTGATACATGAGGACGGCTATCGGGGAAAAGTCGGTTTTTAGTATGAAAAATTAAAATTAAAAAAGCCTGCACAATTAATATTAATTATGCAGGCTCCGTTTATATCAATAACGTTTAGTCGTATTACTTATGCTTCGTTATCAAAATATACCTTTGTTTTTTTGTCTCGTTTTCTTGCAAGGCTATTCAGATGTAATCCAGATAAAGTCAACGCAATACCCGTGATCGAACCGATTAAGGCTAATGAACCAAACCAAACTAAACCAACAAGCGTTAAGGTTTCCGTTTTCACTTCTTTATAATGATCAACATTATCAATATAAGAAGCCATACGATAAACCTGATTAGATAACGCCATTGTGTTCGCTTCTATTTCAATCACGCGAATATCATAACGTAACTTCATATTCGTTTGCTTGATCTCTTTGATGTAGTCTTTCTCATTTAAGAACTGAACATCTGCTTGATCACGCTTAATCTCTAAGTTACGTAACGCTGTGATTTTATCCTTAGCCAGTTTTCTTTGTTTAACCGCTAAATTACTATTACTCGCGCTCACCGCATTTTTATAGCTACGATTAAGTTGTTTCACCTCTTCGTTTTTCTGCTGGATCATGTCATCTTTCAATCCAAGTAAATCAGCATAATAATCGTCAAGGAATTGAACCGACTCTAAATCAGGGCTGTTATCTTTAACAATAATAGTGTTGTTATTAATCTTGTTAAGCTGAGTTTCAACATGGCGGATCTTTTCATCGTAGTCTTTTTTTACCGCTGCAGAAGTAAAGAAATTCGAATCATCTAACGCAACAATTTTGTCGGCATTCAGTTTATTAAGCTGAGCTAATAAACGGTTACGTTCAGCTTGTACTAAATCAGCGTTACCTTGAGTGCGTTCCATCGATGACTTAAAGCGCTGCTCTTTCTTCTGTGATAGCTCTTGTAGCAGCTCTGACTTTTCAACTTTAAGCTGAATTAATTCCTCTTTTTTTGCTGCAAGAGCGCGACTTAACTGTGGAATATTCTTTGATAAACGCTTATTACGTCTTACTTCACTGGCGTATTTCGATTTATAGTTCGCATTGACCGTAGTGGTATCGTTGTCAATTTGCTGGGTTTTTAGATTGTAGTCTTGCAATGCAATTTCAATGTTTTCTTCATTAATTTTGATCTGGTTTTCAATTTTACTGATCTCAATTTCACTGATGTTAATTTGACTATTAATCGATGAAAAAGCGCGTTCAAAACCATTAAGTAAGGTTTCAAATGTGATAAGACACAAGAAACTAATGATCAACAGGTACATAGGGAATGATTTACGTGAATGCCAAAGTCCGATTACAAAAGGGATCTTGGTTAATTCTACCAACGAAATCATTACAAAAGGCGCAGCTAATGTGAATGCACTGGTCAAATTATTGTCACTTGTCATTAATGATATTGAAATACAAAGACCGATAAATACAACAATGATTTCGACCATCCAAGCGATTTTGCGTAAAAATCGGCTATGTTTGCTCAATTCATCGCCTTCATTATCCCTAACTTTACTGGTATTTGGACCAGCTCCCATGATATCGCTCATTTGTGTATAACACCTCAATAATAAATAAAATAATACTTCCACTTAGCTACTTCTGTGTAACTTTTCAGTGAGAAGAATAACCACTGAATTTCCATTCATTAAAGACATTGCCAGTTTATAGAATAATTATGAAAATAAATTAACATGTATAAAACTATAACTCTACGTCCATATACTTTCGCTTACAGATGCTCAAATAACAATCACAACATGCCGATTATTACAGCTGTTTAAAATACGACATACTGATAAATATCTTTGAAATATGAAAAAACAACAGCTTATATAACAATTCGGTAAATATAGCTATCCAAATAACAGGTATCTACGATTAGCTCTCATCACAAAATTTATCCACGACCCTACAGTAGGAGCATGGCATTGAGCAACTTAAGATATTTATATTTCCACCAGCATAACTTGCTGATTCTAACCTATACATTAGGGATAGTTACAGGAATAATGACACAGTCAACAGTATGTATGATATAGGTAACGATTTTTAGCTATTGCTCTTGCAATACACCCAAATATATTATTTCAGAACATTTACACAGCCCGCTAAATAATTTTAAATAATGATAACTATCTTGTTATTCCAATAATAACGACAACAGTAACACTTTAAATCCATTACATTAATAACAACGACATTAAATCAACAGGATGTGATAATGCAAACAACGCTAACAGCGACAACAAGTATATGGCAACAAAGAATCAAATCTTTAGGTCCAGGAATTATGATGGCAACCGCGGCCGTCGGCGGCTCTCATTTAGTCGCATCAACGAAGGCTGGGGCAACCTATGGCTGGCAACTAATTGGACTGATTTTACTGGTAAACTTGTTCAAGTACCCCTTTTTTCGTGCAGGAATACAATACACATTAGGCACCAATAAAAGCTTGATTCAAGGCTATAGTGAATTAGGTAAGGGCTATTTATGGCTTTATACTGGGCTCAATGTCATTTCAGGGATTGTGAATACCTCAGCACTGCTACTCTTTAGTGCCAGTCTACTTGGTTACTTTCTACCTTGGTCACTGCCGTTAACGACACTTTCAGCAATTGTGCTGGCTGTATGCCTCGCTATCTTACTTGCAGGTCATTTTAAAGCCCTTGATAAGCTTTCTAAACTGATTATGGCTGTACTGGTTGTTGCGACCGTAGCCGCAGTAGTGATAGCGCTGAATCAAGGTGCAGTTGCTCCTGCAGACTATGTTAGCCCATCTCCTTGGCAAGTATCAGCGATTGGTTTTATCGTGATCATGATGGGCTGGATGCCAGCACCGATTGAAATTTCAAGCATTACCTCGCTGTGGCTGAAGAACCAGCAGAAAGAACAACGAGTAACGCCAGATTCGGCATTATTTGACTTTAATGTCGGCTATATAGGTACTGCATTACTTGCTGTTGCTTTTGTGATGCTTGGCGCGTTAGTACTCCATGGTAATGGGGTTGAATTAAAAAGCTCAGGTATTGGCTTTTCACATCAATTAGTAAGCATGTATGCACAAACGATTGGTGAGTGGTCTGGTAATTTAATCGCACTAGTGGCCTTCTTTTGTATATTTGGCAGTACGATCACTGTCATTGATGGCTACTCCCGTGCATTAGCAGAGTCTCACTTGTTAATCACCAAGCAACCACTTGATCAACGTAAATATCACCAAGTATGGATGGTAACAATCAGTGCTTGCGCATTGGCAATCTTACTCTTCTTTACGTCATCTTTAATGGATATGCTGAACTTTGCGATGGTGTTAGCGTTTATGACCACACCGATCTTTGCATTAATTAATTATCGTTTAGTAACACAAGCCGAACTACCAAGAGCGTTAAAACTCACCACCGGCATGAAACTACTTTCATGGGCGGGTTTGATTTATCTGTTTAGCTTCTTAGCGGTATTCATTTGGTGGAAATGGATAATGTAATAAAAGAAAAATGAGTACACCCTATGTACTCATTTCTTGTGAATATATGCCCCCCTAAATTTTAATCACTTTAAGGTGGCATAATCGATCAAAACACCGTACAAGCTTTGCTACGTGTTTTCAGCCGGCCGCGTATTTTACCGCTCACCGTCGACAATGTGCAATTAGCTTTGTCATTCAGCACCTTACCACTACCTACCATGGTGTTAATCACATCTGCATAACTGGTCCAAGTACCGGTAAAGTAACTATCACCGTCTTTTTCTACAAACGCAGGTAAATAGTTTAATGCATTAAAAAATTGGCTGCCAACAGCACCCACTTCGGTAATATCACTGCCATGTTCAAGCACTTGGTAAGCATCAAGCAAAGATTGAATAGACGTTTTAGTGGCCATAATGATGATTTCTTTGCTTTGGTCAGTCAACTCTTTAAGGTGGCTATCACCGTATATTTGAAAACGATCACCATTTAAATTACGCACAAGTGCACCACTCTCATTAAACCTATCATGGAACCCTTGCTCATCTTTTGCCCACATCATCCAGATACCACGGTATGAAGGCATGAAGTCATTACGAGGAGCGGTTGCTATTCGCATGATGGGCGGAAAATCGGCCAAAGCAAACGAAAGAATGCCATCTCTATCACGTGTCGCACCAGCTTGTTTCATGATCGCTTCCATCCACAGATAAGTACCTTTCTCTTTTAAACCTGCACTTTTTATCATGTTAAATGATGATTCCTCACGAGACGTCACAACATGCCCAAATGAAAACAAATCAGTTAGACTGTGCAAGGCGTTAGCTTCATGATGTAAAGCAACGTTCCAGTATTTTGGCTCGGTGCGGGCTTTGTCTGCATAATAAAGTGCTTGACGGTGTAAGCCTATGTACCAAGCAACTGCAGCGTCAGAGAAATGCCAATCATTCACGTTAGCAATCCGCATCATTTCATCTCCCCACCACGCAGCCTCTTCTAACTCTCCATCTCCTGCAGTGTTAGAACTCAGGTTACCGAGTGCGCCAAACGGCGGCACAACACCAGAACCGACATGATGCAGATAGGTCGTATTTTTTACCGGTTGAGGGCAATACGCCGGATGTGAACCGTGTTTAAAAACAATATTCTCTTTAATATCATTGCTTAAAAAGCACTGACCATCAGCATCACACGAAGTTGTCCGACGGTAATCACCATAGATTGCCGCCAGTTCTCCTAATGTGAACTCATCAGACTGACTGCCCATATTCGTGTTCAGCGTAAGCAGTTTGGTTGGAAGCTGACTGCCAGTGGGAATATAGATTGTGTTATTATAATGACTTTGACCAAAGCCACTATAATAACAGTTGTCCTGTACATTATATTTATATGAATCATAGTCATTTTCATCGTTACCATCAAAGCCTGCAGCCAGTTGTTTCGCTGCACGGAGCTCTTTCGTGTAACTATCAGTTCTGCTCTTTAGTGACACCGTCGTCGGTAATTTGATTGTCTCTGGAATTTTGAGTTGCGCGATAGCATTATCGACTATGTTTTTATGTTCTTCTGAATTGAATGCTTGTGCGCCCGAGGTAAAAGTACTAGCCATTACACAAGCCAAAATACAGCTAACTTTATGTGATATTTTTTTCATATCCATTTTATTCCGCTTCATACACACCACTTTAGATATATTACTTTAGAGGGAGATCTTATCTACACAGAATTAACATGTCAACACGTCACGCAACACTTTGAAACAAACGAATTATTACTATGAATTAATGAATTTAAAGACGTTTACACCAAGTTTAACTTGATATACCAGTTTAAGATTCCATTTAGCCACTCACAACCAGTCCAATTAACCACGTGCAATATAAGCGACTAAAATGACGGTGCAGGTGTTAAAATAGCGAAAGTACCGCGGCTCAATAGTTGGTACAAAAAAGGCGATATGAACATCATATCGCCTTTTATTTTACTCAGTTTAAGTCTTAATCCGACCTTAACGCTGTATTATTTTCGACGCAACTCCGCTTATCGCGTTTTGCTAACGCATAATAGAATAACGGAGTCAGAATTAAACCAAATACGGTCACCCCTATCATACCAGAGAACACCGCAACGCCCATTGCCTGACGCATTTCTGAGCCAGCCCCCGTTGACAACACCATAGGCACAACCCCCATGATAAATGCGAACGACGTCATTAGAATAGGACGTAAACGCAATTTTGCAGATTCTAAAATTGCATCCATCGTATTCATCCCCAAATCCTGTTTTTCTTTAGCAAATTCGACAATCAAAATAGCATTTTTAGTGGCTAGACCAACTAACACAATTAAGCCAATTTGAGTGAAGATGTTGTTATCACCCCCGTACATAAGTACGCCGCTGATTGCTGATAATATCGTCATCGGAATAATCAAGATAATCGCCAGTGGTAAACTCAAGCTTTCATATTGCGCTGCTAATACCAGGAATACTAACAAAATAATCAATGGAAACACGAACATACCAGTATCACCGGCGATAATCTGCTGGTACGTAATTTCAGTCCACTCATAGCTCATACCAATCGGTAAGGTTTCATCGAGGATCTTTTCAATCGCCGCTTGTGCCTGACCACTACTGACACCAGGTGCTGGCCCCCCATTAATTTCAGCGGTAGTATAACCGTTATAGCGCATCACACGATCTGGACCTGCAGACTGCGTAATAGTAATAAATGACCCCAAGGGCACCATATCCCCCTGCAGATTAGGTACTTTAAGCTGACTAACTTGCTCTGGTGTTTGTCGGAAAGATTCATCGGCTTGCATCTTCACCTGGTAGGTTCGACCAAACAAGTTAAAATCATTCACGTAACTCGAACCCATGTAGGTTTGCAAGGTTTTAAATATCTGGTCCAAAGATACCCCTTCTTGCTTGGCTTTGGTACGATCAATATCTAAATCAAGTTGTGGCACATTAACCTGATAACTCGAGAATATCCCCGCTAATTCAGGCGTTGCCCATGCTTTATATTGCACCGCTTGCGTTGCTTTATACAAGGCTTCATAACCTAAATTAGCTTTATCTTGTATTTGTAAACGGAAACCACCAATCGTTCCTAGTCCTTGTACTGGCGGCGGAGGGAAGATCGCAATAAAGGCATCTTCAATACCGGCAAATTTTTGATTCAGTTGCTGCGCAATGGCATTCGCACTCAAATCAGCCGTTGTTCGATTTTCAAATTTATCCAAAGTAACAAAAACAATACCTGAGTTAGGACTGTTAGTGAAACCGTTAATACTTAATCCAGGAAACGCCACCGAATGTAATACCCCAGGGTGATCAAGGGCAATATCGGACATTCTACGGATCACGGCATCAGAACGTTCTAACGATGCTGCGTCAGGTAATTGGGCAAACGCCACCAAGTATTGTTTATCTTGTCCTGGTACATAACCAGTCGGAGTTTGCGAAAATTGCACACCCGTTAACACCACTAAACCAAAATACAAGATACCAATAATGCCACCAAAGCGAATAACTTTGCGTACCATCCAGGTATAGCGTTCCGATGCACGATTAAACAAGCGGTTGAAGGGGGCAAATAACCAACCGCCTAATAACTTGTCCATAGCACGGGTCAACCTGTCTTTTGGCTCATCTCTGCCCTTTAACAATAACGCCGACAGCGCAGGACTTAATGTCAGTGAATTAATCGCCGAAATAAAGGTCGAGATAGTGATTGTTAACGCAAATTGCTTATAGAATTGCCCAGTCAAACCACTCATAAACGCAGTGGGAATAAATACAGCCGCAAGAACTAAGGTCGTTGCCACAATCGGCCCGGTTACTTCTTTCATCGCTTTTTGCGTTGCAGCAACAGGGTCAAGACCTTCATCAATATTACGCTCGACATTTTCCACCACGACAATAGCGTCGTCCACGACGATACCGATAGCTAACACCAGTCCAAATAAGGATAAGGCGTTTAATGAAAAGCCCATGATATACATGAATGCAAACGTACCAACTAACGACACAGGTACAGCAACTAATGGAATGATCGAAGCGCGCCATGTTTGTAAGAATAACACCACTACTAACACTACGAGTAATACCGCTTCAAACAAGGTTTTCACTACCGCTTCAATCGAACCACGTACAAATACCGTTGGGTCATAAACTATTGAATACTCCAAACCGTCCGGGAAATTCAGTGATAAGCGGTCCATAGTGGCACGTACATCATCAGAAATCTGGATCGCATTAGAACCAGATGCTTGAAACACCCCCATAGCAACCGCTTCTTTATTATCAAGTAATGAACGCAGTGCATAAGTTTGCGCACCTAGTTCAACGCGCGCTACATCTTTTAAGCGAATGATCTCACCTTGCCCACCAACACGAATAATAATGTCTTCAAATTCTTCTTGAGTCGATAAACGCCCTTTCACATTAATCAGTAATTGAAAATCTGCGCCACTTGGCTGCGCACCTAAACTACCCGCTGCTGCTTGTTTATTCTGCTCACGTATCGCATTTATAATATCAGCAGGTGCCAGTCCCAAAGACGCCACTTTATTTGGATCAAGCCAGATGCGTAAACTATACTCACCCGCGCCAAATAGATTTACTGCGCCGACACCGTCAATACGGGCTAATTCATCTTTTACATTTAATGCGGCATAGTTGGATAAATACAACATGTCATAACGGTTATCAGGCGCGATTAAGTGCACAACCATGGTTAGATCTGGCGATGATTTTTCAGTTACAACCCCTAAACGCTGAACCTCTTCAGGTAACCTTGGTACAGCACGGTCAACACGACTTTGAACCTGGCTTTGGGCTTTATCAACATCGGTGCCGATCTCAAACGTGACAGTTAATTTTAACAAACCATCCGAGGTAGCTTGTGAAGACATGTACAACATGTTTTCCACCCCGTTAATTGCTTGCTCTAAGGGTGACGCGACAGTTTCGGCAATCACTTTAGGATTCGCACCCGGATAACTTGTCGATACAACCACAGTTGGCGGCACCACCTCGGGATATTCAGTGATCGGCATTAAACCGACGGATATCGCACCCGAGATAAAAAACAGCAATGAGATCACCGCTGCAAAGATGGGTCTTTTAATAAAAAATTGAGAAAACATATTTATCCCGCTACTCGTGTTAATACTAATTCGCGCGCTTGCTCTAATACCGCTTGCTCATGGCGCAATGCCGATAAATTATCAGGTGTTGCCATCTCAACCATATTCGGTTCAACGACCATATTTGGACGTACCTTTTGCAATCCATTCACCACAATCTTATCTTCAGCAGATAAGCCTTGTTTAATGATCCGTAGGCCTTGTACTTTTTCACCCAGTGAAACCCCACGGTATTGCAGTTTATTATCAGCATCGACAACTAACACAAATTTATTATTTAAGTCCGTGCCAATGGCTTTATCGTCAATCAAAATACCAGTGTAAGTTGCACTGCCCGCAATACGTAAACGGGTAAATAACCTCGGTAATAAATCATTGCTGTTATTAGCAAAGCGCGCTCTGACTCGGATCGTACCAGTGTTATGGTTAATCGCATTATCAACAAAATCAATCACACCTGTATGAGGGAAATCACTTTCATTCGCGAGTGCCATAAATACAGGATTGCCATCAGAACGCTGGTCATTACGTTTATGTTGCGCCGTTAACTGCGCATATTTAAGGTAAGTCTGTTCATCAACATCAAAATAGGCGTACATATGTGCGGTAGATACCAGACTGGTTAACTCTGTTTGTCCGGCTGTCACATAGTTACCCATAGTGACGCTCGCATAAGAAACACGTCCAGAAATAGGCGCTTTAACACGAGTATAAGCAAGATCGAGTTCGGCACTCATGAGCGCGGCTTTAACCGAGGCAACTTCAGCTGTAGTTTGATGCATATTAGCTTGGCGGGTATCGATTAACTCTTCTGACACGGCATTTTTTTTATATAATTTAAAGGCGCGCTGATAATCATTTTTCGCCAATTTTTCTGCGACTGTCACGCTGCTTAATTTCGCTTTTAAACGCTGTACTTCTGCCATAAATACACTGGGATCGATTTGAAATAAAATAGCGCCTTTTTTAACTAAAGCACCTTCGTCAAAATTCACCGAATTGATATAACCTGATACCCGAGGGACCAAGGTGACCTGTTCTGGCGCTTCTAAGCGGCCAGTAAATTCGTCCCATTCCGTGACAGGTTCATTCAGCACCTTGGCAACACTCACTTTTGGTGCAGGTCGACTCTGTGCTTGGGATTGTGGCGATTCTTCACTACCACATGCGGTTAATACCAGTGCAGTTAAACTGGTGAGCATGAATGTGCGGAATATATTGCTTGTTCTCATGTGATGGTGTCCCTTCGTTACGCTATTTTGCAATCAGCAAATCAAGATAATTAGTGTCAGTCGATACGGCGCTTATTGCACAGCATTGGTCTATCATTTCATACCAACTGGTAAGAAATATTACATACCAATCAGTACAAAATGTTATGTACCGATCGGTATAGTATATATTTTTCAAATAGAGTCAATAGTTTTCATCTGTAAAGACACTGGACAGAAGGCAACACTCTGTCTATCCTATGCGCATAAATAGAGGTAATAAAAGGTCTAAAAAATATGTCTAAAACAAGTTGCGTTGGTCGCCCTAAAGGCTTCGATGTTGATGACGTCTTAGAAAAGGCATTAGCAGTATTTTGGGCTAAAGGGTATGAAGGTGCATCACTCAGTGATCTCACACAAGCAATGGGGATCAACAAGCCAAGCCTGTATTCAACATTTGGCAATAAAGAAGGATTATTTCTTAAATCCGTTGATTTATATGAGCAAAGACCTTGTGGTTATTTCCGCCCCGCATTAGAAGAAACGACTGCAAAAGCGGTTATTGCAGCCATGCTCAATGGCGCGGCTCAAAGTTTAGCAGATCATAATAACCCACAAGGTTGCATGCTTATTCAAAGCGCCTTAACCGGGAGCGATGCCTGTGAATCGGTAAAACAAGCATTAATAAATCGCCGCCGGAATCATCAAAACGAACTAAAAATACGCTTGGAAGAAGCTCAACAGCAAGGGGATTTAACCACGGAGTACAGTGCTGAGTCGCTTGCTCAATACTTGGCGACAATTATTCAAGGCATGACGATTCAGGCAACCAACTGCATCAGCGCAGCTGAATTACAGAACATCGCCGCTCTCGCCCTAAGCCATTTTCCCGGATTAGAACAAAACTAATCGACAATAATACTTAATCATGACTTCGTATCGCGCGATCAGCGGTACGTCTCCCCCTTCCGATATCTTATTTCATTCATTCGCTTTTTTTCTATACCACCTTCACTTTTTGTTGCGCATGCAACATAAGAATGTATAATCAAGCAACCTATTTAGTTGTATGAGCAACAAAAATGAAGCATGTCGTTTATAAATCTATTATCTATGCCGTTTTGGCTACTACAGTTGGCTTTTCTGCATTTTTAGTCACCTCTGACAATGTTCTTCCCTTTACGACTCAAGCGAGTTTACATAAGAATGTGGCAAATATTGCGCCTGAAGTAACAGGTGTCATCACTCAGGTCTATGTCGAGAATGGCCAACAAGTGCATACTGGCGAGCGTTTATTTTCTTTAGACAAGGCAGCGTATAAGGTAGCGGTACGCCAAGCTGAAGCAGAACTACATTTGGCCCAAGAGGCTAACTCGTCGAAGTTACAAACATTAACATCAGCGATGCAAACCTTAAATCAACGTCATGCCGAATCTACCAATGCACATACCAAGTTACGACGTTATCAATCACTGTTTAATAAAGGCCTCATTACTCAGCAAGATGTTGAAGATGTACAACTCAGTTTTAATCTGTCTAAAAGTGCAGTGGCGATTGCTAAGGCAGAGATCCAACGTATTAAATCGACACTTTCAGATCACAATGATACTGCAGAAATTGAGCTTGCCATTGCCAAGCTAGATCAAGCTAAACTTGCGCTTGCTAATACTGACATTAAAGCCAAAAGCCAAGGTACAGTAAGTAATCTGCAACTGCAGGTGGGTAGCTATGTGGCTAAGGGCTCGGTGGCATTATTTTTAGTTAATGAGTCCAGCAGTTGGCTTGGTGCTGATTTTAACGAAAAAGGAATGAGCTTGTTAGGCATTGGTACTAAAGTCGCCGTCGTATTTGATGCTATCCCGGGGCAGGTATTTAATGGCACATTATTAAATCAAGATAGCGCCATTTATGACGCCTCTAATTTAACGAACCAACTATCAACGGTGAAGAATGATAATCGTTGGATCCGTGAGCAACAAAAAATACGTACTCGTATACAAGTTGAGGGCATTGACAGCGCATTAATGTCAGGCGCTAAAGCCAGTGTTATCGTACAAAATAGTAATAGCCTGCTGTCTACTATCGGTTACAGTTGGATCACCTTTGTTTCTTATTTTAGATATATTTATTAATGCCTCAGTCACTCAAGCCGAAAAATAATCTGCAAGAGGCGCTGCGGATCTCATTCACAATTACCTTGTGTATGATGTTGGGTAAAATCCTTAACTTTGATAACCCGGTTTATCTGGCTTTGTATCCAACCATGTTAATCACTAAAGGTAGAGATTTTTCTTGGCTGGCGATGTCACGGACTCTCGCCCCCTCGCTTATATCAGCAGCACTGGCAGTCTTTGTCAGTGAGTTATTTTACGGTCATCCTTTTATCATTTGGACTATAAGTTTACTCTTTTTTGATCAGCTACGACGTCGAGCAGATACACCGATTAAATTAGCTAAAATGATACTACCTTGTTTTCACTGGGTATTGATGGTGATATTTTCGCAAAGCGGTCATTTCGATATGCCAGGTATGATCCGTGAATGTTTTGCAGCAATGGTGATTGCAGCTACAGTGACAAAATTGATGATTACTTTGTTTCCTGTACCTAAATTGGGTAAACTACCTCAGTTTAAACCGCAATCAGTAACATACGGTCACCGATTGGTGTCTTTAGCCTTAATCGGTTCTGGTTTAGGTTTTTTGTTGGTTGTTGATATGCTACCGGCTACGTTTTGCATGGTACCTGTAATATCCGCAGCAATTCAGTTTAATCGCGGCACGTTCATTGAGCTTGTAGAGCAGCGTTTTATCACTCAAATTGCAGGTTGTGCTATTGCTGGTGTATTTATCTTTCTGATGTCGGGCCATCAAAGTACGCTCGGATTTTATGCATTATCACTTGGTAGCGTTATCTTTATACTGACTAGTAGTATGCTATCAACAACCGGGTTTACCAGTGGTGTTCATGCAGACACATTATTAGCGACGATACTGCCAATTCAACTTTATATGGGCAACAATAGCTTTGGTTTAGACAATACGTTTTTACGTGCGTGGCAACTCTTTATCACGTTGACTATCTTATTTATTGGTTATCGGTTAACCATTTCACGAGACAAACATGAGCAAGAAAATCACCCTAATCCCAGAACTGAATGAGAATGTAGCCTTTATGATGGGACTCGCTTATAAGCAGTTCCGCACAATTTCGAATCAAAAACTCGCGGCCGAATTTGATATAACACTAGAGATGTTAGGTGCATTGCGAGTATTAGATTATTTGGGCAAAGTACCACAGCAAACCCTATCAACAGCACTGCACCGAGAACGCTCGGTAACCAAGCGTCTGGTTGACAACTGCATTAAACGCGGACTAATTGAAGTACATAAAAGTGATATAAATAAAAAAGCCCGCTATCTCGCCCTTACTGCCGATGGCCTCACCACCAAAATAAATGCCGACATCTTGCTACAGGCATCAATTGCTGAGTTCTATTCACCACTAAGCAGCAATGAATGCGATCAGTTACTGTCAATATGCAAAAAACTGGTACAAGAAGGTGTGTTTATTGAGTAACTCAATATTTACACTAATCTGATATGCATCAATATATTATACTGCTACTATTGCGCTGTAATAACAACTATCTACATATACAAAAACTCGCCCTTTGGAAGTGAATCATGAGTCCGTTTCTTTCTCCAATAAGTTGGTAAAGGATGGTCTTTCTGCCACTCCTTTTTCGCGAATTGTACTCGCAAAACGAGTACCTTAAAATAGTTTAGATATAAAACAAAAAGACATATTTAAAGGGAAACAAAATGAATACGTTTACGATTGACGATAAAACAATGCACTATATCGACAAGGGTCAGGGCCCTGTGCTTATTTTGGGTCACAGTTATTTATGGGATAGTGAAATGTGGACGCCGCAGCTTGATGCTCTAAGCCAACATTATCGCTGTATTGTTCCTGACCTATGGGGTCATGGTAAATCGGACGACGCACCAGAAAAAACAATCCGCCTACAAGATTACGCACGCGATATTCTGGCGTTGATGGATCACTTAGCTATTAATGATTTTTCGATTATCGGTCTGTCTATTGGCGGTATGTGGGGCGCTGAATTAACGATTATTGCTCCAAAACGTGTTAAATCATTAGTATTAATGGATAGCTTCGTAGGGGTTGAGTCTGAAGTTATGCGTACAAAATACTTGGGCATGCTTAGTGCAATTGATGACGCACAACAGGTTCCAGCACCATTGGTAGATATCATTACGCCAATGTTCTTTGCGCAAAATGCAGCAGAAGTAAACCCAGAGTTAGTAGCAAGATTACGTGACTACCTTGTTAGCTTGGAAGGTGAACGCGCTAAACAAATCACAAAAATGGGTCGCATGTTTATTACACGTCGTGATGCATTTGAAGATATCGAAAAATTCGCATTACCAACATTGATTATTGTTGGTGAGCAAGATACAGCTCGCCCGCCATTAGAATCTTACCTAATGCAAGATGTGATCTCGGGTAGTGAACTGCTTGTGGTTAAAGATGCTGGACATATTTCTAACCTTGAACAACCAGCTGTCATTACAGAAAAATTGTTAAGCTTTATGGAAAGCGTACACACCGCATAATTTAAAGCAAGCACATGGTTAATGTGCTTGTCATAACTCATATCCTAAGGCCCCAAATCTCCCTATTAAATTAATTAATAGCCAGTGCGGCTACGACCACAAACGGCAACAATCTCGTTGTCAATCATCACCTCGGTACTACCATCCGCAGAATATTTAACGTTTAACCGCGCCAAAAGATCCTTTAACTTAGCCGCATCTAAACGGCGCAGTTCCGTTTTTATTGTATTCAATAAATTTTCCATTTCATACGTCCAATTTGAGTTTATATTAGTATTAATTGTGTTTTAGAATGTAAACAGTCAATTCTTGACGGTAATTTTGATGTCTTGCTTTTACTGATATCACCGTGGCTATCATCACTCATAATATAATTACCACTTGGTTTCGATAATTTATCAACACAGCCCAAATTGGATAACGGTCTTACTTTGCAATTATCGTCACGCTCTAAGATTAGAACAGGAAAGATAGTATCAGGGAATATAGTCAGGCTTACTCCACCAACTTTGTTTCTACATTTCGGATCGAGCAATATTAAAAAAACTTGAAGAAGAAGTCTGCTGTTATCAATTAAAAATGATCAACATTAACAAAATTGTTAAAAGAAATAAGCGTGTCTTCGCTATCAACAAAAATGTTTTGTATGCTTCATATGATCACCCATACACCAATATATTATATACAAATGGAAAATTTGAGCGTTTAAGGTGTACACTTACTGAACTAGAAAAATCTTTTCCATTAGATTTTATTCGTCTTAATCGGTCAACAATAGTTTATGCTGAAATAATTAAAAACTATAGTACTTTAACAACAGATACTAAGGCAGATAGATATAACCTTTCTTTAAACTTAAAAAATAACAACTCTTTACTTGAAGTAGGGAAAAAATTTGAAAAGTCTCTATTAGAAAGACTTTACTCTGGAAAATAATAAATCATGAAAAATGTCTTAATTACATGTGCAACCAGTAATATGGGTTCAGAAATTTCTAAAGCAATAAGTCCAAAAACCAATTTATTCATAACTGGTCGTGATGAAAAAAAATTATCAGAACTACACAAATCCTTGCTCGTAAATAGGCAAGGTTGTGTTACAACAGCAAAACTAGATTTTTTCAGTTCTGATTCAATAGACAAATGTGCTGAACTTGCAACAAACGGAGATGGTTTTGATGGTGTCGTCTTTATAATTCCACGAATTCCAGCATCTTCTGAAGTATTTCCCGATGATGAAGTCTGGCGGGAGTTATATGAAAAATACTTTATTTTACCGTTAAGATTAATAAGAAAATTAGTCGAAAAATCAGCTATAAACTCAGGTTGTAAAATAGTATTCATTTCCGGTCTTAGCTCTAAAACAGCACTTACAAATTACTCACTAAATAACTGCCTAAGAAGTGCTTGGCTGGGACAAGCTAAAACGATGGCACTTTCGCTTGCCTCTAACAAAGTATCAGTGAATACTATTTCATTGGGAGGTGTAATGACTGAAAGTTACACAAATAAAATGCATGCAAAGGCAAAAGCCAATAATCTCAGTTTTGAAAAATTGATGGAAGACGAAGTATCGAATATTCCGCTACAAAAGTATGCATCTGTTGACGAGGTGACTAGCGCAATCCTAGCTTTGATGGGTCCCTTATCTAATCATATGACTGGTCAGAATATACTATTGGATGGCGGTTTCAATAGATCTTACTAACCCTACTCGACATGTTGATCAAATAAGCTAATCTCAAACCAATTTTCAGTTCACGCTCTATATAAGCCATAGAGCGTAAAATCATTCACATATTAGGGTTTAAGGCTTAAGAATGCTCGCCAATGCTTTACCGACTTTTTCGTTTTTAAAGTTCATATGCCCTGGTGAATATTCTGTTACATTTAAATTCACCACTTGCTTCGTATTACTGTTTTCTATTTCAGTCAGCCCTGCAGGTTTATGATCAAGTATCGTCCCTGCGCCGTATGCACTCTTTAATACATCATCATTATCGCTGTAACAGTTGATCAGACGCAGATCCGTGTGTTTTTCTAAGATAGGTGTCCATTGTTCCGCTTCAGCAGACACAGCCCCCGCCAAAAGATAGCAAGCGGTGACTTTATTCGCATCAAGGCTGTTCAATGCCTGACAAACAACGACCGCACCTAATGAATAACCCATTAAGATCGCATCCTGTAATTGCTCGTCATCTTGTATTGCTTTCGCTAAATCATGCCCTGCATGCAATGTTTCGTTAAACGATTTTTTCCAGTGCCCGACGAATTTATCTGTGACAATCTCACCAACCAAAGCTGCAAAATCTGCTGGACTCATATCTCTTGCAAGCGTTGCGGCCGCCAACCATTTATCTGCATCTGTATCTTTCACATCACCAGTAATGTTACTGTCATCAAGCGCGATGTCGGTAACATTACCCGCGTTCCAGCGCACATGAATAATCTTGTTTTTAGGATACAGTTCATCAACAACACTTAGCCAGTCTGACATGTCTCTACCCTCTTTCGAGAGATACCCATTAATAACTAGAATACAAGGGGACTCGCCTTCTCGCACTGTTGCTAATGTTATTGAAGATGACTCTCTGACAATAAACTCGGTATAACTATGTGCAGGTAAAAGCCCTTTTATTTGATCGAGTACTTGGCTCACTAATACGTCATTTGGTTCTATGTCTTTCGCTATATTAAGTGTGTTTTCAAATAAACTAGTCACTAAAAATATCCTAATCAGAATTATAAACGCATTAATGAATGGTTAAACTAAGCGATTTGTCTGCATGTACCACGACAATATCCATATCAATCACCAAGTTAACAAGATTATAGGGGAATTTATATCTTTATCCACATATCTTCGATGTATGCAGCATTCCTAATTTCAACAAAACGACCTCAAACGCTATGCTTAAAACAACAACACCCAACATCGAAGGGACAACCTTGCGTAATGAGCTACTCGCCGTTAATGGAATCTGCCCAGAAACGGCTGACTGCATGCTTGTTTATGCCCTAGATAAGCCTTTTTTCATCATCGACAATTATACCCGCCGCATCCTACATCGCGTAGGGCTCGAACTGCCAACAGGTTATGATAAACTCAGATTAATGCTAGAGCATAACATTCCACAAAACATCACCACCTATCAGCAATACCATGCTTTGCTGGTTGAACACGCCAAACGCTACTGCACCAAGATTCCTCAATGTCAGCATTGTCCGCTTAGTGAGTGTTGCCACAAAAAGATTGAATGACGCTGATAATTTATAATCTATATATGATATTACTGAATGCTGATATAAGTTCCATAATCATATATCGAATACAGGGTTAAATTGAGCGATACCCAGTAAAAATGCCCCCCTAAGCAATAACAACATTGAACGCAGATGGACTTTCGCTGTCTTTTTTAGCTTTAGCATCAGAAACGTTTGCAACATTAAAAGTGACCGTAATTCCTTCTCTGATCATTCGTTCACTGCTTTGTAATTCACGGGCATTGAAATAATAATCCCCACCCTTCGATTTAATAAAACCAAATCTTTTCTTTGGTTCCCATTTACGCACTTTTCCGCTCAATGCATTTGTCTTATCTGTGGTATTTTTAGATTTCAATGCGATAAAACAGCGATCACTGGTTTCTTGCACAATATCAAAGAGCGAGTCTCTACTTTTAATCAGTTTCTTCAAACTCTGAAAACCCTCAGTTCGAGGATCAAAAGAAGAATTAATTTGCTTAATCATACTTCCCATATCACCCAGATAAACAGGATCATTTCGTTCTACGCAGCGATCGTAAGCATTCAACAATAGCGTATCTAAATCATTATAATTACTTTGAGTAACTTCAAATAAATTATCGATGAATACAAAGTTGTGACATGCTCTTCTAAAACGTTCTGGAGTATTTTTCTTACCAATGGCCATGACGTGTATGCCGTATTCTCTAATACGCTGTGCGACACTATAAAACCCGCCATCGCTTGATACGATACAAACAGCATTAACACGCGAGTTATTATTAGTGACTTCAATTGCATCCATCATCAGTGCATGATCAGCAGCATCCTTACCATAGTGAAACTGCTGCTTAGGGCTTGATGCCGTTTCGTGTAAAATGTTTTTCCATGCTTTTTGATGTGGATCGGTCCAATCTGCGTACACCCACTTAATCGCGACAGTGCCGTAATTTTCAACTTCCTCTAACATCGCCATATAATCATTATGTGAGGCATTTTCAGCATCCACGAGTACCGCAAACGTTAATTCTGTTTTCATTTTGACTATCCTTGTTCAAATTCTTGCAGTTTATTGCATATTGTTTTGACTATGTCAGCAATTGTCGCGTTAGCATCAACATGAAGCCAACGTCCAGTAATACTTGCATTGCTATACTGGTCATATAGATTGTTTAGTTCAGTATCTACGGTTTCAGTCAGAGTAAGGTTATCTTCCACAGTATTTACTGTACGGCCAGATAAACGTTTCTTCCGTTGCTCTAGGGATAATTCAAGGTATAACGTAATATCAGGTACCAATAAAGTTTTTTCCACATCCAATAGTTCGAAATGACTATTATCACTTTTCCAGTGATGGTAAACCTGCGTTGATAGCCAATAACGGTCAACAATAACATTCTTTCCTTTACTAATGAGATCACGTACTTGCTCAGATATGCTAACTACAGTCGACATATAAAATAGTTGTCTTGCCTGATGGTTGTCCTGATAAATAACCTCTAACTGATCACGTATGCCTTTAAAATTATCTCCAGGTGTTGTTAGCACCACGGCATCAATCGCTGTAGCTAACGCCTTCGTGATCGTTGATTTACCTACGCCATCAAGTCCTTCTATTACGATAAACATTATGCAGCGTCCTCTGATATAGATAAATCTTGGGCATATTGATGCATCAGTTTCCATTCACCACGGGTGAAACTATCGCAAGCTACTACATGTGGAATACCACTATCATCAATAAGATCTTCGGTTACATTAAACTTGTTCTTATCTTCAAATAACTGAGTGCCTTCGAGTAACATCAACGGAAAAGCTTTAATAATAGTTACACCTCTTTGCTGTAAATATTCAATGCTGTATTGAAAGCTGTCGACCGTCTGACCCGGTAATCCGTAAATCAGGCTGACTTCAAAAGGCTGCTGCCATTGCTGTATTAAGGCAATGCTCTTATCTACTTTATTCATGTTATTTGCCCTTTCAATAATTTGGGATTCACTTTTCACAGCAGTTTGTAAGCCAAACTCCAAATGAACATTCAGCTGTGAACAAAGTTCGAGAAATTCTTCATTGATCCGCTCGAAACGCACCTGTAATGACAACAATGCAGTTAGGTCGATTTCAATCGCGTATTTAAGGATCTCTTTATGATTTGTTTCATTATTGAAAATCGGATCAAGTACATTAATTTTCTTAATGTCTTTTCGTTTAAACAGGTCTAGCTCTTGCTTTATTTTATCCATACCAAGTAGATGTACCTTTTTATTTTTAAGGTCTCGGTGAGCACAGAAGTTACATTTGAAGACACAACCTCGACGTGTTTCCCAATGGATCATATCTTGTCCTTGATCTAGCATTAAGCTGCCATCTAAATAAGGGGATGCCAATTTTTCAAAGTTAACAGGGACATCGACAATTCGACTCGAAATCGAATATTCGTCAAGGATAGCTTCCGGTAATGATGCTTCAGCGTATCCGGGAATATAGAAGTCACCGTTAGGATAAAGCTCTCGACAACTTTTACTGTTAATTTGGTAACCACCAAGTATCACTTTTCCTTTAAACCCATACTCTCGGCATAATTTAATAATGGGTTCAATAAGTGATGAACTCCAAACATAACAAGCCAATGCCAGACTATCTAAGTTAGCAAGAGGTATAGATTGACGGATCTCATCGACAATCTTTGCTACTGATAATCGTTCTTTAGCAACAGTCGACATAGGTATGGCTAAATGCTCAATAGTAAACTGTTTCCCATACTGCTCGTGACTACAGCAGGCTGATAATAAGCTGCCGGCCGCAAATCCGGTTCCGCTTTTTCCTCTTTGAGTGAAATCAAAGGTCACTAATAAAGCGAGTTTAATTTTGTTCATGTCTTGAATTCCATCGTAATAAATTAAGTGCTCATATTTGCTATGAGCACTTTTCCTATTTATTGTTAATTAACACTACTTTTTATTTTTTTGCTGTATTTGCTTACCACGGTTACCTTGGGCTTGATCGTATTGGCGGTTCGTACCAGAAGAACCCTTGTTTGCATTTGGTTGATTCGCAGCATTGTCTTGAGGTTTGATTTTTTTAGTCATTTTGTATTTCCTTATTGTTTGTTAAATTAAAAGTGCGCAGTCCTTATGACTAGCGCCTTCGACGATTTAATAAGGTGGTAAAGCTTTGACGGGAATAAAGACCCAATGACGTCCAGTGGTTATCTTCCAAACCAATAAGCACGCGGTAGCTATAGCTAATGCGGATACGGTACAGTTTAGGCAAGCAGCGGATCTTCTTTGCTCCTAGCGATTGGGGATGAATACCTTCAGCTAACTTTGTTGCAACTCCCGCACTTTTTATCTGTAGAAAATCAGGTAATAACTTTATTTTGTTAGCTTTTCGAAAAAATGATTTGCTCTCTGTTTGATAACGCTGTGCAAAACGCTGCCAATTCGTGTTCACTTGTATGAGTGCAGCTTTGACGCCGCCTTCAAGAAGACAATCGCTGTATTGATAATCACCATCTACCATTTTATTTTTGTAAAAACGCCCCTTAGGATCGAGCATTAAATATGAATTAATCATGCTCTGGTTATCTTCTACTGACATTAGTTGTTGTAGTTTGCTGTGGCGTGTAACGAAAGCACCAAACTGGGCTTTGCTTATGGTTAAATTATAATTAAGTACTGGAAGTACTCTCAATACTTTCCATTTATATGGTGCTATTTGGGTAATAAGTTGGTTAAAATTTTCATCTTGATTTACCGAATTAACGACTGTATTAATTTTAATTTTAATCGCAGGATTAACGGCACGTAATCGCGCAACTTTACTGAGCAGCTCTCTGTTGGTCAGCGAATATCCTTTACGATCAACACGGTCTATTTGAATACGGCCCAAACTGAACTGACTGTCGAAACTGATCCCAATCATCGAAAACAAGCTGGCATAGTTATCGATAAATTCATTGGTGAGGTAGTGCCCGTTGGTGATCAAGGACAAATTAAAACCCAACTCAACCGCTTTATTAGCTATTTCAGCAAAGCGCTGCTTTAAGATAAGCGGTTCGCCACCAGCTAAATTAAGCCGAACGTTACGGTAAGGCATTTGTTGCTGGACTAGGTTATCCCTATTTTTGATAAAAAAATCAGCTAGCTGCTGTAATAATTGCTCAGCCTGATCGTTTTGACTGTGTAACTCATTAGGCTTATTCCATTTTGCATAACAGAACTTGCAAGCGTAATTGCAGGCCTCAGTGATATGGTAGTTGATGACTAATTCATTTAACGGGGTAAATGTTTTCATAAATAACTCCTGTTTAGTTAACAGGAGTTATCATGATATTGTTCCGGGAACAATAAAGCATTATTTTATAATGAAGAGTTTAATAATGACTGTATATAGGTAAACGCCTCATCAGCCTCTTTTTCATTAGCAGCAATCCTACGACTTAACGCCGTAACGACGGGTAAGGGGATTACAGCCTTCTCTTTCAGAGCCGCAAGTTGCAACTTGGCGAGATCAAATGCTTTCTTTTCATAGCTTGCCGCTGCACATTGGTAATCAGCAACATAATCCGGCCAGGGAATCTTTTTATCAAAAAAAGCGAGCATCGGCGTTAAGTTATACTGATCATTATCATCTACGCTAAAAGGAGACGGTAATTTTTGACTAAACAGATCAAAATTATCAGACAATAACAGTGCTTCTATACTGGCAAGATTGGATGATTGAACTCCAAGACAAAAAAAGATCAACGCTTGCTCCGGATTCTGTTCAAGCCGGGTCAACACATTGGTTTTCTTCGGTGTTTGTACTGCATACTGAAAAATTTTTTTCGTTGGCCCTACACCGACAATCGCGATCAAACACAGAGCATTATAGATCGCATTAGCCTTCCCGCTCATAATTTGATAATGATCATTACCATAGCCTTTTACCGTAACAATAACTCGCTTTCTGAAAGCCTTTATTTCAGGTTTGTCATCATCCCTTGGCTTGGTAAAAACAGTATTTAAAGCACTGTGTAGTTTTGTCGGCAATGGTTTGTTCACAAGCTTTAGAAAATGTTTGGCACACTCATTAATTGAACGAGTTTCGGTTGATGAATTTGTTGGCGTTATCATCGTGATACCTTACACAATACGTCACGAATAGCTTCGCGAGAAGAGAGTATTTTCCCACTCTCTCTCAATGTATTAACAGCTCTTGCCCCATTTGAACAGCCTCTTTTTTGCTTAAACTAAGCATACCCAAAGGATTTATTCTATCTTCAACCACCTCATCACAGGCTTCTGACAAATTTTCAAGCTTGTTATGTTTTGCTAACTCAACACCAACGCATGTACCTAGTTCCATAAGTTCCGCTTTATCAAACATAATTAGATCAATACGATTTACTTGACTGGCAATATCCTTATATTTTGAGGGCACTGATGCACTAGCCATACAGTTCAGCGACAATACTAAGGATAATATGATAAATAGCAGTCTCATTCTGCTAGTTCCTTGCGACAAAACCGAAATGCACGGAAAGTTATAATGACTGTAAGTAATGAATATAATGCGGAAAAAATATCAGCAATAACGCCTTCATTAAGAAACTCTAAATCTATCGTTTCATATGTTGGATCTTGAATGCCCACAACAATACCCACCCCTATAAGAATAAAAATACGTACATTATTCAATATAACTCGATTTAAAGAGTTAGAAAACATCGCCAGTAAATACGATTTCAAGTAATGTTGTTTTAACTGTATACCAAGATTTTTCAATGCGGTGACAATGATCACGGCAATAGCGATAAACGCAAGGACATCAACCCAGGTCAGACTTGACACCTCACCCACACCGGCAATTAAAAATTTCGGTTCCGTGTAAGTTAAATAGTAACAGTAGAACAAACTGGCTGATGATATCAGCATCGTTATGAGCTGAAGAAATGATTGAAATAACGTTGGTTTGATATGCCTGAATTTATATACACCTTTAGGATCACATAGTCTAAGCTTGCCACGATGCCAATTAAGGAATTCAATTTCCCTAGGGATAAATTCAGGTTTGGTAATATTTTGGGGCTCTGATGTAATTTCTGGTTCTATTTTGTCTTTACTTTCAGAGGTTGTAGTTGATGTTTTTAAACTATTTCCATCGTCATTGACAGGTTGTAAGGTTTCCATTATTGTTCCAGTGTAAATAATAAGTCATTGAATAATATCACATTAGAAAAACACTTTATATTCAACCACTATTTTTATAACAGTTTTTATACCCTATAAGGCATATCGCACACTTTAACCCGATAATTACTACTACCCCCACTCCCTCAACTGCTGCATTTCTTTTAATCGCCCGCGTTGTAATTCCAGCGCTTCAAAAAGATCATCAATAGACGTGTTGTTAATAGTTAGCCCCGGCAAAGCAATATTAGCTTCGGCAAAAAATCGTGTTGATTGTATGTCATCATCTATCCAAGCTTGTTGCCACCAATCTATAATACGTGGTTTAGCGTCTTTGAGCTTTCTAGCTGTGGGTAAACTATCGCTTTTTTTGCTATTCACGTCACTATCACTCGGTAATAGATTCCACAAATCGTTATTCGGCCAACGTGAAAATGGCATGCAGTGATCTATTGCAAATTTTTGTTTTAAAACCTTACCAGACCACACACATTGTTGACTTTGTACCTGCTGTAACAGCTTAAAACGTTCACGACTCTCGACTGTTGAACGCTTAGCCTCTAACCAATCTAATGAATTAACGATTGCGAATTGCTGTTCAGGGCTTTTGTTACCCTGATAACCCTTCATAGTTTTCATCCACTCACTGACAAGTACGGGTTCAATCCAACAAGAGAAACGATTGAATGCCTGCCACACAGTTTCAGGTAATGACAGTTCACCCCATTGAGATAAAGACGCCATATCTAAAAACAGGCTGTCTTTGGCTTGTACTGTTTTGCTCTCGACTTCAAATACCGTTATTTCACTGTTAGGCAAGGTGATGTATTTACACGGCATCTCTTTAATATTTTTGACTGCTGCTGATAATGTTCGGTGCAACGCGATAGCATCTTTGCCAACAAACAGGTGACCGATACGATAATCTGCGGCAGATCTGTTCGTGAGTTGATGCCAGCCAGTATCAGTCATGAATCCCATATTAGGTTTTTTGTTTGGGGTCTGATATAAGCCATGGTCATCAATCAGTATTTTGTATTGATGACACCAATATAAAGCCACCAGCCCTACAGGTAATATAACTCTCATTCCCTGCAGCGAATATTCACGACGAATCACCGCACCAGGGTGACCATCAGCAATGCGTAATAGTACTCGCATTAACGCCAGTTTATGAGTCGCGGATTTACCATCATTCAATGCCACATGACGAATAAAAGGAAATGCACCAGAGCCGTCATCAGGAAGCTGCAATACGACTGTTTGCCAAAAAATGGTATCGCGGCCAAGCTTATCGCTGTCATATTTTGTTTTAAGAACGACGTTTAATCCGATGGATTTAGCCAATCGTTCCAGTTCTTCAGTACTGACCTCGTGCATTTTACGCTCATCACCACTAGGGCCATGACGAAGAGAAATAACTAATTTAGCACCGGGTTTAAGTAGATTTGCTAATTTACGAATAGTACGAGGACGCTCGCCTTTAGGGACATGCATCCATACAGCACTGAGTAAGATAAGATCAAAACTGATTTCTTGACGACTAACAACATCCAATGAAGGTAATGAGTCTTCCACCCATTTAACACTTAATCCCTGTGTTTGTTGCTGACCTATCTCTGCCAATAGTTTTGCAGGTTCGACGGCCACAATACTAATGTCGTTTACATGTCCCTGCTCTGCAAGGTATTTACTGTCACGCCCTGCCCCAGCACCTAAGTCAAGAATACGTGCGTTAGATTTATTTAAAATTGGCGGTAAGAATTCAGACCAAGCGGCATGTACATCTTCAAAGGATTTAGATAGGTATTGCTCAGCAAGTTGATGAGCATGATTGTCATAAAAATTGGCGTGCATAGCTAATCTTAACCTCAGATTCGAATGCGTAGGAACTGAGGTAGATTAGCATAATTGGTATTCTAAATATATATAGGTAAATCAATAAACTAGATTAAGTTTTAACAATCTTAACGCGCCCTACATCACCACTTTCTAAACGTACTTTAATGCCATGTGGATGATTAGGTGAATTAGTGAGAATATCTTTAACGACCCCGTCAGTTAATGTACCAGTGCGTTGGTCTTTCTTTAACACAATAGATACTGTTAAGCCCTTTTTGATATTCGTTCTGTTAGTACCGTTCATACTTGTTTTCCTGTTCGCTAGTTATTAATTTAGATTCTGCCTTATGACGGGACGTTAGGTCAATGACGCGGTTCAAAATAAACAACGACTTGGCTACTATTCCTATTGTCTAATGAAAGCCGCACGTGTACGACGTCTAATAAAGAAATTGGATTTATCGAGGAATAAGCTAAATCAGTGGCTCATATAGCGACATTTAGGGTAGCTGCTACAACCAATAAAACTTTCTTTTGTTTTACGATTTTTTCTAGGAACTAATTCGCTATTACAACGAGGACAAAGTGACTCTGGTAACTCAACATTGGTGATTTTATTCGTTTGCTCTTTATCTTTGATGATCTCTTTCACATGTTTTATGTGTGCAACATGAGTCTTAATACTAGGTTGTAACTTTTTAGCCGCTAGCTTATACGCAAGTTCAATACGTTGCAGCTCAGTAAAATATACCTGATCATGATTTTTAATAAACTTGATTGCTTGATTAATGTATCCGACATTAGCGGGCATTGTAGTTTTAAACTCTGCTCGAGCAGTAAAAATTATAACAGAATGTACCGCCTCTTTCGGTAGTTCAAGTAGCTCCCGTAATGTTTCGGTATGTTTGTAATTCTGTCGTAATGGATTTTGAAACGATGTTTTATGCTTGTATATCTGCTGAGTCCATTTAGCTTGTCGTTCTGAACCAAAAATCCAGCCTTGCATATTTTTTGTTTCAATAACAAATAAACCGAAAGGAGAAAGCAGAATATGATCTATCTGGGTTGTACCATCTTCTGTAGGTAAAGTTACATTTTTAAATAACTCATATTGCTGATTATCAAGTGCGCTTACTAGTTTCCTATTCACATACCACTCTCCAATCAACCCTTTGATCGTCGGAGAGCGTAATAAAATCGTCAACAATACAAAAGGAATCACAAACCAGAATTGGGAGATCGCGTTGATAACTGCACTAAATAATAAAGCTGAATCCATTTTACTAACCTTTAGTTAAGCTTATGTTATAAATATCATTTTTGTTTTAGGACCTTATCCTACCCTAAGAAAAACATAATACAAACTGTTAGTCTGTTTCAAAATCAATTAGCTATATCTCTGATAAATTAAATAACAAGCATGTGATGAGAAGTTCAGGCTATAAAACTACTCGGTACTCCCAATATTGTATTGAAAAAATATAACGCGGTAATATTCGTTCATGGCATCTTCTGGCATGGTCACAACTGTTACCTATTTTCCGATGCTAATATAACCCATTAGATAAGCGTTCACCTCGCTTCACCTCCGAACATGTCAACTGTCAAAACAACCAACCTAGTTCAAACAACTCCAACAAGTGGGCGTAACACTATATTATGCGCCACATATCGCATTGCAAAATGCAAATACACCCAAAAAACAATTCTATAAAAATCATAATTTGCTGTTTATTAACAGATATAAATATGGCACTTCATTTGCAATACCCCTTACAAGATTCGAGGTAACCGTAATACTAGTTTGTTGCTTATAAATTCTTGGATTTTAATTTACGAAACTTAATAAAATTAAGGTGTAAGCTATGAAGAAAACTCCTCTTATGTTTTTTATGACATCCATATTACTTGCCGGTTGTGGCAGTGGTGACTCGAGCCCAGGCGGTAACGCGAGTAACTCGGGAGCAAAGGATAGCGACAGTAGTACCCCCCCTACACCAGCAGTTTTTTCAGACACAATAATACCAGCAGGTTTCAACTGGGAGATGCGAAATTCGAAATTAATTAACTTTAAACACGTCAGTACCATTAGCCAAGGAAACGGCGCACCTCTTAGTATCAGTGGTAAACATTATATCGAAATCTACAGTATTGATGCCAACAACAAGCCAAGTGCAACGCCCTTCTTAAAAGCCATGACCAACAGACGAGGGGAAGCAAAACTATTGCTAACGCTTTTAAATTCATGGAAAGGCATCACGGTGAAGACTCAACTCGACGATTCCGTTTGCATCAATACATTATACAAAGAACAAATAACAGCAACACAAGCGCTTGGCTGTGACGTTGTTCTTGATTCTGACTTATTATAAAGGTAGATATCGGTATGCATAAATTTAAATCAAATAAGCTCTGCTGTCTTGGCCTAATGGCATTATCAAGTTCGGTATTTACAAACTCCGTCCTTGCCGCCGCAACGACAGAAGGCACAGTCAATAATGGTGATGGTACGTTCACCTATACACAAAAAATTGATATAAGTAGTACCGCACCACATTACACGCCGCCAGCTTCAGGTGGTTTTAGTATTTACAGTGGCCATACTGAAGATTTTGGTTGGCAACATAGCTTTGCAGAAGTTATCTCGAACCCGTTAGTGCAAATTCAAAGTGCGACATTGCTGATAAGGGCTTTTGACGTAGACTCTGAAGCACATCATGGTACAGGTGGTGAATATGACGGTATTAGTATTGATGGTGTCGATTTAAATCCAGGTTTATTACAAGGTACTAATGATACATGGTCTGAAACTACATTTGACGTGCCTGTATCCACCATTACAGATGACGGGTTCATCAATACATTTGTCGATATCGATATGAATGCCTCTGGTTGGCTGACAGAGCTTGATTATAGCTTACTCACTATTACTTATATTGAAACAAGTAATAGCCCACCATTCCAGCCAACATTATCAATGACACCAAGTACCTGTACTCAGCCTACAGATGACTTAGTTGTCAACGTCACAGGTCCTACACCGGAAGATCCGGACGGCGATGTAGTTACTTACTCATATCGTTGGTTCGTAGATATTGGTCAAGGCAGCGTAGTCGATGATGAAGTCGCAGGTAAAACGGATCATCAAGGCAATACAGTGCTAGCAAATGAAGTACTCCAAGGTGAAACATGGCGTGTGCAGGTCACTGCTGTCGATTCAAATGGTTTAATGAGTGATCAATCAGTTGTTACATGGGAAGATATTGGTGTCGATTGTGACGCCGATGGGGTCGATGATAACAATGATGATTACCCTACCGATCCAGAACGCGCCTTTAATAATTATTACCCTGAAGGCACGCTAGCGTATGAGGATCTATGGCCTGATAAAGGTGATTATGACTTCAATGATCTGGTACTTCGCCATACATTTAATAAAATCACCAATGCTGCTGGTGATATAAAAGAAATTGAGATGGTAGGCTCAGCAGTTGCTCGAGGTGCGAGTTATGCAAATGCATTCGCGCTTAGTTTACCAGGCACAGAAGGATCTAATATTGAAAGCTCAACTGTGACCATTGATGGTAGTGCAAGCGTACTCGCACCTGAAGCTGGCCATACAGGTGAAGCGGTGATGGTACTGATCGGCAATGTGTTCGATGTATTACCGACTAGCGGATTCCCTTACTACAATACCCAAAATGGCGATGACAGAGCGTTCATATCACTCGCGTTCAATGCTGTATTTACGACGCCAGTTACTGTCGCAGCACTTGGCGATGCACCATATAACGCATTTATCTATCGTGTTGGTGAACGTGGTAAAGAAATTCATCTGATGAATAAAACGCCAACTGATTTAGCCAATCTCGCGTTACTTGGCACAGGCGATGATGCTTCAGATGCTGGAACGAGTACTTACTATCAAACAGCAGCGGGTCATCCTTGGGCACTACTCATTCCTTCAGCATGGAGCCACCCATATGAGTATGTAGATGTATTAATTGCTTATCCACAACTACAAGTATGGGCAGAAAGTGGTGGTGTAACGAACCCGACTTGGTATAACGCCCCTGACAATACTTTCTGTTGGAAATGTTTATAACTTATTAGTTGATAACTTATAATTTATTAACACACGCCAAGCCTAGGGGTCGCTTTGAACTTGAAGTGACCCCTAGGCTTTTTACCATCTGCTCAGTATTTAGTCCTAATTTGCATTGCAAAATGCGAGGCAATAAACCAAAAACGTTTAATACAACCACACTCCATTGCTTATACACACATTAATAAGTGGTATCCCACTTGCAAGTATCTTTATAAAATTCAAGGTAAACCTAATCCTTATTTATTATTGATAAAGCCTTGAGTTTTGCTTTAACCGATAATCATGAAATAAGGTGTATATAATGAAAACAACTCCTCTTGTATTTTTTATGACATCAATGTTACTGGCTGGCTGTGGCGATAGTAGCTCGGGTACCAGTGTAAACAATCGTAGTGTAGCTTCTGCACCCGTTACTTTTACAGACACAATCATACCTGCAGGCTTCAATTGGGAGATGCGAAGTTCAAAATGGGTTAACTTTAAACATGTTAGTAATATTAGCCAACTTGACGGCATACCAATTAACATCACAGGTAAACACTATATCGAGATCTACAGCATTGATAAGAATAACAACACCAGTTCAAGTCCCTTCTTAAAAGCCATGACCACCAGTGAAGGTGACGTTGAGGTATTGCTTACTCTTTTAAATTCGTGGAAAGGCATTACAGTAAAGACTCAACTACATGATTCAATTTGCATTAATACACTATATAAAGAACAAATCGCAGCAACACAACCTCTAGGTTGTGACGTTGTTTTTGATTCGGATTTATTGTAAAAGTAGGTATAAGTATGCATAAATTTAAATTCGATAAACCCTGTTACCTTGCTCTACTTGCACTATCTTGTGCTTTAGTAACAAATTCAGCTTTAGCCTTAGCCACAACAGAAGATACTGTTGATCAGGGTTATGGTGCATTCACCTACACGCAAAAAATTGATGTGTCGAGTACAGCACCACATTATACACCTCCGGGTATCGGCCCACAAAATGGGGGATTCAATTATTACACTAATGCATCACAGGATTTTGGCTGGCAACACAGTTTCACAAACATTATCACTAACCCCTTAGTTCAAATTCAAAGTGCGACCTTATTAATACGTGGTTATGATATTGATTCAGAAATATTTCACAGTACAACCGGTGAGTATGATGGTATCAGTATTGATGGCGTCGACTTAAACCCAGGTTTGTTACAAGGCTCAAATAACACATGGTCAGAGACAACGTTTGATATCCCAACATCCTCAATGACGGATGACGGTTTAATCAATGTGTTCATCGATATTGATATGAATGCCTCTGGTTGGGTGACAATCCTCGATTACAGTTTGTTAACGATTACTTATATGGAAACGACGAATAACCCACCATCACAACCAACACTAGCAATGACGCCAATCAGTTGTACCCAAGCCACAGATGACTTGGTCATTAATGTCACTGGTCCAACACAGCCCGATCCAGATGGCGATAGCGTGACCTATTCATATCGATGGTTTGTGGACGTTGGTCAAGGTAGCGTGGTTGATGATGAAGTCGCGGGTAAAACAAATCATCAAGGCAATACTGTCATTGCTAGTCAAATTGTTGTAGGCGAAACCTGGCGTGTACAAGTCACTGCAACTGACTTAAACGGCCTGATGAGTAACCCCGAATTCGCGACTTGGGAAGACATTGGTGTCGATTGTGATAGCGATGGTATCAATGATGCCTATGATGATTATCCTTCCGATCCAGAACGGGCATTTAATAACTACTACCCGGAAGGCGCATTAGCATTTGAGGACCAATGGCCAAACAGAGGTGATTATGACTTTAATGATTTTGTACTTCGCCATACATTCAATAAAATCACAAATGCGGCCGGTAATATAAAAGAGATAGCGATGACAGGTTTGGCCATTGCTCGAGGGGCCAGTTATGCGAATGCTTTCGCGATTAGTTTGCCAGGCACGAATGCGTCTAATATAAAAAGCGCGACAGTAAGTATCGATGGTAGCGTCAGTCCACTAACGCCAGAAGCAGGTCATACTGGCGAAACAGTAATGGTACTTATCGAAAATGTGTTCGATGTATTACCATCCGGTACATATCCTTTCTATAATACACAAAGTGGCGATGATAGACCCTTCATATCACTCTCGTTCAATGCTGTATTTACCACGCCTGTTACTGTCGCAACACTTGGAGATGCACCGTACAACGCCTTCATATTTCGTGTTGGTGAACGAGGTAAAGAAATTCATCTTATTGATAGAGAGCCATCTGATTTAGCGGATCTCACATTACTTGGCACAGGTGATGATGTCTCAAATGACAGCACAAATACTTACTATCAAACCGTGACAGGTCACCCTTGGGTACTGCTTGTTCCTTCTGTATGGACACACCCACATGAATATATCGATATATTACTTGCTTACCCACAAATGCAATCATGGGCAGAAAGTGGAGGTACAACCAACTTCATTTGGTATACCGACCCTGACACTAATTATTGTTGGCGATGCTAATAACGGATAGTAAATAGTTGGTTAATACCCAAGCCTAGGTTAACTCCTAGGCTTTTTGGTTTTTGCATCACGAATAACCACATAAAAAGTAACTATAAGATGACTAAAGGTAAGTTCAATGTTATTTTGGTTTTTTTCATGTTATTCATTTATAGGTAATTTGATGACAGACAGCGCAGCGCAGTTAATTTCATTAGTAAACGACAAAGGTGAATACACTTATGTTAACAATCATTATTGTGACGCATTAGGTTATGCACAAGACGTATTATTAGGAAAAAATAGCCGAGAACTGAACTCGTCAACCATGCCTTCATCCGTGATAGAAGAAATAAGAAAAACCTTGGCACAAGGCTTCTCTTGGCAGGGGATTATTTGTAAAACAACAAACAAAGATAATGATGTTTGGTTTGATATCTTCATTACCCCGCAATTTGAAAATGGCAGAATAGTTGGTCATCAAGAAGTCGCTACACCTGCGACATCGCAAATGGTAAGCCGAGCAAGTAATGTATACAAAAAACTACAAGGTAAAGGGCTACTATTTGAGTTTACGCGTACTCAACGCTTTATCCTGTTAACCTTAATCAGTCTTGTCTCACAAGTCTTTATCTACAACTATTTAGGTTTCGCAGCCTCCGTTATTGCCTTTTTTGCCGCGGTGACACCAATGCTTGTATTCTGGCAAGACATCATCCCAATGGCACAAAAAGCGCAACGTATGCAATCCACGTTTGATAGTGTCAGCCGCCAAGTATATTTTGGTAAAGGGACCGCCAGCGTCTTTGATTTTAATATGGGACTTTTAAAAACGAAAATAAAAGCCATTTTAGAACGTACTTTAGATTCAACTAAGCCAGTACAAAACGTGATTAACACGGTCTCACTCGGTGCAGAGAAAATCAGAACGAACTTGGTGAATCAACAACAAGAGTTAACCGAAGTAAGCACGGCTATGTCACAAATGCTCACCTCGACGGATGAAATTGTACGTAATAGTGTCGAAACATCAGATGAAATTAGCGCCACTTTTAAACTGTGTGAAATGGCCCAAGATGGGATTAACACAACCACCATTGACATTAAACAATTAGCCAATGAAGTGGAGCAAGCATCGACTGCCGCAGACAAACTCAATACCGAAGCGCAAAATGTGGGCAGTTTGATGACCGACATTCAAGCTATTGCTGACCAAACCAACCTTTTAGCGCTGAACGCTGCGATTGAAGCTGCGCGAGCAGGTGAACAAGGCCGTGGTTTTGCAGTGGTGGCAGATGAAGTTCGCACCTTGTCATCACGCACACAAGATACTGCAGAACACATTCATTCTAGCTTATCGACCATGCTAGAAACAATTAATGACTGGCTCATTATGATGAAAAAAAATAAAAACAATGCCGATCAATGTGTCGAGAAAGCAGAACAATCAGATCAAGCCATTGCCATCATTCATGAAAAAATGCAGCAACTGTCACACCTATCGATGCAGATTGCTACGGCAGCTGAAGAGCAAAGTATGGTATCAAATGAGATCAACAACCACGTTATCGATATTAAGCAAGGTTCAGAGCTGAACTGGCAACATACCGACACCGTGGTGACACAAATGGATGAGTTGAAAACCGATATTGATACGATCAGTAACTTGGCTAAAACTTTTATTCCAGCCAACTAAAGGTGTATTACTTTAAACGGTTATCTCCATTTATAACCGTTTAAAACCGATGTGTCGCAAATGACATCTAAAACAATACTAATGCTATTGCCATTTTCAGCGAGATTATTCGCAACGTCTACCGAGGACTGTAGCTGTTCAGCAAGCGCATTAATCGAATGGCTAACATGGTGAATGGTCGCTTTACCTTGTAATACTGATTTATTCGCTTCTTCAGCAGAATTGGCGGCAACATTACGAAGGTGCGACTTCAACAATTCCAAACGTGTATTAATAGAGTAAGAAATGGATAATTACACTCAAATTTGGTCTGATACTTAACATCTAGTCGGGTTAAAAAATCCTTCTCATTTCGACGTAACTGCAACATATCAACTTCACTTCTTTTCACTAATACTAATGTCTCATTCAACATTGCGATATTGTTAAACGGGTATACCTCCCCTCACTAAAAGGTATATCAGATAGGCTTTATAATATTTAGTGGTTTGTTGTTTTCAATAACAGATCGCAATAAATCGATTAAGACTAATGGTTGAGGCACAGGAAAAAAATACCGACTTTAGTTGTATAAATAAATTAGAAATATTTGCTAAAGGAGAAAAACGAGAAAATCAACCTATCCCTTAAGGGTTGATAAATGAAAATACACATACATTATTTTTATATGGGTGTATTACGGTGCAATTTATCCGATCCAGATAACAATAAATTTTGTAAGATTAAACTAAACTTTAGGCCTCGATATTCTCAACCCAAGTTGTAAAGCCTTTATGTATTACGATAAATTCACCGTCCAACTAGCGACACCTTCAGATGAACCTGATTACCTCATCATCCTAGTCGGAGATGAAAAAGGCATTAGCCAGCTATTGATTGATAATGACACCAAAGAGATTAACATTGATACCGAGTGGCAACACTCCAGTACTTTTTTTAATGACGCGAAACAACAACTACGTGAATACTTCAATAATGAACGCCACGTTTTTAAGTTAGAATTAAACCCTACCGGTACCGTATTTCAACGTCATGCCTGGCAGCAATTAACTAAAATACCGTATGGCGAAACACGCCGTTATAAGGACATTGCAGCGGGATTGGGTAATCCAAATGCATCAAGAGCAGTAGGTATGGCTAATAACAAAAATCCTATCCCGATTATAATTCCGTGCCACCGAGTGATTGGCGCGAATAAGAAACTAGTGGGTTATGCTTATGGCTTGGAATTAAAACAGCAACTACTCTCACTCGAAAAAGAGAGATAATCAACGCACTTGCTGTTACCAACGAATAAAGTACCAGCAAGCGACTACAGCGCAGTGTTACTGTAATCTGATATTAAGAGATGTAATCATGTTGCTGTACACAGTCCACTAATAATTTAGGCTTTAGCTTTCTCAGACTGGAGCGAATAATAGTCCGCGCTTTTTCACGAGAAATGGATAAACGCTCACCAATTCGTAACAAGCTCAATGGCTCCTCGCCTGTTAACCCAAACCGTAATTCAACGACACGACGCTCACAATCTGGTAAATTTTCTAATAACGTTAAAAGATAATTCCGCGTGCTACCACCTTCAATCTCTTCACTCGGTGTACTTACCGATTCGTCTTTAATGATATCAACAAGTGTTGTGACTGAATCAATCCCAGTAATAATCCCTTTGTCTAGGCTTAATTCATTGAAATAATGTGACATGATTTCCATTACCTCATCTACATCTGTTTCGAGTACCTTGGCAATCACAACCAAATCGTTATCACAGCTAACATCTAGTCCGAGCTCTCTGGCAACCTTAACAATGCTTTTGTACATTTTACCAACATGAATGGGGATGCGAATGGTACGAGCACTATTCATGATACAGCGCTCAATATTATTTTTTATCCACCAAATAGCATAAGTAGAAAAACGATAGCCTTTATCCGCATCAAATTTTTCAACCGCACGAATTAATCCAGTGTTCCCTTCTTGAATGATATCGACTAAAGGAATAGCGCTATACTGATAACGTTTAGCAACGCTGATCACTAAGCGTAGGTTGGCTTCAATCATACGATTTTTAGCGCGTAAGTCCCCTTTACCGACAGCGACTGCAACTTCATATTCTTCTTCTTTTGTCAGCAACGTGCTGTTTTTATTCACTTGTTGCATATACGCATCTAACGCATTTGATTCGTGAGATAATTCCATTTTTCAGTCCTATAAAGTCTTAACGGCTTAACCTTATGTAAATATTTCGGTCTAATACTGTCATCAATCACATTATAAAATCATTAGAACACTCAAAAGTATTAATAACTAGGTACTCATAATGTAATAATAAAATAATGCGACAAGCTTTCACGTTTATGTGCAGTACTTCAAATAATACTGATCAAAAATACCTAATCAGCTCAATTGGCATTGACAAAGCTGTTGTTGATTACATAGCCTTTCATTTGTAAGCGACTGATACTAAAAGATAAAGCAACATCACTAGCTATAATATAAAGTTACCGCTAACTTATGCAAATTTACATCTAGTTATACTCGATTAATGGTATTAGCAGACGTATAATGATAAAAAAGAAGTAGCATAAGGATGATAATGCAATTTTCAACACTAGGTAGTAGCGGTTTGTCTGTGTCCCGAGTCTGTTTAGGCAGCATGACGTGGGGGGTTCAGAATAACCAGCAAGATGCTAATCAACAAATTGAATACGCGTTATCACAGGGCGTGAACTTTATTGATACGGCTGAAATGTATGCCGTGCCACCATCGGCAGAGACCTATGGTAAAACAGAGACTATTATTGGGAATTGGCTAGCAGCCAACCCGCATCGTCGTAAAGACATAGTATTAGCGACTAAGATTGCAGGTCCCGGATTGCCTTGGGTACGTAACGGTGGACCGATTACCGGAGATGCTATCGTTCAGGCCGTTGATGCCTCGTTAAAACGTTTACAGACCAGCTATATCGACTTATTCCAGCTCCACTGGCCAAACCGCCCTAATCCGCACTTTAGTCAGCACAGTCCCAATAAGATCCGCTTTAGTAATATCAATGCGGCCGACCATACCGCACAAATGCTTGATATTTTACAAGGGTTAAAACATTGTGTTGATACAGGTAAGATCCGCTTTTGTGGTTTGTCTGATGATACAACATGGGGAATTAATACTTATCTTAAGCTCAGTGAACAATATGATCTGCCGCGTATGGTTTCAATTCAAAATGAATTCAGCTTATTACACGCAAAAGACTGGCCCTATTTAATCGAAAACTGCGTACATGAAAATATCGCCTACCTACCTTGGTCTCCGCTGGCGACAGGTATGTTATCAGGAAAATATTTAAACAATGCCCGACCTGAAGGCAGTCGCTGGACATTCTCACAACGCAATAAATTATACAGAAATACTGAAGATGCCCACCTTGCGACAACAGAGTATGTAGACATTGCCCACCAGCATGGCATCACGCCCGCGCAATTAGCCTTAGCCTGGTGCGATCAAGTTGATGGTGTAACGTCGACGATTATTGGCGCGACAACACTTCCTCAATTAAAAGAAAACATCAGAGCCTTTTCAACACAGCTAACACCACAAGCATTAACAGATATTGAATCGGTATTAAAACGTTATCCAGCACCATTTTAGTCTCATTCAGGGGGGAAAGTTAACGGTCACTTTATCCCTTGAGTTTTCGACTAAGCGTTCAATAGGCCAGTTAAAACGCACGGTATTACTACAGCCTACGACGGTTATTAAAGTAAGTGCTAACATTGAATGACGTAGTGCTAACACTGAATATCGTAATGGACCAGAATAAGCCATTGTTTATCACCTCAATTAAACTGAAGCAAGTATAAATAATGGAAGGTTAAGATAGGGTTAAGTTGGGTAAGTAAAACATAATAAACACAGTTATATATGCTTATAACATATCGTTTAACTGACAAAAAATTACTGTAAAGATTGTAAAAGTGAGATCTAATCAACTAAAAATACACACTGAAGACGTATAATTAAAACTACCTCCAAATAAGGATATAAGGAATCAAATATGCCATTTGTTAACATCAAACAATCATTCTCTGAATGGCAAGAGCGTCTAAATACGCTCGCCAATCATTCAGGCTTACATTCAATCCTGATTATGGAGTCAAAACCCGACACGATGGAAGTTGTCGTTGCTAATGAACAACCTATTTATAACGTGGGAGACTGTGGTCCTAAAAGCCGACAGCCTGGTTGTCATGAGTTGTATTGCGAACGTGTTGTAGATACAGCACAACCGGTATTTATCCCAGATGCAAGTATTGATGATGAATGGAAAGGCAACGAAGATTACGTGAAGTTTAATCTCGGTGTTTACCTTGGGTTTCCACTGATGGCTAAAGGAGTTGTCGTCGGTACAATCTGCGCCTTAAATGATAAAACATTTGATTTTAACGAAGGCTCACCATCAGTATGCAGTGAGTTAGTGCAATTAAAAGCGGATATCGAATTAGTATTCTAATGATGCTCAACGTTAGCAGCCTAGATTATGTTGCTAACGTCCTTATTAACATCCCTGATAAATCCGCATCCAGCCGCAACAGATTCCCCCATATTTACACGGCAAACAGTTGTATTAATGTCACCTTGTTCACGATACTGGTAAATCATCCTATTTATACATTAATTTAGCTTATAATATCATTTCGTATTAATCCAAGGTATATTATTGAAATAACTAACTTTATAGTCTCTGAAATATAACAAAAAGTAATAAAGCTGTTCCTGATTTAAGCTAACTACTATTTATCGGTTAAAAAACAACTAAAACAAAGCTAAATGATTAAATTCAATAGGTTTTTTTAGTAAGTGTGTAGTATGCTGCCTAATTCATAAATGAATAGCGCATTCAGCACTTAAGATGAAAATAATTCTCGTTACTGTTTGTTATTAATCAATAAAATTGAGATGATATTATGGATTTGATCCCCTCTCTATTACAACAAATGTGTGTTTACCTCGTGTTCGCTTATCTACTCAGCAAAACACCTATTTTCATGCCCCTATTAAATATATCTTCACGCTGGGAACATAAGCTTAGCTGTTATTTATTATTTTCGGTGTTTTGCATCATGGGCAGTTATTTTGGTTTACAATACCAAGATGCAATAGCGAATACCCGAGCAATTGGCGCTGTGATGGGTGGGCTATTTGGTGGCCCTATTGTCGGATTAGGCGTCGGCATGACTGGCGGTATGCACCGTTATTTTATGGGCGGTTTTACTGATCTCGCTTGCGCTATTTCGACATCCGTAGAAGGTTTGATTGGTGGTTTGTTACATGTCTATCTGTTACGTAAAAACAAAATTAACGACCTATTTAAACCACAAGTCATTTTTCTCATTACCTTGATTGCAGAACTAACACAGATGGCAATCTTACTCGCTGTCGCCAAACCTTACGAACAAGCATTAACATTGGTCAGTCAAATAGCACTGCCTATGATCACTGCAAACACGATTGGCGCCGTCTTATTTATGAGTATTATCGAGGATAGAAAATCTATTTTTGAAAAGTATTCAACCGCATTTTCACAACGCGCATTAAGAATTGCAGATCGCAGTGTCGGTATCCTTAATCAAGGCCTTAATACCGAAAGTGCGAGAACCATTGCAAACATTATTTATGAAGAAACAAATGTCGGTGCGATAGCGATTACAGATAGACATAATATTTTGGCATTTGTTGGTATCGGTGAGCGACATCATAAAGCGAACGTGCCCATTTCAGATTACATTCAGCAAGCGATTAATGAAAACCACATCATAGATCTCAACAGTACAAGTATCTATCGCTGCCCTATTGATAACAAATGCCGATTAGGGTCAGCATTAATCTTGCCGTTACGTAATGGTGACAATGAGGTCGTAGGCACAATCAAATTCTACGAACTACACCGAAAGCTAGTGTCTAATATCAATATATCGATGGCAAAGGGGATCGCACAATTACTGTCAAGTCAGATATTACTTGGTCACTACCAGCAGCAACAAACACTATTAACACAAGCAGAACTTAAATTATTACATGCTCAAGTTAACCCACATTTCTTATTTAATGCGCTAACAACAATCAGTGCCGTGACGCGCCGTGAACCAGATAAAGCCAGGGCTTTGATCCAGCACCTTTCACAATTTTTCCGTAGTAACCTTAAACAGAACATTGAATCGGTGACCCTGCGTGAAGAACTATCTCACGTAAACGCTTATCTAACCATTGAACAAGCCAGATTAACAGATAGATTAACGGTCAATATTAATATCGACCCAGATTTAATGGATATAAGACTACCGAGTTTTACCCTACAACCCCTCATCGAAAATGCCATTAAGCACGGCATTTCAACTATGTTAGGGTCAGGTAAATTAGAGATATACAGTAAAAAAACAGCCAAAGGGACGCTTATTTTTGTCACCGACAATGCAGGTACATTTGTCACAACAGAAGAAGATACAAAAGGTTTAGGGCTGAAAATAGTAGATAAAAGACTAATTAATCATTT
Organism: Moritella viscosa; assembly: GCA_000953735.1. NCBI lineage: Bacteria > Pseudomonadati > Pseudomonadota > Gammaproteobacteria > Alteromonadales > Moritellaceae > Moritella > Moritella viscosa. The sequence continues at coordinate 1,732,141 of LN554852.1, read as the reverse complement.
TAATGAAAGTTCAAGTCTACAGATTTCAAGCATAGCAAATAAGCTAACTCAAATATCGTTTTTGCTACCGATAAGCACGATAACAATTAATAATAAGGAACACTAGCTCATGCTCAATGCTATCGTCATTGACGACGAACAGTATGCTCGTGAAGAGTTAATCGAATTATTACATGAAACCAAACAAATTCGAGTAATTCAACAAGCAGAAAATGCAATCGAAGGCTTGCAACTCATTAACAAATTAAAGCCCGATATTATATTTTTAGATATTCAGATGCCACAGATTACGGGCATTAAAATGCTCTCGATGCTTAATCCTGACAATATGCCTAAAGTTGTGTTTTCAACAGCATATGATCAATATGCTTTACAGGCTTTTGAAGAGAACGCTTTTGATTACCTACTTAAGCCTATCGATCCCGCACGCTTACAAAAAACGGTAGACAGGTTAATCAAGTCAGCTGCACAGCAGAACGACTCTGCGATAGAGGAGCATAAACAGTTGGCGCAAGTTCCTTGCATTGGTCACAACCGTATTCTCATTATAGCCACTGAAGATATTGAATTTGCATACAGCGGATTATCAGGTGTGTACATTAATACTGCTCAACAAGAAACAACGAGCCAATTAACATTGAAAGTACTAGAAGAAAAGACCCCTTTAATTCGCTGCCATCGTCAGTACCTTGTTAATCTTAAAGCAATTAAAGAGATCCAACTATTGGATAATAGTTTAGCCGAAATCGTGACGACAAGTGGTAAAAAGTTACCCGTAAGCCGCCGTTACCTAAAACTATTAAAACAAAGCTTTGGTATTGTATAAAACATCCGGAGTTAAAGTGCAAAAAAATAGCCTTACCACCAAAGTGAGTAAGGCCATTTTATGCTAAAGACTGAATATAAAGAAACATTACTTAATGTGTAGAAGTACTTCTTTCACCCCTGCCAGGCTGATCTATATCCAATCTCCTTTGCATCCCTGTCAGCAACAGCGCTGTACGAGTTTAGTTGATGAGCGCAAGCCACCAAAAAAAATACAACAAACTCATATAGATCTCCTTATTTATATGGGCGTAATTTTAGTAAGATATAGCTATATTAATAGTGTTGATTATGTCAGTGGTTGTATGGCAATTTAAGTGGCCGATGTTACCGGTAAAATTGTTCATTTATTGAAATAAATGGTCACAGCTCACATTAAGTAACAGGTATAAAAAAGCCCTTAATCATTATGACTAAGGGCTTAATGCAAAATAGGGTCAACGTTATTTAATTAAATGACGGTCACTATAAATTAAGCACAACATTTTTTGTATTTTTTACCACTGCCACATAAGCAAGGATCATTACGGCTAGGCATTTTTTCGAATACAGTTGTTTTTGGCTTATTTAACATACCGTCTAAATCACGGGTGTTTTCTTCTTTTTCTGCATTTATTTCAATGTTCGCAACTAATTTAGTGTCAGCTAAAATCGCTTCAATTTCAGTTTTACGCTCTGGTGTTTGCACGGTCAAATTTAAAGGTAACTCGTCAGTCCCAAGCTTAATATCACGTTTAGTGTTATAGCCAGATTTAACGTGATTTAATCTCGCGTCAATACGACCTTTGAAAAACATTTTAGACATCTGCAGTTCCTAATTTTTAGATATTCTCAATTCAGCTGGCTCTTATACTATAAAAATGCCATGTTTTAAACAATAAGCCACTTAATTAATTAAAACCACACATAAACATAGTCTATATGGTTAAAGGTTTCGTTATTAATGCCGTTAATTAAAGTATAATGTTAAACAGTAATTATAATAATTCAAATTAAAGTGCTGATTATTACTCAAATCCAGTAATTTTTACATTTGAATTCTCTTATCGACAGGCTAGGACAATACCCTAATGAATTTCAGTCAATTTAGTATCAAGCAAAAACTGATCATCACTATGATTAGTGCCGTTATTACCGCGACCTTACTCGTCGGCTTCGTGAGTCAAAACCTAGCTAAAGACGTCATTGAAACACGCTTAACCACTTCTGAACTGCCCGCTAAATTAATGCAGATCCGTAACCAGGTTGATAAAGAGATATCAAGCTTACAACAAGCAGCCCAGCAACTGGCGAGTAACCAGTTTATGCTTGAGTTATTGCAAACGGAACGAACCCCTGCGCAAGAAGCCCAGCTTGTGCAAGTACTAAATGATGTAAAAAGCCAATATCAGCTTATTGATGCTTCCTTTGCTAACCGCAAGACTGGTGACTATTGGAATCAAAACGGGTTTTTACGTCAACTTAACCAGCAACAAGATAGCTGGTTTTTCGACTTTACCAACAGTAATCAACAGCAGTCTGTGAGTGTATTTAGAGAAAGTAACGGTGAGATGAAACTCTTTATTAACTACCAGCAACGTAGTGGGCAAGGCATGTCAGGCCTGTCAAAATCTCTCGATGAAATGGTCGACTTTATCAATCAATTTAAGCTAGAGCAGAGTGGTTTTGTTTATCTGGTGGATGCAGCAGGCATGATCCGTTTACATAATGACAATGCGCTTATGGGTAAGACCAGCCTAGTCCAACAATATGATAGCAAAGTAGCCACTACCCTATTGCAAAAAACAGCTTTCAATCTAGCAGATACGACTATTTCAGGTCACGACACATTAATTGCCAGTAGCTATATCCCATCAATGGATTGGTATGTGATAGCTGAGTTGCCAACCGAGGAAGCATTCGCCAGCTTAGCGCAAGCCAATAACAAGATCATGTTATGGACATTTGTAATAGCCCTTGCTTTTACTTTCATCGCAATCTGGTTAGGTAACAACATTACGCGTCCAATTCAACGTATCGCAGATGTGTTTGCTGAACTTGGTAATGGCGACGGTGATCTGCGTCAGCGTATTGATATTCAAGGACACGATGAAATTGCGCAATTGTCATTAGGCTTTAATAGTTTTATTACTAAGATCCACGATTCAATGCAAGAAGTATCTCGCACTGGTGAAGCCCTCCAGGAAGCCGCAGCAGAAGTGGCTGGCCAAGCGCAAATCACGTTAGATAATAGCCATAACCAACGTGACCGCACCTTTTTGGTCGTGACTGCAATTAATGAAATGGGCGCGACAGTTAACGAGATCGCTAATAACGCATCTGCGGCAGCCGTTGAAGCCCAGAATGCAGAAGCTGAAACCCGATGGTCAACATGTTGTAACCCAAGCTAGTAGTGTTATTAACCAGCTTGCAGGTGATGTGGATGAAGTTAGCCAAGTTATCGACTCATTAGCTAATAATACTCAGGCAATTGGGGGTATCTTAGAGGTGATAAGCAGCATTTCAGCACAGACGAATCTACTGGCCCTTAATGCAGCGATCGAAGCGGCACGTGCGGGTGAACAGGGGCGTGGCTTTGCCGTGGTAGCGGATGAAGTACGTAATTTAGCAAGCCGTACTGATCAATCTACCAACGAAATTAAAACCATGATTGATAACTTACAAAATGAGGCCAGCAGCGCAGTAGCAGCTATGCTAAAAAGCCGAGAGTTAACCACACAGGGTACAATCGCGACAACTGATACCTCGACAGCACTCGTGTCTATTGGTGAGCGGATTGGCCATATTTCGGACATGAACACACAAGTCGCAACAGCAACAGAAGAACAATCAACAGTGGTCAATGAAATCAATCAAAACATCGTTGAAATTAATGATATCACTCAGTGCACAGCAGATACTGCAGAAGGCTTAGCGAAGTCAAGTCATGCATTACGCGATCTTTCGATGCGTCTTGGTGATATGGTCGGCGTATTTAAGTTATAGCGGACTAGCTGAATCTAAATATTAAAATACCGCTTAACATTAGCGTTACGCGGTATTTTTTGTTAAATGACTTTGAGTGTCGCAACTAATTCCTTGTTACGCACTTCAATTGACTCTAGAACAGCTTTAATCATATTTTCTGTTAAATCATCTTTGAGCTTGTATATTGGCATCTGATTAAGAACAGGATTTACCACTTGCTCTGCCATTTGGATCACTTGTGGTGCAAACAAGTCCGGCATGCCTTCCACCTTCACTTCACGCACCTTCATATTTGTTACGTAGAACGCTGATTTTTCGGAATTATAACTCAGTGAACCAGTTAGTCGCGTATAACCACGGTATTCTAACCCTGCCATTAATAGTTTAACATTTAATTGCAGCTCAATTTCATTCTTATCTTTCGCTAACGCGAGTACAGGCTTACTCAGTTCAACCGTCAGAAATGAAGTTTTTCTCACTAGCGGCATGACACTCGAGACCTTCTCTTGCAAGTCTGCTTCGCTAAACTTTACCGTCAACGCCTGTACGGGGAATGCAAATGAGCACATTAATACCACGGTAATAATTAACTTATCCATACATATTTTCATTATTTAACACTCTCTACTTCGGAACTATTATCTACTTCGGTATTATTCTGCACTGCGCCACTAAAACCAACGCGATTATCACCGACTGAATAAGCGACAATTTGGCTAAGTTCTTGCAAACTGTAACCCGAGTCTAGTCGCCATTGGTTAAAGGTATTTTGGATCGTGGTTAAACTACGTTTTGTCATAAGCCCACCATCGATGAGTTGATGACCACGGAAATAAGCTTCAACGTCACTGCTCAAAATAAATGTATCTTTACCTAATCGACGCAATGCATACGGGCCAGTATTACCGCCTAAACGACTGCCGTGTTTTTTCATATATTGCCACAAGCCCACGATATCATCAGCAGGCCATTGTGCTAACCACTTAGCAACAGAGCCATGTTCGTCACAGATCTCTTTGAGCCACATAGCATTATCACGTACTGTCTTTACTTTGGTATAGTTACGAATGATTTTAGTATCAGCCGCTTTACGCTCTAACATATCATCAGGCATTAAGATCAGCTTATCAATATCAAAGCCCCAGAACACCTCTTCAAATCCATCCCACTTAATTTCAATAATTCGCCATACAAAACCTGATTTAAAGATAGCCCGAGTAAACTCAGCCAGCACATCTCTGTCAGGTACACTGACAAGCTCATCGTTTGTCAGTGGTTGAGATAATAAATACGCTAACGCCTGTTCTCCGCCTTTACGTTCCGCAGCTCGGTGATATATTTTGTCGAATGATTCCATGAATATTTATAACCTGTATCAATATATGCCTGTAGTTTATCGCAATTTTGATCGGCCCAACAATGCTAAAAATCAATTACTTTCATTTACAGCTTAATTTTAAATAGAGTAAATAAAGCCCCCTTTAAACGAAAGTGTAATCGACCGACAATCATTAACATGTCAACATTAAATTTCATAACGACACCCCATCACTTTGTTACTTAACAAATTTAGTGATAGGATCAAGGATATAAACCTAAATATACGTTCATTAAATTTAATTATTAGGAGAGCTTATGCACCTGCAGATTAATCAACTTAATTGGTCTGTTACCCATAAAGCCATTTTAAAAAATATTAATCTGACAGTTAAACATGGTCAATTCGTCGGTTTAATCGGCGCCAACGGCTCAGGTAAATCATCGCTACTACGTTGTGCTTATCGTCTTTATCGACCAGATTCAGGACAGATATTATTAAATCAAGTAAACATACATAGCTTATCTGCAAAATATTTTGCTCAACATGTCGCTGTCGTATTACAAGAAATACCAGCTGAATTTGGGTTTACAGTCAAAGAAGTTATAGCGATGGGGTTAACACCTCACTGTGGATTATTTTCAAATCCAGGGGCATATCAGGATGACATTGATGATGCATTGCATAAAGTTAATTTAACTGCAATTAAAAACCAATGTTTCGACCAATTATCGGGTGGTGAAAAACAGCGCTGTCTATTAGCGCGAGCCTTGGTACAAAAACCGCAGTTACTCATTCTCGATGAGCCAACAAACCACCTAGATATTCATTATCAATATGAACTGTTAGACCTTATCGCGTCACTCGGTATTTCAGTATTATGTACTTTGCATGACTTAAACATTGCCGCACGTTATTGCGATCATTTATACCTAATAAATAACGGTGAAATTGTAACACAAGGCTCACCAAGTCAAGTGCTAACGCAACATACGCTTCAGCAGTATTTTGCGATGGATGCAATTGTTCATCAGCACGATGATAACGACACCCCCTATATTCGTTATTTAGCACCGATTAAATCAAAACCCTCCTCACTTCATAAAAATATATACTAAAGAAAGAGTTAAAAATGAACACAACAAAAATATTTTGCTCAAAATTAACAAAAATTGTATTCATTGCCCTATTGATGCCCTCTATATCAAGGGCAGCCGTATCTATTGACGTATGCGGTGACAAGGTTGATTATCCAAACGTTCCAACACGTGCAGTTGCCAATGATATTAACATGCTTAATATCATGCTCGCTCTAGACCTAAAAGACAATATGGTCGCCTACTCTGGAGTCTCAGCATACAACAAGATATCGCCAAAACTTGCTGCTCAAATTATAAATTTACCAGAGGTAGCATCAAAACAGCCCACTGTAGAAAATTTACTCAATATCGATGCAGACTTTTTCTTTTCCGGTTGGAATTATGGCATGCCTGTGGGCGGTCCGACTACGCCTGCATCCTTAGCTAGATTTGGCATTAAAACTTATCTAATCAAAGAGTCTTGTGCACACGTACAAAATAAGGCAAGTACCAGCTTAGAAGATACATTTTACGACATCATGGCATTAGGAAAAATATTCGATATTGAAACAAGGGCAAAGACTTTAATTTCATCTTTTAGACAGCGTTTATCTGCCATAAAGCAACAATTGAAGGGGGTCAATAAAACCACTGTATTCGTTTATGATAGTGGCATAGAAAAGCCATTCACAGCAGGTGGATTAGCGACACCGAATGCGATTATTGAAGCGGCAGGTGGTACTAATATTCTCCATGATTTAGCCGTAAGTTGGGGCTCAGTCAACTGGGAAACCGTTGTAAACGCTAACCCTGAACATATCGTGATAATTAACTATAATTCGTCCAAAGCTGAAGACAATATTGCCTTCTTAAAACATTTTCCTATCACCGCAAATTTAACCGCTGTACAGCAAAACCGTTTTACTATTATCGATTATACAGCTGCGACACCGGGTGTTGAGAATGTAGGTGCTGTTGAACAATTAGCCCATGATTTACACCCAGAGTGTTTTAAATAAATGAGTAATCTACTTCACAACAAAACCCTAAGCGCCGGATTACGACAAGATACCCAAGAGCAAAGTAAACTATGTCTAAATAAATGCACAATAAAGCTGGGGATTATATTATGCGCATTAGTATGTGTGTTACTTATTTCAATTGCAGTCAGTACAACATTCGGCTCAAGTGTTCTTAAAATACAAACAATTACCTCTATTATAATCAATAAGCTAATACCAGACAGCATCAACGTGATTTGGAGTAAAGGACAAGAATCTATTGTTTGGTTTATTCGCCTACCGCGTATTCTGCTTGCGGTACTAGTCGGGGCAGGCCTAGCTCTAGTTGGTACTTGCTTACAGGCCGTAACCCGTAACCCTATGGCGGACCCTTATTTATTTGGTGCTTCGGCAGGCGCATCACTCGGAGCAGTATCTGTGATTTTATATGCAGGTACCTTTGTAACATCATTTAACAACACTTTTAATATACCAATTGCGGCATTTATTGGGGCATTTTCTTCGATGTTAATGGTTTTATATTTAGCAAAAAAAGGATCATCATTATCCCAACACAAGCTGATTTTAAGTGGCGTAGCTATACATTTTATGTTGATGTCTATAACCAATTATTTGATCTTTTCTGGTGACCAAAAAATAGCGGGATCCGCTATTTTTTGGATGTTAGGAGGTTTAGGTGCTGCGCAATGGTCGCAACTCATTTATCCTCTGCTAGCATTGTGTTTTGCATTACCAATCATGCTGTCTTGGGCTAATTCGCTCAATGCAATTATGGCCGGCGATGAAACAGCCATAACCCTTGGTGTTAACGTAAACCGCATGCGTTTTATGGTATTTTTATTGTGTGCAATACTGACAGGTACCATGGTGGCATTTAGTGGTGCAATCGGATTTGTCGGTTTAATGGTTCCACATATCGTTCGAATCTTTGTCGGTGCCGATAACAACAAAGTATTACCAATCAGCGCATTAGTAGGGGCTTTGTTATTAGTTTGGGCTGACGCCCTTGCCCGCACGATAATTGCACCGCAAGATTTACCCGTTGGTATCGTAACATCCGTTATTGGAGGTGCTTTCTTTATCTATCTAATGGCAAAAAAATAACCTTATTTTGATGTGGTTTATAACATTATATAAACTACATCAAAAACATAGCAACAGGCTCGAGATTGACTCTGAGTGACAATACAAGATTATTCAGGTTTAGCCTATCTTGCTCGGTAACCGTCCAGTGATAGCCCATACCAAGCGTAATCGCAGAGTTTAAGTGGTATTTAGCGCCGATTTTGAATGCTGTAGAGTTATAGATTGATTGAATGGCATCAACCTCATGATCGAGATTTACCAGGTCGTATGAAACGTTAAAATCGATTTCATATTCAGGTGAGTCTGAATAGGTTATACCGAGTACAGGAGATGTGAGTATCGCGACATTTTTATCTTTTTCTTGCCCTTCGATGCCAGCAACTAACGCATTCACACCGAGGTTAATCGAACCGTACACTTCAATAGACTCGTTCACTTTCAGTGTTTTGGCCAAACCAAGTACAAAGTCCGTTGATTCTGCCGATGCGCCACTGACTTCTGATATGTTACTTTTTTTATCAATTAATGTTTTGAAATGTACATTTTCCGACATTTCATTTTCGGTATTAAGCGTCCATGTCTTTTCAGCATAACTCAATTCAATATTGCTATGGTAAAAAGATTCCGCTGCAACTAATGGGCTTAAAGTAACTAAGCTCACTGCAGATAAAACAAATTTAATCGACATCAATGTCTACTCTTTTGATTACATTAAGATATAACCTATTATCGGCAAGTAGAACCATTACTCCAGTTTAAATTACAAAAAAGCGCCACTTAATGAAAAATATGGCGCGTATATTCTCGAAATTTTATTTATGCCAGCGTTTAAATATCAGTGATGTATTAATCCCACCAAAAGCAAAGTTATTACTCATCACTACGTCAGTGTGGATCTCACGGCCTTCACCAAGAATATAATCAAGATCGCCACATTCAGGCGCGATATTATCTAAGTTGATTGTCGGTGCGAACCAGTTGTCTTGCATCATGTTGATTGATGCCCATGCTTCAATTGCACCACAAGCGCCAAGGGTATGACCTAAATAACTCTTTAATGAACTGATTGGTTTTTTACCTAGCGCATTAGCTGTGGCGTTGGTTTCTGCAATGTCACCTCGGTCCGTCGCTGTACCATGGGCACATACATAACCAATTTCGGCGACGTCAACATTCGCATCTTTAACCGCTTGTTCAATGGCAATTTGCATCGTAGCCGCGGTTGGTTGGGTTACATGCTTACCGTCAGAGTTACAACCAAAGCCAATGATCTCAGCGTAAATAGTCGCACCACGTTCAAGGGCATGTTCCAATTCTTCGAGAATCAAAGTACATGCGCCTTCACCAATAACCAAACCGTCACGATCAGTATCAAATGGTCGTGGTGTTAGCGCTGGTGTATCATTTTTAACACTGGTTGCATACAAGGTATCAAATACTGCCGCTTCAGTAATGCACAACTCTTCGGCACCACCAGCAACCATCAAGTCTTGACGGCCAAATTTAATCGCTTCATATGCATAACCAATGCCTTGTGAACCCGACGTACAGGCCGAACTAGTGGTAATAACACGTCCGGTCAAACCGAAGAATACACCGACATTCACTGGTGCCGTGTGTGACATAGTTTGGATATAACTGGTCGCTGTTACGCCAGACATGTTCCCCGTGTCCATCATGCGGCTAAAATTAACCAGTGGTTCAGTCGAACCAACAGATGAACCGTACGAAATACCCGTGCGACCATCTTTTAATGCTGGGTGGTCTAATAATTGCGCTTGTTCTAACGCCAACTCCGTTGCGCGTGTCGACATTAATGATACACGTCCCATCGAACGAACTTGTTTACGCTTATAATGTGCTGGTTTTTCAAAATGCAGGACAGGTGCTGCTAAGCGGGTATTAAGCCCATCAAGATAATCCCATTCAGGCATCACTTTAACAGCATTTTCACCTTTTTCTAGGCCAGCTTTAAACGTAGCCCAATCGTCACCAAGTGCAGTGACCGCTGACATCCCAGTTACAACAACTCTTCTCATTAGATTAGTCCACCGTTTACAGAAATAACTTGGCGAGTGATATAAGCCGCACAATCAGACATTAAGAATGACACTGTACCCGCCACTTCTTCCGGTTTACCCATACGTTTTAATGGGATCATTTTTTTGATTTCATCGAGAGGTAAGTCATTGGTCATGTCTGATTCGATTAACCCTGGTGCGACACTATTTACGGTGATTTTGCGCTTTGCTAGCTCAAGCGATAATGCTTTTGATGCCGCGATAATACCGCCTTTCGCTGCACTGTAATTCACTTGACCACGGTTACCCATGAGGCCAGAAACAGAGGCCATAGTAACGATACGACCGCCTTTTTTAGCGCGTACCATTGGCATTACCGTTGGGTGGATCACATTGTAAAAACCGTCTAAACCAGTACGGATCACATCATCCCAGTCTTCGCCTTCCATTGATGGAAACGCCATGTCACGCGTAATACCCGCATTACACACCACGCCATAATACGCGCCATGTTCAGCGATATCCGCTTCGATGCTTGCTTTTGCCGCAGCTCTATCGCATACGTCAAATTGTAATAAACTCGTGCTTTGACCTAGTTCAGAAATTTGAGCACAAGTATCCTGCGCAGCTTCAACGCCAGAACGACAATGTACCGTAATATCAAAACCGTCTTTTGCTAATTGCAGTGCGATCGCTTTGCCCAGCCCACGACTTGAGCCTGTTACTAGAATACGTTTACTCATGATTATCCTTTAAAAATTGTGCTGGATCTTGCGGTTGGAATACATTGATTTTAGCTTTTGCTAGCACCGCATCGTCTTCATCTTTTATAACGCAATCAAAAACACACAGTCCTGATTCGTCTTGAATTAGTTTTTTGGCTTCTATTAACAAGGTTTGCGCGACTTTAAATACACCCACTTCGGCGTTATATTTACGAGAACCTAATAGAAAGCCAATTTTCACCTCGCCTGCATCATCCAGAGCATGCGCACCACCATAGGCCGCGATTGTTTGCGCCATATATTCACAGCCGACATAACTTGGTACGCCTTGTTTAGCACTATCAAAGAAAGGTATCGTTGGTGTGATGGTCACTCGGCAACTGACGTTTTCGTCATCATAACTCACCAATTCGTCGAGTAAGATCATCGGTGCGCTATGCGGTAAAACATCCGCTATTGGATATTTTATCACTACTGTAGATTGGTTCACTGCTGTTTTCCTATCACTAAACTGATATTATTACCGCCAAAAGCAAATGAATTGCTCATGCAGGTTTGTAACTTATTCTTAGCCGTACGATCTGCGTTGGCCTTTGCATTCACCAGATTTATCGTAGCAAGGCTGTTATCCACCTCACCATCGCTCACATTGTCTGGCACTTTATGATCTGGGTTATATTCATCATGAAGCAATAACCAGCAAATACCCGCTTCTAATGCACCTGCAGCACCTAATGTATGCCCGGTCATACCTTTTGATGAACCACACAATACCTTACTGCCACAAGCGTTAAACATGGCTTTGGCTTCCATGTCATCATTCTTTGGCGTGCCTGTACCATGTAGGTTTACATAATCTATTTGTGAACCTTGTAACTGCGCTTCAGCCAATGCCGCTTGCATCGCCCGTAATGCGCCCTCGCCTTCTGGATGCGGGGCCGATAAATGGTGGGCATCAGAGGTTTCAGCAGCCCCTAATAATTGAATGCCACCCTGCTCTTTAGTCATGACAAATAATGCAGCCGCTTCACCAATATTAATGCCATCACGATCTGCCGAAAACGGGTTGTTTTGCACAGCCGCCGTTGATGCTAATGCTTTAAAACCATTAACAGTCAATTTTGCTAAACTATCAACGCCACCCGCTATTACCACATCAGCTAAATCTGCTTCGAGTAATGCTTGCCCACTCACTAGGGCTTTACCACTGGATGAGCAAGCTGTCGATATACTGTAAACAGGTCCTTTGGCTTGGCATAAATCAGCAATAAACTGCGCCGTGGTACCCATTTCTTGCATGCTGTAATGGTAACTATCAGGGTATTCACCTGTCGCTATTTTTTGTTTTAATGCTTGCTCGCCGTATTCAATACCCGAGGTACTGGTTCCTATCACTACTGCGATACGTTGTTCCCCAAACTCAGTAATCAAAGGCGCAAGCGTATCGGCAATTTGTAAATAAGCCAACTTACCAAGCTTATCATTACGGGTAAGTATTTTATCGTTAGTATCAGTATCTAAACCGGCTACTATTTTATCAAAAGTTGAATCTGCCACACGACCCACATACTGAGGTTCAGCATTCGGCAACTCGCTATCAAGCACCAAACCACCTCGAAAGCCCTGTAGTAGTCCAGCGGCGACAGATACTTTCGAATCACCTAAAGCACATACCACACCAAAATCTTTTAGACAGATACTCACAGTGACACCTTACTTAATTCTGTTATTGTTATTTGATAATCGCGCAGTAAATGCTTAAGGATATAGCGATTATCGAACTTTTCGACGGTCAAAATAACCAGACCATTTTGCGTTAATATACGCGTCCAATCTGTTGAGATTTGCCCCTCATGATTACTAAATTCTTCTCTAAATGAACCATTTGTCGCCGACTGTAGCTGCGCCAACGGCCAGTTAACCCATTGTAGATCCGCGATCACATAACTGATATCCAATCCAGGTACGGGCACATATTGATTAATCACAGCCTCGTCATTCACGCTCCACAATACATCAAACAGCGGTATACCTGAGGGTGTCATCGCCACCAATTTAATTTGCGTTTCAGTAAACTCAACTTGTGCTAATAAACTTTGGGTTTCACCATTAAACTGCGCTTCAATTAATTGCGTTTTCGCCTGCATCTGTAATACTTCCGGTGGCGCAGTTAATTGTAAGGTGACATTGGGTGCCATTGTCACTAAATGACTTTGTGGCATACTAATACAGCCAGTTAATAACAACACCGTGAATAACATAGCGCTTAATTGCGGTACATTTAATCCCAGTACACGTAATGCAGATAAATGGGCCCACTTCATTTTACTACCTCAATGGTTTTGTCATTTAAATCGTGACCAGTATCTGCACTCTCAACTTGTGCTACTTGCTTTGCACTTAATGGCGCGAGTAGAAACACTAACATAATCCCAAACATAACAGTTAAGCCGAAACTTTCTACCGCAGGAGTCACACTTAAAGCAAGTACACCAAATACTAGCGCAGATGAAATAGCCGATAAAGTTATCGCTAAAACGGTATTACGCTGTAATCCATGCTCTTGATAAAAAATAACATAATCAATGGCTAAGGCGAGAATAAGTAATACCGCTAGTAGATTGAAAATATTAAGATGACCTAAGCTGAGTTGCGTTAATAGCAAGGCGCCGCCAGCACTAACGACAATACTTAATAACCCTAATAAGCCTTGTATCAAGCCAAAACGTAAACACAACACAATCGTCACCACTAATATCGCACCCGCGAACAGTAATAATAACGCTTGGCGATAATGGCTTAATGCCGCAGACACTTCCGCAGGTTTATTATCAATACTCATGTCAGGTTGCGTGGCGATCCATTGCTGTAAGTCAGTATTTAATGCCACCCCTGAGGTTTCAACCCACAAGGCGTGCTTCATCGCAGCTCCCTTGTCTACACTCTCATCTATATTATTGGCATCTTGGCTTTGATATTGATAAATGTACACCGCAGATAGAGGCTGTAATGGACCAGAATTAAACGCATCTAACGTTAACGGCTTAAATTCATCTACCGTATCAGTTAAACCTAAGATTGCTAATCCCTGCTGGAAAACCTGTTGTTGCTCAGCGTCTTTAAGCTGGTCATTATTTACTTGTTGTTTAGCAACAGACGGTAATAAACTGGCAATACTCTTCACCACTAAGTCCGGTTGTTGCTGCTGCTCTGATTGTAAACGTGCTAACAAAACTTCTTGACGTTGTAATAAAGCTTCGCTGTCATCCGCGGTAATCACAATGCGTTGACTGTGTTGGTAGCCCATTAACTTTGCCATCTTGATCTCGTTATCAATCAAAAATGCGGGGCTGGAATTAAGCAACCGAATATCGTCATTAAAATTGATATCATCGAGGACGATCGCGCTGACGAATCCTAAGCTTAATATCACAAAGAGGATACGGCGTTGCTGATGCAATCTTGTTAACCAAATGTTTAGCTTATCAGTTAACGTCCAAACACTTGGCGTCACACTTATTTTGCCACTTAGATTGAAATAAGGCAGTAATAGCAGCACAGTTAAGAGTGCGCCGAACAAACCAAAGATCATGAATACGGCAACTTGACTCAATAAGGATAATGGCGACATGATTAGTGCTGCATAGCCCAATGCAGTCGTGATAAATCCTAAACACAAGGCGGTGCGAATCGATTTAATACCACCAATAGTATTGCTATTGTTACTAACACTGAAACTAACAAAGGCATGAAAACAATAATCAATCACAATGCCAATTAAGGTCACAGCAAAGACTAAAGTGAGTAAATGTAATTGATTAAATAAAGTAACGACTGCCGTTAAGCCATAAACCACCGAAATGGCTAATACCAGTAGCGCCAAATTTACCGGTTTTGCACTGCGAAATACCGCTAAAATCATCAATAACACAGCCAATAATGAGATCACGCCAAAGGTCGACATTTCATATTCAGCCTGCTGACTTGATTCTGCAGTATGGAATAATACCCCGCTGTAAAGCACATCCACATCAAACTTTGTTTTCAACCGTTGGAATTCTGCTTGTAACTGTTGCGAAAATGCTTGAGTTTGCTTCACCGAGAAGCCATCAACATCCACCTTAATCGGCATGATGTAATGTTTTAGCCCATTTTTATTGACGACAATAATGCCCTGTTCAGTTTCAAACGATTGTAACTGGGTTAAACCTGTCGCTAAAAAATCAGCCAAATTCAGTCGCGGGGAAATAGCTAAACTACCACTAACGAACGGATCGCTTACTTGCGTCAGTTTACCTAAGACAAAATTATTAATCGCTTGTGGTTCGGTTAACAAGGCTTGATAGTCATCAGTCATGACACTGTCACGATAAGGCTGATAAAATGCGATAACATCGCTGATATCAGGGACGGTCATTGATTCATTTTCAATGCCACTAAACGACGTAATAGTATTAGCTAATTGGTAATATGCAGGAATAGCTTTTTCACCTGAAATCGCCACTAATACCCGTTGATTAGCTTGTTGGAATAAGGCAGATTTTGCTTGGCTTATATCTTGCTGCTGATTCGCTTGCGCTTGACTGTCTGTCGGTAATAACGACAGAATATTAGTCTCTATTTTCCATTGCCCCCAACCGAGTTGATAACCCGCTAATAGCAATACCACAATCAATTGCAGCAAGTAACATTTAAGTCCAAATCTATTATTGCTGCTATTATTACAGCTACTAAAATTAGAGTTGCTCACGAATAGCCTTTGGCAGTTCATCAACCGCAGTCAAACTAAGCTCAATCTCGGTACGGTTACCAGAGGTTTCAAATAATACTAAATGATCGACAGTATCCTTCCCGCATAGCTCAATCACCCGCATAACTTTAGCTATCACCGCGTCTTTTGGCGTTAACTCAATACAAGTTTGACTTGAAGGTGCTGCTTTTGTTAATGATGTTGTCGCTAAGCTAAATTGGCTTTCTAGCGCCGCAAGATCCCCAGACAATGCACTCATGAGTACGGTTGCAATTGGCGTGGCATTATTGATCTGCTTCTGCTGTTGACGATGGTCGATGGAAAATAGCCCTTCTTCCTTGAGTATCATGGTCGATGCAATTGGTTTACTGGTATGCCAGACAAAACCCAATGCTTGATCTAAAAACAGTTCACCATTGGAGATCACTGGATTCTTCAGTACCGTGAAATACTTTTTTTGCACAAATGTGCCACTGGCTATCGCCAGCGGTTTAAACTGCGATAATAGTACCAGTGGTGCTACAGAGCCTTTAATTTGACCCGAGCTTAAATCTTTAGCATCATCGGCAGCAAACACATTGCCAGCCAATGACAGTAAGAGCAGCAGTCGTAGCCAACTACCCATTCAGTTCACCCTTTAACTTATCAGTAAAGACAGCAGGTGTCACAAATTGCAATTCTTGTGTTTCTAAATCAACAGCTAACTGAATAGTCGATGCTTTAGTCAACTTCTGACCTGTATCTAAGCAGGTGATTACATACTCCATTTTCAAGCGAGATTCCACTTCAACTAAATGTGCATCCACTTTTATCTTCTGAGCATAACGTGCTGAAGCAATATACTTCACGCGCATATCAACAATCGGCCACACGTAACCTGATTGACTCATATCTTCATAGTCATAATTCATTTTACGTAATAGTGCACTACGAGCGACTTCAAAGTAACGTGCATAGTTACCGTGCCACACGACTTGCATCGGATCGCAATCATGAAACGGTACGTCAATAATAACGGATTCTGATAACAGACTATTTTTGCTCATTTATGTATTACCTTGCTTGTATCTTGTATCTTGTATCTTGTATAGAGATTATTGATAAAGCGCCCAACGCTGTGTTTGAATCGCATCAATTGTAAAGCGTAATAGACTTTCCATTGGGCGGTCTTCTACTAAGGGTTCGAAGAAGCTGCAAATGTCGTTATGCATGGCTTGAACAGCGGCAGGTAAGCTTTCTAAATCTAACTCCTTACGTTCAATACGAATACGTAGACCTTGTACTGTCGCCAATAATGTTGTCGCTAATACTTGCTCAGTCAGCTGTAAAACACGCATTGCATCACGCGAGGCAATCGTGCCCATGCTCACTTTGTCTTGGTTATGACATTCAGTCGAGCGTGAGAAAACACTTGCAGGCATAGTCTGTTTTAATGCTTCCGCGGTGTAGGCAGATGCACCAATCTGCATTGCTTTAAAACCGTGGTTAATATAACGGCGTGATTCATCACTCATTGATAAATTTGATGGCAAGCCGTTGCTATATTTGGTATCAACCAAAGACGCTAACTGACGGTCAGCAAGATCTGCTAGGTTAGCAACTGCTGTTTTCATGCTATCCATTGCCATCGCGATATGACCACCGTAAAAATGGCCACCGTGTAATACATGTTCACCTTGGCCATCAATAATTGGGTTATCATTTGCAGAGTTCAGCTCGTTCTCAATCATTTGACGGAACCAAGGCAGTGAATCTTGTAATACCCCGATAACGTGCGGCGCACAACGAATCGAATAACGATCTTGTAAACGGTCAGCATTACGTGGGTGTTCTGCATGATTCAAATCATTACGGATCCAAGTAGCAACTTGTTGCTGACCTGGGTGTGGTTTTACCGAAAATAAGATCTCATCGAAATGATGGCTATTACCTTGAATAGACAGGCTCGCCATGGCAGTAATTCGCGCCGCTAATTTAGCGAGGTAGTTAGCACGATCAAAGGCTAAACAAGCAACGGCTGTCATTACTGCCGTACCATTCATGATCGCGAGCCCCTCTTTAGGTCGTAGCACTAATGGCGTTAGACCCAACTCAGCCATCACTTCACCACTGTTGCGAATCTGACCTTTATAATACACATCACGTTCACCAACTAATGCACCAGCAACATAAGATAATGGCGTAAGGTCACCACTTGCACCCACCGAGCCTTCTTGTGGGATAGCTGGAACAATATCGTGTTCTAAGTAGGCTGCCAGTAAATGCAGCATTTCCCAGCTTACGCCTGAATAGCCTTGTGCTAAAGAGTTAAGACGGGTAGCTAAAATAGCGCGGCCTTCAACAGTGCTAAATAATTGCCCTAAACCACAACCATGAAAACGAGTAAGGTGTAATGGTAATTCATGTACTAGATGAAGCGGTACTTTTACTGTAACAGAATCACCATAACCTGTTGTTACACCATAGATAACACCATCTTCTTTTAATAAGCTATCTAAGAACGCGAGCGCTGAATCAATTTTATTCGTTAATTCTGGTGCATCACTGATACTGACGTGCTTTTCTTGTTTCGCAATTGCAACGATATCTTCAATCGTTAAACGTGATTCGCCAAACTTAATTGTTGCTTTAGTGGTAGCCACTGACTTCTCCAAACTATTTCTTACGTTCTACTTTATGGTCTTCTTGCCAAAAATCAAAAAAGTTAAACCATTGATACGGGTACAGCAAACAAAAGTATTCTAACCTTTGTGCGTATTGATTAATCAGCTCGCCAATGTCGGCTTGTCTGGTTTTACGTGCAAACTTCAATTTATCTGATACATGTTCGAAAATAAGGCGATATTTGTCACCGTCTTTCAAACAAAACAAATAATACACAGGACATTCCAGCAAAGAAGCTAGAATAAATGGTCCTTGTGAAAACGGCGCTTGCTGACCTAAAAACTCGGCATAAACAACTCGTCCAGGAGACGTCGTACTGGTGCGGTCACCCACAATAACGACCTTCTCACCCGCTTCTACACGTTGTTTTAATAAAATGGCTAAGTCGACACCCACATCAGACACTTGAATGAAGTTAACATTCACATTGGGGTTAATCTTTTGCATTATCTTATTAAACTCAATAGCATGATGAGTAAAGACCAGTACATTAATACGGGTTTTATACTTACCAACACTGAGTGTGCGGCATACTTCTAAATTACCCAAGTGCGAGCCAATAAATACCGCGCCCTTATTATCTTCGAGTAATTTTTTAAATTTTTCATCATAACTGTATTGCACTTGTTCGATCGAAATCTTGCCAGTCCAAGCATCTATCTTATCAAATGCGCCTTGGGCAAAAGTATAGAAATGCTTAATACCTTCTCGATGACCCGGTTGTTTCAAGCTGCCTTTACGCTTTGCAACTTTGCCAAGGTAATTTAAAGATGCTTTTTTGCTTTCTCCGCCAGTAAAATACAAATACACAATGACAGGGTAAAGAATAATAGATAAACCAGTACGGCCTAGAATTCGGTAGCAAAGCAGCAGTATTTTCATACCTATATAGGTACCCCGCTCTTGCATTTCCGACCAGTGAACTGTGGTAGTCATATCGTTATTATGCCCATAATTAAGTCCTAAACTTACGCAATAATAACTGCGGTAAACGTTTTAACATGCCAAAAAACAAACGTGTGTGCATCCATGAAATGGCCACATTATCTTCCCATAACCGGAAATGTGAAACGCCATTTTCAGGATAATTAACCTTGGTTGGTAAGAAGATGGTATTTACACCATCCCAATATAAGCGCACCATAATTTCGGTATCAAACGCCATATATTCGCCAATATTGTTATTTTTGGCTAACAAGCCGAGCGTCTCAGCTAATGGATATACCCGAAAACCACACATGGTATCTTTAATGTCAAACGAGAGTGTTTCAATCCACACCCAAACATGAGTTAAATAACGCGCATAATAACGGTGTTTAGGCACAGATTCATTATAAATAGGTTGGCCACTGATCAACTGACTTGGCTGTGCCTGTGATAACTCAACCAATTTATTGATATCGGTAATATTATGCTGACCATCGGCATCCACTTGAACAGCGTGAGTAAAGCCCATACTATCGGCATACTTTAGACCAGTTTGTATTGCCGCACCTTTCCCCTGATTCTGCACATGGCTGATCAAAGTGACATAACTGTATTTTTCCGCTAATCCCAGCATAAATGCGCTACTGTCAGCATCGCTGCCATCATTAATCATGATCACAGGTAACTTGTATTCCGCTAAATCCCCTAACAACTTATCAATCACTATCGTGTGATTGTAATTGGGGATCACAATGCAATAACTCACAGACCACCTACCGTATTCTTTTCAGCACTATATACTGCAACGGTTTCAGCAAAAATAAGTCGACCAGAAGAATGAGATTTAATATCACCGTTTGACGTTGTGGATTGATAACTAAACAGCACTTTTTCAGCTGATTTTTTAGTTAACGTCAACACCACGTTTTGACCTGGTAAGATCATTTCCTGAAACTTCAACACTTGAATATTCATCACATCAGCTGTGCCCATGTTTAGATATTGCTTCGCATACTCAGCCGCCCAGTGCAGCTGAACCACACCCGCTAAGATTGGCGCTTGATCGAAATGACCTTTAAAGTAGTCCAAGTCTGTCGGGATATGCAAGGTTAATGCAACTGTATTACCAAGGCTTTCTACACTATCTGTGTTTAAGTTATCTGTATTCAAAAGCTCAGTACTGAGAATGGTTGCATTCACTTTTACTAATTCAGTCAAACAATTTCTCCAATTCTTTAATTACTAATTTACCTTGGGTATTAAATGGCATTTGTGCTGGATAACGCCATTTTTTAGGTAAACAGATACGTTCAAATTCACCGAGTAAATGCTGCTTAAAGCTATCATTCAGTGATTTTTTATTCTGTGCTGTCAGTATCGCCAGACCTTCAGCAGTCAATTCAACCACTGCGGCTAATACTTGTTTTTTCACGCCATCGAGTACGATCACACGCACCTCGTTGACCAAAACGTGTTGCTGTAAACAGCGTTCCATATGGTCGAGATTAATACGTTTTTCTTCGTGTTTCACTGTACGATCGGCGCGGCCTAACATTTCAAAATGTTGTTCATCAATACGCTGAACGCGGTCTTCGGTGACGTAATTAGCATCATTAATATAAGGTGATGTTAAGACTAACTGCGCAGTTTCAGGGATAACACGATAGCTAATATCGGGGAAGACCCGCCACGCACTTGGGCTTAATTCTTGGCACTGTCGCCACGCTATACCGCCTGTTTCAGTGCTGCCAAAGACTTCAATAGGTGCTTGTGATAATTGCTTAAATAACGTTTTCGCAATTTTAAACGGTAACGGACCACCAGAACTAAAGACACCTTGTAATTGAGCTTTGTTAACCATCAAGACATTATCTAAGCTCAGCCGTTTTAAATGTGCTGGGCTGGAGATCAATAACGCAGTTCGGGTGTCATCATTAGTTAACTCTTCGCTTAACTCTTTACCTAGCTCTTCGACCAAAAGCTGACTAATATGTTCAGGGTATTCAAAGGTATCATTAACAATTGCTAAGCCGGACTTTAACGGCAACAACAGTTTAAATAACAAACCATAGATATGTTGATGGGAAACTGTACTTAATAATAACTGTGAAGCATCTAAACGCGCAGTAAAGGTGTTTATTAATACATCCACTTCACAGTTAAGCTGACTAAACAGTTTCACAATCGGTTTATGCTGCCCGGTCGAACCTGATGTAAAGAATGTAATTTGGCAGTCTAATGGCGTAAACAGAGCAGCTCTGTCTTGTAATAGCTGACTTTGAACAGCAGTTACATCATGCTTAGCAATACTGTTCGTGTTAATCAAAGGCGTGTCGATTAATGCAGCATTAATCGCATCTAGCCCATCAACTTTAATATCACCGAGCGAAGCCTGACATTGTTGCGCGATATGCATGAGCGTTTGCTGCTGTGCATTCGGTGGCATAACAATATGACGACCTTCCAGTGCCAGAGCGAAAAAACCAACACTAAACTGATAGCTTGATTGATGAAACAGTAACACACTGTCTGCATCCATTTGGCGAATCACTTGTCTTGTATCGTGAATATCAGCACTAAACTGCTCAAAACTATATGCTTGCTTGTTAATATGAAAGCAAATATCACGCTGACGTAGCGACAGTTCTGTCATTATTCAGTATTCCTTTTGCGTAGTTGCAATACTTGGATTAGTACTGATCACTTCGCTATTATTCGCATGCTTTCGCTGCACAAATAGGCGTACAACAAATTCAACGGCGCATAAACTACCAATCAAGATGTACGCGATAAAACCGTTATAAATAGTCCACACTTTAAATGAGCTATATAAAGCCGTATACAATGAAATACTGGCATTAATGATGAAAAAACCACACCAAACTAAGGTTACTTTACGTGTGTAATTAACCGCATGCTCAGGTAAGTTCGGGTCTTGTAATCGCGCAAATGTTTCAATGACAGTGGGCGGTTTAAGGTATGAATATGCAAATACCGCCAGCATGGCAAAGTTAACCATCAACGGATATAGCTTAAAACCAATATCTGAGTCTGTGAATAACGAGGTAACTATCGCCAAGCCTCCCAGAATCGTCGCGGGTAATAACCAAGGCATTTTATTCAAGATACCACGTAACATCACCAAGCGCGACAGTAACAAAGCTAATAAGCCGAGCGCAAGCCAAAAAGGACTAACGTAATTTAGTCCTAAATATACTGCAAAGGGGTAAAGCAATAAGCATAACCCCAAGATCACTGTAAGTAGTTTTTTCAACATATAATTCAACTGCGCACTAATGTGCTGTGATTATTTTACTAACGTAAGTTTTTCGATTTCGTTTACAACGTCTTCTACTGTACGCACTAATTTAAACACTTCAGGTTCAATTTTCTCGTTAGTAATGTCACGTAATTTGATTACTAAATCAATGGCATCAATACTGTCTAAATCTAAGTCAGTATATAAATTGGCACTGAGGTTGATGTCGTCTGCATCAATTTCAAATTCTTCAACTAAGATATCGGCTAATGTTTGGTAAATATGTTCTCTAGATTGCATGTAAAGTCCTTAATTAAGCCGTAGCACGAGTCTGAGTAATAAATGCACTTAGTGCATCAATAGACGAAAAATGGTGTTTAATCTCTTCCGAGTTTGCATCGATTTTGATGTCGTAATGTTTCTTTAAGATCAGACCTAGCTCAAGCGCATCGATGCTGTCTAAACCTAAGCCTTCGACAAACAATGCATCCGCATCGTTAATATCATCAACTTCAATATCTTCAAGGTCTAATTCGGCAATAATAAGCTGTTTTAGTTCTGTTTTTAATTCAGTCATGGGTCAGTAGTTCCTGTTTAAAATAACTTTCAAGTTCACGGCAGTATTGGCGAACTTGTTTACTCATTGGTGTGGCGTCTGCAACTGAAAGCAATGGTACATCACGCGTCAACTGCAACATAAATTTAGCTTTTTCACTTGGAATTTGATACCAAGCCTCTGCTTTAGTTAATGTACTTGGCGTTACATTAATTAATACGGTTGTTATTGGCACCTGACAACGTAAAGCAATATTGGCTGCGCCACGTTGAAAGACCAATTCTTCCCCCGGTACTGTGCGTGTACCTTCAGGAAAAATAATCAAGTTGTTACCCTGTTCTAATGATGATTTACATGCATCCAACAAGGCTTCAGGGTCAGCATTACTAATATAGCCCGCATTTTTAATCACTCCGCGAATAAAGGGATTACTAAATAAATGCGCTTTAACCACACAATCAGCATTTGGAATAATAGAAAGCAACACGACCACATCAATCAATGATGGGTGATTAGCCAGGATCAATTGCCCTTGCTGCTGAGCTAGCTCTGCTCTATCACGCAGATCGAACTCGAAGATTCGCGTAAATGCCATGGTGGTAACAAAAAACCGGAAGCTATAATGTACGGTTTTACGCGCAACGCGTTTTTGTGCTTGCTCGTCGCGAATACACAGTTTTTGAATTGGGAAGACGAACAATGTCAGTATTAAGCCACCAACGCCAAATAAACTAAAGCATGTCGCAGTGGCAAGTAAGCGCCAAAGGTAATTTAACTGTTTATACATGTGCAGAACCAGAGACTAGATCACATGTCCAAAGATGCCGTTCTGACGCAAACTTTAGCGTAGAATCAGTGTTTTCTTGATTAAACCAATCTATAAAACACAAACCAGCAGGTAAATTCAATTCAAGCGACTGTTTCTCATCGTCAATGCTAGGTGCTGCTAATGCTGAAAAACTAACATCGATGGCGGCCAATGTCGTTGTGGTTGGTATTAAAGTGACAACCATAGAAACGGCGTGGTCGATTTGTTGTTCATCTTTAAATTGTGAATATGACTCAGGTAACTCACGATCGGCATGCACAATAAGTAATTTATTCGCACGACCTGACTTTAATCGCGCATAAGCATCAACAAAAGCATAAAAAAAGCTATCTTTACCTGCAGATATAGCATTAATTGCTTGTTTGTTTTGTTTCAAAATACTGTATAACCCCGGCACGGCATTGTGTACAGAAGTACTAAATGCCGTCGGTGATATATCTTGATCTGCCGTTAATTCAGTCAGTAATTCAACCGTTTTATGTAAATCACCATGTCGACTTGAGAATATAATATCAATTTGCTCGGGGACGGCTAACGGTTCTGATAGTGCATTTTCAGCAGTATACAGTGCAATCTTCGCGAAAGGGCTTAAACGACGACGCTGCATTGCAGGTACAAATTCTAATTTAGGCCAAACGGATGATTTAACTTGTATTTTTTCAGAAGTATTAGCGTGTTCAGCGTTAGATGTTGACCAAGAGCTAATACTTTCTATATATAACTTCAATGGTTTCTCCAAAAGCTAAAATGACGACAATATATATTGCCGCCATAGTAATTAATCGTTAATAACAAATCAATAGCTAAATATAAAATTAATAACTATCAATACGTTACAACATTCAATTTATGCTATTTTATAAACTAATAAAGGCTATTTGATTGTTAATACAACAATAATATCACTTACAATTGATATTCTAGTTTATTTCTTATTTCTTCTTACAAGCAAGAAGTGTATGCCCAAGGCCTAAATCATCAGTATCTTGGTCCACGTACATACCAGCCTCTTGGATCAAGCGCATCATATCTTTTGAGTGATACATACGACTATTACCATTTGCCATAGCAGTAAAGTAGATGGATGTTGCATTCACACAGTAAGCACCTGCTTCGTAGGGCTGTCTATCCCAGAACGTTTCTAAAATATATAAACGACTATCGGCGGTCATGACGTCTGCGGCACGTTTTAGAATACTTAAGATCTCACTTTTACTAAAGCAATCTAAGAACTGGCTCATCCATATTGTATCTGCACCGTCAAAGAAGGTACGGCTTTCATCAAGTAAATCAGTTTCATGGCCGTGAACACGGTCGTCAACTCCAGCCTCTTTCGCATTTTCCAACGCAACATTAAGCTGCCCCGGTAAATCCATAATAGTAATGTTGACGTTTTCATCATACTTAGTACATGCTAATGACCATTTACCCGTATTACCACCCACGTCTAAAATGTGTTTAGGCTTGTGTTCAAACAATAACGCGAGTACTTCAGGAAAGGCATGATCTGAATAATAATGATCAAATTCGAACCAGCTTCTTTTTGCTTCTTCTGGTAACTGACTTAGACCCGGGTAAATTGTTTTCCAATCACCAAATACATGCAAACCAGCAGGCGTGCCCGTTTCAATGGCTTTATCTAAATCAAACAGGCCTTGATAACAAACATGATGGGTAAAGTCGAGATTCTTTAATGCCATGTCATCGTTTAGTAAAAAATAGCCTACTTTATCTAAAATGAAGTGATCATCTTGTTGCCACACCAAGCCCATGCTTAGTCCCATATCAAGTAATACACTGATACCGTATTCACTGGTATCAAGCTTGTCAGTCAATGCTGATAAACGAATACCTTGCTTGCCAGCTTCATCAACCGCTTTTAAAATACCAAACTTTAATAGGCAACGCGCAACTTGAAATGCAACGGGTGCGAATGCGATTTTCTGTGCTTCAAATTTTGCATTAAACGCTGATAATTCAGCCGGTTTATCATAAAACGCCATCATTAACTCCATGAATGAATTTAATTTTAAAATGTATTAATATAAGTTATTTTAATAGTTTAACGTATTTTGATTATATTTTCCGATTAAGATCATCGCTATACGTATAAACAAAAAGATGCATAGCTAGCCACATAATTATCTATCAGAAAGATAGAGATAATAATCAATGACAATTGAGACTTGGAAGCCTAAGAAAAATTAATAATGAAGAGTAATTGATATTTTACAGTGCTAAAAACCAAAAAAGCCTGCTTATATAAGCAGGCTTTTTAATATGGGGCGACTGAAGGGATTTGAACCCTCGACAACCGGAATCACAATCCGGGGCTCTACCAACTGAGCTACAACCGCCATTAACTTTCGACTTATCTCGCTAAATATTGTTAGCCAGACCGTCTGTTGTTTCGATGGAGAGATTATGCAGTAGTTAGATTAAACATGCAAGCTTGCTTATTTCGCATGAACACTTTGCATGCCCTTCGATTTAAATTTAATCAAACTCCCAATAATAGAGGGGGTAACAACCCCCACCCCCCTCTTTAAAAACAGGAATTCTACTTAGTCTTTGCTTCTAAAGCTAAGTAGATTACTGAAACATTAAAGCTAACTAGATCTAAACTAAAAATTAAACATTTCTAAGCCGCTATCTAATATTTTATCCGCAATATACTTATGTGTAGCAGTTGTAGGATGGGTTACACCCCAAAATACATATTTGTCAGAACCGTCACTCGCACAGTCGTTGGTTAAGCTATGACTAAGCATATAATCAATAGCAGAACTACGGTTAATATCTAAACACGCATCACTCGCGTTAGTAAAGCCGTGTTGCTCTGGACTTTCTGTCAACCCTTCAAATAATGCGTACGCATCATATAGTTTGACATTGTAACCTTGAACAAGATAGTACGCCGCCTGCTCTTTAATGAAGGCATTAAGTGCTACGATTTTAGCGCGTACTTTTGCGACTTCTTCTTTAGTCGAATATTTAAACTGTGGCGCTTTTGTCGCATCTGGCAGCGTCATCAATAACAAATTCTTAGCACCTGAATCTATCAAACGAACCAATGCACTACTATAGTCAGCTTTTACATCACCCACTTCTCGGTTGTAGTTCATAAAGTCATTTAGACCAAATTCTAACGTAAAAAGAATATTTTCAGGATTATAGTGATTTGCCATTTTCATATACGTAAGATAAGACGTAATTTGCTTATAGATACCTGTTAAAGCTACATATTGGTTGGTACCAGCGGCGCCACCAAGAGACCAGTTATAGAGTGGTATATTTTTTGCATTCGCAACATATTCGGTCCACACAAAACCGTTCGAAAAATGGCCTAGGAACCAAGAGTTAGGGTTAGGAAAACGCCATTGCGATGCGTTAAACATATTTGCAGTATCAGACAAGCTATCACCAAATGCGACAACTTTATTGATCTTATTTGGCTGCATTACGACATCATTTGTCCAAATCGAGTGATTATATGAAAAACGATTATTTGCTGCAAAGTAGGTAATATCAGCGTTGTCATGATCGACCCCTAAAGTATCAGCACAACTCTTCTTTATTACGTTCTGTGGCGTATTCGTATAGAACATATTTTTAAAAGAAGTAGAGGACCACCAATATCCATCAATCTTTAAGTAATCACCATCAGCATTTACCGCCCACTCCCAATCCGTTGCAGCATCATCATGTGAATTGCTGGTACGGTACCAACAGCGTACATAGGTATATGTATTTTCATCCTGAATGCTACTAGCTTGTGCAGCCATAATAGGCTCAGGAATCATAGTGGTTCACTTGCCGCAGCAGTGAAAGACAGTATCGCACTGAGTAGAATAGTTAATTTCTTCATCGCTTACCTCTTATTGATTAAATCATCAAAAAACAATGAGAATAATTCTCATTAGAGATATATTTTGAATAAATGCTCTATAAAGTCAACGCACTACTATATAATTAATCTTATTTGGGAGGCTAATTCAAGTAATATCAACTATCATCAGTTCTGTTCATGTTATAAAGTTAGCGCATTTAGCTAACGTGAGATTGGAAAGTAAGCAACTGATTTAATATGCTTTTATTTAGCATACTATTCAGTCCAAAATTTGAAAACATAACAATTCCACATAAAATTTGAACTTTTCGCTCGTAACTAAATAGAAAATAAAACCACCAAAATAATTATAGATTATGTATACCAAGTCGACATTGTTCAATAATCAAACAAATATATTATCTATTTTTATACACACAGCCAAAATCCTCAATTCGAAAATAGCGAGCTCGAAAATTACAGATATAAAAAATCCGCTGCAACTGCAAGCGGATTTTTAGGGTTATTAAAACAAATAATTATATCATCAAACTTAATTAAAACGCATATTTAACAGTCACACCGTAGTTACGTTCAGCTTGAGACTGATCATTATCTTGTGTCGTTAAACCACGCACATCACTCCATGCCCAGTACTGCTCATTTGTTAGGTTATAAACACCAGCGCGTAATGTTAAGTCTTCCATTGGCTTGTAGTATGCAGTTAAATCAACCACTGTTGAACTTGGGTTTTCAATCTGATTTTCGGTACCTGTTTTAGTTGAATTTATATCACTTTCATCTTTCTTCGCGGTATAAACAGTTTTCAATGACGTACCCCAGTTTGCACTTGGGCTATCATAGTTAAGGCCAACGACCATGTTCCAAGGCGCGACACTATTTAACGCTTTACCGTCTTGATCTTCACCTTCAGTGTAAGCCGCAGCTAAGTGTAAGCTTGTACCATCAAATGCACCAATTAAGCTATCTAACCAAAGGTTAGTCGCAATTTCAGCACCTTTGACGATGGCTTTATCTCGGTTTTCATACGTTGTTATACCGCCAGTATATGCAAGATCGCTATAATCAACCACCGTATCAATAAAGTTATCATAATCACTATAAAATACAGCAAACTCGTAGTTACCAGCATTAAAATTACCACGAATCCCCGTTTCATAAGAGATACTTGTTTCTGCCTCTAGTTCTGAATTTGGTTGGCTCTTGTAACCACGAGCACTGTTAGACCATGAGTAAAATAACTCTTGGAAATCCGGAGCTCTAAAACCTTGGCTTACTTGTGCGAATACCTTGGTAGCATCAGTTATACTATATAACGCCCCTAGCTTACCGGTTACAGCAGAGTCTGAATAATTTTTATAATCATTAGGTTCATAGCCGACTACCTCGCTATGTTTTCCAGCTGGGTTAGTATTATCTGGTTTAGTACTAAACCTATCGAAGCGGATACCAGGGGTTAATACCAGTGCACCATCAAGTAGTAAGATCTGGTCCTGTAAATAAGCACCCCACTTGCTATCCTCGGCCTCTGGCATGTAATAATAAAGCTTAGTACCTGTATCACCATTTGCTTTGACATAATGAGTTAAATTGGTATTTTCAATATCACGACTGGCATAAGACAGGCCGTACACTAAATTATGCTCCATTCCAGCGAGTGTGAATGATTTCTCAAATTGAGCGCTCGCTTCGTAACCTTGCTCGGCGTAAAAATAATCTTTCAACTGACTATCACCAGCTGCTTTAGAAAGCATAGTTTGTGCTGTCTGCTTACTTTTCTGCCAGTCAAATTGCAATGCCATAACGTCAAACAAAGCATTATTTGCAGTCAAAATATATTTAGCACCGAGACGTTGACGTTCGCTTTTATCTTCCGAAGCAGCGTCCCAACTACCAGAATAATGAGTAGAATAAATAGGCAAATCAGTATCAGTATCAGAAACGATCTGCTCACCTGTAAATTCAATGCGATTATTTTCGTTTAACTGATATTGTAATTTAGCTAAAACATTATTTTTTTCTGTTTCTTGCGGATCAACTTTACCGAAGTTTTTCTCTTCACTGCCAGCTCTGTGAGTATAAGCCACCATCGACTCTAGATCGCCAGTACGATTAGCTAATGCTACAGATTGGGAAAAGCTGCTATCTGCTGAGCTATAGCCAAATTTAACATGACCGCCACTAGTATCACCAGCATCAAGAAAATCTCTCGGATCCTTAGTTTCAAACGCCACAATCCCACCAATCGCATCACTACCGTATAAGCTAGATGCAGCGCCTTTAACAATTTCAACAGATTTAATCATATCAGGGTCAATTTCTAAACGACTAGATTGGATAAAAGACTGCCCGGAATCAAAACGATTTGCTTGTGAAACGCCATCAACAACAATTTTAATTCGGTTACCTTCCATGCCTCGGATATTCACACTTTGAATACCATAACGCGGGTCACTTTCTACTGTTACACCCGGTGTATAGTCAAATAATTCACCGACATCTTTCACTAGATTTTCTTCGATATCATCTGCAGAAATAACACTAACCGAAGCAGCAACATCAGTTAGCAATTGCTCCGTTCTTGTCGCTGATACAACTGTTGTTGCATCAACCATATTATCTTTGCTGCTGATATCAGCCAGTGCAGGCATTGATAATGCCAATAAAATGGATGTGGTTAAATACTTCTTGTTCCAAGACATCTAGAATTTCCTAAGGTTGCCATAAATCTTTGAGTGTCAACAATGTATCAAATACAAATAAGAATTACTATCATTCTCATTGATGTTTACAATAAATTTACACGTGAAGAACACACTTATTAACATTAATGAAGATTTTTATTAAAATTAATGGTAGGCATATCTTTCGAGTATATTTCTAAACAGAATTAGTGGTTTGTATGGTTAAAACATCAGTGTTTAACTATAAATAATGAATAAATATGAGAATATGGTATATTCAGGCACTATTTTTAATTAACCTATCCATAATAGATAGCTCAACTGCAAATCTTCCCGTTCACAGGGTAAAAATTTGTTTCTGTATTTAGGTATGGCACCTAGATATTTAATAAGTATTTAACGCTCAGAGTAAACAATCCAGTCATCAATCATGAGACTGTAATATCAATGGTTAGGATTCATCCCACCACACTATTTACTCGGTATTAAATATCAACTTCAATCATAGAATCAGCGTTATGATCTGTTTACTCACATTCATTTCAGATTAAGTAAAACACATCGGACTGATAAATAACCAAGAGGTAATATGAATACTATTTATTCAATTGGTGAACTCGAATCTTTTTTAATTGCATTTTTAGTGCTATTTTTAGGGCATATCATTAATAAAAAAATCCCAGCACTGCAACGCTTTAATATCCCCGAACCGATTGTCGGTGGATTGCTCGTGGCAATAATAATTACCCTTTTACACTTTCAAAATATCACACTTGAATTTTCTCTCCCCTTACAAAGTACATTGATGCTCATGTTCTTTAGTACCGTCGGTTTAGCTGCCAGTTATACTCAGCTACTGAAAGGCGGCTCAAAAGTGTTCCTTTTCTTAGCCGTAGCATCTCTCTATATTATTATTCAAAATGGTATTGGTGTGGGCTTAGCAACGATGCTTGGCCTTGAACCCATCCTAGGTTTAATTGCGGGCTCAATCACTTTGTCAGGTGGTCATGGCACTGGAGCTGCTTGGTCTCAAACATTTTATGATTTGTACGGAATGAATACTCTTGAATTAGCGATGGCAGCCGCGACTTTTGGCTTAGTGATTGGTGGTATTATCGGTGGTCCGATTGCCCAACGACTCATTACCAAACATAATTTAGAATCCGAGTATGGTATTGGTACTAACCACCACGAACAGTTTCCTGAACTCGTCACTTACAACGAATTAGAAGAAGATCGTATTACAGGTAAAAGTATCATTGAAACACTATTTATTCTGTTAACTTGTGTTGTTGGTGCAGGCTATGTTGAACAAGCCGTGTCACTACTTAATATCTCTTGGTTGAGAATTCCTGACTTTGTTTATGCATTATTTTTAGGCGTGATCTTCACCAACACAACAGAAGTAACCAAAAGTTATAAAATAAACAGTGAAGCAATTGATATCCTTGGTACAGTTGCCTTATCACTGTTCTTAGCAATGGCATTAATGAATCTCAAATTGTGGAATATTTTTGATTTAGCATTACCACTGCTTATCATCTTAGCAGTGCAAGCGGTTGTACTGGCGATATTCTCGTATTTTGTCACCTTCAAAATAATGGGTTCAAACTACGATGCAGCGATTATTGCTGGCGGACATTGCGGCTTTGGTCTTGGTGCAACGCCCACGGCGGTAATGAACATGGGTTCACTTGTTTCACGCTACGGCCCCTCGCCACAAGCATTTATGGTCGTGCCTATTGTGGGCGCCTTCTTCATTGATATTGTTAACTTGATTATCCTGCAAGGTTACATCAGTTTTATTGGATAAAGTTCCAGTTTATCAGGTCTGTAAATATCAGACCTGATAAACATAGCAATGCTCATATACCCAACTACTATTTCAGCTTTGGCTTAACTCGATTCGCACGTCGAATACATATTACAATATAAAAAACGGCTAAAATCATCGGTACAGTCCATAAAAAAACCATTACCCCTCCCCAATTACATAAATAGATGGTTATTATTATATGTGATTAAATTAATGAATCGTTGGCTGGGTATCTGCAAGCCATTCGGGTGATATTTGTAAAGCATCAAAACAAGATTCACAGATAGGGTGACGACGACTAAAATCCAATAATGGTATCAAGGTAACTTTAACCGCTTTTGTCGCTAATGACTTGAAGGTGTCCGATACAGATTCGCCACGTAATAATGCCATCATCCACTGATGCGGCATGGTTAAATATCGTAGTGCGGTATAATGTTGGCCTTGTTCTTCATAGACTGCAGCTAAATTATGCTGAACAGAAATCCAAGCCATGAGCAGCTCTTCATTTTCAGGATCATTTTCCCACTGTTGCTTTATCTGCTCGACTGCATTTTGGTAACAAAACTCAGCATCTTCCCAAGATTTTGAATCAAAACAACTGTTTCCATTTTCCACCAACACTTTCCAAGTTTGCATAACGACGCCCTAATAATAATAATTCTCATTTATATTTGATAATCCTTATCATGTAAAGCTAAATTGATGCAAAACCGAAATATAATTTAATCATTCATCAATTTGCATTAATTGATGAGAACTGTGCCCAACTCTGACGCTTCCGATAAATCGTTGATGCACTTATATCAAGCAAGGCTGCTGCTTTTGGAACATTACCATTACAATGTGCTATCGCATTTTCAATAATCTGTTTTTCACTTTGCCACAATGGAATTATATCATCCTCCACCTCCGCTACTAGCCTTACATTCTCAGGCTTAAAGTTGTCGCTGTCATGAGAGATCAGTGTTGGTAAATGTTTGCGTGGAGGCAGTAAATTTAAATAGTCATCAAATGCTAATAAATGTGGATTTCGTTTCTGTTCATCAGCTATATTTTCTTGGAGCATTTCAATGGGTAACATTGCGCTTGTTACTATATTTGAATTATTTAAAACCACTATTTGTCTGATCACATTTTGCAACATTCGTACATTACCCGGCCACGAGTAATTCGTAATTATTTCGATTGCTTTATTATCAAAACCTTTAAATGCTTTACCCTCTTCATTACTATAGTCACTCAATAATTGCTGAGCGATTAAAAGACAGTCATTATTACGCATACGTAAAGGGGGCAACTCAATAGGAATCACATGCAAACGATAAAAAAGGTCTTCACGGAACCTGCCTGCCATTACTTCATTCCAAGGTTGTCTATTCGTTGCGCTAATAAAACGCACATCAACATGTTCTTCTTGTGATCCGCCAACACGTTGAAATACCCCTGTTTGGATAAAGCGTAATAACTTACTCTGTAAATCAAGGTCCATTTCGCATATTTCATCCAGAAAAAGCGTCCCACCATGAGCGCGAGTTGCTGCGCCATCACGATTAGATGTGGCCCCTGTAAATGCACCTTTCATATGACCAAAAATTTCGCTTTCAATCAATTCTTTAGGTATTGCTGCACAATTAAGTGCAACAAAGGGCTTCGTTTTTCGTATACCACAATCATGAACAGCCTGCGCACAAACTTCTTTACCAGTCCCGCTTTCACCAACGATAAAGACTGACGCTTTACTACTCGCGACACAGTCAATCGTTTTATATACAGCCTGCATTGCGAGTGATTCTCCAATGAAACCTTGAAAGTTATTTTTAGGTAAACTATTTTCATATCTGGTAACCAGATTAATTAAATGTAGCTGCTTAATCGCATTACGCACTGTAATTGAAAGGCGCTTCGCATCAAAAGGTTTGACCAAAAAATCAAATGCACCAGCGCGCATTGCATCGACCGCAATATCAATTGAGCCGTAAGCCGTAATCATAATAATACTAATATTAGGGTGTCGCTGCTGCACTGTTGTTAAAATATCCATACCTGAAACATCTGGTAATTGAATATCTAAAATCAGTAAATCAGGTTGCCACCGAGTAAGCTCAGCAAGTGCATCTAGTCCTGATTTAACATGAGTAACCTTGGCACCTTCAGAACGCAAGTAAGTACTGTAAATAGCACCAACAGAAGCACTGTCTTCAACTAATAACGCAGTAAACTCCATATAAGGACTCCTTGTCATGCCAACCCTGTGGCACATACCTTAATATTCTAACTTTAGTCACGAATTAAAAATTAATGAGAAATATATCTTCGCCGTACCTTCAATTGTAAATTTCGCCATAAATCACGATAACAATACGCTAATAATAATGTATTTATCGCGAGGAGAATAAATTCAACAACACGATAACCATCAATTTTACTTATATGTACAAGCAATAAAATAATAAAAACCAGCCACGAAATAAATAAGTGTGATTTGCAATAAGATAAGTAAACTAATCGCTGACTAATCACGTAAAACAGCACACCGCGAACGAATACAGTTAATACCATGGTCAGCAATAAACCAGTAATTCCAAATTCACCAACAGCCCAATAACCAATAACCACCATATGTAATGCACACACGCCATCAATAATCGATGTCCATTTAGCGCTTTGCTTTAAGAAACAGCCAATATTCAACAACTCAGAATGAAAACGTAAAGCCATAATCAAACACATCCAAGGGATTAAACTAACACTATCTCGGTAACTGTCTGGAAGCATAACGTCCATTAATATGGGGGCCATAAATAGCATACTACCGGCTAACAACATGCCAATTTGTACACCTAGTATCGCGTATTTCGCGCCTCGTGTTGGATCGAGATCATGAATTTTAAAACGCCGCGCATACCACCACATACGGAAGGGTTCAAACGCGACTGATATCATGAGTCCAAACTGTCCAGCGGCAAAAAATATCGCCAATTGTTGTTTACCTAGATGAATAACTACCAACCAATTCTCAGCCCCATTAAGGCCGTATACAAAAATGCCCGAGAAAACAATAAATACAATATAGCGATAATGCTGAATTGAAAAAGAAGCACGCCGGCCTTGTAAGTGACGGCGGAAATAGATTAACACCCCGATTGCAATAGACGAGCTACTAATAGCACTCGATAACATCATTCCCGTGACCCCATAACCCGATAAAAGGAACACTATCGAAAGCGTGGTTTGTAGCCCGCCTTGCGCAATGGAAAAGCACATAAAGGGTAATGCCCTATGTGTCATTCTAAAATAGCAGTACGGCACGGTAAGTAATGAAGATAAAGATAAACTAATGAGTAATAATTGCAGATCAAATAAACGTAAGCTAATGGGTAGCCACGTCATAATCAGTCCGCTTAGAGGTAAAGTAAGACCAAGAAATATGGCCGCACACAAGAGTGATAACCGGAAACATTGACGCATTACCGCTGCGTTATCTTCTTTCACCTGACTACTCGCAAAACGGAATAATACATCACCAAGCCCTAATGTCAGGAACAAGCTCATCATCGACGCAATACTAACTAAAAAATTAAGCTCACCGTATTCAACTTGCGTTAATATTCGGGTGACAATGGGCATCATAATGAAACCCAATCCTTTTAGTACAAAGATACCGAAACCATAAATAAACATCTCTCTCAGACTATTCATTTAATTCTGGTTCCTTCAATTAAATGAGATAAACGACGGGCTTGTACTTGCGCGTTAAAGCATTGTTCAACGCGCTGCCTTGCTAATACTCTCATCTGTTCCCTGACATTATTTTGGCATTGCATAAAACTTTCAATCGCGAGTTTTAGCGCAATAGTGTCCTTCGGCGCAACAATATACCCAGTATCCTTAGTCACAATTTCACTACAGCCCATTACATCACTCGTGATCACGGGCAGTCCCATCGCCATTGCTTCTTTTAAGACCATAGGTTCTGTATTGCGGTCCCCATCTTCCGAAGTGCAAAACGGTGCAACAAAGCCATCATAATTAGCGCCCTCTCGCCCTATCCAATGTGGAGAGCGATAACCAAGTAAACGTACAAATGCATTCAGCTTTAGTTTTTTGACCAAGTCATAGAGCTGTTTTTGTGACGGACCTTGACCAACAATATCTAAATGAGGACGCTGGTTTTCAGCAATTAAAGCAAGCGCCTGCAGCGCATATACAATACCTTTTTTTTCGACTAGTCGACCGACAAAAAGAAGTTCTAGTTGCTTATGGGCAGGTGCAGGATGAACAACAAATCGAGATATATCTACACCACTGTGTAACAGATGGGTATGCTTAGCCCCTAACCTCTCAAATGTATCAGCCATACTTTGGCATACTGCAATATTAAAATCACAAGCAGATAGCTTGAACTGAATATCATCATTATTCACATATACATCATGACCATGACCAACACTTGACGTTGCAATATCAAGCCAGCGGGCTGCTACTAAGGTATAGGCCAAACTGCAATGCATAAAATGGCAATGAAAATGATCACAGCAGGACTTACTGGCAAGATAAGCCAGCTTTGCGCCATATAACAATAATGACTTGGTTGGAATTGCATGCTGATTTTTAGCACACATCAATGCTTTCGCCATTGCGAATGGTCTTTTTGCTACAAACCTTGAAACGTCTCTATTTGATGCACTGTTGACATCAATAACACTAACGTTATGAGGTAGTGTTATGGCTAAGTCTCGCTTAATAAAACAAAACACCGTTACCCTGTGCCCCGCCTTTGCTAAGGCCTGTATTTCTGTAACAATAAATGTTTCTGAGGCAATAGGAAATTCTGGAACAACGATCGCGATATGTTTCATTGCGATACCTTAAGCAAAAAAGTTAACCTAAGTATAGAAATAATAATGATATTGGCATTGTGGAAGTGAATTTTAGGCTGGCCTACCGTATAATATTCTGTTTTATAGTATTAGTGAGTGTTTTTGACCATGTATATTGATCCACAATGGCGCATATTAACAGTTGGTGATGGTGACCTGTCATTCTCCAATGCTTTATTTCAACATCATGCTCCGCAACACTTAACAGCAACAATTTATGATTCTCTCAGCACCTTACAATCTAAGTACGGTGATGATTTTCATCAACAACTGTTAAAGCACGATTGCCAAGTTTTAACTGAATTCGATATTACCAATCCAGAGACTTGGTCTACAGTGACTAAACATAGCTTTGACTTGGTCATTTTCCAGTTTCCATTAGTTCCTGGTTTCACATCAAAAACAGAATTTAATGAAAAATGCACAGGTATTGGGATCAATACGCTTAATCGTCGGCTTTTACGTCAGTTTTTGATTAATGCAAGCGAACAATGGCTAGATCCCATTGGCCCACAGTTGTGTTATATCACCAGTAAAGACGTAAAACCCTATTCTGAATGGAATATTCAACACTCGCTGATACTCAATACCAATATTAATTACTTGGGTAAAATGAATTTCGACATTGTAAACTTCCCAGGATACCGGGTGCGTAATGTCGATCGTGATAAACATGTTAAAGATACCAAAGGTATTACTTACGTATGGAGTCAACGAGCAGGGAACCAGCTTACACAAGCGCTCAGTTCCCAGCTCACGCAACCGCCAATATTAGGTGACGATTGCTGTCATTACTGTCAAGCAGGTCCATTTACATCAGACCAGCACAAACAAGCCCATGAAAGCTCACGTAAGCACTTACGGATGAAGGACTTTGAACAGCAATGGCTTGCTGACTTACAAACAGCTTAGCTCTCCCGCTACATCACTGTGTAAATATTTTGATGCAGTTACTTTCGCCTGGTAGCTGCTATAAATAAACACCAAAATAAACGTAATACTCAATAGCATGATTATCGTTGGTGCAGGCGCACTGTCTAGGAAAAAGCTTAAATAAACCCCGAAGAATGACGCTAGTAACGAAATCAACAAGGCAACAAACACCATACTTTGAAATTTATTCGTCAGTAAGAATGCAATCGCTCCTGGCGCAATCAGCATCGCAATAACCAAGATCATACCTACCGCCTTTAGCGCACACACTATGGTTAATGATAATAGTGATAACAAACCATAATGTAATATCGTTGTCGATAGCCCTATCGCTTTAGCATGTTGATGATCAAATACAAAAACCAGTAAATCCTTACCTTTAATCAGCATAAACGCCACGACCAGAAAGGCGATAATACTCACCTCTAGAACGTCATGCCATGTAACCCCAAGTACATCACCAAACAAAATATGATCTAAATGTACACCCGATTCTATTTTGGTCATTAATACCAAACCCAGCCCAAACATACTCGAAAAAACAACCCCCATAACGGTATCTTCTTTCAATCGACTATTGTCTTTAATAAATCCGGTCGCTAATGCGCAAAACATTCCTGCAACAAACGCACCAATAACATAAGGAATAGCGAGCACATAAGCGATAACCACGCCAGGTAAGACCGAATGGGATATTGCATCGCCCATCAGGGACCAACCTTTTAATACCAAAAAACACGACAATAAGGCTGTTGGAATAGCAACGAGCAACACAATAACAAATGCTTGCTGCATGAAAGTGAATGAAAAAGGCTCTAATATCGTGTTTAATATTGTTTCAGATAATGTATCAAGTAATGTAACCATCATAGCGTCCTTATCGTTTGTCTGGCTTTATATCTTGCGGCTAGGTAGCCATGTTTGGGAGCAAATACAAACGCCAGAATAAATACCATCGCTTGCAAGACCACAATGATCCCCCCCGTTGCACCATCAATAAAATAGCTTAGATAAGCACCAACAAATGAACTAACGGCTCCAATTACAACACTTAATATAATCACACGTGAAAACCGGTCACTTAATAAATAAGCTGTCGCACCGGGCGTCACAACCATCGCTATTACTAAGAATGCGCCAACGGTTTGCAGTGCCGCCACAGTGCATGCACTGAGTAAGGTAAAAAATAATATTTTTAACGAATTTGGGTTTAAACCAATACTACGGGCATGGTTTTCATCAAAGAAAACCACCATTAGATCCTTCCATTTTAATATTAATACAAACAGTGAAATGCCTGCGATTAAGAGTAACTGCACTGTATCAGCAGGGGTAATAGCCAGAATATTACCCAGTACAATAGTTTGAATATTCACCGATGTCGGGGCGAGTGACACCATAAACAGACCTAATCCAAAAAATGAGGTAAAGATTAGGCCGATGATTGCGTCTTCTTTTAACTTTGTGCGTTGATTTAAAAACAGCATAGTGGTTGCCGCTAAACCACCCGAGAAAAAAGCCCCTAAGGCAAACGGTAAACCCAGCATATATGCGGCGGCAACACCGGGAACAATCGCGTGTGATAACGCATCACCAATTAATGACCAGCCTTTCAACATAAGATATGCAGACAGAAAAGCACAGACGCCGCCCACCAGCGCACTAATAAAAATAGCATTTACCATATAATCATAACTAAATGGCATTAATAATGTATCTAGCATCAATCCCTCACAACAGACGTTTGCTCAACTTCACCATATAGCACCACTGGTCGTTCATGATCAGAGAGTACCGTCACCTGCCTCGCATCATCATCCTCATGGAGTTCATCACCCGCTAGAATGAAATGACGTAATACCCCACCAAACGTTTTTTGCAGGTTATCTTGGGTAAATATATCGCGCGTTAGCCCTGCATCTAATATGGTACGATTAATGAGTACGGTTCTGTCGCAGAATTCAGGTACAGTACCTAGATTATGTGTGGATACTAAGATAACTTTACCTTCTCCACGCAGTTCACGTAATAACGCCATGATCTGCTCTTCCGTTTTTACATCAACCCCCGTAAAAGGTTCATCAAGTAAAATAACTTGGCTTTCTTGGGCTAATGCACGCGCTAAAAACACCCGTTTTTTCTGACCGCCAGATAATTCACCAATTTGACGATTTTGAAATTCACCCATGTTGACGCGATCAAGCGCCATATTGACCTTATCGTGATCATTTGGCTTTGCGATACGTAACATATTCATATGTCCGTAACGTCCCATCATGACTACGTCTTTGACTAAAACCGGAAAGTTCCAATCAATTTCTTCACTCTGTGGAACGTAAGCGACATAATTATTTTTTAACGCCTTTTTAACCGGTAAACCCAAAATGTTTACAGAGCCTTTAGCCAAAGTAACAAACCCCATTATCGCCTTAAATAAGGTTGATTTACCGCTGCCATTGATTCCCACTAACGCAGTAATAGAACCCTTAGGCAAATTAAAGCTGGCATTGAATAATGCGGTATGACCGTTGCGATAAGTTACGCTGATATCATTAACTTCTAATCCCATCATTATTGATTTAGTCCTTCTGCTATTGTACTTAGCGTGACTTTAAGCAAGTCAATGTAGGTTGGCACGGGTCCATCAATCGCGCTTAATGAATCAACATATAACACACCAGCATAGCGACTACCTGTTTCACGAGCGACTTGCTGTGCAGGCCGAGCTGATACCGTACTTTCACTAAAAATGGCAATGATATTATTGGCTTTGATCTCATCGATTACTTTCCGAACTTGCTGTGGAGTTCCCTGCGCATCCGCGTTAATGGGCCAAAGGTAAAGCTCTTTCAAATCATAATCACGCGTTAAATAACTGAACGCACCTTCGCTACTAACTAACCAACGTTTGTCTTTCGGTACAGCTGCAATTTTCTGTTTAAATGGCTTAACTGCATCGAGAATCTGTGCACTATAACGCTTGGCATTTTGGTTATAAGTCGCAGTATTCACTGCGTCATATTTCACCAGTGCTCGACGGATATTTTCAACATAAACCAATGCATTAGGCGCAGACATCCAAGCATGAGGGTTAGGTTTTCCAGAATAAGGCCCCTTCGCTATACCCATAGGCACTATGCCCTCTGTTACAACAACACTAGGCACATCACGTAAATTATGGAAAAACTTATCAAACCATAACTCTAGATTAAGACCGTTATAGATAATTAAATCAGCACCTTGCGCGCGGCGTATATCACCCGGTGTCGTTTGGTAATTATGGATCTCAGCATCCGGCTTGGTGATGGACGTGACAATAGCGGCGTCGCCAGCAACATTTCTGGCCATATCAGCTATCACAGTAAACGTAGTGACAACTTTAAATTTATGTTCCTCTTTTGCAGAAGAGCTAGCCCACACTGACGTGGATAAAAAAAGTGAGAAGAAGAGTAGTGATGATGTAGTAAAACCAAACTGACGAAGCATGTTAATTCCTTGTTATTAATCCAATACAGATAATACTAACAAGGAATAAATAATTTCTCAATACAAATGAGACTTATTATCATCTAAATGTTTATAGATGGAGGTTTAACAATAAACCAAATAATCCCAATCACTTGATGCTGGTTTATCGGTCCCATTTCAAGCATAGATATACTGCTTTTATGCTCGCCACGTAACCATAAAAACCCTTGTTTATCAATATGATCAAGGGTTTTTACAATATCGCCATAACGGGTATGGCGAACCTTAATAATTCGTCCTGGTTTTACCGATAGCAGAGAACGCCAACAGTTAACCAAGACATAACTTCCTTCGGGAATACAAGATGACATACTCATCCCCCGAACTCGGCTAATATGAAAACCTAGCAATCGAGTTTAGGATAAACAAGTTGTTGCGCTGGTGGATACGGTGATGTAGCGGTAAATGTATCAACACCTTTTGTAGTCCAAAATATTTCGGCAAATCGATTAACTTTTGCTAATAAATCCAGTGTCGCATCTTTATCAATATTCTGCTTAGCTTTAGATGCTGCGAGCATAATACTATGCGTCAATTCGTGTAGTTCTGGGAACTGCTCTAATTGCGGCTGTTTAATATAATCGCCCCAAATAACGCGGATTTCTTCTTTCACTTTTAAACCATGCACTTCTTTCTCGGTAATTAAACGTCCAAATTGTGCTTGATCATTTAAACTGAAAGAATCTTTACAGCCAAACTCATCCAATAAATCAACCATACGTATCATTGTGAGCACAGCTAACTGCGCCGAGATAGGATCATAGATCTTGCATGGAATATCACAATGCGCAGATACCTGACTAAATGACAATTTCTTATCCATTGCCGAGACTAATTTAAATAACATACTGTTTCCTTATTTTTCCGTTGATTTAATGCGATTAGCACGACGAATAGAAAATACTGCATATCCAGCAGCTAACACAACGGGTGCAAGCCAAAGTAAATGAATTAATCCTGATAGTGGGTCACTGTGATCATGTCCTGAATGCGCCAAAACCATCGGACTCGCTAAAGTAAGGGTTAACACGGTCAATATTTTATGGGTGGTGAGAGATTGAGTCATAAACATCCTGTTTAATTACGATTAACAAATGATAATGGTTCTTATTTATATTTGATAATCATTATTAAGTAAAGCATTTTTTAGATAATACTAAATACTTGGATAAAATACTTATTTTGATCTACTTCAATCAAACCTTTGATTTATATTTACGCTCACCAAGCAACATGAGAAAATCTGTACTGTAAAAACTCATCCTTACCACAACCAGTTAAGATACATATAGCCATGCCAGCAGCAGTTGCCACCAGCATTGAAGAAAAATTAAAACAATTAACGAATGTCTCAGCATTATTACATTTTTTT
This sequence comes from Moritella viscosa, assembly GCA_000953735.1. Taxonomy (NCBI): domain Bacteria; kingdom Pseudomonadati; phylum Pseudomonadota; class Gammaproteobacteria; order Alteromonadales; family Moritellaceae; genus Moritella; species Moritella viscosa. Next base: position 1,689,047 of record LN554852.1, on the reverse strand, counting down.
GATATTGGTTTCGATAGCGGTTTGATGCATGAATGGCAAGGTGATCTACTTAAACGTTTTAACGGTTATGTGCTCTTAACAAAACCACAGGATTGGTTTGATTATCGACGTTGTTTAAAGAATGCCTATTGTAAAGTGCAGCGTGGTCGACTAGACCGAAGCAGTAAAACACGCTCTGCTTGTCGTGGCTGCACCTCGTGTGAAAGACGTTAATCTGTTAGCTAAAGCTAAGACTTCACAAACACTAATAAACGATTATTAGCTGGCATAGCATGATCATGCATTAATGTAAGCCCTTGTTCAATTGCAAGCTTGTTAATCGCTTCAATATTGCGGATACCACGTTCTACATCAATGTTCTTTAACCACACGTCAAAATCAGCATTGCTTTGACTGGTAAACTGTCCCTGATAATTAAACGGGCCGTAGATACACAGTTTCCCACCTGATGACAAATGCTCACCAACACCTCTAAAGAAATTTTTAACTAAGGGCCAGCTAACAATATGCAAAGTATTCGCAGTAAAAATACCAGCCACTTGTTCAATCGGCCAAGACTGGTTTAGATCTAAGCATAAAGGCCGCTGTAAATTAGCCAACGACACGCTGTCTAACCAACTGTGTATACCAGCATGATTACAGGCTAGATCACTCGTTTGCCAAGTAAGGTGCGGTAATTTCGCCGCAAAATACACAGCATGTTGCGCAGTTCCCGTACCAATTTCCAATACCCGTTGGGGTTGAATGAACTCGCCAGTGAGTACACTTAAAATAGCGTGTTTATTATTTTCACAAGATTGTGAGAAAGGTTTTTTCATATTCCACCTACATCCGTTGTCCATTACCTGGTTACTCGCATCAGCAGTTTAACTGATAATTAAAATAAAAGGTTATCGCAAGCTATACTTGACTAGGAGAAGGCAGCTAATGAATGGAGCGAATTATGTTTTTTAAACATAGAAGCAATAACGACATGATAGAAGTAATAGGACAAGATGATCTTACTAATCTATTCCACGATAGTGTATTGGGTCGTTATCAGGTCGGTGAAGAGCAGCAAGACCCTGAATCATTTAAAAAATCAGATCTCATTTTTCTATCAGGCGAAGAGCTACCACGCTGCTGGACCGATCCTAATTATCGAGAACATGAACATTAATTCAAACGGGAACATCCTTGTTCTCATAGTCATTTACAAACTTGGTGTCATTGCAGCATCATTCGCGAAACGACGACGAACCCAAAATAAACTAATCACAACCAGAACAGCTGTCACTAACATCACAGAACCAAGGTTAAATTGATCCTTCGCGCCCATTAAGGATGCCGCGAGAGTTGCAAGACCAGCGCCTAAATTTTGCATGCCACCTAAAATTGCGCCCGCAGTACCTGCATGATGTGGAAAAGGTTGAATAGCTGCGGTCGTTGCTGCTGGAAATATAATGCCAGCACCAATAAACGACACAAAGCCACCACCGATCAGCGATACCACAGTAACAAGTCCAGCCATACCCGGTATAAAAATAATCAAGGCTCCAATGATCAGTGTTGCCATACCTATATTAAAGAGATGACGTTGACCAATACGCGCCGATAGCGTTGCGGATAACCACGCCCCCAGCAAATATCCAGGCAGTGGTAATACAAACAACCAGCTTACAGTTGCTGGATCCAGTTTTAACACGCTGCCGAGTAGTACACCTGCCGCAGCTTCAAATACAGCAATACCAGCAAATGTCGCGATCAAGCAAAATACATACCCTTGAAATTGACGATTACTTAGCACATAGCTATAACTTGTCCAAACGCGTTCACTACGACGATTTTCTTTAGGCAGTGTTTCATCAAACATCACGAACATAGCTAATGTAACCAAGGCACCAAAAACCAGTAGAAACACATAACTGGTATGCCAATCAAACGCCATTGACAGATAACCACCAACCACAGGGGCAAGTAAAGGTGAAAAAATCACACCCATACTCACTAAGCTATTTGCTTTGTGTAATGATGCCCCATCATAACAATCACGCGTCACCGTCCGCGACATAGCACCCGCACAGCCCGTACCAGCACCTTGGATAAAGCTTGCCAATAGAAACAGTTCAAAAGACGATGCAAACAATGCGCCTAGCGTTCCCAGCAAAAATATCAGCATCCCTACAATGATCACCGGACGTCGACCGATACGATCTGACAATGGTCCATAGATAAACTGTGATAATCCATAAGGGATCAAATAAGCGGCCATAACAGCTTGTAAATATGTGGGCTGGACGGAAAAATAGCTTGCCATTGCAGCGATAGATGGCACATACATCGTTTGTGTCATTTGACCGACTGCAGTCAGAATGATAATTAGAAATAGTAATTTTGCCATGTTGGCAGAAGACGATTGTTGACGCACAACCATACCCTCACAATAAGTTACGAATAAAAATCGGAATTTATGACTAAAAACCGTAGATTAAAGAGTTAAACTCTAATTTAATTGACAATGAAAAGATTGATGACAGGCTAAATCCATATATGCAATATCTTACTCTGCACTTCAAGCGGCATAATAATCTTCAAAACACGACAGAGCAAGTAAAAAACAACTATTAACACCATACTTTTTCACTGATAAAATCATTAGTTTAACTAATGAATAAACGAACACTTATCAACTTCGTATATCCCAATGGTTTTTAATTAATTCAACCTCATTTTCTTGGTCACCACACTAGGTTTACCTATATGCTCAACCATAAAAAAAGCTTAACTTTATACCGCCACTATCGCATCAATCGGTATGGCTACAGGGATCTACCAAGCACTCTGGTATATAGGAAATTATCGTTTTACAATTACAGCGTGACAATCACAACCAGAGCTCCATTCAAAAATATTTACTGTCACAAATACGATTAATTAAAATTAACACGGCTTTTCTGGTTTATGCCTACCGAAAACTAGAATTTATATTAAACTCATTAAGGTAAGATGGATTATCAGTTAGGTACCGTGAAAGCCGTCACTGAGGAGATAGTATGAATAATAGTGATCTAATCTTTATCGCCTTCTCTATTATTACTCTAGTTAATGTCGCACGTGCAGTGTCGTCATTACGTTGCTTGTTGTATCGCATGAAAGATATTGATCCGCTGCTTTACCAACGTGTTAATGGGCGCGTATTTTTCAGTACCGAAGGTAATTACAGTAAACAGATGCAACTGTTCCATTATATTCGCCGTGATGAACATCTACATCATTTTGATGAATACTTTATTTATCGTTGTAACAAGGTTAAAAAAATATTTACTTTGGCAACTTACCTCGTCGTTTTTAATATTCTTCTCATTCCGGTATTAATGTACCTCGATTTATAAGTGCCCAAATGAAAATATTATCTAAATTAACTGCAATATCATTAATCATTGCAGTTAATTTTAGCTTCCCCTGTAAAGTATCCTCGAACAACATCTCACATATAAACTAAACCGATTAGTTAATCTATATTTTAGAAACATCGTATTGATCGTGGTAATCCACAAATTCAACAGTAATATAAAAAAACATACGACTGTTTAAATTTATTATTCAAATAAATTCAGGTTAAATAACCCGTTTGGAACGGGTATGTTTCCACAAGTTTTAAAATCAGGTTCACCTTATATTCACAACACAACTTAATAGATAGGAAGAATTATATGTTATCGAATACAGCTGTAGAAAAAATCGAATTGAATGGAATCAATTGTATTGCAGATTTGATACAACAAACATGTGAAAAATTTGCTGATAAACCAGCGTATACTTGCTTAGGAAAAACACTTACCTTTAAAGAAATTGATCGACTTTCAGGTGCATTTGCATCTTATTTACAAAATCATACTGATCTAAAACCCGGTGATAAAATTGCCATTCAATTACCCAGCATCACTCAATTTCCAATTGCAGCCTACGGTGCCACACGTGCAGGATTAGTATTAGTTAATACCAACCCACTTTACACACCAAGAGAAATGTTACACCAATTTAATAACTCAGAAGCAACTGCATTAGTGATCCTATCTGATCTACTCCCTGTAGCAGAAAAAGTCCTGCCTGATACCAACATCAAAACAGTGATCACAACGCATGCAGCCGATTTACTTTCGCCACAAGAACAAGGCTCAGAGCAACTAGATACTATTTCATTACTCGATGCGATTGCCCTAGGTGAAAACAGCACTTATCAACCTGTTACTTGTGATCTTGATGATTTAGCCGTTTTACAATACACAGGCGGCACGACTGGTTTATCAAAAGGCGCAATGCTAAGTCACAGCAATGTATTAAGTAATACATTTCAAACGAAGGGTCGTTTAGCCTGCTTGATTACCGAAGGTGAAGAAATTCTTGTATCACCACTCCCGCTTTATCATATTTACGCATTTAATATCACCCTGCTACTGTACTTCAGCACTGGCGCTCACTCAGTATTGATTCCAAATCCACGTGACATGGTTGGTTTTATTAATTCAATTAAGACCATCAAATTCACTGCTATTTCTGGTCTTAATACTTTATTTGTAGGCTTATGTTCTCTTCCTGAATTTAGAGAGCTCGACTTCAGTCAATTAAGAATTACAACTTCTGGTGGTACAGCATTAACAAGCTCAACCGCTAAGCTATGGAAAGAAGTAACCGGATGCGATATCTGTGAAGGCTATGGATTATCTGAAACTGCCCCGGTCGTTACTTTTAACCTACCAGGGCAAACTTTGATTGGTTCGATTGGATCTGCTGTTCCAGGGACTGAAATTAAACTGCTTGATGAAAGTGATAAAGAAGTAGTCCCTGGAGAGGCTGGTGAATTAGCCGTTCGCGGTCCACAGGTAATGCAAGGATACTGGCGCAGTAATAATGCAACGGCAGAAGTAATGACAACAGATGGTTATTTCAAAACGGGTGATATTGCCGAGCGACTTGATAATGGGTATTACAAAATAGTTGACCGTAAAAAAGACATGATTATTGTGTCGGGTTTTAATGTATACCCTAATGAAGTCGAAGAGATTTTATCTAATCACGCAGGGATCCAAGAAGCGGCTGTAATTGGCGTACCACTGGAAAAAACAGGTGAAGCAGTGAAGGCATTTATCGTCAAATCACAACAAAACCAAGATCTTGCTGAAGAAGATGTTATTTCACACTGTAAAACTTTCTTAACCGCATATAAAGTACCTAAGCAGATTGTATTTATTGATGAATTACCAAAAACAGCCGTGGGGAAAATTTTACGTCGTGAATTACGTACCGTATAAGTAACGATGTAATAAGTTAGATAAATGACGACAAATTCCATTTGTCGTCATTTTCATTTAATTACTTAAGCTAAAGTACAGAAATGGTCAAATATTTATAACTTAGTAAAATCGATTTTCTCATCATTAAACTGGATATACTTAATATTACTCAAAGTATCTGCACCATTACGAGCATTATCTTTATCCTGCACCAAGTAAGCACCACCATGAGGCATAACTATAAACTCAGCTCGTAAACCATTAACTTTATACGTATTAATACCACCTTTACCATCAATCTTGTTATCACCCTCATTACCCATCAATAAATTATCTTGAGCATTACCTGAGACATTGCTGTTATTTGTGCCCGTCAAACGTACTGACATCAAGTATTGTGATTTTGTGGTATAAGCCAAGCCTGCATCGTAACTCATATGGAAAGTACTATCAGCTGCAAAACTAGGATCAATATCCATTGTTGTTGGAATAAATTTAGGTAAGAATGATGTAACGATTTTCAGTCCTTCTTTGTCATTTTCTGCTTGTAAGACACGAGAGTAACCAATATAGCCATCCATGCCTTTTGTCCCGTTTTCCCACATCCCATAATATGCTTCTACGATTGCAGCAAAGTATTCGTGGGAGGTGGTATAGCCAGTGACCTCATCACCTTCTTCCTTCCACTCTTCGAGCTGTACCTCTGTAGGATTCCACACATTGGCCTCTATCGCTCGATCAGCTTGTTCTGCAATTCGTTTTTGAAAATCTTTCATAACAGGAGCAATACCTTGCGCTTGAGTGAAGTGTAATACTTCTTCAAAGGTTGCATCACGTCCAGCCGGTGAGTCTGCTAAATAGTTACTATCACCTTCAACAAATATTTCCGTCGCATAAAGGGCCTGAGGGTTTTTAGCAATAGCATCTTCAACAAATGCTTCATTAGATAAAGCGATCTCCATAGCCTCTTCATCATCAAATATGAATAATGTTGCCCCCCTATCAGCCATGCTATTGGTGATAAGTTTTTTATTCGTTGATACCGTGTTAGTCAAAAAAAACTCGAGGGTATTTCGTGCTTTAAGCAATTGCGCTACAGACACCTTAGGCTGTGAAAAAATATGAATAGCTTTACCGTTGGGTGCTTTAATCCAAGTATAACGATCAAATAAACCCGCTACAGTTGGACCGAACTTAGTCGGTACTATATATGAATCACTTGAACTATTCTCATCCGAACTATTCTCATCCGAACTATTACAGCCAGTGAGCAATAGCCCGACCAATACAGCGATACTAACAAACCTTTGCATTTAAACCTCTTCGTTACATAATGGATAAATAATCACATTATTATATAAAACAAAGAGCTGCTAAACTTTAAGCCTCTGTAAGCTTGTGTAAGGCTCTTTAAATCACAATCTCAAATTAAACTACGTGCCTAAACCTAACTACAAACATAGCGCCACCCAACTCACTGGTGTCAATATCAATATCAGCCTTCATCGTTTTTACAATCGTATTTACAATCGCTAAACCTAAGCCAAAACCACCCGTTTGACGACTTCGGCTGTTATCTAAGCGCGTAAAAGCATCCAATACTTGCTCTCGTTGTAGTGGCGAAATACCGTCTCCATCATCTTCAACAACAATACTAAAATACTCAGGATCATTTTTCAGACTAAGCTTGACGGTTGAATCCGCATATAAACACGCATTTTTTACCAAGTTATCCACAATAAGTTGCAGGTAACGAGGATTTGCATCGACCTTAACCGTATCAATATCAGAAGAAAGCGATACATGAGGATATTGGCGTTGAAACTCAACTTCACGTGATTTTATCAACTCACTTAAGTCGATAATTTGATGTGCAGAAGAAGGTTTATGTTCAATCGTTTGCAACATCAAAATATCATTGGCCAATGCTTCCATTTCAACTGTGTAACGACTTAAATCACTGTGTAATTCAGTCGTATATGGGCTATGTTTTTCATCACTTAATAACCCCATCACTAATTGAATTCGCGTTAACGGGGTGCGTAATTCATGCGCAATAGCATTCGCCATAACTTGTTGCTGATGCTGTGAGTACTGCAAAGATATCGCCATCTCATTAAAACTTGCAGCCATCTGGTTTAACGGGGCTGGTATTTTATCGTCAACTCGCGTATCAAGCTGCCCATTTGCTAATGCTAAACTCGCAGAGCTCAAGCGATAAACATGATCCGATATGGTTTTTACTGAGGAATACAACACTAATGCGATACTAAAAAAGATAAAACCGAGTAGAAATAGTGTTATATAATCATCCTCATCCATCCAATCTTCTGGATCATCCATCCAATATTCTGGACCATCCATCGGATAAGCCTCTTCTAAACGGTCAATAATAAGCAATAGCCCTTCATGATGTGGAAGGATCACTGCAAGGCGTCCACTTTCTTCTTCATCCCGGTATACATATACGCCCCATTTACCAATCCCAGCTGGTAGTGCTGGATAGTTTTTATTTTGCTTTATATCAATTTTGTCCAACATCTCATGCTTTTGATGATACGCCAATGCGTTTTTCACCGAGATCTTTTCAATAGTAAATCCGGTAAATCGACTCAATAAGTCGACTTCCATATTCCAACGATCAGTATCTTCGATAAAATCATCGAGTAATGTGGCGGCAAAGCTAGCATTGTGCACAAATCCAACATCATCAAGATTATCGTCGTAGTAATCCATGAATATCGAAACAATGACAATGCTACCGATAATCGCAGCGGTAATACTGATATACAGCTTAAAAAAAAGCGTATTGGCCGTATTACGGTTTATTATTCGATTAAGATTCGTAAATATATTATTGCTTAACAAATAGGTAACCCTTACAACGGATTGTTTTAATTATTTGGTACGGGGCGACATCATCTTTTATCTTTTTACGTAAACTGGATAAGCGCATATCTAGTGCTCTATCCAAACCATCAAATTCAACCCCTTTTAACGCTTTGTAACACTCATCACGACTAATGATTGTTCCCGCTTGTTTTGCTAAATATTCCAACATTTCATATTCGGCACCGGTTAAGATAATTTCTTCATTATCACGGGTAACCAAACGCTTCAATGTATCTATCGTTAACGTACCGGTATGACTTAACGCATTATCACTTTTCTTACTTCTGCTTTCGCGGCGTAACAATGCTTCAATATGAGAGAGTAAAATATGCGGTCGTAACGGTTTATGTAAATAACCATCAGCACCCGTATCTAACGCTGCGATCTCAGATATTTCTTCACTGCAAGCAGTAAGCATAATAATAGGCCCAGTATAAATCTCACGACTTTGCTTACACACTTCAATCCCATTCATACCCGGCATCATTATATCTAATACCACGAGATCAGGCTGCAATCTGGCTATATCTGCAAGTCCCTCTGTACCACTATTACTGAGTGATACTTGGTACCCTTTAGTGCGTAAAAACATGTCGAGAAGACGACAAATTTCTAAATCATCTTCAATAATTAAAATGTGTTTTTTGCCATTTTCTAACATGTTCAAAGAAACCTTATGTCATTATAAATAAGTAAATACAGGGATAAGAAAACACTTAAGCGCTAGATAAGTTTAGTTCACTATCATTTAGTTTAATGCTATGAATATTCATCAATTTATCAGTGCCATTGCGGTTATTACCTGAGACATGGCTATTATTTGTATCCGTTAAACGTATCGACTGCCAATATTGTAATTTTGCAGTATAACCCAAGTATAGCGATCAAGTAATAACCCTAACAATACTGTAATACTAACAAATTTGGTTATATGAATGCCTTTGCACTACAACGTATGAATAACAACGCCATCATATAAAACGAAACGTAAATTTTCAGCCTCTAATTTGTCAGTTTTGTCAGTTTTGTCAGTGGTAATCAAGCAGCTAGTCGATATTTTTATAAACTACTGGGATTTTATCAGTGTTCCCCTACTTAATATCTATACAGACGGTATAATTACGCTAAAATACAATCCTAATGACCTTGGCTTTAAATCGTGCTTGCAGATAAACGTGAGTATGCTTCAGATAAGAGTAAACATGCTTTCAGATAAGAGTAAACAAGCTATCCGTGATGTCTATCAGAACATCCGCGATTCACTACCTGACTTTGCAGTCCGTAAATCACAAAATATCCTTGTGGCTGAAATGGCAAAAACCCTCGCCGGTAACTTTGATAAAAATCGTCGGTTGATTATTGCCGAAGCAGGCACAGGTACAGGTAAATCATTAGCTTATTTGATTGCAGGGATCCCACTCGCTACCGAAGCGAAAAAGACCCTAGTCATTTCAACAGCCACCATTGCATTACAAGAGCAGCTTTTGCACAAAGAACTGCCTTTCTTCCGCCGCCAGTCAGGGCTTAAATTTGAGTTTGCATTAGTAAAAGGTCGTCAGCGTTATTGCTGTGAGCAAAAACTTGCTATGCTTGCACAAGCAGACGATCAAATAGAGCTGTTAGCTGATTTAGCCACAATCCCTAAAAAACGCGATTTACAACTTATCAAGCGCTTATTTACTGCTTACGCCGCAGGTAAATGGAAGGGGGATATCGACAGCTGGCCAACCCAGATCCCCGATGATATCTGGCAATTAGTTGTTTCAGATCGCCACAGTTGCAGTAAGTCATTTAGTGCACACCGGAATTGCCCTTTTCATAAAGCACGTGAAGCCTTAGACCAATGTGACGTACTCATTGTAAATCACGCATTGTTACTAGCCGATTTAGAGCTTGGTGGTGGTATTATTTTACCAAAACCAGAAGACTGTTATTACGTACTCGATGAAGCCCATCATTTACCACGCATTACCCGTGATTTCTCGTCAGCGCATGCATCGGTGCTTGGCGCAAAAGCTTGGTTACAAACCATGGCAGTATCAATGCGCCAACTCACGCAAGCTATCGCATCAAGTGAGATATCCGATCCGGTCACAAAACTGCTCAGTTCAATTAATACCATCAGTAAAGAACTCACCAAGATCCACAGTTTAATGTCCGCTAACGAACGCCAATTTAGTGATGATTCTTGGCGTTTTGCTGATGGTGAACTACCTGAAGCGTTGGCAGAACTGGCAGCAAACATGAATCACGAAACCAAACGTGGCGTTAGCCAAACAGCAAAAATTGTTGATATTCTTGCCGAACAAGTAAAACAAGATCAGCTGCCACAAGTTAAAGCAAATAAACTCATTGCAGAAGTCGGTTTTTACTTACAGCGCATCGAGAATCTGCATCAAGTGTGGAATATGTTGATTAAAGAAACAAAAGGCACTCCGCTGGCAAAATGGGTAGAGAAAAGTGGTAGTCGCCAAGACGATCATATCTTTGCTGCCAGCTTAATTGATGTTGATAGTAAACTAGAACACATGTTGTGGTCGCAATGTGGCGCTGCAATCTTGACCTCTGCAACACTAACCTCACTCGGTAACTTTAATTATTTCCGCCGCCAAGTCGGCTTATTAAACGATGCATCTACGCAGCACCTGCAACTCGACTCACCGTTTGAGTTTGAACAAGCTGAGCTGTATATACCTAATTTAGCACTAGCACCAAATGAGCACGGTTTCACTGAGTTATTAGCAGAAAAACTCCCAAGTTTACTGCCGGACAAAAAAGCATCGTTGGTGTTATTTAGTTCGTACCGACAAATGAATCAAGTCGCTGAAATTATTCGTAATACAACAAAATTAGAGCTATTGGTACAAAAAGAAAGTTCACGTGCCGAACAATTACAAAAACATGCAGAAAACGTGAAAGCAAATAAAACCAGTATCTTATTTGGAACCAGCAGCTTATCTGAAGGTCTTGATCTACCTGGTGATTTATTAACAAATCTAATTATCACTAAAATCCCTTTCTCAGTACCGACCTCACCCGTTGAAGAAGCACAATCAGAATGGATCACTAAATCCGGTGGGAATCCATTCATGCAGGTCTCAGTTCCCGAAGCCAGTAAAAAATTGATCCAATCTTGTGGCCGATTACTGAGAAAAGAGAAAGATTCTGGTAGAATCACGCTACTTGATCGTCGAGTTGTTAGTAAACGCTATGGACCAGCATTACTTAATTCGCTTCCCCCTTATAAAAGAAATATAGAATTTTGATATTAGAGCTTGGTTTAGAACCTTCGGTTTTTATAATTTTATGCAGCGTTGCACTGGCTGCTGGTTTCATTGACGCTATTGCTGGCGGTGGTGGTTTGTTAACAGTACCCGCATTACTCAGTGCAGGTTTACCCCCACACCTTGCATTAGGTACCAATAAATTGGCTGCCAGTTTTGGTTCATGTGCAGCAGCAATTACCTTCTATAAGAAGCGTTTATTTAACCCCAAATTTTGGTGGCGATCATTCCTGTTTACAGCCATCGGTGCCATATGTGGAACCTTAGTGGTCAGCGTCATTAGCACCGCTTGGTTAGAGAAATTATTGCCTGTCATTATTATCTTTACGGCTATCTATTCCATCTTTAGTAAAACCCAAGAATACACAGGTGAAACCCTACCCGATGATAATCGAGCACTGCATAAAAAACAGGGCTTACAAGGTTATATTATCGGTTTCTATGATGGTGTCGCAGGCCCTGGTACTGGTGCATTTTGGACTGTATCGACAATGGCACTGTATAAACTTAATATTCTGTTTGCCTCTGGTGTTGCTAAAGCAATGAACTTTACCAGTAACTTCACCTCCCTACTGACTTTTATTTACCTTGGACACATCAATTGGTATCTGGGTTTAAGCATGGGTTTATCAATTATGGTCGGTGCGATCATTGGTGCACATACCGCCATTCACTTTGGGGCCAAATTCATTCGACCATTATTTATTACCGTTGTGATTATTATCGCCTTTAAGCTGGCTTATCAAGCATGGCTACAATAACGCATCAGCAACAACAGCTTGCCCAACTCACTCAGCGTATTAAACAGTTGAGTGAGTTGGGTAAGCAAGTCAACTCTAGCCACACTACAACCATCAATTATAAATTACGCGATCGCGCCTTGTTCTACCCTGGCTTATTTATCGGTAACAGTCACGATATTCAGCAATACATAGCAGAATTAGAAAAGAGTATGACGCGTTTACAACACTATTTTGATAAGCGTTTTGATAAACAGGCAACCAACACAAAGCAGTCAAGTTCATCGCCAGAAAGTACATTATCGATAGAGGACATGTTATTAGAAAAAGTAGCTCATCAATTTAGAGCTATTAATGGGGTATTACAGCAGTGTCATTTTAGGCGTGGAGAAGTCAAAAATGAGCAAAAAAATTATGATGCCATTGCGAAGAAGTTATTGCAGAAATCACACTATTTATATCAAAAATTAGCGCAACAAATAGAGTATGAACGCCGTTTGCAAGCAATAATAGATCAACAAACTGATCCACTTCAGTTACAACAAACTAAGCAAAGATTACAGCGTTGTCAGGCAGCGACAGCAAAAGTCCGCCAGCAATTACAACGCTATGAACAAAAGAAAGATCTTTTGTAATAAAACATTCCGTTACCAATTAAAAATCTTAATATGCAATATATAACTAAAATAAGTAAGGATCCTTTATCATGTCGCTAGAAAACGCGCCAAAACATATAAAACTTGCCGTTGACCTAATTCAACTACTTGAAGAAAACCAACTACCTACAGAAACCGTGATCAAAGCATTGGCAATCGCACAGCAAGATTTTCAACGTAAACTTGAAACAGAAACAACAAGCAAGGTTAGTTAGTTCATAAGTGAGTAAGAGTAATAAGCAATAATGTTATTAGATAAAGTCCCACTCTATTTTGCAATTGTAACGGCGTAGTCCCCTGTTACTAATTCTTCCACAAAGTTCGACGGATTACTTTTATTACAAAGTAAATATACCTGCTGACGAGCCCGTGTTAATGCCACATAAAATAACCGACGCTCTTCTGCATCAGGAAAACCAGACTCATCAGGCTGTAATATTATCGTAAAGGGGTGGCGGGATTTATGACAAGGAAAGCCATGCTCGCCAGCTTCCATCGCTAACACAACTACATTATCGGCTTCTTGCCCTTTCGAACTATGCACCGTCATGGCTTTAATGACTAACTGAGGATATTCCGTAGACAACACTGTCAGCGTCTTATTATCAGGTAATTGAAAATTAAATCGAGCGAGCAATAACACTGATTTTTGCTTGCCTTCGCCTTTAACACTCGCGGCTATTTGCTTTAATTTTTTTTCTAATAATAATATTGCTGCATCATCATTTTGTTTATTGTCACTGCGCTTATTGTCACTAACCTGATAGTAATTAACCTGTATACAGGCTTTTTTTGCTTTGCTGTATGTTGTTATTTTCTTATTCATTTGCTCTGAGTTTGCCATCACAAAGCCACTCGCAACAGCACTAATCTGGTCATTAAAGCGGAACGTAGTATCAAGTGGTAATATACTCGTCATGCCAAAATAATCACTGAAGCGTGTTGTCACTGCGATATCACTGCCTGCGAATTGATAAATAGCCTGCCAATCATCACCGACACAGAATAATTTACTATCATCATGTTGCGTCTGTAGATGTCTTACTAAATTAGCTCGTGCTTGAGAGATATCTTGAAATTCATCAACAAGAATATGCAGCCAAGGTGAACTAAACTGCCCATCACTCGCATAATCACTTGCCTTAGTGATCATCTCATCAAAATCAATCTCATTATTTTCCGCTAAATACGTCTGATAGTGTTCAAGTAATATAACGACGACTTCATGTGTTAATGCCGCGAAATCAGTATCAGGTAGCGCACTTAACCTTTTTTCAGCGCGCACTGTTCGAGTATTTTTATACTGCATCGTTAATTCGACAAGCTGGCTTAGCAATTTTTTATATCCACCTTTGCCTGCTAATAATCGTGCGACTTCTTGCTCATGCTTTTCACTCGGTAACTTGCCTAACCAAGCCACATAGGCATAGCAATATTCACTAAACAATGCATTAAAGTCAGCATCCAGCAGTAACGTCGCTATACTCTGCTTAAAAAATTGTTGTTTCGCATTATCACTACTCGCCAGCTTACTGACTTGCGGCTTATTCATTTCAACTTGCTTAATAATATCTAACGCTAAGGCATGAAATGTTTTTACTGTGATCCTCGCGTTTGGGAGTCGCTCTTTTAAACGTGTTTTCATTTCTTGTGCAGCGTCTTTTGCAAACGCCAGTATTAAGATCGTATCAACCGTTGCTTGCTGTGACTCTAATAAATACGCACAGCGCCCTAACATAACACTGGTTTTACCACACCCAGCGCCTGCTAATACTAAATTCGCATCATTAGCGACAATACAGGCATCACGTTGCTTCTCGGTAAGTGGATGTGTTTCAAGACTATCAAATAGGGTTTTATAGTTTTGTTTTTGCTTGTTCATTACAGCTTGATTATATTTATCTAAATTTTCGGTCTTACTTTGCTGCCAAAAACGTAAATGCGCTAAGGGTAATTTAAGCGATGTAGGGATCTTATTAATTTTCGGTAACATTTCAAACCAATCAGCCCACGGCAATAATCGTCGTTGTAAAGCTAACCATTTTGAATGAGAAATATAACCCTGCTCAATCACTTGTGTAACTTGTTGATACAGTTCGAGGATCTGGGTTTCTTTTCCCTCCAATGCACGAAAATACAACTCATCAATGAGTCCTGTAACCTCAGCCTTATCAATACCATTTAAACGAACACGCTGACTTTCCCAATTAAGAACTAAGGTATCAAAAAATGAACCGCGGAAATGCTTCAATTTAGGTTCAAACGTAGTCCAAGGATAGTGATAAGTTTGTTGCTGTTTAGTGGTAAATACAGCCCCCTCTGGACAAAACGATAATGTACGGCAATTTGCACCAAATAACTGAGCAAAAGTAGAAAAAGAATAATCAGGCAATGCAGATGAACTCGATAAAAAATAATAGAGAAAACATAGCACAATCATTGGTATTATTTAATACGTAAGGTTAACTTTATCAAAAGTTTTCAACTCTCTTAACCAGCCTTAGTGACGACTCACCGCCAATTTTTCAGATAGGAGCTTAGCTAGCGCCACATTCATCGACAATAAAATATACAAAGGCCAAGTAAAGCTTTGAGTCAAAAAGGTACCAGCCACACAAAACGCAATTAACCCAGCAAAAATACCATCATTACAGGTTACAAACGTATTACGTTCACTCACAAGTAACACACGACTACTCACTTCAGTTCGCCATAATTGTCTAAACATCACAGCAATAAGTGCAATGAACAACGCTAGTCCTACAAATCCAGTTTCACCTAAAACCTGAAACCACGTACTGTGTACCGCGTGGTTTTTACCATCCCAGAAAGGACTAAACAAATAATAATTAAGGTAAAAATTATTTACCCCAACCCCTGTAAGTGGGTTTTCTAGCGCCATTTCCCATGATGCGATCCACGCATAAATCCGCCCCATGGTTGATTCACCAATACCTTTTTCTATCGCTCCACCAGAAGTACGCTCTGAAATACCCGCCATAATCACTAAGATGGGTAGTAATAGTACACCACCCGCGAATACATATATCTTATTCTTAATTCGCTTAACCGCAAAATACCCAGTCACCGCCATTATCCCCATCAGCCCTCCACGACTTTGTGTAGCAATAATCGCCCAAAATAAAATAACGTAAGCCATTGCGAGTAATGCCCGATGCAATTTACCAATATTAGATTGCAACAGGTTTGATAAAGTAAAAGACATGGGGAACAGAAGTACTAACGCTAAGTCATTCGGGTCACCAATTAATGAGCCAAATTCACGTGAAATTGTCACTCGTGTACCTTCAACCAGGCCAATACCTTGTAACTTATTATTAATCGCTTTTAGCCCTACAACGACCCCTGCCGCCACATATAAATAAGTTGCAATACGGAAATGGTGAATAGTACGAACCAACCAGCAGATCGCAATTGTCATTACCCAAACTTTAATGATTACATCAGAAAAAAGAGCAAATGCAGCCTGACGGTTATACGCAAATGCGATACCAAATGTAGCCCACCCCAGAAACAAGCATACAAATGTCAGCTCCATTGACCAATAAACCTTGATACTATTTGTCAAATAGATATGCCAACCTAAAACAAAAAATGACATGAGAGAAAACGCTAACGGAATTCGCAACGGGATCATTACCGGAAAGGCTTCGTGTATGCGAAAATAGGAAAAAATAACAAAGGTAATAACAATATAAAATGGAAACTTTAATAGAAGCATCAAAAAAAGTGGCACTAAAATAAATGCGACAGGCACCAACCAAGTTTTAGTCTGATACCACAATAGGCCAGTAACAAAGGTTAACATGAAGCTTAAAAACATTTGTAAACGCGGGCTAACCGTATTCAGATCTATCATTAAACATCCTTGCTTATTGACCTCATTATCTAAGTAAAGCAGGGATATAGAAAAGTGAAGTAAGCGAAGTACAAAAATACGGTTTATTTGGATCTGGCAGACCCCTTAACTCATTTCCCCTTTTTGTGTTAGAACTGGAAGCCAGTTTCAATAAACCTCTACACACGGATTTGTTAACTTTGATTGTGCTTAAATAAGATCATATTCTGAGCTTCACTTCAACTGTTATAGTCTAATATTCGATATAGTTATTGCTAACTTGGCTATATATTTAATGTTAAATAAAATACCGTTTAGTTTATCTAAAAAACGAATATACTTAACTGCTTCTATTTTTTTAATCTATATATATTATATTTACATCATTGTAGACATAGCATCTTTAGCTAACACTTTAAATTATTCTAGTATTAAGTATATGATTGGAGTCCTACTCAAAGCCAGTATTAGTACTCTCTTCATTTTTATTTTATCTTCATTTTTTACATCCAAATATCTTAATTTATTATTATTTATCATTATAAGTATCATTTCATCAGTCATTCTATTTGTTAAAATTCAATATGGTAGCTTTGAACTTGGTAGTTATATCAGTATCATGGAAACAAATACTAAAGAAACTATAGAACTATTTTATTCTATTGATATTCCATTAGTTGTATTTTTACAATTAATTATAACGCCGTTGATTTTATTTAGACTAAATCAAATCCTAGGCGGTTTTAAAATAAAATTAGTTATAATTACAAGCCTCATTTTATTAATTAGTTTATCGTCATCACAAGCCAAGCATAACTCAATATTTTCAGTGTCCCCAACGGGAGAAGTTGTACTAGTCCCGATGAGTAGAGCCTATTACATTTTATTCAATATGCCTTTATTAAAGCCAATTGCTCTATCACAATCCTATTCAAAGTTGAAAAAAATTGAAAATAGTCCGATCAAAGTAGAATGGGAAAATGTCATCGTTTCAAATTCATCGAATAAGAAAAACTATGTCGTTATTATTGGTGAGTCAGTGCAAAAATCATCTTTGTTTTCATATGGATACCATAGAAAGACGACTAAACCTCTAAACGAAACAAATGGTATGACATTAATTTCAGATCCAATTGCACCAGCCCCCCAAACCGGAATGGCCTTAAGTAGAATTTTAGCCATCAATAATAAACTAAATATTAATAACAACTTAAACATTATCGATTTAGCAAATCTTTCTGGTTTCAATACATTCTGGTTTTCTAATCAAGGTCAGATTGGGATATACGATAGCCCCATCACTAATATTGCAAAAAGAACAGATTTAACCATATTTCATAATAAGAGTTATGAACAAGCAAATTCTGATTTCGTTTTAATCGAGGATTTAGAAGCACATTTAAATGGTAATTCAAATAATGTATACTTTCTTCATATGATTGGCTCTCATTTCGATTTTTGTGAAAGAACAAAAAACACAATAAAATTAGAAGATGCTTATAGAGAGCAATTGAAAGATGATCAAAACTGTTACGATGATACTATCCTAAACACCAGTATTTTTATAAATAAAGTCGTTTCTCTACTCGAATCTACCTCTTTAGATTATGAAATCATATATTTTTCAGATCACGGACTCGTGGATATAGAAAGAAAACCCTATAAATCTCATGGTGTCGGCAGTTTATTTCAGAGAAAAGCACTTGAAGTACCGCTTATATTTATTTCAAGTAGCAAAACCAGCAGTGACATGCAAAATACAACATATTTCATGAGAGATTTCCCACACACTTTCGCAGAATGGTTAGGTGTTACAGCAACACAAATTGATTATACTAAATCGGTTTTCCACCCAAGAATTAAGCAAGAAAAATATGCGTTGAATGACGCATCAGAAATAATATACTTTACCAAATAACGATATTTAAACATCGCGTTTCTAGGCAAAAAAATTATATCATTCGCACGCTATGTCATCACCTCGTTGTGGATTTACCGTTTTAATAAACGGTGACATTTATTATTAACCTTCAATAAAAACACCGAATAAAGCGAAGCGATTGCCAAAAACAATAAACACAATACTATCGTTATTAATTCATTGTTTATCCCACGGGCTATACCTTCCCAAGGCGTTCTTAAGAATCCATTAACCAAAAATAACGGCATTGAGATCGTGCCAAAAAATATGCATACTTTGAACACTAAACTGCCCTCTTTAATATTTTTCAATATGAAGCTAAAAATAAAGAGCAGGATAATACAAAAAAAGAAATGACTCACTAAGAAGGAATACTCATTAAAATTGCCTGCGGCGAATGCTGCAATTGACACACCAAACAACCAATTTGGTAAGTTAACTGGCTTATCCTGCGCTAAATAAATCCCTAAACACAATACTGGCATGTGGCCAATAACGGTAATAAAAACACTGACATTGCTATATAGATAACCGTTAGTCAGTAACGAAATGGCGATACAGACAAAACTAATAGCAATTAAAAATACGTTTCCAAATCGTTTGAACATAGCCAACATAAATGGAAATATTAAGTAAAATTGAAAAATAAACGATAAAAACCACCAGGGACCAACTAACGATAAACCTTGATATGGATAAAAGTTATATAACAGAGATAATTTAAAAATAAGTGGCTTTGAAAGAGGGATGAACCATTCGGCAAACCCCATACCATTATAAACAACATTAAAGGTAAACATAAAAATAAAGTATGACACGATTGCGAGTAAAAACATTGGATAAATTTTCACAAGGCGATCGATAATAAATTTTATATATAACAACTTATTTTCATTCTTTGCATATTTTTTCATTAAGCCATAAGCACTTAAAAAAATAAATATCTGCACGCCAAAATGACCAAAGTAGCTAAATAGTGCGCGAATAATACCTGCGGGCTCAGTTAATAAAATATCAAATAAATTGAACACTTTTCCTGACGTAAATTCCATTTCATTTTCGCTAGGGGTAGGAAAACGATGCATGAAATTATGAATAGCAATCATTAAGATACCCAAACCTTTTAAAATATTCGAATCTACCTTAGTAATTCCATTCCAAATCATATATTTATTCCTTTATAATTTAACGAGTCGAATTATATTTTTCACTATAAAACCACAATCATAAACCATACAAAGGTAGCAAGGCAGAGGCTCACAAATACCGCTGCAGAACCTATGTCTTTAGCACGGCCACTTAACTCATGGTATTCGCTGCCAATGCGATCAACAGTGCTTTCAACTGCAGAGTTCAATAACTCAACAATTAACACTAATACTAGAGTTCCAACCAATAAAATTTTCTCGACATTAGTCACATCTAGCATTAAAGCGACAGGCGTAAATATCAGTAATAGTAGTAATTCCTGTCTTACCCCAGACTCATATTTTATCGCTGCACGGAGCCCCTTCATCGAATAACCAGTCGCTTTAAATATTCGTTTGAAACCGGTATAACCTGGCTTTCCACCTTGTTGATTCAAAGGGCGAGATTGCTTCATGAATATCCTCAATAAAATAAGTTAAATAATTGAGATAGGATACAGCAGCTATAGAATATTGACCATTAGCTTAGGGCGATCTAGTATTGATCCATATCGTTAGTCTGATTAATCATTGCGCTATATTAAAATGATAGATCATTTATGTTGTTCGAACATATTAAATATACTTTTAACTAATTGAAGCTTAGTAATATTTGTTACCAATAGAAATATCGTGGTGGCTATCAATTAAAAGGATATTACAAACAGGGACTAAGTTGGGGGGGAAGAGCCTGCTCTAGACAGGCTTAATATTAAATTAATTTGTATCGCCGGCATCAAATACCAGTTTATATACTAGCCAGTAATACTTATTTACTCTCAATCGCCAGTGGTATTTCTTCTAACATCATAGTGCCTTTCGTGACACCATCAGCCAGTTTCAAATATTCACGGGTGAAAATAGGGCGGAATTTATCAGCATCCATCGCCATATAATTGTTTAATTGGCGGTATAGAGTATAGACAAAGTTATCACCAGTCGCGGCACGTTCCGCAGGGCTCTTACGCTTAAATTTAAATAATCGTTCATAGGCTTTATCGTGATCGGAATGACCCATTAATATGACAGACTCACGCATGATCATATCCGCAACGACAGGTAAACTAGGCGGAAAATCATAAGGTAAACCATTGCTGCGACGCAGTGTTGGGATCTGCTCTGCAACCTTGATAACAGCTTCAGGCGCATATTTACTAAATGTCAGCTTCCAAATATTAAATTGTGCCGAATCATAATCATAATTAAATGACGGAAAACTACTTGCAAGCATGGTGTACATAGTTGCAATAGCTTCGGTTTGTGGCTGAGTTAAATTAATTGTTTGTTCCATACACCCTACTATTAAAATTTAGTATTTTAAGATCCATATATGCCGCAGTAGGCACTATCACTATATATTAATACGTTAATCATCATCGCTATCAGTAAAGCCTGGATCTATAAATCGTGGCGGCAATTTTTGTAATGGCGCTGGCGTTACCGTGCGCTCATTCATCTGTGGTCGTGATTGTCCGCCGTTTTGCGCTGTCATACCAACCGTTAACTTACTAATCCCCATATCCGCTAAGGCTTTGTTTAAGTTACTGTCTTTACGGCTCGCTTTCGACACATCTTGTTTGCCATTCAGGGCTAATGATATCAAGCTATGCACGCTAGTATCATCTTTAAATAATAGCCCAAATGCAAAGTTAACAGATTGATAATAAGGGTCTACTTGCGCACCATCAATTGCTAATTTAAGGTCAGCTTCGGTAAAGACTTCCAAACGTAATATGAGTCTGTCACGTTGCTCAGCAGTCATGCGTAAATTAATGCCGGCAGCCGTTTGTGTGCGTTCAAGCCAATAATTAAAGATACGTAACGCAGGAGAATCAGCTTGGCTAACTTCCATGCTATCAGCTAAACTAATCAGGCTTTCAATATTGCCGGAGTTAGTAAAAATATCATTAAAATTACGGCCTTTGTTCACCAAATCACGACGGTGATCAACACCATCAACAGCACGCTTAAGTTCGGTAATAGAATGCAGCATTAGCAGACTATGCAGTTTCTCAAAATGCGCTTGTTTTGGTGCAATATATTGCGACATCTGTAAGCGTTTAGAGCTAAACCAATAGTCATAAACTTGCTTAATGTCTGCCATCTTTTGTGGATCTTGCCTAATCTGATGATAGCTCGGCATGAACCCACTTTGATTCTGGATATGACGAACCCCTTGACGGCTTAACGTTGGCTGAAAAGGCTGGCGCGCAGCAGACGCAGGATTATTAACGGGTTGAATACGAGCTGGAGCATTTACCCTATTGACCGCTGAAACATCTTTAATATGTTGTAATTCAGTGCTATCAAGCTCATACCAATCAAAGGCAGGATTACGGCTATTAAGCTGAATACAGAGCACTTTGATGTGGTCGATAGTAAAACCTTGACGCATAAATTCATCACAGCGCACACGGAATTTACTGTTATTAAAATTCAAGCGTTTCTGAGAGTACTCAGCAACCAAATCAAATACTTGCTGGAAATATTGTAGACTTGGATCAGGCGCAGATACAGGTACTTCAACTTGTTCTTTAAAGTCTTCATACATAATGGCGTTGTTGATGTACAAACCAGTATCATCTTGCTGAAGATAGTTTTTATTAATCAGTTCAGTAATGCTATGCTGTTTATCTGATTGCAATGAAAAACGCGAAAAATCCGCAATGCGATCTTTATTCTTTTTGCATAACATCCATACTAATAAGCGAAATGCAGCATCAGAAAGCGATGATGATTGCGCGATATGATCGGGCACGATAAAGTATGTGCTCTCCATTTTTCTATTCATAACTGTTTAACACCACAATGCCATATTTAATTACAACTGAGCAATACGCTAATCTAAAGTCTACCATAGAAGACTTACTTGCACCTTTTGATTCCTTTGCTTTTTCAGACTTTGTTACTGTAACCCCTGTATCAGCGCTGACAGTAAAAAAAGCAGATCAACTGGTGACTGCCCAAGGTTATGAAATTACATTAGATCTTTTGGAACAAAGTGACGAGCGATATATTATCGAAGCGTATTATGATATCACTGATAACAAAAATATCTATGCAATAAATGAATACGCACAACCAATCAATTTATTAAAAAATCCGAGTTTTACCCGTATTTGTAGTATATGCGACACAACGACTAATCGCAGTCAGGGGCTTATCTTCAGTCATCCACAGCAAGGGGATTTCTGTGCACATTTAGCCTGTGTAAAAAAGCGTCTACCCGAACTAATGCCATTTGTAAATTATTTACAAAAACTACCCGCATTAGTTAATCATCTCGAGCAACTGCAAAGCAGTGTCTTTAGCCAAGTTTATTCATCCGGCGCCCCACTACGCTTATATTTAGCGATTGTTGAAGATGAAATACGCCAACACGGCTTTATCAGTAAACAGGATGCAATCCAATTTCATCATAGCTTTAATCACGCAACTTATAAAAAAGCAGCACAACGCTATCAAAAATCCGCTTATCCTAAAGACCTCAGCTTTGAGTTTGTTGAAAAGGCGATTTTGTATACCAAACAAATAAAGTCCACCAGCTTAAACGACAAGTTAAAACAACTGTGTGGCCAAAGTGTGCTGGCAGAAAATGAACTGGCAACAGCCGCTTTAATTATTTCAAACTATATCGTGAATAACCAAGGTTTGTTAAGCCATCAATCACCATTAGCAACCGACAAAAAACTCGCATTACATAATGACGGTAGCAATATTAGTGAGGCATTACGCTTAAAAGGCAAGCTAGGTGATTATGTACGTTGCCGTATTACGGTAAATAGCTGTAAATACCAAATCGTCACCAAACGCTACGATATACGTGGTAAAGATGATACCGGACGTGTTATTCAGTTCAACCACAGTCAAGTAATTACTGAAAAATCATACATTTACATTAGTGGCTTCATTTCTAAATTTTATCAAAATCAATACGGCTATACTATCTCGGTATTGAAAGGGGTTAAGCAGCTATCAGCTTAACGTTATCACAAGCAATTTGACCTAATGCCTCGCAGCGCATAATCCTATAAAAATCACCTATTTTATAAGATCTAGCTCGCAATAATTTGATTTCTCTTACTAATGCCTCTCACATTACCAATTTAGAGCTAGGGTTGTTATCAGAACTTACCCACTTAGAGGCAATGGCAATGAAAATCAACATGCCAGTTACGGACACAGAACAGTTTATGAAAGACGGAGATATTCTTGTCTCCAAAACTGATTTAAAAGGCAGTATTACCTTCGTAAACCGTGCTTTCATTGAGCTCAGTGGATTTACCGAAGCAGAGTTATTACGTAAAAGTCACAGTATCGTTCGACATCCCGATATGCCAGCAGCCGCGTTTAAAGACCTATGGGAAACAATACAACAAGGTAATCCATGGACAGGTATCATTAAGAATAGAGTAAAGAATGGTGATTTCTATTGGGTAGTTGCCAATGTTATCCCTATCAAAAAAAACGGCCAAGTCATCGAATTTATGTCGGTCAGAACCAAACCAACGCAACAAGAAGTTAAAGATGCAGAGCTCACCTATGTGACGATGAATGCCGATAACCGACCACGAAAAAAACGATTAATCGCACTCAAACAACTCTTTGTTAACGCCGGACTCAAAGCCAAACTATCAATATTAACCACCTTTGTCGCTTTTATCTTAATCGCAGGTGCGCTTGCTCAATACACAAGCGTGCACAAAATAGAAACCACTTGGGATAACTACCAAACCGATATCACCGCACGTGGTACCCTCATTAACGAGATCACATCCTCATTAGGTTACGGCGGTATCATCCCCCACTTTAAAAATTATGTTTACGTCAAGATGATAACTACCGACAGCAGTTTATCCAAGGCTATGCAGCATTGCTTAATAAGCTCAGTCGCTACCAAACGCTACCAAATATTAATTTGCAAGAGCAACACGCGTTAAAAGATATCTCACTTGTCGCAGAGCAATATCGCCAGCATCTAGACAGTGTTCAATCACTTATCACTAACGGTGTTGAAACAAACCAAATTGATGCCAGTGTGAACATTGATGATAAACCTGCTCTTAATGCTCTTTCACAATTACAACAAAACTATGCATCACTCACACAGCAAGCCGCCAACACGCTACATACACAAATCACGGACTCATTCGTGAGCCTGGGTATTGAAAAACTGGCAACGTTCTTCATCTTAGCGTGCCTTGCCGTCATGGTATTACAGCGAGCAATCATGAAACCAATCAAGCAGTTAATTGGTATTTTCAGTAAAATCAATGAAGGTAAATACGAGAACAAATTTGAAATCCGTAATAACAGCGAATTTGGTAAATTATTTCAAGCTATTTACGTCACCCAGACCAAACTCAATTTCGATATTCAAGAGTCACGATTAACCGCTGAAGAAGCATTACGTATCAAAAATGCTTTGGACAACGTAACAGCCAATGTCATGGTGGCGGATGGGCAACGTAATATTATTTATATGAATGAGTCGGTTGATAAATTACTTAAAAATGCTGAAAAAGATTTCAAAAAAGAGTTACCCGACTTTAATGTAGACAATTTACTCGGCTCAAGTATCGATGTATTCCATAAAGACCCACAACATCAACAGCAGATACTACAAGGATTGTCATCTACCCATGAGGCAAATATCAATATTGGCGGTAGAACCATGCAGTTAACACTTAATCCAGTGATAAACGCAACAAATGAGCGTCTCGGTACAGTCGTTGAATGGAGTGATAAAACCGCAGAGCTAGCAATCGAACAAGAGATCGACACGATTGTTGCAGCGGCGGCAAATGGTGATTTATCCAAACGTATTACGCTGGAAGGTAAAAATGAGTTCTTCACGAAGTTAAGCTTAGGATTAAATGAGTTACTCGAAAGCTCATCGTCGTTTGTCAGCGATGTGGGGGACTTGTTTTCTCGTATGTCCGAAGGTGATTTAACCCAGTCAATCGAGCAAGAATATAATGGTGAATTTCAAAAAATTAAAAATGATGCCAATAACACTATCGATAAACTCACCTCAATTATCAGTCAGATCCGTACCTCCGCAGATACAGTCAATACCGCATCACACGAAATTGCACTAGGTAATGCTGACCTCAGTCAACGTACAGAAGAACAAGCTTGCTCACTTGAACAAACAGCATCGAGTATGGAAGAAATCACAGCAACCGTGAAACAAAGCGCAGCCAATACCGATGAAGCAAATAAACGTGCAACAGAAGCTAAAAACAAAGCACAGAACGGCGGTAAAACCGTACAAGATGCGGTTTCAGCAATGAAAGAGATTCTCACTGCGAGTAATCGTATCAATGATATTATCGGCGTCATCGATGAAATCGCATTTCAAACTAATCTACTCGCACTGAACGCCGCTGTAGAAGCTGCGCGAGCCGGAGAACAGGGACGCGGATTTGCCGTCGTTGCTGCTGAAGTCAGAAATCTATCACAACGCTCCGCTGATGCAGCGAAAGAAATTAAAGACTTGATCCGTGACAGTGTTGAAAAAGTAAAAATAGGTTCATCACTGGTTAATGACTCGGGTGATACTTTACAAGAAATCGTTCATTCAGTTAAACATGTAGCTAATATGATTGCAGAAGTCAGTAATGCGGCAACGGAACAATCTTGCGGTATTGAGCAAGTGAATCAAGCGGTATTGAGCAAGTGAATCAAGCGGTAAATCAAATGGATGAAGTGACCCAACAAAACGCCTCACTGGTGGAGCAAGCATCAGCGGCTAGCTCGGCTATGTCTGAGCAAGTAAATCACATGACCCAATTGATTCAATTCTTTAAACTAATACAAACAGCACCCAAAGAAACCGTCCTTCAACATGGACAGCATGCATCACAAAGACATCGACAGCGTCATAATGCAAACTACCGCCATGGACAACTACCTACTGCACAGCCAATAACGACGCAGAAAAGGCAATCCAATGACAAGGCGATAGCCGCATTATCAAATAACGAGAACTGGGATGAATTTTAGCTCAGCATTAATCGCCACCAGATCCCAGGCAAACTGGTGACCCCAGAAGTAAACCATTTAACCTCACCATCTTTCACAATTAAGATGGTAGGGGTGACTTTCACTTTCCAATCACTACCTAGGTCATAATTTTCATCATTAACCACATCAAAATCATACTCATGATGCTGTAAGTATTTTTTCACCTTTAGCGCTTCACCTGAACTTAAGGCAACAGTCACCACCGGATAGTATTCCGATAATGTATCAACAGCAGGGCTAACAAAACGACACACAGAACACCAAGTTGCCCAAAAATAAACAACCACAGCTTGATCTTTACTTAACTCCGCAAGATCAATCGGTTCTCCGGCCAATGTCATTCCAGCTAATACAGGAATGTTATGTTTTGGAAAATCTTTTCCACGCCATACATCTACAGCCGCAGTAATGATAAGTGCCAGCAATATAAATATCACTAATTGCTTAGTCCAGCCAAGTAGCCGTTGTTTCATTTACTTTCTTCCTTTGATGATGAAATAAATATCAACACTACTTCTTACGCTGTGCTTCTAATGCACGCTTCACTTGCTGTTCAAGCTGCTCGTAAGGCACAAGACCACCGACAATTTGATCGGCAAAGATAAGACCCGGCGTTCCACTTAGTCCAAATTCACGCATCAACGTCATACTACCTTTAATTGTCGTTTCAACACTCTTAGCCGTATTATCTAACCACTCATCCGTGTCGGTGATCTTACCCACTTTAGCGATAGCACCACTGTCTAAACGACTTGGGCGTGACATTAACTTCTTGTGTAATTCAGCAAATTTAGCGGGCTCATTTGCCCATACTGTTAAGGCTAAATCAGTTGCTTCTTTCGAACTTGGACCTAAGATTGGTACCAACTTATAAACAACACGTATTTCAGGGAACTCTTCGACTAATTGATCTAATAACGGCTCAATTTTCTTGCAGTAAGGGCAGTTGAAGTCAGTAAAGTAAGCAATGGTTAATGCTGGGTTTTCAGCGCCTATCCACGGGTCCATTTTGTTATTAAACAAGGCCACGTGATTATCACCTAAGCTTTTCTGCTGCTGGGCTTTCACTTTATTCTGTTCATGCGCCTGTAGGGCAATAATTGCTTCTTTTAAGATCTCAGGATTGTTTACCAATGTTTCTTTCACCATTTGGTTAAACTTGTCTTGTTGCACAGCCGTCATATCCATTTGTTCAGGTGCTGCCCACGCCATTTGCGTCGCTAAAATAGCGGCTGAGATAGTGGTGGAAAGTGCTAATAATTTCGTTTTCATTGTAATCCCTATTTATTAAATTTGTTTCTGTATTTGTTTTACGAATCGTCATACCCCACGCATATACGCAGGGCAGAAATTGATTATTACTTGCCGCCCGCTTGCTTAATTGCATTCAGCACAGCATCGTCACTTAAAATAACCGGCAGTGGTATACCGTTCGGCGCCTTAGGCCCATAAACAATATTAAATGGGACACCAAAACGACCGTGACGTTGTAAGTAATTCGTCACTTTTTCAGATCTAACCGTCCAATCACCTTTCATCGTGACGACATTTTCCGTTAGCAGTTTGCTATATACAGGATCTTGTAATACGACACCTACCTTATTGGCCTTACAAGTAATACACCAATCAGCAGTGATATCCACAAATACTGTTTTACCTTCTTTTATTTGTTGCTCGATACGTACAGTATCAAGATCTTGCCACACTAAGTCATCCGGCAAACCGTTTGACCACTTGCTCGTTGTTAACGACGCTGCCAACATACCAGCGCTACCAAGCAACAAACCGACACTGACACTGATAAGTACAGCTCGTTTACCTTTAAGTTTTATCATAAAACCAATAAAGACCAAGCTAACAACACTAAACAGACCATAAATAGCAAATGTAGGTAAGAAACTAGACAACAAGGTAACTAGCCACAAACAAGTTAGCATTAACAAACCAGCAAACACAGTTTTCACTGACCCCATCCAACGACCAGGTTTAGGTAATAGACTGACAAGGCTTGGGAAAGTTGCAACTAACAACCACGGTAGAGCCATTCCAATTGCTAAGGCAGTAAAGATAACAAATAAACTTAATGTATCAGCACCCAGTGCATAAGCAACAGCGGTACCCAAAAATGGTGCACTACAAGGCGTTGCGAGTAACGTAGCGAACATACCTTGCAAGAAATGTCCACGATTACTATCATCACCCGCCGTGGCTAATTTCGTTTGTAAGTTTGACGATAAACTAAACTCAAACGCACCTAGCATGTTTAATGAGAATACCGCGGTGATAACAACCATGACCGCAATAAACCAAGGACTTTGGAATTGAATACCCCAACCTATCGCCTGGCCAGACACTTTTAATGCAAAGATGAAGGCTGAAAGTAACCAGAATGACACGATAATACCGGCCGCAGAAGCAAGGAATTGCTGCCTTATTTTACCTTTCTCGACATTTGGTGCATCGATAATAGTGCTCAATTTCATGCCCAGAACCGGTAATACACACGGCATTATATTGAGGATTAAACCACCTAATAAAGCAAACAGTACAATTCCCATTAACGACTTACCTGCGATAGTAACTTGTCCCGCAATGACAGGCGTCGAAAACTCTAACGCTTGCTCTGAGGTGATGACAGTTAAATTTAACGTTTTATCGATTAATTCAACGTCACCCAACCAACTACTTGCGTCAAATACCGCAATTAAATGATCTGCTGACTCTTCTACCGTCTTTAGTTTAAAGGCTGTGTCTAAGTCTCCATCAATCAATAATCTCGGTGTTTCGCCCCAGTGATAGCCAGATATTGTCGCTTGTAATTGACTATTAGCGTGATCCCATACTAATTGAACCGCATTATTATCAACCACTTTTGTCGGTACTTGCGTGATGCTTTTATTATACAAAAACATCGCTTCAGCATCCGCTTCCAAATTTTGAATATCAACTGACATGTTAATATCATAATCAGTTAATACACAAATACTCGTACACGAAGATAAGGTTAATTTACCCGCTAATACCAGTGGTTTATTAATGTCTTCTAACTGTAACTGAATTGGAAAGCTAACCGCATCCGTATACCCATAAGTCTCTAACCCAAGCAATGAGAAATGTTTTGGTACTGGCCACTGCCAGTCACTGCCAACAAGATTTGTCGACTCTTGCCAATCAATACTTGGTGCGATACCGCCTTCACCCGGTGAACGCCAATAGGTTTTCCAGTTATCAGCAAGCTTTATTTCAAGTACAGCGGGCACTGTATTATTGGTTTTATCCACTTGCCCTGTCAGCATAAAGCGTAACTGAATTGGTGGGTGTGATGGGTCTTGTAACCAGCCTGTTGTTTGTGCAGAAATACTCACGGATATAAGCAGCAAACAACTCACAAATAAGGTTTTTATTGTCTTCAAATCATGTCTCCAAGAAGTAATTAAAGTCATCTTGCTGATGCTTCAATACCAATTGCATTTAATGGGGCGTCGATAAAAATAATTATTCTTTAATATACCCGAGCTATAAAGATGAATTAAATACTATTTAATATAAAACGGTGATTAAATTTTGTATTTTAAGTTATCGCGGAGGTATATTAAGAAATATTATTCTTCAAATTTACACAAAATAAGGTGGCGGCGTCGAGAAGGGACAAATGTATTTGCTAGATAAGTAAAGTTGGGAGTTTGACGCGTAAAGTAATGGCTAAATAGGATGATCATTAAAATGACCATGACTAGCTCGTCCATATGCGTACTGGCTTTTTGTAATAATTTTTCAGTCAGTTTACAGGCACCGTCACTGTTATCAAGATAACTGGCATCTGTAAGTTCGGTGTTCGTCACAGCGCTAAAGTCAGCATTAGAATTCACACTTTCATTAGTACTAGTCAGGCTATTTAACGGAACATTGTCTAATTGAGCACTGGTTAATTGAGCACTACTTAGCACAGGCTGATTAAATGAATAAGCATTGTTAACCATGCAAACAATCAAAAATGCTACTATTAACAGCAGGCTTATATTTGCGTTGTTTGTTGGTTTAGTGATGCGCATACATTCTTACGTTGTAATTAATCATAGGGCTTCTTTTTACCGATAATCACGAAATATAACAAGTAGGGCTAATTAAAATTACCCTTCTTTACGTAAATAC
Source organism: Moritella viscosa (assembly GCA_000953735.1). NCBI lineage: Bacteria > Pseudomonadati > Pseudomonadota > Gammaproteobacteria > Alteromonadales > Moritellaceae > Moritella > Moritella viscosa. Next base: position 1,658,054 of record LN554852.1, on the reverse strand, counting down.
CGCTAATAAATGACGAAATACAACAAAATGTTGCGATGAATTTCATTAACTGCTGGTGTTTTTGTCATTTTAGCCTAGAATCCCGCCTTCTAATTCATTTCTCTTTATCCAGTGTTGATAACAAAATGTATCGCGATGATTAAGTAGAATGAAAAAGCATAAATAAGATATCCAAGCTAGTCTCAGATAAAGCATCCTAAAGTAGTTTGGGGATATCATCACACTGAATAATCGCTAGGAAATAGACACATGGCAAAAGGTAAAAAGTACGATTTTAATTTGGTACTAGTAGACGGTTCTTGGACTGCTGAGATAGTGAGAAAAATCACATCTAAAAAAACAGTTGTATCAAAAAGCCAAGCGGGCTTTGCTTCAGAAGCTGAAGCACAAATTTGGGCTGAAACTGAATTAAAAGGTTTCTTACAAAACCAAATCGAACGTAACGCACGTCGCATTCGCCTCGTTTCAGAAAGCGTTGAAGATAATGCAGAAGAAATCGTTGAAGAGTCTGACGAATCAGAAAAAGACGACGCTTAATATCACCCAGATATAAGCAACGCCTTACAGCCATCGCTAATTACGCTTAATTAGCGATGGCCACTCAATACTAGCGTTCCCCTCTCAATATATCATGTGCATCAGGTAAGAATATTTCAAGCAATGATAGCTGGTTGCTCTGCCATCTAAAATAAGAACGTCTTGCATACACTATTTCCGTTCTATCTAGATTTATCATGTCACGATCAAGCTGACTAACTTGGAAAAACGAATACTCACTACGCTTTACGTTCTGCTCTGCAAATAATAATTGTTCACCCAAAGATTTATCTCCAAGCTCACAAAATTTATTCACTATCACAGAGTCCTCTGACATTAAAGACGATCGCGCTAATATTAAACTAGACTGGTTGTTCATCAGTATAGTTTGACGAAAAAACGTACTCTGATCCAACTTACCTTTTTCTTGCTCAATAATATGGAAATTGACACACCGAGCTTTAAGTCGCTTGGTCAGAGACCCTGGATCATTCATATAATGAGGCACTAAGTTAACAACAGGTACTAATTTCATGAGAAGTTCTTCCCAAAGCAGACGTCATTCTCTCTTACCTTTAACGCCTCCTCTTTTGGCTCTTTTATATCGAGAAAACGAGCGCACAAGCATGCCGTAATAGCCGCAATCATGGCAAAGATAAGAAAAACTAGCCCTTCTGGTAGTAACATATTTAGCTGTAAAACAAATGCACTAAGCGCCTGCCCCAAGAAGTAAGACATCACAAACCCACTCATTAAACGAGCACGCAGTACCGCAGTACTTAACGACATGATCATATGGCTTAACGTTGGTAGTAATAATCCAAAACCTATTCCTGAAAATACAATCGTGACATAAGCCCGCCATTCAAATTGAGTTAGTGCAAGCAAAGTTAATGCAATTGCATAACAACTGAAGCAAATAACTAATAACCATCGCTCACCCAACGTTGACAACATATGCCGAAATAAATAAGCGACAATTACCGAGAGCACGCTCATACCGGCCATAACTATACCGATCATACTACTTGTTAAAGATAAAGATGAAACCAGTGTAAAAGGTAAATTAATAAGGATCATATAGTAAAAAAGCATACCAATTAAACCCATTACATAGGAAGGAAAGACCCGCTTAATATCAGATCCTGTTAAACGTTTTTTTATCTCATTATCCCTATGTGTGGGTATAGTAATCGCCTTTGCCGACATAATTAAAATGACAAAGGACAGTAAATATAGGGAAAATGGAAAACGCCAATTATATTCTGCTAAGCTACCGCTTAAGAGCACAAACACAACGCCCCCCAGATTAACTGCTATTGATTGGAAAGAGATAAAGTCTGTACGCGATTTACCTTGAAATGCACTTCCTATAATATGATTAATGACAGTCATGCATATCGCAATACCAACACCAAATAACAAACGAAAGTATAATAGCGCATAGATTGAGTTAAGCCATAGACCACTACTACCAGCTGCCCCATAAATAAATAGTCCAACAAGTAACGCGTTTTTCTCTCCGACGAGCCTCATTAGCTTGTCAACAAATGGCGCCGATAATACCACTCCGATTGCAGGTAATGTCATGAGTAATGACACGTAGAACGGGTCATTAAACACCTGATTAATCTGTGTCAATGAAGGGCCTATCGCAGCGTTCCCCATGACAAGTAAGCTGCACCCCAATAATAAACAAATTTTCATTAAGGTATTCGATTTATACGTAGACATTGATTCTCTCTTTATATTGAAATCAGAATAATCAGAGAGATAAATCTAATTTATCTATTTAATATTATTGTTTAATTTTATATTGGTAGGTATGTATCTTTCATCCACTATATGAGTTTCATCATCACCGTAATAGTCTCAATAAAGCAACACTGCGTTGCTTATTTTCAACTTTGCTTAATGGTATAAAGTAGTTAAAATAAACTCGGGATTAATAGATAAGTGAGCTAAAGCTCAATATCTTATGAATAGTTATTTATGATAAAAAACATTCTATACTCGTATAATATTTTTCTGATTTATGTATTACATTTAGGATAGCTATGAATTGGAATTTGAATGACTTACCTTTATTTATTGCCGTAGCTGAAAGCAACAGTTTTTCAAAAGCCGCAGTACGATTAAACATACAAAAATCAAGTATTAGTCGGCAATAGCTCGCTTAGAAGAGCGGCTTAATGTAAAACTCCTAGAACGTAACAATCGTTATCTTCGTCTTACTTCTGATGGAGCACAACTATATCAGCAACTAAAACCATTACTCGAACAGGTTAACCTTGCTGGTGATGAACTCTGCCAAAAAGGACTTGCAGGAGAATTAAATATCGCTGTCACCTTGGCATTTTCACGAGAAGTCATGGCTCCACATTTAAATGACTTTGTTACGCGTTTTCCAGACATTTGCTTAAACATGAAAAGCACTACACGAATCTTGAATTTGTATGAAGACAAGTTAGACTTAGCTATCCAACTTGGTCCATTGGTTCCTTCGGGATTTTATGCTCAACATCTTGCAGATATTGAGCTTTGCTGGATGAGTTCTCCTACCTATTTATCTGCTTATCCAGAGTTGATCAACTCCAGTTGGTTAGAAATACAAAAACATGTGCGTTATTATCATACCCAAGAAAATTATCCTGCTAATTTTTGTTTATTCGCACCCGATGGAAATAAATATCCTGTGACCTTCCCTATGGCAAATCAACTCGAAGATGTACTGATGGTACGCGACTCGGTCGTAGCAGGTGCAGGAATATCCCTATTACCTGATATTTATTGTCGGAAATTAGTGAAAGAAAAAAAACTTATCAAAATTGCACCAGAAATAAAGGTCAGCCCAAATGTGACGATTTATGCCGTCTATGCCAGTAAGAAAAGTTCATCACCACGATTAAAAACAATGCTTTCTTTTATGAACGAAATCACCAAAAAATACTTAACAGCTGATTAACCGTAACAGTAAATAGTCAATTAACATCTAACTGCCATCGCTAATTACGCTTAATCAACGATGGCCACCCACATCAAGTCTTCTAACGCTTAATACACCGCCAACCTCAAACTCTGCAATCCGTCTTGTACCCACATACAATAACGCGCCATTTGAATCAAAATTATCGCGAAGATCACCACAGCGGCTACCCCCTTACCCGCTATAAATGATTACAGCAACACTGTTCAATTGAAATGGGTGACACTATGATTTTATAGCCTGTTATTGGTATTTTGTGAAATCAGTCACGATTTATAAAAAGACAATCCGGTTTACCTTGCTGCTAAAGTTAATATCAATAGACTCAGTTACATAGCTAGTATCTCCGATTACTTACAAGGAAAACAAATGCTGATTATATGTTGATTTATTTAGCGAGCTCACTTTATAACAAAGCCCGGCACACGTTACGACTATCACTCATTAGGCCTCAAGCAGGAATTAAGAAAGTATGTTAAAAATCTTTATTTGGGGGTTAATTAGGCTTAGTGTCGTTATAGTTTTCGTATATCCAGTGGTACACGCCATTGTTATAATGGCTGCTACGGCACTGCCTCAGTTTACCGTAGACATAAGATTTGAAGTTGTCGTTTGGTTATCTTCATTGATAAGTGTTTTGGGTTATATTTTTATCAGAACAGCAAACACTAAAGAAGTCGGTAAGTTCATTCTCTTAAGTATGTTCGGATCGATTGTTTTGACGATGTATGAGGGCGATATGTCCGGAACGTTTCCATTTAGGTACATTTCTTCGTCATTATTTTTAGCTGTTTTGTGTCTGATTATGATGGTGTATTTCGTGTTCCCAATAAGACAATTAAAACCATTTATGTTTCTAGTGCCCATATCTGCATCTTCATGGCTAATGTATAAATCTATCTATTTACCTTCATACTACGCATATTATTTTTTTAGTAGCAAGCCATCTATATCCTCTGACATCTATGAGAAAATAATCTCAAAAATACCTCAAATATTCTTAGATGGTTTTATTTCAGGCCTCTTCTCTCTTGGTTTGTTATGTCTCTATTTTTTCTCTCTTTATGGACATAATCCGAAGACAGTATATAAAAACGTAACAATAAAATTAACGAAAGAACGTAACAATTAGTCAATTATTTTAATGGATGGACTTTATGAATATTACTACCTGCCAAGGATTTATTTTTGATGTTGACGCTACTCTCGTAAACACAACTCAGGTTATAAATAATATTTGGAAAACATGGGCATCACAAAAAAACATTGAATTTTCAGACATATTTCCTCATGTTCATGGGCGTAAAATAATCGAAACGCTTACATTAGTAGACCGCCAATACTCAAATGTTGATGAAGAAAATACGGTGAAAGATATTGCTATTCATGCAATGAAGTCTGCCACTGAAATTGAAGGTGCATTAAAATTTGTTAAAAGCATACCGAAAAATTCATGGGCTATAGCAACGAGTGGGCCTAGAAAAGTAGCAGAAACGAGTTTACTTGCATCTGGGTTTGAACTTCCAGATAGCATGGTTTGCGCCGAAGATGTAACTAATGGGAAACCTCATCCTGCTCCATTTATTTTAGCGGCTCAAAATCTAGGTTTAGATCCTCGACGTTGTATCGCATTTGAAGATTCTCCAGCAGGAATAAAATCAGCAAAAGATGCTGGATGTTTTACTGTTGCCTTGTTAACAAGTCATAAAAAATCAGATTTAGCGTTAGCGGACTTAATCGTCGATAGCTTTTCGGTTTTCTCTATTAGACAAACAAATGCTGCCTATGAGCTAAGTTGGTAAAGAGTTAATGGGAAACCCGAAAGTTAACTTCATATAAATTGAGCTAAATCGGCTTTTAAAAAATCAATAAATACCCTGAACTTTTCAGGGCGAAATACTCGATGAGAGTATACTGCGTATAGGTTTAACGGTGCGGCCTTGGATGCAAAATTTAATTCAATGAGACTGCCATCTTTTATATGTTCATCACAAGCATGACGAGAAAGGATAGCAAAGCCAACCCCCGATAAGGCTGCCTTAAAAGCCATTTCGCCGCTGTTCACTTTAAAGTTACTAGACACGCTTATGTGATGAAACTCCCCACTGTCTTTAATAAATTGCCAAGCTTTCCCTTGGAGTGCAGTTGCAGTGGTGATGCAAGGTAATGCTCTAAAATCACTGATGTTACTTGGTTTACCCCATTGCTTAATGACTTTGGGTGCTGCCACAATGCAACATGGGAACTCAGCTAGTTTTTGTGCAATATAATCACTGTCTGGTAGATCCCCCCTAGTTACAATAATTGCAATGTCGATATCCTCAATTAAGGACTCAAATCCGGCTAAGTTCGTCGTACAGTTAATACTGATTTCAGGATATTTTAATGAAAAATCAATAATAGAATCCCCCAATAATTTGGGGCCCATTTCACTCGGAATACAGAGCCTTAGTGGGCCTTTAAGTTGCGTTTTATTGGATGTGATGTCAGATTCGAGTTGCGCTAAGGCGTCGAGTAATGCACCAGACCGAGAATAAAGTAGCGCACCTGACTCGGTTAATCTCATATGTCGGGTACTTCGTTCAATTAAGCGGACTTGTAGCTTATCCTCTAATTGTGAAATAGTACGACTCACGTTTGAAGATGGCATTTGTAATGCTTTTGCAGCGCCGATAAAACTGCCTTTTTCAGCCACCAAAGAAAATATTCGGAGTGAAATAAAATCAATATTACCCATTACACCATCCCATTACTGATATCAATAAGTCCAACTTATACCAGCTAATAATCATAAATGATATGAATTATATTGTTTGTCATTAATAACTATTCAGCTAAAAAAGAGATAACTGACAAGACTCAACATGAGCTGAATGCACGTTTTCCCTACATTATTAGGAATAAGGACTCATTTATGAAAATAGGTATATTAGGCGGCGGTATCGGTGGATTAAGTACTGCCATTGCATTGAAGCAAGCAGGCTTTGAGGTTGATGTCTATGAACGACATAGTCGACCAAGCGAGATTGGTGCCGGTATTGTATGCTGGCCGAATGCTTCATTTGTTTTAGACCAACTTGGAGTGTTAAGCCAAGTAGCCAAAGTGGCAGGTTCACTCAACTATATGCACCGTTTTTCTAGTCATGGCGAGCCGCTAGGTTCATTAGACATAACTCAACTAAATCAATTAATGGCATACCCTAGCTATTCTATTCTTCGTAAAGATTTGATGGCGATATTGACTCAACGGACTCTTGAACTGGATATCAATATACATTACCAACATGATGTAACTTCACTTTCAAATAACGATAACAACAAAGTTTGTGTGCAATTTACCAATGGTAAAAATATCGAACCAGATATCATTATTGGCGCTGATGGCCGTATGAATTCATTTGCGAGAAAGTATGTAAATGGTAATAACGATCCTGTTTATCAGGGTGTTGTTAATTGGATTGGTGTATTTGAGTGTAAAGATGAGATTTTCACTGACCTTTCAGTTTCAGATTATGTGGGAGTTGGAGAGCGTTTCGGAATAGTACCTGTATCAAAAACAAAAGCTTATTGGGCTGGATGTGTCGTATCTAAAAATATAGACGAGGTAAACCCTGACTTGTATAAATCCGAACTCTGTTCACTGTTTGCTAGTTGGCCTGATCCTATTATGAAGATCATCGATGAAACACCTTTATCCCGGATTAATAAAATTTATGTTCATGATCATAACCCAATAAAAATCTGGCATAAAAATAATGTCATATTACTCGGTGATGCTGCGCATTCTGCTTTACCCACTTCTGGTCAAGGAGCTTGTCAGGCGCTGGAAGATGCATGGCACTTTGTTCATTGTTTAAAAGAAAATGTGAATGATATATCTAAGGTATTTAAGCAGTTTACCAAGTTAAGATCGGCTAAAACGTCAAAAATTACAATGGGTGGTCGCCAAGTCGCCTCATCTATTTTCAACCAAGAGCAAGGGTTTTGTAAACAGAGGAATTTAGCGAGTAAAAATATGGATCATAAAAGCACTGTTATTGGTATCGCTAAACTCTGGACTAACGGCTTACCTATCAACGTTTAGCACTGTCGTAAATTTCGGAGCTTAAGCGATAATCAGTTTCTGTGGCTCATTGGCTTAGCGTCGTTACTCACTTATAATATACCCATATCAACTTGTCATACATCTTCTCATGTCAGGAGTTTGGTGGTTTCTCATATCACATTATTTACAGTTATGGATTGAAAACGGTGCCCAGTATTAATTGGCAGGATACTTTTCCTCTTCACGTAAAGTTAGTACATCATAACCTGAACTTGTTACTAATACCGTATGCTCAGATTGAGCTGAAAGTTTCTTATCTCGAGTAACTACTGTCCAACCATCTTTTTTGTTTTTTATTTTCGCTGAGCCTTGATTCACCATTGGTTCAATGGTGAACACCATGCCTTCCTTGAGTAGAAGACCTTGGTTTGGAGAACCATAGTGACTAACTTGTGGTTCTTCATGCATTTCTCTGCCAATACCGTGACCACAATATTCTCTTACTATGCTGTAACCATAAGACTCTGCATAACGTTGAATCGCATATCCGACATCGCCAAGTCTGGCTCCTGGTTTTACCTGTTTGATACCAGCCCACATTGCGTCATACGTGACTTCAACAAGTTTTTTAGCTAAAGGAGATGCGTCTGGCATAACAAACATTTTGCTTGAATCAGCAATAAAACCATCCTTTTCCAAAGTAATATCTAAGTTGATGATATCTTTACTTTTCAGAAATTGAGTTACTTTAGGTACGCCATGACATACAACTTCATTGATAGAAGAATTTAAAACATACTGATAGTCATATTGTCCCTTACTTGCAGGGCGAGCCTTTAAATCATTAACAATAAAGTTTTCAACTTTGTTATTGATATCCATTGTTGAAATGCCAGGCTTAATATAAGAATCCAGCATATGAAAAACCTGAGCAAGTAACTTTCCTGAATTACGCATTAGTTCTATTTCAGTCGTTGTTTTAATATTCACGCTATTATTCATCATCCGATCCTTCGACTACTGTTAGATTTGAAATAGATACTTCTGCTGATTTCATAAGATCCGCTATGATTTGATTGAATGAAAGTTGAGGGTGAAGCTCTGCTAGCATGCCAATTTTCATCCAAAATTCAGCTTGTGAATTAATAGAACGTGACATAACTGAACTGGCTTTTCTTACTTCTGCATGAAGCTCTTCTGATATTTTTACAATGCCCATTGATATGCGATTTGTATATAAAACGTATATGTATTGTATGTCATCGATATTTGGTGAGTCAAGGTTAGTTTATAATACTCGAAGAATATTCCTGTTGGATTTGTAATAGAAACGTTATCCAAAGCTATCTTGTTGGTGCATAAGCTCTAAGCCGTTTATGTCCACGAACGAGTTAGCTAGCCTAGTTAACAAAGTGTAGTTAACAAAGAAAATCAGTCATAATATGCTTATATAGGTTTGCTATGTATTTTTTAATACGATGATTGTGAATTATTTCTCACATAACATAATTCACAAGAATGAACCGAAAAACAGACCGTTCTGGTCAGTACTGTTCTACCCTCAGCTAAAGCAAAGGGTTTACCTCAAACGTTATTTGATAAAAATGGATAATATCGTCCTGAAAAATGGATTTACTTAATCAATTTTGCGACACAACCGCTCACAGGCCAAGACTTACGTTATTCGCGACTTCAAGCCTATCTAAAACATGTACAGGTATGTTGTGAATAAACTCTGATAGGTCAATTGAAAATGGGCTGGTAACTCCAGAACGACACATAATAAGGTTCATTCCAACAAGCAAAATTTTAGGTGTAGTACCATCCCATCTCAATTTAGCTTCAATTTCAAGATCACTGACGTTAATACCACAGCTTAAAGTTCTTGCTGTCAAAATAGCATTTTCAATTTGATAACCACCAACAATCGCAATTGGTAATTTTTTTTCGGAGAAAATGTTCGGAACTTCCGTGGCCGACACGCTAGTTAAAGTTGGGGGGGTAATCGCATTGCTGGCTGCAACACTAACGCTAGGTAACAATACAGCAGCTGATAATAATAGTGGAATGGTAAATTTCATTTTTTGTCCTTTTATTAAAACTTATTTAAGATTAAATATCTTAGTTCGAAATGAATTAAATCATGTAAAATACAAACCTGCAAAATAGCACCACCTAAGAGGTAGCGCAATGAGACGTAAGTTCAAATCAGATCGGGATTAATGGAATGCATGTAACATAAATAATTTATTAAAAACGCACAAATATTCTAGATTCAGATCTCATTTTATATTTAACTAAGTAGAGTGTGTATTTACGTTTACAAGGAAGTATTGAAATGGCTGAGCTAGCGCCTAAGGATTGGCTTGAATTAAGTAAAGATGATGATACTGGGATTGAAACAATCAGAGCGCATTTTAACGGTCATGCATATGATCCGCATTGGCATGACAGTTATTTAGTCGGCATCACTGAACAGGGAGTTCAACAGTTTAACTGCAGACGTAATACCCACACATCTTTATCTGGTGGTAGCTTTCTACTTGAACCAGGGGAAATACACGACGGCAAAGCACCTGAATATGGTGGCTTTACTTATCGAATGCTCTACATCCCACAAGACTGGATAAAGGACAAATTTTTAACCCTATTCGATAATATACCCAGTAGTTTTGAGCTTAACTTTGATACCACGCTATCGAATAACAAAGCACTGTCAGCCAGTATTTCATCTGCATTTTTATCGTTACACCATCAAGACCCGAAGATAGTGAAAGATGCTTGCTTAGATCAGATGTTAGAAAAGCTAACCATCAATTTAGACTGGAGAAAAAAACAGTCTAAATCACTTGAAGTTGATGTTATTGCGCTTAAAACACAAGATTTCTTACATGCTAATATTTATACCGATATAGACTTAGAAGTCTTGTCTCGTGCGGTTGATACCGATCGGTTTAGAATAAACCGAGCATTTAAAGCTGCCTTTGGCCTTTCCCCTCATGCTTATTTGATTCAGCTTCGCTTGGTAAAAGCACGCCAGTTACTCTCTCAGGGCTATCAGCCTATCGATGTAGCTAGCGAACTATGCTTTGCCGATCAAAGCCATCTAGGACGTTGGTTTCGTCGAGTCTATAAATTAACACCTGCAAATTATCAGCAGCTCTGCACAAATCATCCAGACTATCGCTGACAATACCGAGATACTAATTACATCGTCAATTTAATGGTATCTTGTTATGACTACTTTATATTTAAACTTTTTGTTATTTGCTGTTGTTATCTCTATAACTCCAGGTCCAACAAACCTTATCGCGTTAACCCTTGGTCATCGATACGGCATTAATTCTGCTTTCGCTTTTATCATTAGTGCTGCAAGTGCTGCGTCGTTAATTCTCTTATTAACAGCGCAAGGTATTGCCAATATATTTATTACTTACCCTCTACTACAACAAACAATGGCATGGATAGGCTGCACATGGTTAATCTGGTTATCTTGGAAATTGTATTGGACACCCGCTATAGCAACAGCAGATAAAAGCGATGCCTTTACAAGGCCGAGTTGGATTCAAGGTGCAGGCTTGCAATTCATTAACCCTAAAACATGGTTTATGGCCATGACCGTCAGCAGCTTATTCAATACAGCTGACGGTTATAGCTTCAATCACAACCTAACCTTAGCAATAATATTCTTCTTCGTTGCTTGTAATACGCTTGTTTGCTGGACATTACTCGGACAATTAACAAGAAAAATATTAAGCAGCACAAAGCAAAACGATATCACCAACAAAATACTTGCAGTTTTACTTTTGCTATCTGTGCTGTCGGCTATGTTCACACTGTGAGAAATAAGCGATGCGCTTTTCCTATTTAAAGCGAGATAAATCAAGTGTAATGGGCGTTCCTAACCATTGCACATATTCAGTGTGATCAATTAAATTATCGCCTGTCACTGCATGTAACAATATCGATATTCCTTGCCTATTTTCAATACACCAAGGTACAAATACATCAAAATCGTCTGCAGTGAAAGAGGCTTGAAAACTCCACTGTGGATGCGGTCCTACTGGTTTGGTATTGAAATTACCGACATACAAACCCAATTCTTCATTGATGCTTGTTCGTAATGCTTGTGCGTGTACTCGTGATGATTCATCAAAATAAAAATGTGCATGATAATTGTCATGACCATTAACGGGCATATCCATAAATACCTCATAAAATAGAGCTATAACATTGGCTTATAAAACAAAAGATTCAACAAAACACAGTACCCTGATTCACCAAATGACATTTATTAACAGTGCTTTACATTCAATCACTGCTTTACATCATTTACCTTTAATTTACTGGTCATCGATGTTTATTTTAGTATAAGATAACAAATACGAGCAATTATCATTTGTGTTACCATTAATATGAAACGAACAGTTGTAGCAACTTTATTTGGTTTATTATTCTCTGCGAATGCTTTATCTGAAAGGATCATAGTCTCTCATCAGCTCGGTAAAACAACATTTTAACTTTTCAACCACGCTCAGTGTCGTAATCAATTTTGTTGGTGGTTTGTATTTCTTATCGCTGCTTGTTAGACAAAAATTCACTAGCCTTGCGCTTTAATAAAGTAAGTAGAATACCTAAACGTGATTTCATTAAAGGTGAAGTCACAGTAATTATTGGCCCGAACGGCGCGGGAAAAATACCGTATTGTCGATGGCAAGTCGCTTATTAAATAAAGACAGTGGTAGTGTCATTATCGACAATCAAGACATATTAGATTGGGATTCTAAAGCACTGGTGCAAAAGCTCGCAGTATTACGCCAGTCTAACAAGTAACGTCAATTAGCCTTTATTGCCATGGTAGTAGCTCAAGATACCGATTATGTATTTTTGGATGAACCATTAAACAATCTCGACATCAAACATTCATTACAGATAATGAAAAATATCAAAATCTTGGCTCATGAATTAGGTAAAGCAGTTGTTATTGTGATCCATGATATCAACTTCTCATCTTGTTATTCAGACAATATAGTGGCACTTAAGCAAGGCAAGGTTGTCGCGAACGGGTCAGTCTCAGGAATCACTAACCAAGAAACATTGTCAGCGATTTACGACACTGATTCTGATATTCACGAAATCAACGGTAAGCGTATTTGCATGTACTACGAGCAATAGCCAAATTATTAAGGATATAAAATGAGTAAGAACCCAAACAGCAGAGTATTAACCGTTATAGACAGCCAGCAATTAACGCCTAACATGCAGCGCATTAGCTTTCAGGCTGATGAGCTGTCTGACTTCCCTTCTGATGCAGCAGGTGGCTACATTAAGCTACTCTTTACCGAACAAGGTAACACTGACATCTCACAACTAACGGCAGATGAACGTCCGAAAATGCGCACTTATACCATCCGTCATTTACGCCAAGCGCTCAATCAATTAGATGTTGATTTTGTTCGTCATGAACACTTAAGCATAATTGATAATAACAGTGATGATAATAGCAAGGGTTGTAACAGTAGTATTGGTGGCTTTGCCGCAGCATGGTCACAGTCTGTAAGTATCGGTGATACGATCTCGATTGCTGGACCAGGGATGATTAAACCCGTCAATATTAATACCGATTGGTACTTCTTAGTCGCAGATATGACAGCTCTCCCCGCCTTGTCAGCACAACTCACTAAGCTACCAACAGCAGCCAGTGGTTATGCGGTTATCGAAATTAACCATCAAGATGACAAGCAAACCTTAGTCAAACCCGAGGGTATCGAGATTATTTGGGTTGTCGCCGACGACGCTAAGACAAACTTACTGACTCAAGTTAAAGCATTAACGTGGCAGCAAGGTGAGGTATCAGTTTGGTGTGCTTGTGAATTTTCGGCTATGCGAGCCTTACGTGTTTACTTTAGGAATGATAAATCCGTCGACAAAGATAACCTGTATATCAGCAGCTATTGGAAATCGGGTTGCACCGAAGATGGTCATAAAATTGCCAAGCGTGATGATAATTTAGCTGAAGACTCTTTAGCTAAAAAACGTGTGCAGTAATAGTCTGGCTTCTCCCTACTAGCTCCGTCTAAATATCACTGAGATTCCCCTTTATCAGTCATTTTCGAGTAAACTAGCCCGGTTTGTATCTTTCTAACACGGGCTAAATTATTTTGCATACTCTATCTCAGCTAAAATCTGGTGAATTAACAGGTATTAAGCGTTTATCATTATCAGAAAACCTAACCGTTTTCCCATTGGAAATCTTATCACTGGCTGATAGTTTAGAGATCCTCGATTTATCAAATAACCAGTTAACGAGCTTGCCAGCAGAGATTGCCCAGTTAACGAAGTTGAAGATCTTGTTTGCATCAAACAATCAATTTATAACGCTACCAGAAATACTTGGCCAGTGCCCTAATTTAGAAATGGTTGGCTTTAAATCAAACCAAATTAACCAAGTACCAGAATCCTCTCTACCAACAAAATTACGTTGGTTAATCTTAACGGATAACCGAATTGAAGTATTACCAGATTCATTAGGTGAACGTCCACGCTTACAAAAATTAGCTCTAGCAGGTAACTGTTTGACTGAATTACCACAGACTATGTCTCAGTGTAATAACCTTGAGCTGGTACGTATTTCAGCTAACCGCCTAACAGCATGCCCAGAGCAGTTGTTTGGCTTGCCGAAACTGGCTTGGTTTGCATTCTCGGGCAACCCATTTAGTCAGTCTGATGTATCGATTGATAACGTGCCACAATTAGCATCATCAAGCTATAAGTTACAAAACGTACTGGGACAAGGCGCATCAGGCGTGATCTCAAAAGCCGTTTGGAATAAGCAACAAACGCAATTCCCTGATGAGATTGCAGTTAAAGTATTCAAAGGTGAAGTCACCAGTGACGGTTATCCTGAAGATGAGTTACAAGCTTGTTTAAAAGTCGGTAACCACCCTAGCCTGGTGCAATCGCTTGCCCAGGTAAAAGAAGACAGTTACTTAGCCCTGATCATGAACTTGATCCCTGCGCACTATGCAAACTTAGGTCTACCACCATGCTTTAACAGCTGTACACGTGACACCTTCCCAACAGACTTTAACTTGTCTATTGTGCAAATTGGTAAGATAGTCACACAGATGGAAGACGTGTTTGTTCATTTACACGATAACCAAGTTTGCCACGGCGATCTGTACGCACACAATACGCTGTTTGATGTGGATGCTAATATCATCTTTGGTGATTTTGGTGCTGCGACTATGTATCACATGCTAACTGACATACAGCAAGCACAAGTCAAACAAATTGAACACCGGGCATTACTGCATTTTATTGATGATTTATTACGTGTTTGTGTTGAAGAAGATAAAGAAAGTGAAGCGTTTAAGCGTCTTAAACAACGTGTTGGATAAAAACTAAAAGAGCGCTATTTTCGTCTGATACAATTGTTCAATATAAAAGTGCAGCCAGATGGCTGCACAAAATAATCGATAGTCTGGTTTGTTAAGTCATTATCAGAGATAACACCACTAGTGGCTCATCACTGCACTATTTTGTAGCTCTGGTTTATCATAAATTGCGAACTTACTGATCAGTGTTTCACTACTATCATTCATCCCTATTATGTCTACAACCGCACCCAACTTCCTAAATTTAAATATCACCTTATCTAATGCTGCAACTGAGGTAATATCCCAAAAGTGTGCATCAGATAGATCTAAGGTAATCCTATTGGCCACCTTTTCGAATTCAAATAACCCGATAAAGTGATCAGCTGAAGCAAAGAATATTTGACCATGTACCTTATGAGTGACATGCTCGCCCTCTATAACCACTTCATCTCTGACAGCCAATATATGGCGACTTTTATTCGCATAAAATAACGATGCTAAGACAACTCCGGCTAATACACCGAGTGCCAAGTTATGAGTCATCACAACCACCACCATAGTTGACAGCATAACCATATTACTCGATAAAGGATGATGCTTTAGATCTGTAATCGACTTCCAGGAGAAGGTACTGATAGCCACCATAATCATCACCGCAACCAGCGCTGACATTGGAATTAACTTCACCCATTCACCTAAGAAAACGACCATAATTAATAAAAATATCCCAGCGGCCAAACTAGATAACCGACCTAACCCACCCGATTTTATATTAATAATAGATTGACCAATCATTGCGCAACCAGCCATTCCTCCCATTAAAGACGCACCAATATTAGCAATACCTTGGCCTTTACACTCTCTACTTTTGTCACTTAATGTATCCGTTAAGTCATCGATAATACTCGCCGTCATCATAGACTCAAGTAGTCCGACTGCCGCCAATCCTAAAGAGTAAGGTAAGATTATCCACAAAGTCTCAAATGTGATTGGCACATCTGGCCACAGAAATATTGGTAATGAATCCGGTAAACTACCCAAATCACCAACTGCACGGATATCAATACCAGTATACATAACAATAGCAGTCAGCAAGACTATACACACAAGTGGAGATGGGATCAGAGTACCAATTTTAGGTATTCTCGGAAATAGATAAAGCACAGCTAACCCAAGTCCCGTCATAGCATAAACATGCCAACTTACATTGGTCAATTCGGGTAGTTGTGCCACAAAAATAAGTATCGCCAGCGCATTGACGAAACCAGTGATCACAGAACGAGAAACGAACCGCATCAAGTCCGCTAGTCTAAGATAGCCTATCGCAATCTGAATTATTCCGGTGAGAAGTGACGCAGCCAATAGATATTCCAAGCCATAATCTTTGACTAAGGTAACCATTAATAAGGCCATTGCACCAGTTGCTCCGGATATCATGCCTGCTCTTGCGCCAGTAAAAGCAACGATAACGCAAATACTGAATGAGGCGTACAAGCCAACCTTAGGGTCAACTCCGGCAATGATAGAAAAAGCGATAGCTTCGGGAATAAGTGCAAGTGCAACGACAACGCCAGACAGCAAGTCGCCGCGGATGTTGGACATCCAATCGGTTTTGAATTTTTTAAACATTAAATCTCTACTTTTCATCAGGTAGCCGAAATCGATTCAGAGACCTGAAAATTAAGTTATAAATTTAGGGCGCAGGAAGTCACTGAAAAACAGTAAGACAGGCGCGAGTGAAGTATGATACTTGGTAGCTATAAAGCTAGGAGAGGGAAGTTCTGGGGCTAAGGCGGCGTAATTATCACGTTATTTAACAACTCCTTTCATCTACATTAAAGTGGATTATATTCTAGAGTCAGTATTCTACGCTTTTTACACTTAATTTCACGGTTTTTATAATATTTTATTTATTACGCTGTATATTTTTATTAAAGCTTAAACTTATCATTTTTATAACGTGCCATTGCAGCAACGTCTTTATCTACAATCGTTTGGCCGATTGGTGCAAGCGAAATAACAGCTAATTTCAAATGTTGCAGTGCAAATGGAATACCGATGATAGTCACGAAACAGGCTATAGCAGATATCACATGGCCGATTGCCAGCCAAACACCTGCGAATATAAACCACAACGCATTACCGATGAAACCAAAACTGCTGGTACCGATATCCTCTGCACAAGTTAATTCATCTCTATAGATGGCTTCTTTACCAAATGGAAAGAATGAGAAACCCGCGATAACAAAGCAAGATCGCCCCCAAGGGATGCCAACAATACTCATAAACGCTAATAGACCGAATAGAACCCATACAAGCCCCATGACAGCTCCACCAAACAGAAACCAGATTATGTTGCCAATTGTTCTCATACTATCGCCCTATATTCTCTAAAACTAAATTAATCACAGTACATCAGGCATTCGACTACAAAAAAACACTTTAATTCAAGATTTATGATCTGACCTATGTAATTTTAGCTTTCATTATTTATTGCGGGCCCGCACTACCACCAAGGTATAGCTCTCCAGTGTCTTCTAAACCCGCTTTTTGATAGCAACTTACCGCAGCTAAATTCTGATATTTAGTTAAAATAACTATGAATTAGATTTAACCTGTACCTTTATTACTGATTTTTCACGCGTCAGCCACCAGCAAATTAACGACGCGATAGTCACCATCATCACGCCCTCCCAAAATTTAGTCGTCAAGTCGATATTTAATATCATTGCAGAAAAGAAGGTCGATAAGATTGGCGTGAAATAAGATAGCGTGGCTAAAAAAACCATGTTGCCGCCGATAATGCCGATATTCCACAGCGCATAACCACTGCCCATCACGATGCCCGCGAGTAACAAGTCAAACGTAGCTTCCGTCGTAAATACCATAGTAGGTTCATTGCTTATCAAGTATTTAATCCAAAGCGCAATCGCAGTACCAATAAAGAACCAAGTAATACCATTCATACCATTGGCTAGTTTCTTCGTTATGTTGCAATACAGCGCCCAAATGAATGCACCAAAGAACGCCATTGAATAACTGGCGGGGTTGGTCGCAATATTACTGGTTAATTGGCTAATCGAAATACCGTCATCACCACCCACTGTCCATGCGACACCGAAAAATGACAGGGCAATCGCGGGGTAAAGTAGCTTGTTAACAGGTTTGCCACTGATAAATACCGCAAGCAAGACTGTTAACGAAGGCCACAAGTAGTTAATTACGCCCATTTCTACCGCTTGGGTGCGGTTATTTGCCATTCCTAATGCCAAAGATAAGCAGATTTCATAACTGACAAACAGTCCACCGCCAATGAGTAAATAGCGAGGAGGAAAGCTTTTAAGCTTAGGAGCGCCTAAAACAATCAGCAAAAATACAGAGCTGACAGTGTAAATCATCGCAGCACCGCCAATGGGACCTAACTGCTCGGCAACATTACGGATAAGCCCAACGATAGTGCTCCAAAGTAAAATAGCGAGACAACCTGCAAGGGTGAATTTATGGGAATTAATCAAGTGAACACCTTTAAAATATTTCAGTCGTGGATAGTACAGTCAAACAATGACGAGCATGCACTTATTATTTGAATCTAAGCTACTTTTCTTGGTACAGGGGTAATAAAATACTGGGTGGAATTTAAGCTTGGTTTGAATAGCAGAGATATTCCTCGCATCACGAAAGATACGAGGAATATAATTGATTATTAGCTACGGCTAGTAACTTCTAATAAATGATAACCAAATTGTGTTTTCACTGGACCTTGAACTGTATTTACAGGCGCTGAAAATACAACTTTATCGAACTCAGGAACCATCATACCTGGGCCAAACTGACCTAAATCACCGCCTTTAGCGCTTGAAGGACAGTTTGAATTTTGCTTTGCAACATTAGCAAAATCAGCACCAGCTTCAATTTGTGCCTTTAGTTCATTACACTTTGCTTCGTCATCTACTAAAATGTGTCGTGCAGTTGCTAGAGCCATGTTTTTTCCTTTGTTTTACGAGGTGGTATAAATTAAAATCAGTGTAAGACAAAAAAATAAAAAAGGCGAGAAATGGTTAATACCATCCTCTACTCTTTAACTAAATTACGGTCATAACTTAACCTTTTCGCGGCGTCTAAAGTAAGCATTTTCATGAAGGCTTTCGTCTCATAATCATTACCGACAGGAGCACCTCCAGCTCCTCCACCGCTACCAAACACATTCGTCGGTACTTGCCGTTTCGCATAAGCTTGCGCCCACAACTGTTGGATCTTTATTTCTGCATCTAACTTTTGCGCCAACGCATTATCAGCCTGTAAAATCACTTCTTTTTGATACGCCTCTGCGTCAGCCAGTGTGCGCTGAGTTTTAGCTTCGATAATAGCTTTTTCGAAATTAATTTGTGCTGTTTCACGGTGAATTTCCGCTTCTGCTTTTAACTTCTCAGCACTCGTAATAGCCAGTTGTTTATCCGTTTCAGCTTCTGTGGTTTTTTGGATTTGATCCACTTTTGATTGCGCTTGTCGTTCAGCAACTTCACGCTCACCACGTGCGATGACCAGTAAACGCTGCTCTTCTTCTTGCACACGTTGTTCGCGTGCAATCGCTCTATCAGCCGATGCTTTTTGTTTCAATTGCATACGCTCGATAAATTTCTGATTTGGATTCATGTCAGTAATTAATGCGGATACTACCGTGATACCAAAGTCGGTAAATCGTTGGGTTTTACGCTGCGGTAAACCATCAGTATCAAGTACTTTACGAACCACAAATATCGTTTTTGTATCTTCACCATATTCTTCCTGATCACTACCTAATGCAGCATTAGCAGACGCAGAAGCTGTCTTCATAGATCGAACAACTACTTCTTCACGTTTTACTAAATAAATACCATTATTCATTTGATGTTCAAATTCAGAATTAAACTCAGTACGTCCACCAGCATAGTATTCTTCGGCAGTCATTAATGAGGCATTAGCTTGTAATGTTTCCTTAAAAGCAGGCAGTAAGGCAGTTCGTAGCAAGTTTTCAGGAGAACGATACTCATTGGCGGTAAACTTGCAGAAGCTGAATCTTGGTCTTTTTCAGCCGTAATGGCATGCTTAATCGCACCTGAAGCAGCTTGAACTGTCATCGCACGTTTCCATGCATTATAGCGGCCAAATGGATAAAATTTATAACCGATTTCGGTCACAACCGTTTCGTTACCCGTTACAGTTCGTACATGATAGATGTATCCCGGTTCGGCATAAAAAAATGATTGTGAAACTACATATAGCATGATCGATAAAATCACCCCACCTAACGTACCTTTAGCTATTTTTGATTTTATGTCTGCATCCATTGCGAAGTACCCTTTGCCCGTTTATTTGAGTAAAAATTCTAAACGAAACTATCAGCACAGCGTAGAAATCACAATTAAATAGCGAAAAACCATACTTTTTTGAGCTGATTAAGGCCTTACTAGAAGGTATATGACGATGATGTAATTTAGCAAAGGGAATTACGGATACTCTTTTCGAAATACTGAATTGGCATTCCTTGATGCAGTCCTTGCTCACGAGATTCGAAGCCGAGTTTGAAAAGTATATGCTGAGATGCCGCATTCTCAGGTTCCGTTAACGCTAAGATTCTCTGGTAGCCAAGCTGTCTTGCGAGCTCTAGCACTGCTTGACTGGCTTCAAACGCGTAGCCTTTACCTCTAGCAGACAGTTTTAAGCGATAACCTAATTCGACAGCTGCATTATTGTGATAATCGAATGACTCAATACCGCAGTATCCAATTAAATCATTGGAAGATTGTTCGATCACCGCAAGCTTACCAATGCCGTGATTTTTAAAGGCGTTTAAGAGTAATTCAAAACGGGATTCAGCTTGCGATTGACTCATTGCACCTGTCGGAGAGTACGCCATGAAATCAGCATTACTTAATAGCGTAACGACAGTATCTTTATCACCTTCTACAAACTTTCGTAATATGAGTCGTTCTGTGAGTAGCATCTATATCATCCCTGTGTTTGACGTCGAATTAACTGTCTTCACAAAACCGAAACAGGTATCCATTAGGGTCTTGCACAATGAATTGTTTTTGAGTGACTAGCTGGTCATTACATCCATAGGTTTTCGTTTCCAGTTCCATATAGATAGAGCTTGGTGATAATGACTGAATACGGACATAGATATTATCAATATCGTTTGTATCCCACTGAAAATTAACACCACGGCCAAATGGTACATTCATATCACCCGTTAGCCATTTTCTTCCTTCGCTATTTAACCCTTCTAACATCAAATCAACGCCATCTAACGTTAGAAATAGAAACTGTTCTTCTGGACGTTGATACTTAATACTGAAGCCAAGAATATCGACATAAAAGTGCTTACTTACATCAATATCAACACAGTAAAGCTCTGGTACAACTCTTAAACTCATCAATAGACTCCGATTATTGAAACAAGAACTTCCGCTAAGCAACTTCACGCCATTGATAAAACTTTGTTTGAGCTAATTCCAACATAGGTAAGTCCTCTTTGGTATCTCCATATGCGAACACTGAATCAAACTTTAATAGATCAATACGATGGTTGATTAAAGTAACTTTGTTATCACCACCACAATCACCGTGTACGTAATTACCGGTAAGTACTGCACCTTTTGATTCCAATTCACTACATATCAATTCTATATTGTGTTGTAGACACCAGAAATAAAGGTATGGATTTAACGACGCAGAGACAACTACAATTTTATCACCTCGGGCTTTGTGCCAGTTAATATGCTCTATTGCAGTTTGCCTTAATATCGAAGGTAAATACTCCAAAGCAAACTTTTCTCCCAGCTCGAATACCCGTTTTTCACTGCGATTCCAAAATGCGAATTTAGCTAAGATTGGTCTAATTTTAGCAGCAGGAAACAAGCCTATTTTGTGTAATAAAATAACGGGTGATAGTAGTATCATACCCGCAAATAAACGGCTTTTAGGTGTAGCAAAGAAGATGAATTTGGTAAACGCGTCTTCGTTGGTAATAGTGCCATCAAAATCAAAGAAAGCGATATTCATACTAAATACCTTTTTAAGGCAGCTATTATCGGCGGTATTGTCGGTGCGTAAACACGAGGTATTGCTTCAATATCGAACCAAGTCACTTCTCGGCATAAATGCGGTTCGGCGTTAATGATTTCACCTTGCCAATCATCACACACATAAACGTAATGCTAACAATCGACATTAGGATCAGATAACTGAATTAAAAAGTTGAGATTGATAGGATCAACCCCCACTTCTTCTAATGATTCGCGAATGGCACTTACTTGCGGGGCTTCGCCAAGTTCAATTCGACCGCCAGGAAGACTCCACTGCTGATCAAGAAATTCAGTGTTTTGACGAAAGCTAAGCAGTACTTGATAACCTTTGATGAAAACAATTTGGACTACATCCTGATACATAACTTATCCTTAAATCGTAAGCTTTTGTGTAAAGCTTACGGCTTGCAATGAAAATTTAGTTTATTACCATCTAAATCTCTAAAGTAAGCGCAATAGAAGCCACCAGAACGCACACCAGGGTCACCTTCATTTTGCCCGCCTAAGGCTAATGCTTTTTTATGCAGCTTATCGACCTCTTCAGTCGAAGAAACACTTAAAGCAACCATGGTGCCATTGCCATAACTCGCATCTTCACCATCAAAGGGGTTACCGATTGCGAGCATAGGTTTGTCTTCACCAAAACTCCACGCTAAGAATTTTTTTGAATCAGCTACTTTTTTAGCACCCATCATGTCCATTAAAGCGCTGTAAAAATAACGCGAAACGTCGATGTTTTGTGACCCTAACATTACATATCCAATCATTCATATTCTCCTATGCGGAATTAAATTAACCTTATTTTGCAGTAAACAGTGTTGGAGGCAATAGCTGTTGTGACCGATTCTATTTAATACTTATTAAACTTGTTATTTAGCGACCAAATATGTCAATATTTCCACTATTTGGTTTGGTGTCGTAGCCCAAGATTGCGCCGAACCATCAACTTCTTTCAAAGCGTGGATCAAGCTTTCATCATGTAGGGTAATATAAGGTTTACCTAAAGCAGCGCAGTAACCAGCATCAAAGGCTGCATTCCATTGTTTATATTTATCACCAAAGCGTATGACCGCAAGATCACAATTTTTGATCGCGGTTTGAATACGGATCGCATTCACTTTTGATGATTTATGATCTCGCCAAAATGACGTACTTTCTTCACCTAGACAATCGCCAGCTGAATCACTTGCTTCATGATTCGTTATTGCTGACGTAAATTGAATATCGAGGCCTTTCTGTTCGCAGCCACTGATAATTTGTTCGCGCCAATCACTGTGGATTTCACCTGACAAATAAACAACGTATTTCATTAATTTTACCTATTGAATTGAAAATATAGTAACAATACCCTAACAATTTAAAGCAATAAGGTAAACGGCCGCGGTAACAGAAGCGACACCTCTCAGTGCCGCCTTTCATTAATTATCTATTTACCTAAAGCCCACCTGCTGTATCTGCCCCAAGCCTGTCTTTACATTAATCCCCCCAAAATGACGGATTGTACCGTCCTGATTACTGATACGACCATCGCGGTTACGGTCGTACAAGTGGTACGGAATGTGGAGACTGGCGAGGCCTTTAGCGTCAGTAAAGGTCATCGGTTCACCAGGGTCGAGCAGTTGGTTATTGTTGGCGTCAAAGTATAGGATCGCACCAGCGAGCGATACACCACTACTAGATTTTGCTCCGCCAGCCCAATGCGCACCGTCTTTATCAAATTCAAACAATGGAAAGTAGCCAATAAGTTCTTCCCAAATTTTGACTTTAAAGGTTTCGACATAAGCTTCAAAGTCAACGTAGAAAGTGAAACCGATATCGAATGTGCTCATCGGGTCGTTGATCATTTGCATCACGAAGTCATAGGCTCTAATTTTACCGTCGTAAACACCTCCGGCTGTAAAATCACCGTTTTGGATTGGATCGCACAAGTCAGGAGTGCTTGGTTCGCATAAGTCAACCACATCAATACCGCCACCGATGCCTGGTCCACCTTGGAAGAACGCACCGAACACACCAAGATCTATACCTGCACCAATATCCACTTCGGCGTTACCTGCCAGTTCATGCTTATCCCACACTGTAATGCCCGGCAATTGGCGTTCAGAACCTTTCCAGAACACTTTATTTGCACTGGTATCACCACCAGCGTAGTAACTCTGATCGTTCCAATCGCGTAGGAATACGCTATTAAGTAAGCGAATTGAACGCTCGCCAGCAGACAGTTCACCTTGGCAATCCCACACAGGCCCTGGTGCATCACTACCACAAACAGCAGAAAGAAGTCCGGCCGTGTCGATGCCGATCATCGTATCTGAGATGATCTGCAATTGACCTGATATTTTGCCTTTAAAAATTGGCGCAGGTGGCGGACGCCAACCTTTTTCAACCTCAAAATCAAAATTAAAATCAGGAGTATCGATGAGCATTAAATCCGCGGGATCACCAAATACAAACTTCAATATATCCAGAGGATTAGATAATATAGGGAAACTTACCACGCCACGCTGTTGTAAATCGGCATAACGAGACTTGACCTTACCCATGCTGGTGTTTTTCTGTGTACTTGGTTTACCCGGTCGCGGCTTCACGGGGTTCATAGGTTTAACTGTGGATGAAGTTAGTGTGCCACCTAAGGTTTTAATATATTGGTAGTTTTTATCAATACCCAAGACTATATGCCCTAGCTGATTTACATAAGGCACCAACGATAAGTCTATATTGGTGAAATCCGACGAAGTTTGATAAGGCACTATACGAATAGATTCCGGCGATAGTTGATAACCATCCAGTGAAATAATCCGCTCATCCAGTGCTTGCGCCCCAGAAAGTTCATCACCGAGTTCCCCAGCAATTTTTATCATCTGTGCCATGCCGGAAATAAATTCCAGAAATCGACTAACGCTTTTCAACTGTTTCTGAAAACGCTCAGCCTTCGGACCACTGCTACGCATAAATGGCGTTGGTACTTCTAAAATAGTAATTTTACCATCATAGTTAGCATCAAATACATCGGTTAAGTTTAGCGACTGAAAAATTTTCATGTCCGCGGTGAGTGCATTAGCAATCGGCTGAACAGGATCTAAAAAGCTACTCATTGCTCCCAGCGGCTCAACCAGTTTATCGGAAATAAATTCGCCAATATCTAGTTCCAAATTAAAGGCACCAAACATAAATTCACCGCCGTGGCTGGATACATCCGAGAAGCTACCTTCAAACTGGTAGTTCGCCACAAGTCCAATATTAGTTGATACTGACGGTCCGGGAATACTGAAGCCTTGGTACTGCTCATCATCATCGGTTTCTTTATATAAATTAGTATCAATGCCTGCGTTAATTTTCGCATACAGCGCTGCATTGCCACCGAGCGAATAAGATACTAGATCTTTTGGATTGGTAAAGTCTGTCAGGTAAACCAATCCCTCAACCCCATCCGTTTGATGAGCTGTACGCGGATCACGAAGCGCTACACTCAGGTAAATATTTGCTTCAGCCATAGGCTGAATAGCCAGCGACGAAGCTTGTAATATTTCCCCAAAACCAAATTCGTGGTAGTTGATACGCCCACCAGCCCAACCTTTAGCCTCAAGCGCATC
Organism: Moritella viscosa; assembly: GCA_000953735.1. Classification (NCBI taxonomy): domain Bacteria; kingdom Pseudomonadati; phylum Pseudomonadota; class Gammaproteobacteria; order Alteromonadales; family Moritellaceae; genus Moritella; species Moritella viscosa. The sequence goes on along the minus strand of LN554852.1, from coordinate 1,632,447 downwards.
ATCATCCGGATACGATACGGTGTCGGGTGCTAACCCATCAAATGGCACATCATTAAAAATGGCTTGAATGCCGTTATCGATACCCAGTTCAAAGCTCAGTTTACGAAAAGCTGTATCACTAGTAACAGAGATAAAGAAGTCATCAACTAACTGAGTTTGTCCGTACATAACACCATCAGTATCAGATACTTTTATTAGCTCCCACACCTGCTTTAAGGTTTTACGGTTAACTAAGTTAGCAGTATCTTGCCAACCAGTTAAACCCACTAACTCTACATCAATTGCGCTTTCTAAAGATGATACTCCGCTTTCAGTTAACTCCGTCTCGTCTTCTGGTACATATATCACATTCGGGTTATTCACTGTACAGCCAGCCTTGCCAGCAGCGACATCCGTGTAGCTGCCACAGTTGTCAACTTGGTAACCCTTTATTAGAATCTTACTTTGTGCTTGAGTTTCATCATCCCAATACAAGGCGCGGCCCTCTTCATCAACTTCGAGCAAGTCTTTACAAAAGGCTTTTAAGCTGGCGTCAGTGGGGTTGATTGGAAGTTTTTCATAGTCACCACACTTTAGATCCCAGCTCTCTAGTTCAAGTTCAGGCTTACGGTAATAGCTGTAGCTACCGTCTTTGGCAATGGCCAGCACCCCGTATTGACCCACGACATAAGCAGGGGCATCGCCCGTGTTACTTTCTTCTACATTAACAATAGTGCTTTTAGCATTCATCTTACCGGTTAAGCGACCAAATACTTCATCAGGCGCGATAATACTGCTCGCATCCACATTGGTTGGAATACGTCGCGCCTGATTGATGGACCCGCCAAGTAAGAAGAATTGCATGTCACCACGAAATTCTATGGAAGCAGCCAGTTCACCAGTCAATTTTGATATTGCAGAGGCCTTTTCACTATCATCACCCGGCTGGTTACTCGCGAACATCAGCATGTGTCGCGTGATGCTGTAACTTAGCTTCTCAGCAGAGGCACTATCGCCTTGCTTGTATACCTTAATCACAGGTACGTCTATCACGTTAGAATTGGGGGGGAAATTCTGCGATTTAGCCGGCAGAGATGCAAATTTCCACGTCCATTTAACTGTTTTATTAGTACCGGAACCTTGAACCCTACCTTTAATCTTCAACTTACCGTGAGCAACTGCCACAGTTTCCGTGTAAGTTTTTTTAGTTTTAAATGCATTCCTATCGGATGGGAAATATAACTCCGACTGACTGCCTCCTTGCTGCCATGAAGCTCTCACCACTAATTGAGAGTTGCTTGTATCACATTTCCAAATTTCACTGCTTGTAGCACTATTACATCCAGTAGTCACCGACTTGGTTTTGTCAGAATAGGTACTATTCACTGGCACGATAATTTCATCTGCGGTCAAATTATCATCTGGAGTAGCATTGGTGATTTTAGATTTCGCTACATAGCTATCCGGATGAAAGTAACCTAACGGATCACTTGAACCCTCTCGCTGTACACCAACACTAAAGCCTAATTTCATGGTTTGCGACGAGTGGGCAGTCATGGATTTATCGTTAGGGCCATAGTTTTGCGAGTAGATATCAAATACGCGAATATGCTCATTGGCATAAGTTAATTTAGTATTCGTACTACTCAAATACTCCAACACCCCGCGTATATACTCTTTTTTCAAGGAGTCCGATTGACGATTAGAAGCGAGTACATTACCAGGATCGATAGTAACACCTAGCTGGATCTGAGTAACTTTATTCGGTCCAATCGAGTCAGGCTGACGCAAAGTGATGGCAATCACATCGCCATAAACACTTTCGCTCGTAGCGTTTACTACATAGCCAACCAAGGTGCCGAAATCTTTCACTCCATCACGAGAACTTAAATCCCAATTCATACTTTGGCTTTCTTCCAGCCATTTCCATCGTAACTCAGGGCAAATATTCCAGACTTCTGAACAGTAATGCTCTTTCAGTCCTTCGTTAATATATTTAATATTATCTGGTGCCATTGCCGGAATTTGCTTATCCAATAAATTACCATTACTGTTGACAAACAATACTCCGGAATTTCCCACACTGGTACTTTCCCAAGTTTTCAGTTCATAAATATTCACAGGCTCTATTTGCGGCGCGCCGAGTAATGCATCAAGCATTGCTTGTTCTGTCACCACAAACACATTTGGGGTCATCTTGTTATTGCCGTCATCACCACTTTGAACAGAGCGGAAATTTATGCCAAGCACTAAGTCTGCGGTGAACTTAGCCGTACCCGCTGCCGAACCGGAGAAGTGCCCCATACTCGGCATCCCTAAATCGGTTTTAAGTTCATTGCTGGCAATACTAGTACCCAAAGTATATGACAATCGCATGATCAATTTTTCACTATCTAACTTAAGAACCTGCAGCGGCACATTGTACTGAGCGAACGAAGCTTGCAGCACAGCATTGATCAAGTTGGCTAACTCTTCAGTAGTTAGATGCGGCTGGGCTGTCATTCTCATGATTAGCAGCGACAGCATACGATCGATAAAACTTGGAGCTTTGGATTCTGCGCTATTGCCCGTTGTGTCAGAAGTAGGTCCTCCGCCCATACGGCCAAACACAGGTACGCTAATATCATAAAAGCGCTGCTGTATAAAACTCAATGCTTCCGCAAGTCCCTGTGCTAATACTTGCGGTGGCAAACTTTGCTCACGTAAACGTATCGTATGTGGCAAACGTCCAACTCGCACCACACCCAACATGTCCTCTGCTGACAATAATGAGCCGCTAAACTTTTCAGTGTTGCTATCATCTTGTGCCAGTAACTCATCATTCATGGTGACGATCAGTTTTTCTGCGTTTTGATCCACTTGCAAAGTACTAACAAAAGACATCGCAACCCGAGCATGGTTGCTAAGTTGAACGACAAACTCATCGTTAACTTGGCGCATATCCGTGGATTCAAGATCATTATTCAGCAATGCTAAATCGACTTGATACCAAAATCTGCCATCAGTATTTAAGGTTAGTTGACCATAATCACCCCGTAACACCTCGCCTGTTTGCACTAGATTATCAGCGCCATTGATGCTGTTGACATCAAAGAGCGGATTAGTATGGATCAGCTGGTTACCGGCCCATAAATCGGCACCATCACTATCGCGTAAATTAACCCGAGTGACTACAGGCTCCAGAACAGGACGGCCTACTTTAATAATCTTGTACTGCACACTACTATCCGCTACCGAACCACCTATGGTGTTTGGCGTCACGTCGCCGCTAATGAAGCGTTACGATCCAGCCCCTACACATACGGTTTGGTCGGCGGCTCCTTCACAGGCGACTGGCGGGTTACCATTGATCAGGGCTTGATAATAAGTTTTGTCAGTGCCATTGTCATCCTGCTGGTATTTATTGACTTCGATATTGAAGGCGACAAATTCCTGCTGCAATTCACCGTCAGCCACACCTACCACGCCGCTAGTCATTTCAAACACAAAGGAATCTGTCACGCGCCACTCTTCGGTATCCTCTAAAGCATCTTCAATCGCGGCGGTATCAAACATATAGGTATATCTGCCGTGGCTACCATCGAAATTGAAGACTAAGTTACCGAATTTCCCAGCAGGGAAGCTGATGCCGGCTTGATCTATCACCTCGGTAAATTCAATCCGCTCTAAAGCTTTGATTTGCACCGCCACTTGCTGGCTAATTTCGCTGCCTTGCAATGGTTCCATGGTGTAATCAAACACATCATAAATTTCACCGCTGGCTGATTGGCTTATCGCTTTCAACATGTCTTGACTGTGATCCGCACTGCCATAGTCACCGTTGCTAAGCACATATACAAAGTCGCCCGCAAAAATACCATCCGTACCTTTAAGTGGTGTCAGTGTACCGAAGCCTGACTCCTGGTCTGTCATCATCACGTCACTAATTTCCACCACTTTGGCTTCACCGTCATTATCATTATCCGGCGACGTCATATTCAGCGCCCCTTTCATATTGTTGTAAAACGGCTCACACAAACTTGGGTTCGTTGGATCATCCGCACAAACCAAACTACTATCTAACAAAGTAAAATAAAGGTCACTGAAGCGTGGCGATTTACTATCGTAATTTTCCCTTTGATTATTGTACAGCTGCACATCAATCGTCTGCCATTGGTTCCAGTTGGTGTTATCAAATATCACACTGGATACATTGAAAAAAGAACCATCAAAAGCATTTTCATGTCGCACGCTGGTATTATAGAAATCTAAACTTACTTGTGTTTGTGGCTGGGACATCAAACCCACCTTAAAGCCATTGAAGTTACCTTCGTCCACGGTCAACCCCTGCATTGGAAATACGTATTTCAGGCCAACTTCTTCGTTGTCCATAATGCGCACCCCTGCAGTTTTATATTGTGGATTGCGTTCATCTAACAGATATTGATCGCCGTCGTAATCACCGTTGCCTACTGGCGGTTCAATAATAAGTACCACTTTTTCATAGCGGGCCGCTAAGCTTTCTTCCGGTGTGAAGTCATCGATTGGGAAGATCGGCAAACTGACACGAGTTTTGTTTTGTGGAATAAACAAGGTGCCTTGCTTGATCACATCGTAAGCTTGAAAATCGGGTCCTGGATCGTTTAAGCCTCCTCCCGATGGTGGTACTGTTTCCGCGGTTGCGCCAAATTCAGCCCCCTCTTCAACGCCAATAACACGATAATGCACGCCTAATCCACCGGGAATACCCACAGGATCTAATACCGATAAAGTGAAATAGCCAGGATGGCTGTTTTCACTGGCGTTAAGATCTACCCCTGCGCGTACAACAGGTTTGTCGTTGTCTTCGATGCTTACTGTGATAGGGTCTTGTAAGCGAGCAAGGAAGGCCGCTGCTAATGGCTGCTGTGCAACACCAGTCAAGTTAGCTGTTAAATCCAAATTAGATTCAAAATTATTTCCCACTTGCGTGAAGCTGATTGACGCAGGCATATCCTCACAATTTTGGTCAACTAGAACGCAAACTGGCGCATCCACATAACCCAGAACTTCATAACTCAGTGTCGGTTCACCTTTATACATGGACTCGCTTACGCGTACCGTAATATCAAGGCTACGGTTGTTGTAACTCGCATCATCATCTGTAAAGTAGAAACGTTGCTCTACATATAAACCTTCATGAAGGTCTGGTCGTAAAGCGTAGCTTAGCGTACCGTCGAAATTCCAGCGTAGTTGTCCTATGTCACCAGACAAGGCTTGCTCAGGATTTGCCAGCAGCACATTAATATTTGATACACTGGTGTACTCCACTTTCTGGTCATCAATGGCACTTACAGTAAAGGTTTGTCCTAGTTGCCAATTATCTGGCGTAAAGTACAAGGACAAGCTGTCTCCAGCTAAATTACCAGCGTATTCGAAGAAATTACCGTAACTTTCGCCCATAGCTTGCTTCACAACAGTAAGAGAACGGACCGAAGCATAATCATTGCTATTGTGATCTTTGCTCTGAATCTGAATCGAATCTAATTTATCAGCATTTACTACAAGCTTTTGCCATTGTTGGAAATTCTCTTTGGTGAAACTCACCGTAGCACTAGAGTCCTCCACAACGCTAACATCCACGCGGTCCTCAGGAGTGACAGATAAACGCACATTGAGGATAACCTTGCCACCTCCATCAGTGAATACAGCGGCATCATCATTATCCGCTAGCTGTGCGCCACCTTTGGTAAGCGCCATACGCCAATCTTGTAACACTAGACGTGGTGTAGACTTACCTACAACAGTTAAATTACGGTCTTCACCATAGATAGAGTCACCACCTTCGCCAGTGAATATAGCGGATATACTCACTTTCGAATCATAGTCAAGAGATTCATCATCGATGCGTTGCCACTGCAGCCAGTCATGTGCTGTAAAGATAAACTTATGTTCTATACTGGTACCAGTGATAGTAAATGTGATGCTGTCATCGCCGCTAATCTTCGAGCTAGGGCGAACACCAAAACTCACAACAGGGGCCTGCACGTCTAGAACCAGATTATTTGTATGCAAGAGTTCTTGCTCTGCGCTAGCACTAGTGCCGATGATTTCTCCCGTTAACAGATTAATCACTTCGATGGCAGGTGATTTATTGCTAACATCCGCAGCGGATAAACGCGCGCTGATAGTCTCGGTACTAAGCTTGCCATAACTATTGTCGACCATAAATGACAGCTGCTCTAGTGGTTTATTTCGCTCAGCATATCGCATTTGTTGGAACTGATATTCACCAGACTCATGCCAACACCAATTACCGTAATCGCCTTTAGTTACAATACCAGCAGCATTACTTGGTAATGTACAGCCTAAGATGCTAGCTTCACGGTGAATGCTTCTGCTATCAATGCGGCGAATTTGCTGGCTATCATCATTAGTTGTTAGCGCGCGCACAAGCTTACGCTGTGGGAAAAGAGTAAGCTCCTTGTCTGTCGGTTGCAATGTCAACATAACGGGAGCCGTAGGTTGGGCAGCTAAACTCACTGTTAATGCATTCACTTGCCCTTCACTCGATACAACAGCGCCCATCGCATCAACATTCGGTAAACTAGTAAATTCTAAACTAACCACCGCTTTATCATCATTGTCACTGCTCACTGCCGAGAGCACTGCGGCTTGCTTGTCATAAGCAATATCACTGCTACTTGCTACGACCGCTATAACAAACTCAGCACTGGGATCATCAACTTGATCATCAATACCTTTAATCCAGAATACTTTAGGTATTTTCCAGTCATTTTTATTCGCAGTGAATTGCACAAAAATAGTATCGGTAAAACCGCTGTCCTCGGGCACAGCTTCCAAGCTGCTCCCCAACGCCAGTAATCCCCCATTAACCGGATTACTGCTCGCTACACGAAGAGATACTTCACGTGTTGGCTGACTCTGTAATTTGACTTGGTAAGCAGTCGCATCGCCAGTTTCTGACACTTTCACTACAGTAAGAACTTCTGCACCAGTAGCATCGAGTAATACTAGCCCTGGCTGATCATTATCTTCAATTTTAATAATCGCACGGTCTTCTCCTGCAGCGTAGTGATACTGCGCTTGCTCAGGCTTACCCTCAACCAGCTGCACTACAATACTTTCAGTATTTTCCACATAGGCATCATCAATTATGTTAAATGTAATATCTGCACTGCTACTGCCTTCTGGTATAGTTACAAAATCATAACCTTGTGACGTGAACAAGTTAATTTGTCCAGCATTATCACTGACCAATATGTCGTCAAAGCCATCGTTATTCATATCCGCGAATTGCGAATAAGCGACTTGATCGAACGGATGATACTTAACGTTAACGCGGCGATATTCAGGAGCAAGGTAACGCGCAGATTGCTGTAAGAAACGCGCAATATGGCTGCGCGGCGCAGGAAAATACACTGGAGCTGCGTCACTACCAAAGTTTTCATAATAAGTCAGCGCACCAGGCGTTTGCCCTGGTAAATTACCCAAAGTATCAAGGATCAAATCTTGGTCGCCATCACGGTCTAAGTCCACATATTGCGGAGTAATATTACGTTGCTGTAGCCGCTTACTGAGTGATAATTGTGCAAATGGCGAACTATCTCGTTCACGTTGGCGCAACTGCCATTGTTGATCATCCGTATCTACATCAAAACTCAATACTAGGTTCTTAGCTGTGAGTAATAATCGCAGTTTTCCGCTACTAGTCGGCACAAAAGCAGGCGCGAATATATGCGGTTCTTCTTGGGATTTAACGAGTGTGCGGTGTTGAACCTCAACGTTTTGTGACTCAACAAATTGTAATGCGCTATTAGCTAAACCACCACCAGCACGAATATTAGCAGTATTACTTATATTACGTAGTAGAGCTAATTCGCCAGAGTTCAAACCCGCAACTAGATCAAGATCTTGGTCACCGTCAATATCGCCCAATGCAAGAGGCGCAGCATGACCTAAATTAATATCAGTAGTGATCCGTTGATAATGCTCAGCTTTAACTTCAACTACGCCTTTAGAAGCTGGTGTTGAAAGCATAAAACTCAACTCTCCACGGCGATTAACAATAGCCACATCATTGCGTTGGTCATTGTTGAGGTCCCCGATGGCAAACGTACTTTTCCCATCGGTCATTTCTGGTGTTAGTTCAAAAATATTTTGCACTTGCTGTGCATGGCTACTTAACCCTTCATAATCCATATTGACCGTAGCAGAACGCTGAATTTTCCACAATGCTTGCTGGTTGACTTGCAAGCTGGTATCAATGTGTTCACCGTTCTGGTTAAGCAGGAGTAGTTCGTTTTCAGCTTGCTGCAAGGTAAAATCGTTAAATGCCCAATACCCAAGTAAACCAGCATTGCCACTGTCAGATAGAGAGACCAAACTGGTGTAATAGTTTTGCGCAATTTCTAGATCTGAACGTGCTTCCCCCCACACCCTAACTTCATCTATTAAACCGTTCAGGTAATCTGCTTTACCCTTACCAATATGAGTGAGCATTAACGACGCGCTGCCGCTAGATAAGATATCGCCTTGCGTAATTTTTTCACCGTTAACGAATAATGCTTGGCCTAAATCACCTACTTGCCACGCGATATGAAAACCAATATCTGCCGCGAGCTTACTGGGCAACGCTGCCGACAGTCCGCCAAATGCCTGTAACTGGCCATCCGACAAATACAGTAAATCTATTGACTGACCGCTTGCATCAAGACCCGAAAAAATGCCCTGCTGTGAGTCTCTTTCTGTCGGATAGACCCACGCTTCTAGAGTAAATCGAACGCTATTTTTCTCTTGCAATACAACAGGTTTGGTCAACTCTAGCGCACGAGCTTTATGCAAGGTAATGTTATCACTGCTAGGTTGCGGTGCGAGATCTAAGGCCTTATTACCCGGATCGGTTACACCGAGCTGTGCTACGGTGTAGTACACATTGATGTTTTCGCTTGCGGTAATAACTTCACTGCCATCTGCAGATTTAAGCATCACCGTCAACGTTTGTGCGTCAGCGTTTTCCTGCACAGCAGAAAAACCACTAAGTACAACCCGCGGCTGGCTGAAATCTGGTAATGCGCTCATGCAGGTAGCCAGAGCCGAAGCTTTATTATATTCACTCAAATCAATTTCTTTTGGGGCATGCTCGCCAGTTGAGAAATGCAGACTAAAACTGAGATTTTGCGGTTGTGGACGCGGATTCGGCTCAAAATACCACTTAATATCAGGGTTTCCATTGACGAGTGTAATTTCACCGAATTCAGTGACTAGCACTTCATTTAGTGCCGCACGCACTGGTTCACGTCCTTTAGGCTGGTAGCTAAAATACTCAAGTTCAGAGAAAGCTTCAGAACTTGAGCTAACTAACTGGTTGGCTAAGGTTAGCCCTGGCTGACCAGCGTTAATAACCAAAGTACCAAGTGCACCTTGCTGGTCTGCATTGATCATCCATTGAATACCCGACACTGTAACCACATCACGAATGTCACCAATGTCACCAATGTCAGTATAGTATTGGCTATTAAGCTCTACGGCTGCGGTGAACGTTACAGGGTCTGCATGCTCTGGAACTGGTGTAATGTTAAGTCCAGCCTCTTCATCATCACTCATAGCGCTAATGATAATACCGTAGTCACCATCTACTATTTTTGAACCCAGTAATTTTCCGCTTTCCAAACGCCAGAACCAGCCAAGATCATTGCCTTGGCCATCTTTCATTTTAATGCTGTCTAACGTATCTTCGGTGAAACCAATACTGTTAATTGCTTCGCCACTGGATTTTGCGAAATATATGGTGTCGTTTAGTGCCATATTTGGATAAATTTGGATTGTGATCGCATCGGTATCGAAATCATCAGTGGATCCAGAAGCATCTCGTTGCGTCGCTCTTACCGTCGCTTTCGACAAACTGGGATCATAGTCAACATTTACCACAGGCCCTTCCGCTATTGCGGTAACATTAACGTATTGTGGAATAGACCAATTCAGGGAATTAAAAGTAAATTGTTTACAGCTATCTCCCTCACCATCTATACACTTCAGACCCAATTCTGCGCTGTTACCAGTCGCTGTGTCTGGATATTCAATAGCAACATCGATAACAATATTCGCATTGTCTGCAGGCTCGCCAGCAAGCTGGAAGCCAATTCGCTGAGTTTGACCAACGCTTAGACTGACAACGGCAGGATCGGTAGGGCGATCTTGCAGTGTAATCTCTACATTGCTTGTGTTATCGACAGTCAGGTTACTGTCTTTAACTAGGCTTGCCGAAAAGCCAGAGGTGAACTCTAGCCAGCCTGGAGCTTGGTGCGGTGTAACACCTTCAACTTGACCTTTTGGATCACCAGCCAAAGTCACAGAGGTTACTTGATATTCACGGCCTTTATAGAGGAAAGGTGATGCACTCAAACGTAAATCAATGGCATCACTTCTTGTTTCAACACCCGCGTCAGAGGCTTCTAGCAAGGTAACAGGCAAGATAAATCGAGTGAATGAAATATTAGTAGCATCAATAATCTCCAAGGTTTCAACACTCGGGCGCTTCCACGCGACGGACAAATGGTCATCATCACGTGGATTTATTTGCACTATTTCTAACGTGTATTCTTTACCTTGAGTGAACGTTAATAACGCTGAACGTTGCTGTGAATTTCGTTGTCCGTCAGTTTCTTCATCCTCTGCTACATCATCCCAGTACCATTCACGGATACCAGGATAATCAGGACCTTTGTCCAACGAGTGGCCATCGAGAATAATATTAGTGTAATGTTCTTGAGTATACGTAGCAGGCATATCTAGGAAGATCAGTGATAGGGATTTACCGTCGTAATCATCCGTAAAGAAATCACACCCCCCTGGTCCATCGAAATATAAGACGTTAGTCTGTACCCCCGGCGCTCCTGCGGTCGTCGTTGTGCCTTCGTCAGAAGTTGTTAAATTATCGTCTTGGCAAATATGTCCATTAGAAGTCATATCCTCAAACATTGTAACGTTAGTGTGAGCACCAAAAGGCTTAGTCCCTTTTGTGTCCTCTGCCATAGTGTATTCAATTTCCCATGGTGTATCTGCATTAATACCGTCACTAGAGCGCGCCAAATTAAACTTGGTGCGAGTTACGTTAGTGCCAACATAGTCATTTTTTTTGGTTTCGATGCTGTAACTGCCGTACTTTTCAGCACCTTTAATCCAACTGATCTCTTCACGTTTACCATCAACATCAAGCAGGTACATTTTAGCATCACCATCTGATGCTAACGCAAATTGATATTCGCCACTTTCCGGTGCAGTAATATTGACTGTTATACGTCGACCAATATCAGTGTTCCAATCTGTTGTAGGTATCTCCAGTTTGTCCGTCAGAATATCCATGCGGCTCGGTAAACCTTGAATGAACGCCTCTGATTGCATAAATGCATCTAGGGATTCACTACCAATATTTTCATACACTTCCACCACAAACCCGCCATCAACCGTCGCTGGCGACAACCATTCCAATGGAACCGGTGTCGCGCTGTTGTGTGCCGTTCTAGCTTGTGGATATTGATTAGGCTCGACGTCAGAGAATGAATAGTTCATTTGCACTGCTTGGAACTGCCCAGTGCTTGGCGCTTCATACAGGGCTTCGAGGTAATAACGTGTATTCGCTTTTAGGGCAATGGGTTTAGACTCTGCAACCGGTTTTTCATCGGGGATCCCATTGTGATCTGTATCTTCGAAGTAAGGAGCAATTAAGCCTTTGTTTTGACTGTAATCATCGATGCTATTCATCCACAATTCAACACGCTGATTATCTTGTTCCTGGTAGCTAAAGGTATACCAGCCGGTTTGATCGACAATAATATTTCCGCGCTGGCGCACAATATGATGTGATGGAATTGTCGCTAATGTCAGAGGATCATCACTGTCGTTGATTTTTGCTTTGTAAGGTTGATCCGGTAACACTATGTACTTAAAATCTGTCGAAGGTGCAGACTCCAATATTTGGCCTGTTGATCCCGGAGTATTCACCACAAGTTCGTACAACAAACCATGCTGAGTGATATTGCCCCCCTTATCATCAAGACCGTCCTTAACTTGGGAGATCACAATATTTTTTATTCGACTGTCGTTTTGCTGTACTTGTAAGTTACCCGATGGGGAAACCCCAAGGATCTCCACTTCTGGCAGCAAGCGCACCATGTCGCCTTTGGAAGCAGAATCTGGCAAATGCTGACTGATTAAAATACGCGCCTGCTCGTCATCTTTTACTTGTACCGTCGCCGTGTGCATGTCGCTGACTTGAATATTACTTAACACAGAGTCGCTTTGATCTACCACCGAATTAACAGTAACACTCAGTAAGCGATCACCATTCACTAAGCTATCGTCAGCCACGGGAATGGCCACTTGCGCGACTTGCTGCCATGCTGGAATGGCGACTTTATAGGTTTTGGTGTTACTGTTTATGACGGACGTAACATTCGCCACAACGGCGACAGGTAAGGGCTGGCTCAACACCACATTGAAGATTGGGTAATCTAAAAATCCTTCCCGATAGTCTTCCATGGTGGCTTGCACGCCGACTTGCACTTCGCGGGCACTTACTTGCGGTATAGCCGCTTCTTTGATTTTAAAGCGAGTAGGGTTGTCGCTTGGTGTCAACGTACGGTTAAGATCCTCATTATATTCACCGTCGCTACTACTTACGGTGACGGAAATTGAGCTCTCCCAATTGCCATCTGCAATGCTAATAGATTGATATAAATACCAGTTATTATCACCAAAGATTAATTCTTGGTTATTTATCATAACCACAACATTTGCAGTGGGTTGACTCCCTAGTTTAACCCAAAAAACCAGACTACCATTTTCATCGATTAATAACGGGTTGTTAGAATCATTGTCATCCGTCACTGGTTCGCCGTTAATCCCATCGATAATCACTATTTCTGGTATAAATTCACCACTATCGTGCACAGTTAATTTAGCATTATTGGCAGCGTTGTCATTTGTCACCGTATAGAACTGATAATCTCCCGCAGGCGTATTATATAACACCTCGCAAACCGAGAGGTTTTCGTCGTTACAGAAATTATCCTCGTCATAGCTAGGATCGTTAGGAAATGCTTCGAGCGATAGAGTAAAGCTTTGTGTCGCGTCTTTTACGGCATCTGGCAATGCGCTAAAATAAATACGAGCAGCGCCCGGTGGTAACGAGCTGCCTTCTTCCGACTCAACTTCCGTAACAGGAATCACCACAGCATTAAACACCTGCGCACCATCTAAATTCAGCAATTCATTGTCAATAGCAGCGTATAGTTCATTGTTGTAATTAACTTGATTACTGAGAACATCACTCGGTTTACCCGCAATACTGTAATGTACGGGTAAGCCGCCCGCCAAGGCATTATTAAATAACTCTCCAGTAATGAAGTTGGTGTGCTTGCTATCGTCTACTGTCCAGTTGCTCGGTAAGCCACTGTTTTTTCCATCGCGAAAGAAATTAATCGGACGCTTGGCCTGCACAGTCACATAACCCAAACCTTTAAGGTCGTTCACGTCGATACGACTTACTCGACCGCCCGATTTACAATCCACTTCTGGAACTTGCGCACGCTGCTCTAACGCATCTGCCGCATCACAGATAACAGTGTGATTCATCGCTGCGTCTTGCAGTAGTTCCACCTGATAGTTGGCGTCTTCGATAATAATTGTTTGCGAGATATTATCGTTGGCGAGTTGATAGTCAGGCCCTGCTAATAGTGACACTGTAAAGCTTTCGTCACCCTCTAACACTTTATCTAAATACAGCTGTATACCGCTATAGACGCCAAGCTCATTAGTGCCTTTGGCATTTGGTAAGTTTACGTAATACTTTTCAGTTTGCTCTGCTGGCAACTCGATTTTGATTAAGTTAGAGCCATTCCACGCGAAGTCTGTATTACTGTCTTGTGCGATATTTCCAGTGCCTTTTTCCGCCAAGCTCGCAAGATCAGAGAGGTATAGGTACACAGGTATACCTTTACTACCGACGCTACCAGTAATGTTAATCACTAAGTTAGCGCGTTCACCTTCAACAAAGCGTGTTTGATCAACACCATCAAGGTTTACAACCGACAAGCTAAGTGTGAGTTGGCTGTTATTGTAGTCAGTGGCATTATTATCTTTGCTTGTACCTGCAGATCCGTTCCAGTCAAAAATCGCATTGGCTGAATTGTCGGCGCTATTGCCGCTAAAACTCGCATTATTAACGATTAATTTAGCGCCATTATCACCACGAACAAAAATACCGCCTCCTAGAGCAGTACCAGAACCACCAGAACCACCAGCACCACCATTCGTACTGCCAGTGTTACCTCCCTTTCCTTCTTTACCTCCCCCACTACCGCCTGCGCCAGCAGGGCCACCAGCACCGGGGTCATCGCCACCGAAAGTATCGTCGTCACCGCCGCCACCGCCGCCACCGCCGCCGCCGCCGCCAAAACCACCCGCGCCACCGCCGCCACCATTGCCACCTTCATCAGCAGCATCGCTATGACTACCGCCACCGCCTCCAGCAGAACCACCGCCAGTGCCAAAACCACCAAGTTTACCGAACTGTCTCTTAGTCGCATTACAACCGTCATCGTCCCAACATGGACCTGCACCTATGCCCGCAGCTCCTGGTATAGAGTCAACAGGACGATATTTTGCATTGCTATTCATGCCGCCGCCAGAAGAACCATTGCCCCCAGGTTGATCATTATAACGACCACCGCTACCAGCGTTACCTTGTGAAGTACCTTTTTCCGCTTTACTGCCCGTAACTGCTGCGTGCTCTATAATCACCATGCCATTGTTGACAAACATGGCACCACCGGCGCCTAATCCGCCACCAGCACCGTCCGTCGCATCGCCACCTTTTACGTAACCACTACTCAACGTCACGGCTTGCAGCGCGAAAAAACCGTCTTTACTGTTATCTACAAACAGATGCTGATCTTTACTACCTGCGTCAATTGTCGTTGTGCTAGTACTATTACCCAGCAGCCAAATCGGATGATTAAAATCCGTAACTTTATTTAAGGCGCTACTCAGTGAAATATGACCTGTTTCACGAATATCAATCACACAACCATCAACACAATTTGGGTCTGACTTCGCCGCTTGAATCGCTTCATTCAAAGCTGACTCGGTATTGGTATTCACCACAATTAGCCCTGGCGTAATCGTAACATCGTCCGAACTCAAATCTGGCGCGGATGGTAGTGAACCGGTGTCAGGTCTGAAATTGTATAAATAAAGAAAAATTAGGAACACAACGCACAGAGATACTGCAACTGTCGTTAATTTTTTTATCCAGGTAAGCGAATTCGGAGATATCATAACTTTTAGATCCATAAGCCAAAGCAACAACAGACATGTCATACATTATGTTATGTACATGCAAGCTACATGCAATACAATATGTATGACATGCATGGCACAAATGTTGCAAAAATGTAAACGCACGGTAGCGCGAATACCCCTTTATAAATAACTAAAATCCAAAAATAAGGCTAAAACCATTCTTTTGCATTAGATATTCATTAGACTTACATTAAGTATTAATTCCCTAGCAATGCTTTAACAGGAAGCACTACATACCAAATTATTTATCTCATTACTTGAATCTTAGATACGAACATTTTGGCACCCGAGCATGCTCGATACAGCAAATTTTATATAAAAAAGGCGACAGTACAAAGCCCGCCGCCATTCATTTCATCATCCATTAATACAATTTAAACTAGCTCACCACAGTAAATGAACTCAGCCCTAAGCCACTGCCCTTGTTCACTTTAACTTGTACTGGAATACGTTCTTTCAAAGCTTCAACATGGCTGATAACGCCAATCATTTTGCCTGAAGCATTCAAGTTATCCAACGCATCCAAGGCGATATCTAATGTCTCAGCATCGAGCGTACCAAAGCCTTCATCAAGGAATAGCGAATCAATACTGGTCTTATGGCTGACCAAGTCAGATAAACCCAGTGCTAATGCCAAGCTCACTAAGAAACTTTCACCACCAGATAAGGTTTTGGTATCACGCACTGCATCCGCTAACCAAGTATCCACAACCTGTAGGGCCAAGGCTTCACTGCCAGACGCTAATTTACGTTGCAACTGGTAACGGCTGTGTAAACGATTTAATTGTTGGTTGGCTAAAGTAACTAAATGATCCAGCGTTAACCCTTGCGCAAAGCGGCGGAACTTACTGCCATCTTTCGAGCCAATCAAGCTATGTAAATAAGCTTTGTCATCGTAGTCTGCTTCACAGGTTTTGATTTGCTGATAAAAACTGGCTAAATCTGCGCTGCGAGCGGCATCATCGGCAAGGCGTTGTTTCAACTCACCTTGACGCTGCAAACCTTGATTTAACTGTGCTGTGATCTCGTCTAACTTAGTAACAATAGTGACAATATCCAATTCAGTTAATGGTGTCTGTTCCAGCGTGAGCAAACGCTCACTGGCTTGCTCAAATAACGCCTGACAACGAGTTAAATTCGCGGTCAATTGTGATTTAAGCACCAATAAACGCTGCTTTTCCTCTGCAGGTAGTAACGCCTGATTAAACTCTGCTTCAGTGGCAAAAGGACTCGTCGCTAGCGCTTGCTGCCATGCCGCTAAACAGTCTCTCGATTCTTGCTGTTGTTGCGTCAAACCTTGTTGTAATGTAGCTAACTCACCTTGCTGTGCATGTAACTGATTCGATAACGCATGACCTTGCGTAGAACATGCCTGATGTGCTTGTTCAACAGCCGCTAATTGTTGCTGCATCGTTTGTCGTGCATCTGCTACGCTACGCTGACCAAATAACTGCTGGCGTTGCTGCTGTTTAGCAGTGAGGTTCTCAGACAAGCTAGACAAGGTTTCTAAGGTCTGCGTTATCGCTAATTCCAGTTTCGCCAGTTGTTCACGTAATGGCGTTAACTGACTTTCTGCCGCGACAGACTGCTCATTCGCTGACTGTAACAACTGCGCTTGCTGTTCCCACGTTTGTAATGCTTGTTGGCATTGTACTAACCAGTGATCAAGTTGACTCCACTCCGGTAACGTAAGCCCTAACTCTCTCACGCTATTAGTCAACGCGTGTTGTAACTCGGTTAATACTAATGTTTGTTGCTGCATTTCTTGTGTTAGTTTCTGCTCGGTGCCTTCTGTTGCTTTAACGTCACGATTTACCAATTCAATCTGATGCTGTAGCTCTGCGCTGTTCTTATCAAATTCAGTCAATGCCTGTTGGGCATGCTGTAATTGAGTATTCGCTGTTTTCAAAGCTTGAATACGTTGTGACAACTGCGTTAATTGCAGGCCTTGCTGCTGGATAAATGCCTGCGAATTGGTGCTATCCGTGATCATAAGGTTAGCATTCAGTTGTTGAGTATAATCCTGCCATTGTTCAATTAAAGACGTTAACTGTGGCTGCAGTGTCGCATTACGGCGATTAAAATGTTCAAGCTTGGTATTTGCTTCGACCAACAGACCTTTTAACTCACCGCCATCAGCTTCAATTTGCTTTAGATCTAACTCTAGTTGGGTTTTACGCTGCACAGCCTGTGAGTCGGCAATATGTTGGTACTCTTCCACCAGCGGATGCGCTGTCGAACCACATAATTGACACGCTTGCCCCGGTTCTAACTGACTACGTAATTGTTCTAAACTCGCAATTTTCTGTTCTTGTACTAATAAACGCTGAACATCATTTAGCTCGTTCTTTTTGGCTTTAAACAGATCGCGTTTGACGGTGATCTCGACATTAATATCGGCAAGTTGTTGCTGTAGTCCCGCTATACTTGCTTGATTGCCCTCAAACTCTTGTGACTCTGTCAGATAGCGCTGTTGTAAACTGGGTAGCTGATCAACAATACCCTGTAAGCGTGACTGCTGACTAAAGGCCTGTTCAAGATCAGCTAAATCATCACCCGCGAGTAAATTAGAGACTTGCTGCAGCGCTTTATTAGCAGCCTCTTTCACCGACTGCTCACGTTCAGCATTAACCGCCACGTTATTCGCTAACTGCTGTTGCGCAGTTAGACTTTGCTGTAATGATTGCTGATTAGTTATCACTTGTTGCTGTAGTGATTCGACATTCGCTTGCTGCTGATTGCATTGCTGTATCTGGCTCTGCCATAGCGGTAATCGGGTACTTAGCTGCGCATCTTGTGCATGTTGTTGCTGATACGCTTGGCATGCGTTGACAGTATCTTTAGCTGTTTCGGCTGTTTTCGTTAATGCGGCGAGATTCTGATGCGTGGTCTGCAGTTCGCTATTTTGTTGATGCCGTTGCGACTTAAATTGCAGTTGCTCTTTGGTCAACTGTGCACACTCATTATCCAGAGGTATGATCTGCTCATTGATTAATGTTTCTTGTGCTTTATTCTGCTGTTTACTGGCATCAAGTTGTGTTTGGCTAGATTGCAGTTTCAACTGGTTATCCGCGACCGCCATTTGAGCAGAAGCCACTGACGCTTGCAATGCTTGTTGATTTTGTTCTAATTCCGCTAGCTTGGTATTTGCCTGCGTTAAATGAGTAAAAGGTAAGCGTAACGCTTCCGCTGGTTCAGACTTTTCTAATCGTTCTAATTCGGGCTGTTGGCTTGCTGTGTCTTGTTCTGCATTCGTTAAGCGACTTTGCGCTTCAGTTACACCTATTTGTGCTTTTTCAAGCTGTTCTCGCCACTGTTTTTGCTGTTGTAAACTTACTTGCTGTTGGCTAAGGTCAATAACTAAACTTTCTACCCTAGTTTGCTCACTGACGATCTCTGTGCGTTGCTCGTCACTAAGTAAGTTAACCCCATCTGCTTTCGCGCGTAATTTATCTAATTCCGCTTTGGCAAGGTTGTGACTTTCAAATACAGCTTGTGAGATCTGACCGTAAATCTCGGTACCAGTCAGCTCTTCTAATAACTCAGCGCGATCGTTAGCGGGCGCATTCAAAAACGCGGCAAACTCACCTTGCGACAACAGCATAGATTTACGGAATCGAGAAAAATCCAGTCCGGTGATCTCAGCCACCAGCTGCTTTTTCAATTTCACTTGGCTTGCAAGGATCTGACCTGAAACCACTTCGGCCAGCTCTACTTTCATTTCTTGTAAATTACCCTGCGTACTGTTTTTAGCACGACGTTGGCTCCAACTGGCACGGTAACCTTTACCCTGTACTTCAAACTCAACTTCTGCGGCACACTCTGCGGTATTACGCGTCATAACCTCATTCTGCGATTTCGATATCGCTAGACGTGGTGTCTCATGATACAAGGCCAAACAGATCGCATCGAGAATGGTGGTTTTACCGGCACCTGTAGGACCGGTGATCGCAAATAGACCGTTACTTAAAAACGGTTCTTGGTCAAAATTAAGCTGCCACTCGCCTTTTAACGAGTTAATATTTTTAAAAGAAAGACGTTTGATCTTCATTGTTTGTCCTCCTGTGTCGCATGCTCTACTTGCTCAACAATTTGTTTAAAAGCTAATTCAATACGTGATTTACGAGCAATTTCCGCATCTGTATTAAACTCAACCCCTTGTAAACAACGCTGGAAAACATCACTCACAGATAGTTCTGTTAAAGTTTCTTTTACTTCGCTATGCAAATGCTGTTCTCTATCTTTACGGGCACGACGAACTTGCAATACCTCAACAGGTAAGTCTATGGTCATCATTTCAATGCGGGTTTGTAAATCTGTTAAATAATCTTGCTCTTGTACTTCAATACTCAACCAAACAAGTAGCTCACCATCGTATGTTTTAAATTCAGCTAATTGCGCTTCGATACTTTCAAGGTTACCTTTCAGTACCTGCATTGGTTGGAATTGTGGAATAGTGAGTTCAATAACCGAGTCAAATTTACCATCAACAAAATTGACGAGGTTAACGCTTTTTTGCTGTTTAACTTCATCAAAACTAAGCGGAATGGGCGAACCGCTATAACGGATATGTTCTGACTTTGCGACCTTCTGCGCACGGTGAATATGACCAAGGGCAATATAATCTGCAGCCGGGAATTGATTGGCTGGGAATGCTTCAAGTGTACCAATGTAGATATCGCGTACCGACTCAGTGACCGATACGCCCAACGCAGTCAAATGACCTGTGGCAATAATAGGTACTGCATCGCCAAGCTGTTCACGCTTATGTTGCGCGACTTTATATAAACCCGCGTAATGCTCGGTAATCGCCGTGCCCAATCGCTGCTGCTTCTCTGTACCAGATTGCCATGCTTCACTTTGCATCACGTCACGAGGGCGTACAAACGGTACAGCACAAAGTAATGCCCCTACTTCACCTTGGCGATCCATTAACTCTAATACCTGCTGTTCTAAATCAAGTGACACACTCGAGATAACCCGGGTATTAAGCTGCGATAATAATTGCTTTGATTCATTTAACGTCGCCACAGAATCATGATTACCCGCTAGAATAATTAACTGACACTGCACTTTACTCATAGCTACAACAAAACTATTGTATAACTCACGTGCATAACTTGGCGGTGTGCCTGTATCAAAAATATCACCTGCGACAATAACCGCATCCACTTGATGCAGCTCTACCTGTTCGAGTAACCAAGCCATAAAACAGCTGTGTTCGTTAGCGCGACTTTTTGTGATGAAATGCTGGCCAAGATGCCAATCTGAAGTGTGCAATATTTTCATGAAACGTTTGTTTCCTAGCGGTAAATGTAATCTATCGCTAGTGTAGATAAATACTGGTTTTACTTCCAGTTGTTTTATCCCCAATCATTTAAGTTACAAAAAATTAACATAACAGAGGATTTATGCGAGAATAGCCAAATAACTAAACACGAAAAGAAGTATTGTTTATGCAGATACACCACATTGAAGGCTATATTCAAACGATTCTATTAGTTGAATACCCAGACAAGTTATTGTTACTTGATGGCGGCTGTCGATGTGATGTCCCTGTAATCAAAACCTTCATTACCGAAACACTGCAACGTGAAATCAGTGACTTAAAATTAGTATTAGTATCACATATGCACCCTGACCATGCTGGTGGAGCGCACTTATTACGTAAACGATTTGGTTGTAAAATTGCGTCAGTTGATTTTGAACGTCAGTGGTATCAAGGGTTTAATGGGCGTGTTGGCCATGCTATTGATGTGATGTTGGCGTTATATGTCGCCCGCCGCAAAGGTAAAAAAATCAAAAATATTTATTATCATCCACATCTACAACCCGATATCATTTTATACGACAAAACCAATGTTCCTGACTTTAACGACTGGATTGTGCATTTTACCCCAGGGCATACCGATCGGGATCTGTCTTTTTTACATCAGCCAACACAACAAATGTATGTAGGGGATATGATCTTAAAACTAAAAAACAAGTTCACCTCACCCTTTCCTATCTATCAGCCCAAGGCCTATAAGCAGTCACTCAACAAACTATTGCAACTTAACATCAGCAAGATATTTATGGCACACGATGGTTTCTCTGAGATCACGCCTAAAGACATTCAGCAATTAATTACAAAAAGTACCAACCGACCATTAACTGTAGAAAAAGTAATTAAGCACAAATTTAAAAGCTTCATTTTTAATAAAAAAACGTAAATATTACGGTGTTAGAAGCATGACTTATTTGCCTATCAATATTTACAGCTCAGTTCTTTCGGTCGACGATATTCAGCAGGTAGTTTCGCGATTGCCTTACGTAAAGCTTTAATTCGAGTATCGTGTGATGGGTGAGTTGATAGAAGCTCAGGAGGTTGTTTACCGCCTGATGCGGCTGCCATATTACGCCATAACGTAACACTTTCTTCTGGATCAAAACCCGCTTTCGCCATCAATTCTAAACCGACAACGTCTGCTTCAGATTCTTGTGTACGTCCATACGGTAACACCACGCCATATTGCAGCCCTAAACCTAGCGCTTGCATTGCCGTCTCTCTGTACTCTTGATTTTGTAATGCGTAATCCGTCATCTGCAGACCAAAGTTGCTGATCTTTGATTGTGATAAACGTTCGTTACTGTGATTGGCAGTGACGTGAACAATTTCATGCCCCATTACGGCCGCTAATTGCGAGGGGGTTTTCGCTACTTTTAACAATCCGGTATACACACCGATATGACCGCCCGGCAGGGCAAAGGCATTAACTTGTGGACTATCAAAAATAACCACGTCCCAGTTCGTTGGTTGATCGACATAATGCGTCAATGTATCAGTAATACATTGCACGTAATTGTTCAGCTTAGGATCGGTATTGATTTTTTCTTGCTGCTTAATTTGTTCAAATGATTGAACGCCAAGCTGTGACATATCACCCGATGAATACAATAACACTTGATTTCGTCCCGTTGGCGATGCTGTACACCCGACAACTAACGATGATAATACGACTAAAGGTAAGATTTTTTTAAACATACGCCCTCCTTATTGGCTTCTCTGGTTTGATAATATATCGATTATCATAGCGCCAGTATAAGGATGCCTCTACAAATAGTAAAATACTAACGATCGTCGCTTGGCTAAAAACTTTTAAACTGATTCGTTTTTGTATCGTAATGATAACCAAGCGTATCTAATTTATTCGCGAGGGCTTCGCTAGGCATATCATAAGATGCAGAAAGATCGTGCAGGTCGGTACATTCTAGTCGTAGTTTTTCGTTAACAATACCCAATAATATCGCGGTATCCATTTGTTCAAAATTACTTAAATCCATCTTCATCACCTATCAATCATATGCTGATAAGTTAAGTTTAGAAGAGTGAGTAAGATTCCACAGGTAGTGTTAACATTTAATTTTTTATGATGATTTTTTAAACCAATTACTAATAAAAGCAAAACGGGTTTTCTTACGTTGTTCAAATTTTTCTAAAACAGTTTCATCAGTCCACTGTTCCGACATTTTACGTGCATTATCAAGCGCTTTACGATCCATTTTACCTTCGATCATTTTTAGGGCTTTCTTCACGTCTTTGCTGTTTTCACCATTTAACTCTGCAGCATAAAGCCACGCATAACCTAAACCATAATGTTGCTGAATACCTTCAGCATAGGCATACATCATACCCAATTGTACTTGCGCAGCTAAATGACGTTTACGTGCTGCTTCTGCATATAACTTAAACGCTTGTTTTTTATCTGATTCAGTACCTAAACCGTGAAAAAACATAGTAGCTAGATTACACTCTGCTGCTGACACTTCATATTTAATCACTTCGGCAGAAAAAGCATTCGGATTACTGGTAAACGAACGCACTGCGATACAGTACCAATAAAAAGCATCTTCATAAGAACCTCGTGCATAAAACATATCCGCAGCAGCCAACTGAGAGAAGGGACTCCCTTGCTCGGCTTCTGCCACGATTTGTAAACGAGGATCTCGCGGTTCTACTCGCGCATTTTCGATATTGTCTGACATGCTTGTACTTACCAATAAAAACAAAAAGCCAGCAAAGCCGACTTATACATAAAATTGAATACTGTATATATAAATATCACTATGTTTTTATACAGCAGTTATTACATTCTACCGAAACAAAATCCTCCTGCATAGGTGCTATTACATCGTTTTTTTTTAACCACTGGCAGGTAATTGTTTAAGCGATTTAAACAACCGGTTTAACCTTGTTTGAATATACCTGTGCTATTATCGCCTCATTAGAATAGATTAAAGGACAAAAAATGTCACAGCAGACAGCAAACAAAGCGGTATTAGTATTCAGTGGTGGTCAGGATAGTACTACCTGTTTAGTTGATGCATTACAACGTTATGACAGCGTAGACTGTATTACCTTTGATTATGGCCAGCGTCATAGCCAAGAGATCGAGGTAGCGAAAAAAACAGCAGCGCATTTCGGTATAAAGAATCATAAAATTATCAATGTTGATCTGCTTAGTGAATTAGCGATTAGTTCGCTAACACGTGACGACATCGCGGTATCTCACGAACTAATGGATAACGGCTTACCAAATTCGTTTGTACCGGGTCGCAATATCTTATTCATGACGCTTGCGAGTATTTATGCTTATCAAGTCGGTGCGAATACGGTTATTACCGGTGTGTGTGAAACTGATTTTTCTGGTTACCCAGATTGCCGAGATGAGTTTATCAAGTCTATTAATCAAGCTTGTAATCTAGGTATGGCTAAAGATTTTAAATTTGAAACACCATTAATGTGGTTGAACAAAGCAGAAACATGGGCGCTTGCAGATTTGCATGATGAACTTGATTTTGTTACTCATCAATCACTGACTTGTTATAACGGGGTTGTGGGTAAAGGTTGTGGCGACTGCCCGGCCTGTCTATTACGTAATAATGGTTTAAATGATTATCTAACCAATAAAACCATGCATATCACGGCACTAAAAGAAAAACTACCGCGTTTAGCTAGTACTCAAGCCAAGTCATAATAGCGCTTTAATAAGTAAGCCAGAACTCAATTGTATGTTCTACTTAGACACATGCAATTGAGTCCTTTTCCGCGAAACTAAAAGCGCCTTATCTTGTTATGCGCAGCCTTTACAAAAAGACGTTAAATAGTAGTGCTGAGATTGCAATCAATCCCATGATTGTAACGAAAATATTACTTAAGGTACCACGGTATTTAGCCAATGCTTCAACTTTAGATACCGCGTACATAGGCATCACAAACAAGATCATCGCAATAACCGGCCCCGAAAATATTTCCATCATATTTAAAATACTTGGGTTCATTACTGACACAATCCAGATACTGATAAACAGTATAAAAATAGTCAGCTTGTTAGTCGCTGTAGGCGTCATGTTTACTTGCTTACGTATCAAACCATTTAAGCCTTCACGAGCACCTAAGAAATGCCCAAAAAATGAAGATGTAATGGCAATGAAGGCAATTAACGGACCTAAAGAAGCAATTAAAGCATTGTCTTTCACATTTGCAAGATACGATAAAACAGATATATTTTGTACTTTAGCTTCCAACAACTGCGCTGGTGTTAGGCTAAACACACAGGAGAAAACAAAAAATACGACGAACGAAATAAGCATGATTGACGTACGTTTAAGGATCTGTTCTGACTTCTCCCCAGCTTGTTTATCATAATGGCGCTTTTGTGCCGTGGAAAAGCTAGAGATAGCTGCTGCATGACTAAACGCAAATACAGTGACAGGCACTGCTAACCATAATGTACGCGAGAACTCACCCATATCCGTCACCATCGATATGTTAGGCACTTGCCAATCTTGGATCATGTAAATTGACAGCCCCGCAAGAATAAACACCAATGGATAAACGATGATCTCAAACGCTTTGAGTACTAACTTCTCTCCCCCCATCATCACACTCACCATGCCAGCAACCAATATACCGGATAACAACACACGTGAAGGAGATGCTAAGCCAAGTTGATTAACGATAAAGCTATCGACAGTATTAGTTAACCCAACACCATAAATAAGTAAGATAGGATAAATAGATAAGAAATACAGAATAGAGATAACACGACCCGCATTGTGACCAAAATGTTCTTCAACAACATCGGTAAAATCAGCCTCGGGATTATTCGAGGACAGTACAAATCGAGATAAACCTCTATGCGCAAAAAAAGTCATCGGACCCGCGAGCAATGCCATTATTATAAGCGGCCAGAATCCACCAGCCCCTATATTGATAGGTAAAAATAATATGCCGGCCCCTACCGCAGTACCAAATAAGCTAATCGTCCACTTGGTATCATGGACACTCCAACTGCCAGAATCTGAATCAACTTAAGAATGAGATTGACTACTCTTAATATTTAACACGTATTAATCCTTGATATATCGAACGCAGTTTATTTATCCACACTCAAACTTAAATATGGATAACTCAACTGCTTAAAGCCTGAAAATCAGTGATATGCACAATACATAGGCTTCATATCGATGTAAAGTATTGTTAACCATAATACAACATAGGTCACATCAAATTTACATACTTATAAGTATAAACACACATATGGCTATGAAATAACAGCATAATAGTGGGTGCGACATTTGAGTAAAATGGTTAAAGTACCAATCATGGCAGGGCTGATGACGACATAATGTCTTTATACAGAGCTATCCTCATTTTCCATAATCAAATTATTTGCCCATTCTCGTAATAGGAATTTTTGGATCTTACCTGTCGATGTTTTTGGTAACTCCCCAAATACAATGGTTTTTGGTGTTTTAAAATGCGCCATATTATCACGACAAAAGAGTATGATTTCTTGCTTCGTAATATCGACATGTGGCATTGAGGTAATAAAAGCACAAGGTGTTTCACCCCATTTTTCATCCTTTTTTGCCACAACTGCGACATCTTGTATTTTTGGATGGCGATAGAGAATGTCCTCAACTTCAATACTCGAAATATTTTCACCGCCAGAAATAATGACATCTTTGGATCGATCTTTAATCTCGACATAACCATCTTCGTGCCATACGGCTAAATCACCCGAGTGGAACCAGTCTCCGGCAAAAGCCGCTTGTGTTGTCGCAGGGTTTTTCAGGTACCCTTTCATTACCAAATTACCACGCATAAAAATTTCACCTATTGCTTTGCCATCTTTTGCTACAGGCTCTAGCGTAATAGGATCAGCAACCATTAGTTCATCAAGCAAAGGTGAACGAACACCTTGGCGTGATTTTAAACGTGCTTGTTGCTCACTGGTTTTATCATTCCATTCATCGTGCCATGCACAAACAACAGAAGGACCATACGTTTCTGTTAGTCCATAAACATGCGTCACTTTAAAGCCTGACGCTTCCATCCCCTCAATCACAGATGCAGGTGGTGGCGCCCCTGCGGTCATCACTTTTACTTCGTGTTCAATACCCATTTTAAGTGATTCATCCGCGCCATTAAGCATATTTAATACAATCGGAGCACCACAAAAATGTGTCACTGTTTCAGCTCTAATTAAATCATAAATAGCATCTGCACGAACATGGCGGACACTGACACTTACGCCGGCTGTAGCAGCAATCGCCCATGGAAAACACCAACCATTACAATGAAACATGGGTAACGTCCATAAATACACAGGATGTGCGCCCATTTCCCACGATAAGATATTACTGACTGCATTTAAATATGCACCACGATAATGATAAACAACGCCTTTTGGATCACCCGTTGTGCCCGAGGTATAATTAAGTGAAATAGCATCCCATTCATTATCAGGTCTTACCCAAGTAAAATCGTCATCACCTTCCGCTAAGAATTGCTCATACGTTAAGTCACCGATAAATTCACCGCCATCAAATGCCGGATCATCAATATCAATCACCAACGGTTTATTAACCAACTTATTTATTGCTTGCTGGACAACAGTGCTGAACTCACGGTCAGTGATTAACACCTTGGTTTCCGCATGTGTAAGAATAAATGCTATCGATTCAGCATCTAGACGAGTGTTAATTGAATTCAATACAGCACCTGACATGGGTACTGAAAAATGCGCTTCAAAGTGCTCATTAATATTCGGAGCGATGATCGACACGGTATCCCCTTTACCGATACCACGTTGACTCAACGCACTAGCAAAACGGCAGCAGCGTTGGTATACATCTGACCATGTATGGCGAATGTCGCCATTCACCGTCGCGGTATGGTTTGGATAAACAAATGCAGAACGTTCTAAAAAAGAAATGGGGGTTAATGCTGCATAATTTGCATTGGTAATAGGTAGATTTTGCTCAAAAATATTATTTGATTGCATATTCCCTTGCAGTTGATTTCGCATAACTTCAGATATTGACATAAATAGCGTTCCTTCTATTATTTATGATGACGCTGTAATACCTACAGCGCCTAAATAAGGACCATGACACCAAAACGAGACAGTTACACTGCAATTTTAAAGCAAAGGTTATATCTGTGATATTCAGCGTTTAAAGATGGATTAATCTTGCCCTATACAAAAATAATTTTTATGCAATTATTTACTATCACCGCTAATACGGCACTGTTAATATGAAGATTAAGGTGATGTGGTTGATGATATAGGTAAATACGATGGGACAAGAAAAAATTGAATACTGGCATAACCCTGTATTACCCAATATAGAACTAAGCTCAGCGAATTTTGAAAATTTTTCTTTCGAACCGCACATTCATCTTGATTATCACATTGGTATTGTAACCAGTGGTTGCCAGCAATATCTACATAAGGGCAAGCAATACCACCTTGCTCCTGGGTTTATCTCTACGTTAAACCCAGACGAAGCACACAATGGCGAGAACATTACGTTTGGTGGTTATCAATCACATGTAATGGCATTACCAGTTGATTATGTTAACGAGATTAGCCGAGAAATGAACCAGGCTGAAACCTTTTTTAATGCGCCAATTATCAACAACCCGACACTATCGCATGCTTTCTTACACTTACATAAGCTCTTAACCACAGAGCAAGATGCTTCTGTACAACTGCAGATAGAAACAACTATGATGGCGTTCATCACAGAATTGTTTATCCATAATGGTGGGGTTCCGACACAGCAGCACGTATCAATCAAGCAGCTATCAACGCAGCAGCTAGATTATATTAAAGCACTATTCCACGATGAACCCGGACAGTCATTTCAGTTAGATGAGTTGGCGCAGCAACTTGATTTAAGTAAATTTCAATTTTTACGTCAGTTTAAACAGTCGATGGGAATAACACCGCATGCATATTTAAAAAGAGTACGATTAGAGTATGCGAAAAAGGCGTTAATGAAAGGCGGTAATGTGTCAGATGTTGCTTATCAGGTTGGTTTTTTCGATCAAAGCCATTTTAATAAAGCGTTCAAGAATGCCTACCTTATTACCCCATCCCACTTTCAACGTCGTGTACTTTAGTTATTTAACTGCACGAGAACCGCTCTCACATTTTTCAGTGTTCACAAATTTATTCCAACATAAGAAAGTAATCAATGAGATAAATATGACCGCTGAAGACAGCACAATATAACCAAAAAAGTATGTTGACCATTCTCTCTTAATATCAATCCAGCCTAGCCAATCATTAATTAACATGAGGGGTATAGATAATAAGCCAAAAATAATAAAAGAATATTGAAGCATTAATTGTCGACGGTCTTCACGAGAGGGTTCATTCGCACTGTCATTATTACATCCCTCACAAATGCTTGTGTTGGTCTCTAATTCCTCTTTGTCTAATTTACATCTTGTCGTATTAGTCATTACTGATATCCATTATTTTCCCTAACAGACCCCAATGGTAATGAGATTCATTATCATTTGATACAGTGTTGATTAATTTACTTGATCATTATCACAAATAGACATAACTCATTTAGATGTATTAACAAGCTGTTATTATGTTGATTAATCAAGACAGGTACCGACTCTGCAATTTTTTCCTATAATCCTCGCTCTTCAACCAGCAAAATAGCGACAGAATTTACGTTTAAGGATTTATCAATGAACATAGAACTGTTGTTATCACTCGCTATTATTCACGCAGTTGCCTTAGTTAGCCCAGGTCCTGATTTTGCTTTAGTTGTCAGACTTGCAAGTCAAGAATCAAGAAGTACTGCTATTGCCTCTGCGGTTGGTATTTCAATTGCTATTTTAATTCATACAATCTTAAGTTTAACTGGGGTTAGTCTGATTATTAAAAGCTCACAAACGCTGTATACCATTATGCAAATGGTTGGCGCAGGTTATTTAGCATGGATAGGATTTAGTGCGGTAAAAGGATCACTGCAACATTGGAAAGCAAAAGTATCAGTGAATAGTAGCCCATTTAAATTAAATCAATTAACGCCAAAACAAGGCTTCATGCAAGGGCTCTGGACTAACCTGTTAAACCCCAAAGCGATGGTGTTTTTCATTATTTTATTCTCAGCCATGATCACCCCTGATGTTAGCTTTATCACTAAGCTATCAGCAACAGTCATCATGTTGGGATTATCCTTGATTTGGTTTGTCCTTATCGCATTGATTTTATCAAAACCGATGATCCAGCAACGTGTACAAAAGGCAGCGCCAGCAATCAACTTGTTTAC
This sequence comes from Moritella viscosa, assembly GCA_000953735.1. Lineage (NCBI taxonomy): Bacteria > Pseudomonadati > Pseudomonadota > Gammaproteobacteria > Alteromonadales > Moritellaceae > Moritella > Moritella viscosa. The sequence goes on along the minus strand of LN554852.1, from coordinate 1,602,498 downwards.
CGGGCTGCTGTTTATGGCTGTATCAAGTGCAATTATGTATAACTTGCTTGAAGGCGTTATGGTACTTAGTGAAAGCGCTATTTAGATTGAAACTTAGCGCCTTGACCGTAACTTGGGCATATCGAGCTATGCTCAAGGCGACTAAATCATCAACCGAGTTCTTTAGTCATATATAAACTGTACGGATCTTCACGATAATCAGCGAAAGGGGCACATTCATTAAAACCAAAATCTCGATATAATTTTTGAGCAGGTATAAACGAATCAGGAGTACCAGTTTCTAAGCTAACAGTAGTAATACCTTGATTTTTTGCTGTAACCAAAATATGGGTTAATAATTTCCGAGCTACCCCTTGTCGAAGATAAGAGCGATCTGTGCGCATTGATTTTATCTCAACATGACCCGCCCCGATTACTTTCATCGCACCACAGCCGGCAAGCTCACCATCAATCCACGCACTCCAAAAAGTCACTTCAGGCACTTTTAATCCGGTTAAATCTAACGCATGTACACTTTCAGCAGGGGTATGCTCTAGCATGTCTTCATGATGCTCTTGTAATAAAAGGGCAACTTCTTTACCTTTTAAATCATCTATACGAATTTCCATTTCGACTATCCTTTATCATTAACTAACAACGAAGTAATAAATATTTTAACATCAATACCTTACTTTAGTATATCCATGATAAAAACTGATTTTAATACAGTGGACTTGTTTTAGAGTGCATATCTTATTTGTCCATCAATAATGTACAGCCAACCAAACAGTTTCCACATCAGGATCCGTCCACGCGACTTTATGCTTTTGGTGTGCAGGGATATTAAGGTAATCACCCGCTTTCAGCGTAATCGATGGTTTGTCATCAAAATCTATAATGGCACTGCCTGCAATAACGATCACCCATTCACTCTGCTCTTGATCATACCAACCAACATCAGGTGACGAGTGCCCTTTTGAGATAATGCGTTCAATTTTAACCTTCTCACTCGAGACCAAATCTTCAAATACTTCACTGCTGAGATCTGCGGGTATCGAATCGAAAATATTATTCATTTTAACAATCCTTTTAAAATAGGTTTAAGCCAAATGCACTTTTCACCTGCCGTAATACATCATTAGATTCATCTTGAGAACGTTCTGTTCCTGCTTTCAAAATAGAAATAAGCTGCGAACGATCAGCGACAAACTCAGCCCTACGCTGTCGGATTGGTTTTAATAAATCCTGTAAGCATTCTTCCAGAATCTTCTTCACGGTGCCATCACCTAATCCACCAGCTGTATATTGTTCTTTTAAATTAGCAACGTACACCTGCTCTTGATGGAATGCATCTAAATAAGTAAATACCACATTCCCTTCAATTTGTCCCGGATCGCTCACGCGTAAATGATTCGGATCGGTATACATGGCTTTAACCGCTTTGGAGATCTCCTTTTCACTCGAACTTAGCATAATGGTGTTACCCATGGATTTAGACATTTTACTTTTACCATCGACACTAGGCAAACGTGAAACTTTACTTAACAATGGCTTACACTCAACCAAAATCTCTTGTTGGGCAATGTTATTTAGCTTTCTTACGATTTCATTGGTCTGTTCGATCATAGGTAATTGATCTTCCCCCACTGGTATTAATGTGGCTTTAAATGCAGTGATGTCAGCGGCCTGACTTATCGGGTATGTTAAGAAACCAGCAGGAATAGAGCGGCCAAATGATTTACTGTTAATCTCATTTTTAACCGTCGGATTACGCTCCAAACGAGCAATAGACACTAAGTTTGAGTAATACATTGTGAGTTCAGCCAAGGCTGGAATGGCGGACTGTAAACAAATAGTGGTTTTTAATGGATCGATACCGACAGCAAGATAGTCCGCGACAACATTTAAAATATTCGACGAGACTTTTTGTGGATTATGACCATTATCAGTGAGGCCCTGCATGTCAGCAACTAAGATAGTTTGCTCGTATTGATGCTGTAACTTTACACGCTGCTGCAATGAACCGACAAAGTGGCCGAGATGCAAAGAACCCGTTGCACGATCGCCTGTGAGGATCTTTTCTCTAGTAGCATTATTTTGATTTGAATTAGGTGTTTGGTCTAAATGTAGTGATAGGTTATTTTCCATTGTATATCTCCAAAATAGATTACCGGAGACATACATACTTTATTCATCAGTTGCCATCCGGCGATCTGTGAACAAAAGTATTCAACACCGCTCTTATAAAAGAGAGTGCCACCAAGATGTTGTGATAAGTATAAAAATAGGTTTTAATTTCATGTATTAAAAATATCAGCCTGGACAAATTAGTACAAGCGTTATTTCAATCTACTTTCAACCTTAATCATTAATATTAATATTAACTATCAATCTTAACTATCAAATTGGACTTGTTTACATGGATACTATTGTCTTTCTCGACCGCTCTACGATCCCAGAACACATTACGATCCCTAAACCTGATGTTGATTGCCAATGGCATGAGTATGCGACAACAACATCGGAGCAAGTGATTGAACGGCTGCAAGATGCAAGCATTGTCATTACTAATAAAGTCATTTTAAATACGCAGGTATTAAGTCAGTGCCCACAATTAAAAATGATTGCCGTAGCGGCGACTGGCACCAACAACATTGATTTAGGTTATTGTCGTCAGCACAACATCACCGTCAGTAACATCCAAGGCTATGCCACCAACTCCGTACCAGAACATGTATTAGCCATGATGTTTGCACTAAAACGAAATCTTGTCGGTTACCATCAAGATATTCAAGCCGGTGTTTGGCTGCAGCAAAAGCAGTTCTGCTTTTTTAGCCACCCCATTTCTGATATTGCGGGCTCTACGATTGGTATTATTGGTAAAGGTAGCCTCGGTAATGCTGTTGCAACATTGGCTAGAGCACTCGGTATGACAGTACTTTTTGCTGAACGCAAAGGGGCGAATGAGTGTCGTAAAGGCTACAGCCCATTTGAATTTGTCTTACAACAAGCGGATGTACTGACACTGCATTGCCCACTTGCAGAACAAACGCACAATATCATCGGCAGTGACGAATTTAAGCTAATGAAGAGTACGAGCATTTTGATTAACGCGGGACGTGGTGGTCTGGTTGATGAGGTGGCGTTAGTGGAGGCATTATATAGCCAACAAATTGCTGGCGCAGGTGTTGATGTATTTACCCAAGAGCCTGCTGATGATAATAATCCCCTAATCGCTAATGCACATCTGCCTAATCTTATATTAACACCGCATGTCGCTTGGGGATCAGACTCTGCAATTCAAACATTATCTAACCAGCTTATTGCCAATATAAATGCCTTTATTGCAGGAACGCCACAAAACCAGTGTAGTTAGTCAGACAACCAATAACGGCAATCTTGCGCTTTCAAGAAGTCTTCAGCAAACTCGCCTTGTAATAACGCAATGGTTGCCAACATGCCCGCTTGCACACAGTTTTGGGCATAGACAGTAACTTGAGCTGGGCCACCAGTAATGGGATAGCCTGTCTTGGGGTTGAGGATATGACCATAACGTTGGCCATCGACTTCAATATAGCGCTGACTATCACCACTACTTGCAAGGCCTCCTTGGGCTAAGCTAACCATAAGCTTACTTTCACCAAGATGCTGTGGATCTTCTATCGCGACTTGCCAAGCGTCACCATTACTGCGTGATTTATTGACATAAATATCACCACCAAAATTAACCAAAAATGCACTATTCGTTTGTTGTTGTTGTAATAGCTGCGCAACTTTATCGACCGCGTATTCTTTACCAATACCACCCAAGTCAATTTTCATGTCTTTAGGTAAACGTAATAGCGGTTCATTCCAGTTTGCTTTTTGCCAACCAATATTCGGTAATAGCGCTTTAATATTAGCGTCATTGGGGAGTTGAGTTTGTTGCTTAAAATGCCAGAGTTTACCTAATACACCAGAGCTGATATCAAATAAACCATCACTGAGTTGAAAACATAAATCAGCTAAATTAATAAGCCGTGTCGTTTCTTCATCTACCGAGATGGTTTCATCAGCAGAGCTATTAAGGCGGGCAATAATATTGTCATCACGAAAACGACTGTATTTTAGTTCAATGCGTTTTGCTTCTGCATATGCTTGCGCAGTAAGGCTATACGCTTGAGCTTCATCTAGGTTATCTAATAAGATCTGACAAGGACTGGCCATGACGGTAAACTCACCGAGCCAATAGCCTGATTTTCGTTTTAAGGTAAAGGCTTTTTTTGAAGTACCGCCTTGCTGTAAAGCGCTGTCTTTGTTTAATAGATCGTCTTTTTTCAAATCTTGTACCTGCTCATATAGACATTAAAAACGGTATTAGAAGCGATAGAAACTCTGCAGTATGATGGCGCTTTTATCTGGATAAAGATCTAATCCCGCCATACCAGGCCCTTTAGCCAGAGAATCATCACCCGATACCTGAGTAAGGTAATATTCAAGCCGCACACTGAACTCATTACCCGCAATCGGGAAACCATATTTAAGCCCAATGGTATAAGTTTGTAACTCACCCAAACGATAATCGGCAGTCATATATTCCGGTATTGGCTGGCCTTCATCAAGATAGACACGATAAAAATCAACCGCTTGCTGGCTATAATAACGGAGATGCGGTTCAATAAAATATTGATTTAAAAGTTGAACTCGCCATTTACTGTCAATGGTATGTGAGGTTATTCCCCAATCATCCCAAAAATAACGATAACTAACATCAAGCACTTGGCCAGATGGCTGTGTATTGTATTTAGTACGCCAAAATAAACTTTGCTTAGTGCGCTGATCGGGACGATTTTCATAAACATAATCATTCGCCCACCCATTACTATCAACCACCGACAAGATTTTAAAGGGGTCAGTTTGATAACCATTCACATCACTAATCGAATAGTTTAATTGCATCAATGTTTGACGATCAATAACTTGCGTTAAACCAAAGAGAAAATCAAGGGTTTGCTTGGTATCAGAGTCCGTTAAACGGTTGTTAGGATCATCAACCGAAACACCAGGATTTGGGATGCCACCTTCTGGGTCAATAGTATCGTAGGCATAAGCAAAACCGAAAGATGCAGTGGTATTACGCTTATTAAAATCACGCGCCAACGCACTATTGATTGACAAGGCAAGATAGTCATATTCTTTAGACAGATATACCCCACCAGAATACAACCAAAGGCGACTTAGCTGCTGTTGATATTGAGTACTAAGTGCAACCCGCGTATCATGAAAAGTATCATCAAGCGGTGTATCAGCTGCAGCCGTAGTGTAATTACCATTACCTGACGGGCGAGTAAATGTTTGCGCTTTATTTTGTACAACCGCGCCATTAGGTGAAGCACCAGTAAGTACATCAATAATGCCTTTAAGATTAATACTGCGCTCGTCATCAATTTGCTTAGTGAAGGAAAGAGCTCCCTCATAGGCTTGCACTTGATGATCACTCTCAGCATAAATCAACAGACCTGCATCAACATCCCAACTGTCGAATTCTGACGGTTGAGCTGTCACTGGCGCAGAAAGTACGCAGGTGGCTGCCGCGAGTGTAATCGAGATATTGGTAAAGATTGTACTGTTTCTTTTTAGTTGCATCCACACCCCCCACCAGCAAAATTACCGCCGCCACTCGAACCTTCTTTACTGAAATAAGTATGATCGTCAAACCCAATTTCCATCGGATTATCTGCAAGCTGCATTTCAGGTTTCGCTAACAAGTCTCGTTCCCAAGGCCTAACGCCAAGTGATGAACACGCAGTCAGACTCAATACACTAGCCAACAATAAAATCCGTCTCATAAGTCATCTCCACAACTAATTAACTCTCCAGTAACAGCTAGGTCTAAGGTAATAGCGACAAGATTTCAGCTTCGTATTTATCTAGCTCCGCCAATCTAAAGCCGATATGCTTATACACAATTTCGCCCTTCTTATTAAGTATAAACGAATTAGGCAATCCCATTATTTCATACTGCTCAGCGACAGCACCTTGCGGATCAAACGCGATAGTTAATTTGTTGGGGTAACGTTGCAAAAATTTGGTCGCTAAAATAGATTCTTGATCCATATTAATCGCTATCACTACAAAGCCTTTTTCACCATACTTTTCAACCATTTCATCCATCCACGGAAATGAACGAATACAGGGCGTACACCAAGATGCCCAAAAATCAACTAATACAACCTTTCCGCGGTAGTCTTCAAGATTCACTTGGGTATTATCGATACCAGGTAATGCAAATATCGGCGCTTGGCTGACCTTGCTTTCAGCAATAATCGTCGTGGAGAAAAGTAAACAGGTAACAACAGATACGGTAATAAAAAAAGAACTAATTCGATTATAGATACATGGATTCATAAGCTTATATCCCAAGAAGATGAGTAAGTATGCAGCTATAATAATGAAGTTAGCAGAAGATTAGTGAAAAAAATGTTGAAAATGGGATATAAAAAAACACTGACCGATGAAATCAATTAGTGTTCTCTTGAATGGATGGCGGAGGAGGAGAGATTTTAACTCTCGAGGAGCTATTAACCCCTACTGGTTTTCAAGTTTGACAAGAATTAGATAAAGGCTCGTTATCTTAACGGATAACGAGCCTTTATCTTTAGTTCTTTGTCTAGATACAGAACTATTTATACCAAATCATTTAACATTATAAACCATTGTTCCAGCTCTTGTAATCTCGGCATCAAGGTTAACACCTGCTTTAGTCAATGTTTTTGCCAATTCTGCAGTTTCACCTAGCATCAATCCATATACAATATTATGAACATCATTTTTTCCTGTAGAGCGATCAATGATACGACCTATTTTATTTGTCCCATTATTTATAAATGAAGATAAATTATCAATAATTAACATTGATGAATCTGTTGTCCATACATCTCCATTTGATTTATTTAATTTAACACCTAAATCTAGGCTGTCTAATTCACCATATAACGTGAAACTTGGTGAGCTGAAAAAAGTGAATTGTAATTTATAGCCATTTTTTGCTGATGCCACAAAAGCATTTGGTCCTGAAGTCGATGTTAGTCCAAATTGACTGCCTTCATATGAACCTGTTCCATTGAATGAACCACCCATATTTAACTTACTAAAAGTAATAGAGCCATCAAATGAAGTGAAGTAATCTTTCAAGGTGTTATTTTCGATACCATCTTTATTAAAATCGGTTTTAATAAAAGCATCGCTGAAAGTTAATTTAAGTGATTTTTTTGAAGTAGTTACAGTTTTAGGTATATGCCAATATAATGGAATATCGCCTGAATCTTTAACTAAAGCATCTAAATAAGATTGGCTAGAATCAAACTGTTGTAATGTTTCAATTGCTTTTTTAGCATTTGTACTTTGAGTTAATGGGTCTAGATGCTGTTGTTTTTCTATACCATCTTTTAGGCCATCACCATCACTATCAGATAATCCGGCTAAAGTACATGGTGGTAAACCACCATTTAGTTGGTAACCGCCACTCCCTAATGCATTAATACATACATCCATTTCTTCTTTATCTGATAGTCCATCATTATCCATATCATTGTTAGTGAGATAAGAAGCTTGTGTATTTAACTCATTTTTCACACTATTACTATCACCACCATTATGTTGGTCACCCCACGTAACAACGGTACCATCTGATTTTAAGGCAGCAAAGGCAGTATTTGTTGAAAAGATAGATATAACATCAGTTAATGTATTATTAAGCTTAGAGCTGTCACCACCTTCAGTCTTATTACCCCAAGTAACGACTGTACCATCTGATTTTAAGGCAGCAAATGCAGCATTATTTGAATAGATACTGATCACATCAATTAATTTATTTTTAAGTGTCGAATTGCTACTATTAATATTGTAGCCCCAAGTCACTACATCACCATTAGATTTTAAAGCGGCAAATGCAGTATTAGTTGAATAAATCGATATAACGTTATGTAAGTTACCACTCACCGTTGAACTGTCACCACCTTCTGCTTTATTACCCCAGGTCACTACATCGCCATTAGGTTTTAAAGCGGAAAATGCAGAATTAGTTGAATAAATAGAATTAATACCAGTTAATGGCGCTTTAATTGTTGAACCATTGCCACCTTCAGCTTTATTACCCCAAGTAAATATGGTTCCATCTTTTGTTAAAGCTGTAAAAGCGGAGTTGGTAGAGGAAATAGAGACAATATATTCAAGATAGCTACTGAAATAACCCATTAATGCGCTACTATCCCCCCCAAATTTTCCATCTCCCCATGTTTTAACCGAACCATCTGATTTTAAAGCTGAAAAAGCCTTATTAGTAGAGAAAATATAGGCTACATCTGTCAGTTTTTTGGTTAGGTTATTACCAGCGTCCTTATTTCCCCAAGAAACCACGCTACCATCTGTCTTTAAGGCCGTAAATGCACTTTCAGTAGAAAAAATAGAGACGACATTTTTAAGTTCTTTAACTATTGAGCTACTATCCCCCCCATCAGAAGACTGGCCCCAAGTAATAACCGTTCCGTCAGATTTTAAGGCTGAAAATGCGGTATCTGTGGCGTAGATAGATACGATATCGGTAAGATCCTTTTTAATTTTACTACTATCACCGCCACACAGTGGGTTTCCCCAAGTAATAATTGTTCCGTCAGACTTCAATGCTACAAATGCAGTTTCATTTGAAAAAATAGAGACTACGTCAACGAGTGGGGTTGTAAGGTTAGAGATATCTCCACCTTCAGTTTTATTTCCCCAAGTAACTACGGTTCCATCAGACCTTAAAGCAGCAAATGCCGAGCTTGTTGAGAACACTGCACCAATAGCAGGAATTATATTAAGTTTTGCAACAAGGGCTTCAAGTAATTGACGTGAAATAATAGTTTTACTTTGATCTGCAGCTAACGCTTTTTCATATTTCGCTTTATTATTGGGATCATAATTCTTTATAGCCGCTATGATCCAATCCGTTGAAGATAACGATACAGCTGTATGTTTACCTGCTTGATCGAGTATTCGCTTTAATGCTTCTTCTTTTTTAGAAAGCTTAACCGATACAACAGGCGTAACTGATTTATTACTTAATGATGATGAATTATCACTACTATTACATCCTGTAAGCAGAATTGTTCCAGCTAAAGCTAAGACTACGGTTGTTTGCATTATTGAAAATGTCCTTTTAATATTGAAATTAAATATTAGGATTGCTTAATGTTTTTATAGAATTAAAATTGGTATCGAGCTCCAATAGCAACACTTCGTCCTGGAGCTTGAATTACACCGCGATATGCACCAAGAGAATTACTATATTGTTGGTCTGTTAAATTTCGTCCATATAAATTAATGGTTAGTTCTTCAGTTGCCATATACTTTAATGTCAGGTCCCAACGTGTATAACCTATACCTGAGTTACCATTCAGTATTCTATTAGGCTTAGCTGCTGTATTTACTGAATCCTCTTTATCAGAAATGTTGCGCATAGTAATTCTGGTATCGAGACGTTGATTTAATAAACGCATACCTAGATAAGCAGTTAACTTGTTCTGATTAGGGAAAGGGGAATAAAAAGTGTTCCCACATGCCTTTTTATTCACTGGATCTTTAAGCGTTAATAGAACATTAGGGTTATAACATTGGTTACCTTCATCAACATCAATAATAGACGCAGACATACCACCGTAAGCAAAGCCAGTATCATAATTAATTGTCAACTCAGAGCCTTCAATGATTACGGGGTCAGTTCTATTAACAAAAGCAAGAGTATCTGTAGCATTCGCATCTGGAGTAATAACACCTAAATGCATAATCATATAATTATCCACTTTGGTACGATAATGAGATAAAGCGAGAGTTAGCTCGTCATCTTGAGTAAAAAGTTGTTCAAAGTTAAATGTTACACCGAGATCAAGATTTGTTGATGTTTCAGGTTTCAAAACTGGACTTGGAATTAATACTGTTGCAGAGAGGCCTGACGCAGGTGTTCCACCAGATAGAAGTGTTTCTGTTAAACTTGGTGGTCGCCAGCCTTTTCCATAATTTGATGATATTTCCATAAAATCAAAGGGACGAATTGATATACCTATAGTTGGAGACGTAGCATAACCAGTATTAGTCACCGAGTATGTTTCATCTATCCCTGTATCCATATTTGAGAACTTAGTCTTAACACGAGCATCACCTTTTAATTTATAACTATCAAAACGAACACCTGCGAATAAAGATAACCATTCAAGATAATCCAGACGAGTATCTAAGTAGGTGCTCGCCAATTCTCGCGAGCCTTTAGGTGTGGAAGCGATCCCTGATGCAGCTCCATTTGGCCCATTTATCTCCCGTGGTATTGTTCTATCACTTACCCATTCAACCCCATAGTCAGCACTAAGAATAGTATCTCTGAAATTTATAAAAGATTGATTGTTTAAGGTAATTCCATAAGTGTTCGTTTCATAAATTGAAGTCTGAGCCGAACAACGTTTACCCGTCATAAAGTAATATTTACCAGGATTTGTTATGCAAAGATCTTGGCTTGACTTTGGAATATTTGATGATTCTGGAAAGTATTCATGTAATTGTGTATTTGCTCGATATACTTTCGCGCTTAAATTCAATAATGGGTTATCTGACTGAAAGGTATAACCAAGATTAATATTTTCATTTTGTATTTTATCATTTGCTTTAAAACGCCAATGATGTAATGTTTCATCACTTCGACTATCATCATAATCAACAACATTAAATTCTGATTTAGTTTTCATATAACTTAGTTTTAGACTTTGGTTTTCACTAAAATTCCAGCGTATTTTTCCTAAATACGATGACATTGAGTAGCCTGTTTTGTATGTATTAAGTAGATGGTCCGGCACAGCAAATTTTTCTAAGATTCTATGACCAGATTGAACTCGTCCAGGCCTTATAATACTCTCACCTTCACTACCCATTCGATAATCGCCAGTTTTGGTATCACTGACAGCAGCCATAACTGAAACATTATCAGTTAACTTATAGCCTGCAGTAAAACTTGATTTATACTTATTACCATTTGCCCATTTACCAACACCCGTTTCACCACGAACAATCATTCCTCCATTATTATTTTTTTTAATAACGTCGTCAAAATCAACAGTTCTAAAATTAACTTGTCCACCAATTGTTCCAAGTCCCCCAGAACCTGATGAGACCCCTTTTTTTATATGGATCGAACTGAGTAATTCGGGATCAACAATTAAAGAGCCATTTCTGTCTTGATAACCACTCCTCTGAAAGTTTTGACGCATCCCATCAATATTAGTATTTACCCGTCCAAAATCTTGTACCCCCCGCATATTGACGCTAACAGTTGGATCGGAATAACTAATAGGTGTGTAAACACTTGGTGCATCTTGTAACATTTCGGCGGCATGTTGATGTGAACTAGAATCTAATTCAGCTCGATCTATAATTTCTTTTCTTGAGTCTTCTTCACCATCTATTGCATTAGAGCCTCTAACGACAGTTGTACCAATGACAACATTATTATTCATAGATGATTCTGAATTTGGTAAATTTTGAGCAAATAAAGAGCTACTGTATAACGCAGTACTAATAAAAACTATTAACGTTGGTTTTTTTTTGTCAATGAACATTAATTACCTAACTTATAAAGGCGTGAGACCGAGGCGAACACAAGCGCGAACGCAAATCATTATCATTCAGTTAATACTAGGAATTAAATCATTTATAGTGATAAGTGTCAATGTAGGATGGAATATTAATATTAACGACTTAAATTGATGTGATTTGTTAGTTGTAGTTACTTTACTGGTCAATGACTCCATAAGGGTACACTAACCCTCTTTCTCAAAAATAGTTTTCATTTCTCCTCTTGCTTTAAGCAACTCATTGCTTAATCAAGTTAGCCTGACTACCAATGCCCTCTGTAAGATTTATTTATCACAGAATAAGGGTTAGAAAATCTATTTTTTAGAAGTGAAATATAAATAGCACTATTTCCGTGAGGAACGGTATTTAACTGTAAAACAGAGAATATTTAAGAAAGAATTACAAAGCCAAGACTTTCGAATTGAAAATGAATATAGGATTTTTCCAATTAGAAATAATGGTAGGACTAAACAACTAATAATTGTTTATTACGAGTATTCGAATAATGATATGGAGATTGATTTTAATACTGTAGATAAGAAAGACTACTAAAATTAGCACTCTCTTGAATGGATGGCGGAGGAGGAGAGATTTGAACTCTCGAGGAGCTATTAACCCCTGCTGGTTTTCAAGACCAGTGCATTCGGCCACTCTGCCACCCCTCCGCAGCAATGGAGCAGATATTAGAATAAGCTCCCAGACTTGTAAAGCTTTTTATCTCATCACGATACCACTGCTCACTTTACGTTTAAACATCGCTTAAAAAGCAACTTACAAGTAAAACCAGTTTGTTTATTGATCGACAATACAGTCTTGATAAATCCAAGTGAAGCCTTAATAGTTTTTGATCTAAATCAATACAAAAAAAGTAAACTTAAAGCCTAATACACTACATATTGTGTCTAATGTTTGAAGTTAACCCACATATAGTGTGGGTGTATAATATCTAAGGAGTATTTTGTGGATCTATTTGTCATTAAACGAGATGGTTGTCGTGTGCCTTTTAACATTCAATGCATACAAAACGCCATTTTCGCAGCGGCTAAATCAGTGCAACAAGAGAGTCGTCATTATGCGGCAGAAATGGCGAATAAGGTTCATCAAATACTGATCCAGCAAGATGTATCCAGTGAACATGCAATCGAAATCCATACGATTCAAAACACCGTTGAAGATGTGTTGATGCAAGAAAGCAACAAACTCATTGCCCGCGCTTATATCGAGTATCGTCATCAGCGCGATATCGCCCGCGAAACGCAAAGTATTCTAACCAACGAGATCAAAGGGCTTATTGAACAAAGCAACGAATCATTGCTTAATGAAAATGCCAATAAAGACAGTAAAGTGATCCCTACGCAACGAGATTTGCTGGCGGGAATTGTCGCGAAACATTATGCCAAGCAACATATCTTGCCACGTGATATTGTTCATGCGCATGAATCTGGCGACATTCATTATCATGATCTTGACTATGCACCTTTCTTCCCGATGTTTAACTGTATGCTGATCGACCTTGACGGCATGTTAACCCAAGGGTTCAAAATGGGTAACGCTGAGATTGAAACACCTAAATCCATTACTACGGCAACGGCAGTCACTGCACAGATTATTGCACAAGTGGCTAGCCACATTTATGGTGGGACTACAATCAACCGTATTGATGAGGTCTTAGCGCCATATGTCACCGCAAGTTTTAATAAAAACACCCTATTAGCAGAAGAATGGGATATCCCGAATAAAGAGAAGTTTGCACGTTCACGCACAGAAAAAGAATGTTTCGATGCGTTCCAATCGTTAGAATATGAAGTTAATACCTTACACACTGCTAATGGGCAAACGCCCTTTGTTACCTTTGGTTTTGGTTTAGGGTCGACTTGGGAAGCACGGCTAATTCAGCAATCCATTCTTAAAAACCGTATTGCGGGTTTAGGTAAAAATCATAAAACGGCTGTTTTTCCAAAACTGGTCTTTGCAATCAAAGATGGTTTAAACCATAAATCCGCAGATGCAAACTACGATATTAAGCAGCTTGCACTAGAGTGCGCAAGTAAACGTATGTATCCAGATATTTTAAATTACGACCAAGTAGTAAAAGTTACGGGGTCATTTAAAACCCCCATGGGTTGCCGTAGCTTCTTAAGCAATTATGAAGAACAAGGTGAATTAGTGCATGAAGGCCGTAATAACTTAGGGGTTGTCAGCCTTAATTTACCGCGTATCGCCATTCAAGCACAAGGTGATGAATCGCGCTTCTATCAATTACTCGATGAACGCTTAAGCCTGTGTAAACGCGCACTAGAAACTCGCATCTCTCGCCTTAAAGGTGTCAAAGCACGTGTTGCGCCAATCTTGTACATGGAAGGAGCCTGCGGTGTTCGCCTCCAAGAAGATGATGACGTATTAGAAATATTCAAACATGGTCGCGCATCTATTTCTTTAGGCTACATAGGTTTACACGAAGCAATCAATGCACTATTTGGTAATCAAACACACCCTTTTGATAGTAATAGATTGCAACAAAAAGCCACTGCCATGCTTACTCATATGAAAGCTATTACAGAACTGTGGACTACTGAAACTGGTTACGCATTTAGTTTGTATGCAACACCGAGTGAAAATCTGTGTAGTCGTTTTGCTAAATTAGATAAAATAACCTTTGGTAATATCACGGATGTGACAGATAAAGGCTATTACACCAACAGTTTCCATTTAGATGTTGAGAAACAAGTTAATCCATACGACAAAATAGATTTTGAAATGCCCTACCCTGCGATTAGTAGTGGTGGTTTTATCTGTTACGGCGAATATCCCAATATGCAACACAACATCGAAGCGCTAGAAAATGTATGGGATTACAGCTATTCACGCGTTCCTTATTACGGCACTAATACACCGATTGATGAATGTTACGCCTGTGGTTATACCGGTGAGTTTGAATGTACCAGTAAAGGGTTCACCTGTCCGAAGTGCGGTAATCACGATGTTGCGAAAGTCTCTGTTACCCGTCGAGTCTGTGGTTACTTAGGTAGCCCAGATGCGCGTCCTTTTAATGAAGGTAAACAAGAAGAAGTAAAACGACGCGTTAAACATTTATAAATTAATCAATTTTTTATAACACATTTATAAAAAACCATATTCAGATTAATTAACTAGCTAGTCAATCTCTTATTGGCTAGCGTTTAAGAAGTAAATATGCACTATTCTCAATATTTTGACCTTGATGTCATCAATGGCCCAGGAACAAGGGTAACCTTATTTGTCAGTGGTTGTGAACACCAATGCAAAGGCTGTTATAACCAATCGACTTGGTCTCCACGCAATGGTTCCCCATTCGACCAAGAGATAGAAGACAAAATAATTAATGACTTGAATGATACGCGGATACTCCGTCGAGGATTAAGCTTAAGCGGTGGTGATCCTCTCTATCCAGCAAACTTAGAAGCTATATTAAAACTAATAAAAAGAGTTAAAAAAGAATGTGTTGGAAAAGATATATGGCTATGGACAGGTTATACGATAGAACAATTAACACCACAGCAAAAAGCCGTCGTTCATTATATTGATTATCTTGTTGACGGTAAATTTGAACAACAACAAGTCGATCCAAGTTTAAAATTTAGAGGTAGCAGAAATCAACGAATAATCACAATTACAAAGAGTAAAAATAAAAAAATTGGCGACATCGAGTACATTATTAACGAAGGTAAATATTAAACAACCACAAGTGAATTAGTCGCATCACAAATGATAGCGCTATCAATTACAGAAACACAATTAAAAAATAATTAATTGTGAAAAGGTTAATTTTAGAATTTAATACTTTTGGGCTAGATATGGGCTGTTGAATAAATATTCTAATATTAAAGTCCTACTATGCACTATTACTTAATTAATAATATACGTTGAAAGGTCAAAAACCCTTACCAAAATAAGTTATCTAAAATTAATTTTTTTGACTTTAATCATACGAAAATCATCGATAATGTAGGTTGAAAGCGGTGAGATTTTATAAAATTTAACACAAAAGTATTAGTGCAAACGCCCATCAAACTACCCATAAATAAATAGAAGCTTTCACTTAAACAGTAAGCAACTGATAAATAATAACTTTTTTGTTTTAGGTGATTAAGTTTTTGCTAATACCCTGCCACCAAGTTGTAGCTAACAATAATATTTAGAATATGCCATCCAAAATTAGCATTATTTTTAATTTCACAAGTCAATACTTGTCAATAACACGTAAAAAAGTAAACTTTTACGTTGTAAAAACGAAGTATAACTACGATTGAAAAAATCGAGCTTTTACACTAAACGTTAATTTTTAGTTAACAGAACTTACCAACACAAAAACCTAACAATGCGTCATAAAATACTGACAAGCTGTTGTTAGAAAAGCCAAATATCAAGTTACGTTAACGGAACAGCATTGACATTCATTTTTATATCAATGATATTACTACTACATAAGTGATACACGCTCACTTTAAATTTAACAAAAAGCAAACACAGTTTAATTGAGGATAATGGAATGAAATACTTAGTTACCGGTGGTACAGGATTTATTGGTCGATTCTTAATTGAACGTCTAGTAGAAAGAGAAGATGCGTTAGTTTATGTATTAACTCGCCAAGGCTCAGAGCACAAGTTCAATGCATTAAAGGATCGAGTGCATAAAAGTGTAAAAAGTCGTATCAAAATGGTTACTGGTGATATCACTAAAGCGAATTTAGGGATTGATGAGCAATGGTTAGCAGAGCACACAGACCAAATTGATAACGTTTACCACCTTGCTGCAATCTACGACATGAAGGCCGATGCCGAATCACAAGAAACTGCGAATGTTGTAGGTACACGCAACGCTGTTGAAGCATCTGTAAATATGAAGGCAAAAAGCTTTCATCATGTAAGTTCTATTGCTGCAGCGGGCTTGTTCAATGGTACTTTCTACGAAGATATGTTTGAAGAAGCTGAAAATATGGAGAATCCGTATCTTCGCACCAAACATGTTTCTGAAAAAGTAGTTCGTGATGAATGTTCAATTCCTTTCCGTATTTATCGTCCAGGAATGGTTGTTGGTCACTCTAAAACAGGTGAAATCGATAAGGTAGATGGTCCATACTATTTCTTCAAACTATTGAAAAAGATTCGTGAGACAATTCCAACATGGATGCCAATGATCGGTGTTGAAGGCCGTCGTCTGAACATTGTCCCTGTCGACTATGTTGCAGATGCAATTGACTACATTAGTCACAAGGAAGAAGTGCACAGTAACTGCTTCCACCTTGTAGATCCAAAACCATTTAAAGTGGGTGAAGTACTTAATATCTTCGCTACAGCGGGTAACGCACCAAAAACGGCATTCCGAATTGATTCTCGAATCGCTAATTTCTTACCGGCTTCAGTTCGTCAAGCAATCACCCATTTACCAGCAGTAAAACAGCTTACTGAAGGGGTATTAAATGACCTTGGCATTCCAAAAGACGTATTGAACTTCCTTAACTACCCAACAAGCTTCGATGACCGTGAAACAGCACGTGCGCTAGAAGGTTCTAATATCAAAGTGCCTCGCTTAGACGCATACGCACCTGCGGTATGGGATTATTGGGAGCGTAACCTAAATGATGACCTAGTCAATGACATGACCCTGAAAGGTAATGTGAGTGGTAAAACAATTATCATCACAGGTGCAAGTTCTGGTATTGGTGAGGCAACGGCATTAAAACTCGCACCAACAGGCGCTAAATTAATCCTTGTCGCACGTGATGTCACAAAACTAGAAGCAACACAGGCGCAAATCCAAGAGCTTGGTGGCGAAGCGCACATCTATTCATGTGATATTTCAAATATGGAATCATGTGATGAATTAGTTAAGTCAGTGCTTGATGAACATAAATTTGTTGATGTATTAATCAATAACGCAGGTCGCTCAATCCGTCGTTCAATTGATTTATCATTTGACCGTTTCCACGATTACGAAAGAACGATGCAGTTAAACTACTTTGGCTCAATTCGTTTAATCATGGGCTTCTCGCCTAGCATGTTAGAACGTAAGCAAGGTCATGTAATTAACATCTCATCAATTGGTGTGTTAACAAATGCGCCGCGTTTCTCTGCTTATGTTGCATCGAAAGCAGCACTTGATGCCTTTACACGTTGTGCCGCATCAGAGTTCTCTGACCGTAACGTAAACATGACGACGATTAACATGCCGTTAGTACGTACACCTATGATTGGTCCAACGAAAGTATATGACAATGTACCAACGCTTGCTCCATCAGAAGCAGCTGATTTGATTGCTCAAGCAATTATTCGTAAGCCGAAACGTATCGCGACAAAAGTCGGTATTATGTCTGAAGTACTTTACTCACTATTCCCTAAAGTAAGTGAGATCATTATGAACACGGGCTACCGTATGTTTAATGATTCAGCTGCTGCGAAGGGCAAAGAAGAAGACAAAGATAAACCAACACAAGCAAGTACCGAGCAAGTTGCATTTGCAGCTATTATGCGCGGTGTGCATTGGTAATCTAACCTGTCATAAACAGACTCTAATAAAGTAATGTGAAGGGACCACTCTATATACTAAAAAGTGGTCCCTTTTTTGATCCTTGTTATCATGTTAATCTATTGTTTTCTTTAACAAGGATGTGTAAGAATGAAAAAATCATTGGGTTTCACACTCATCGAATTAATGATCACTATCGCTATCTTTGCCATACTCATTGGCATTGGCGTTCCCAGTTACCAAAATACCATACAACAAAGCCGTATAGACGACGCGACCACATTGATTAATAGCGCGCTTAGTTATGCCAAAAATACTGCTATTGCCCATAACCGTCCTTTATATATGACAGCTGCAGATAATGTTCTTACCCTAGCAACGAGCACAGCGGTTGCAGCTGAAGTCGTTAATAGAACAACGATAGATACTGACAGTGATTCAAACTTATCAGTTACAGGTCTTACCTCTGTCATTATCTTTCGCGCTAACGGCACTATCACGGCAGATAATACGATTCGTTACAATCCCGACGGTAAAGGTATTAATATTACGGTCAGTGCTAATGGTGATACGACTGTTAATCCAATAACTGGTGATAGTCATTAATCTTGTATTAAATGAGTGTACTTAAAACAAAAAAGCGGCGTTAGATTTAATAAGCTAATGCATCACGCAATTAGTTATAGAACTTTTTATCTTCTTTTGCCATTGCTATAAGCGATTCACACGGTGCAAAACGCTCACCGTATTTATCTTGATGACGTTCTAGCTTGTCAACAAGTTCAGCAATACCAATTGAATCCATGTAATGGAATGGACCGCCTAAGAAAGGAGGGAAACCGATACCAAAGATTGCACCAATGTCACCATCACGCGCACTACGTAAGATACCTTCATCAAGACAACGTGCCGCTTCGTTCAGCATTAATAATACTGCACGT
Organism: Moritella viscosa; assembly: GCA_000953735.1. NCBI lineage: Bacteria > Pseudomonadati > Pseudomonadota > Gammaproteobacteria > Alteromonadales > Moritellaceae > Moritella > Moritella viscosa. The sequence goes on along the minus strand of LN554852.1, from coordinate 1,583,436 downwards.
TCTGCAAGTGCTTTCGGATCCATTTTAGCTTCAGGTTTCAGGTTAAATAGCTTGTAGATAGATTCATCAACTTGCTTCTTACCTTTCTTCGCTTTCTTACCGTATAGGTAGAAACCTTTTTCGTTCTTACGACCTTTACGATCATCAGCCAGTAGCTTATCGAACGCAGCAGGCGCTTCAAAACGGCTACCTAGCTCTTTCGTTAAGATTGGACCGATCTTAGCACCAACATCGATACCGACTTCATCAAGAAGTGTTACAGGACCAACAGGGAAACCAAAGTTAACTAATGCTTTATCAACGGCTTCAATAGGTTCTTGTTCTAAAATGATACGTGCAGCTTCGTTCATGTAAGGCGCAAGAATACGGTTTACATAGAAGCCAGCACCATCTTTAACAACGATAGGTGTTTTGCCTTGCTTACGCGCAAATTCAACCGTTGTTGAGATAGTTTGGTCAGACGTACCTTCATGCGTAATGATCTCTGCAAGTGGCATTTTGTCCACTGGACTGAAGTAATGCAGACCGATTACATTTTCAGGACGCTTCGCTTCAGAAGCAATCTGAGTAATAGGTAAAGAAGACGTGTTTGATGCGAAAATTGTATTTTCGTTACAATTAGCTTCAATATCTGCCACCATTTTGTGCTTCAATTTAAGATCTTCAAATACCGCTTCAACAACAATGTCAGCGCTCTTCACACCAGTGTACTCAGTTGTACCTGTGATCATAGCCAGTTGACTTTGCATGTCGGCTTTCGACATAAAGCGACGTTTAACTTTCTTATTTAGAATGTCATACGTGTATTTTTGGGCGTTAAGCAGACCTTGTGGTGCAATATCTTTAATACGCACAGGTACTTTCGCTTTGGTTGCAGTAACGTTAGCGATACCGCCACCCATTAAGCCGCCACCAAGTACGATTGCTTTTTTCACTTTCTTCGGTGCAACACCTTCAACGCCATCTTCTTTCTTCATCTCTGTTGTCGCAAAGAAAATGCCACGCAGTGATGCTGATTCAGATGTCATTGCAAGCTCTGCAAAACGTTTTGCTTCAAGTTTTAAACCTGCTTCAAAACCTTTTTCTTGACCAACTTTAACCACTTCTAGAATTGCTTCTGGTGCAGGATAATTACCACGGGTTTTAGAAAGCGTTTGTTTTTTAGCTTGATCGAACATGATGTTACGACCAATTTTGTTTGTTTCTAGTAGCTTGCTAGTTAAATCACGTTTGAGGTGACGTTGGATCTTACCTTTTTTAGCTAACTTAACAGCCACTTCAAGCAGTACTGTTTCAGGCACTACATCGTCAACAAGTCCCATTTTAAGCGCTTGTTTACCACGTACTTGTTTACCTGTTAACATCAAATCAAGAGACTTAGCCACACCGATTAGACGTGGTAGACGCTGTGTACCACCACTACCAGGTAATAGACCTAGCATCACTTCAGGTACACCTAATACTGTCTTTGTACTTTCTGTACAAACACGGATATGACAAGCAAGAGCAAGTTCTAAACCACCACCCAAACAAGGGCCGTGAATAGCTGCAACAACAGGAATATTTAATGATTCCAGTTCACCCATAACACGGTGACCTTCAAGTGATAACTGCTCTGCATCTGCAGCCGTTTCACACGCATCAATCATAGTCACGTCAGCTCCAGCAACAAAGCTGTCTTTTTTGCCACTGATCAGTACTAAACCTTGTAGGTCTGAATTTGATTTAATTTCTTTCATCAAATCAGAAATTTCATCAGCGAACTCCGCACGTAAAGTGTTCATCGTTTCGCCGGGTACGTCCATCGTTAGAACGCCAATCTTATCTTCACGGATCTCAAGTGAAAATGTTTTATCTTGCTGACTCATTACGCACTCTCCACAATCATTGCTACACCTAGACCACCAGCAGCACATGCCGCCGTTAACCCTAGACCACCACCACGACGTTTCAATTCATGCAATGTTTGCGTGATCATACGTGCGCCAGTCGCTGCAAATGGGTGACCATATGCAAGTGAACCACCCAGTACGTTAAACTTACTTTCATCGATATTAGCAACGCGCTCTGGGCGACCTAATTTTTCCTGTGCAAACGTATCTGACTCTAGACATTTTAGATTTGCTAATGTCTGTGCAGCAAATGCTTCATGCATATCAAATAGTGCTAAGTCGTCAAATTTAATACCTGCACGGTCTAACGCTTCAGGTATCGCATATGATGGACCAATTAGACCATCAACATCAGCAGGCACAGCAGCATAAGCATAACTGCGAATATAACCGAGTACTTCTAGACCAAGTTCTTTCGCGCGGCTTTCACTCATTAGTAATACCGCAGCCGCACCATCTGTAAGTGGCGTACTTGTTGCTGCAGTTACAGTACCGTGTTTACGGTCAAATGCAGGACGTAGTTTCGCATAACCTTCAACTGTTGAATTTTTACGAATGTTGTTATCTTCAGCAATAAATGACTTCATTGGTTCTGGATAAGCCGTCATTACTTCGTCTTTTAGCTTCCCTTCTTCCCAAGCTTTAGCAGCCAGAGAGTGAGAACGATGAGCAAGTTCATCCTGCGCTTGACGCGAGATGTTATAAGACTTAGCCATTTGTTCTGCTGTCTGACCCATAGTCAAACCCGTACTGTACTCTGCAACCGCAGGTGCGACAGGCAATAAATCTTTCAAGCTTAGCTGACGGGCAATTTTTAATTTATCACTAGTCGTTTTTGCTTTGCTTAAGTTAATTAACTGATGAGCAAGCTTTTTAGATACGCCAATTGGCACGACTGAAGATGAATCTGCACCACCAGCAACACCACAATCAATAGAACCAGCCATGATAGACTCGGTAACATTTGAAATAGCTTGGAAACTTGTCGCACATGCACGTGATACACTGTATGCATCGGTGCCGATGTCCATGCCAGTGCCTAATACGATTTCACGCGCAATGTTTGGCGCTTCAGGCATTTGAACAACTTGTCCAAATACAACTTGCTGAACAATTTTAGGGTCAATGTCGTTACGAGTAAGCATCTCATTAACAACCATTTTGCCTAAATCTAATGCTGGAACCCCATGAAACGCTGTTGCTTGTTTAGCAAACGGGGTACGTAATCCAGTGACCACCGCGATACGATCGCCGTTGCGGGTGGTTAGGCTTTGTGGTTTAGCCATCACTTATCCTCATTCCGTTAAGTAAAAAGAGGTCAGACCTCATAAAATTAAGTCAATATTAACCTTTTGGTCACAATATTCAAACATTAGTTTGAAAATTGAGTCTTTCATCTTAGATATGTGATCCAAAAGAAAATATTGTGTGAAAAAATAATGCTTAATAGTAGTCATATCAACCTAAAGAGAAAATATCTGTAGATATATTACTCCCATCCGCACTATAAAATAGTCATTACCAGTAAAGTTCTGTAAAAACATTTTATAAAATTTTTATATAAAATAAGTTTGAACTTTTACAGTCAACACATTGTCGGTAAAGTAGTGTTTATATTAACTTTATACGATAGATAATTATGCCAAAATCAAACTTTAATCAATTACGCGGCTATCTTAACAGCCAAATTCTTGGACAAGCAAAACTTGTCGACAATTTATTAATCGCGTTACTAGCAGATGGTCACATCTTAGTAGAAGGTCCACCCGGATTGGCCAAAACACGTGCAGTAAAAGCACTGGCAGATAGTTTAGAAGCCAATTTCCATCGTATTCAATTCACGCCCGATTTACTGCCTGCAGATTTAACCGGTACTGATATCTATCGCGCCGAAACCGGCACCTTTGATTTTCAACCCGGTCCTCTGTTCCACAATATTGTGCTTGCGGACGAGATTAACCGTGCACCAGCTAAGGTACAGTCTGCGCTGCTAGAAGCTATGGCCGAACAGCAGATAACGGTTGGCAACAAAACCATGTTATTACCAAAGCTATTTATGGTAATGGCAACGCAGAACCCAATTGAGCAAGAAGGTACATACCCATTACCCGAAGCACAGCTCGACCGTTTTATGCTACATCTAGAAATTGACTACCCAGATAAAGATACTGAATTACAAATTTTACGATTAACCACACAAGAAGCACAGCAAGACGCGGCTACACCCATTACAAAAATCACTCAACAAGCGATTATGCAAGCGCGCGAAGAAGTACTTAATATTCACCTTGCCCCTGCCCTCGAGCATTACCTTGTCGATTTGATCATGGCAACACGAAATCCTGATACCTTAGATACGCAGCTAGCCAGCTGGATCAACTATGGTGCAAGTCCACGTGCGACTATCTCTCTTGCCCGCTGCGTACGTGCTCGTGCTTGGTTACACGGCCGTGATCATGTATTACCCGAAGATATCCAAACCTGCCTCTACCCTATCCTACGTCATCGTTTACTACTGAGCTTTGAAGCGGAAGCTGATGGCATTACTACAAACCAAGTTATTGACCGCATTTTGTCATTAATTGCATTTTCGTAAACGAGTTAGTCTATGTCTGCAATCGACGTTTCGATAAAAGAGCTGCAACAATACAGCTACCAAACCAATAGCCTGTTAGCGAGCAAAACCTTAGCCAAAGCACGGTTGGCCGGCGGTCACCTTTCGCCAATCAAAGGTCGTGGTATGGAGTTTAGCGAGTGTCGTCAATACCAACCCGGTGATGATATTCGTAGTATTGATTGGCGTATTACCGCACGTACAGGTAAAACCTACAGCAAGTTATTCAGTGAAGAAAAAGAACGACCTGTTTATGTCTTACTTGACCTGTCATCAAGTATGTATTTTGGCAGTCAATATAGACTAAAGTCAGTGCAGGCCTGTCATCTGACTGCATTATTGGCGTGGGCAACAAAGCATAAAAGTGATCGTGTAGGCGGTATTATTATTGGGGCATTTGGTCATAAAGAACTAAAACCACAGCGTCAACAACGCGGTATTATGCAATTACTCAGTGAAACGGTGACCTTGCATAATGCACAACTGACTATGTCTCAAACCGTTAGTGTTGATGCGACTAATAACATGAATACCGAGCCGAAAGAATCGCTTACAAGTGCCCTTACTCGTTTACGCTTACTGTGTAAAACTGGCAGTCATATTATGATCATCAGCGATTTTCTTCATCTTGATGACAAAGCACAAAAGCAATTAGCGTTATTAAAACGGCATAATGAAGTTGAAGCTTGGCAAATTTACGATCCGTTAGAGCTCTCTCTTCCTAGCATTTCTGGCGATGTCCGCCTCGCGGTATCAAATGGCCAACAACATGGCTTCGTTAATCCAAGTAACGCGATCTGTCGTCAAAAATATCAACAACATGCAGATATGAAACAACAAACATTAAGAAAAATAATGAATCGATACGGTATTCGTCACCACAGGATCAGCAGTGGTGAATCATTATTGAGTCAAATTAAAGGTCAAGGGTAAATAAAGCGCATGGATCCGTTAGCACAATTAAAAGACATTCATCTACCAGCGCCAGTATCGACATGGCCACTATCACTGTATTGGTGGCTAGCTATCATCGCTGTATTATTAATAATTGGATTAGCTATTTACGCTGTATTTCGCTACATCGAAAAATCCAAATTAACCCGCTTAGCACTAGCTGAATTAACACAATTACAGCAGCAGGGTTGTAAGGTAAACGACTTACACCATCTGCTTAAACGTATTGTTTTAGCCAGTTTCCCACGTGAAACCGCGGCCTCTTTACATGGTAAATCATGGTTAAGTTTCCTCGATCAACAAGCCAGTTCTAAAAAACAGGTATTTACCGAGTTTTCAAATAATTCAGCATCATGGATACTTGATTTATATAGTGCGAAACCAAATATGATCGCTGAATCCTCGCATTTTGAAACCTGCCAAAACTGGATAAAAAGAACACCGCTTATGCCTGTGGAGAAACAGTAATGTTTGAATTTAATTGGCCTTGGCTATTACTATTATTACCATTACCACTACTTATTCGTTTTTTGAGTACAGCAAGCCAACCACAATTGCCGTTAGTACTCCCTAATTTACCTTATATTGATACAACGACGGGCACGACAACAAAAAAGCCTCGTACCATGGTGCTTTTAACATTAATGTGGTTATGTCTTGTCATCGCCTCTGCACGCCCTATGTGGATAGGTGAACCACAGTCAGTTCCACAAAAAGGCCGTGAAATGATGCTCGCAGTCGATCTGTCGGTTTCTATGCAGATGAAAGACATGCAAATCAATAACCGTATGGTCGATCGCTTATCATTAGTAAAAACCGTTGTTGCTGATTTTATCCAACAGCGTAAAGGCGACCGTGTCGGACTTATTTTCTTTGCTGATAATGCCTATTTACAAGCTCCGCTTACTTTCGATTTAAAAACTGTCAGTGGTTATATGCAACAAGCTGTACTTGGCCTCGTTGGTGAAAAAACCGCGATAGGTGAAGGTATTGGTTTAGCGTTAAAGCGTTTTGATGCTGCAGACAATCCTCAAAAAGTATTGATATTACTCACCGATGGTCAGAATACCGCCGGTGAAGTAAAACCACTCGAAGCGGCTAAATTTGCACAAGAACAAGGCGTTAAAATCTATACTATTGGCGTCGGCGCAGATGCTTATTATCAACGCACTTTCTTCGGTAAAGAGAAAGTAGACCCTTCAAGTGATCTAGATGAAACTACTTTAAAATCAATCGCAGCGCAAACTGGTGGCCAATACTTTCGCGCGCGTGACGCAAGTAGCTTAACCGCTATCTATGCCGAACTCGATAAACTAGAACCAGTAGAGCAAGCGCAACAACAATTCAGACCACAAACAGATCTGTTCCACTGGCCATTAGCAATCACGTTATTATTGTCCATTTTAGTCTGCTATTTACGTCAAGGAGTGAGCCATGACTGATTTTATGTTATTACGCCCATTATGGTTACTGGCGTTATTACCTCTCATCGCACTTGCTTGGTATTTTCGTAAGAATGATCAAGCAAAAGGTTGGCACACGGTACTTTCGCCTGAAATAGCACAGTTCTTATTAGCACAACATCAACCAACAACAAAATCCAAGCATTTCTTTATACCATTAGTCTGTATTTGGGTACTCACCACTATTTCATTATCAGGCCCAAGTTTTAGCTATACAGAGCGTCCAGTGGCAAGTATTTCACAAGCCAAAATAATGGTATTAGATATGTCATTATCGATACGTGCGACGGATCTTAAGCCAAATCGCCTAGCGCAACTTCGCTTTAAAAGCACAGACATAATTAATGGCATTAAAGAAGGGGAAATAGGCTTGGTTGCTTATGCAGGTGATGCATTTGTTATCTCGCCATTAACGACAGACACAAGCACTTTATTGAACTTGTTACCAAATTTGTCTCCTGAAATTATGCCTGTAAAAGGCTCTAAGCCAGAGGCAGGTATTCATCAGGCAATCGAGTTACTCACTAATGCAGGCTATCAGCAAGGACAAATTCTACTAGTGACAGATGGTATTAATTCAGATCAAGCTAATAGCATCAACGCGTTGTTAGCCGACACGGATTACAGCTTATCGATTCTTGGTATCGGCACCGCACAAGGGGCCCCGATTAAAACCATTAATGGTCAATTACTTAAGAACAACCAAGGAAAAATCGTCGTACCTCAGCTGAATGCCCGTTTATTGAAAGACACGGCACAATCGAACTCAGGACAAGTACAAGTAATAACTCACGGTAGCCAACAGTTGAAGGACTTATTTAACCATCCACTCAGTTTTAAAAATAACCAAAAGACGGAACTAACCACAGAACAGCGTAATGATGATGGTATTTGGCTACTGCCTTTAATCGCCTTATTAGCGGCATTCAGTTTTCGTAAAGAGTTATTTTTTAGCTTTTTCTTCATGTTTTTACTACAACCAGAATCGAGCTACGCCGCCGAGACCTCGGTATGGAACAACAGCAACGAAAATGGTGCATTGCTGTATCAAGATAAGCAATACCAGCAAGCTGCTGATACCTTCTCTGACGAAAAATGGCAGGCCAGCGCATTATATGAAGCGGGAAAATACCAACAAGCTATCGATCTGTGGGCGAATGATCCAAGCAGTGATTCCTATTATAATCAAGGTAATGCTTTAATGCAGCTCGGTAATATTGATGAAGCCACTAAAGCCTACGAGCAAGCACTAAAATTGGATCCTAAAAATAACGATGCGAAAGGTAACTTAGCACTTGCTAAGCAAATAAAACAACAACAGAAACAACAACAAGGTGATAAAGGCAAAGACAGTCAAGACCAACAAGACAGCCAAAGCCAGCAAGACAGCCAAAGCCAGCAAGACAGCCAAAGCCAGCAAGACAGCCAAAGCCAGCAAGACAGCCAAAGCCAGCAAGACAGCCAAAGCCAGCAAGACAGCCAAAGCCAGCAAGACAGTCAAAGCCAGCAAGACAGTCAAAGCCAGCAAAACAGTCAAAGCCAGCAAAGACAGTCAAAGCCAGCAAGACAGTCAAAGCCAGCAAGACAGTCAAAGCCAGCAAGACAGTCAAAGCCAGCAAGACAGTCAAAGCCAGCAAGACAGTCAAAGCCAGCAAGACAGTCAAAGCCAGCAAGACAGTCAAAGCCAGCAAGACAGTCAAAGCCAGCAAGACAGTCAAAGCCAGCAAGACAGTCAAAGCCAGCAAGACAGTCAAAGCCAGCAAGACAGTCAGAGCCAGCAAGACAGTCAAAGCCTAGCAGGTCAACAAGATGAGTCCGATGATGGTGCTGAGGAAAGTAGCAACCAAAGTTTATCAGCAACACAGCAGACGCCATTAGAAAAAGAGCAACAAAAACGCTTACAAAAATGGCTACGGAATATTCCCGATGACCCTTCGCGTTTATTAAGAAATAAAATGTATATAGAAAGTCAGCAACGTAAAGCTGAATCAAATCAGCAAAATAGTTCGGAGCAAATATGGTAAAGGCAATTCAGACACGTAGCCGTGTTTCTAAATTCTCACTAATGGCGAATCTTCTCATTCTTACAGGCTTGTTATTTACACTTAGTTTTCAAGCGAGTGCAGCATTAAAAATAACAGCATCCGTCAATCAAAAACCGATTGTGCAAGGGAGTAGTTTTATCCTCGAAATCCGTGCCAATGAAAGTATTAGCGCCAGTGACTGGGATAATTCAGCACTACTGGCTGATTTTGTCGTGGGTAGAACTTCAATTAATAGCCAATCTTATAATATCAATGGCAAGTCATCCCATATCACATCACTTACAACCGTATTAATGGCAAGAAATATAGGTGCTTATACCATTCCCGCCTTTACAATTGATGGAGCTACAACACAACCAATTAAAATAAATGTCATCTCATCGGCGACTGCAAGTAGCCGCGGTCTCAATAACCGTAATATAGAATTAAAAGTAAATATTTCGGAGAAAAATATTTATGTTGGTCAGCAGTTCATCTATACGACAACCTTATATTTTGCGCAAAATACCAAGATGCAATCTGGCAACCTCATCGAGCCAACAGTGGTAGACGGCGTAGTAAAACAAATAGGCAAAGATGAAAATGCCAGTCAAGTCGTTGACGGTAGACGCTTTGAAACAATCACACGTCAATATTCCATCACAATTAATACCGCGGGAAAAACAACTATTTCACCAAGTCAGTTTGAAGGCCAGGTAAGTACAGCAAAGCGCGGCTATCGTTTTGGACCTATAACACCAGTAATTATCCAAGCTGACACTTTAGATGTAAATATACAGGCACAACCAAAAGACTATAAAGGCGAATGGCTAGTCAGTGACTTTGTTCAACTCAACGAAGAGTTACAACCATCGCAAGAGAACTATCAACAAGGTGAACCAATAACCCGAACGATCACACTAACGGTTGCGAATGTAGATAAATCAGCGCTACCCGATTTAGCTATTAGCTGGCCCCAAACAGTCAAGATCTATCCTGACAAACCACAGTTGACAGACTTTGCACAACAAGGCCATTACTTCTCGCAGCAGGTATTAAGTTTTGCCATCATTCCTAATCAACTTGGTGAACTAACACTACCAGAAATATCAGTACCTTGGTTTAATAGTAAAACACAACAACAAGAATGGGCGACGCTACCCGCTAAAACAGTAACCATACTACCGGGTGAAAATAATATAGCTAATCAAAATGACCAAAATCCACTTCTGACATCTAACGATAGTAATCAGGAGAATATACAAACCCTATCGACAGCACCAACTGAATCACCATTATGGCGTTGGTTAACTTTTATTTTTTCGGGCTTGTGGATATTAACTTGCGTAGCTTGGTTTATCTTACGCAAACGCAAGCATAAAGCGCCTAGCCCCGAAATAACCGTTGCAGCTAAAACAGATAATATCTGGCCACAATTACAAACCGCACTGAAGAATAATGATGCCAACCAAAGTAGCCAATTATTGCATTTGTGGTTTAAGCAGTGCTGGCCTGAAATCAAAAATCCACAACTAACCTCACTGCCGATGAGTAAAGAATGCCAGCAAGCTTGCCAAGCTCTATTTACGTTTACTTACGGTAACAACGCTGAAATAACGAATTGGAATGGACAAGTATTATTAGCACAATTAACCAAACTTAAAGGCTCGAAAAACACAATAACAAAAAAACAACAACCCGAGATAAAAACCGAGCTTAACCCATAGGTTTTACTGAAAAAAGACAAAATTGGCGCTTTAACATGGCGCCAACTTCGTTTAAGAAAATAACAACACGTCCATAAAGTTCGTTTTCGAACATAAAAAACACATAAATTAATGTTCGAACATTAAGCAATATATCTCTACTATGAAAGTTTAAGATTCATATGAGCACTCAAGGCTTTCAAGTGAAAGAATGTCAGCGTTAACTGAAAGTTAACAAGTCATTTTACAAATTACATACATTTATCTACAACCCACACTAGATCTCCCCCCTAAAAAAGCGCAAAATAGCAGTAGCTATCGGATTTAATTATTGCTTTATTAAGGAATTGGAATGTCAATACATAAAACACTTGGTGAATTCATCATTGAAAATCAATCTGATTTTCCACATGCAAAAGGTGAATTAACAGCATTATTAAGTGCAATTAAACTTGCTGCTAAAATTGTAAACCGCGAGATCAATAAAGCAGGCCTAGTTGACATAACAGGTGCAAGTGGCATTGAAAATATCCAAGGCGAAGAGCAACAAAAATTAGACATGTATGCGAACGAAGTATTTAAAAATGCATTGATTGCGCGTGGTGAAGTTTGTGGTATTGCTTCTGAAGAAGAAGATCATTATGTATTTTTCGACAACCAAAACAGCCGTAATGCTAATTATGTAGTATTAATGGATCCACTCGACGGTTCATCAAACATCGATGTAAATGTATCTGTTGGTACCATTTTCTCTATTTACCGTCGCATATCACCTGTTGGCGGTCCAGTTTCAATGGATGACTTTTTACAAGTTGGCCGTAAGCAAGTTGCAGCGGGTTATGTTGTATATGGTTCATCAACTATGCTGGTATTTACAACCGGTAATGGTGTTCATGGTTTCACTTATGACCCATCAATTGGTGTATTCTGCTTATCTCATGAAGCGTTAACCTTCCCTAAATCTGGTAAAATATATTCGATAAATGAAGGTAACTACAGCAAATTCCCACTTGGTGTGAAGAAATACATTAAGTATTGCCAAGAAGAAGACGAAACAACCAACCGTCCTTATACTTCACGTTATATTGGTTCTCTCGTTTCTGATTTCCACCGTAACCTGCTTAAGGGTGGTATCTACATTTACCCACAAACAGCACAAGCACCAACGGGGAAACTACGCTTATTATACGAGTGCAACCCAATGGCTTTCCTTGCTGAACAAGCTGGTGCACTAGCGACAGATGGTTACACACCGATTCTAGATCTAAAACCGACAGAATTACACCAACGTGTACCTTTCTTTACAGGTTCTGTAGACATGATGGAAACTGCACATCAATTTATGGCAGAGTTTAAAGAAGAAGCTTAATTGTAACTCTTTTTAAGTAATCCTTTGGAGCCACGTCATTCTCTCTTAGAGAAAATGACGTGGCTTTTTTGCTATAAGGTTTTGTATTTATACCCAAGCGACTTCAAGATGCACTATCAGCAAACCGAACGGTGAGTATATTATAAACAATAACATAGCAAAATGTGACATACGTGACACTTGACAAAGAAATGTCTCAAAAAAGATTGACACGGTTATATGATATAGATCACAAATTCAAACATTGATTTTGACTTGATAGTGATAAGAACAACTACTCTAATTTATTTGATAGCGATAACAATTTAATAACAACACGTGTACGCTGAAATAAACCATTAACTATCAGCGACTTAAGCGACCACCAACCATCAACTATTTTTTCAATTAAACGTCAAGCCTTAATAACCAAACATTACACACTGTGATTATTCTTAATTACAAAACATGAACAAGCAGTTACTATTTATTCATACTACCGACAACTGGTCTGACCTTGATACTTAAAGAATAAACAAAAGGAACTTTGTTTTTCTATCTCAGAGATCTAAACCAGTAACGAGTTAACCAAAATAAACTTATAAAAGATGAGTAATTAACTATGTCTAAATTAAAAAAAACAACGCTTGCTACAGCTCTACTGCTGGTAACTGCACAATCTTCTGCTGCTGGTTTCCAAGTAAGCGAACATTCAGCATCTGGTCTTGGACGAGCTTTTGCTGGTGAAGCAGCCGTTGCTGATAATGCATCAGTACTTGCACGCAACCCCGCTGCAATGACACGCTTTAAACAAGCTGAATTATCTTTCGCTGGTTCTTATGTTGAGCCTAATGTTGATATTACAGGTGTGAAAGATACTAGCGTCGGTGCAGTTTTAGGCCGTGATGTAAACGAACTAAATGCTGATGATATGGTACATAGTGCTTTTGTTCCTGCTACATATTTTATCCAACCAATCAATGATAAATTAACTTTTGGTCTTGGTATTTTCTCAAGCTACGGTGTAACAACTGAATTTGAGGATGACTATGCGGCCGGTGCTGCGGCTGGTAAAACTGACTTATTAACATTAAATATCAATCCGAATATTGCTTTTAAAGCAACTGAACAACTAAGTTTAGGTTTTGGTGTTAGTGCTGTTTATGGTAAAGCCGCAATCAAGCGTAACTATGGTGATATCATTGCTGCTAAAACTTATGCTGTTGCTGGTGTCGCAGCAGCAAGAGCTGCAAATAATCCAAGTAAAGAACTCTTCCTTTTGGAAGGTGATGCATGGGCTATTGGCTGGAATACGGGTGCATTATATGAAATCAATAAAAATAACCGCATTGGCTTAGCTTATCGCTCACAAGTAGATCTTGACTTTGAAGGTGACTTTACTGGTGTAACAAGCGACGATAAAGTTAAAGCATCACTTGACCTTCCATTACCTGCCACAGCTGAATTTTCTGGGTATCATGCTTTAAATGAATCATTTGCTGTATCTTATAGCGTACTTTGGACAGAGTGGAGCAAGTTTGAAGAACTTCGAGCAACAAGTTCATCTTGCAAAGATGGCGAGTGTTTCTTAAAAGAAGAAAGCTTTAATGACAGTATGCGTTATTCTATTGGTGCTGAATATACGATAGATAAAGTAATATTACGCGCAGGCTTCGCTTTAGACGAGTCAGCAGGTGAAACTACACTAAGTATCCCCGAATCAGATCGCTTTTGGTATACAGTAGGTGCAACATATAATGCAAGTAGTAATCTAAGCCTTGATTTTGGTGTTGCTTATATCTATGTAGAAGAAGTTGAATTTACAGAAACGCCAGTTCCAGGTATGGAATACGCTTTTAAATCTTCAGGTGATGCAATCATTGCTTCAGCACAAGCAAACTACCGTTTCTAAGTGTATTTAGCTAAGTAACTGAATACTTAAATACAGTAATAAAAATAGCGTCTTATGGCGCTATTTTTATTTTCGACTAACCTTAAAATAAAACATCATTTTAGGGGTATCAATATGATAAAAAGTTGTAGCCGTGATTCATCCATCACCTACCTAAGCGCTCTCCTTAGTCTCATATTTTATTACAGCCCTTCGACATATGCAGCATCATACCAATCCTCAACAACCTCAGCCATAGAACTCAGCAATGCTGGTGCAGGCGCGGCAGCAGACACGACTAACCTAGCAAATATAGCCGTGAACCCCGCGATCATAGCTGCGTTTTCATATCCAAGTATGGCTATCGCAGGTATCTTAATTCAATCTGAAAAAGACATTACTGGTGAGTACTATTCCAATGGTGATCCTGAAGCATTGGATAACGCTGGAATCGGTGATAATTATATCGTCCCTTCTGGCTACTTTGCATTTCCCATTAATGATAAATGGTCACTTGGGTTTGCTACTTTTTCTAATTATAACGTCCGTAACAACTATGATACTGAATATCCCGTAGGTCTTCTTGCAGGGCGGAGATCCTTATTCACCTATGAAATTAGCCCAAATATAGCACTCAAATTAACGGACTATTTTTATGTTGGTGCGGGTGTAAGTGCTATTTATGGTAACTATCAATTAACAACAAACTATGGCTCACAAAATACCAATAATCCGAGTCAGATTTATCAAGATTATAATGGTACGGGTATCAGTTTTAGATTTAATATCGGCATACTTTATCAACTAAACACACATCACCAGTTTGGGCTATCCTATCGGTCTACGAGTGATATTGAAACAGAAGGTCCATTTACCACATTGGCGGGTAATAATGATTTAGTATTTCAAGATACGACAAGGCTGACGATGGCAATTCCAAGTGAATTAACATTTTCAGGCCTTCACCTACTTGATCAACGACTATCAGTACAGTATTCGTTCGCTTGGTATGGATGGGAAAGCCTAAATTCCATTTCGGTATCACATCCAGGTTGCCCTGCTAATTCGGGGTTTAACCTACCGCAAGGTCAATGTTTGACAGAGTCTGTTAACGCAGAGGATAGTTGGAAAGTTGCATTCGCCGTTAACTATAAATTAAATGATGTAGTCTGGTTACGAAGTGGGGCGTCAACAGAAAAATCAACTGAAAGCGCAACCTTCTCGATTCCCTTTGATAAGAAAACAAATTTCAGTGTTGGCTTATCCTATTATGCAAGTAATTCATTAAGTTTCGATATAGGCCTTACTTATGTCAAATATGAAACCACGCGAATTAAAGATACTGTTGGCCAAGACAGCTTTGATATAAGTACAGAGGGCAATAGCACGATACTTGGATTTCAACTAAATTATCAATTAATAGAATAACCCACATGGATAGAGTGTAGGCTCTAACTTATTGTATCTAAAAAAGCGGTTAATACTATTATCACTAAAACACATTAGAAAGCATTAATACTATAAAATGCATGCTAAAAAATAGCCACAGCCGATAGTGAACGCACACTTTAAACGGTCATTCTAATTTTAATTGTATTACTAACAACATCCCTCTTCCTCTCACATAAACATACCACTATTTCCCTATAATAAGTTCCACTCAGGTAGCAAACGTGCATCAATGCGTTTCGAGTAAATCTGTAATAAACATGGATGTATTTTACATAATTTATATGAGACAGGGATTAGTCATGCAAAAATCAAATTTGTTCAAAAGAAGTGTCGTATCTAGATCGATAGTTGAATCGATAGTTAAAGCAACAATAACAGCAACAATTTTAGCTAGCGCTCAGGCATCAGCCGCAGGGTTCCAAGTTAACGTACAATCAGCGTCAGCACTCGGTAATGCTAACGCGGGTTTTGCAGCAAATACGGATAATGTCGCAGTGATTGCGACTAACCCTGCGGCAGCCGCCTCATTTAACAAGTTTGCGTTTTCATTTGGTGGGGCTTATATAGATCCAACAGTGGAGACGACTGGTGAAAACACTCCACTCGCCCCTTACTACGCCAGTTTTAATAACGGGTTTGGGACAAATTACAGTGGACCAAGTAAGTCTGATTATGATGTTGAAAACTCTGTAAACCCAGCAACACTCCCTTCTGTTTACGCGGTGCTTCCTGTCGGTAATAAACTCGCCATTGGTTTAGCTGGATACACAAATTATGGTACCAACACTGAATTTCCAGATAGTTATGCAGCAGGGCTACTTGGTGGCTCCACCCATTTAACGACATTTAATTTAAATCCAAGCTTAGCAATTAAATTAGGCAGTAAAATACGCCTAGGGATTGGTGCACAGATCGTCTATGGATCTGCAGAACTTGAACGTAACCTTGGTGATGCTGCCGCACTTGGTGCGATGCAAGGCATTTCGGCCGCAGCTCAAGCTGGGGCGACGCCAGCTCAACTTGGCGGTGCAATTGCAGCAAATAACGCTCAATTATCTGGACTAGCAGGCGGCTCTCAAGCCTTTATCATGGAAGGTGATGATTTTGGCTTTGGTTGGAATGCAGGCCTGTTATTTGACTTGAGTGATAACCATAAAATTGGTGTCAGTTACCGTTCAGAAGTAGAGCTCTCGTTTGAAGGAGAATACTCAAACTATCAAGGCGCTAACTTAGAAGGTCAGTTAGATTTATCATTACCAGCTATGGCAGAACTCGGTGGATATCATCGTTTTGGTAATATAGCTCTACAATACGGTGTTGTCTGGACTGAATGGAGCAGCTTCGATGGCCTGCGAGGTCTGCTAGCTCAAAATAATGACGTTGTATTATTTGAAAAAGGTTATAACTACGAAGATAACATCCGCTATTCAACTGCCCTATCATATTACTTAGGCAACAAAGTGATATTACGCGCTGGTTACGCATTAGATGAAGCAGCCGGCGATACGACAATAAGTATTCCAGACTCTGAGCGCCAGTGGTACACCGCTGGTCTAACATTCAAAATAAGCAAAACACTTTCTCTTGATTTAGCGGCAGCTTATATCGTAGGTAAAGACACATCATTCACTGAAACAGACACAAATACAGGGCTAACATATGTGTTTACCAATAAAGCCGAAGCGGTTGTCGGTTCTGCACAAGTTAATTTAGTTTTTTAATACTAATATATTATCACAATATCAATAATAGGCTCTCTTAACAATTGGGAGCCTTACACAAACAGGCTTGAAGTACACGCTTATAACGGAATATTAAGCTCAATAATAGACCAGTTCCCGCGATCAAAGCAAAAGTGTTGGGCGCAGTGATAATTCATTTTATGCTGTGCTTTTCCTAACATGTTCCAATTCGTCGCGAGTGCATATATAGCGCGGATAACACCTTTATGACTGACGCAGCCTATATGCTGATCTTGGTTATCAATAGCCAAAGACTCAACCCAAGTGCTTACTCGCGCAGCAACCAATCTTGGTGACTCACCATTTTGTGGCCGCAAATCTAACCCTAGCGCTTCTTGTTTAGCAAAGTAACTGGGATCTTGAGCGCTTAATTGCGGTAAGGTTTTACCTTCCCACTCGCCCCAACTCATTTCAATCAAAGCCATTTCGGCCAGTGCATCAACACAGAGTAATTCGGCCGTTTGTTGGGCTCTTAACAGCGGACTGTGAAACCATTGTAGCGATACCAAATTCGATGGTAACTGATAAGCGTTAATTTGTTGCCTTCCCGCCTCATTCAACGGAATGTCAGTACGCCCCTGTAAACGCCGTTCAAAGTTCCATTGCGTTTGCCCATGACGGATGAAATAAACATGGATCATATCTTATCCAACGAATTTGATATCGCATCTTGAATGACACAATTGAGCTGCCGCGCGCTGGCCTCAATAGAATGATGTTGAATAATATACTGAGTGGCCGCTTGTTTCATGGCTTTTAATTTTTCATGATTTTGCAGTAAACTATCAATCATTACTGACATTTCTTGCGCGTTATACGCATCAACCAAGATACCTGTAACATGGTTATTCACAATTGAGCTAACGCCCCCCTGATCACCAGCAACAACTGCAACGCCTCCTTGCTGAGCTTCTAAAAATATCATGCCCAGCGCTTCATTTATCGCAGGCCAAACGAGTAATTCGAAGTGCGGTAATAATTCTCGTATTTGACTGCTTTCAAGTGTTCCTGCGAATTTGACTTGCTGGTGTTGAACAAAAAGAGATCGGACTTCAGCTTGCATCACGCCATCACCAATAATCAATAACTGGTGAGGCTCTTGTAACAAATCGGCCACTGAACTTAACTGCTGATAGGAATGATATTTATCGCCACTGCGCATCATTGCAATTGTAATAAGCCAAGGTAAATCACTCTCTAAGCCATATTTAGCAGCGATACCTTCTCGCGTTAAAATAGCGGTTAGTTCACCGCTATTTTTGCGTGCCTGAGAATGCTCAATGTTTACATAAGAAGCCTCATCATTAACAGGGTGATCATCGATAAAAGCATTCAGTGACACGAGTGGAGAGTGATATTGCTTCTGCGACCGAGAATAGAAGTCAACAAGTGCTATTTTATCTCTTGGGTTAATACAGATGACTTTGCTCGCGAGTTTTAATCCTGCAGCCACTTGCTGGTGATACAGAGCCCAGCCCCCCTTGGCACGTTTCTCTGCCCATGAAGCTTCCGCCACAATGTAAGGGATATGAAGCGCCTGACAAATGATTGGGCCTATTAAATCAGGGGCTTTGTAATACAGATGATAACTAAACCAAGCTTGCGGTTTAAAACCTTGCTTGTTCCAGCGACGCATAATTCTAGTCGCTTCTTTTTTAGCAACAATAATCAAGCGTTGTTGACGATGACTATCACCTCGCTTATCAAAAGTGCGCAACTGACTCGCAAGTTCAACATGATAACCGCCCTGCTCCAACGCACGTATAAATAAACGCGCTATTTTTCGGTCACCCGAAGGTATCGGATGTAAGGGCGATTTAAGCGGCGCATAAAATGCAATGCCTATTTTTACGCTTGTATCAGTCACGGCTATCAAAAAGCTTTTCTAACTGGTCGATACCAATTTTGACATCAAAGCGTCGATGAAGTTGCTTCTGCCCCTCTAATCCTAGACGTTCTCGTTTTTCACCATCACGTAATAATGCCTCTAATGCAGCAGCAAGTTGATCAACATTGTTCGACTCAACTAATACACCATTTTCACCGCTATCAATCAGCTCAGGGATACCTGAAATATCCGTCGCCAGACAACATACTGACTGGCTTTGTGCTTCCATCAACACATTAGGCATCCCATCTCTGTCACCATCAGCAACAATCTTACTCGCCAGTACAAATAGGTCACTTTCACGATAAGCTTCAAGCACGGTTAATTGTGGCTGTGCACCTTGCCACTTAATATGTTTCTCAACACCTAGTTTTTTAGCCTGTTGTCGCAAACTCTTTAGAATACCGCCACCACCGATATGTGTTAGCTGCCAATGTAAATCCTTTGGTAGCTTAGCTAACGCATTAAGTAAATCATCGTAACCCTTCTTCGGTACCGCGCGACCAACACTGATGATTTTAACCGGATGATCAGCCGAACTGCCGTTAACATTAGCGCGAGATAGCCGCTCTACATGTTGAAAACGAGTAAAGTCTAAACCGTGGTAAACCAAATGTACCTTGCTTGGATCTTGAGCAAGGGATTGTAAATACTGATGGTTCGCGGCAGTACACGTAGACAACCATTCTAACTCTGTCAGTTTTTCGGCAAGATCCCACTTTTCTGATGTCCAAATATCTTTGGCATGTGCAGAACATGACCAAGGGAGATCATTAATTAATGCGGCATAGCGTGTAACTGATGCTGGCGTATGTAAAAAGTGAGCATACATTTGCTCGATACCGTCAGGCATTTCCGCAGCAAGTACTAAACCTTGACCAAAACGACGAATACGTCCACGACTTGTATCTCGCCTCAAATCCATGGCAAATTGTTTCATCACCTTACTTAATGAATAACGCTTCACTACATGAGCAAACGCTTTTAATACACGTAATGGTTCATCATGTAAATATTCAGGTAAATAAACTACATCAGCTTCGATCTGTTGATGAATAGGGTGTGTACTCGTATCTGTCGGATGACGTAATGAAACTAAGGTAATATCAAATCCACGTAATTCTAATGCACGAATTTCTTGTGCGATAAATGTTTCAGAGAGGCGTGGATAACCTTTAAGTACTAATGCTATTTTTTTCACTACTGACTTACCTTAAACTTTGATAATTAGAACGTTATGAAACGTCATAAAACATATATCGAGCTTGAACATTACTTTAATGACTTACGAATGCCTTGAGGTAGCCCATTCAATAAGCAATGTCGCACTTTTATGGGCGCCCTGATTGTCGATATTAACCTTCTTGGCTTTATTCTCAACTGCGTTATTAATCGCATATTTTAATGTCTCGACACTCAGTTCATCATTTTTTACTGATTGTAATACTCGACCTTCAACCAATATTTCACTTCGCGCTAACTGCTCAGTTTCACCTTCACCTTCGAACGGTATTACGACTGCTGGCACTTCGGTCAATAATAGGTCCATCACAGTGTTATAACCCGCTCTTGAAATTGACACATACGCATTATTCAATGCTTTTAAAAAGTCATCAGCGAGATCTACTACTTGTAAGTTTGATTGTTGCTGCGCTTTAAAATAAGCTTTGTCGGCACTGTCCATGTTTGGACCTGTAATCAATAACCACTTTTTATCCGCTGCAAACCCACTATCAAATAACGCCATCACTGCAACTAAAATATCTTTACCGATACTGCCGCCTCCGACAGACACAACTATCGTATCCCGTGTTTTCTGCGACGTATCACCATTTTCCATAGTAGGACAAACATATCCGGAATAACTGATTTTATCGGCAATCATACCGGCAACGGGAAAGCTTTTTTCTAATGGATAAAAATTTTTATCTCCATGCACTAATACATGCTGGTAATACGTTTGTACAAGGTTAACGTACTCTTGTTCTCTTATAGTTGAACGACGCTGCAAAATATCTCGGATAGAAGAGACGAGTACAGGGGGATTACTTTGTGATTTAGCCCAATTAAGTAGTGGTAACAACTCAAAGCGCATTTGCCTGCGACCAAAAGGATAAGTCTCTGTGACAATTAAGTCTGGTTGTAATGTTTCACAAAGGGCCAATAAAGCTTGTGTTCGTTCTTTTTTATCATCATCAGTGACAGGAGTATTATCTGCTTTAACTAATCCGCTAAAACCTGAGTCCGCACTTTTAACTGCTATTAACTGGTGCATCGTCGCATCACCAAAAGACATACTCGGAACAGGCATGCCACCAAAAATAACATCCACATGTGCACCTTGCTCACACAATGCTTGAACAATAAGAGAAGAGCGACGAACGTGGCCAATACCTAATAAATATTGCACATAATACATAATACGGGGCGCTGACATATGCCTGATTCCTTACTAAAAACAATAAATTAAAAAGAACTAGATTAGATTATTTTGATACCAACTCGCCAAATCGATCGGCAACAAAGTCTAAACCATTCAGCAAGTTATCAAGTTTATGTGTACTCGGTTTATCTTGTTGCAATAATTTGATAATACTGTCGTGCATTACTTCAGCTGAACGCTCAGACTCCAAATCAAGCATAGATAACAGGCCAACGTCTGCTGCATTACTCGCTCGAATTAGCTGTTCTTTGCGTGGGTAGCTGCGAGGTAAAATTAATGCACGCTTATCAAACGACAGTATTTCACAAAACGTATTGTAGCCACCCATGGCAATCACCGCCTCAGCTTCAGACATCAAATGCTCTAGATGATTACTGAATGTGATCGCATCGACATGCGGTAACAACTCCGCACGATGCAAAAACGCATTCCGATCCGCAGCTGGCATAAAAGGACCAAGTACAAATAAGGCAGGCATCAGTGTTGGGCTACTCTCATAAGCACGTAACACCCAGTCAATCATCTCAACACCATCACCGCCGCCACCAGGGGTGACCAAAATATAGGGTCTATCAGGAAAGTGAATGGAATCGGTATCGACTTTTTGTGGTAACTGCCTTGGCAAATAACCAGTAAATAAAGTTTTATCTGTGACGATTTGCTTTATATCTAACCCCTTTAATGGATTAGATACCTCAGCGGGACCATAGACCCAAAGCTCATCATAAAAATTTTCAAGCAATGGCATCACATTTTTCTTCTGCCATTCTTTTTTTAAAAGCTCGGGAGAATCCATCACATCACGTAAACCGAGAATACATTTAGTATTAGTATCTTTAAAATAGGCTAACGTACTGACGACTTCATCTTTCAATCCACCCGGTTCTTTATCGACAAGAAAAATATCTGGTTTGAAGACTTTAGACGTATTCAAAATGATGGCTTCACGTAATGCCAGAGTATCAGCAAGATCGATAAGTAAGCCAAGTGAGGTGTATTCACCATTGTGGAGCTTAATGACACCTGGTATACGAATAAAATCAACACGGGCTTTAAAATCAAAGCGACCAATAATCGGTGATCCAGTAATAATTAAAACAGATAAGCCCTTGTATCGATCAACAAGCTCATGCGCGATGGCTCTACAGCGCCGCAAATGCCCAAGACCGAAAGAGTCGTGACTATAAATAAGCAAACGGCTATTATTTAATTTACTGCGCACTTGAATTCTCTTTAACTAAATATTATTAAGATGGATAAGGTTATCAAAAAAGAGTTGCCTAAGATAGCGCACAACTCACTTAATAAACCATTCATTTCATTAAAAATAAACACTCGATTAATTATAATCAGAGTCTATTTTATCGTTCTTTTTTACCTCAGTAGAAACACTTAATGCGGCAGCTGCGCCCAATGTTTCGGCAAGTTCATCATTTTTTTCAATGATATCCTCCAGACTTTCTTTGTCTGCATGCTGAGTTAGCACATGAACAGAGCGATGAGCAAACTCAATGCCATTGGCTTTTAATGATTCTTGTACAAGTCTAAAGGCTTCACGACGAATAACCCATTGCTCTCCAGGTACGCAAGTAAACTTCATCCGGAAGATAAGCGCAGACTCCTCTACCCTCGTCACTCCTTGTGATTTCAACGGAAGTAGGAAATGTTGCCCATATTCAGGATGTAATAACATTTTTTGGCCCACTTTTTTGATCAACTTACGCACCTTTTCAACGTCAGTTCTATAGTCTAACCTGAACTCTAACTTTTTTGTGATCCAGTCACGTGATAAGTTACTTACGGTCGCAATTTCACTAAAAGGAATCGTTTGTATAGCGCCAAGATGATGGCGTAATGTAATTGAACGAATGGAGATACGCTCGACGGTACCACGTAGACTCGCGGCCTCAATATATTCACCCCGGCGAAATGCATCATCAAGCAAAAAGAAGATACCTGAAATCACATCTTGTACGAGTTTTTGAGCACCAAAACCAACGGCTATACCAACGATACCCGCACCAGCGAGCAACGGTGCTATTTCGACACCCATAATACTCAAAATCATCAATACGACACATGAAAACAAGAACACTAATAAAAATGAACGGACAAGCGGTAGCAATGTTTCTGAACGAGATGCACCAGTGCCACCACCTTCACCTTCAAGCGTTGAAGTACCCGAGTCATTATTCACGCACGCATCGTAAGGAAGGTGACGCTCAATCGCAGACTGAATAATTTCCCAAACAGCGAATGCGATAATAACAACAACGATAATATCCACAAACATTTGAATAAAACCACCAAGACTATTCGCTAATTTCTCCCAGGCGTTATGATCAAAACTAGCATCAATATGGTAGAAAATAACAGCGATGAATATGATACGAAAAGCAATAATGACTCTGCGGATAAATTTATCACAACGCATTTCAAAGGAGTGGCTTTGCAACCATGTGATACGCTTGAGCTGATTAAGTAGAACAAAGATCAACCGGTCTAATATAGGATAAGTAAACGTTAACCACCAAATAGGCGTAAAGTTATCTGCTTGCTCGTAATAGCCTAAAAATTCGTACATAGCCCAGAATACCCAAGCCACAAACAACCAAATAGTAAAAATGGTCGCCCAGGTTTGACGTAAAAACCGGGTAAATGCTGAACTAGTTTCTTTTTCATCAATAAACATACCTTCAATAGTTTTACGGTTAAACCAAATAAAGGCAATTGATAAAATATTTAAGATCATTCCTGTTGCTGGAATAATCAGTGCAAATAGGATCGTATCTAACGAGAATAATATGAGGACATACCAGGATGTTGTAATAGTAAGATATATCGACATAAAAATAAGAATTGACCAATACAGTCGAGTCGCCGACGAACAGTCAATTTTAAACAATCGATTACCTTTAGCATAGGGAGCAAAGACAAGTCGTAATATAATCATTAATGCACGTATTTTAACAACAAGGCCTAGCCCATGCAGACTTAATACGCGAAATGGGTCGGTTTCATTATAGTTGTAAACTGCAATCAGCGCGGCAGTTAAGGCGAAAATAGCAATGCCTACATATTGAAAAAATCCGCGCATGAGTATGTAATCAAGATTGTCTTTAAAACTAGAGTTTTTTTCTTTCGCAACGCTCTCAGAAAAAGAATCCATTTTCAGACTAACAACACGCTCTACAATAAAACCAGATACAAGCATCAACACAAAAATAGTAAACAAAGAAGTAAAACGCCCAACACCTTCTTCATTCGTCAGATTATTAATCAATTGCGCTTGGTGTTCAGGCCACAACGCCAAACTGGCTAATAATTTTTGTTTGCGATCTCTTGCGTCCATTAAAAAAATAAAACGAGCCATCTCATCATTGCGATAACCATATTCTTTATTATTCTCATTCAGTGCCGACGCCTCTGTAACACGCCAGTTTTTCGCCTTACGCGCATTTTTTCTATCTGCAACGAAAGGGCCATTATCATTATCTACAGATTGGTAGTCAGCCGACAGGTAATCGATCTTATTACTTGCTGGGCTGGTATTTACTATATCAATCGTTTCTTTTGTCAGTGATAGCTCAGGCCCCTGTGCATAAACAAAACTTGTATTACTCAGCATCAAGAGCATATAGATAAATATTGTAGCGACGAGTGTGCGACTAAAGGCGCTTGAGGTAATACGCTTGGGCATAGTAATAACCAAATATTGATTGATAAGAATAACTATAGTATCAAAACTTTATAAACGAATGATATGGTAATAGCACATATTATTAATGAGTAAAAATACCCGTTTGGTGAGTAGGCAGATTAAAATTAGTGAATATAAAAGTAAAAGGAAGTAAACATACTTTCGAACTGAACATGAAAAATGATGGGCTTTAAGCATTCAGTAATCGAACGCTTATAAAAAAACCGTCCACTTTAAAGCGGACGGTTTCATTAGTCAGTGTTGTTTATAGCAACGAATCAACAGGGTTGATTAGAAGTATACACGAGCACCTAAGTATAGAGCTTCATCAGCTGAACCAGATTTTGGGTCAGTTGAACCGAACTCAGCGTATGCTTTAACATCTTTAACAATCTCATAATCAGCACCAATTACTAGTTCAGTGCGTTCATCAGCTTTTGTATCGCTTGATGTAGCATCAAACATAGCATATACGCTTGCTTGACCTAGAGCGTAGTTAGCACCAAGGCCGTAAGCTGAATTATCAGCGTTACCAACTTCAGATGCAGTGTATACAGCACCTAATGTTAGCGAGTCAAGTGCGTATGAAACACCTACAGCATAAGTAGAGTTATCAGTTTTAGCGTTTGTGTTTGCATCAACGCGATCGTTAGCGATGTTATAAGAAGCAACTAAAGATAGACCTGCAACTTCATAAGTACCGCCGATAGCGTAAGTATCTTGGTCCATTAAAGAAACAACAACAGAAGCGCCGCCGAATGCTTTAGTGTATTTAAGTTGATCTTCAGAATCAGAACCAAATAACGCGTTATCTTCGTTGTAGATGTTACCGTGTTCGTATGAGAAATCATATACGAATGCGTCATCATTTAGACCCATTTGCTTACCAAGTACAACTGTACCGTATACATCATGCGATAGACCAACGAAAGCATTGTTGATGTATAAACCATCAGTTTTACCATCTTCACCTTTACTATTTTTAGTAGTAACGTCACCAGTGTATTTAATTTCCACCTGACCGAATGCTTTAACACCATCGTCTAATTCTTTAGATGCTTTAATATCGAAACGTGAGCCAGCATCTTCAAATTTAACGTTATCAGAATCAGCAATAACAACGTGACCACGGAAAGAACCACCTAAAGAAACAGTAGTACCTTCGTTGTTATAAACTTCAGCAGCGTTTGCAGCGCCAGCTAGTAAAATTGCAGTAGCAAGAATAGTCTTTTTCATTTTAAAAATCCTTTATTATTTATAAGTTAACTCACTCATTACCTGAACCTCTCTCTGAGATGATTCTATCTGGTAATGTTCGGTTAAACCAAGAGTTAATGTATTCTAACAAGTAGCGAGTTAAACCAACAATTCATCTGATTAAACCATTTGAATAAGATTTAACAACTACGCTTAAAACTTGGTATAGATTATACTCACAATATATTTTTGAAAACTATAAGGAAAATCAACCGGAGATCAAAAACAAGATCATGGACACAAAAAAAGGAATAACAAGAAGAAAGTTATTGACATAGGGATTCTAAAGAACCTATTAAGAGGGCTCAATGTGAGCTAAACGATTAAAAAAAAGGCATTTATATATATATCAATATAGAAGCTATAATTTGTATTTCATCTGCTAGCTATTAAGAGCTGTAAAACGTACAAAAGTTCCATTTAATATGTACTCATTATTTAGGGTTAACCTATGAGTATCAAGATTGGGATAGCATGTGGTTTAAGCAAGGGCTGCTTCTTCTATCGTGAGTTTGTTTCTTTACTATAGAGAAACCAACGATGAACATATTTAGCAAATAGCCACAAAAATAAAAAGCCCACCGTAGTGAGCTTTTTTCAATTTAAGCGATTGCTTATTTATTCAATACAGCTTAGAAATTGTATTGAGCAGCAAGAGTCCACTGATTGTCAGCACCGTCAGTGTTGTCAACTTTGTACTCGCCCCAAACTTTAGCACTGCTATTTAGTTTGTATACAGTACCGATAGTCAATTCGTTAGCTTGTTCGCCAAGAGCTTCAATAGCACCTTCAGCGTCTTGCTTAGCATAACCACCGTATACGGCTACTTTATCAGCAACTTGATAAGAAGCAACTAAATCAAAACCAAATAGTTCAGCTCCGTCTAGAAGCACTACTTTACCGCCATGGATTTCATCACCATCATACGAAGCTTTAACAACAGCTGCACCTAAGTACAATTTATCTAGTGTATAACCCGCAGATAATGCGATATTAGTTTTAGTACCATCAGCAGCAGCTAAACCTTCATCATTTGCTAGGTTTTCAGCGTGGTAACCAGCATACACATCCAGGCCAAAACCAAAGTTATAACCAACAGTTAACGCGTAACCAGAGTCAAGTGCAACACCTGTTTCGCTAGGGATAGTATTAGATGGATTCCCCATACTAGCAGAGAACTCTGTATCAGAAAACTGATAAGAAGCACCTACATACACACTGTCAAACTGACCTTTGTAAACGAGCTGACCTTCTTGACGACCGTCTTCAACGCCACTAAATGCAGCATAACCATATGAGTTAAAAATATCAGTTGCTGCAACAGCTTGGTAGAATGCAGTATCAGTTTGACCGAATACTAATTTACCAAATTTGTCATGTTCAACACCAAGGTAAACGTGACGAGCTGCAACTTCATTATCACCAGCACTGTTTTCTGCATCAAACTGCCATTCACCGTGTGCGATTGCTTTAAGGCCTGGAGCAACTTCAGAAGAAGCTTTAACACCAAATCGTGCAGAACCTTTACCAGTTACATCAGCCTTACCTGGATCTTTAATATCAAATTGAACACGACCGTAGATATCTGCTGTTGTACCTTCAGAATCATACACTGTTGCTGCTTGTACAGTCGCCGTGAATAAACCAGTAACAACTACCGCTAAAATTGTTTTTTTCATTTTTCCATCGCCTTAATTAGATTCATAATGTTTTATGGTTCTAGTGCACATATCCTCGTACACATTTCGATAACAACATTAACAATCTAATTTTTTTTTACAATTAGATTGAACTTACTAAAATTAATTAAAATGACAGTTATTTACGCTTTAAAGATGTCAAATTAGACATTTATAAATTCACACAATGATATCGATAACAAATTCAAAAACAGCACGTTACAATTAAATTAAACAATCCAAAAAGACGCAACATTTAACTAACACAGCAATGCAACCAACCCAACAAAATCATCACAAGAAGTGCAACAAAGATCACATATATACAACAGTAAAGACTAGAGCTAATGCTTTATCCTGATCTTTTTAACGTGATTAAAATCACTATTTTCATGTTATCGGTAAATATACCAGTATCTATTTATAAATAGATAATTATAATTTTCATACAACAATTACGCCTTATTTTAAAAGTAGTAAGTAATTATTTAATGATTTATATAAGCTGAGGTTTCGCTGAGGAGGGGAACGCACAACTCAATAATACCGCTTTATCTTAGGTAGCAGTAATGTGCAGGTAAAAAAATACCCCAGCAATGCTGAGGTATCTTATAACCACTTAATGACCTAAAAAGACATAGATTTGGTGCTAGAAAGAATCGCTAACTACTTTTCAGTTGCTGCCTTTTTCTTCTTCACAGCTTTCTTCTTCTCTTCTTCAACCCACTTACCATCGATATAATGCGCAGTCCAACCCGTGGCTTTCTTCTCCACTTCGGTCATTACATATTGTTCTTTGGTCTTACGGCTGAAGCGTACTATCGCTTTATTACCTGCTGGGTCTTGCGCTGGCGCATCTGCTAAGTAATAAAATTTCGATGAGATACGGTCTCTAAAGCGAACTAACTCTTCAATCAGCGGAGCACGTGTCTCACGAGATTTAGGGAAAGTATTCGCCGCTAAGAAGATGCCCGCAGCACCGTCACGTAGTACAAAGTAAGCATCCGACTTTTCACATTCCAATTCAGGAAGGAAAACAGGATCTTCTTTTGGCGGCGCAACTTCACCACTTTTCAGGATCTTACGCGTGTTTTTACATTCTTCGTTAGTACAGCCCATGTATTTGCCAAAACGGCCATTTTTAAGCTGCATATCAGACATACAACGGTCACACTCAACCACTGGGCCATCATAGCCTTTTAGCTTGAATTCACCTTTTTCGACTTCGTAGCCCGTACATTCTGGGTTATTACCACAAACGTGCAGTTTACGAGTTTCGTCGATCAGGTAGCTGTCCATTGCAGTACTGCATTTGGGACAACGACGTTTTGCCATTAATGCTTCAGTTTCAGCGTCTTCATTAAGTAAATCAATCGCTTCTTCGCCTGATACAAGGTTAATGGTTTTCTTACAGCGTTCTTTTGGTGGCAAGTTATAACCCGCACAACCGAGGAATACACCTGTCGTGGCAGTACGGATACCCATCTCACGTTGGCATGTTGGACATTCGATATCCGTGATAACCATTTCGTTCGATCGCATACCGCCTTCAGCCACTTCAGCACCAGCTGTGAGCAGCTGTTTCTTAAAGTCACCAAAGAATTCATTAAGTACATCAATCCAATTCAGCTTGCCTTCGGCAACACCATCAAGTTGAGACTCCATACTTGCTGTGAAATCGAAGTTCATTAACTCTTCAAAACTTTCAGTCAGACGTTCAGTAACAATCTCACCCATTTTTTCAGCGAAGAAACGACGGTTTTCAACTTTTACATAACCACGATCTTGAATTGTCGAGATAATCGAAGCATATGTCGATGGACGACCAATACCACGTTTCTCTAATTCTTTAACCAATGACGCTTCATTAAAACGCGCAGGTGGCTTAGTGAAGTGTTGCAGAGGATCGACAGTAATCAGGTCTAGCGCTTCACCCACTTCAAGTACAGGTAAATTGCTTTCGTCTTCAGACTTCTTGCTCATTGGCGGTAACGCTTTAGTCCAACCAGGGAAACGCATAGTACGTCCCTTCGCGGTAAGCTGATACTCGCCAGCAGCAATCGTCAATTTCGTTGAATCGTATTGTGCAGGCATCATCTGACAAGCAACAAACTGACGCCAAATTAGTTCGTATAATTTTTTCGCGTCATCATCCATGCCTTTCAAATCGCCTGACATAACATTTACATCAGAAGGTCGGATCGCTTCATGGGCTTCTTGCGCACCTTTTTTAGAGCCGTATAGATTTGGTTCTGCAGGTAAGTAATCTTTACCGTATTTTGTTTCAATGAAACCACGAGCACTTTCTACAGCGTCTTTACTCAAGTTTGTTGAGTCAGTACGCATATAGGTAATGTAACCACCTTCATATAAGCGCTGTGCCAGACCCATTGTACGTTTAACGCCATAGCTATGACGCGTACTTGCCGCCTGCTGTAGTGTTGACGTAATAAAAGGTGCTTTAGGCTTACTGCTTGTCGCTCTGTCATCGCGTTTTAATAACGAGTAACTTGCGTTTTGTAAGTCAGTAACCGCTTTGGTTGCTTGTGCTTCATTAACAGGTTTAAACGCTTCACCGGCATATTTAACCGCTTCAACACGTAATGGCTCACCCAGTGACGTCACTAAATCTGTATGGACATCCCAAAATTCTTCTGGAATGAACGCTTTAATGTCGCGCTCTTTGTCTACGATTAAACGTACCGCTACCGACTGAACTCGTCCAGCAGATAAACCGCGCGCAATCTTTTGCCAAAGTAACGGCGAGACCATATAGCCAACAACACGATCTAAGAAACGACGCGCTTGTTGTGCATTCACACAATCAATGTTCAATTCTGACGGTTGCTCAAATGCTTCTTGGATCGCCGTTTTTGTAATTTCGTTAAACGTGACACGCTGGAAACGTGAATCATCACCACCAATAATTTCCCGCAGGTGCCATGCAATAGCTTCCCCTTCGCGGTCCAAATCGGTTGCGAGATAGATAACATCTGCTTTTTCAGCAAGTTGTTGTAATTCAGCAACGACTTTTTCTTTACCAGGTAAAATCTGATACGTTGCTGCCCAGTCATTTTCTGGGTCTATTCCCATACGCGAATATAACGATTTTTTATCACGTTTTTCTTTAAATGCAGCTTTAGCTTCTGGCGTCATGCCTTTAGTTTGTTGCGCAAGCGTCGGTGCACCCGCTCGTTTTTTGGCTGCCCCACCACTTGTCGGTAAATCACGTACGTGGCCCACACTTGATTTAACAATGTAGTCTTTACCGAGATATTTATTAATGGTCTTCGCTTTTGCTGGCGATTCCACAATTACCAGAGATCTTCCCATACAGACGGATTCTTTTAATTTATGAATAATATGAAATTGATGAATACAATTGATAATTTATCGATTAAGGATAGTCAAAAAGCATCATCTTATATTTGTACTCTATTTATATATACATTGAATACACTTATAGTAGTCAATAATTTTTTAATTATTTTTTTTATGTCTATATTTCATACAAAAGCATTACATAAGCAGAGCGATAACTATCTGACATAATAATCCATAAAAAAATATAAAAATCATACTAATAAACCACATAGAGCTGAAATATGTGGTTTATATATCAATGCATATTTTACAGCTATGAACCTACAATTTTATTGTTGTGGGAACTTACTTTGCTGTAAAAACTTATTTAGGCTTATCGAAATAGCCATGGATGCTGCTTGGGCTAGTTTTTCAGCCAGTTTTTTACGCACGACATATTTAACAATGTAAATTGTTTTCGACTTATTCGCTTTTAGTAAGTAATCATCACTGGTTTGTAAAGTATCTACTAACCCACGTTCGTGTGCATGGGTACCGAACCAATGCTCACCTGTGGCTATTTTTTCAATATCCATATCAGGTCGGTGAGTGCTCACAAAGTTTTTAAATAACACATGCGTTTCTTCAAGTTCTTGTTGGAACTTTTCACGTCCAGCGTCATCATTCTCGCCAAACATCGTTAATGTGCGCTTGAACTCACCCGCGGTCAGTTGTTCGACATCAATATTA
This sequence comes from Moritella viscosa, assembly GCA_000953735.1. Classification (NCBI taxonomy): domain Bacteria; kingdom Pseudomonadati; phylum Pseudomonadota; class Gammaproteobacteria; order Alteromonadales; family Moritellaceae; genus Moritella; species Moritella viscosa. The sequence goes on along the minus strand of LN554852.1, from coordinate 1,551,330 downwards.
TTCTTTTTCAATAGACGGTTAAAGTTCGGTATTTGAGCCACAACACCAATAGAACCAACGATTGCAAATGGTGCAGCAATAATATGATCAGCAATACATGCCATCATATAACCGCCACTTGCCGCCACTTTATCAACCGCGATAGTTAACTTAATATTAGCTTGTTTTAAACGTTCCAGTTGTGAACTTGCAAGTCCATAACCATGCACAACACCACCACCACTTTCTAAACGAACTAAGACTTCATCATGTTCGTTCGCAACAAATAAGATAGCAGTAATTTCCTCACGTAATGATGCGACTTCTTTAGCATCAATCCCCGCGGTAAAATCAAGTACAAAAAGACGTGGTTCAATGTCTTCTTTTGTAACAGCATCTTTATCATTGCCTTTGTCTTTATGGGCCTTTTTAAATGCTTTTAATTCATCTTTGTGTTTTTTCTTTTCTGCTTTGTGCTGTTCTTTTTCTAAAATTTTAGCTTCATCTTCAGACACTAGGTGTAACTGAAGTTCATCTTCAACATCTTTAAATTGCTCTGATAAATTGGTGATCTCCAAACGTCCATTACTCTTTTTTTGCTTAGACGTAAGATTGATTATACTGACCACTACAAATAATAATACTAAAACGAATGTTATCGTTTTTGCTAAAAAAATACCGTATTCATTTAAAAATTCCAAATCCTAATCCTCGGTCGGTTATATCGATTTTGCCCTTTATATCATTTACAACATCGCATCTACAAGCTTTGCAGGTTACAATATTGCCAGATAAGTCGATATGGAACCAGAAAATGGATTATCAAGCAGAAAAAAATCTATTAGAAAACAAAACTATTTTAGTAACAGGTGCCGGTGACGGTATTGGTCGTCAAGCAGCACTAACCTATGCCGCACATGGCGCTACAGTGATATTACTTGGTAAAACAGTCGCTAAACTTGAAGCTGTTTATGACGAAATTGAAGCACTTGGCGCACCAACGCCTGCGATTATTCCGCTTGATATGAAAGGTGCGACTGTTGAAAACTATAAAGACATGGCAGACACCATTGATACGCAATTCGGTAAACTAGACGGTTTATTGAACAATGCGGGTCAATTAGGTGTGTTAGGTCCATTCCATCAAATTGATGAAAAGAGCTATGACGAAGTCATGCAGGTCAATGTAAAAGCACAACTGTTCATGACAAGTGCGTTATTGCCTGTACTGAAAAAAGCAGAAAAAGCATCTATCATTTTCACCTCATCAAGTGTCGGTGTTAAAGGGCGTGCTTACTGGGCTGAATATGCCATTTCAAAATTTGCAACCGAAGGCATGATGCAAACCCTTGCAGACGAATTTGAAAATACCAGTATCCGCGCTAACTGCATTAACCCGGGTGCAACGCGTACAGGTATGCGTGCAAAAGCCTTCCCTGGTGAAAATTCAAATACGCTCGTGACAGCAGAAGATATTATGCCGCTTTATCTTTATTTGATGGGTAATGACAGCGTCACTGAAACAGGTAAAACCTTTAAAGCACAACCAAACAGATAATCGGTTGGCTACATTCCCCCAAATAATGCAGTCCTTCGTTATTTGGGGATTGCTATCCATTATTTTCAGTGCTTTCCTACTTTTTCTGACCCATTTGACTCGACCTACTTCTCTTATTTATATCTTTGATTAGCGTCCTTCACTATAAAAAACTTGCTATCACAAATAATTACTGCAATAACTAATACCTATACTTCTCTATATATAGAAAGACTTTGTTAATAAGGATATTAACCAGTGAAATTGAATTGTGATATGGGTGAAAGTTTTGGCCTTTGGCAGCTTGGTATGGATGAAGCGGTCATGCCACATATTGATATGGCGAACATAGCTTGCGGTTTCCATGCTTCCGATCCCCTTATCATGCAGCAAACTGTGGCACTGGCTAAACACTATAATGTAGCCGTCGGCGCTCATCCTAGTTATCCTGATCTGGTCGGTTTTGGTCGTCGTCATATGCACTGCACAGCGAATGAAATTCAAGCCTTTATATTGTATCAAGTGGGCGCCCTCGCCGCTTTCTGCAATCAGCAGCATATCCCCTTAAGTTATGTTAAACCTCACGGTGCACTTTATAACGACATGATGCAAGATGAAGCCATTCTAATTGCGATTTTAAAAGGAGTGGCAGCTTCTGGTCCCGATTTACCCCTGATGCTAATGTCACAAGCAGACAATAGCCGCAGCGAAACCCTTGCTGCAAAATTTAATGTTCCACTACTGTTTGAAGCATTTGCAGATCGTTGTTATACCGATAACGGATTGTTACAGCCTAGAAATCTACCAGGGGCGGTATTTACCGAACATAGCCAAATTATTAACCAAGCAATACAGCTCGCGCAAAACGGTAATGTGACAAGTAATAACGGTAATCTCATTAAGTTAAAAGTTGATACGCTTTGTGTTCATGGTGATAACGTCCAATCTATCGAAGCCATCGCACAGATAAAGTTAGCACTAACTACAAGCAAGGAGTGAGATATGCAGTATCAGCTCGATATGATCGGTTATGATGCAATTTTGATTCGCTTTAGCGATGCAGATAATACTCAACTATTGCCAGTGATCCACACTCTAAATCAACAACTAAAAAATGCCCCAGATTTAAACACAGTGATTATTGATATTATCCCTTCATATCAAACATTACTTGTTAGCTTTAATATACTCAATATTGAACCGCATCAGCTGGCAGATATAATTCATGCGTATGTTAAACCACTGCTAAATACAACATCACCAAAATCTAATCATGTATCTCCCAGTAACGCTAATTTAATCACGATTCCTGTTTGTTACCACGAAAGTCTTGCGCCGGATCTTGAATCCTTATCACTATATTCAGCACTGAGTATCAGTGACATCATCCAGATCCATTCTTCTACTATATATAGCTGCTATGCAATTGGTTTTATGCCTAACTTTGCCTATTTGGGTGATGTTGATAAACGAATACAAATACCAAGGCATGCCAAACCAAAAGGCCAAGTCGCAGCGGGTAGTCTAGGTATTGCAGATAACCAAACTGCTATTTATCCTAAATCGAGTCCTGGTGGTTGGCAAATAATAGGTCAGAGCCCCGCAACAATGAATACATTATCTGTTGGCTGCCAAGTCAAATTCAGTTCGATTTCACTGGATGAGTTTAACCATTACCACCAAAAGGCTGATGCATAATGAATATTACTCCTGCATTCGAGGTTATCAAACCAGGCGTTCATACTTTAATTCAAGATCTGGGTCGTTTTGGATATCAACATTTAGGTATCACATCAGGTGGTCCAGCCGATCTCCATGCTTACCTATGGGCAAATAAGATACTCGGTAATGATAGCAATATGGCCAGCCTTGAAATTCATTATGGATTAATGGTATTGCGTGTATTAACGGATACAAAAATTTCGATTTGTGGTGCCGAGTTTGGGGTTAATATTAATGACAAGCCCGCTTTTAATTGGCAAACGCATAACGTTAAGACCGGTGACATTATTCAGTATCGTGGAGCAACAGCAGGTAAATGTGGCTATCTCGCCATTGTCGGTGGTCTGCAAACAGAAATGAGCCACCATAGTCGAAGTACCGTCATACGTGATAAACTAAGTGAAATAACGAGTACACCATTATATGAAGGACGGCGCTTACCAATAACAGCTCAAACCCTAGAACGCCCAATAGCACAATCACAACTACAAATCGCCGTTCCACGACATTATATTCCAAATTACTCAGCGCCATTAACCCTCGGATTATTACCTTGTTATCAATGGCAGCAACTCACATCAAAACAACAGCAGCAACTACTCACTAATAAATATCAAATAAGTCCGCAAGCCAATCGTATGGGCTATCAACTAATAGGTAACATGATTGCCGATCTACCAGCAACATTAACATCAGAAGGCATTGCATTAGGCAGTGTCCAACTTCCCGCTAATGGGCTGCCCATTGTCCTACTTCAAGACAGACAAACGATTGGTGGATACCCGAAAGCGGGTGTTATTTCGATTTTAGATTGCAGTAAATTATCACAACGCCAACAACGGGCTGATATATGTTTTAAACTCGAAAACCCTGTTGTTTCACGCTATAAAATGCAGGCTTTTAAACATTTTTTCGACTTTTAGTTATGGATTAAACCATTTTATTAATGGAAAAAACCATAAAACGAACACATAACAGCCAATCAATTCAGTGACGAAGTTCACACATTTAACGATAAGTAAAAATAATTGCGTTATGTTATGAAGATTTAACAAAATTTAATATCAGTCAAAAAACGCACCCTTCGAATTTACAAATTCGTATTTTTATAAAAAAAAATCTATCTTAGAGCCCAGTGTGTACTAGAATTTAGCTTAAATCAGCACAAAACAAGTGGATGTTTGCTTTTTGTTAATCCGGTGTCACAAAGTATGGTCCAAACAGATAATGATGGGTTATTTTGCTGTATCATAAGTATTGCATTATTTATTTTTGCTGATTAAATACACCCACTTGAATTTACGGATTCAATTTCATGGCCATAGAATGCCCTGAAGTAAAACAAGCGACTAATGACTAATAAAAGGAACACAACATGTCTATTACAAAAACAATTGCAAAATCACTTGCTGTAGCAAGTTTAACACTAGCAGCTGCTGCGCCAAGTATCGCAACAGCAAAAACAAGTGACTTTATTACAATCGGTACTGGTGGTGTTACAGGTGTTTACTACCCTGCCGGTGGTGCAATTTGTAAATTTGTAAACCGCAACCGTAAAGAGCACAACATTCGTTGTTCAGTAGAAAGTACTGGTGGCTCAGCTTATAACATCAACACAATGCGTGCTGGTGAACTTGATTTCGGTGTAGCACAATCTGATCAACAGTTTTATGCTTACAAAGGTTTAAACCAATACAAAAATCAAGGTGCTTATACTGATCTACGCGCAGTATTCTCACTACACGCTGAAGCACTAACAATTGTTGCTCGTAAAGATTCAGGCATTAAAGATTTTAAAGACCTTAAAGGTAAGCGTGTAAACGTAGGTAACCCAGGTTCAGGCCAACGCAGCACAATGGACGTTGTAATGAAAGCTTACAACTGGGATAACAGCGCGTTCTCACTAACATCAGAACTAAAAGCAAACGAACAATCTCAAGCGCTTTGTGATAACAAAATCGACGCATTTGTATTCTTCGCTGGTTTCCCTAACGGTTCGATCAAAGAAGCAACAACAACGTGTGACGCTGTTCTTGTAACGGTTAACGATGCAACAGTACAAAAACTAGTTGCTGATAACCCTTACTACAGCCAAGTGGTTATCCCTGGTGGCACTTACACTGGTACACCAAAAGACACTGTAACATTTGGTGCGCGTGCAACAATCGTTACACCTAAATCAATGTCTAACGAAATCGTGTATGAAGTGACTAAAGCGGTATTCGAAAACTTCAATACCTTTAAACGTCTACACCCATCATTTGCATCGCTAACAAAAGAAGATATGGCTACAGCAGCACTTAGCGCACCAGTTCACCCTGGCGCAGCTAAATACTACAAAGAAGTTGGCTTAAAATAAGTTAACCTTCGAGTAGAAAATATTATTCAGCTTTATAATCATAATTTAATTTTTACTACTCTTACTCAAGTTACTGACTATTCTTACACTACGGATTAGTTAAGCTAATAAGCAGTACAACCCTTCTTAAATTAAGAGTTCTGTAATTATTAATATTCTACTAACGAATTACCGAGCCACTTCTTGTGATAAAACTATCGCAGAATGATGGAGGACAGATGTCTAAAACAGAAAATCAAACCACTAGCATGGATGCTGAACTGCAGGAGATGCTTGCACAGTCAGATACTGGTGCGCGCGATCCAAAAGGTATTGCTAAAAACATATTGTTAATTGTGCCATTTATTTGGGCGCTATTTCAATTATGGTATGCCTCTCCTCTGCCGTTCGTTTTAAATTTTGGTATTATTAACGATACTGAAGCTCGTTCTATCCATTTAGCGTTTGCTATTTTTTTAGCATTTACCGCTTATCCAGCAATGAAGTCGTCACCGCGTGACCATGTACCGCTGACGGATTGGATATTTGCATTTGCTGGCGCATTCAGTGCGGCTTACTTATTCCTATTTTATAATGAATTGGCAGATCGTGCTGGCGCACCCATTACTTTTGATACTGCAGTTGCAGTAACAGGTATGTTATTGCTACTTGAAGCAACTCGCCGTTCATTAGGTCCACCACTGATGATCGTGGCAATGGTATTTTTGACTTATACCTTTGCTGGTCCTCACATGCCAGACATTATTGCCCACAAGGGTGCAAGTTTAACTAAAACAATGTCTCACCAATGGTTAACAACCGAAGGTGTATTTGGTGTTGCGGTTGGTGTATCAACATCATTTGTATTCTTATTTGTACTATTCGGGTCGCTATTAGATAAAGCAGGGGCCGGTAACTATTTCATTAAAGTTGCATTCTCTTTGCTTGGTCATATGCGTGGCGGTCCAGCAAAAGCTGCCGTAGTTGCATCTGGTTTAAGTGGTTTAGTATCAGGCTCTTCAATTGCGAACGTAGTAACAACTGGTACATTTACCATACCGTTGATGAAACGTGTTGGCTTCCCTGCAACCAAAGCTGGTGCAGTAGAAGTTGCAGCATCAACAAATGGCCAGCTAACGCCACCGATTATGGGTGCAGCTGCATTCTTGATGGTTGAGTACGTTGGTATTCCTTATATTGAAGTAATTAAGGCTGCTATTTTACCCGCGCTTATTTCTTACGTTGCATTAATCTACATCGTGCATTTAGAAGCATGTAAAGCGGGGATGGAAGGTTTACCACGTCGCCACAAGCCGACATTAGCGCAGAGTTTATTCTCGTTTATGTCTGTCGTGGTCCTAATTCTAGTCCTTAGCTTTGCTGTTTATTATGGTATAGGTTGGACTAAAGATGTATTTGGTGCAGGCGCAACTTGGATTGTAGGTGTCGCAACTGTTGCAATTTATGTCGCGTTAATTAAATACTCGACCAAATTCCCTGAGCTGACCATTGATGATCCAGACAGTGAACTACTCGAGTTACCAGAACCAGGACCAACAGCAAAAGCAGGTTTATACTTCCTACTACCAATTGTTGTATTAGTTTGGTGTTTAACCGTTGAACGTTTCTCTCCAGGCCTATCGGCATTTTGGGCGACGATATTTATGATCTTCATTGTCATCACACAGCGTCCATTACAGGCTTACTTTAAACAAAGCCAGCCAATATCAGATGCAGTTAAAACAGGTTTTGTTGAACTGTTTGATGGCATGGTAACGGGTTCTCGTAACATGATCGGTATCGGTGTAGCGACAGCTGCAGCAGGTATTGTTGTTGGTACGGTAACGCTAACTGGTATTGGTCTAGTGATGACTGAGTTTGTTGAGTTCATCTCAGGTGGTAACATCATGCTGATGCTGGGCTTTACTGCACTCATTAGTTTAATCTTAGGCATGGGTTTACCGACAACAGCAAACTACATCGTTGTTTCAACATTGATGGCACCTGTTATTGTTGAACTAGGTGCTCAAAATGGCTTGATCGTACCGTTAATCGCAGTGCATTTATTTGTGTTCTACTTTGGTATTCTGGCCGATGATACTCCGCCAGTAGGCCTCGCGGCTTTTGCAGCTGCCGCCATTGCAAAAGCAGACCCGATTAAAACCGGTATCCAAGGTTTCATGTACGATATCCGTACCGCAATCTTACCTTTCATGTTTATCTTTAATACCCAGTTATTATTGATTGGTGTGGACTCTGTGCCTCACTTACTACTGACAATTTTCTCGGCCACAACGGCGATGTTAGTATTCTCTGCGGCAACCCAAGGTTACTGGTTAACAAAGTCGAAATGGTATGAAACAATCGGATTATTATTAATTACGTTTACACTGTTCCGCCCAGGCTTCTGGTGGGATATGGTATATCCACCGATTGAAGAAGTAAGCCCACAACACATTGAACAAGTGCTTGCTGATTTACCAAACGGTGGTGATATACGTTTACGTGTTGAAGGTGAAACCTTGGACGGCGCATTCCAAACTAAGATTGTACAGCTACCTTTTGCTGAAAATGCGATCACCGGTGCAGAACGTCTATTAAGTACAGGTTTAGAATTACGCTTTGAAGACGAAAAAACGATTGTTGATATGGTCGGTTTTGGTTCTCCAGCCGAAAAATCAGGTATTGATTTTGACTGGAATATCCTAGCAGTAGAGCGTCCGTTAGAGCGTCCAGCGAAAGAGTTCCTGTTTATCCCAGCATTACTACTACTTGCAGGTATTGCTGTTGGTCAACGTCGTCGTATTGCTAACAGTAAATAAGCATCATCGGCCTCGAAACATATATATGCAGTGTACTAAGTACACTGCATATATACCCAAATCACTTTAAATAAGTAATTTATTATGTATAAAATAATCTTACTACCCGTTGACCTTAACGAAGAAGGTTTTAGTCACGTAGCTGCCGAGCACGCCTGCACACTTGCAAAAATTTCTGGCGCAACAATACATTTATTGAATGTATTGCCGACATCTCAACTACCGATGGTCTCAGCCCATTTCCCTGCATCTGTTTTACAAGAAATCCGTAAATCAGCACATATCGAATTACAAGCATTTGCAAAAAAACATATTGATAGTGGTATTCCAACACAAATACATATGATGGAAGGCAAACCTTCCAAAGAAATTATCAAGGCGGCAAATAAATACAATGCTGATTTAATCGTCATGCCGAGCCACAAACGCGCTAAATTAGAGCTTGCCGTTATCGGTTCTGTTGCAGCAAGAGTTGTCAGCTCTGCCTCAATAAGTGTAATGGTTGTTAAACCACAATAAATATCTCTACGAGCAGTGTCATACACTGCTCAAATATAGAAAATCAATATGTTTAACTTTCATTATTTTTTAATAATATCTCTTCTAATTCTTTTACTTCCCCTCTTTTTTCGTTATTATTGCGTAATAAATCTTTGCTATTTCACTGAAGATGAAAAAGGATATTCATGTCAGTCTCCATACTAATCTGTGATGATTCAAACCTAGCACGTAAACAAATGGCCAGAACACTGCCACCTTATTGGGATGTTGATGTGAGTTTTGCATCTAACGGTGCCGAAGGTATTGATGCAATCAAGGCTGGTAAAGGTAGCATAGTATTCCTCGATCTTAACATGCCTGTCATGGATGGTTATCAGGTTTTAGAAGCCATTCAAAAAGAACAACTTAATGCACTTGTGATTGTGGTTTCTGGTGATATTCAAGCCGAAGCACATCAACGTGTAATAGCATTAGGTGCACTTGCTTTTATCAAAAAACCGGTAACAAGTCAGCAAATAGAAACAATTCTAATCAACTACGGCATTGTCGAAAAAGATGAGTTTTCTCAAACAGAAGCACTATTAGTCGCGCAGCATGCCGCTGAAAAAAGACAACAAGATTTAATACAATCAATTCCGGACACTTTGCCTACATTAAGTAATGAAATCGAGTTACCAGCTGAATTCCGTGATGCACTGCAGGAAGTAGCCAATGTAGCTATGGGTCAAGCCGCCGATTTATTAGCTCGTTTACTTGATGTATTTGTTCTATTACCCGTACCAAATGTAAATATCTTTGAAGCCAGTGAATTAACAATGGCATTATCAGCCGCATCTGAACAAGCGTCTATTTCAACCGTGTGCCAAGGCTTTATTTGTTCAGGTATTTCTGGTGAAGCATTACTACTATTCCATGATTCAAGCTTTGATGACATGGCTAAACTAATGGGTATTGAGCACAAAGATTCAAACTTCCAAGAGAAAGAAATTCTCATGGATACCGCAAATATCCTTATCGGTGCATTTTTGCAAGGGTTTAGCCAGCAACTGAATGTTAGCTTTAGTCAGGGTCATCCTTCTGTGCTAGGCCAACACAGTACGATACAAGAGATGATTAACGCCAATAACTTCCGTAAACAAAAAACAGTTGCGATTGAAATTAACTATCAAATTGAGCACCATGATGTGCAATGTGATCTGTTATTACTTTTTACTGAAAAGTCACTACCGAGTTTACTTAATAGTCTTTCTTACCTCATCGATTAACTTATTGTGTTTTGATGATTTATTTAGCTACAGACCAATCAAATAACAAGACAGTTACAAGGAATTGTTAATATGGATAATCAACATTCATTGAATGAGTTTCATTGGATCATGGATATGGTGCAAACTATTGATGCAGGTCTTGTAGTACTCGATAAAGACTTTAAAGTTCAACTTTGGAATGGCTTTATGAGTAATCACAGCGGATTAAGTCCAAGGACAGTACAAGACTCAAATTTATTCTCGCATTTTACCGAGTTACCTGAAGCATGGTTACGAAGTAAAATTGAATCCGTATTTTTATTAAAAAATAACGCATTCACTAGTTGGGAACAACGCCCTTATATTTTCCGTTTTAATAATTACCGACCAGTAACTGGTATTTCTGAATTTATGTTTCAGAATATGACAATCATACCGTTAGCATCGCTCACAGGTGAAGTAACACACGTAAGCTTGATTATTTATGATGTAACGGATATTGCGATTAACCGTTTACAACTCGATAAAGCAAATGAAAAGCTCGCACATTTGAGTCAAACAGATGCCCTAACTCAATTAAATAATCGTCATCATTGGAATAGCCTAATTGATCACGAATTTAAGCGCGTTAAACGCTACGAACAAATATCAACATTAATGATGTTAGACATCGATCATTTTAAAAATGTGAATGATACCTATGGTCACGTTGCAGGTGATAAGGTGATTGCAGCCGTGTCTCAAGTAATGCGAAATAATGTCAGAGAAACTGATTTTGCTGCTCGATATGGTGGTGAAGAATTTGCAATTTGTTTAACTAATACATCAGCAATAGATGCAGTGATATTAGCAGATCGTCTTCGTAAAGCGATTGAGGATATTTCAATCATAGATGATGGTAACACTATTAAAGTAACAATATCGATTGGTATGGCTGAATTTACCGCGACTACAGACGCTGTTGATACATGGACTAAAAATGCCGATATCGCATTGTATCAGAGTAAAGCAAATGGACGAAACCAGTACACTATATTTAAGCTTTAAGCTAAAAACAAAAAAGGTATAGCGAAATGCTATACCTTTTTATATTTATTATGCTTACATTTCAGCTAAGACAATTTATTCTGCCGAAATTTGCTCTTCCTGAGCCTTCCCAGCTTGCTGAATACCCTCTTCCTTCTGAATAACGTCTGCTTCCAAAGCCACCTTTTCACGTTCGGCTTTAGAAATATAACGAGGTTTATTAGAATGAGGAGCTAATTTAGCATTGGCTTTTTTAGCTTTTTTCTTTAATGTCGAAACAACTTTTTTCTTTCTATTCATTATTTAATCTTATTACTTGTCTTCAGAACGATATTTTACTTGCATGCCAGCAAGGAAGTTACGTAATACTTGATCTTTACATTCACGGAAGTGTTTGTGATCAGGTTTACGGAAAAATGCACTTAGTTCGTGTTTACCTAAACGGAACTCAGCAAGTTCTAACAATTCAAGAACATCTTCATTCTTAAGATCTAAAGCAATTTTTAACTTACGTAAAATAATGTTGTTATTAATCGCGTGTTCAGGCTCAGGTTGTGGGCCGTCTTTTTTACCGCGGTTCGCATTAATTAGACCATTCAAAAAAGTCGCCATCTGTGTATCATTACAACGCACATATGCTGGATCATCATCTTTTTTTAACCAATCACTAATTTCGCCACGTGTAACATCAGCTTCAGCTTGTTTAAACAAAGCAATCATTTTGTCGTCACTGAAATTAAAAGTGTAGCGAATACGGCGTAAAATATCGTTATTGGTCATTAATTAGTCCTAATAAGGCTGGTGTGATGTCGTTATGACTCACAATTTTAGTTATGGCGCACAGTATAGCAGATAACCGAGGATTGATAACATGCAAGTTTATCCTCAGGACCAATAACATTATATCTCTACATCAATCACATTATTCTTCTATGCCGACTGCGTTACAACTAACCTTTTTAAGGATCCAGTAACCACTGTCTAATTTTTCTATAGACATCGGGATGATATAATAAATCCATGTGATTCATATCGCGTCCAATCCACTGATGGTGTTCAGGAAACGTAAGATGAAGTAAATCATCATTATGTCGACCTAACGCACTATCAACATTCACTAAGCCATCACCAATTAAACCATCACCAACAACTGTTGATTCTTTGCTTTTTACTGCGGCAAGCGTATAACAATGCACACCATTAGGTAAGGCTAACGTGCCTCTATTATCCATTGCATAGCTAAATCGATCTTTACCTTGCCAGTCTTCATCAATAATCGAACCATAACGTAAGTCAGTGATCCCTGCGCTACGGATTTGACCGAGTTTCGCAAATGGTTTGCTGTACGGATTTGAGCCAAGTAATACATCAATTAAATTACCGCCCTTTTCAAGCGCTGCACCATGATGCGGAGTACCTAAAAAAACCATTTTATTTACTTGAGCCAACCAAGTATGTTCTGCTTTTTCTCCATAGTAAAAAGCACTGCGAGCCACTAAACCGCCCATGCTATGAGCAAGAATAGACAAAGATAAGGGCTGCGGAGATATCCCTACTAAGTATTCCAATAGCGAAGATAAATCACGACCATTTTCCGAGATATGTCGACCTGTATTATAATGTAAATAAATAGGCTCGTAGCCAAGATCTCGTGCTAATTCAATGCCATGATCATGCTCATCAACTTGCCACTGCAAATCGTTCATGCACAGCCCATGTACCATCAACAATATCTTGCCGTTAGATTGCTCAATCAAATTACGTAAAGCCACATCAGATAATGGTTTACCGTCACGCCGAAATTGCATAATCACAGCCAAAGGATTTTCACGTTCGAGTAAATAATCCCCCAATACACCATTGAGCATGGAAATCGCAACTTCACGGTTTAGCGACGATTCATGCTGTCCAAGTGCTGAACCTAATTGAGATAAAGAAAAATCTATTTTGTCACCGACGAATGCGGTTACCGTTCGAATGTTACGATATACAAGTCCCGTAACGCCCCGCGTTCTTGGCTGTGTATCTTGCTTATTAAGGCCCAAACTTAAAATGGTGTAATGGAGCGCTTCCACGATATCAGTTAAACCTGTTACTGCATCAACCGCAAGCTGATTAATACCGCGCATATCATTTGCGCGATCCGAGGGCGACGCTTTGATTTCTAACTTTTTTGTTTTTATGCGTGTGTTAAACATACAGTACCTTTTCTATTTTTCGTTAGGGACGAATTAAGATCTTGACTCTGTTTTAACGCTAAATACTTGAATACACAATCTAGGTTTTGCTGACGTTCGCTTGGCGTTGCAATAATAAGGTCGCAGAAGCTGACAATAAAATACCGGGAATAACTTGTAAATTAATGCTTTGTCCGTTCACCAATAGTGATAACAAAGCAACAACGGCAGGATTCATATAGATGTATGCCATTACTCGTGTAGGCCCCAATGCGACCGTTGTTTTCTGATATAAGTATACTGTCATGAGTGTGGCACCCACAACCAAATATGCCATGTAAAATACAGATTCACCTTGGATCAAATGCCATTCTAATGGTAATCCAGATAACCAAAGAGCCACTCCCATCCAGATACAACCACCAAGTAACGTACTGAATACCATCACAATTAGCTCATCACCTCGATAAAGACGCTTCATCGAAATAGAGTAACAGCACATGGAAAAACAACCCGCAATAAATAACAGATCACCACTGTTTAAAGAGAAGTCAACCAATCGAGACAAGTCACCGCCAAAAATAACCCAGCAAGTCCCCAAGGCGCCAAGTAAATAAATCATCAACTGCTTAACTTTGATTTTATCTTTAAATACCAGCACACACAGCACCGCAGTTATAAATGGCACTAAAGTATATAAAGTCCCCGTATTTAACGCTGTCGTTATTTTTAGTGCTTCAAACTGGAAAATAAAAAACACGGAATAAAATAAACTAATAACCATCGATCGCGGTAAAGTCCGTAATACCTTATTCCGCCATTTTTTAGTCACGAGAATAAACGGTAACAATAGACTAACCGCGCCAGTAAATCGCAATAAGGTGAGAGAGAATGGATTAATAAGGCCAGCAAGATTTGCCGACGCCAGAAATGATCCAGCTACCAATGTAGTAGCAAGCATCACAAGAAGGTGAAATTTTATATTGGATTGTGCCAAGCCTAGGCCTTACTTTGAATGATAAATTGTATTTTCGGCAAGATTAGCACGCAAGCAATAGTAACTCCAACGCTATGAAGAGATGAGTAGCCAATCTGATGTATCTTGCCACACAGATTCTGTCATCGAACGTTTAAAAAACCAAAGTGATCAATCGATTTCATACCGACCTGTTTAGGGTCAATGACCACCATATCCGATGCTGCATTTTTAAAATGACGTTGCAGCGCTTTAACACAGCTCGGAGGGGCAAACCGATTGTCATCAGCCATAGCATAAAATCGCATATTGCCCTTATATTGATGATAACCATCGTGCAGCTCGTTACCTTGTTCATCAGTATAGAATGGTTTACGCCCAAAACGACTCCAATCTCGAATAACTTGTTGTGGTAAATATTCAGCGCCAAGCACCCATTTTGGTAACCCTTTGTTCGCACTATAAAACAAGGGTAAAACGCAATAAAAGAACAGTACTGATAATGGTTGATCTTTACGTTCCCAGTTTTTCCAATGGATTTGTTGTGCCGCAATATTTAAAAATGATTCATAACGATTATTATTTGGAGTAATGCCAAGTAGTTGTCCACCGATAGAATGACCAACACCTGAAATTTTCATCTCGGGATAACAAGCTTGCGTCCAAGTTAACACAGCATCCATATCAAGCTGTCCCCAATGCATCATGCTTGCAGGCTTAGCATTGACGCTTGCTTGTTTACTATCTCCAATGCCTCGGTAATCGTAAGTAATAATCGTAAAACCCCGCGTACATAAAAATTCTGCATATGCTTGATAATATTTACGTAATACCCCCGTTGCACCATTAATAATAACAACGCGGCCATTATTGTTGCTCGGTTTGAATTCGCTCGCAACAAGCTGATAACCATCAGCTGTATTAATCTCAACTGTATTTATCATGATCTTAATCCATTAAACAAAAATAAATTCATAAAGTTTAGATTTAACCATATTTACGTCTTATTTACATTCGCCTAAATGACTAATCAGCCCCCGATTAAACAAGATCTAATTTCAATCTGGTTTCGCTTATCGCAGCAGTGTACAATGCGCGGCTGAGTGATTTAATTGGAAAGATTTATGTTTGTCGGTTTTGACTACGGTACTTCTAACTGTGCTGTTGGATATGTTAATAATGCCAACCCAGAACTTGTTTCTCTTGGCCAGAACAGTTCTTATCTAGCATCTACGCTATATGCTTCGCATCGAAATATGATCCCTAACTGGGTCGCGCGTCACTTACCTGACTCAGTAGCAAAACCAAATTATCTGCAATTACGCCGCGGTCCTATCCAAGCTGGCCGTAACTTGATTAATGATGGCTATGAAGACCAATTATTCTTTGGCCAAGAAGCGCTTGATACCTACCTAGAAGATCCCGAAGAAGGTTATTACATAAAATCGCCAAAATCATTCTTGGGTGCGACCAGTTTAAGCCCGCTACAACTTGCTTTAATGGAAGATGTTGTTACCGCGATGATTTGCAATATCAAGCATAAAGCTGAAACACAGTTAGATAAGCAAATAACCCAAGTTGTGATGGGCAAGCCAGTTAACTTCCAAGGCCTTAGAGGCGAAGAGAGTAACCAACAAGCGTTATCACTATTAACAACAGCAGCGCAACGTGCAGGATTTCGAGATATTGAGTTTCTGTATGAGCCGCTTGCTGCAGGTTTTGATTATGAACAAAGTCTAACAACAGAAAAAACTGTGCTTGTGGTCGATATCGGTGGTGGTACAACTGACTGTTCATTACTTAAAATGGGACCCGATAATTGCGGTCTGAGTGATCGCTTTAAACATGTTTTAGGTTACTCAGGTGAACGTATTGGTGGTAATGATTTTGATATTCATTTTGCACAAAAATCATTAATGCCACTTTTCGGTCTAGGCTCGCACTTAATAAGTGGCCTGCCTATGCCAGTTAAACCTTTCTGGGATGCGGTTGCGATTAATGACATCGGCAGTCAAACCGACTTTTATAGTCAGCGTAGCCTTATCGGCTTAAAAGAACTGTATAAAAATGCGGAACAAAAACAGTTGATTACCCGTTTACTCAAGGTACAACAACAAAAACAGACGTATCAAGTGGTGAATCTTGCAGAACAAATGAAAAAGCAACTATCAGAAGCGCCTAGCACAACCGCAGATTTAGGCTTTGTTGAAAACGGATTAACTTTAGCGCTAGAACGTCAAGCGCTGGAACTCGCCAATGCGCCACAGTTAACAAAAATAAAAGCATTAATGGATGAGACGATTACCCAAGCACAAACAACCCCTGATGTTATCTTTGTGACGGGTGGTACGGCGAAATCCCCGATCATCTTCCAATATATCCAACAGCATTATCCAAACTGTGAAATCATTATTGGTGATCATTTTGGCAGTGTAACTAAAGGTCTAACCCGCTGGGCTGAGAAGGTTTTTGCTTAATTAACGGCGGTTAATTCGAAATGATGAATATTAGATAATAAAAAGGGCTGTGCGATACAGCCCCCTCACTTAGAAAGTGAAGCTTAAGCTAGCTGAAGCCCCTACTTGATTATCACTGCCATAAGAACCAGCAAAATCCAGATTCAACGTACCGAATGGACTAATACCAAGACCCGCAGTTAAAGAATCTTTCATAGTGCCTTGCATATCATGCTCGAAGCCCGCGCGTAATTGCGCCCAGTGCCATGCATTCAATTCAACACCAATACGTGCAAACTGTGTATTATCTTCTAATTCAACGTAGCGTGTTTGCTCTGTTAAATCGACATCAGCACCGAAAGTGAAATAGTCCGTAGAATAGACTACACCAAGTGTTGCTTGTGGGTTCATTTCATAAGTATAACCCGTCGCTGTAGACTTGATCTCTTGTGCTAACACGTCTTTTACGACTAATGCTGTACGGAAATTGTTTTTCATCCATACCGCACCCAAATCGAAGTTAAATGCAGTTACTTCTGTGTCCGCATCTTCTAACTCAAGGTCAAAATCGTTAACGCTAGTTAAATCTGAGTAGGTCTGTAATATCTGGTATTTTGGTGTAATACCAAATGAGAATGACTCACCGTAAATGTTATACAGCTTAGCCAATGCAAGTCCCAGTTCAGAATAACCAAAACCTGTAACGGTAACAGTTGACGATTGATAATTAGACTTAACATCAATACTTGCGATAGCTTCAACATACCCACGGCCATATAGATTAACAGCAATATTATGACTTGGAACAGCGATAGCAAACGCAACACCTGCAGTCACATTGACAGGAGCGTTACCATCTAGCTCAGTGAGGTAGTTGTCAATTGTAACTAGACTACTTTGAGATGGATTATTTTCATAATCATCAATCGCATCTTGTAAATCCATGATTGTTTCTAACGAACTGTCTGCATCCTTCACATTCACACCAATGGCAGGCAATAAAATACCAATATCATCCGATTCATGAAAAACAGCCACTAATGCAGGGTTATACAGTGGTGCAACTAAATAATCAGCTGTCGCAACACCAACATTACCCATAGCATTTGTACGACCATCCTGTGCATAGCTCGCTGCCGATGATGCTAAAGACGTGAACGCCAGTGCTATACTAAGTGAAATTCCATTTTTCGACATATGAACAATATTACCTATGTATTTTAAATTAGGTTCATTGTAATCGGAGAATGAATTTAACGGCACCAATATTAGTACTTTAGTTCAAATTTTTATCAAAAAAGAATAAAACAATTAATACCAAAGCATTAGAAGTACTATTTAGCTTTTTTCAACACTTGCACCAATCGATTAACTGCTAATGCTAAGTCTGAATCACAGGCATTGGTAAAATTTAATCTAAATGCAGCGCCCTTTCCTGCTTCTGATTGATAGAATACAGAACTAGGTACGACAGCAACCCCCACATCGAGCATGTCTTTGGCAAGTTTATCAACATTACATTCAGGTAAACGTAACCAAATAAACATGCCACCTTCAACTTGTTCAAACTGACAGTCATCCGGTAATTGCGCGGTTAATAGATCTGCTTTATATGTATAAGCCCATCTACAGCTCCAATAAGCATCATCTAATCACCTAACGGTACTTCATCATCTCGTTCTTTTTTTGCACAATAAGATAGGTTTTTGTGATCTCACAAGTGTCGAAAAAATTTACAGCATTAATGATTATCAATAATCAATATTAATAACGACTTGTTTTACAAGTAAATATATTATCGGTGTGAAATATGCTTTCTCAATGATTGATGAACTAACTATGTAACCTCAATTGGATCGACAGACTTGGTTGAAAGTTACTATGAAGCTAAACATGCAAGAGGGAAAGACAAATGAAAAAACTCATAGGTGTATTATTACTAGGTTTATCGTCCCAATATGCGAATGCAGGAACGATATACACCACATATACTGGTAGCCAAAATGGTGTAACAATTCGGGACTCAGCGACTTTAGTCCAGTCTTTCTTTTTTGATCCAGGTTTTGCAGTAGATAATATAACAGCCGGAGCCGGAAACAGTATGTACCTGACATCAGGTAATAGTATATATCAATACTCCACAGCGGGCGCTCTGTTAAATAGCCTCACTTTTCCAGATGCCAGTATCGGCTATCAGGGAATAACAATGGCAGCAAGTGAAAGCAATATTTATACAGCCTATACAGGTAGTCAAAACGGTGTATCAATACGGGACTCAGCGACTTTAGCCCAGTCTTTCTTTTTTGACCCAGGTTTTGCAGTAGATAATATAACAGCCGGAGCCGGAAACAGTATGTACCTGACATCAAGTAATAGTATATATCAATACTCCACAGCGGGCGCTCTGCTAAATAGCCTCACTTTTCCAGATACTAGTATCGGCTATCAGGGAATAACAATGGCAGCAAGTGGAAGCAATATTTATACAACCTATACAGGTAGTCAAAACGGTGTATCAATCCGGGACTCAGGTACTTTAGCCCAGTCTTTCTTTTTTGACCCTGGTTTTTCCGTTGATAATCTTGTTGCTGGAAACAATAACGATATGTTTTTGACTTCTAATGATACCATTTATCACTATACTAACGCCGGTGTGCAACTCAATAGTTTTACCTTTCCTCAGATAAACTACCAGGGCATAGCATATAAAAAAGTCTCAGAACCTGCTAGTTTGGCCATTTTAGGACTTGGTTTGGTTGGTTTCGCTTTTTCTAGGAAGACACGAAGAACTTAAATTAACTTGAGGTAATGAACTGATGTGGCTTAATTATATCGGACTCTTCTAAAAGTTTTTAAGTGTAATATTAATTACAAACGATACATAATAATCAATAGATAAAGGGCTTTGTAATACAGCCCTTTATCTTTTTTCTAACTACTATTTCACCTTATCTAGAACCAATACTAATCGATTCACTGCTAATGCTAGATCTGAATCACAGGCGTTGGTAAAATTTAATCTGAATGCAGCGCCCTTCCCTGCTTCTGATTGGTAAAATACAGAGCTAGGTACGACAGCAACCCCTACATCGAGCATAGCTTTTGCAAGCTTATCAACATTACACTCTGGTAAGCGTAACCAAATAAACATGCCACCTTCAACTTGTTCGAACTGACAATCATCAGGTAATTGCGCGGTTAATAGATCCGCTAGGTATTGATACCGTTGGCGGTATAACTGACGTAGTCCATCTAAGTGCTTAGGAAAGTCTTCATGCTGTAACAGATCTAATAATACCGCTTGCATTGGTTGGCTTGAATGTAAATCTGCACCTTGTTTTACACGTTCAAGTGCCGAAATCCACGCCTTAGGACCACTCACTAAACCCAAACGAATGCCAGGTGTTGCTATCTTAGAATATGAACGTAATACAATTGCCTGTTCTGGGCAGAAGCTAGACACCAATGGTAGCTCAACTCCCGCAAAACGTAATTCACGGTAAGGGGCATCTTCAATCAGTGCCACATTATATTGCTGACACAATTGCGCGACTTTTTTACGCACCTCAAGTGACCAACATACACCCGTTGGATTATGGAAATCAGGTACTGCATAAAACATCTTGATTGTCTTATCCGCAAAGCATTTCTCTAGCTCTTGTAAATCAGGGCCGTCAGCACATTGTTTGATACTCTCAATACTTGCCTGTGCTAATCCAAATACTTGCAGAGCACCTAAGTAGCTTGGCGCTTCCATTACCACTTTATCGCCAACGTCTAAAAATGCACGCGCAATCAAATCAAGTCCTTGCTGCGATCCCGTACAAACCAACGCATCTTGCTGATCAGATAATTGATAACATTCACGGAAGTAAGTTAATAACGGCCCATAACCCGCAGTACTGCCATACTGGAATAATTCTGCACGCGTACTCAATTGTTGGATACTTTTCTCCATTAGCGCTAAAGGGAAATGATCACCATCAGGCAGTCCCCCTGCTAATGAGATGACATCTGCAGAGTTAGCGACACTCAAAATTTCTCTTATATAAGATGGTTTAATGGCTTGTAATGATTTCGCTAACAGCATAGTGTATCTCTCTAGTTATTTTGTTTTTATTGGTTTTATTGGTTTTATTGGTTTTAATCGCTAACTAGTCACATGTTATATAGTTTTTCAGTTGAATTAACCTTAAAAACTAATAAAAAAGTGATTAATAACGAAATAGCTATCCATTATAGTACGGAGATAAATTTGACATGGCATGTCCATTTATGCGCTTATAGATGTCCATTTATGCTTTTATAAGATCACTATGTCGATAAACTCATCTTTAAATCATCAAACATCGCGAATAAACGATGTACTCTATTTTATCCATAGTGATATTAGTGCTGAACTGCCTGCTAGAAAGCTGGCTGAGATCGCCGCTTATTCTGAACAACACTTCCATCGCGTGTTCAAAAGTGTTGTCGGCGAATCCGTCCACCAATACATTCGCCGTAACCGTTTAGAGTTTGCCGCTAACCAACTCATGTTTGATACCAGTAGTTCGGTCCTCACTGTCGCCACAAAATCAGGTTTTGCCTCGGTATCCTCTTTTAGCCGTGCATTTAAAACCACCTTTGCCATGTCACCCGGAGAATGGCGTAGTAAAGACTTAGCCACCAGCACCCCACCTTATTTACGCGACCCAGAGATTGCAGCAGCTTACTCACGAATTCAAAGCCGCATATTGCCCCAAGTCCAAATTATTGAATTACCCGAAAGGCATGTGGCTTATGTCCGCCACCAGGGTTATGGTCGATCCATTCGTTTCGCCTGGCAAACCCTTGTAGCGTGGGCAAAAGTCGAAGGCAGAAGTTATCAGCAACAGTTTGGCTTGCATCACTCTAACCCTGCTTTTGTCGGCTTAGAACAATGTCGTTATGTGGCATGTCTAGCAATAGATAAACCTTTGTTACGCCGTGGAATGGTGAACAGCATGGTGATCCCTGGTGGCTTGCACGCAGTATTTAAACTAACAGGTAAGTATGGTGAATTATTGCCATATTTAAGTAAGATTATTGAACAGTGGCTACCATCATCAGGCTTTAAAATGCAATCGACACCGGCTTACGTGCATTACCAAAAGAATCATTTTTTAGACGATGATGAGCAATTTGAATTACAGTTTTGCTTACCCGTATCAACCTTCTTTTAATGCTTTATCGTTCATAAATACATTACTTAGCATGATTAAAACCTAGATAGCAAAAAGCCGGAACTTAAATGAATAAGTTCCGGCTTCTCTAATAGATGGCGGAGGAGGAGAGATTTGAACTCTCGAGGAGCTATTAACCCCTGCTGGTTTTCAAGACCAGTGCATTCGGCCACTCTGCCACCCCTCCGCAGCAGGTTCGAATAATAGGGTAAACGCTGTTGTTTGTAAATACGTGTCACAGAATAAATTATAAATTTATTTCAAAGAGTTAAATAAGCAACCAATTGTATAAAAAAAGACAGGAATATATTTTTAGACTTATTCAAACTCAAGACCTTTCATATCTAAGTCAAGATATGAAAGGTCGTTAGCTATATTTTATTTAAGTCCTTTAATCGTTGATGTATATTTTCCCTTCTGAGTATTTAGTTTAGCTCGTGGCCAGATTTTGAATGCTTCATCTAATGCATCAACGTCTTCAACAGATACAGTTTCATTCACATCCCCACCCTTAAGCACCTTAAAGTCCCCAGATGATTTAGTTGTGTATAACAGTGTATTATCATTAACATTGCTGCTAAGTGGTGCTGTATACCACATCCAATCTTGATTATTACTGCCATACGTACTACATGTTTTTACCTTCAATTGTTTTTGTGAACTATCTAAACATAGAGTTCGATCATTGGCATATACATACTTTCTTTCCGGTGTATAAATGAATAACTGGTCAATATTAGATTTATCACAAGGCTGCGCAGTAACATCATGACTAGGATTAACAGTAAAGCAATGCTGAGTTTCATCAGATAAATAAGGGTATGTGATAACACTTGGCTCTACGCCTGAAAATATAGGGCTATCCCAATTAACACTAACTCTAAGTGAGTCAGCATAAGAGCTAGATATATAGTCATCACCATAACCTTTACGGCTATTCACCCCACCCCAATACAGTCTACCTATCCACCATTTTGAAAAACCTTGTAACGACATACCACGTACGTCAGTTGTAATGGTTAAAATAGACTTACCTGTTGTACCTTTCCCAGCTAAATAAGTAGCAGAATACTCCGGAATAAAACCATTACTGTATGGTGTATTTCTCAAATTATCGAATGTTTTGAAAGGTGGTTCTATGCCATCCAAATAATCCCAACGATCCCTAGAGTTATTCACAAGCCCGTAGTATTTATTATTATCAGAACCATATTCTTTATTTTTGTATTCAACACTGTGCTTATTTAATGCCGAATTAGCATAATAATCAAAATAATTACCATTTGTAAAAGTTAATGACTTCGACGATTCAAAAGCAACTTTCTTAATTGGCACTTTTGGTATACTAATGCCTAACTCAAAAGCAATCTTTGAGTTATAGGTAACACCCGTTCTATCTTGATCGTTGTTACGTGGGAATGAGTCATAGAGTTCTACTTTATTATCGTTCCAACTTGTCGATATTTTTACTTTATCTAAATATTCTCTATACGAATATTTGCCTAGCTGATGACTAGGGGAATTAGTTGAAATAGTCTTATAAGTCGACCACCCTTCAGTCGGATTAAAATTAATTCCGGCACCGCCAACAAGCGTAACGCGAATATACTTAGAATTATTACGATTACCATATGCAGGCGATGACGCAATAGCGCTTACTTCATAATACAAGATAGCAATATCGTTCTTCGTTGGATAAAACCCTTGGTTTAATTTTTTCAAATACCTAAATCGCCAGCTATAATCTGACGGTGAATCACTTGAAGTACTCCCAGCGCGGCTGGTTAAAGGTTCAGCTCTAGGTAAAACATGTCCAATGCTGGTTGAGGCTTCAGCTCTAGGTAAAAGATCAGCCGTAGATAATTGAGTTTGATTAGATTCCCAATATTAATCTGAATCATTAATTAAATCAATAATAATTTCTTTTTCAAAAGAATCTAAGCTTGTAATTATCCTTTCAGATTCTTTTTTTGGATTATTTACTAAGACATATGGGCTCATCACGCCTATACCAAACAACTGAGCTGTGATGGCACTACGATCTTGATCTTTTAAATTAGATAAATTAATGAAAATATAATTTTCACATTTAGTAAGATCAAGATTTGAATTTTGTTCCGTTGGTTCGATGTAACACGACTCTTCATAGAATTGAGTCGACATCAATTCTGCTTGAATTGAGTCTTTATTCTCAGCCGCAAAGGTGGGTAAGACAACTGTGGATAATAATGCTAACAATATGGTATTTTTTTTCACTATAGCCTCCATGTAAGAACATGAAATGATGCAAGAGAACGGCATGAATAGCGATTAACTAAATTGACGGATAATTACGCAAGATGTTAAACGTTGATTAATTTCTGCCGAATTATTAAACACTCACAATGTATCTTACACAGCTAATTATAGGTATATGTTTAATGTAACTTATTGTAACAATTATGAAAAATAAATAAGTGAAAATGAATATCATAGAAAGTAAAAAGCCGGAACTTAAATTAATAAGTTCCGGCTTTTATAACTAGATGGCGGAGGAGGAGAGATTTGAACTCTCGAGGAGCTATTAACCCCTGCTGGTTTTCAAGACCAGTGCATTCGGCCACTCTGCCACCCCTCCGCAGCAATGGAGGGAATAGTAGGGTAAGTTCATTGACATGTAAACACTGTTTTATGAATTAAATCATAACAGAATCTAATCAGTTAAATAACGAACGGTTTGTATGAAAAGCGTGAGTTTTTATTGACTCTCAATCAAAGGCGCAACTTAAAGTCAGTTTCGCCTTTTTTATATAAACGTGAGCGTGTTACCCTACCGCTTAAAACATTTGTAATAATAACGTAAAAACAAAGACACTTATCGCGAATGCAAAACCATAGCTTAGTACTTGCTGCCAATCTCGACCACGTTTAATGCCTAAATCATGTAATGCATGAAAAATTCGGTGTAAGGTGTGCCATAGTGGTAACGCAATTAACACGAGAATAATTGCCGCACCATACCAAGTCGTCGCAAAAGCATGTAAGGTTTGATAATTAAAATTACCTTGGCCTATGATCCCCAACGGAATTAATAACCCAGTAATTAAAATCATCACTGGCGTTAAAAACGCCGTTAGCATGCCTCCAGCACCAAACAATCCCCAAAAAACAGGTTCATGAGATCGTATGTAGGTTTTCTTGTTCATCTCAGACATAACAATTCCTTACAGCATAATTACTAATAAACAAAAAACAGTCGCGACAATAAAAGCCACATAATGTCCCGACACAATCACATTGTCATCGAGTCGCTTGCCTTTTATCCATAAATCAACGGCTTTAGGCGCTAAAGAAAACCAAGTAACAGTATGGTACAACGCTAACCCTAAAGCGATTAAATGCACAATCACTGCAACCGGACTTTGTAATGACGTCATCCACGCATTAAAAGCGACTTCACCTTGGCTTAATCTCAATAGGCCCCACGCAAGTATCAAACTATAAATAGTAATGAACACACTACTGCCTTCGCGGATCATGTATTTAGTATAGAAAAGTTGTTTCATCCACCAGTCAGTAGGCAGTTCTCTTGTATATGGTTTACGTTTACTCATTGCTACTCCTCACTATGTATTGCTCATTGCTGTACAGCTACAATTTACGACTTGCTACTCAGGTTTAAACATACCAATAAGATAGTCTTTACTGCTTTCAACTTTTAACAATTGAATTGCCCCCGCAGGATCAACCCCTTTTGGGCAAACCACGGAACAATAACCAACAAACGTACAACCCCAAACGCCCTCTTCTTGATTGACTATTTTCATGCGTTCAGCTGTGCCAGCATCGCGACTGTCGCGGTTATAACGCGCGAGTAATGCAAGAGCAGCAGGCCCGGTAAATTGAGTGTCTAACGCATATTGCGGACAAGCAGCGTAACAAAGCCCGCAATTGATACACATTGAGAACTTTTTATATTTTTCCATTTGCTCAGGCGTTTGCTTATAAGTTCCCTCGGATAAACATTTCTTTTCTTTAGACCCGTTTTTATCAGGAATAATGTAAGGTTTTATTTCTTCTAATTTTTGAATAAAGTCATCCATCACCACCACTAGATCACGCTCAATCGGAAAGTTAGCTAGTGGTTCCAAACTGATCGTTTTAGGATAATAATCACGTAGAAATACTTTACAGCCCAGTTTTGGTACACCATTAACCATAAGGCCACAACTCCCGCAAATAGCCATGCGACAAGACCAGCGGAAACTAAGCGTGCTATCAAGGTTATCCTTAATATATTGCAACGCTTCTAACACAGACATATCGGCTCTATAAGGCAGTTCAAACGTTTGGGTAAAAGGCTTATCATCCATCTCTGGGCGATAACGCATAATGTCTATTTTGATACTTTCCAAGCTCATTACTTTGCCTCCTGCGCTAATTGATCACCAGCTGCACCATAAGCACGGACTGCGGGCTGACTCTTGGTGATCTTTACACCGCTATAATCAATTTTAGGCGCTTTATCACCTTGATAATAAGCCAGAGAATGTTTCAAGAATTTCTCATCATCACGCTGCTCAAAACCATCAATACGTTGATGTGAACCACGAGACTCTTCACGTAAAATCGCACTGTGCGCCATGGCTTCAGCAGTATCGAGTAGATAACCCAGTTCAATTGTGTATAGGAAGTCAGTATTGAACACACTGGATTTGTCTTCGACCTTGACATTTTTGTAACGCTGTTTTAGCTCGGCTAATTTATCAATGGTCTTTTGCATCGATGTTTGAGTACGGTAAATACCAACCCCCTTTTCCATACAATCACCCATCTCTTGACGAATCACAGCCACCTTCTCGGTACCATCACTGTGCAACAGGTCATCCATACGTTTAATCACCACTTCCACTTGCACTTTAAGTGGCGCAATATCTTGATGTTGATTACTACTGGCATAATTAGCGGCCTCTTGACCAGCAAGCTGACCAAATACGGCTAGCTCTGTTAGCGAGTTAGAGCCTAAACGATTCGCGCCATGTAAACCGACCGAAGCACACTCACCAATGGCATATAAGCCTGCCAATGACGTTGCAGTTTTAGCATCAGTGGCAATCCCCCCCATGGTGTAATGTACGGTTGGGCGTACTGGAATTGGCTCATGCACAGGGTCAACACCGACATAGGCTTTTGCTAATTCGCGAATAAATGGTAAACGCTCATTAATTTTTTCTTCGCCGAGATGACGCAAGTCTAAATAAATATAATCGCCACGTTCGCCTTCGACCACCCTGCCTTTTTGCTGTTCTTGCCAAAAACATTGACTGAGTTTGTCACGAGGACCTAGCTCCATGTATTTATTTTTAGTTTGGCCTACCGGTACTTCAGGTCCTAAACCGTAATCTTGCAAATATCGGTAGCCATCTTTGTTCACTAAGATACCACCTTCACCACGGCAACCTTCGGTCATTAAAATACCGCTGCCCGGTAAGCCTGTTGGGTGATACTGTACAAATTCCATATCGCGCAGTGCAATACCATGACGATAAGCCAGTGACATACCATCACCAGTAACAATGCCACCGTTGGTATTATAGCTGTACACACGCCCTGCACCACCGGTAGCCATGATCACCGATTTTGCTTGGATAAGTTTGATTTCACCTTCAGCAATATCAAGAATAACAACACCTTGGATCTTGTTATCTTCAACAATTAGGTCTAAACAAAAATGCTCATCGAATCGAGTGATCTTAGGGTGCTGTATCGAAGTTTGAAACAGCGTATGTAAAATATGAAAGCCACTTTTATCGGCTGCAAACCAAGTGCGTTCAATTTTCATGCCGCCAAAGGCTCGAACATTAATTGAACCGTCTGGTTTACGACTCCACGGACAGCCCCAATGCTCTAATTGCGTGAGTTGTTTCGCAGCATTCTCGACGAAGTACTCGACCACATCTTGTTCACATAACCAATCACCACCGGAAACCGTATCGTTAAAATGGTTTTCTAAAGAATCATGATCTTGTGCTACACCTGCGGCACCGCCTTCTGCTGCAACTGTATGACTGCGCATCGGATAGACCTTGGAAATAAGTGCAATATCAAGCTCTGGATGATTTTCCGCAATTTCAATTGCGGCTCGTAAGCCCGAGCCCCCGGCACCAATAATGGCAACATCTGTTTTAATTATTTTAAATTTATGCATTTTCACTCACATCAAAAGTCAGCTTAAAACCAAGTAACCAATAAGGGGTATTTTAATATGAGTTGTAGCTGTGGAGCTTGATGTGAATCAATAACAATATCTAAATATTCGACTGGATATGTTGATAAAAAACAGGTCTATTTTAAAGATACATATCTACTAACAACGCGCATATGGCATGCATAAAATAGATCAAAGCAACCATTGTACAGCCCCAAAAACAGAAAGCACCAAAGCTGAAATTTCAGCTTTGGTGCTTTCAAGATAAAAAATAACGGACTGTCATCTCTCAACAAAATGACTTATCAAAGATTAGCGACGTGACTTTTCAATACTATTAACGTTAGTCACTTTAAGTGATGACCAATAATGACCTGATAACACCAGTAATCCAGCAAAAATACCGAGGTTTTTAATGAAGTTTTGCATTTCATGCGCCCCTTCAAGACCGGCTAAGTTCCAAAAATCATGCAAGTTAACATTAATAACTAACACAAGGCCTGCTAGCAGTAACGCAACGATAGCGGTATAACGATTAGCAATCAGTAAAAGCGCAGCAACAATCTGAAATATGCCTGCTGCAGCGAGTAATACAGGCACAAATGGCATGTTATGCTTTTCCATTAAACCAATGTGCATGTCCCAAGACACAAATTTCATGATACCTGGAATTAAGAAGTACAGCGCCAACATGATGCGGCCTACGGTAAGTAACACAGTATTCATTTTATGCTTGGCCCTTTACGCTAAGTTGAACATCTATATTGCCACGTACCGCGTTTGAGTAAGGGCAAACCTGATGTGCTGTAGCCACTAATGTCTCAGCTTCCGCCTGCGGTAATGCTAACTCAATAGCAAGGTTTACTGTTAACGCAAAGCCACCCGTCGCGTTAGGACCAATACCAACCTCTGCTGCTACAGGTGCAGCTGTTATTTTTATTTTCATTTCGCGTGCAACATGCAAGATGGCATTAGAAAAACAAGCAGCATAACCAGCAGCAAATAACTGCTCCGGATTAGTTGCAGCACCAGTCCCCCCCATTTCTTTTGGATAGCTTAATTCTAGCGATAACATGCCATCATCCGTCGCAACTTGACCGTTACGACCCGCTGATGCTGTTGCAGTTGTTGTATAAAGTGTTGTCATCATAAATTCCTTAATTAGCCCAAATAGCTGTTCAATAAATCATGCATTAGTGGTTGCTGCGCAGTTTTGCATAAATTACATTGCACACAACCTAACTACGTTCACTATATTCCCGAAAAGGATAAATTACAACTACATTGTGCGCAATCTATATTTAATTATTCATTAATACTGTCATACAGCTAGTTTATTCACGGTCTAATTTTAAAAATTAAGATGTTAGAAGTAGTATTAACGAACAACCATCAGTCGTAATAATAGCGGTTCGTAATAAATAGAAAAAAGCACCATCATGAGAAACATAACAGTGCTTATATAATCAGAAAGAAAGTAAAGGTTAGATACTTGCTAGATGAGCTAATAACGGCTGGTTATCGGCAACTGCATCTAAACGAGTTTTGTTATAGAAAGTCACATTATTACTTCTTTTCTTCGGCTGTAAATTGCCCTAACGCAAGACCGCTATTACTGTATAACGTTAAAGTATTATCAATTACTTTATAATTAGCCGTTTCTGACAATACCGCTAAAAATTGCGTTTCTAAATTCATTTGTTGAAAGCACAGCTTTCTGCTTGTTGATAATTGAGTCAGATTAACGCTATTAGCTAATATGTCATAATTACCACTAAAACGATTACAGCCTGCAAAGCCCAACACTTTTTTGTCGTCTTGATTGAATGTAATATAAGGGGTGTGCAGAGTAACATCAGCAGTAATTGCCTCTGTACCTAGCATAGATAACAGCCAGTGCGTTCCCGTTAAACGAACTTTCCCGACACCGTTAACTTCGGAGCGTACTTGCGATACCAAAATTTCGGTCGGTTTAGCACTCTGGTTACTAAATGCATCAACTTGCTCTGTATTGATAAATAATAACTGACCATCAAGCTCAATCTGCGCGCGTAATGCATAACGATGCTGCGGCTTTATTTTCGCAGCGTTATAGCGTAAATCAATTTTATAGGGTGGAAACCCGACAGCAGTGATCGTTTGCTGAGCTATAATTTCCGCAGCCACATCCATTTTCGAAATATCTTCCAATACCAAGCTCACTTGTGCACCCGGTGGTAAAGCAATGCGCTGTCGGTAAAACACATTCGCTGTAATACTGTGTTGCTGGGTAGTTACCGCCTGCTCAACTTTAGCACTCCCCTGCTCGGTAGTTTCACAGCCACTCAAGCCCATTAACAAGGTGCTGATAACGGCAGTGGTTAAAAGCATTTTACGATTTAGCAGACGTCTATTTTTTTGCATGTAAATAATTACCTTAAAATAATTTTTAGACTTATCACCGGCTTATAAACTTACTCTGCAGGCGTTAATTCAGGAGCCTGTACAGAATCACTTACAGTGTCAGGTTGCCGTGAAATAGGCTTAAGCACCAATTCAAATAACTGTCCCGACAACTTACCCAACGCTGGTAAATCTAGAGTAGCAGAGTACAGTAGCTTACCATTATTTTCGATTCTCGCGCTAACAACATACTGGCCATTATGATCAAATAATGCGGGATCGTATTCTAACGAAATATTATAAGGAGGAGGCGTATGGGCTTCGATGGTTTTTTGACCTAGTATTGAACTGCTAATATCAGTTTTAGAGATATCCTCCAACGTAATAGTAACGGTTGAAGACGGCGGTAAGCTCTGACGCTCTAAATAGATAACACGCGTTTCTAGATGCTTCATTTTTGGCACAGACACGACAGTATTGACCTGGTCTTCAAAAACGACACCCCACACAGGAATATCTTTAATCTGCATTGGCATTACTTTTAACGGATTTTGCTCAAGCAAAGTAAAGTTAGCCATTTTACCAACAACGATAGAACCAATGTTATCTTCTAGTCTTAACGTATGAGCTGCATTTATGGTAATAGCTTGCATCGCCTGATAGGCTGTAATACGTTCTTTTTGCGATACTTTGTTATGCTCCGATGTTTCTCGGTTAATCGCTGTCCAAGCAAGTGTTAACGGTTCCATAGGCGCCATAGAAAAATCAGAATGAAATGAAACGGGGATATTTTTCTTCATCAAACTATTAACACGCACCAGATTTTCGGCACGATCACTGCCTAACCCGACTTCCGAATATTTATCCGCTAAGGCCCATAAATAATACGGGTTCACAGATGCTTCAATGCTTAATTTAGCCATATGTTTTACTTGTTTTTTGGTGAAATAGCCCATGTGGTGCAAAGTAAATCGATGGTCCTTTCGCGCTAACCTGGCTTGATCAGCTTGATTAAAATCCAATACTTTCTGAATACCTAAATCACCATTAGCATGCACATGGATCTGATAGCCATTTTTCCAATAAAAACTGAGTTGTTGCTGGAATAGATCCAATGGCGTCATCCACTCGCCTTCATGATCGTCTAAATAACCATCTTGCATTTGCATCAGCTGAGAGTAAATCGCACCATCCGAAAACAGCTTAATTTGCTTAGGCAAAAATTTAATATTTTCAGTATTATATTTATCTTCTAAGGTTTCGATGAAATCTAATGCTTTCTGATTACTCTGCCCACTTGCATTATATAAATACGTACCATTCGGGATGAGAAATACATCATAAGGTGGTTTTTGATCCATTTCTGATTTTAATAATTGATACTCTAAATCAAAGTTAGAACTAGGGAAACCTGGTTCAGCTATCGTTGTAATACCATTTTTAAGCACTAATTTAGACATGATATTTAACCCTAATTTATAACTTTCAGGATTAATAAAATCAGCTGTAATCTTAGGTAATAATGCTAACCAGCCACCTTCATAAAAATGACCTTTTATCCAATCAACTTGCGGATTGTTAGCAAAGTCATCTTGCTTAAGACCAAATTTTTTAATCGCGGCATCGTTCAAAAATATTTCGTGGAAAGAACGGTGAATAATCGCAACAGGTTTATTTGGCGACAGTTCATTTAATATCTCACGTGTTAATTCGCCGTGCCAGAGTTGGTGATAACCCCACACAAAAAAGACACTATCTTTTTCGGCATTATCATCAATTGATTGCTTTAGCCGCTTAAGGTAAGCGAAATGACCAGAAACCCCTTTTTTAACTGCGTTAGGCAACACCCAATCATAAGGAGCAATGATCTCATTAGGCAACATAACAGCCGCAATTGAAGGGTGTACGTGCGGTTCGATAAAACCAGGTAGCATGGTTTTTCCACTAATATTAATTAGCTTGGTATTATCCCCACTGAATTGCATTGCTTCTATTTTAGAACCAACAAAAATTATTTTTTTATCTTTCGTTGCAACTGATTCAGTATAAGCTGGCTCAAGTCCTTCCATCGTCAAAATATCACCACCAAAATAAATGGTGTCAGCAATAATAGGTGTTTTCAAAGCAGCGTTGTCAGCAACATGCGCTATATCTACGGGCTGTGATTGTTTGTCTGTTAATTGAGTGGCTATCATTTCATCCGACACTGTAATCGCCGATGCCTCAACCGCATTAACTTGCATGCTGAACAGTAGGCCACACAATAATATAATTTGTATAAACCATTGCACAGAAAAAGAAAACAATCGGATAGGGCTAGCTAAGCCTTGAGTTGACATTCCGCCACTCCTTATATAAGTCAGTGAAATTGTGAATAAAATAACATAACAGACACTATAAAACCATAAAATCACATTGCCTTAACCGGATGGCTAACTTGCAATTGTTTCCAACTCATCATCACACTCTTGCACAAATTGACGGATTTCAGCGTACGCTTCATCGGCCTCTTCTAGATCAAACAAATGCCAAACATGCAACATATTAGACCATGTTTGCAAGCGCACATCGGAGCCTTCCGAACACGCTTTATTCACATAACGTCGAGAGTCATCCACCATCATTTCGGTATCACTTGCATGAATCAAAATTGGCGGTAAACCAGATAAATCACCAAATATTGGCGATACTCTCGGATCGCTAGGATTCATGCGAAAAAGAATGGTTACCCAGATAAGTAATATAAATTTAGGAAAATGGTGGAACTTCCCCATGAACGGACTTAGCAAGAAGTCAGTTTTAGCATTATAGCTCAAACTGTCATAACTGAAGGTACTATCAATACAAGGACATATTGCAATAGCAGCATCCACCTGACGAATTTCTTGAGACTTTAACCAGCCAATTAAGGATAATGTTAAATTACCACCTGCTGAATCTCCCGCCACATAAATACGATGACATGCCTGTTTATTATTTGGATTATTGGCGAGAAGCCATTGATACGCATAACGGCAATCATAGATTCCCTGCTCACGTTTACCATCAGGGATCATTGCATAATTCACAGCAAATACTGCAACACCAAGTTCACGTGCTAAACGTTCTGTCACCACCCGGTGACTCTTCGCACTACCCACCGCAAAACCACCACCATGAATATAAAGTAAGCGCTTATTTACATCACTTTTTTTATCCAGGATCCACTCGCCCATAATATTATGACCTTGAAAACGGGTCGAGACTGGGATGATCTTACAATCCAATTCAACATCACCTAAACGATCAATATTTTTTCGTAATGCATAAAGATATTTGCTCGGTTTAATAAAATCGATAGGCTCTTGAATACTTTCGATCAACTCTAATGCTTGTGGGTATTTATACGAAGGTGTTGGACGATAAAACGTCGCACTTAAATCCGTGCTATCGTATTGACGAAGATCTTCGCCATACAGACTACGAATAAAAATAAAAAAAACTAAAACAGTAATAGAAACAATTAAAAACCACATAATGATAATATCCCGTGTTTGAACAACCACTAATCAAGTAATGAACTGGAATAAAAGCAATAGCAGTTTTATTTTAAAAAGTAATCAGGCCGCGCATAAAATATAACAATAATACAAGATTAACCTCAAAATATTAACGTTAACATAGCGCTATATCACAACCACTACATTAACTAGTTTAAAATCACCAAATCATCTATTTGAACATTAGCAGTAGGTTGTCTATCAACCGTCATCAAACTTGCTTGCTGATCATACAGTTTGGTTACTTCAACCTTGCTACTACTATTGGTCTCTTTTTTACGACTGATACCAAACTGATCAACATAACTACCAGTGTGTTTAATCATAAATTGATCACCTAATTTTAAGCCATTATTACGGCCAATATTAATGTTCACTTCATTACCATCAACAGCAATAACACGCGCTTCCACCAATTTACATTGCAAACTTGCATCTAAATCAAACAACACATCGTCAATAATTAACTGTAGAGATACCCCAAACTCAGAGCGCCAAAATTTTAACGTATCCGTATCCACAACTCGGTGTTTAGCAAACTCCCATTTTGTCACTTTACTGTAGTTACGATCAAATAATAAACTGCCATTAAAACCATCAAAAACCTGTATATTCAGCCGGAAATTACGATCCGGTAAATCACCGGAAAATATCTTCGCGATACCATTCACAACTGGTTTAAATGTCGATAAGTCGGTAATCGATCCCAAAATAATATATTGGCTATCTGCTGACTTACTGATTTGCTTAATTTCTTGTGCTGTTAAATTACCACGCAGCGGCAAAGAGCTGCCGCTAAAACCAATGTTTTGATTAATGAATTCACGCGCATCAAATGTTTGACTATTTTTACGTAAACTTTGGTACAGCAAACGGCTGAAAGATTCGTTTATGTTATAGATACCACCATAACTGGCTTGTTCACGGTGCCTAATACCAAAACGCAGTAAAGACACAGATTTTTGATACCCTGCACTCAAGCATTTATTACGGTCTGCAACAATATCAGTGACAATTTGTACCGTGATTTTATCCAGTTTTACCGACTCGCTTTTTAGACGAATATCTCTCACTTCACCATCCATACGGATTTGGAAACGATCAGATAATATTTTACCGCCATTAAAGGATTGTAAGCTCGAAACCGATGCACCCGCATATAATAGTGCTTGTTTCAAGGCATTACGTACTGCTAGTTCTCGTGCAATATCTACATCACCGTCAATAATAATCGCCTCACCTTCAACTTCATACCATTCCGCATGTAGAGTGAAAGAACAACAAACCAATAGTAGTAGGAGAACTTTTTTCATTTTAAATCGCATATGAATTCTGAATATGTCTATTTTAAAAGCAAAATTTGTACCAGATCAATTTTTTATAAAAATAAAACAGTATCGAGGTTAATTAAATAGATAAAAACGCTATTATAATAAAAAATAATACCGAGCCTATTTTATTGGCAAGTAATTTGCTTGTATTTATCTATAATCACGCATAGCACAAATTTAGGAACAAGTATGAAGCGTTTTTTACTACCGTCATTAGCGGTTGTGTTGACTTCAGCATGCACCGTGATCGAAGAACCAGGACATGTTTTATTAACTGGCGCAAATACCAAAGTGCAACCAGTCGTTATTAAACAAGTGATTGTTCAACCTGTTTACCAGCCAAATGGCTATAATGCCAACATGGCACAAAGTGTGCTTACTAAAGAACAGTACAATAATATATTCAGAAGTCCTTATACCTACCCTTACCGCCGAGACATCTCGACTAGCGATAAATAACGGTTTAACGACAATAATTAAAGCACTTAAGGAAGTAATATGAAAAAGGCAGTCATAGCTATCAGCCTAATTACCTTACTCAACGGTTGCGCATTAAAGCAACCAGCAGGTACCCCTGAAGCGGAGAAAGAAACACCACCTCATTCAACTTGGGGTGGTAATTCTTATGAGCCAAAATACCCAAGAAGTTTGTTACCAGACCAACCGATAAACTATACCCAAGAGCTAAGTTTTATCGTCCGTGGTTTAGCGGATCAATTGATCGTCAATGATTTGTCTATTATTCCCAATAATGAACCAATTGCCGTCACTTCTTTCGTCAATCTTGACGATTTATCGACAACAAATTGGCTCGGCCAAACGCTATCGGAATCCTTTATTCACGAATTAACTATTCGTCGCATTCCAGTAATTGACTATAAAACCACAGGCACCATCAGCGTGACAGGTCAAGGGGATTTTGTTTTCACCCGTGATTGGAAAAAATTACGCGGCCAATTACCAGTATCACGCATCTTAACCGGCACTATGTCACGTAACAGTGAAGGCGTAATAGTTAATATGCGTGTCATTAATATGGAATCAGGGTTTGTTGAGTCAACAGCGCAAGGCATTATCCCTAACCATTTGGTTATTGGTGGTTCAAATAGTATGGGGCCACTCGAAGGCCGTGGTCGTTATATTTATCGTACTGGTTCAGCGCCTTCTGTTCGTATCACTAATTAAGGTTTATCAATGAAATATCTGCGTTTACTTATGCTTGCAACTCTGGTTAGTTTAACAGGCTGCTCACTATTAGAAAAAGACACGGTTTATGATGTCAAAGAACCGAAAAGCTTCCCAGTACTCAAAGCAGTTGGCTATGCTGCTTTAAGTTCTCAGCCAGGCAATAGTGAAAGTGAACGCATGCTTAATGCAATGCGCGCATCTAAATTGGATGCGTATCGAGAGTTAGCAGAGCAAGTCAGTGGCCAAGAAATCTATAGTGACACCAACTATAGATCAAGAACGCTACAAGGCGAATCAATAGAAGCTTCTGTATCCGGTATAATCCGGGGAGCACGTGTGGTGCAAACTTACCCGATTAATGAAGATGTATACGCAACAGAGTTAGAACTCGATTTTAAACGCGTTTTTGAATTATATGAGAATACATCGTCAATGCCAACTCGCGTGCGAAAGACACACTATTAAGCACATCCGTATTTGAAGATAACCTGAAATAGAAATACCGAGTTATACGACTCGGTATTTTTCACTCAATTGACTGCCCTTCTATTTTGTATTAACCAACAACCAAATTAGCCGAATACAATCCCCCCCACAATAATACCGCCATCGAGGTTTGCGCTAGCTGTAAGTTTAATTTTTTTCCACTACGTTGATAAATCGCGACACACAATGCAAGTTGCACGGGCAGTAGTAAAATCATAATAAGTACGGAGTAGCTGT
This sequence comes from Moritella viscosa, assembly GCA_000953735.1. NCBI lineage: Bacteria > Pseudomonadati > Pseudomonadota > Gammaproteobacteria > Alteromonadales > Moritellaceae > Moritella > Moritella viscosa. The sequence goes on along the minus strand of LN554852.1, from coordinate 1,513,995 downwards.
CCACAATCATTAATAACGAAGGTAATAGCATAGTAATGCAATAAAGCTGCTTACTTGCCTTCACGCCCAAACGGGTTGCTAAAGTAAATTTTTGCGCGCGACGATCGGAAGCAATATCACGAATGTTATTCACCAACATGATTGCGACAACTAAGAATCCTATCTGACTAGCCGGAATAAAGACATCGATAGTCAGTACTTGTACTTGCAGATAATAACTTCCGACAACAGCTAGCCAACCAAAATAAAGGAAAACAGCCACTTCACCAAGTCCATGCGAAGCCAGTGGTCGAGGGCCACCACTATAAATATACACGCCAACTAATGATAACAGCCCTAACAAAACATAAACCCAGCCACCCACATAGATAAGATAGCAACCACTGACAATAGCCAAAATACACATAGTAATGATACCAACGCGCAAATGTTCAGCCGATATAAGTCCTTTTTGCAATGCACGATCAGGGCCCAACCTATCATCACCGTCAACACCATTTTTGCCATCAAAATAGTCATTAGAAAGGTTAACCGCAATTTGTAACGTCATGCAGCAGATCATGCAAAGAATGGCGATATAAAAACTGAAATTATGCGGGGAGTCGACCCAAGCTAGCGTTTGCCCAAGTAAAATAACCGCCAATGCGACCAGTAACGTTTTTGGACGTATGACAAGAAACCAAGAGGATAATGAATTCATAGTATTTAACGGCGTAAAAAAAGAATGAAATCAGCATAAAATACCCCTTTAGTAATGTCCACTTTTATTCGGGGGATAAAAAAGGTCATCCCAAATGAAATGACCTAACGCAATATTCAGTGTAATCGTCGACGATTGATCACTCGTAAACCGCTATTTTCTCAAAATATTATCATACGTTTCAAAACGTCGCTTAATCTCACGAATATAATGTACAGGCTCTTGTCCACGCACATACCCATAACGTGCTTTAGCTGCATATTTAGATTGAGACAGCAATAACATGGCCTTTTCTACATGACCAAACCAGACATCATCACGCCACCCTTTTTGTTTAGCTAAACGCATTGCATCTCGAACATGCCCAGCCCCTGCATTATATGACGCTAACGTGAACCAGATTAACTGATTATCTTTAACCTCATCTTTACGCATACGTTCACGCACCCAATTCATATACAAAACACCGGCTTTAATACCCTGCTTAGGAATATGCACATTACGGATCCCTAATTCTTTCGCTGTACGCGGCATTAATTGGAACAAACCTTTCGCGCCCGCCATTGATTTAGCGTTAGGATTGAAACGACTTTCTTGATGCATTTGTGATACTAACAAACGCCAATCAAAATCATATTGGCTCGCGTATTCTTTCACAATGTCATCATAAGGTGATAATACGCCAGAATTATTTTGACGAACGTAATCTTTATAATGGGTATCTAAACGTTTTTGATTCTTGAAGTATTTATTGTAAATAACGTTATAAAATAGCCCCTTGTAATGCTTCTTAATAAAGGCATTCGATTTTGCTAATAACGTATTATGTCCCGAGGCAATCGCCCAACTTTGAGATTTAGGTGCACCTAACGCCATTAATGACTGAATATCATCACGGAATGTCATTTCAATATCAACAATATGGCTATCTGCAATCGTCATTTCATATTCTTTATCCCCTACATTTTCAATGATTGATTCTGTTTCCTGACTTTCTGGCACGCCAATCAAATTAATATTCTTGACCGTTTTTTTCAATTCAACAACACTTTCCCAATACGAGCTCGATGGTCTAATATAAATATTACTATTAGCGAGTTCGACAGTAGAACTAATTTCTGAGTGATCTTTATGGGCAACCACTAATTCAGAAGCGTAATGATATGGGCGAGAGAAAGCGATCCCTTTATCACGTCGCTGTGCCGTCGGGGTTAAAAATCCCAACGCGATATCTGCTTTATCCTCAAGCAAATAATCAAGTAAAGCGACATTGTTCGGTGCAACAATAATTTCATAGCGAAGCTTATGCTCTTTAGCAAAGCGTTTTGCTAATTCATAATGGAAACCGAGTAACTCACCACGCCAAATATAATAAGAAGAAAGGTTATTGCGTAATACAAAGCGGACTGTTCTCGACTCTTGAATTTTCTGCCATTGGGTTTTATTACTATGTTTTGATTTTCGCTTAACGTTAGCAATCAAATTTTGTTCTTTTAAAAATTGATTTAGTTGTTTTAACAACTTCTTGTTACCTGGGGCAACCCCCCAACCAAGATGACGCGTCACACTTGCCTGCAAGCTCATTTTAATATCATCACGATAAGCACTTGCTGACTTTATCTTGGATAGTAATATCATACTCTCCACTGGCTAGCTTATCGTATAAAGCTTCATGGCTAATCGCGCTATCAACTAAACGAACTTTAAGCTTAGGATATGCTTTTTGTAATCCTAATGCGGTCGATTCATAGCTTTTTTCCTTTTGAATAACAATTTCACGGCCATTCAAATCTTTAGCTGAGTTTAAATTTTTACTTTGACTGCCCATCACCAAATATTCTTTAGTAAGTAAATAAGGTTCTGTAAAACTAACCAATTTAGCTCGATCACGTGTCTTCGTTAGATTTGCAGCAATAAGATCGCCTTTGCCACTTAGCAGCATAGGAATAAGATCAACAAATTTTTTAACACGAATTTTTTCAATCTTTAAATTATTTTCGTCAGCAAATCGTTGCAGATACTCTAATTCAATATTTTGTGGGTGCCCATGACGAGGGAAAATGATTTCACCGCCCGCCCACGTTAACACTCGTAATACTTTCTGAATTGATACGGCGACTGGTGGAACGGGTACAATGGCGACATCAGGAATCACGTCATTAGCTGCAACTACAGAATAATCGTTAGTTGTAATAGACTGAATAGCAGACTCGATACTGATCGTAGGATTTGAGCTTGCCACTATATTTGGCTGTAAAGATACGATGAACGTACCAATAATCAGCATGGTAGCCAGCACAAAGTAAACTTTTTGGGCTGTCTTAGTTATTAAAAATTTATACATTACATTCCTTTATAATGTTTATAGTACCACTCGAGTATTTCGTAGTTATCTGATTATGTTATTATCGAGAACCTAACTCACACTCTATATAGGACTTTCTAATTATGCTTATTTCTTTCTTTGTTGGCGTTACCTTGGTTGTTTACATTAAACAAAAAGCACTCAAGCCACACTCAGAAGATACGATAGTTATGTTAATTACCGACGGCTATAAATCACTGATTACTGATGTTAAAAAGATAATGAAATAATTACACAGTAACAATGGAATCGTCAACAGTAACTCATTTTGGTTATACAAAGTTCACTTTATCAACAAGAAAACCAATAAAAACGCATGATATAGTGCATGTAACTAAGTATTACCCAAAAGAAAGCATGAATGGCTTTACATTTACAACATGACCGATAAACTGACCTCTCTCAACTGTGCTGAATGAAGTTAATTCACAGCAGGTTTATGCCACACATTACGATAAGAGAAAGTAGAGGACGTCAATTTTGAGTAATACTGAATCAGTAGGTACCCCGACTTTAAGCCAAAAACTATGGTTTAACTTACCCCTTTGGCAGAAAATTGTTATCGGTATGATCCTCGGTATTACCGTGGGTATTATCTTTGGTGAAGATGCAGCCATTCTAAAACCAATCGGGTCATTATTTGTTAACACCATTAAAATGTTAATTGTGCCACTGGTTTTCTGCTCAATCATTGTTGGTATCACCTCAATGCAAGATACCAGTAAAATGGGACGCATTGGTTTTAAAGCAGTGATGTTCTATCTTATCTCTACCGCAGTTGCTATCTCCATCGGCCTATTATTAGGTAATTTGTTACAGCCAGGTGCAGGTTTAGAACTCGTCGCTCAACAAGCTGAAGCGGTAAAAGAAACCGCGTCGTTAGCTGAGACGATTGTTGGGTTAGTACCAACTAACCCTGTAGGAGCTCTAGCTCAAGGTCATATTCTACAAATCATCGTATTTGCGGTGGCTCTTGGTGTATCACTGACCCTGATTGGTGAAAAAGGTAAACCAGCAATTTCGGTTTTCGAAAGCCTTGCAGAAGCAATGTACAAGCTAACGGATCTAGTGATGAAACTGGCACCCTACGGTGTATTTGCATTGATGGCATGGGTGGCAGGTAAATTTGGTTTAGCGCTACTATTACCACTTATGAAAGTCATTGGTGCGGTTTACCTTGGTAGTATCTTACATGTGTTAGGTGTTTATAGCGCACTGATTGTATTTATTGCAAAACTAAGTCCAGTACAATATTTCCGCGGTATTGTTGATGCGCAAGTTGTTGCTTTCACCACGACATCAAGTGCAGGAACATTACCAGTATCAATGAAATGTGCACGTGAGAACCTCGGTGTATCAAAAAGCGTATCAAGCTTTGTATTACCACTGGGTACCACTATCAACATGGATGGCACCGCACTTTATCAAGGTGTAACAACATTATTTGTTGCACAAGCATTTGGTATTGATTTAGGTATGCCTGAATACATCACAATTATCTTAACTGCGACATTAGCATCTATTGGAACTGCGGGTGTACCAGGTGCAGGTCTTATCATGCTAACGTTAGTACTTACTACTGTCGGTCTACCTGTTGAAGGTGTTGCACTGATTGCCGGTATCGACCGTATTCTGGATATGGCACGTACTACCGTGAATATTTCTGGTGATATTGCCGCATCAGTGATCATTGCCAAATCAGAAAAAGAATTAGATACCACGATTTATAACGCAAAATAGTGATAGCGTGATATAGCGGTACAGTTATACCGTACAAACAAAGAAGCCACTGATAAGTATCCTATTATTGGACAATATCAGTGGCTTTTTTATTGGTTTAAACTCGTGTTTACATAAACGCTAATTTAGCAACAAACACAGCCGTTAATACCCAAATACTAATTGATACTTCTTTTGCTTTACCTGAACCTACTTTTAAGAAAGTATAAGCGATAAAACCAAGTGCAATACCATTCGCGATAGAGAACGTGAAGGCCATCATAATTGCCGTAATACAGGCTGGTACATAATCGGTAAACTCATCCCAGTTTACTTTACTCAGGCCACTCATCATCAAGAAAGAAACAAAAATAAGTGCACCCGCAGTCGCATAACTTGGAATAATTAACGCAACATCCGTAAAGAAGGTCGCCGCTAAAAATAACACTCCAACCGTCACTGCAGTTAAACCCGTTCGGCCACCAGCCGCAACGCCAGATGCACTTTCAACATAAGATGTAACTGGCGGGCAACCGACACAAGCACCTAATACGCTTGATACAGAATCTGCTTTCAGTGATTTTTTCAGATTCTCAATTTCACCTTTTTCATTAATCAGATTCGCTTTATCCGCGACCCCCATTAATGTGCCCGCCGTATCAAACATGTTAACAAATAAAAACGAGATAATGATACTGATCATACCGACATTAAATAGCCCTTCAGCATTATAAAACAGGTGTTCAAAATCCATCGCCATGAATAATGGCGCAATGCTTGGTGGCGTAGAAATAATTGACGCAGGTGCAGAAACCAGACCGAGTGGAATACCAGCAAGCGTTGTAACTAACATACCGATTAATACCGCGCCAAATAGATTACGACGGAATAATGAACCAATGATGAGGAAAGTTAATGCGGCAAGTAATACACTCGGCTCTTTAAAATTACCTAATGTCGTCAGCGTCGGTTCAAAAGCAACAACGATCCCAGCATTTTTAAAACCAATGATGCCTAAGAACAGACCCACTCCAGCTGTCATTGCATAGCGTAAGCTCTGCGGAATACTGTCTAATATCCATTCTCGAATCTTATAAAAACTCATTAACGCAAAGAGTACACCCGAGACAAACACAGCCGCCATAGCGACCTGCCATGTGTAACCCATGTCAAATACGACTGTATAAGTAAAGAAAGCATTAAGCCCCATACCCGGCGCAAGTCCCACTGGCCAGTTCGCGTATAGTCCCATCAACATACAGCCAATTGCAGCACCAATACAAGTAGCAACAACCAGCGCATCCTTATCCATGCCAGTCTTTGCCATAATATCTGGGTTTACAAAAATAATGTAAGCCATAGTAACGAAGGTTGTTAAACCTGCCATAAGCTCAGTTTTCACCGTAGTACCATGCTCAGAGAGTTTAAATAACCTCTCTAATATGCCACCTTTAGCTGATCCCTGTAACTCAGATCCTTGTTGTGTTTTATCCATCATACTTCCCTTGTTGTATTCGGGTTTACCGATTTTACGTTTTTATAATATTAATTTTATTATTCGTTTCAACTAACTACCACGATAAGTCGAATAACTGAACGGGGATACCAACAGCGGTACATGGTAATGCGCTTGTGTATCGCTAATACCAAAACGGATAACAATGTCATCTAAAAAAGCAGTTTCTGGCACCATTGCTCCACGTGCCCGGAAATAATCTGCCGTATCAAATTGTAGTTGATACTTACCAACAAGCAGTTCATCACTGGTTAATAATAAAGAATCAGTTCGTCCATCACTGTTAGTGACGGCTGAAGCGACTAACTCTAATTGATCTGCTTCTACCTTATATAATTTAATACTGATACCAGCACCTGGAACACCATTGGCTGTATCAAGTACATGTGTACTGAGTCCACTCATAATCAAAAATACCTTACTGTCGCCATTAAATATCACAGCTTAAATATCGTCTAAACTACAAATTCAATACATAGATTAATACAATATGTTAAGTTTATGTTTCGTATGATTGCAGAAAAATAGTCAAAAGTTAAATAATTAATCTATTTTTTATTTTAAAAATACAAAAAAACACCTTGTTAATTCCATAATAATCACTAATAAATAGAAAAAACCAAGAATATACCAACAACCAACCCCCTTTTAGGTACAAACCAAACCTTTACAGACTTGTTACGTATTTATATGGATTTTGTATACAATAATTGCAATAATTGTATAACAACGTGATTGCTTATCTATAATTTAAAGAGTGATTAGCGAAATATACGCATAATAAGGAGTCATGATGACTGTTGCCTATCCCAGAGATCTTATTGGTTATGGCCAAAATGTGCCAAATGCCAACTGGCCTAACAAAGCACGCTTAGCTATCTCATTTGTTCTTAACTATGAAGAAGGTGGCGAACGTTGCGTATTACATGGTGATAGTGAATCAGAAGCTTTTCTATCCGAAATGCCCGGCGCAGTTCCTTTACAAGGTGTACGTAATCTCAGTATGGAGTCTTGCTATGAGTATGGCAGCCGTTCAGGTGTTTGGCGTTTGTTAAGTTTATTCGCTGACTATCAAATACCACTCACCGTATTTGCAGTTGCAATGGCCTTAGAAAGACACCCTGATGTAGCCAAAGCATTTGTTGCTGCAAACCACGAGATTTGTAGCCATGGTTATCGCTGGCTTGATTATCAATATACCGATGAATCCGAAGAGCGTGAACACTTACATAAAGCGATCGACATTATCAAAAGGCTAACAGGAAAACGTCCGACGGGTTGGTATACTGGCCGGTTGGGTCCTAACACCCGACGTTTGGTCGCTGAAGAAGGTGGTTTTCTATATGACTCAGACGCCTATGATGATGACCTACCGTATTGGGTTAAAGCCAACAATCAACCGCACTTGGTGATCCCTTATACCTTAGATGTGAATGATATGCGCTTTGCAACTGCACAGGGTTTTAATAGTGGCGAGCAATTCTTTCAATACTTAAAAGACAGCTTCGACACCCTTTATGCTGAAGGTGTTACATCACCAAAAATGATGTCAGTAGGGCTACATTGCCGCTTAATCGGCCGTCCAGGTCGCGTGGCATCATTAAAGCGTTTCTTAGATTACGTACAACAGCATGATGATGTGTGGCTATGTACTCGAGAACAAATAGCAAATCACTGGATCAAACATCACCCATATGAGGATGCGTAACATGACACATTTTAATACCTGCAAACCAAGTCAACTATCACAATCCGATTTTGTGGCTGTGTTTGCTGATATCTATGAACACAGCCCTTGGGTTGCAGAAGAAGCCTATCAACGACACCAACACCAAGGTATCGATATCGATGATATTGCCACATTACAGCAATGCATGGCGGACATTTTACTTGCGGCAGATCCTGAGCAACAACTTGCATTAATCAATGCCCACCCTGATTTAGCAGGTCGCGCAGCAGTTAATGGTGAACTTACCGCCGCATCAACCTCTGAACAAGCAGGTGCAGGAATAGATCAATGCACAGCTGAAGAGTTTACCCATTTCACACAACTCAATGATGCCTATAAAGCGAAATTTAATTTCCCTTTCATCAAAGCTGTGCGTGGTGCTAACCGTTTTTTAATCTTAGCGGACTTTAAACGTCGAATTCAAAATAATATCGACGCCGAGTTCAAACAAGCATTATTAGAAATAAACAAAATCGCCGCATTTCGTTTAAACGATTTATAACAAGGACGACTACAATGACTACTGAATTAAATTTTGACCGCCATATTAACCTTGCTGATGAAAAGCTCGGTGCGGAAGCTATTTTTGCAACGGATGATTTTTTTGCTGATAAGCAACGAATGCTAAAAACAGAAGCCGCCGTATTTGTACCCGATCTATATGATGAAAATGGTAAATGGATGGACGGTTGGGAATCTCGTCGTAAGCGCCATGAAGGTTATGATTACTGTATCGTTCGTTTAGGTTTACCTGGTTCAATTGAAGGTCTGAATATTGATACATCAAACTTTACTGGTAACTATGCGCCTTCAGCCTCTGTTGACGCCTGTTTTGTCGATGATGGTCAAGAACCAAAAGCAGAAACAGTATGGACAGAAATACTCGGTTCAGAATCATTACAAGGTGATAGTGAGCATTTATTTAGCCTAACAGGTGATGCTATTTATACCCATGTACGCCTTAACATTTATCCTGACGGTGGTGTTGCACGTTTACGCGTTTACGGTAAGCCAAGTATTAACTGGGATACTATCGGATCCGATCAAGAAATTGATTTAGCGGCAACAGTTAACGGTGGCCGTGCAATTGCTTGTAACGATGAACACTTTGGTGTGATGGGTAATTTATTGAACCCTGGTCGTGGTGTGAACATGGGTGATGGCTGGGAAACAGCACGCCGTCGTACACCGGGTAATGATTGGGTCATTATCGCATTAGGTAATAAGGGCAGTGTTGATCGTATCGAAATCGATACAGCGCACTTTAAAGGTAATTTCCCAGATTCAGTCAATATCCAAGCCGCTTGTGTGGCTGGCGGTACCGAAGAGCAGATCCAAGCACAAAGCTTATTCTGGCGCGAACTGTTGCCAGCACAAAAACTATCTGCAGATAATATTCATAACTTTGAAAAACAAGTGAACTCGCTTGGTGATATTACTCACATTCGTGTAAATATTTATCCAGACGGTGGTATTAGCCGAGTACGACTGTTCGGTACTGTATCTAAATAATCACCACTATATTGTCAATATAAAGGACTTGCTGATGACTAACATTATTACACTTGAACCATTAACAACAGAAGCGTTTAAACCTTACGGGGATGTGATCGCAACTACGGATCGTGATTATTTCATGATCAACAATGGTTCTACGCGTCGCTACCATCAGCTTGCCGATGTCGACACCGAAACAGAGGGTGGTCGTACGATCATTAGTATCTTTCAGGCAACACCATTAACTTATCCATTGTCGGTAAGCATGATGGAGCGCCACCCGTTAGGTTCACAGGCGTTTATTCCTTTATTTGGCAATGCGTATTTAATTTTAGTCGCCGCGCCAACCGGTGATCTAAAGCAAGAACGACTAGATAGTCAAACTATCCGTGGCTTTATCAGCGATGGGTCACAGGGTATTAATTATCACAAAGGTGTTTGGCACCACCCTATCCTCGCGTTAACAGATCAAGATCAATTCTTGATCGTCGATCGCGCAGGTCCGGGAAACAACTGTGAAGAAGTACATTTTACCGATGCTGAAACACGCATATTTGAAAAACAGTAAATGTATTTAAAGACACAATAATATTGTAATTCGCATTAACATATTTAATAAAGGCGTACTCGGTACGTAATTATAATAACAGGGAGTATTTATGGATCCGCATATTACGGAATGGCTGAATCTTGCGATTCGATGGATGCATATGATTTTTGGTATCGCTTGGATCGGTGCCTCATTCTATTTTGTATGGCTAGAAAACCATCTTAATCGCATCAACCCAAAAACGGGTTTAGCTGGTGACCTTTGGGCTATTCATGGCGGTGGTATTTACCACTTAGAAAAGTACAAACTTGCGCCAGCAAAAATGCCTGAAACACTACATTGGTTTAAATGGGAAGCGTACACAACTTTCCTTAGCGGTATCTCACTGTTAACCGTCGTATATTACTTTAATGCGCAATCGATGCTGATTTCACCCGAATCAGGCTTAACTGAATGGCAAGGTATTGCAATTGGTATCGCGACAATTGTGGTTGGCTGGATTGTTTATCATTTATTATGTGAGTCACCATTAGCTCAGAAACCCGCATTAATGGGCGCAGTGCTGATGTTAATGATCATTGCCGTAGCGTATGGCCTATCACTGGTATTCACAGGTCGTGCAGCCTATATCCATGTTGGCGCGATGATAGGATCGATCATGGTCGGCAACGTGTTCTTTGTTATTATGCCGGGACAACGAAAAATGATTGCGGCAGTATCGAAAGGTGAACAACCCGACCCGAAAGATCCAGCAAAGGCACTATTACGTTCGCGTCATAATAACTACTTAACATTACCTGTGTTATTCATCATGATCAGTAATCACTTCCCAAGTACCTATGGGAGTGAATATAACTGGTTAATATTAGCGGCAGTATCAATTATCAGTGTGTTAGTGCGTCATTATTTCAATACGCGTCACCAACATCAGAAATACGCATGGACATTACCGTTCGCCGCTTTTGCCATGATCACGTTAGCGTTTGTGACGAAACCAACAGTCGATAACAGCGCACCACAAGTCGCATTTAGTGAAGTACAAAGTATTGTCGCAGAACGTTGCGCCGTATGCCATGCAACCGCAGGTGTTGCACCGATGGCTGGTGTACACCTTGATACAGCTGAAAATATTAAGCTAAATTCAGACCGAGTGTTGTCGGCAGTACGTAACCGCGTTATGCCCCAAGGCAATATCACTAAAATGACCGATGATGAACGTACCGTCGTGATAAACTGGATAAACCAAGGCACAAAAATATAAGCGCTAACAAATAATACGATGAGGGCCCAATTCATGATGAATGAACTGAGCCCTCCTTTTATATCCGTTTTATACCCGCTCTAATACTGCCGACACGAGTTTAGTTGCACCAGCATAGATATCACTGATACTAGCATCAAGCATGTAACAAGGTGTTGTCACTAAATTGTTTTTTTCGTCTATTACGATTTCAGCGTGATTGGTTTTATGATGAGTTGCTCCCATAGTAACGACCGCATTCGCAACCCCTTCGTCCTGACCAATCGTGAGTTCAGCATTTGGTAGCAATTTAGCAAGTAAAACAGGCGCGATACAAAGCGCACCAATCACTTTATGCAGACTGTGCATACTCCGAATGGCTTGCTCGACATCCGCATTAATCACACAGTCTGGGCCATTGATGGCAAAATCAGATAAATTTAATGCTGCGCCAAAACCACCAGGAAGAATAATAGCGTCAAATTCTGATGCCTGAAACTCTGTGAGCGGCTTAATCTCACCACGTGCGATACGAGCAGATTCAACCAACACGTTACGTTGTTCATCCATTTCTTGCTGTTTGTAGTGATCTTGTACTTTGGTTTGAATTATATCAGGTGCAAAACAATGGTATTCCGCATCATTTAAATCTAATGCTAATAACGTTAATACCGACTCATTAATTTCACTACCATCTTGAAATCCACACCCAGATAATACTACCGCGACTTTTTTACTCGTTGCCATCATACACTCCTAGCCCTTGATAATTAATAGATTAGATTGAATAACTGATATCTTCATGTATCATAATGTATCACTAAGTAGATAAATGCAAAAAGGAATTGCAATGCGCAAATTAATTATCATATTCACGAGTATATTGGCCTTAAGTGGTTGTCAGTTATTATCAGATCCTAATGCTTTACTGCAAAATGGTAACACTTTAACTAACTCATCATTAGATATCGCAATCGAAGCAAACGAAGAATACACTTATCAAGGACAATATCATTATGAAGAATTTTATAAATTCGACAATGATGTAGGTGGAACCGTACATGTAGGTAATCTAGCGGTATATCAAAATGCGAATACACACACCTTCGTAATGGTACATAAAAAAACATGTAATCATCGCTGTACGTTCTCAACAACATCAAATGTTGAAGAAGATGAGTCACCATCTAGCTTTTGGGTTTCAGGTCGAAAAATATTTAAACGAAATGGGAAAATGAATCTATCAAAAGATTCCGATATTATTGAACTCCTGACATTTAAAGATAAAGAGTTTCACAATGAAAACATCTTTAATACAAGTGGTTACACTAGTGCTTTAGGTAACTCTTACTTTCAAGTCTTAGTTGCAACACCGATAGGGCAACCAATGGTGAAAGTAAAAGATGTTATAACACTATCTGAAATATAATAGTAAAATCAGCACCCATACAATATTTTATACTTAAACTGAACATTACTTCACAATAAAGGTCTTATCGTTGATATTCATTTAGATAAGACCTTTTCATGCAACAATTAAACAACTTACTCTTTTCTGCAATTAATCAATTTGCTGGCCAAAACCAACTCTTTGACTACTTTTTCATTTTCTTCGCAGAAGGCATGCCTTATGTCTTTATCGCATTGGTTATGATTTTATGGTTTCGCAGTAAAGAGCAATCGAAGCGTTATCTTATTGGTGCAACACTGACTTCTGTTGTTGGTATCGCGATTAATACACTTATTGCTCAGGTTTATTTCCACCCTCGCCCTTTTATGAACAATTTGGGTACAACACTTGTTGAACACGCTGCAAATTCATCATTCCCCTCTGATCACACCACATTTATGTTTTGTATTGCATTTAGTTTATTGCTTCATCAAGCAACAAGAAAATTGGCGTTTGGGTTAACGGTATTAGCTGTAATAGGTGGGTTATCTCGTGTGTATATTGGCGTGCATTTTCCTTTCGACATTGCCGCAGCATCCGTTGTAAGTGTATTCTCAGCCATAATGCTGCATGCAGTCAGACATAAATTAGTCGTCTATTATAACGTTATTATTTCCATTAATGACCGTTTAACAAGACGAGTTCTATAAATAAGAATAAAAAGCTAATAATGAAACCAGCAGCACGTTTCGGTTGCTGGTAATTTCTGTAACACATTGTTATTAATGGTAGTGGTAAATGATTACGCTTCGCTGACTAAAAATCGCATTATTTCTTCCATATCTAAATCAAAATCATCCGCTCTCACCGACTCTGAAATTTCATCATCAGCCATAGATAAGTCAATCCGATTTGTTAGTTCAAAATCCTGTTTATCTAAGCTATAAAACGAATTCACTTTAGGTCTAATAGGATCTGCTTTGTTATAACCTTCGACAATTGCCAAACGATTGGAGTTTAGTTTTACCAGAGAACCAACTGGGTAGACACCCATACATTTAATAAAAGCATGCACTAAGTCCAAATCCAGTTGTCCGTCTTGAGCCAGACTACGCAGAATACCGAATGATTTTAGCTGGGTTAACCCTTCTTTATAACAGCGGTTTGCAGTGAGTGCATCATAGATATCACAGATAGAAAGCATACGGCCAAATCGAGATATTTGTTGCCCTATCAGACCATATGGATAGCCTTCTCCATTTAACTTTTCATGGTGTATGGCCGCAACATCCGAGCTAATTTTAGAAATACCAGGAATAGATTTAATAATATCGATGGAATGATTCACATGTAGTTTCATAATTCCAAACTCATCGGATGTCAGTTTACCCGGTTTATTTAAAATGTGGTCTGGTGTACGTATCTTACCTATATCATGTAAAAATGCACCAATAGCCAGTTCTCTGATCACTGTTTTATCAATACCAAGATAACGAGAAAATAACGCCATTAACATAGAGACAGAAAATGAATGCTCTAACAAATATTCATCTTTGTTGCGAATATTAATCGCGCACATTAATGCATCAGAATCAGTAAATAAGGTATCGATTAATTCTGTGGTGAGCGTTTTAACTGAACAAAGATCAATTTCTAATCCTTCTTCAATATGCTTAAATATTTTCTTTTGTACGTCTTTAGAGGTCGAGATCAGCGCTTTGGCTTGCGTCATCTTCACCTTGAATTCATGTTTACGCTTAGTCTCAATTGAATTAAGGGTTACAGCATCCGCGGCCATTTGAGCGTCAAACTTTTCGGTATCAACTAATACCCGTTGAATTCCCAATTCAATAAGCTTATTAATCACTACTTCGTTTTTAACCCATTCAGATTGAGTAAGCCTGAAACTGCCTGTTTGAAGGGTTATTTTTTCGATGTAAGCACCAATAGTGATACAGGTAATATCTTGCTCTATAAGCATAATGTGTAACTCAAGAAAGGAAATTGTTTTAGCAAATTCTACTCTATCACCATATAACGTGTAAATATACCAAATAACAAACCACTTATTTATACAGTTACTAGTATCTGCGTTTTATACACAAGATACATATCTTGTAATTTAGCTACCAAACATTTTATGTAACAGGCACTAACCCAAGTAACGACAGCTGTTGCAGCCCATAATTCAAATAAGGCAATCACGTGTAATTGAGTGATATAGTGCTCAGCAATACCGACACTTTTAAACCAATCACCTGTGCTATAAAGCGCTTTAGCACTGATCACTAAAGGAAAAGTAAAAGCGGCAAAACCAGGACTAAACGTTAAACGCGATAGATGTAATAACGCCATATAAGTAACAACCGTCATCAATAAGGCAATCCCCAATAACACCGCCACAATAATCGGTGACGGTTTCGTCACAAAAGCCAAGTATCCAGTTAGACATAAACTAGCAGGGGCAGCTAATAACGCAATAGATGGTTTTGCGCCAGTCTGCACTTTTTCACCAAAAATAAGTCGGTTAAGCATGATAGGTAATAAAATTGCGTAATTGATAATACCAAAAACTAAAATAGCGTAGCAGATAGGTTCAAATTTCTCCGGCTGAGGACAAGTAAATACCGCAACAATCAAACCAATTGGTGGCACAAACCAACTCGGCACCATATGCTGTAATTGCATGTCTTGAAAACGGTGATAGAGAAACACCACCAAAAACACCAAATGAACAATGATAGCAGCCAACCATATGGTCGTAGATAGCGCTGGTGATGACGTAATTAACGAATTTGATACCACCATGGTCGCCATTGCAAATGTTGGTACAACACTACCAACAACGTGATGAGAAAGGTCATTCCATAACGTTTTTGGATGAATAATAAAACGCAATAATAAAGAGAACAGGATCCCAGCAGCAACACCCGCAGTCATGGTCTGGATATAACCATTAAAACCATACACCAACTCCCATAACCCCCCCAGTGACGAAATACCTAAAGCAAGACCTGCGGCTGGAGTTGGCAATAGTTTAAAGTTAATTCTAATTTGGTTTAACATAATGCACCTCTCTTGTTGATGCAGCCATTATAAATATAGCCATTCGTTAATAAAATATGTATATTTTAAATATAAAGTTAAGAAAAGTTGAACGTATATGAATTTATCATTAAAACAATTACGTGTATTTGTTGCTGTCAGCCAACATCAAAGCATCACCCACGCCGCAAAAAGTTTATTTCTAACCAAAGCGGCCGTGAGTATGGCATTAAGTGAACTTGAGAATCAATTAAGCCAGCAATTATTTGATCGTACCAATAACCGTTTACACCTCAACCCATATGGTCAACGTTTATTACCTATCGCCGATGAGTTACTGCACCGCGCAGCTAGTATTGATACCTTGTTCCAGCAATCAGGGCAGCTTATTGGCGATCTAGCCATTGGTGCAAGCGAGACGATTGGTAACCAGATATGTCCTTGGTTAATTGCACAATTTAGACAACAAACAGAGCATACTCAACAAACACTGCATATCAGTAACAGCGCCAACATTGCTAAAATGATATTAAGTTATCAATTAGATATAGGTCTTATCGAAGGTGATGTTAAGCACAATGACATTGAAAAAACGCCTTGGATAACAGATGAAATGTGTATCATTGCAGCATCAAATCACCCTCTACAAGAAAAAACAGCATTGCAGCTAACAGACTTAACCGACAATGCTTGGGTGTTACGCGAATCAGGCTCAGGCAGTCGCGCATTCTTTGATAATCATATTGCACCCGCAGTTCAACAATGGCAGCTCGCTTATCAGCTTAATTCAATTGAAGCACAACTCAACTTTGTCGCAGCGGGACTCGGACTAGCCTGCGTATCTAAATTCAGTGCGACCCATGCGTTAGCAAATAAACGAGTAAAAATATTACCACTCGATACAAAACTAGAACGACAATACAAAATCATTATGCATAAGCAAAAATTCAAAAGTGAGTTAATTACAGCGTTTATCAGGTTCAGTCAACAATGGGATGGTAGTGAATTAATGAGCTAAAAAAAGGAGTAGCAATTGCTACTCCTGTCGTAATATTGAATTAAATTATTACGCCTGCTATATATCCAACCTAGCTGGAAACAACAGGATAAAGTATACTTACTTTTTTGATAAAAAATTCAAATAGCGATAGCTAGACAATCGGTAGAAAGGAATAAAATACCGTTGCCAAATAAGTAAACATTGTACTCAAAGCTTGAGTAATCGTGCCGAGACTATTAAACAAAAACCTGACCACGGGGTCAAGTTATTTTATGGCATTATTGTAAAATAATTTATAAGTAACTGCGAAGGGATTAATATAAGAATGTCTACCATACGGAAGAAAAACGAAGGAAAGATTTTAAAGGCTGCCAGTCAGGTGTTTGCCAATGAAGGTTATGCAGCAACAAAAACCATTGATATCGCGAAACTTGCCGGTGTGCCTAAGGCCAACGTCTATTATTATTTTGGTAATAAAGAGACGTTATACTCTGCAGTATTGGAAACGATCATCGAGCCATTACTCAGTGCAACCCTCCCTATCGAAACCATCAGTAATCCCGCTATCGCATTAACCGAATATATCAAAACAAAGCTTACTATTTCTCGAGATTACCCTTATGCTTCCAAAGTATTCGCCAATGAAATCATGCGTGGTTCGCCATTGCTTTCTCCTGAAATAAGACAGCGTTTAATGAATCAGAGTACTTTTTTGCTCGATAAATTTACGCTATGGATTGAGGCTGGTCAGATGGACAACGTATCACCACACCATCTGCTATTCATGATCTGGTCTTCAACCCAAACTTATGCTGACTTTAGTTGGCAGATCAATGCGGTAATGGGGAAAACATCACTAACAGCAAGTGATTATGACGATGCTGCACACCTGATCAGCCAACTTGTACTAAAAGGCTGCAACGTGAAGCCTTGTGACGAAGTGACGGCCACTACAGCACCAACTAAATAACGCTAGACAATAGGGCTCAGAAGTAATTTTTTAATGTCTCCCAAGCCATTTTTTATGCGTCTAATTTGAGGGTTAAGCAAAAAAGCATAACCCTCATAACACAGCGCAGTGATGAATTTCTTTTGCGTACGATAATAGTCGGCGTACCCTTCTTTCAATTTTGCATCAGCCAATGCAAATGTATGCCGACTTAATCCAATATCACGTTGCTTATAGTCTGTAATAATATATTCAATACATTCAAGATGTTGTAAACGTTTACTATCTGTTTGAGTAATAGAATCACTCCGCATAAGGTAACCTGTGTAACTTTTCGTTAATACCGCGACTTCAAAGTTCTCACATATTTTTAGCCACAATTGCCAATCTTCACAATAACTCATTCCAGTATTGAATAAACCGACAGTCTCAAATACAGAGGCTTTAACCATCACTGTCGATGTACCGACAACATTATGACCTAATACTTGCGCTAACGGTTGATTGATATGATAAGTCGGCGTACTGATGTCAGTAAATTGATTCCAATAACCGAAGCAATCAACAATGTATTGATATTGTTCATTAACGTGATCATAGTTGGTAAACGACATAGCAATGTTCGGGCTTGCTTCATGTAATGCTAGCTGCGCTAATAATTTATTTGGATACCAATAATCATCCGCATCTAAAAAAGCGATATACTCACCACTCGCTTCTTCTATAGCAAGATTACGCGCACCTGCGGCGCCCACACCATTCGCCGTAATCACATTAACGCAAGGCTCTCTCTGACTTAGCAAGGCTAGATATTCTGCGCTACCATCATTACTATTATCATTAATAATGATAATTTCAATATCAGTTCTATTTTGCTGAAAAATACTACTTATCGCTTTCGGCAAGTATTCCAAACAGTTATAGCTAGGAATAACCACAGAAACTGCATATATCATAACATCACTCCTTATGTTATCTGCCAACGCTTTATTTTCAGAACACCAAAGAAACCATTTATCCGTTCACTAAAGAAACAATCACATTTATATATACTATCATTCTGTATAGGCTTTACTTTGATGATGCAATTAAGAGTAGTTAAGAAATTAATTTTTGAATGAAAAACAACAGTATTACATTCATTGGAATAAAAGTAAGGGCGTTTAAATGCAACAGGTAAGGATATTAGAATGAAAAAAGTGGCATTTTTAGCCCCTTCATATCCAGTACTCACTGAAACATTTATTCGTACCGAAGTTGACTCAGTCAGTGCATATGGCCATGAAGTTTGTGTCATGACATTTACCAAATACCACGACTGTGGCGAGTTTGAATATGATATTCATGTTATCGGTGCAAAAGCTTATTTCTCACTAATCTCCACACTTAGTCCAATCGGTATAATGAGAGCCCTGCACTTTATTGCAAAGCAACGTGCAATGCCCAAATTATCCTTATTTCGATACAGCTTAAGACTCGCGCTCCAAATGCGTAAAGAAGGCGTCAGTCATGCTCATGCACACTTTGCTCAACACACCTGCGCCCACGCAATAGTGGCAGCAAAAATGATGGATATCACCTGTTCTTTTGTTGCCCATGGTCACGATATTTATGAAACACCTTATGATGTAAATTTAAAAATACACAACAGTAACTTTGTCGTTGCCGTTTGCAAAGACATGGAAGAAGATCTAAAAAAGGTCAACCATAATAAAATTAGACTATTACACTGCGGCGTCAAAACGAATGAATTTAAGCCCCCTTCCCCCCCCTCAGAAAAGCAACATGAACTTAGCCCATTACGATTGATTTTTTTAGGCCGACTAGTCGAGCAAAAAGGCATTAATTACCTTATTCAAAGCCTGCACGAGCTACATCATCATTACTCAGTCACATTGGATATTGTTGGGGATGGAGATCAATTATCAAATTTAAAACAGCAGGTAGAACACTTAGGTTTATCAAAACTTGTACATTTCCTTGGTGCGAAATCACCGCGCTGGGTTAGTCATAATCTCTCTAGGTTTGACTGTTTAGTTGCGCCATTCTGTATTTCACGATCTGGCTGTGTCGATACAGGACCTCTCGTGCTCAAAGAAGCTATGGCGGTTGGCATTCCAGTAATAACAACAGACCTAATGGGCTGTAAAGAGATTGTAGCGCCAGGAACAGGACTGATAGTAAAACAAAAAAATACCCAAGCGCTGAGCCAAGCGATTACCGAGTTTATCAACTACCCAGCAGAAAAACGTCAAGATATGGGACGCTTGGCACGATTAAATATAGAAAATAATTTTGATGCATTGAATCAAGCAAAAAGCCTGTCACATTGGATTGAGAACTGTGCAAGATAACCTGAAGATAAGATAAAAACGCACACCTTCCAGTATACGTTTGCATCTTAATTTAACACATTCACGCTTAGCGATTAAAGACTGCTATAACGATTTTCACCATACACGTAGGTTTCGCATACAACACGATCATCACCCATCAACATTAACGCAAATAGGGTTTCTTCTAATGACGTTGAATTGTCCATACGGAACTTCAGTAACGGTGTCGCGGCTAAATCAAGTACCACGAAATCAGCTTCTTTACCGACTGCTAGGTTACCAATTTGGTCTTCTAAACGTAATGCCTTCGCACCGCCTAATGTCGCTAAATATAATGATTTAAACGGGCTTAACGCCTTGCCCTGCAGCTGTAATACCTTATACGCTTCATTCATGGTTGATAATAATGAGAAACACGTACCCGCGCCTACATCCGTACCCATGCCCACATTAATACCAAACGCTTCTAGACGTGGTAAATCCAATAGACCAGAACCTAAGAATAAGTTTGACGTTGGACAGAATGCAACCGCAGACCCTGTATCAGCTAAGCGCTGACATTCGCTGTCACACAAGTGAATACTGTGGGCAAATACCGAGCGTTCACTTAACAGACCATGATGGTCGTAAACGTCTAAATAATTGGCTCGTTCTGGAAATAACTCTTTAACCCACTCAATCTCTTTTAAGTTTTCTGATAAATGCGTGTGCATATACAGATCAGGATATTCACTTAACAAACGCGCAGCAACATCAAGCTGCTCAGGCGTACTTGTCGGGGCAAAACGAGGCGTAACCGCATAATGTAAACGCCCTTTTTGATGCCAGCGCTCGATTAGCTCTTTACTGTCTTCATAGCAACTTTCAAGAGTATCAGTTAAGAAATCAGGTGCATTACGATCCATCATCACTTTACCGCAGATGATACGTAAGTTACGCAACTCTGCTTGGGTGAAGAAGCTATCAACCGATTGTTTGTGTACAGTACCGAATACTAACGCGGTCGTTGTACCGTTACTCATTAACTCTTGTAAGAAGATTTCAGCAACTTTAGTCGCATGCTCGGGGTCACCAAACTTACTCTCTGCTGGAAAAGTATAATTATTTAACCAATCCAGTAATTGTTCACCATACGACGCGATCATGCCCGTTTGTGGGTAATGCACATGGGTATCGATGAAGCCCGATGTGATGATCTTATTTTCATACACTTTAACATCGATATCGCTATTTTCATTCGCTAGAATTTCATCTGCGTTACCGATTGCTTGTACGACACCATCTTCAATAATCATGGCACCATCAGCAAAATATTCGTACGAATTTTCCATACCGATTTTATCAGGATCGCCAATACTATGTAATATTGCTGACCGGTATGCTGTTCGAATTTTACTCATTTAAAAATTTCCTTCATTATGCTTCTGCATTATATCTCACGCTATCCTAATACTCTGATGATAGCGTGTCTATAATATACTGTATATATTAGGCTAACTTAGCAATTTCACTGTTGACTTGCACTAGATTAGGTTTTTGTTTGTTTTCTAACGCTCTGCCTTGATAGGTTGCAATTAATTCACCGGCAACCGAAATCGCGATCTCAGCAGGATGTTTACCCACCACCGCACTAATCCCAATCGGACAGATCATTTGATTTATTTGGGTATCAGTAAAATCACGTGCCCGTAGTCGATATTGGAAACGTTTTTTCTTTGTTTGCGAACCAATCATGCCAAAATATTTCGCATCACCACGCTTCAAAATTGCCTTGGCTAAGTCAAAATCAAGTTGATGATTATGCGTCATCACTAGATAGTAACTGCCTTTTGCCATATCGAGAACATCGCCTGCAGGATCATCACTGACTAACTTCGTGACATTATCAGGTAACAGCGCCGGAAATTGTTCTTCGCGTTGGTCGATCCAAGTGACCCTAAATGGCAGTGTCGCGACAACATGCAGCAAGGCTTTAGCCACATGTCCAGCACCAAACACCACTAAATGATGTAGTGACTGCCCAATCGGTTCAAACATCAAGGTCGCACTACCACCACAGCATTGCCCTAAGCGAGCACCTAAATCAAAACGCTCCACGACCAGTGCATCTTTACCTTCAGCTAGCATCTCACGCGCCATTTTAGTCGCGAGATGCTCTAAATGACCACCGCCAATGGTGGCATACTGTTGGTCCTGCGTGATCAGCATTTTCGTACCTGAATCACGGGGGGTTGAACCGTGATGTTCAAGTACTGTGATCATGATACACACTTCACCACGCTGCTTTAATTCTGCAAGTGGATCAATCCAATTGTCTTTAAACATCACCAATCTCCTTGTTAAACAGTACTCTTGCATGATTAACAGGCTACACAGTTACACTTACTACTTCAGACTCAACAACCTGAGTGCGCTTAGCCTCGTCAAACTTATAATGCTCTGCATCCTGCACAGCCCATAACACTCGCTCTGGTGTTGCAGGCGTATCGAGATGCGGTACATATTGATGGTCAGCCACACTCGCAACCGCATCACGCAATGCGCTCCACACTGACATGCTTAACATAAACGGCGGTTCACCCACTGCTTTTGAGTTATAAACGGTCTGTTCTGGGTTGCTGCGGTTTTCAACCAAGTGCGTTCTAAAATTAATTGGCGTATCTGCAATAGCAGGAATTTTGTAACCCATAGGGCCATTGGTCGCTAACTTACCTTTGTCATTCCATACTAATTCTTCAGTGGTTAACCACCCCATTCCTTGAATAAAACCACCTTCAATTTGGCCGATATCAATATCAGGATTCAGTGACGCACCAACATCATGTAGGATATCTACACGCAGCGTTTTATATTCACCCGTTAAGGTATCCACCAACACTTCTGAACACGATGCACCATAGGCGAAGTAATAAAATGGGCGCCCTTTCGCTGTCGCGTGATCATAATAGATTTTAGGCGTTTTATAGAAGCCAGTACTCGATAGCGAAATCTGGTTAAAATAAGCGAGTTGGATTAAGTCAGAAAATGTCATGACCTGTTCACGGATCGTCACCGTATTATTACTAAAGATAATCTCTTCGTCTGTCACACTAAAGTGCGCTACACAAAAATCAATCAAACGTTGCTTAATAGTGCGTGCTGCATTTTGTGCAGCTTTACCATTTAAGTCGGTGCCTGATGATGCAGCAGTCGGTGAAGTATTAGGTACTTTGCTGGTATTCGCCGAGGTAATTTGAATGTGCTCAATATCTACTTGGAATTCTTGCGCGACAATTTGCGCCACTTTAGTATTAAGCCCTTGGCCCATTTCGGTCCCACCGTGACTTAGCTGCATACTGCCATCAGTATAAACATGCAGTAATGCACCCGCTTGGTTCAAGAAGGTAGCCGTAAACGAAATACCAAATTTAACAGGTGTTAACGAGATACCTTTTTTCAAAATGGGACTATTTTTATTGTATTCATCAATCGCTTTACGACGCGCTGCATACTCACTTGTTGCTTCAAGGTCAGCAACCAAGTCATGAATAAAGTTATCTTCTACTTTTTGGTAGTAATGCGTAACGTTTCTGTCTTCGATGCCATAAAAGTTTACTTTACGTACATCTAATGGATCTTTACCTAATTTGCCGGCAATTTCATCCATAATATGTTCAATAGTCATCATACCTTGAGGACCACCAAAACCACGGAATGCGGTATTTGATGCAGTATTAGTTTTGCAACGGTGACCAGTGATTGTCGCATCACCTAAATAGTAGGCATTATCTGAGTGGAACATCGCACGGTCAGTGATCGAACTTGATAGATCCGGTGAATAACCACAGTTACTGGCCACGATGATTTCAATACCATTTATTTGGCTATCATCATTAAAACCAACTTTGTATTGATTAAAGAAAGGATGACGTTTACCTGTCATCATCATATCTTCAACACGTGGTAAGCGGATCTTAGTTGGCCGCCCCGTTAACTTAGCAAATACCGCGCATAAACATGCAGGTCCCGCGGCTTGGGTTTCTTTACCACCAAAACCACCTCCCATACGGCGCATATCAATCACGACTTTATGCATAGGTACGCCAATCACTTCGGCAACCAGTTTCTGTACTTCAGTGGGATTTTGCGTTGATGCATACACGATCATGCCACCATCTTCCGTTGGCATCACTGATGCAGCTTGCGTTTCTAAATAGAAATGCTCTTGGCCACCAATATGAATACTACCTTTTAAAATATGCTTAGCTGCTGACAATGCTGCAGCCGAATCACCGCGTTTCTGTTCATGCGATTCAGTCACAAAGCTCTTTTTGGCTAATGCTTCTTCCACATCTAAAATCGCAGGTAGCTCTTCGTATTCAATAATTGCCGCTTGTGCCGCTTGACGTGCAATCTCCATCGAATTTGCCGCGACAGCAATCACGGCCTGACCCAGATACTCTACTTTACCATCGGCTAATAATGGGTCGCCCGGTAAAATTGCACCAATATCTAACTCGCCAGGAACATCTTTGGCTTCAATAGCTAATTCCACACCATCAAATTCATAACACGGTATTAAATCAATTTTCGTAATATTAGCATGTGCCACATCACTCATGCGTACATACACATGTAACTGATTAGGATATTCAAGACGATCGTCGACATAAACCGCTTCGCCCGTCACCTGAATACCTGCACTGTCGTGTTTTACATTTTTGCCCACACCAGTCTTGATTGAACGATTCGCTTGCGCTAACAATTGCAGCTGTGATAATTGCACTTTATTGTGATTAGACATAAGACGTTACCCGCGTTTCAATTGTTGTATTTTGCTGTTCTAAATAAAATTTTTTCAGTAAATTCTTAGCTGCTAGTGAACGATATTCTTTACTTGCACGAAAATCGGATAAGGGTGAAAAATCTTTATCTAACGCTTGCATCGCCGTATAAATACTGCCGTATTCCCACGCAGCACCCAGTAATATCTTCTCAGCATGTTGCGCACGCATCGGCGTCGCAGCCATCCCCCCAAATGCTAAACGCACATCCGTAATAACATTATTTTTCAGGGTTATATTAAATGCAGCTAACACAGCTGAAATGTCATCATCAATACGTTTTGATAGTTTGAAAATACCGAATACTTGTTCTGACATCGGTAATGGAATGATAATTTTGGTAATAAATTCAGCTGCTTTCTGTGCTGTTATCTTATAACCAATAAAGTAGTCTTCTATATCCATTAAGCGCACATCATCGCCGCAACGTAATTCAACTTGTGCATTCAACGCGATTAACGCTGGCGGCGTATCACCAATTGGCGATGCGTTACCTATATTGCCACCAATCGTGCCTTGGTTACGGACTTGCAGCGAAGCAAAGCGGTGTAGTAATTCACCAAAATCAGGGAAGTATAATGCTAAGGTGCTGTAACTATCCGTTAAGCTGCGTGCTGCACCAATTTCGATATGGGTATCAGTCACACTGATGTCTTTCATTTCAGCCACGTTGCCAACCGAAATCAAGGTATTAATAGGACGATGGAATTGGGTTACTTCCAAAGCTAAATCTGTACCACCAGCAACAATACGAGCATCAGGGTATTTAACTAATAACGCCGCTAAATCAGCCACATTATCAGGCAAGTAAGATGATTGACCGTTACCCGTTAATTCTTGTGTCCCGCTGCGATCAATAGTATTAAGTTTCGCAACAGTTTCACTTTCTAGGCGTTCAAACGCATCAACAATATGGTCTTGCTCTGCCAACGCCATTGCAGAATCAATAATAGAGCGATAACCAGTACAACGACATAGGTTACCTGCTAATGCTTCAAGAATAGCATGCTTGTCGGCTGACGGGGTATTCTTGCTTAATGCAAACATCGACATGACAAACCCAGGGGTACAATAACCACATTGGGTACCGTTAAAATCAACAAGTGCTTGTTGCACCTGATGTAAGGCACCGTCTTTTGATTTTAGATCTTCGACCGTGATCAATTGCTTACCATGCAATGCGGATATAAACGTAATACACGCATTTACTGATGTATAGCGGATCTGCCCATCGACAACATCACCAAGTACAACGGTACATGCACCGCAGTCTCCTGATGCACAACCTTCTTTAGTACCTTTCTTCGCTTCTTCCTGGCGTAAAAAATTAAGCACCGTGGTGTTGGGTGAAAGGTCAGATACCTGACACATCTTTTGGTTAAGTAGAAACTTAATCAAGTCGTACCTCCTGCGTTATTCCGTAACATTGACATTAATTGCTATTATTTTTTATTATTAGCTGTGTTTTGACTGACTAATCGAGCCCGCCA
Source organism: Moritella viscosa (assembly GCA_000953735.1). Taxonomy (NCBI): domain Bacteria; kingdom Pseudomonadati; phylum Pseudomonadota; class Gammaproteobacteria; order Alteromonadales; family Moritellaceae; genus Moritella; species Moritella viscosa. Next base: position 1,487,646 of record LN554852.1, on the reverse strand, counting down.
GACTAAAAACCCGACTCGAGAGTCAACTTATTGTTACATAAAAATAACAATTGAGACACAATTTAATGAAATAATTTAAAGGTTATATATACAATTATAGTGAAGATTAGATAAGGCAATAGGAATAGTAGGCAGAAAAAGCAATGCCAAGTTACATCGCACTTGGCATCGTTTGTATACAATATTATAAAAATTAACGTTATTTTATTTTTTATTTAACACATTAGAAAAGACAACATGCAGATCGCTGGAAACGGTCTCACCATCTAAATTCAGTTTAGACTCAATATGTTTTAAATGTTCACGCATTAATAAGCAGGCTTTTTCAGCATCTTTTTCTTCAATCGCATCGAGTAACTCACTGTGCTCATCCAATACACAATGCGTACTGGTCGCGACTTCGTATTGCGCAATAATTAACGAGCTTAACGATACCAAGCTACGCTGGAAATTAAATAAAGGCACATTACCGGACATCTCAGCCAGCTTTAGATGAAATTCACCCGATAAACGGATCGCTTTTCCTAAATCACCTTGTTTGGTGGCTTCATTTTCTTCCACGATTAATTGACGTAAATGTGTAATCTGCTTATTTGATGCATTCTCAACAGCAAGCTTAGTAATAGCATCTTCAAGTGTATGCCGAGCAATAAAAACTTGTTTTGCTTCTTCGACAGAAGGCGATGCAACAATAGCCCCCCGGTTAGGACGGATCACCACCACTTGTTCGTGTGACAAGCGTAGTAATGCACGACGTATGATAGTACGACTTACACTAAAAATATCACCCAATGCTTCTTCATTTAATTTTGTTCCAGGCGGAAGACGACGTTCAAGAATGGCATCAAAGATATGCGCATAGACGATATCGTCTTGAGCCATTGAGCCTGACTTGCCTTCTGTTTCTACAGAACTACTTAGCTCAGACATTATTTTCACCGCTGTTATGGTTATATCAATACGATTACGTATTCATATAACCTGATCTTTATTAATATAAAGTCATAGTATGTTAACGCTGTGTAACAATCTAGCCTTATATTGTGTACTTTACCAAAAACATTTAAAACAATCTTTAGCTATATTCTCTAATTTTTAATGGTTTATCAGCATCATAACTATTTAATACATCTAATAAACTTGCCATACTCGATTGGTTTTCCAGTGGCAATGCGGTATTTTGAGGGGATGTGGAAGATTGTTCAGCTTGAGCACGCTCGTCCGCTGTAGGTTTAATTAACGAACCGTGCGCTAACTTTTGTTGTAATAAGTGAGAACTGTTCTGTAGTACAGATTCTGCAACATATTTAGCGTCTCCCACTCCCACACCAACTTCGGGTGAAAAACAGATCTCTAAACGCATAGCGGCCATATTATTGTTTGCTGCATACTTATTTAGCCTTGCCATTCGCGCAGCATCATACGCTGACGTATCAACGGCAGAGTGCTTAATTTCGATTTGTTTCTGATCTGAAATATCAGATGACAACATACTTAATAGCAGAGAAAATTTCGCTCTATCACCATTTAAAGTACATTTATTTAATTGTTGGCCAAGTTGCAGCTCATCAATTAAGGCATGTTGTCGTATCGATTGAACGTAAATAAGTTACCTCTTGAACAATATTGCGCGCAGAACAACCAAATTTTGCCGCGAAATAATCAACTAGTAAGTTATCGACCTGTTTTTATAAATATTTAGCTATTTATTCGAATTTTTTATTCACATACAGAAAATTTCTGATACTATCCGTTTCGTACTTGTGGAGGGGTTCCCGAGTGGCCAAAGGGATCAGACTGTAAATCTGACGGCTCAGCCTTCGAAGGTTCGAATCCTTCTCCCTCCACCATCATTTAGCTTTGCTGATTGTTTGAAATAAGAAGTGCATTGTGGCCAATGTACTATGCCTTAAATAGGTCTTATAAGTAATCTGCAACGTGAAGACAACATCTACCATTGCGAGTAGATGAAAAAGCATTACTTGTGGAGGGGTTCCCGAGTGGCCAAAGGGATCAGACTGTAAATCTGACGGCTCAGCCTTCGAAGGTTCGAATCCTTCTCCCTCCACCATCATTTAGCTTTGCTGATTATTTGAAATAAGAAGTGTATTGTGGCCAATGTTCTATGCCTTAAATAGGTCTTATAAGTAATCTGCAACGTGAAGACAACATCTACCATTGCGAGTAGATGAAAAAAGCATTACTTGTGGAGGGGTTCCCGAGTGGCCAAAGGGATCAGACTGTAAATCTGACGGCTCAGCCTTCGAAGGTTCGAATCCTTCTCCCTCCACCATCATTCTACCTTGTTGAATTTACATTGTGGCCAATGTAGAAATAGTCATCAAGGTAAAATATCCATCTAGCAATAGATGAAAAAAATAGAGAAAATGTGGAGGGGTTCCCGAGTGGCCAAAGGGATCAGACTGTAAATCTGACGGCTCAGCCTTCGAAGGTTCGAATCCTTCTCCCTCCACCACTCTCTAATATTACTTATCCCCCCCAACGTTACTATCTTATATTTTAAGACATTATCTAAATATCAATAAACCACTATATAAACAATAAATTTTCTCCATTCTATTTACCTAATAAAACAATTTTAAATATAGTTTTGTTACAATTTATTCGCACAAAAAACACCCAGTTAACAGTTCTGACTAACAAAATGGTGTTCCTCTCAAGACAGTATTATGCATACCTGTTATTGTGGTAAATGCTAATCATTCACGTCTAAATTTACCCATAACCCTTGAGCTTTAAATAAACATGAATCAGAATTTTGACTATCGAAACAAACGCGTACTCATTGTTGATGACCAACGTGCTTTTCAGATCATGCTCAAAACCATGTTGCTTAACTTTGGGGCGAAAGATGTCACGCATGTGGGTAGTGCCGAAGACGCATTAAAGTTGTGTCGCCACAATACCTATGATTTATTGTTAGTTGATTACAATCTTGGCTCTGGCCTTAATGGACGTCAGTTATTTGAAGCATTAAAAGTGAATAACTTGTTACCTATCCATACCGTGTTTTTCTTAGTCACAGGTGATAATTCGAAAGCAATTGTATTAAGTGCAATTAAAATGACACCCGATGATTATTTGATGAAACCGTTTTCACAAAACGAACTGAATTTACGTATTCAAAAAGCATTCAATAAAAAAGATGCCCTGCTACCAATTTATCAAGCGATTAAGGATGACGACTTTGCTCAGATAATAGAAGAATGTGATAACGTGATAATCTATTCTTCACGCTACCGTAATTTCTGTCGTTTATTTAAAGCAGAGCTATTAATTGAAAAAGAAAAGTACGCCGAAGCGCGTACTATCTTAGAAGAATTTATAGAGGATCACCCACATACCCAAGCACAGCTGCTATTAGGTCGAGTGTATTATCTAGAGCAAAACTACCAACAAGCAATACCACTGTTATCAGATATCATTAAATACAATCCGATGCTACTAGATGGTTATGATTGGTTAGCACAATGCTTCAGGGATGGTGGCGACAGTGAAAAAGCATTGCAAATTGTGCAACGCGCGATCAAACAATCTCACTTATCATTAGACCGTCAAGGACTACTAGCAGAATTGGCACTTGATACAAATATGAATGCAATAGCCAAAGAAGCTTTTTTCGCTATTCTAATGCAGACCAAAAACACCATACATCAAGATCCTCAACACCTGATTAATTATGTTCAAGCCATTATTCTTGTCGCTAAAAATGAAGAAGACAAATTTAAACAAGGCCGCTTGTTACAAGAGATTAGCGGTTTATTTCACCGTTCTTCACAACAACATCCTTATGTTGAAGAAGATGAGTTATTGGCATTGGAAGGTTATAGCTTAGCGTCTATTCATAATGTGAAAGGCAACCAAGTTAAAGCGAAACACGCCTTGCTAAAAAGTAATGAAGCATATTTAATGGAACCAAAAGGCACACCAGAATGGTTAGGGCCACAACTGGTTAATCTGCTTGTCGAGTTAGAAGAGTTTGAATTTGCTGAAAATCTGCAGCCTTATATTCAACACTCTAATGTACACAGCGAAAAATTACTTGCAAGTATCAGTGGTGAAGAAGACGGTAAAGAGGTTCAATTTCAGCAGCACAACAAACTGGGTATTGAAGCATTTACTGAAGGCAAACTTGACGTCGCATTACAACATTTTGAAACTGCACTTTCTATCGCGCCACTCAATACTGGTGCAGCACTGAATAAAGTACAAGTGTGTATCGCGCTACTCGTCAAAGTCGAACGACCATGGCCAGAAGTAACCAAGAAAATAGCTGATACCTTTACCGAACTAGAAAATTTCCCACTATCTGAACAGCAAGCAGAGCGTAAAGCTGAATTGAAAAAAGAGTTCAATATTCAGCGTATGCATGAGAAAAAAAGAGCGAGTAAAATCTAAGCCTATTACCAAATGCCAAACTTTATCGTCGATGAGCACTAGAAATCAAACAAACTTATTTCAATCATGGACGAATATAGTCTCCCAAAGCATGCAATATATGCAGTTTATCCCGAGAGAAAACACCTGTCTGAAAAGTAAGAGTATTCATCAAGTTCATCCACAATAAATTAGGCGAGGGTTCAGGTTATTGGGATAAGTGAGAAGGGGGTGCAACTCGGATAGTAAAAACCAAGGCATTATTCGTTCTAATAAGTTCGAGAAACCATTCTGCCTTACTGTGCTATAAGCAATAATGTCAGATACACCTATCATAGCCCCTCCCCCACATAAAATACATAGCGACACATATGTTCATGTATTAATTTAGAAAGAACTCCTTGCCACTACCTATCGTTTTTAAAGCAGCCGTACATAGTAAAACTCTATCCTTTTGTAGTTATAAGAACCACACTACGTGACCCACCTCACCTAACATATTCCATGCCTGTTAAGAGTGTCCAACTATTTGATTTTTAGTTAATTTTAATTGACATACTAATTGCGGTTTTAACATAGGTAGGTATGTTTGCAAGGTACTTATTCTTAGTTAACATATTTACCAATAATTAAGCGTGACAAAAAACTTTTAAGTTCCTGCATACGTTTAACCACAATATAATATGAGAAACACCAATATGAAAAAAATAATACTTGCCGCATTATTGCTTTTGCCCGTTACTGCTTTTGCATCGAGCAATGAACTGGTTAAAAGCATAACTGCTGAAAAAATTCAGCATGTTCAATCCTCTGAGACTTATACCTATGTTAGATGCTGGTATCGCCCTCATTATAACCATGATGATCCAGCTACAGATTGGAAATGGGCACTAAATGAAAATGGCAGCTATTACACCATCCGTGGTTACTGGTATTCATCAACTTCATTTATGAATATGTTCTATACCACATCACCTCAAGAACAAATTATGGCTAAATGTGCAGAAACTTTAGATGTTACTCACGACACCGCTGATATTACATATTTCGCTGCTGATAATAAATACTCTTATAATCACTCAATTTGGATAAATGACAACAGCGAACAACCAGATGCGATCAATAAAATCATCAGCTTTGGTGATAGTATCTCAGATACAGGGAATTTCTTTAATGGTGCACAATGGCAAGCTCCAAATAAAAACTCATGGTTCTTAGGCCACTTTACTAACGGTTTTGTATGGACTGAGTACCTTGCAAAAGAAAAGGCGCTACCTTTATACACATGGGCTGTTGGTGGGTCTGCAGGAAATACACAACACGAAGTGCTGTCAGGTATCCATGATCAAGTAGACTCATACATTAACTATATTGCGATGGCAAAAAACTACCGTCCGAAGAATAGCCTATTTACACTTGAGTTCGGGCTTAATGATTTTGTAAACTATGACCGCTCTGTCATCGACGTAAGTAATGATTTTAGTTACGCACTAGAGAGACTAACAGACAATGGCGCACAAAATATTCTTATTCTCAATTTACCAGACGCGACAAAAGCCCCTCAGTTTAAATACAGTACTGAGGAACATGCAAAAATAGTAAAACAAAAGATCAAAGCTTTTAACCTATTTATTAAAAAATCAATTAATGAATATCAAAATAAAGGTATAAATATAGCCCTATTTGATACAAATACATTAATTAAAAACATAATTAATACACCTGAAAAGTATGGATTTAGTAATGCTAAAGATGCTTGCTTAAACATCAACAGGTCATCTACTGTCGATTATTTTATAAGTCATGCATTAACGAGTGAGTGCGCTTCAGGTGGCTCTGATGATTATGTTTTCTGGGGGGTTACTCACCCGACAACACAAACTCATAAGGTCATTGCCGAGCAAATATCGGGGTCTAAACTGAATCAATTCAAGTTCCAATAGGTGACAGCTAACATGAGCTACAGTGCTTATTAAGGATAATAAATTTAGACAAGCGCCAAAACAGTTATATAGCGCTTGTCTCTATTTTACGAGTTATCAGAAGAGCATTTTAAATTGCTCTCCCAACACGCTCCACCTTTTAACTCACATTTCTCCAATGCCTTACCTTTAGCCTCAGCTTCTGTACGGCCTGTACCATATACAGCTCCGGCAGTAATATCCTTGATATAACATCCCCATACATCTTTCTTCGTAGGAGTAGGTACACTGTCATCTTCATCGTCATCAATTTTATCTGATAACCTTATAATTAACGTTTCTAATCTTCGAATGTCTTTTCTCAGCATCCGCACTTCTTTTTTTAGATCCTTAAATGCAGTAGCATCGGAAACTTCGCTTGCACTTACCTTCCCGAAAGACAATAAAACCATAATAGCTAAAACTAAACTTTTCATTCTGATATACCATAAATTAAAGTAAACACGATTTAAGTCTATTGTATTCATCAACGAACCTAAATATCAGACTGATTCTATGGTTCTGTACATTAAACGCAAGGAAATAGGTACTAAAACCTGTTTTAATTATCTGCAAATAAAATCATAAAACCGGGAAGTTAACAAAGTCATCAATTATTAAATGAGGCTGTTTAATGGCTCTGCTGGTTTATTGCTGATTTTCTATAAAATGAAGCGGAGTAAATCCTGTTTTTTGACGAAAAAAACTAATAAAAGCACTATCGCTCGAAAAACCGAGGCGATAAGCAATATCAGTAACACGTAGATGCTTGGATAATAATTCTATCGCCGCTAGCACTCGCCATTGTTGACGCCAACTTTGATAGGACATCCCTGTCTCTTTTGTAAAAATACGCGTGATCGTCTTAGTACTGGCCCCACCTCTGTGCTTAGCTGTGTCAACGTAGGGGCAAGGAAGTCGTCGTTATTAACCTTAAGTAACCAATCTTTTAATCGATAGTCATAGGGTAAGGGTAAATTCAAATGTGTATCTTTAGCGGCGTTCAATTCTTCAATAAATAGGTTCAGAGAATTAATCATTTCATCTTCTGACTTATCAAATGGCCACATTGCCATTCTCTCAATCAAGGCTAGAAATAACGGATTAACATCCAATATCCTCATTTTACGTGATAACTTTGATTGTAACGATTCATTAAAAAACAGCGACCGATAGTGGCTTACGTTCATCATTTGAGCACTATGCTCAATACCGGCAGGGATCCAAGCTGCACGCATCGGGGGAAGAACGCACTTCATTCCTGCCATTGTTATCACCATGCAACCGCGCTGAGAAAACAACAATTGATCTTTTGTATGTGTATGTCGTCCCGAGTCATGAACACCCAAAATAGATGCAACCCCAACGACTAAACCTGAATGTTCATCTACGTTGAAGTCAGATGCTTTCGAAATAAAAGCCATTTATCCACCCCACCCTGTCCTTAAATCGATATTTATAGTCCCAATGTTAACATTAACACCTTTCTATGTACTATATACTTCTCATTATCGTAACTGATGTGATTTATTACGCACTAAATAGTGCAATAGAAAATAGGAAAAAATAATGAATACTGAAGTAAAAAAGATTTCAATTCCTTTAGCGGTCATATTACTGATGTTTCCGCAAATTATCGAAACCATGTACAGTCCAGCACTGACATCTATTAAAAATCATTTTGGTGTATCGGCTGCCGCAGCCGCCCAAGCATTATCAATCTTTTTTATTGCTTTTGCTGTCGGAGTTGTTGTTTGGGGTCGTATGTGTGATGTCATTGGTCGACGTACCTCAACATTAACTGGCTTAATCGTATTCATTATATCTGCCACATTTACCTTGATGGCGCCAACTTTTGATATGATATTAACAGGTTGCGCTTTTGGTGCAGCGGTAGGTTCAATTTGTATTCAAACCATTATTCGTGATGGCTACCATGGTATGGAACTTTCACACGTGTTCTCAATCGTGGGAACTTCTATTGGCTTGAGTCCTGTAATAGGTATGCTAACAGGTAGCTGGCTGACCGCACACGGTGGATACACTTGGGTCTTTTCCGCTATGGTAATATTTGTCGCAGCGCTCTTAGTATGGGCATTTATTCATCTGCCTGAAACTAAGCCAGCGAACAACCGCCGTGATAGCTTATTAGCTGTTGGTCTTAAAATGCTAAAAGATGACCATATTTGGTATATCTCGCTTATGGTCGCGATTTTTAATATTTCGCTATTTTCATACTACAGTATTGCGCCATTTATGTTTGAAAAGCTTGGTGTCAGTGTTGAATACTTTGATTATACAGGTTTTTTACTTGCTGCAGGCTCTATTATAGGGTCAATGATCAACATGCGATTAATCCGCCGCCACTTAAGCCATGATCATATAGTTAGTCTTGCGACAGCCTTACTTTTACTCAGTGGTATCAGTGTCTATCTTCTACAAGACTCAGTATGGTTTTTCATCCCAATGATGTTGGTTTATTTGTCTTTTGGACTCGCCTTACCCAACCTACTAAGTGGCGCATTAACGGATTACCGCGATCACTTAGGCAGCGCAGGGGCATTACTTGGTTTGTTCTACTACCTTATGATTGGTTTTGGTTTACATGCCGCCAGTGACTTTGGCAGCCTCGCTATCACTTTACTTATATGTGGACTAGTCGCTAGTATACTTGTAGGGCTTAAATTGACACGCAATGTAATAAGCAGTGACCTTAGTCAACGAACAAGCTCTTAAACACTACACCATAAAATCCCTGTTCACTTTAGATAAAATCTTGTTAGTTACTGATTCTAGCGAGGTTTTCAATGAAACTTAGGTGGTGTCAGGCATCAATTTATGAGTCAAAGTGCGAGTATCAGCATCATGGATAGCCAAGCGTTCCCTGAAAACAGCGAAAAGATGCTCTCCCCCCTGAGTCGTCACTACATTATACAGGAGTTGCGCGACTAATAGCCTTAAACAATGTTCCTTCAGGACATCAACAATAATATCTTCAATGCACTTCTCACGGGCATCTGAAAAAGTTGAAATACGTTCAAAAATTGCATTTCCAAGCACCGACGTAACAGGAAAGTATTTCGGTGACAACACTCGTTCGCCAGCTAAGCGTTTTGTTTCTACGATCACTCCAAGCCGATGATAAAACGCTTCATCCTGCAACGTCAGAACGAGATTAGTCTCTTGCTGAATATCAAGTTCAAGGCGTGTCCGTAGCCCCTTGCGCACCATGATATCGTCGATGTCTTTGCTCTCATCACATGATTGACCCTTCGCCATTTGAGGAGCAACCCTGTCAGATTCAAAGGGAGCAACATTGTTAGCAGCTCGCGTAGACACTTCTTTCCAACCTGCAACAGCAACCGATATCCCCCTACCAAAGACCGGTTCATAATTAAATGGCTTGAATAGGATTTCACCGAGTGTTCCTTGAAAGATATAAGGTTTGGAACTGACATCGCCGATGCGATTAACAACCAGGGTTTGATGTAAATAATTCACGTCATGCTCAACAAAATTCACAGTAATTCCCTTCATAGCTATGTAACCACGAAGGTTCTTAAACGTATGAGGCCCCCCATCAAACAACGTGTCTTTCTCAAGGTTTTTTGGTGCAAAGCGTTCGATTACTAGCTCCCAACGCAATACCATATCTTGGGTCTGGTTGTAATAAGCTAACAGCTCTTTCCAAGGTGACGACAGATCTTTATAAGCTGCTAGCGCTGCAATCAAGGCGCCTACAGTTACTTCTCCTTTAATCGCTAAATAACCACCAACAGAATAGAAAAAGAAGGGTGTCAATTGATTGATAAAGTTGTTCAGAAATTTCATAAAGAACTTCTTTTGATAAATCTTAAAACGAATGCTAAACAAGTTACCCAAACGATTAGAAAACAATGACAATCTATGACGTGTCCCGCCGTTCATACGAATATCACTGACACGTGCAGCAGTTTCACCAATATCAGCAGCAAATTTTCTAACCTCTTTTATCCTCTCTTTATTCAACACATTAATCTGGCGCTGTAATTTAGGAATAATCCATGCTTGTAATGGAATAAGCGCTATGGACGCAACCCCAAACCAGAAACTTTGGGCAAATAGGAACACAAGGATTGTCAGCATCTGCCCAGCCTGAAAGACTGGTTGCGATAACATATTCCCCATAAACGACCCCATGGGTTCCGCTTCAGATGTCACCATCGAGACCAACTCACCTTGACTTGTGGTGCGAAAATATGAGCGTGGAAATTTCAACATCCGAGCAACAAGTTGAAAGCGAAATCGCCGTAATAATCGTTCCGATAACACACCTTTCATGGTGTTTAAGTGCATCTTCAACAACCCATTGGCTAATACTGATAATAGAAAACCGACGCAAAGAAGCATCAAAAACTGGGTCTGACTTAGTTTCATGCTCAGCAAAAAAACATCTTCCCCTGTTCCACCAATTGCATCGTTAATAATACGCTTAGGTAATTCTAGCGAAGCGTACAGAATAGGGAAAGTCAGGAGCGTAATAGCAGTGAGAGCCAACTGATTTCTTTTTGAATACTTCCAGATAAATTGAAAAATGCTCTTTTCCATTTTTAGAGCTCCTCGTGCAGGATTAGTAGATATGCCACACATTTACGGCTATTTAATGTTTTAAGTAGATAACATTAATATTTATGAATCTGGCACGTTATAACTCTAGTCCATTTGAAATCGTGCTTTAAATGATTTGTAAATTATGCGACATGAGAAGCAGCAAGGTAGAACTCAGTGGTGCAGCCATCACTATGAGTACCAAAACATTGATAATTAAGTTATTTTTTACACACTTATCACAAATATAGACTATCGGAATATGGCAAGCATCACCTGTTGATATAGCATGTTTAAATGTAATTCAGAGTTAATAAGGTTAACCTCACCATATGAGTAATAGCTTTAAGAATAATCAATGGGTTTTATATTTTATTTAAGTATTTTAGGTTGCTTGGTATGTTCACTAATTTATATTTTTTAGGCCACAAAGGATTACTACACTAGTGCAAACTTAACCTTACTTATCATGAAGATAGAATGTATTTACAAATAACATTCAAAAAAACTAATACAAATTAGATACGTACCATTGGTGATTTACTCAGCACTAGGTAGTTAGTTCCGTTCAAGAAGAAACGGAACTACTATCAAGCTGTAATTTAATAACGTTTAAGCACATCATTAACTAGTTTCATGAGTTTTTTATTGTCCGAATATTCAGTTCGACAACGTTCCATTTCCTCATATAAGGCGTAAAGGTCTACATTCTCTCTAGATAGCAGTCGTCCCCACGCATAAGGCACAAAAATACAACGCTGAGGAGAATAATGTTTATTACCGGGTATTTTTATATCTCTACTGACATAAAAACGATCTAATTTATTCGTGTCATACCATGCTTTATATTTAGAGAAATAGAACCATTCTTTACAAATTGTAAGCCCCTCAACGCGACGGTTTTTTATATCGACGCCGTAGGCCTGACGAAGCATCGAGCGCCATGTTCGATATTGACTTATATATCGACCATTCTCTTTTAGCTCGATATTTGTGTCGTTAATACCGACACCACAAATAAGACGTTGTTTTTCATTATCCATAAACATTTTCCAAAAAAGCCTGTACTAGACAGGCTATATTTACTTAGAAATAATATTGAGCTGATAGTATATAATTGCGGCCTTGACCTATAGTCATTCCACTATAACTACCACTCCCCTCATACTTAGTATTCATTATGTTGTTAACCTTGAATCGGAATGTGAGTTCCTTATCGTCTTTCATTGGCATACGATAGATCACACCAGCATCTACAAGCGCATATTCTTTTTTCTTAGCTTGGTTGTTATCATCGTTACCATAACGAGAACCGACATAGTAAGCCCCTGCATTAAAGTCGATATTGTCCGTTACTTCATAATTAGCCCATATGTTCGAGGTAAATTCCGGAATATTAGCTGGGACCTTTCCATCATGTTTAGGCTGTCCTTGATATTCTGCTTTCATAAATTGTGCTCCGGCTTTCATAGTCAACTTATCCGTTACTCGACCAGTAAGGCTAATATCAGTACCAGTGTGAACACGCTTACCACCTTGAGTCGTAATGCGGCTCACATTTGGATTGTTAGGATCCTTATAATCACTAATAACTGAAATATTATCTTTAACTATTTGGAATACCGAAGCGTTAACCATTGCACGGTTATCAAGAATATCGTATTTGAAACCTAACTCGTATAGGTTACCCGTTTCAGGATCTCGCTCCATTCCGTCATTTGCATCTCGACTACTATCAATAGGCGTCTTTGGAATAAAGGATTGTGAATAAGTCGCGTAAATCGTCGAGTCTTGATTAGGATGGAATAACAACGACGCATTAGGAATGACATTGTTATAAATTTTGTCATGACCTTTACCGTCTTTCTTATCATTAGAGCTTCTCTCTTTACTATAATGGTCTAATCTAAGTCCAGCGAGTAATTGCCATTGGTCATTAAACGTCATCAAGTCTTGAACATATAAGCCGTATGTCTGCCTTCGGTAATCGTTGCCACTTGCCGGTGCCATAACTGACGGATCATAACCAGGGGTTGGCTTGGTTGGATTTATGCTTACTTCTATTTTCTTTCCACCCCAATTGCTATTGCGGTGATAAACATGATTTACCAGATTCGCACCAATAAGGATGTTATGGTCAATGCTGCCGGTATAGAAATTACCGTTAACATCGACTGATGCTGTGTGTACTTCGTAGGAATTATCTCGCTTACCAGTACCAAACTTATAGTTTCCAGTTGTTGCGCTATCTTTGCTTAGACTAACGCTAGACGTTCTTGCACTGTTGGCCATATCTAAATAATGGTAACTAGCAGATAGCGACCAATCATCATTAATCTCATGGGATAACTTAATTCCGTAGCTATCCTCTTTCTTCTCATTATCAGACCAAGGCATATCGAGAATAGTTTCACGGTCTCCGACGATATTTCCATTTTCGTCAAAATGAGCGCCGCTATCGTTATGACCTTGTTGTGTTTTATGATCATATGTAAGAGCAAGCATGGTGTCATCACTGATATCGTAATCAAGCATGACCGCAAATAGATCACGATCTGTTTTTGGTTGTTTTCCATCTGGATAATGTCGCCAGTTTTCTTTGGTCTGTTTAGATGCAATGAAACGGTAACGTAATTTATCCGTCGCTGCACCTGTAGTATCAACAACAGAACGATAGAAATTATCACTGCCAATATCTTGAGATATCATGGTGCGTTGTCTATCTTCCGGCGTTTTTGTAATCATATTAATAAGACCACCAGCCTCAGACTGTCCATACAATAAGCCGGAACCTCCCTTTAAAATCTCGATCCGTTCGTACATCTCGACGGGCTCTTGTATTAGAGAATATTTTTGTTCACCGTTTCGCAAATACCCCTCATTAGTCGTAAGTTCGAAACCACGGATATAAAAATTTTCGTGTCCGTCGCTTTCATGTGTCTTCACTGTCGAAGCGTCATTCTCTAACGCCTTTGCTAATGATGTCGCTTGTAAGTCATCTAATAATTTTCTGTCTATTGTATTAACAGAGCGAGGTGTTTCCAGCTGAGAAACGTCCATTTTAAACGCTGTATTTGTCGTATTGGTTTTATAGTTTGGGCGCTTCGCTTTTACAACCGTGGTATCAATATCTGTGACACTATTGGCAACAGCCGAAACTGAAAATACAGCCGAAGTGACTAAACATGCAAGGGTCGATAATTTAAAGTTATTCATATTATTCCAACTCTGTTTGTGTGACTTTTTGCCCGATGGCAACATTTTCTATTTGCGTTTCGAATGCTCGTAGACGCTTATAGATCGACATTAATTCGACGCAGCTCGACCAGCGACGGATTAAAAAACGGAGAGAATCTTCAACCTTGGAATAAGATGAAGTGATTTGTTTCAAGACGCCTAAAGTGATAGCAGCTTGTAAAATTGTAGGGATCATGACGATATAAACGGTAAGTTCTGAATACTTCCCGTAAGCACTAGAAAAACTATCGAACATCAAATAAGCACGATACATATTGAAATAATTCTGACGAACGTGACTGAATAGCGCTTGTATTGTCTCGGGCTGTCCCTTATTGGGATCATCTTCACCGAGAACAAGTTCTTTGCGGTATGCAGCCTCCACACGCTGATTGTGGTATTCAAGCCCGGGGAGTTTTCGCCCTACATACATAAGAAACGCCATACCACCGAAAGATGATACTACCGCCACGATCACCATTGAGTGATTAACTTCACCGAAAAATGGGATCACTTTTACCTTTTTGGAAAACTCCCAAAGTAGCGGAGTGAATGTAGCCAAGGTCATGAAGTTTCTAAGGATACTAATCCCCAAATCCTCGACAAGTTTAGCGAATCTCATTGTGTCCTCTTGGATCCGTTGGCTTGCCCCTTCAACATGACGGATCAAACTCCAATGCGAGACATAATATTCATTCATCGCGCAGCGCCAACGAAATATCCAATGCCTAATAAAGTAATCAACAACAACAGAAATCACCACATAGACAGTAGTGAGCTTAAAAACGTCGATTATTATGTCTTTGAAATCATGAATAGAGACGGCATTAGGTGAAACAAGTGCAGATTGTAAAAGATCGTAAAATTCACCATTCCAATAGTTTAATTCCACATCCACGCCGACTCGAAGCCAATTGATCAATACAACAGCTGTCGTCCCGTATACCGACCAGAGAAACCATTTTTTATTCAAAAAGAAACAACGAAACATACACAAACCAAATCATTAACAACCACGTAACGAGAATGATTATCATTCTCATAGATTGTTTTGCATGCTAACTTATAAACAATGTTATCACTATGTTTTTTGACAAATCAAAGTGAAATCAACTTTACAGTTATGAGAAATTACCATCTACTGGTTCGCTGGATATAAATAATTTTTGAATAATTAAACGGTCTCATTCCGGCCATATACATCGCCAAATATTTTGCACACAACCAAAGCTAGCTACATACTAGACAAGTCTGAAGAAACAAAACCCGTATAGGCCGTTATTTATTGGATATTATGGCGCTAGGCGTGTTATAAAGCCGATGGATAAAGAATAGAATAATAATAAAATAGAAGAGTTCTAATATATCAAATGGATACGAGGTATTATCATGCAACATCATTCGCGTTAAGTCTGGTAATTCTATCTATCCCCCTTGGAGTTCACAATGTCACAATTAGATGGTGAAATCATCGCCCCATTGGAGCGACTCAGCATACTGACTGGCAAAGAGCTCTTCCGAAATACCAAGTACATTACAATGATTATTGACTTGTTCCCAGTCGGCGTTCTCATAGGCTTTTACTGCATTAAGCAAGTGCCCAAGCTCTCCTTTACCTTCGTTCAATGCTAATTTAAGTTCCTCACTGAGGGGTAAATTAGTTAAAAGCTGAGACAAAGGTTTATCCAATAAAGCATCTAGCAAAGAAAACATCCCCATTAAAAAGGCTTGATTTGGCTCTACTTTAAATGCTCCTTTAATAACGAGTTGTTCACAAATTCGCGCCCGTTGGATAGATAGAACATATAGAGACTGAGGTTTATGCTGATTGGCATGAGCGGCTGTCATTAAAGAAATAAACCGGCGCAGCTTATCCTGTCCTAGATAAATCAGAGCATGTTTAAATGAGGTGATGGCTTTGCTAATGACAGATGATGCATTTACATATTTAAGAAGTTTATAAGACAAGGTAACATCGCTGGCTATCAATTTTTCTATCGCATCATAATCCAGTTCTGGAGTAGATATTTCAGAGCACAATTGCAATGTGACCAGTTCTGATGGCTCAATAACCCGTTGTTGTAACATCTCTGGTTTACTAAAGAAATAACCTTGGAAGTAATCAAATCCAATTTGTTTTGCCTGTTGAAATTCTTCGTAAGTCTCTACTTTTTCAGCTAAAAATTTAATCTTATGGTGGAGATTATTATGAATAAAAGACTTTGCCTCAGAGAGTGGGAAAAGTTGAATATCAAACTTAATAAAATCGATGTAAGGTAGGAATCTATTCCAGCGAGAGTCTGGAATAAAATCATCAAGAGCCATCTTGTAGCCCTTTTGATGAAAAATAATGACCGCTTGGAACAGTTCATCCGTTGGTTCGCAATCTTCCAGAATCTCAATAATGAGTTTATCTTTGGAAAGTAAAGTCGGTATTAAACTGATTAAACTGCTGTATGGAAAATTGATAAAAGCAAGTTTATTCCCTGTCGTATTGTAACATGAATTCATAAACTGATCTGATAGCAACCGACTGGTTGCCTGCTCTGCATCTATATCCGGAAACGAATTTTTTGGACCATCCCGAAATAGCAGCTCATACCCAATGGTATTTTTATCAGTATCTAAGATCGGTTGTCTGGCTACGTACGAATACATGCGTTATTACCTTTTTATACAAAACCCTACAATATTGTGAGCATTGTATCGTTATTATCAAAAATAAGCTAAATCTTACTTGATATTACTATCAAAATACCTATTTGTAGTGTAGGCGTCTTGGTAAATAGTCAATATGTGGTCTATTCTGCCGACATTTTTAATCAGAAACGATAATTATATATCATATTATTTTTATTTCTCAGTTGCGTCACAACTTTTCAAAAAATAGTATTGCTTTTCTTGCTGTAAACAAAAATAATAATAGAATCAATTATATGTTTTCTTTATTGATAATTAACAGGGATGGATCCTAATGTCTAAATATAAATTATCGTTTGGTGAAATAATTATATTGAAGCCAAATTTAGCTGAAGTGATAGTCGACAATGATATTGAGATGGATTTAGAAATGGTTGGAGAATACCATGAATTTTTACTCTCCAAACTTGAACACCCTTTTAATCTGTTAATCAATAAAGTCCATCAATACACCTATACCTTTGAAGCTCAGCAACATTTAGCCACACTAGTTCAAATAGGTTCAATGGCCGTAGTTGCTTATAGCTCTGTCACAAAAAAATGTACAGAAAGTCTTGTGGATGTTCCTAGGCCAATGCCCTGGAATATAAAAATATTCAATGACCGTCGTTTAGCATTGGATTGGCTTGCTAATGCGTAGTCTAATAAATAATTATACATACTAGGCGTTAACCTACTTGTAAAATCAAGATAATTCATAACCTTAAAAGTAGCGTTTATTCCATTCACCGACTATAAATTATTTGTGAACAATTAAGTCGTATCGAATGCTTTACCTCTATGATTTCCTGTTTCTTTCATTTTTAATAATGATCTTCCATGATCATCATCACTCCAAAAGTAATACTTAAAATCAATTTCAGATTATTTATAGATTTTATAGCTATTATTTTTACCTATCGTCACTAATTCATTCTCATTTAGAAAAGATGCCAGTGCAGTATATTCCCCGGCAGATGTGCAATTTTTCATTGTAAAATATATTTTATATATATTTATTTTTGGATCTGGTATTTCGACATCACCAGTATAATCACAACCATCTTGACTGTGCCCTTTGATTGTTCCTAAAGCACTTATCTCCAAATCAATGTTTTGATTTACAGTAGTATATTTACCTTTTATTTGTTCTAAACTTGCCCCTTTATTAGTTATATCCGACCACATCCTAAATTTAATATTTTCCGGTAAAATTTTATTATCAATAAAATGTAGATCTAACATAGACCCATTATTTTCATTATTAAAACTACCTGTTACCTTTAAACTTCCACGCTTACCATTAATAAAAAAATGTCCTGACCCTGTGATACTTTGTTTTGATGTATTTATTGATATTTCTAAAATACCGTCTTGACCCTTAATTTTAATTTCATTTTTTGATACGAGTCCCAAATAGCTTCCACCACTTGTTGCCTTATAAAAGCCCGATTTCAATATCGACTTATGGTTAATACTAGTAGTATCAGTGCCACTAGCAGTAGTGGTACTCGAATCACTACCACATGCAACGAGCAAACTAAAGAGAATAGAGATTGAAATACTTCTGATGATCTGTTTCATATAACCTCGTAGTGGATTTTACAACACGAATTAATATTTTTAATTCAAAATTTATCGAAAATGGTAGAAAACGCCCCAACCACCAAGAGAAGAAGTTAGCGCTAATAACCACACCAATAGCAGAATGATAACAAAATAAAAAACACAAAAACCAGTCAATACCGCCAATATAAGCTCATTATTTGACACACATCAAATATGATAAAAATTACCATTCGCATATTTCAGTGGGGATGATATACGCTAATTCCACTACACATTGACGTGTGCCGGAATGACATCGTTAAATAGGTAGAATGAACAATCAATTAGGGAAATAGCTGAATCTAAAACCGTTATACTTAAACTAGATCAACCTATGCTTTTCATTAACACTAGTTAATCACACTTTAAGCACCTGATAATACTAATCTTTATTTACATCACTTACTGTGATTAGACATTGAATTAACTCTTATCATTTCAATAAATAGTTTTATTAGAATCAGTAAGATTAATTGGAAAAGCCTTAATTAGCATGAATTCAAAGGAATGAAATCGATGAAAAATGTAATTTTAAAATCTGTAATTACAATCGCACTGTCAATTGGTGCAGCTCTACCTGCATCAGCAAATGATAATGTTGATCCTTGGAAAGTTTGTATTAATGGAATGTCTAAGATCTTTTTTGATGTTTATCGTGACATTTTTGAAGAAATTCCTGGTGAGTACAATCATGGTCATTTGCAGCAATCACGTGAAATGCATATTGCAGAAATGTTAATGGATAAGTCTAAGAATACTGATGTATATGATAGAGCTGGAGCAATGGATTTCGTAGCGACCACTACTGAGGCAATTAAAAATAAAAACAGAAACCAATGGGGTTTTGTAGGAATGACAACTTATGAAATACATAGCGTTATTATACCAGTGGTGAGTTCATGTATGCCAGCGCTTTATATGGACGTACTTGATTGATTATTTGGTAGCATCAGATCTTGCCCTTGAAATAAGTGGGGATTGCCGAGCAAGGACAGCACTAACTTAAAACATACCGAATAAAAGGCTGGATTCGTTCAGTCTTTTTTCAGTGTAACCGCTGGTGATTGCGCAACATGCTTTTGTTATGTTGCTCTTAAACTTCATCACCAGGCGATTTTAATATTCTCGTTGCCAACTTTAGTCAGCTGAAAAAGTAGATTGATTCTCTGTTCAGGTTTGTAAACCTTTTGATAGAAACTCCATAACATTAGCACCACTTAATTGATTTGGGTAAATTGTGATTTCTTGCCTCAATAAACCTGAAGGGCTTGGGCTATCAGCGATAATAGCCCCGCATGAGGGGGCTGATTAATTACAAATGTTAGACTTAGATATTAGATACCTTCTAAGTATTTCAATTTGTTTTTAGCTTTAATATGGTTTTTTTCTGCGACCCTGTCCCGAAATCTGTGTAATTGCCTATCATTAACTTAATCATATTAAGGATAGGTAATTATGACAAAGCAAGAACTTGAAGCCTTTGCAAAGGAAGCCGCAAAAGGCTTGAAATCTCAACAAGACCTCCTCGATTTTAGTCAAATGCTAACTAAAATAACCGTTGAAGCTGCGCTCAATGCGGAGCTAGATGACCATCTGGGTTATGAAAAAAACCAGAAAGATACCTCGCGAAATTACCGAAATGGACATTCTTCCAAAACACTAAAAACTGAAGATGGCCAATTTGAACTTGATACACCCAGAGATCGCGAGGGTAGCTTTGAACCGAAGCTGGTCAAGAAAAACCAAACTCGTTTTACGTCGATGGATGATAAGATCCTGAGTCTCTATGCTCGAGGAATGACAACACGTGATATAGTTGATTCATTTAAAGAAATGTACAATGCGGATATCTCTCCAACCCTCATATCAAAAGTAACCAATGCTGTCATTGAAGAAGTAAACGAGTGGCAAAATAGGCCGCTAGATAGCATCTATCCTATCGTTTATTTAGATTGCATAGTCGTTAAAATACGCCAAGACAATCACGTAATTAACAAAGCCGTATTTCTTGCTTTAGCCATAAACCTTGACGGTGAAAAAGAGCTGTTAGGCTTGTGGTTCGCTGAGAATGAAGGTGCTAAATTTTGGCTGAATGTATTAACAGAGTTACAGAATAGAGGTGTCGAAGACATCCTAATCGCGTGTGTAGATGGCCTGAAAAGCTTTCCAGATGCAATTAATACAGTTTACCCTGAAACTCATATCCAGCTTTGTATCGTTCATATGATTAGAAATTCACTACGATTTGTATCCTGGAAAGACTACAAGGCGGTAACGGCAGACCTAAAACGAATTTACCAAGCAGATACTGAAGATATAGCGTTAATGGAACGAGATGCGTTTTCAGAACGCTGGGATGATAAATATCCACAAATATCAAAGTCATGGATTAGCAATTGGGAGAACTTAAATACGTTTTTCAGATATCCTAAGGATATCAGAAAAGCGATTTACACAACGAACGCCATTGAATCACTTAACAGCGTTATACGTAAAGCAATCAAGAATAGGAAGGTATTTCCAAGCGATGATTCAGCTAAAAAAGTAGTGTATTTAGCGATCCGTTCAGCTTCAAAAAAGTGGTCGATGCCGATCCATAACTGGAAAGCAGCCATGAATCGTTTTATCATTGAATTTGAAGACCGATTAAAAGATCATCTCTAAAATGGTAATTACACAGAATCATTTACAGGGTCTTTTCTGCCGCTTTACGGTACCAAGTTAAGGCTTCGATCTTACTCTGGGTTACACCTAATCCGTGTTCATACATTTTACCCAAACTAAATTGAGCCTCAGAGTTCCCCTGTTCAGCCGCCTTACTATACCAATTCAATGCGTCACCGTGACTCTGAGTAACACCATGTCCTTCATCATACATAAAACCAAGATTATTTTGTGCCATAGCATGACCTTGCTCAGCGGCCTTGCGATACCAGCTCACCGCCTCGCTGTAACTCCGAGTGACACCAAATCCTTCTGCGTACATATAACCAAGGTTTGATTGCGCACAAGCGTTACCCTGACCAGCCGACTTTTGATACCAATTAACCGCTTTGCTGTAATTCTTAGCAACGCCATGTCCATGCCTGTACATTAAAGCAAGATTATATTGCGCTCTGGCATAACCTTTCTCAGATGCCTTACGATACCAATTCACCGCCTCACTGTAACTCTGAGCGACACCTTGTCCATATTCATGCATAACACCAAGGTTATTTTGCGCTCTGGCATTACCTTGCTCAGCTGCCTTACGATACCAATTCACCGCTTCACTGTAACTCTGCTCAACACCAAGTCCTTCTTCATACATTACACCAAGGTTATTTTGCGCTAGAGCATAACCCTGCCCAGCAGCCTTACGATACCAATTCACCGCGTCACTGTAACTCTGCTCAACACCAAGTCCTTCTTCGTACATCCAACCAAGGTTTATTTGCGCTCTGGCATAACCTTGCTCAGCCGCCTCCTGATACCAAATTAGCGCTTTACTGTGACTCAGGGTGAGACCAAGTCCTTTGTCGTACATATAGCCAAGGCTTGTTTGCGCTTCTGCGTAACCTTGCTCAGCAGCTTTACGATACCAACTCACGGCTGCGCTGTAATTCAGAGCAACACCATGTCCATTTCTATACATGACTCCAAGATTATATTGCGCTTGGGCATAACCCTGTGCAGCTGCTTTGCTATACCAATTTACTGCTTCATAGTCACTTTGCTTAACACCCAGTCCTTCATCGTACATATAACCAAGGTATGTTTGTGCACTGGCATGGCCCAGCTCAGCTCAGCTCAGCTCAGCTCAGCTCAGCAGATTTTCGGTACAAATCCACAGCTTTGCTATAGTTCTGGATAACTCCATCACCGTAATAATAATTATTGGCTAAATTATATTCTGAGGCAGCCTGATTATGTTTAGCAATTTCTGGCGTTACCAAGGTATTTGAACAACCAGAAAGAACAATAGAGGCAGTGAGAGTGGCGAGTAATAGTTTACGTTTCACCTTAAATCCTTTTGTGTGATGATTACTTAAAAGCTAGAATGACTAATCAATAATACATAATGACAATTAAAACAATGTTATACATCCAAAATACCACAAAAGAAATAACCTTAGTAAATAACTATCACATTTAAACTTTGGACCCTGCTTTTCCACTGGAGTTTTTCTCATTCGAACAATCTGTAGTTGAATAACTAATTACTGGGCGCTTTATTACTGCAGTATTTACAAAATACTCTCATTATAAAGCCTCTGTTTTAGCTAGGTTATAGTCTAATCAATCGACTTATCTAAACGTTAGGTATTACAAGAACCATTCCCCATACGTCTAACCATTTCATTCATTATCTGCAGAGTAGTTCCATATACTATCAACAGTAATAAGATATGAGGATCATCATTTAACTCTGTCTCAATGCCACTTGCATGACTAAACAGCAGAACTATTAACATGCATTCAAAACTGTCCCCTTTTTGCACAAATGACAAAACGTTTAAAATTTCCCTAGTAACTGACGCGCGAATAATAGAAGCTATACATATAAAGGTTTTCAGATAACAAAGGGTTAAAAAACCAATGAAAATAATTTCATTTAATATAAATGGCCTTCGCGCTCGATTACATCAGCTACAAGCTATCATAGACAAGCATTCACCTGACGTAATTGGTTTACAAGAAATCAAAGTTCACAACGAAATGTTCCCTGTAGCAGCTGTTGAAGAAATGGGTTATCACGTATTCTTTCACGGTCAAAAAGCACATTACGGTGTTGCTATGATGGTGAAGAAAAGCACAGTGGCAGAGGCAGAAGCAATTAAAGTTCAATACGGCTTCCCTACCGATGACGAAGAAGCACAAAAACGTATGATCATGGTGACGTTTGACCAAACATCTGGCAAACCGATCACAGTGTTAAACGGTTACTTCCCACAAGGCGAAAACATCAGCCATGAGACGAAATACCCGAACAAGCGTAAATTCTACCAAGATCTAAACGTATACCTTAACGACAATCACACCGCAGAAGATGATGTGATTGTGATGGGCGACATCAATATCTCTCCAGCAGATAAAGATATCGGCATCGGTGAACCAAATGCGAAACGCTGGTTAAAAACAGGTAAGTGTAGCTTCCAACCAGAAGAACGTGAATGGTTAGAAAAACTGCAAAGTTTTGGCTTACACGATACATTTCGTACCATTAAACCAGAAGTAACAGATCGTTATAGTTGGTTTGATTACCGCTCAAAAGGTTTCCCAGACAACCGTGGATTACGTATTGACGTGATCTTAGCAACGGCAACATTGAACGCTAAAGTAATTGAGAGTGATGTCGATTATGAACTACGTGGTATTGAAAAACCATCGGATCATGCGCCAATCTGGACAACATTTAGCGAATAAAAGTTGTTAACCGATAACAATAGCTTAGGCGAATATCCCTAAGCTATTTAAAATCTCAAAACCGCATTTTAGAAATATGTGTCTAACCTTAGTGTTACCCCGACATTCACATATCAAAAGCGATGATGACTATGCAGTGGACTAAGATATGCGTAACAGCAACAAACAGCTTACTTCTCTGTGTCGTTGTAAACATATCGCCCTGCAATGCTCAATATTCCGCTAATGCCGATTCTAATTTGGCAAGCTCAACATTTTCAAACTCTGTAGCGCAACAACAAATGAATATTCACAGCCGCCCCAGCTTTGAAGACCTCCCCTCACTATTAAAAAAGCGTATTATCAAAGTCTTAGTTGTTAATCACCCCGCTTATTATTTTATTTACCAAAGTCGTCCGCGTGGTTTTGCTTATGACATGATGCGAGAATACGAAAAACACCTAAACCGTAAATACTTCAAAAACACCAAGTTGAAACTCAATATCTTGTTTATTCCAGTACCCAGTAGCCAAATAATCAACTTACTCGCACAAGGTTATGGTGATATTGCAATTGGCCCCCTAATGACACCTTTACGCCAACAAAACCAAGTAACCCATACAGAGCCCATATATACCAACAATCAATTATTGCTCATCAGTCATGACTCTACGATTGAATATAAAGATATAAAGCAACTATCAGGCAAAGAAATTTGGATTCGTCGAAATAGTATTTATCACCAGCAATTAGACATTATCAACCAGCAGTTATTCCAACTAAAAAGACAACCTATTTACATCAATATCGTGGCTGATGAACTCGAAGATTACGAACTATTAGATATGGTCGACAACAAGCAAATTTTCATGACTATGATCTCTAACCATGGCTTACGACTATGGCAAAAATTATATAAAAACATAAAACTACACCCACGATTAGTCATCGGTAATAATATTCCGAGCACCTGGGCAGTACGTAATCACACACCACAATTAACTCGCAGTTTAAATCAGTTTATTCATAAGCATAAAAAAGGCACTAAGATAGGCAACATTCTGCACCGTCGCTATTTAGTTAGCCATCGTTGGCTGAGTAAAGTAATCCATCAGCAGTTTGAAAAACGCTATTTAGAAACTGAAAAAATCATTAAAAAATACGCAGAACAATATGAATTTGATTGGCAACTTATTCTTGCGCAAGCCTATCAGGAGTCTCGGCTTAACCAAAAAGCTATTAGTCATCGAGGTGCTGTCGGCGTGATGCAAATATTACCATCAACGGCGAATGAACCTTACGTCAATATAACGAATATCAACAACGTGGAAAGTAATATCCATGCAGGTGTTAAGTACTTACACTTTATGAAACAACGTTACTTTAGCCATAAAAACATTGCCAAGTTAGACTCGCTATTATTGAGTTTTGCCGCCTATAACGCTGGACCTGCGAAGTTAATACAATTAAGAAAACGGGCATTAAAGGAAGGGTTAAACCCCAACATTTGGTTTAATAATGTCGAGAAAATAGCCGCGGAGACCATAGGTAAAGAAACAGTAAATTACGTGAACAATATTTATAAGTTTTACATCACTTATTTGCTGGCCTCACGTTATACAATTAACGATACACAGATAACGCAACAGAAAATTGCGAACAATGCTCAGTAAGCAAAGAGGATCGGTCATTAATCAAAGGCCGCCATGTTAATACAAAACGGCCTCTTATTTATTAACTGTACGATACAATCACGATGTAAATCGTTAAGCAAGATGCCTAAATGCGCGTTTTTCTAGCCTTTTGAATACAGCGAAAATAGTAAAGCATAAACACAGATAGATAGCACCCGCAAAAATAAATGCTTCAAAGGGGGCATAAAAACGTGAATACACATTGTAGCCCGCCCCTGTGATATCAACCAAGGTCACGACACTGGCGATTGACGTTGCATGCAGCATAAAAATAACTTCATTACTGTAAGCAGGCAATGCACGACGGAATGCCGACGGTAAGATGATACGGCGCAAAATCTGCCAATAATTCATACCATATGCTTGTGCCGCTTCAATTTCACCTTTATCGGTTGTCACCAATGAACCACGAATAATCTCGGTGCTGTATGCAGCCGTATTTAACACAAACGCTAGCAAACAAGGGTAAAATGCATCTTCGAGTAAAAACCATATTGAACTGTCTTGAATATCATCAATCATAGTCACACCATAATAAATCAGATACAACTGAATCAATAACGGTGTACCACGAAACACATAAGTAAATACCCAAATACCACGTGATAACCACACATACTGACTCGTACGCATGATCGCCAACGGCACCGCCAAAAAGAAACCAATAACAACAGACAAGAAAGTCAGTTGTACCGTCAATACCGTACCATCCCAATACTCATTTAAGGTACTTGGGGTAAACATTTCATTTTGCTCAAGCAAAGTAATCAGTTGATCTAACATATTAATGACCTTCTACGCCTTTGCTGAAATGACGTTCTAAATATTTCAGTACAATTTCACTCACGGTTGTAATTGCTAAATACACAAACGCCACAGGAATAAAAAATAAAAAAGGTTCGTAGGTTGTCATTGCCGCTTCTTTCGCTAACTTAACCATATCAGATAAACCGATAATCGATACTAGCGCGGTTGTTTTCACCAGTACTAACCAGTTGTTACCAATACCCGGCAGCGCAAAACG
Source organism: Moritella viscosa (assembly GCA_000953735.1). Lineage (NCBI taxonomy): Bacteria > Pseudomonadati > Pseudomonadota > Gammaproteobacteria > Alteromonadales > Moritellaceae > Moritella > Moritella viscosa. The sequence goes on along the minus strand of LN554852.1, from coordinate 1,461,073 downwards.
CATCATCTGTGGAAACATCACACGATGAAACACTTGCCACTCTGACATCCCATAAGCCGTTGCGGCTTCTAGTTGGCCTTTATCTACAGACAATAACGCACCACGAAACGTCTCACCCATGTAGGCGCCAAAAATGAAACCAATTGTCACCACTCCGGCACTAAATTCATCGATAGTAAAATACATACCATCTTCATAAAACGCAGATAATGTTAACCAGCCTTGTTCAATATAAAACGCATTGATGGCATAGGTTTCATGTAATTCGTACAACCATTCCGAAAAATTATTAAGTCCGACTTGCAAGCCAAAATAAATTAGCATCATTAAGACCAAATCCGGCACACCACGGACTAAACTGGTATAAGACACCGCTAATACAGACGCAATTTTACCACCGGAATAACGTGCGACAGCAGTAATCAGACCGAGTAACACTGCGATAATTAATGAAAAGATGGCGAGTTTAACGGTCAATATAGCGCCATTAAATATACCTGGCCCATAACCTTGGAGATCTAACATAATATTCCCAGAAAAGCATTGAGCGCCTAGTCTTAACTAAGCCCCCATTTTTATCATAGATAAAGAGACTACATTTTAATACTGTAGCTGAAGTATTTAGCCTGGATAATCTCGTAAGTACCATCCGTTTTAATTTCTGCTAATACTTTATTGAAGGTTGCTGCAAGTGATTTATCACGTTTACGCATTGCTACACCCATGCCTTCACCCAGCTGGAATGTATCACCAACGGCTGCATAAGCGCCTTTTTTCTCAGGGATAAGTAACGTGGTATCACCGACAGGGAAATCCAGTAACACCATGTCTAAACGACCGCCTTCAAGATCAAGCAATAAGTCACCACTAGTGTTATAACGCTTAATTGTATTCTTGCTAGCATAATTATCAGTGACGTGTGTGTCTTGTACTGTACCGCGTTGAACACCGATACGTAATTTTTTGAATGCCGCTTTATCTGTTACATCAAGTTTAAAGTCTGCTGCTGCAAACCAAGCGCTTGGTGTATTGTAGTAAGGTTCAGAGAAAAGTACCTTTTTCTTACGCGCGTCAGTAATCGACATTGAAGAAAAAATAGCATCGTATTTGCGTGATAATAAACCAGGAATAATACCGTCCCAAGATTGTACAACCCAAGTACAATTCCAGTTAGCACGTTTACATACTTCATTACCCAAATCAATTTCAAAACCTGTTAGCTCGCCATCAGGCGTTTTATATTCAAATGGCTTATAAGGTGAGTCAACACCTAGACGAACATCTGTCCATTCTTTTGCTGCAACAGCTGTAGAAAGTAATAAGCTTGTGGCAATAACGCTCGCTAATTTTTTCATAAGTATTTCCCTATTATTATAATGAGATCAATCAATGATCTTGTGTTTGTTGTATGACTATTTTTATAGTTATTTTTATAATTCTGGTTTTATCATTACGCTCAGTAAAACCACTAAACGTTAATATCTGGGTGCCACATTAATACTTTGGAGCTAAGAACTGCTTAACGCGTTCTGATTTCGGGTTATCAAACAATTCTTTCGGATCGCCCTGCTCTTCGATTTGACCTTGGTGTAAGAAGATAACTTTGGTCGATACATCACGTGCAAATGCCATCTCGTGAGTGACCACTAGCATGGTTCGACCTTCTTCAGCTAGACTTTGCATTACACGTAATACTTCACCTACCAATTCAGGATCAAGCGCAGAAGTTGGTTCATCAAATAACAATACTTCCGGCTCTACGGCTAATGCACGGGCGATTGCCACTCGTTGCTTTTGACCACCAGACAACTGACTTGGGTAATAGTCTTTTCTTTCCCACAAATCAACTTTCTTGAGATATTGCTCTGCACTCGCAGTCGCATCGCTGCGAGAGAGGCCTAAAACATGAATAGGGGCTTCGATCACATTCTCAATGACCGTCATATGCGACCATAAATTAAAGCCTTGAAACACCATTGCTAACCGTGACCGAATACGCTGAACTTGTTTTTTATTTGCTATCTGTCGATTACCGTCTCGGCCATCAATCATTTCGATCAACTCGCCATTGACGGTGATGTCACCTGCCGTAGGCATTTCTAATAAATTAATACAACGTAAAAAGGTACTTTTACCAGAACCTGATGAACCGATAATAGAGATTACATCACCTTTATTTGCAGTCAGATCGATACCTTTCAGGACTTCATTGTCACCAAATGATTTATGCAAATTTTTGATGTCTAATGTGGGACTGCTACTCATTCTATTCATCCTAAATACGATTTATAACAATTAAGACATGCGCAATATTTAAATTCAAATCAACATTAAAGAGTGCAACATAAATACAACATTCAACATAACAAATTAGTCATTCAGATAACATAAAACCATCATTATTTAGATTTAAAACTCGCAAGATAGTTAAATTGAAGTTTTATAATCTAGAAAAATAAAAAATACAGTGCGAATGAATTTCAAAAGACAATATCGGATACTACCGCCATATTGGTATTTATGATTGTTTACTTTACTTTAAATAGTTAATTAAACTTTTGTTTTACATTTAAAATAAAGTGCATATCAATGCGCGATTAATGTAATTTAGTTACACCCAGTTAGAGGTATTTAAGTTTAAAAGCATTACATTTCGTAATAAAAAAACATAAAACAGCATGGAATTGATCTAGATCACTTTATAAATACCACTAGTTAGGTAATAATAAGCATGAGTTATTTATTGAGACTAGGTAATGAAAACAACAAACCCATTTGACGCAATCCTACCGCCAGAACTGCTAATAAAAGCAGAATCTATCGGTGTAGCAAAAGCAACAAAAGCCCCTAAACAAGCGTTCATGCTTGCGATTACTGCGGGTGTATTCATCTCTATTGCATTTGCCTTCTATACCACGGTAACAACAGGAACGACGGATGTTGCTTATGGTTTAAAAAAATTCATGGGGGGGTTTGCATTTAGTCTTGGTCTACTACTTGTTGTTGTTTGTGGCGGCGAACTATTTACTAGCTCAATCTTAACCATTATTGCCCGTGCAAATAACAAAATAACAACCGCACAACTCGCTAAAAACTGGGCAGTTGTCTACGTCGGTAACTTTATCGGCTGCCTCTTCTTTGTAATGCTAATGATATTAGCTAAGCAGCACCTCGTCGCCGATGGCGCTTGGGGTCTAAATGCCATGAAGATTGCCCAACACAAATTGCACCATACTTTTATTCAAGCGGTCACACTTGGCGTCCTAGCCAACCTACTTGTTTGTCTTGGTGTTTGGATGAGTTTTGCAGCGCGCTCTATTACCGATAAATTTGTTGCGGTGGCATTGCCTGTGAGTATGTTTGTTGCATCAGGTTACGAGCACAGTATCGCTAACATGTTTATGATCCCACTCGGGTATGTTATTGCGAACTTTTCAGGCCCAGAGTTCTGGCTAGCAACCGGTGCCAACCCTGCTGACTTTACCGACTTAACGTTAACTAATTTTGTATTTAACAATCTGATTCCAGTCACCATCGGCAATATAATTGGTGGTGGCTTACTGGTTGGTATGACGTACTGGATTATTTACTGCAAAAAAGAATCTTAATATCTGTTGTAAACACAGCAGATAACAAACTTTGAAATTTAATTTTTAGAATATTAATAGATTAGGTGTACTTATGACTGAACAAACAATCTTTGATCAAGCGTGGCAAGGTTTCACTACTGGCGAATGGACTAACGAAGTTAACTTACGTGACTTCATCCAGAAAAACTACACTGAATTTACCGGTGATGAGTCTTTCCTAGCCGATGCAACCCAAGCAACAGATACGCTTTGGAACAATGTTATGGAAGGCATCAAAATTGAAAACAGCACGCACGCGCCGCTTGATTTTGATACTTCAGTACCATCAACAATTACATCACATGCTGCAGGTTATATTGACCAAAGCCTAGAAACAATTGTTGGCCTACAAACTGAAAAACCATTAAAACGTGCCATTATCGCTAATGGCGGTATCCGCATGGTTGAAGGTTCTTGTAAAGCATACGGTAAAGAACTGGACCCAGTAACCAAGAAAATCTTCTCTGAATACCGTAAAACACACAACCAAGGTGTATTCGACGTTTATACAAGCGATATCATGAAATGTCGTAAGTCAGGTATCCTAACGGGTTTACCTGATGCGTATGGCCGTGGTCGTATCATTGGTGATTACCGTCGTGTTGCTGTATACGGCATCGACTTCCTAATGAAAGATAAATTTGCACAACAAAAATCATTAGAAGCGAAGTTCTATTCAGGTGAAGACCTTGAAGCAACAATGCGTTTACGTGAAGAGATCTCTGAGCAGTACCGTGCCCTAGCACAAATCAAAGAAATGGCGGCAACTTACGGTTTCGATATTTCAGGACCAGCAACAAACGCAAAAGAAGCGATCCAGTGGACTTACTTCGGCTACTTAGCCGCAGTAAAATCACAAAATGGTGCTGCAATGAGCTTTGGTCGTGTAACCACCTTCTTAGATGTCTACATCGAACGTGATTTACAAGCGGGTATCATTACTGAGACTGACGCTCAAGAAATGATTGATCATCTCGTAATGAAACTACGTATGGTGCGTTTCCTACGTACACCTGAATACGATGAGTTATTCTCTGGTGACCCAATCTGGGCAACAGAAACAATCGCTGGTATGGGTACAGATGGTCGTTCATTAGTAACTAAATCATCATTCCGTGTACTACATACACAATACACTATGGGCCCTTCACCAGAGCCAAACATCACTGTATTGTGGGCTGAAAACCTACCATTAAACTTCAAACGCTACTGTGCGAAAGTATCAATTGATACTTCATCAATCCAGTACGAAAATGATGATTTAATGCGTACCGATTTCGACAATGATGACTATGCAATTGCTTGTTGTGTATCACCAATGATTGTTGGTAAACAAATGCAGTTCTTCGGCGCGCGTAGTAACCTTGCTAAAGCGTTGTTATATACAATCAATGGTGGCGTAGATGAAAAACTGAAAATCCAAGTTGGCCCTAAATCAGACAAGATCACTGATGATGTGCTTGACTACGAAGATATCACAGCACGTTTAGACAAGATGATGGATTGGTTAGCAACAACATACGTTACTGCACTAAATTCAATTCACTATTCACACGATAAATATTCGTATGAAGCATCATTAATGGCTCTGCATGACCGTGACGTAGAACGTACAATGGCATGTGGTATCGCTGGACTATCTGTTACTGCTGATTCACTTTCTGCAATTAAATATGCGAAAGTTAAACCGATTCGTGATGAAAACGGTATTGCAATCGACTTTGAAATCGAAGGCGATTACCCTAAATTTGGTAACAACGATTCACGTGTCGATGATATCGCCTGTAGCCTAGTTGAAACCTTCATGAAGAAAGTCTCTAGTCACAAAATGTACCGAGATGCGAAACCAACACAGTCAGTGCTAACAATTACTTCAAACGTTGTATACGGTAAGAAAACAGGTACAACACCTGATGGCCGTCGTGCAGGCGCCCCCTTCGCTCCAGGTGCTAACCCAATGCATGGCCGTGATGAAAAAGGCGCAATCGCAGCCCTAACATCAGTAGCAAAACTACCATTTGAATACGCAAAAGATGGTATCTCTTATACTTTCTCTATCGTACCAAACGCACTGGGTAAAACTGACGATACACGTCGTACAAACCTCGCAGGCTTAATGGATGGTTACTTCAAGCACAGCAGTACAATTGAAGGCGGCCAACACTTAAACGTAAACGTGATGGACCGTGCAATGCTGCTAGACGCGGTTAAGCACCCTGAAAAATACCCACAACTGACCATCCGAGTGTCAGGTTATGCGGTTCGCTTCAACTCGCTAACATCAGAGCAACAACAAGATGTAATCACACGTACGTTCCAACAGTCATTCTAAGACTGGCGGTGATTACACTATAAAATATAACTATCGTTTGTTTTTATAGTAGCAAGACACAAAAGCCTTACACGTGTAAGGCTTTTGTATTTATAATGATCGTATAGCCCTATTTTTTGGAGATATTATGCCGCTTATTAAACCTATTGATTCTACCGAATTGTGTAGCACAGTAGGACGCATTCATTCTACCGAATCTTGTGGCACAGTTGATGGCCCTGGCATCCGTTTCATCGTTTTCATGCAAGGCTGTTTAATGCGTTGCCAATATTGCCATAATCGTGATTCATGGGACTTACACTCAGGTACAGAAACCACTGTTGATGAATTAGTTCGTGAGCTGATTTCATATAAAGCCTTTATGCAAGCAACCGGAGGTGGTGTCACAGCATCCGGTGGCGAAGCGATGCTACAACCTGAATTTGTACGTGATTTTTTCATCGCAGCTCAAGCCCAAGGCGTTAATACCTGCTTAGATACCAACGGCTATATTCGTAAATATACCGATGTGATTGACGAAGTGCTCGATGTCACTGATTTAGTGATGTTGGATTTAAAGCAAATGAACGACAAGATCCATCAGGAATTGGCAGGTGTCAGTAATAAACGCACACTCGAATTTGCAGAGCATTTAGCAACACGTAATCAAAAAACATGGATTCGCTATGTTGTGGTACCCGGTTATACTGATGATGATGCATCAGCGCATCAACTTGGTCAGTTTATTCAACACATGGATAATATTGAAAAAGTAGAATTGCTGGCTTATCACGAATTAGGCCTACATAAATGGAAAACAATGGGCTTTGATTACCCCCTTGATGGTGTTGCGCCACCAAGTAAAGACACGATGGACCGTATTAAAAATATTTTATTAAAATACAAAGATAATGTGATGTATTAATCGCCCAAACAGCATTCTATTAAAAACCGATCCTAGCTCTATGCTATGATCGGTTTTTTGTTTTAGCCTTTTGCTAACCTTATACCAGAATAACGAGATCACATGAATTACCTTTGCCCTATCTGCGCTCGCCCTTTATCCGCACAAGACAAAAGTCTTACTTGCGAGCAACGCCATCAATTTGATCTAGCAAAAGAGGGTTACGTCAATTTACTCCCAGTGCAAAACAAAAAATCAAAAAACCCCGGCGACAACAAAGAAATGATGCAAGCCCGTCGAGAGTTTCTTGACCAAGGCTTCTATCAATCACTATCTGACACGGTAAATAACATTGCTCAGCAAGCGCTAACGGCTGTCAACGCACCAAACATCCTCGACTTAGGCTGTGGCGAAGGGTATTACACCCACCGCTTAGCGCAGGCTATGGCGACTCTTAATGATGCTAACTCAGCGCCACAAATCGCAGGACTAGATATATCTAAATCAGCGATCCGTTATGCTGCAAAACGTTATAAGACGATCAGTTTTTGTGTGGCAAGTGCCTACAGCACCCCATTCGCAGATGCCAGCCAAGATTTAGTGACACGTATTTATGCACCATCACAAGATGCTGAGCTAGCCCGTATAATCAAAACAAAGGGGTACTTACTCACAGTGACACCCGCTGCCGATCATTTATTTGAGCTGAAGCAGAAAATTTACCAAACCCCTGAAAAACACGACATGAAGATTGAAGATATTGCCGGGTTTGAACTGATTGAACAGCAACGTTTAACCGACCAAATCACCCTTACGCAAGCAAAAGACAGCAAGAACTTATTAGAAATGACACCACTAGCATGGAAGATGAGTGACGAGCAAAAAGCAGAAATATATGCGGTTGATTTGACCCTAACGCTCGACTTTAATATCACGCTTTATAAACGCACAGCGTAACTTTTATCACAAACTCTACCGCCCTCGCCGTTTAAAAGACAAAAAAATACCGATATTCGCTTTAATATCGGTATTTTTGATGGGCTAACTGTACATTGACAGATTAAATGTGTCTGTTACGGCATCATAATCGTGTATTACTTAACCATAAATACTTTATCCATTCGCTTAAATGCATTTTCTAAAATATCAGCCAATTCACTGTAATGTGGTTTTTTCACTGCGGGCTCAAGCTCACAACCTTGCGTTACTAGCCCTTGGTAAAGTTCATGATACCAATTTGCTAGTGACACGGGTAATAATTCACTCGAACGTTTACCCAACCAGAACAAACCTTGCATCGGTAGCGTAATAAATAATAATGCAATCGCAATACTGGCAGGTAACTGCTGCATATCACCATAGAGATACTGCATCATCACAGTTAAAATCGCTAATGGCGGCATAGTCTTAAAGCCAAGTTTCGTGGCGGCAATAATTCTATTCTCAGGAAAAAGTGCGGCCAGTTCTTTTTTCATCGGCCAGCGCTGCATATAATGTTGACCTTTATATAAGGTATTTTTAAATACATTCATCAGCATCCTCCCCTGATAGGTTAAAATTTTCTATATTCTCAACCATACACCATGTCATGGTGCAGGTAAAATAGTATATAGATGTTAAGCTAATGGTTTAGATCAACATTATTATAAATATACTTTGAGATATCGTCTCATTGCAAGTAAACTATGAGGCAGTTAACACTTTAAGGGAAAATGTGAGTGACATGACTCACAGTTTTAAAAAGTCGTCATTTCTTTAAGATGGATACTTAGTAACGAACATTAGTCGTACCCAATACGATTTCGTACGTAAAAATGACAGTGTCAGCCAATTTAGTAAGCACAGATATATCTCTCTGCTTTAATAAAGATACGATACCTAAGCCAATATCGCTAGGATTGTTATCAGTTATTTTATTGATTATTTCATAATAGGTTTTTACGCATGAATAAACTCGTTCTAGTTCTAAACTGTGGTAGTTCTTCTCTTAAATTCGCAGTTCTTGATTCAGTATCTGGTGATGAACAATTATCAGGTCTTGCAGAATGCTTTAATTTAGAAAACGCACGCATCAAGTGGAAACTTGACGGCAATAAAGGCACTGCCGATCTAGGCGCATTCGCTTCTCATAAAGAAGCTGTAGCATACATCGTAAATAACATTCTTAAAGAAAAACAAGAAATGAGCGACGCTATCGTAGCGATCGGTCATCGTGTTGTACACGGCGGCGAAAAATTCACTTCATCAGTAATCATTGATGATGCTGTAATGCAAGGTATCGAAGACTGTGCAACATTAGCACCGCTTCATAACCCAGCTCATCTTATCGGTATCCGTGCTGCACAAGCTGCATTCCCAGCGCTTCCTCAAGTTGCTGTTTTCGATACTGCATTCCACCAAACTATGCCTGAAAAAGCATACTTATACGCACTACCGTACAAACTGTACCGTGAAAATGGCATCCGTCGTTACGGTATGCACGGTACTAGTCACCTATTCATCGGTCGTGAAGCAGCTGCTCTTCTAGGTCAAAAAGTTGAAGAAACTAACATCATCAACTGTCATCTAGGCAACGGCGCATCAATCTGTGCAATTAAAGATGGTAAATCAGTAGACACAAGCATGGGTATGACTCCGCTTGAAGGACTAGTGATGGGTACGCGTAGTGGTGATCTTGACCCAAGCATCATCAACCACCTAGTTACACAGTGTAACTACACGCTTGCAGAAGTTAACAGCATGCTTAACAACGAAAGTGGTTTATTAGGTATTTCTGAAATTTCTAGCGATTGCCGTGCTATCGAAGATGGCTATGCAGAAGGTCAAGTTGGCGCAGTTCGCGCAATGGAACTTTCTTGCTACCGTCTAGCTAAATACATCGCTTCATACGCAGCTGCTTTAGGCCGTATCGACGCTATCGTATTTACTGGTGGTATTGGTGAAAACTCTGATGTAATTCGTTCAATTGTATTAAAACAACTTTCTATCTTCGGTATCGAAGTTGACGAAGCGGCAAATACAGCGGCTCGTTTTGGTTCTGAAGGTACAATTACTACAGCAAATAGTAAAATTAAAGCTATGGTTATTTCTACTAACGAAGAACTTGTTATTGCACAAGATGCAGTAAGCTTAATCTAGTTAAGATTGTTCGCTAAATAAGTTTCATTTTTAAATAAGAAAGGTGTTACCGCATCTTTCTTTCTTCTCAATCCCAATATAAGGGGACGCTAGTGGCTCGCACTATAATGCTTATCCCAGTTGGCGTAGGCGTAGGCGTAACTTCTGTTAGTCTAGGTATGGTTCGTGCGTTTGAACGCAACGGCCTAAACGTTAACTTTTTCAAACCTGTTGCTCAACCTCGCCAAGGCGAAAAAGGTCCAGAGCTATCAACTGAAATTATCCGTCAAGGAACGAATGCATCACCTGCAACACCGTTCACTTTATTACACGCTGAAAAATTAATCGGTGCTGGTAAAACTGACGTGCTTCTTGAAGATATCGTTGAACGTTTCGAATCACACATGGTTGATGCTGAAATCGTTGTTGTTGAAGGTCTAGTACCAACATCAAAACAACCATTTGCTAACAGCGTGAACTACAACATCGCAAAAGCACTTGATGCTGAAATGGTGTTTGTGGCTAACCCAGGCACAGATTCTTCAGAACAACTTAAAGATCGTTTAGAAATAGCTTGCTCAAACTTCGGTGGTAGCAAAAACAAACGTATCATTGGTTGTGTGATCAACAAAGTTGGCGCACCACTTGATGAAGCTGGCCGTAGCCGTCCAGATCTTGCGGAAATGTTTGAAGCAAACTCAGGTAATGCTAGCCATAACCTAGAAGTGCTACAAGTATTTGGCAAAAGCCCAATGCCAATCCTTGGTTGTATTCCTTGGAGCGCAGAGCTAATTGCACCACGTGCAAAAGATCTTGCTAACCACTTAAAAGCTGAAATCTTAAACGAAGGCGAACTAGAAGAACGCCGTCTACTAGGTATCACTTTTTGTGCTCGTTCTATTCCAAACATGCTTCAGCACTTCCGTCCAGGTGGCTTATTAGTTACTTCTGGCGATCGTGCAGACGTTATCGTAGCTGCATGTCTTGCTGCAATGAACGGCGTTAAAATTGGCGCATTACTATTAACTGGTGATGCTCGTCCAGACGAAAGTGTATTAAAACTTTGTCAACAAGCGATGGCAACTGGTCTACCAATCATGTTGACTACAACTAATACTTGGCAGACTGCATTAACGCTTCAAAACTTCAATCTTGATATCCCTGCAGATGATAAACAACGCATCGAAGCAGTTCAAGAATACATCGCAAGTCACATCGACAAGCAATGGATTGAAACGTTAACAGTTGGTACCAAACGTACTCGTCGTTTATCACCGCCAGCATTCCGTTACCAGTTAACTGAATTAGCGCGTCAAGCGAAGAAACGTGTTGTACTACCTGAAGGTGAAGAGCCACGTACAATTGAAGCAGCTAACATCTGTGCTGAACGTGGCATCGCTACACCAGTACTTGTTGGTAATCCAGCTGAAATTAAACGTGTTGCAGAAAGCCAAGGTATCGTACTTTCTGAAGGCGTTGAAATCGTAGATCCTGTAACATGTCGTGAAAAATATGTTGCACCTATGGTTGAACTGCGTAAAGGGAAAGGCCTTACTGAAGTAGTAGCGCGTGAGCAACTAGAAGATAACGTTGTACTTGCGACTATGATGTTAGAGCAGTCTGAAGTTGACGGTCTTGTATCTGGTGCCGTTCATACGACAGCAAACACAATCCGTCCAGCACTACAGTTGATCAAAACAGCTCCGGGTTCAAACCTAGTGTCTTCAATCTTCTTCATGTTGCTACCAGATCAAGTGTTAGTGTACGGTGATTGTGCAATTAACCCAGATCCAGATGCTTCTCAACTGGCTGACATCGCGATTCAATCAGCTGATTCAGCTAAAGCATTCGGTATTGATCCTCGCGTTGCTATGATCTCTTACTCAACTGGTTCATCTGGCCAAGGTAGTGATGTAGAGAAAGTACGTGAAGCAACTAAAATCGCACAAGAACGTCGTCCAGATCTAATCATCGACGGTCCATTACAGTACGATGCTGCTATCATGGAAAATGTTGCGAAAAGCAAAGCGCCAAACAGCCCTGTTGCTGGTAAAGCGACTGTATTTGTATTCCCAGATCTTAATACTGGTAACACAACTTACAAAGCGGTACAGCGTTCTGCAAACCTAATCTCTATTGGTCCAATGCTGCAAGGCATGCGTAAACCAGTAAATGATTTATCACGTGGCGCATTAGTAGACGATATCGTTTACACAATCGCACTTACAGCGATTCAATCTAAGCAATTAACGTCTTAGTCTGAAAACCTGATAAACGTGTATTAAGGCTCCTTAGGGAGCCTTTTTCAGCTGGTTAAGTCATTGAAATGTAACAAATTCCGCTTACATTTATCCACATACTGTCCACACATTACCTAATCAAGATAAATCTTCAGTACTTGTGTCCACCTTTCATCCACAGATTTTAACTAACCTTATACTTCCCCGCCGAACTACCACCTGTCACGCCCACTTCTGCATTAGCAGTGATCTCATCAACAACCGCATTAGCAATCGCTTCTGCTAATACCGATGCCTGGGCATGCTCACCAACGATCACAATACCGCCCTTAACCATTTCGGCTTCAATCTTACTTTTTAATCCTGATTTACTTAATGCCATATTATTTCCCTGCAAAAACGGTAGTGGAGCCATCAACATGTGGTTTACCAGTGAATGGGCAAATACTGGCGCAGGTAATAACACCACAGCCGCCATTAAGCTTAATCGTATCTGCATCTTCGGTTATATTCTTGGCTTTAATGATCAGTGATTTTGCACTGTCTAGATGCATGTCTTCTGCACTTTGTATTTTAACTTCTTTGTTGCTGCCTAAAAGCAGGTTATCCAATGAGGTAATAATCGCCTTTTCACCGACGAGTATTTTTAACGCCCCCATAATTTCATTAACCTGGTTACCGTCTATTTTATTAATGTCGTGCGTAGCAACCTTGGTGCTGCGCTCAAAGTAACTCTGTTCGCTGGTTTGGGCTTCAACAATCGATTTCTGACTGGCCTGTTTTATTTCACCATCTGTCTGCAGCTGCCAATCGCCATTAGTGCCAACTAATTTACTACGGTGTGATTGCTGCAGGCTTACATCGGTTGAACGATGATCGGGTACCAAAGTATGCCAGGGTAAAAGCGACGTAATAACCGGCAATGAATCAAGGCCATCAATGTATTGAATTAAGCACTGCATGCCTAGTGTTGGTTCAACGAATAGACCATGTTCATGCCCCTGCCCTGATGCAATACTCACTTGTTCAAAGACAGGAACGGCTAAGGGTTTGCCTGTTACCGCATCTAACAATTGAATATCCGCCGCTTTATAGGCGCGAAATGCACTGCTGACACTGGCGCCATTAACCGGCATATCATAAATCTTCTCTATTCGAGCCAATTGCGGTAAGTGTTTACGCTGTCCTAATTCAGGAAAGTAACGTAATACTAAGCGGCGTATAGCGTTTTTGACCATCTGATAACCTGCTTATTTCCTGTTAATGTCACTTCACTAAGATAACGGCCATTAAGTTTTAGTCCTGGACGTAACTTAGGGATAGCAATTAGCTCACCTTTACTCGAGCTGATGGGTTTAATTGGGTGTTCTGAAAAATCAGTGATGACCGACTTGGCCCAGCCTGAATCATGCCAGCTGCCTACGTAGATTTTGCCATCGGGGCGTTGCTGAAAAATATAATCCGGTACCTGGTATATCTTCCCCAACTGACGCAATACCGATATACCATCGCCTTGATGATAAAAACAAGGAACGGGCTGATTGATATAATCTACATCGGGATAAATAAAATGAAGACCGGTGGCCGCAAGCTGTTCAAGTACATCTTTCATCGTCGCAAAACGAATGGCCATGTTAGCTGGCAGTGATAATGCACCGAGTAATTCACGACAAGTCAGATACCAACGACCGGATGATTGATATTTAGATTCAATAACACCCATGAAATAAGGCTGCAGTTTATCGACCCGATAACCAAGGTGTAATTCCACGATACCTTTGGGTTCATACTCACAAGTAACAACGAAGCTCGCGCGACCAGGACTAAATAAATCCAGCTGTACGCTGTTGGTTATTATATTCGTGACGGGCTTACCACCAATGATGAGTACGGTGGTGAGTCGTGCTGAATCGGGTTTATTCATATCTTTATCCATCCCCTAAGTTAAGGGCCCTCTACATTTTCAAATTGCTGTTGCAGTGAATTATGGCCATCAGTACTTTGCGGTGTTGTGTTGTTACTGGCTTCACCATCTAGCTGCAGTTGTTCGCGCTCTGACTTGCTCATGACTTCGAGTAAATTAAAACTGACAACCCAAGATTTCACTTCTTCATCTTCAGTCGCACTCATTTCACCATCAAACTTGGTTTTACGGACTTTGAATGATTCTGCTACATCACAATTCACGGTGCGGATAATTCTAGCGCCGTGTTCGTCGAGCTCTTTAGCCTTAGAAATCAGCTTGGCTAACTCAGCCTTATCTTTAAAAGGTATCTTGGTTGTCACCGATAATACGGCAGGTTTAACCCCATTATCCGATGATAGGGTTAAGGAGCCGTAACCACTTAAATCTTCGCCAGCTAATTTGAAACTGCATTTTATTTTGGTTTCATAACCTGGTACTTGCCAACCATCGAGCGCTATCATAAAAACACGTCCTTAATAGGTTCAAGTTCGTGGCTACTGCCTACAAACGCACAAAACGCCCAATACGCTTTATCATCACCAAGGCCTTGTAACTTATCAGCTAAACCTTTGGCTGAATTAGCACTGATGCTAGTGCAATTTAAGCCGGTGTTAACTGGGTTAAATTCAGTTGCCGTTAAACGCACATCACGCAGACCCTTTAACTGCTTACATTCTGCGAGGGCGCTACCAATATCGCTAATAAGCGCTTGCCCTTGGGTTTTAACCAGTGCTAATGATGTCGCATGATATTGCCGCTTAAGCGCGGGTATATACCGCTTATCATTCAATACCGTCCACTCAAGGGATTGTTCACTACCTTGAGGGCGAGTGAGTTTATCTGCATCTAATGTTGCTAGACTCGATGCATAACGACCGCATTCAACGAAGCTGGTTAACGGACAATAGTCATTAATCGGCGCTAATTGCTTGGCTAAATCGTTTGGCGTATCACAGCTCACCCACAAGACCAGGGCATTAAAAGCCGTTGGTCTGAACTGGCGGCTTTCATCTTTGATGGCAGTTGCCAGCAAGACTGCGCCCTCTGCAGTTGTGCAAAGGGTCGCGGTTTGGTGAAACGTAAGGCTAATACTGCGCATTAGCTAATAGCGGGTTTCTGTGGCCAAACGATAGCGTCAGGCTCAACACCAGATTGCGGAATATCACGTAATGTCGAACGATATTGCTTCCAAGCATCCGGTAATGATTCTCCACTTCCCATGTACTTGATGACTAACCAATCCGTTGCCTTTAATTTAGCATCACGTATTACACGTACTGTGGACCACTTCGTCTCATTTGCCATTTCTGCATCGAGGTAACCAAGCTCACTGTTCGTATTGTTTTCCTGCATAATTTATTCTTCCCAAGTTGGTTTAATTTGAGTAACACGAGCCACTGATGGGCGCCCTTTATCGGATGTATACATGACGTTAGCCCCAAAAGAACGAGCCGCACCACAGTGGTGCCGTGTATCAACTTTTAACGTAACGCGAGCAATGCCATTATCACGGCCTTGACCAATGCTTCTGAATGATACTGGCAGTGCTGTCCCTTCTAAATCACGGGTCAATGCAACTTCTGTGTCCCCACTCGGTTCAGAGATAAACAAACTTAATTCGCCATTTTTTGCTATTTTTTTTAATTCTAACAAACCCGCGACCGAATCTGATGAGCTTGTTCCAGTGAAAATCAGATGGTTTGTATAGCCTGTATTAGCAGCCATACCGCGGTGCGTTATCATGAATTCAACACGAAACATATCACCACCGTCCCCAAAACCAGCGGAAGAAGCGATAAATTCAATTAAATTTAGATAAGTGGGAGATTTAGGGGCTGCACAAACAGGAAATAAATCATCAGGTCCCCCATCTTTTGTATACCCACCATTACTTAAGTTACCTTGAATAAAATAGGTTTTAACTCGTCCTTGCTTATGTACGTCAACCCCGTTGATATTACTGACAACATTACTTAGGTACTGGTCTATGAGCACCTTTTTATCGGCGACCTGCTTATCAATATCTTTCATTTTCCCATCAACAACACCCGTGAGGTTATTGCTGGCTTGCACGAGTTCTGCAATGTTCTGTTCTATTGTCATGCTCTGTTCCCTTTTATTCGTTATTAGCTGATGTAATATGCTTTACCTGTCGGTACATAGTACTGATTTGTGCGGTTGCCATTTTGGCAAGTGAAGTTTGTATCTCACCATCTTGTTCCTGGCGCTGCCTTATCATTGCTGATTGTGTACGCTGCAGTGTTTGCCCTGCTTGCTCTAAAGTGCCGATGTGAACTTGCTGCAGTTCGATAGTATTTTGTAAGCTGGTTACTACGTCTTTTAAGCCTAAATGGCGCGTCATGTTATCTATTTGCGCCGTAGCATTAGCGACAATCGCCAACTGCATACTGTCTAGGCGTGGGCTGTAATCAAACATCCAGCTACTGGCTTTAATATCGATGCGGGCAAGGGCTTTGGCTGCGGCAAACCTCAATACAAAACTGCGGTTGTGTACGTTGTTCACGCCCTGACGCTTACGCTGCAGAGGTAAATAATCCAGTGCTAACAAAATACCGGTACTGGTCACTAAGCCAATCCAGTTGTAATCAAAATCACCAACGTCCTGGTCTAACACACACGCCCATGCCACGGTATGCTCATCAATGAAACCGTCGAGTAATTCATCCGTTTGATAGGCAATTTGTGTTTGTGTTGGGAGCGCCATATTAGGGTCGCGCGCTGCGCTATCACTTAAATTAGGGATATTAGCCAACACCAGTGTTGTTACATCGAGTCCCGTGTTTGCTAGCGCACACTGGGTAATATGTTGTTTACCAGCATTAGTAAGAATGCCGGTTACCTGTTGTTCAGACATAGAAACTTACTCCGTTGCAGTACTAATGCTGCTTTCTTTACTCAAAAATCCATAAACTGGCTGCAGTGTCAGTGGATGCTCAACCGACATATTCAGTGGCATTAACGGCACTTTTTGTACATGGTATTGCACATCAATCCAACTTGGTGCTAAGCCACAATCAGCAAAACTGTGTACCGTAAATTCATAACGCCTGCAGGCGCGTCCATAAAGCTGGATTAATTCGGGCATCAGTTCGCCGTATTTCGAGACAGTATGACTGCTAAAGTCGATTGCAATAATGTCCCAATCGCGGTTTTCAATACGCTCTGTTACTTTGATGACATCGATACCAAGACGATTGAAGATATCTGCAATAGTTGCTATCTCACCCGCATCGATTGTATTAACCAGTGCATGCTGGACCCGTTTTCTAAAAAACTCAGTCGGCTCGTTTGCCAGTCTTTCAGTCAAACGTTCCCAGGCTAACAAACCTAAAAATGGCTCAGCACTTTGCTGCTCATCTTTTTGTGCAACCGCCCACATCACCCAGTCTTTGGTATTGTGCCAATATTGCTGCGCGGCTTTCATTAACTGCTCGGCATGGCCCTTGTTTAACCAGGTAGCAATCTCTGGTTGTGATGGCGGAGCGCTTTGCTGAAATCTATCCATGTTGCACAACCAAGTGCGTAAGTGCCGGTAGCCATAAACCCGTTTTAATATCACCACAATCAAAATCGATACTGCGCAGCGCAGGGAATTGGTTATGTAACTGCGCTTGTAACTGGCTCATGCTAAATAACGAATTTGGCTGCGTTCGTGTCGGTTGATACGCATCATTTAATCGAAACGCCGCCTGGACAAAGGTTTTTATATCCGCGCCAATATCGATGCTATTTGCATGTAATGAATACGTAGCCGTTATTACCTGCTCATGTGTCGGCATTGCATATACTTTAAAATCATCACCGTGGCCATGATGGCCATCATCACTGATATGCTGATTTATTACTTTTAATAAACCAGTCGAAACCTGCCCGACATTGAGGTAAATATACGCATTAGCGGTACCTGGTCCACGTGGCGCTTGGTTTACAATTTCAATATTATCGACCGGAATGGCGAAGTCGCTGATTATCGATTTGTACACAGTATTGATATGCCATTTAGCGGCGGTGCCGAATACGTTTCTTATTCTGTTTCGATATGCTTCTGTACTTTCT
Source organism: Moritella viscosa (assembly GCA_000953735.1). Taxonomy (NCBI): domain Bacteria; kingdom Pseudomonadati; phylum Pseudomonadota; class Gammaproteobacteria; order Alteromonadales; family Moritellaceae; genus Moritella; species Moritella viscosa. Next base: position 1,442,829 of record LN554852.1, on the reverse strand, counting down.
TCGTTAGCACCAGGGATAAGCAGCCAGTCTTTTTCATTACGAACGCTCACGCCCTCAATTGGATTAACTAAGCGGTAATAACTGCCTACCGGTAAGTTATACGCCTGCCCAGTACCAACTGCTTGAGCCAACACTTCAATGACTGATTCACCTTCTTTAAATACCACAGCGCTAAGCGTACGTAACTGATATACAGTGCCGCCAATACTGTCACTTTCTACTAAGGCACCTGCAGGTATACTCAATACACCATCGTTATTAGTGCGCGTTAATGTCAGCATGCCTTTAGCCTTAATCGCATCCACAACAAAGACATTACGACTCGGGCCATGAAGCCCGATTAACGCACTGCGACTAGCCGTCATGATAAATAAATCAGGCATCAATATACGGGCAATCCAATCAAGTAAACCAACGACAGGTAAGGTAATTAAAGCTTTAACTGTGCGCCAAAACGGGCTAAACGGACTGCCATTCTCAACAATGATTTGCTGCTCGCTTAATACCTGCTCCCATTGCTGCTTTGCAACCTTCTCATTCACTGGTAACCCAGCATCAGCCATCATCTTTTTAAAATCAGGTACCATGTTATGCCCCCGCCCATTTCATTAAACCGTATTGCTTGGTTTGTGCTTCAATCGATAAGGTTTTATCACTGTTATAGCTAATCAAGATTGTGCCAGGCTTGAGTCTGTCGTCTTGTTCGACTTCGAGTTCTAAATCTGTCAGCACTGGCGCAATACCATTGACGTTACGCTGCTTCACTAACTTCACTAACAAACCACTTTCGATAATGCGGTGCTTCACATCTTGGCCAATCACTTTGGCCGCAGATAATTTGCCAGCACTGAGCGAGGAATTAAACACAAAATCCCCATCGACAATGTTTAAATCAACATGCATATTTATCATTAGCCGGCTAACTCCATTAACTGTTCAAAATCATGGTCAAGGTTGTCGCTTTTCATCACCACGTTATCGATATAAACGCGCTTGCTGTTATCGGCGCTGCTATTACTGTTGTTATTGGTGTGTTGTTTGCTTTGCTGAAAGTACTGGGTTCGCTGTATACGCGGACTACTTACCTTAGCCAACTGGTGGTTATTTTCTTGATATTGTTGGATACGAGCACTATGCGCAGTTAACTCATTAAACGCTTGGCTTCCTGTGGTTGAAGCGCCACTTTGAACCTGACTTACATTAGTATACGTTCCAGTATTAAACGCTTGGTTTGCGGCTACAGGCAAGGTCGCTGTAACATGACTAATATCGCGGTTAGTTAACTGGCCCGCGTTTAAGTCTGCTGGTATTGGGACTGCTGTTTTAGTTATTTCTTCGACCTCAGCCTTCATAGTCATGTCTTTACCATCAATTAAACCCAGTGCTTCAAGCACCCATTTCACATTGTCAATCAGGGCTGTGAATACCAACATGACGCCATCAAATATCTTGATTAAACCTTGGCCCCAAGTTGAGTCTTTAAAGGCCGCAACAATGGCATCCCAATAAAAGATAAGTCCCGCAACGGCAGCCACTAACGCCACAACCCCAGCGATAACTAGTCCAATCGGATTGGCAAGTAATGCCGTATTAAATAACCACGTCACGCCCTGCGCCGCTAACATAGCGCCACGATAAAGCGCGATAGCAGTAAGATAAGCCCCCATTGCAGCAATGTTGCCCAAGAACCCCATCACCCGCAGTGCAACTAACCCCATTTGCCATAACTTTGTTGAGATAGCAGCGCCATTAGTAACGACGCTCAGCCCAATCAATGCAAAGCGATAGATACCGATTATCATGTTCATGGCGCTAAACGCCATCATTAAGCCAATAACACCAACAGCGGCAGCGCCAAGAACCCCCGTTAATGTTGGGAATTCTTGTGTTAGCCATATCACGCCACCTAACATGGCAACCAACATATCGACAACCGGTTCAATAATCGGTAACACCGCTTGACCCATCGCCGTTGCTGCGCCATTTAATGAACCGCTAAATCTATCCCAGGGACTGGCAATAATATTCGCCATTTCACTGGCCTTGGATGCATCTGTGACATTGGTCAACTCGCTAATATTATGTTTTAGTTTGGCGGTTTTTGTACTTAATATATCGACAACACCCGCCGCTTCAGTTGAACCAAATGCTGCATTTAAAATATCACCTCTGGCGACACTACCAACCCCAGTTAACCTTTGGTTAATACGTTCAAGCACGATATCCATACTCAGCATATCACCCTGGCTATTGGTGAGTTCTATGCCTAGTTTTTTCTGCGCTTTACCAATACCGTCAATGAATGACGCATATTTAGTGCCGGCTTCAGAACCACTTAATACCAGCTGCAGTTCGCCCAGCACCGCAAATTGTTCTGCGGCATCGATACCTCGATTCGTCGCTTTTGCGCCTAATGAACTAAAAGCCGACTCCATTTCTGCGCCGGTAGTTTTATACATTTGCACCGCTTTCGCTGTTTGCCCTGCAATCTGATTCACCCAGTCGGACTTGCCCATTTTATTGGCGGTTTTTTCAAAGATGCCATACATGGTGCCCATGTAACTGGTGATTGTGCTGGCGTCCGCTTTCGTGGCAACCGCTAATACATTGGATGCCTTGGTAAAGGAGGCAAGTTCATCACCGGTTAGCCCGGATATGGCAGACTGAATATCGTAAGCACTGCGCACGAACTCTGCTGAGTTACCGCCAAATTGCGTGGTAAATTCAAACGCGGTTTTAGTTAATTTGGTTAAATCTTCGTTGGCCACGCCCAGTGTTTGTACTTCACCAAGCGCAGCAACATGATCAATAGCCGGTGACAAACTGCTGACCAGCGCAATAGCACCGCCTGCAGTCCCCATAAAACCGCTCATCATTTGGTTTTGAGCACTGGCCGTTTGGGCGCTAAGTTGGTTTATCTTGTCCATGATCTTATTCACTGGCCCTGTTGCTTTATCAACAACGCCAATGGTGTACATGAGTTTTTCCAACTTGCTTAATGCGCTCATTCGTTCCCCTCACCAGTGACTTAACCACTATCTAACGCCATGCAAATACCATTGTTGATGGCGATTTGCTGCTTTTCTTGATTATCGTTTTCCAAAAACAGTGCCTGGGCTAAACTATCTTCAGTGGCTGCGCTGTGTGGTAGCCATTTTTGCTGATAGGCGAGCAACTGATTTAAACGGTTTCTGCTTATCTCTTTTGCTCGCTGTTCTATTTTTTTACGGTAATGTTAAATTCCGGTTGATACTCTTCAACCACACTGCCGACTAAATGCAGCGCTGCACCCGGGAGAGCTAACATTTCTTTCAATGTTGATTTGCACTCGTTATCAACCACCGTCATTAAGAAGTTGGTCGCGGGCTGAATTTTATTAACCTGGTTACTTTGGTTTAAAAACTTGTTGTAAGCCGTTACGTTTACATTGAAACTCAGTTCAATGTCATTCACTTCTAGGATGATCTTTTGCTCTAACGCCATGGTCATTCTCACTCTTTATTTGGGTTTAAATCAGCTTGGTTTAATTCTATTTGGTTTAATAAGGTGTACGTAAAAGTACTGCCCCATTGCTGACTGCTTTGATGGCAAAGGGCCATCAGCTTATTAAAATCATTCGGGTTAGCTAATACCTGGCAACCTGCAGACCACTTGTCGACTTGCTTTGACTCATGATTTGCACTCGCTCGATGGCAATTAATACCGAAATAACCACGTTGTAAATGACTCTCACAATCGAGTTTATTATCATTGTTGTTGTCTCTATAAACAGTGACGGGTTTATGCTGCACTAACGCAGGGTATTTTCCCTGGTGATAACCAAATGTCCATAAACTGCGGTGCTGCATGGCGGCAAGTACTGCAGTGCCATCCAGATTGCACGGGTTCTCACGGTAATAAGTACCTGCGTCCGTGGTACATTTAAAACTGACAAGCTGCCATTTACCGTCTTGCTGATACAAAACGCAAAGCACGTCGTTAAAACTGTTTGCTTTGGTATCACTGTTGCGAACGCCAATAAGGTTAAGGTTTAATTCACCTTCAAATACTTTGTAGTGTTTGGCTTGCATAGCCTTAAGCAACGTACTTGCAGTGAGGTTTTTAATTGCTGCCATTACAGGTCTCTCACTTCTTCTGCAGTAAGATAAGGAATGCCGTTAATTTTGATAAAATCAGTCGACGTCACCGGACCTTTGATCGTGGTGGTATCTTCTTCACCGCCTTCCGCTTTGATATTTAAGATCTCATCTAACTGCGGCAGTACACCAAAGGCTTCAATATTCTTAGTGCCGGCGGCAACTTCCGCTAAGAACGAAATATCAAAAGGTTCGATGCCTTTCCAGCTGCCCGCCGTTTTCGCTACATCCTGCAGAATAAGAAAGTTTTCATGGTCTAATTTAATCGTGACTTCGGCGTCAACCGGACCATCGATATAACCTTTGGTAATACCACGTACTTTTTTTGCTTTGCGGCCATCGGTGATTTTTACGCTGGCTTCGATGACATGCACCATTTTGTCACCAATGAAAATATCAAAGTCTTTACCGCCCAATGCTTTTACTGACATGTTTTGCTCCTTATTCGGCCTTATCTAGCATGATGCCGACAAGAATTTCACTCGGAGAGTCAATTGGCTGCACTTTGAGCAACACCCGTAATTGACGTTCGTTCATGAAGGTTAAACTGATTGAGTCATCTTTCGGCTCGCGTATTTCACCAGGGAATTTGTCTGCGCCTATGTTGATACTTTTCGCCATTGCGCGCAGTGGTTTGCCTAAAACACGTTTACCAAAGCTGATCCCCGTTGGTGAATTATTTAAACGGCGATTCTTAATTTGATAGATAGCAATAATACGAACCTGACGTGCGGCTTTATCGACGATACGACCGGCTTCAATTTGCTGATAGTCACCGCCTTCGGCATCAAGCATATTGACGTCACCAAAGTAGATACCATCAAAGTCAGGATAAAACTGTACACAACTAAAACGAACGGCATCGAGCGCTGCAGTCACGGCGTTGGTAATAGGCTGGCCATTGTTATCAATCGGTGTTGGTTGTAATGACATAGCGCCAGTTTGCACCCGCATTGGACTGTCGGCGATGGTCACACTGCGTTTACACAATCGACCTGTTACTGCGCCAAGTTCATCACCATAAAGCCCTGGCACAACTGCAACACGGTCGGCAACAACACCATCGGTTAACGGCGTTAATGCGCTAAGATGTTCAGACCACGTTTGCCCAGATACGAGCCCTGGCGCTGCAACAAGAAAACGCACACGGCGAGCGTGCTTGGCAAGTATCTCTAATGCCTTATTCTGAAAGGCTTCAATCTGTGATTTACCTGTGATGGCCGTTGTTATCACGATAATTTCGGGACTGATGTTTTGGTCCATGGCGTTATCGATTAAGCCAAACACATCATCGCCCGAGTTAATCGGAATTGCCCAACCAGAGACGAGGTCATCCCCATTACGCACCCATGCTTGCAGTTGTGTTTTCAGTGCTGAATCGTCTGCAGAAATAAGTTCATCAAATTCCGATTGCGCGTTTACCGCGACAATGCTGCCAATGTTGAGTGTGCCAACACCGATGAACAACACGGCGCGTTCAACTTCTTTTGTTGCACCGCTACCCGTATTTAACGAGGTAACGGAAACCTTGCCTTGTGCCATATATTTACCCTTTTAGCGGAGGCGAAATGCCTCGTCCAACATGTAGTTTTTTAATTGTGTTTGTTCAGTTTCGTTCTGGCCTAAGAACGAACGCGCGGGTGTTTTTATTTCCCAACTTGATTTAGGGGCGTTTTCACGCATAAGGCGCAATATAAGGCCTGCCCGTCCCATCGTTAAATTTTCTTGCATCCATTTCAACGTTGGTGTCTTCCAGCCTTTACCGCGCTTTTGCCTAATTTTATAGCCTTCTTTACGCAGTGCTTTGGCCTGTTTACGCGTTGAAGGATCGCTATAATCAAGCGTTCCTCTCTGCTGCTGTAGCTCCGTTGCGGTTTTGGCTTTTACCGTTACGTCGATACCTTCTTGATGCACTCTGGCTATTTTCCCAGCATGCGGATCACCAAAGGTGACCGTCGCATTATTCGCTGTGGTGTGAACCTGTAAGCCTTTACCGAGTTTCTTTAGCATGCGAGTCTTTTTACCGTTTGCGCGGCCTTGCCAATAGGTACCGGATAAATTTTGCTGCCCTTTTAATCGGGCCTTGGTATCTCGCCTCACTTGTCGACCAGCACCACGTAAAATACGGCGGCGCTTATTGGCATCAAGCGTTAACAAATCTAATTGCTTTAACGCATTATCAGTGGGGATACCAAGATTAAGCATGCTCTACCCCGTTACAAACTCAGCATCTAATTCAAATGCAGCTGCAATCCAAAGACTCTGTTCACCAAAATCAAAACGTTTGGTTTCGCCTTGAAACTCCAATTCAAACGGCCCGTTCATGTCTTCAACAAGCATCACATCTTCTGCGAACCGCTCGATTGTTAATTCGATGTCAGCGCTGTTGTCATCATTAATATCCAGGCTAAATTCCACATCTTGGCTGTCGTCTTTTTCTGCATTTGTCATTAACCAAAAACTCACATAAGTTGCGATCAATTCAACAGGGGCGTTGCATGGATTAATGCTGATCACACCACTGTAATAAAAACGTGCGGCGAGCAACCCTGTTCCGTTTATTCGTTTACTGGCGTATTCAATACGTCCACCTTCAATCCAGCTATCAAACTCACCAGCCCTGGCTAAATGTCGTCCCTTGTAGGTGGCCGATACCAGGTACTGCACTAAACGTTGTAATTTGCTTTGGCTCATATCAATTCAACACCTGAATTTGTTGCCTTCATCATTTGACGTAAGGCAGTGTCACTTTCTGCTAACCAGTATTCTTGATTGTCACTGGCCATCACTTGCTGCGCGGCCCGTTGGTCACGGTGCGTTTCACCTAGCCGACTGATTAACAACTTAGCCTTAGCACGGCAATACACGGCGCGTTGGTACATAAGGGTTAATGCATTTACGCCATTAATTTCCTCAAGGCTCACCTCTTGTAATTGTTCGACCTGTTGCCAATGACGTAAGCGGTATTTTGCTAATGCCTGGTTAACATCGAGTATGGCGAGTACTAATGTTCGTTTAACCTGCTCGCTGTTGTTGGCGTATTCCGTTGCAATCGCGTAATCAGTGATAAATTCAGCAGTGCCCAGTTCAGGATAAAAGCCGTTGTTTGCGACGTTCTCATTGCTTACTTGTGCCAGTGGCATACCCGCTAAATTCATCTTTTACTCACTTCTAATAGGTCGGCTCTAGCCACTGCGATAAGGAGCCCATTTCACTACTGCGAATAAGTCCAACGCAGCCGAGCCGGTGGCGCGAGAGTTGTTATAATTCTTTTTACAACTGATGCTATTAACTAAAGGTCGTTATCTTTACCAATGGTCTTGGCTATTTCTCTGACCATTTTTTTAACGCCCGCTTTGTCGTTTAACGCGGTTGCTTTCACTCCGTAGGTATACGCATTGCCCAGGTTAAATACGCTGTGCTCTAACTTGGCAGTCATGGCGTATAGCTTGCCGCCAATCAATTCAGTTAACCGCCATTGGTGCGTATCGAGCAAATGGATAAACTGAGTAAATAGCTGAATAACGTGGCTACGCTCCACGGCATCACGCCCTTGGCTTAGGTGCTTAGCACCTTCATCATAAAGCTGGTCAATTAAAAAGGTCGGCCAATCTTGGGTACTAAAGCGCCCTGGTAAACGTTGGTTTTGCGTCACTAACAAAGGCAAGAATTCAAAGGCTGTTTTCCAGTGCCCAAGGTCAACAAGCCAAATCACCACCCAAGCCAGCACCATGTTTTGATGGTTGGTGCCTTGCGCTTGATAGCGGCGTAAATAATCCAGGTATTGATGGTTCTCAATGGCCTTGGCTTTGTATTCAAGTTTGTCTTCGATGTGTGGAAACTTTTTAAGTTGAGCAAGGTCTGAATCCATTGCCGCTTTGAAGAAATCAAACTCGTCCATGATGCCTTCGGCGCGGCTTGATTCGGTTTCGACAACCTTGCCCTGCTTGACTGTCACTGAGGCAGACAGATCTGGACCACTTGCCCAGTCCACACCGATAATAGAGGCATGGGTTTTACGCTGATTTCGTTTGACTATGCTCATTTCAAAAAACTCTCTGTTTGGTAAATAACTGGCTTACCGTGATAAGCCAGTGCTTCATTCAATTCTGCTTATTCAAATTACTGATTTAAAACCGACTAAGACCAAACCCAATGCGCAGGGTTATCCGCATCAAAGTCACCGGCATCAACGGCTGGGTCTTTGACCTTATCTAGCTTTATGCTGCTAGCTTCAAAGAAGGCGATCTTTTCCAAGTCATTAATGTAGTAACAATCGTTACGTGATTGGTAATCTTCGACACGTTTCTTCTTGGCATTATTTTCAATCGAGGTGCGCGTTGAACCTGATTGCACGTAATGACAAAGGTTATCGAACGAGGTTATTAAGATGCCTCGGTCAGCAAAGAACGGGACCTTATACGCCTTCAAACCACCGAATGTTTCAATGATCTGCTCTAGCTCGATCTTGTCTTTTTCACTGGGGGTATGCGCTTGTTTGGCATAAAGCTTGTTCTTTTCTTTGGCTAACAGCTCATCACCAATAATGGTAACTAAACCAATACGCTTATGGGCTGGGATAGCCTGCAGTAAATCATGCACGGCTTGATCAAGGTTTTCATAATCACCGCCTGCGCCAATACGAATTTCACCGTTTTTTTGTTCACCATCGGCAAACACATTGGCAGGATTGTCACGGCGCACCAGCTGGAACCAACCAATGTTCACATCTTCCATCATTGGGTACGTGGCGATATCCGTTACTTTGGCGGCACTGGTACCGTTCCAGCCAATCTTGATGATATCCAGTGCAATGGCTTGACGAACATGGGCGCGAAAACGGCTGTGGAAGTCTGGGAACTTGGCCCACATATCCATGCGTTGCCACGTAATGTGGGTATCGCATTCAACCGCATAACAACGATATTCACGATCAGTTAAACCCAGTGGGTCTTTGGTGCTACGACTTTTAGTTTCATCCGTTTCAACGCCAGCACGACCAGTGACACCGCCACTAATACCCGCCGTAATTGAACTGCCGACTAAATCATCGACCATTTGCGTATCAATGCGCTGTAAGAACTCTGCACTTTGATATACCTGGTCATACAGCGTTTGCTCAATCGACGGCTCGACACTGAACTGTTCTGATACGGAGGCAACCCCGTAATTGACAGCCAATGCAGACACAACCGCGGCAAAAACTTGTGTTGTTTTAAGCTTCATTAATTTGGTTCCTATTGCTAAAAAAGGTTGTGGTATTTGGCATTTTCACCAAGGTGTTCTTCTTCACCACCAGTGGTTGTTGATGCAGGGTCTTTGATTGCATCGTTTACGGTTTTAGTCAGCGCGGCAATTTGCTCAGCCAAGCCATTAACTTTGCCATCAATCGCAGAAAAATCAGCCGTCGGTTTATCACTACTGGCATCTTCCTGAGTATCGGTATTCACATCATCTGTCGGTGCTGTGGTCGTATTTTGCTTAGCCAGTAAGTCTTGCGTTGCTTGGGTATTGGCTTCGAGCGCTTGGCTAAATTTAAGCAATGGTTCACCGAGCGCGTCGGTCATTGCGGCTGCAAGTTCTTCGCGGGTCATGTCGTCATCATCCTTATTAAAATTAAAGAGTTTTTTAAACAGGCTCTTGGTGGGTTTGGCCGTTTCTTCTAACCCTAATGACACCTTTAATAGGTCAGTATCTGGAGGTGTATGATTAGTGTTGTCTTTGTCTTGCTGACTAAAGTGAATACGGTCGGTGTAGGTACTGGCGGGATAATCCGTCACGGCAAGCCCCGTTAAATAGGTTTTCCCTGACTTCATAAAATCACGGTCTATTTCGATACTGAAATAGACGGCTTGGTCAGCTTGGTTCAACTGCACAAATGATGCGTTCGGCGATAGCACGGCGTATAACACTTTAATACCGTCTTCATTTTTAGCCGTGCTCAGTTCAATCACATCACCTAACATTCCACCTTTAATATCGATGTTGCAAAGGTTCTTCGCTGCCCAACCTGACCAATTACATTCATGGTCTAAATTGATACGAGCGCCGTACTTTTTATACTTGTAAGTAGCAACAATATCGTCGATGTCTTTTTCTGATATTTCGCGACCATCTACCGTTAACCCCATGGCGGCAATGGCAAGTGGAATAGTGCGTAATTGAGCCATGTAGTTTCCTGTTTAATGTCAAAGTGAATCTAAGTGAGACCAATTTTGCCCGCAGAATAGGCCTTAATCCATCACATTAAATCCGCTAAATTCCGATCTTGGCGAAAGCGGAATAACACGGAAATCTTGTTAAAGAATTACCTGTTTTAGGGTTATAAACTTGGCGCTTGTTCTTACCAACAGGCCAGCTATGAAACCGAGGACTCCCCGATATACACCCGAAATGATTAAAACGGCGCGCGACCATTATGTTTTTGGTGGACTGACGTTTGATGAAATTTCAGAAGTTGACGGTATGCCAAGTGCAAGGTCATTACGACGTTGGGCGGATGATGGCAGCTGGAATGAACTGTGCCCGTCGCTTAATGCCGAGACAGCGATTGCACGGCGTATTGTGTTATTGGCTGATCGCGATAATAAAAGTGACGCGGATTATAAAGAACTCGATTTTCTGACCAAACAACAATGCGCGTTAAATCAGTCACGCTTGCCCAGTGCCGGTATAACGAAGAAATACGGAAATGCGCCAGCAGCTGCTACACCCCAAAGTGAACAGACAGGCGAGCGAAGCAGTAAAAGTAAGAAACGTCAGAAGAAGATCAAGAATGATGTGTCGAGTATCACTAAGGAAATGCTCGATACACTCAAAGACAACCTGCTCTACCCGCACCAATTACACTGGTTTGAACATCAGGATCACCGTAGCCGATTCATATTAAAGCCGCGTCAGATTGGCGCGACTTTCTATTTTTCTTTTGAAGCATTTTATGATGCGATTGTTAATGGCCGTAATAAGATCTTCATTTCTGCATCGCGGGACCAGGCTGAGATATTCAAAGCCAATATTATTGCCTTATGTCGTGAACAGTTTGGTATTGAGCTAAGCGGCTCACCACTGACCATGCGTAACAAAGGTAAAACAACAACACTGTATTTCAAATCAACCAATGCCCGTACTGCACAATCGGCATCTGGTGATTTGTATATTGATGAAGTGTTTTGGATCCCGAAGTTTAAAGAGTTACGCAGTCTTGCCCAGGCAATGGCGACCCATAAAGATTTACGGATCACCTATTTTAGTACGCCATCGGTGACGAGCCATGAAGCCTATGATTTGTGGAATGGTCGCTGGTACCGAAAAACTAAGGCCTGTAATGATCCCGAGTTTGCCATCGATGTTAGCCATAAGACGTTAAAGGATGGCTTGCTTTGTGATGATGGTATTTGGCGTCAAAAACTCAATGTTTACGATGTAGTGAAGCAAGGCTTTGACCGCATTGATATTAGTATTTTGGAAAATGAATATTCCACTGAAGAGTTTAACAACCTCTTTATGTGTAAGTTTATTGATGATGCCCACAGTGCGTTTAGCCTTAAACAACTGATGGCCTGTGTTGGTAACAGCAAAAAATGGACTGACTTTGACCCAAGTTGGCCACGTCCTTATGCCATGAAGCCGGTTGTTATTGGTTTTGACCCTGCCCGAACGCGAGACATTGCATCGGTCGTGGTCTTGAGTTTACCGCTTGGGCCTGATGATAAGTTCCGTTTGTTGGAATCACTGAATCTCAGTGGTAACGATTTTGAAACCATGGCTAATGAAATTAAAGAGCTCACGCTTAAATACCATGTTGTGCATATCGGTGTTGATACAACCGGCATGGGCTTGGGTGTGTTTGAGTTAATACAAAAATTCTTCCCGCTGGCGATGCCAATTCATTACAACCCGCACAACAAAAACAAGATGGTGATTAAAGCGCTTAATGTCATTGGCAAAAAGCGGTTTGAGTTCGATGAGAATTCGGTGATGGTTGCCAGCAGCTTTATTAATATTCGCAAAAAGGTAGTTGGTGACCAGATTAGTTATGCAACCAACCGAACTGCAGCAACAGGCCATGCAGATATTGCCTGGGCAATCATGCACGCCATGATTTACGAACCATTATCTGGTGACAGCTCGAGCACCAGAACGTCAATAGGATTAGATGCCGCATAATGAATTCAATTAAGAGTACGACAACAGAACCGGTGAAAGATAAATCTATCGACACCTTTAGCTTTGGCGACCCTGAGCCGTGTTTAGACAATCACATGACCGAATATATCGGGCTTTATGCTGATATGGACGGGTTATATTCACCGCCTGTGAGTTTATCTGGGCTGGTTAAGTTGCTGCGCGTTAATGCTCAGCATGGGCCTATTTTATATTTTAAACGCAATATGATCTTGAAATGGTTTAAGCCTAATACGGTGTTGAGCCAGCGAACGTTTAAGAAGTTTGCTTTTGATTATTGTTGGGCGGCGAATGCGTATTTTCAGGTTATTAAAAATGCTTTTGGTCATGTGATTAAGCTAAGGCATTTACCTGCGTTATCGATGCGCTATACCTCCACGCCAGGTGTTTATGCCCAGCGCTTAAGTAATGGCAAGGTGCTTCGGTTTAAAAAAGGCGAAGTTATTCACCTAAAAGAATACGACCCTAACCAGGGTATCTATGGTATTCCCCAATATTATGGCGGTATTCAGTCTGCGCTTTTAAACGAAGATGCCACCCTGTTCCGCCGTAAGTATTACAAGAACGGCGCACACATGGGGTTTATCTTCTCGATGGCAGACCCGAACTTGTCTACCGATGATGAGAATGATTTGAAGGCTGCAATCAGAGATTCTCGCGGTGTGGGTAACTTTCGCAGTTTGTTTATTAATAACCGCAGTGGTAAGGCTGATGCCGAGAAAGCAATCAAGATTATTCCGGTGGGTGATATTTCTACCAAGGATGAATTTGAGCGTATTAAGAAGATGACGTTAAACGATATGTTGAGTATGCACCGTGCCCAGGAAGCGTTAAGCGGACAAACGTCGGGGGAAAGTCCGGGCTTTGGTGACCTGGATAAAATCACCCGCGCTTATTACAACAATGAAGTAGTTCCGATGCAGCAGGACATGCTGGAAATTAACGAGTATTTACCTGCCCCGCTGCATATCAAGTTTGCAGAGCCAGCGTATTCCGACTTAAACCCGAGGAGTGAGGATTGATGGAAGAACTGATTGTTTTTATAAGGCAATGGGGGCAACTGTGTTTGTTGTCGTTATTGGCCGCCGCAACACAAATGTATATGTCTGGTACACGAATTACTTTTTTTCATTATTTTATGTCGGTGTTGATGGCGATTTTGTCGGCGTATATTGCAGACAGTTTTTGTCGTTGGCTTGGATTAGATGAAGGGTTGAAAACTGGCATTATTGGTATTGCCGCGTATGTAGCGCCGCATCTTTTAACGGGGGTTAATGCCCTGGCAAAAGCGGTATCAAAAGACCCTAAGCATTTTTTGGATATTATTATGAGGAATAAATCATGAGTTGGATCACTTCGTTGTTTAGTTTTATTTCAAAACCGATTGCAGATTTGTCTGGTAGCTATCGCGAGCGTAAACGGATTGCGGCAGAAATGGCGGCATCGATTGCGACTGCAGAAGGTAACCTTAAGTTGGCTAAGTTGGATGCGGAAGCTAAACGGTTAGCTAACCAGGAAGGTAACGATGCTGATTATGATCTGCAGGTGTTGAAGAACCGGCGCGAATCGATAATGGATGAAATCATTATTACGGTGTTTTTGGGATTGTTCATTGCCCACTTTATACCACAGCTGCAGTCGTATATGGCGAATGGTTGGCAAGCCATGGGCTATAAAGGTGCGCCTTGGTACTTTGAATTTGTGATTGTGGGTATTGCGGTTTCGACACTTGGGTTGATGCGACTGTTTCGGGCGTTCTGGGGAAGTAAAAATACTAAAGGGGCTGGTTAGCCCCCTTAATTAATATAAAAGCAATTAGATTAACCTGTCGTACCAAATATCAACAGAACCCGCTTGCTTTAGCGCTTCAATGAAGTCTGTATGGATAACTATTTCCTTATTATCCCAAGCAAGTGGTGTGACTTTTATTTCGTCTTCTGTCAGTGATGTCACATCAGGTATTATCGCAAAATCAACATAGTTGTATTCCTCGCATACACGGTCATGGTAACACTCGTCATCATAATCTAAATCAGGCGTATTAAAGTCTATTTTCCCCCACCACAATGTCAGTTTTTCTTTCCATTTTTCATCTAATGTCTCGATTACATCATCGTAAATGTAAAAAATGGTGATTTCTGAAAATCTCATGAATAAATCAGGTTGAGTAAAGACGAACTCAGCTCTTTTTTCTGGTAGTAACACCGAAAGGCTGGCTTTATTAAAAGGAATGAACATCATAAAATCTCCTGTTTACCCAAAATGTTCACATGGAATGAAAGTCGTATTAATCGGATTTGTCGCCATAATACGCTCGACCACTGACTTATGGAACAATACACCTGTCGACTCTTCCATCATAAATATAAGCCGCTGGTTTAACGGTATTACAGATAAAAGTGAATCATCTAAAACTAATTTTTGTAATCCAAAAATACCAGCACTATCAACACCACTGTACTCGGAATTAACCAAGTCGACACACTTTATTTCTGGCATGCAGTTTATGTAAAGGTAATCTCGGTTCACCTTACTATTAGTTAAATTTGCAGGCACCCAATTTACACCGTAGGTATATTGCAATCCAGCCTCTAAAACGACGCGCTTAGCGAGTCCTTCTCGTGGGAACTCCACACACTCAGAAGCATCATAATCACCTTCAGGCTTAAATGTTTCATACATCCGTATAGGCTGCGTAGGAACACAGGCCCAATCCGAAGAAGGGAGGTAACTGTCATCTTTTTCACTTACCTCTATAATTGCACCTGATGACCTCATTAAAAAATATTCACTCACTTACCAACCTCCAATTTATTTCCAACTAACTGCTTAGTCATGATAACCCCTTTAGCATTAACCAAATCATGCTGACCTAGCTGATTGTCACTTCTCATTTTACAGGGAGCACGTTTCTTATCGACCCCTTCGGTAGTGTCGTTAGCACAACCAATACTCACACCTTCTCGATAATCCTGACCAAATCCTGAAATTGTCCAAGTAAAGTTATCTATATGCTCAACGCCTCGATGACTTAATTCTCTCATTCGAGTGAAAAAAAGCTTGTTATCCGGTTTACTTCCACAAAAGCCCCCTTTCTTGAAAAGGTCTGTAATCTTTCTTAACTCACGTTTTACCGCTGCAATATAAGTGAGTTTCGACGACTTCAATCCCTTGCTAATCTCATCAGGGATCTCTTTTCCACTTTGTATCAAGAATAAAACTGTGCTGTAATCTAATCCGCTTGCATGAGGGCCTTTATGTACAGCAACCCCAAGTTGACAGGCTACATCCGTTTGGGATGGTAGAAATACACCATTTTTCGATTCATCGATGTCATACTCAAAATGACTTCGATAGTTCTTCCACTTAGTATCATTTACTGTTTCGGAGGTAATAACGTGATGGGCCTGCAAGTTACCAGATGTTTGATTTCGCGCATCACACCAATGATGGTCTTTATAGTGCTTGGCAGACGGTGCTTTAGCAGTAATTCCCGCCCTCCAGCCATCATTTAGAATATGTTTGGCTAATGTCTTACTATTCCCTGACTTAGCGTAATCACCTAAACGTGGTTTGTCGGTACCTTTACAGAATTTCTTGTCGTTTTTCTTGGCACTTTTTTTTATTGTGCGATTGCATAACCAACACTTACCTTTAGACTTATTACTTTTCTCATTTGTAGTGTCGTTTTTACTGCTATGCTGAGACATTGATTTAGTATCATGTGTTTTTTTGGCTGGATACACTTTTTGAGATTTAGCTAGAATACGCGCCAAATTATCATCCATCTCACCCATTGCTTTATTAAACATTTCAGGAGCCATAGAGTTAATCGCTTTAAACTCTAACCCAACTGATTTTAAAGTATTCTCTAAAACTGTAGCACTCATTCTATTTGCATACGATGCTAATTCGTCGAAAGCATTAATACAAGGAATGAGTACATCAGAAAGCAATTCTGCGCATTGCTTCGCATACTGGGCCCACTTTAATTCTCGCAAGAACTTTTCAGGATTACCTTTACCAAGCTTACGCATTATTGCAAATAGCTCATCAGGGCCAATTTCTTTACCCTTTTGGATAATTATTTTGCCAACACCTTTCAGGATGCTGCCCAAACTTGGAATAAACCCAAGTATCGTTAAAGCTAAATTAGTCCAGTTTTCTGTTTTCTTTCTTTCCTCTTCATCCATTAACTTCCTTAGATTAGCTACAACGTCACGAACATCAGCTGCTTGGTCTATACCTGGAAAACATGTTATTACTGCGTTAGTAATAATTTGAGCCACGCTTGGGTCATCATTAAAATCACCTAATATCACCCCCCAAGACCAAGAGGCTGCGCTAGATATCCGAGATAAACCGAATTCCCAAAAACCAATTTTACCTCGTTTAGTATCTGCAATGAGTTCTGTGGGGGTTACGTCGGGATTAAAATATGGATTTTCTGGTACTATTTTATTTGGCGTAAAAGGGCGAGAATCTTCTCCATATTCAATCGAATATTGGCCTCCGGCTAGACCACTCACACTCGCTTGGCCGTTCTTACCCAAATTACCTTTAAACTCTGCGCCAGTACTATCAACTATGGTATAAGTAGCATTTTGAACGGGATCTCCATCAGTGTATGTCAGGGTAATATCAATAGTATAGGTTCCTTCCTCTTCACTACTGACAGACACTGAGTCTTGCATTATACCACCCATACACATTGTATTGGCTTTATTCATTGTTAGCTGGTCAGAAAGACGGCATACACCTTTGCCTTCAATTTTAACCGTAGGAGAGAACATAATAAATTTGGCTTCCCCTTCGATTGTACCTGAAGCGACGCCTTTTTTGTCGCCACCAGAGTCACCCGTACTTTTTGTAAATGTGCAGCCCTTAATCGCAATACTGTTACCACCATCTGCGGTGACCGTTTCACTTCCATCAGCTAAATCAGCTGATTTGGCGGCATTACCATATGGGAGCGGAACAACTGCATTCCCAACCGTTGTTAAGCAAACATCTGGTAGCGTTGCATTCGCTTCACCACCCGAGCCTTTATGAACGATACTGAGTCCATCCGCACTTATTGTTACAGCCATAAAAACCCTTTAAGCTTATGATTAACGTGTAATTATATATTTATTTAAATTTTCATACTGACTGAATTAATAGGCATTTCAACTAAATCTCAGTTTAATCTGACTTTTTAGTTAAATTCATGAGGGTTTACACAGAATCAAAAGACGGAGAAAACGATCTCGATGAGTCTAGATAGACTGTCACTTTCTGTCAAAAGGTGTCACAACTTTGACATTAGCGATCTTTAAATGATCGTAGAGATCCTTTATAGATAAGGCTTGGGCAATATCAGCATGTCCAACGTTGTGTCAAAAACGTGAAAAAATTGCGAAAACGCGGTAGGCGAAGAGGAGTGAATTTACCGGGGCTTCGCCCGCATGATTAAATGTTTTCCTCAGCCATCAACGATGTCTATGTATTATGACGAACATGTCATACAACTGTATAAAATAACAGCTTAATATCGTATAATTTACAGGTCAGTATGTGAAATAAGTGGATGTTTTATGAGAGTACTTTGCCCAGATTGCGGCGATAAAAGCCGCATCCAGAAAACGAATAGAATTTCGAATAGCTACACAGATTTATATTGCAGTTGTAATAGCGCTGAGTGTGGTCATTCGTTTGTAATGAATCTAAGCTTTAGCCATACGCTAAGCCCATCAGCAAAAAGTTCAAGTCAGTTAGCCTTTGAGTTGTTAAGAGCTCTAGCTCCTACCCAACAACAAGAACTTAAACAGCAACTTTCAATGTTGTGATACAAAAACCCTCATCGTTGAGGGTTTTGTTAATTACCAATTTATAGAAATAATTAAATTTCTTCATAAGTAATAGGTGTTCCAATATAGGTTAAGTGTAAAAATGTGCCGTTAGGAAATTTTTGTATACTTGAAGCCACCTTAATTCCAATAATAGCATTCGCACCTGATGGCGCGCTTTGAGCAAGTAAATCCATAGCTTCTTGATATTCACCTTTATTTGTTGCAAACACACCTTTCCTAAAACTCTCGTTGGACACCTCAACATCTTTGGTGATCTGAACCATACTGTGCATTTCTACAATGCCATAATACGGAGGTAAAATTTCAGTAGTTAGTAGTAACATTTAAATCCCTTATTGTTTGTTACTTAATGATAAATAAAACTTATCTTCAAATAATAAACATAGCAATTGCCTAACAATAAAAGCACGATTGACTGATTTCCCGTTTAAAACGCCGAACAAGATCCCAAAATTTATTACGTAAAAGCACTAAAGTCACAAATAAGTTAGAATCAACAATAGCTTGTACTACAGGTGGGTATACCGCATTAGCACATCTTGCAACCTCTTTTTCTTTCGATAACTTCTTACCTGTGCTGTCATAACTAAAAAGGTAACTATCCGGTAACCATTGCTCTTAATGGTTCATCTGCAGACATATTTCGTTGACCAGATGCATTCGGTAATAAATGGCATTGAACATTCGTCCGGATACATTCAGCTGATTAACCCCAATCCCAACTTTCCCAGTCTTCCCAACCAGGTATGTAATGAGATGTATCTTTAATTTCAGTTTCAGGACTATTCCAGCCATCCCAAATATTGGTTTTTTCAGGCTTAACATCGACCAGTTCGGGCGGGTGATATTGATTCTCGACGTAATAGCCCTGCCTTAATTTCACGATGTGGTCTTTATCAACTCTGATTTGGGCACCTTGTCCCATAACATTGACCAGGTGATCATCTAAATGAATACCGCGTCTTTTCAAAAGTGCTTTAATTCCAGTATTTAATCTGTCGCGTCTGGAGGGCGTACAGTTAGTGACAGAACTCCGAGAAGACCCTTCGGGCCAGTTCAAAACCTCAGCACCTTCGGTGCTACTGGTGCTTGCTTCACTATCGAGCAATGCCTGTGACTTGGGTTGTATCGTCCACTTGCGTATGCGCGTTTTAACGGCTTCATCACCGACAACGTGAAAGCCTTGGATCTTAGAAACGAACTCACCATATTCGTTGCCCATTTCATTCGTGTCATAATCATTACGAATGAGTAAGTCCTTACGTGATACAAACGGCCCGCCCTGCGCCATTACATATGCAGCGAAGTCGCCTTTATCTGCTGCTTTCATTGCATCGGATGCGGCAGCTGCATTGGTTTTTAATTCAGGCTTGTACTTGTCGGTGATCACTTCCCATCGTTGTAATGAATTCATTGCTTCATAATTTAAACGTGGGCCGTGAAAATTTAACTGCGGACCCATGAATATTGGATTTTGGTCAGGGAATAGTTCATTGAATAAGTTGTTTTGTTGTTTACTACTTAACGTAGTAACAAAGCTTTTGAATGCGTTTTTATCATTGTTAGCATAACGGCGTAATTCACGATAAGTGGTCACTGGTGCGCCGCCAATAGGCTGAAACTGACGGATACGCCAACGACTTGCCCAGGCAGTAACATGCGCGGCCATTTCTCGTTGGTCACGGCCTGTTTCATCATCAAGTTCGCCCTTCATGCCATAGCCATCAATATTCTTACTGATGTATTTAGCGATGTAACCCGTTGCTGTACCTTTGCTTGGGTCCATCATTTTCACATCACAACGAGGGCGATAATCTAACGGGCCAACAATTGGTTTTCTGTAAACCTTTGGGCACAGCTCTGTTATTTCTTCATCAATAGCATAACCAATGAAAATTTCGCGGATACGATCAACATGCTCAGGTTGCATGAACATGAGTAAATGCCAATGTGGTGTGCCGTCATGATGCGGTTCAGCAACACGCATACCGAAAACAGGTAACTCTTCACGTTTTAGTTGCGCACGTATTCTTGCCCATACTTTACATAAATAACGTTGGGCGTCTTTCGGGCTGTTCCCCAGCCATTGATCAACAAAACCGCCTTTCTTGCGGGTGTTATGATATTTAGATGGTGCGGTCAGCGTTAGAAATAACCCATCACAACCCATTGCGGTTGCAATACTTTGATACCCAGCCATACGTACCATTAATTCACAACGTCTGATCGCAGGATTCGCGGTCGACTTGTAGAACATGTCATATAGGGCAATTTCTTCTCCAGAATCTTCATCAAAGATAGACATACCTTTGATGAAATCTCTGTTACGTTGCTTTTGGTTTTTCCACTCATGCATGCAGTCGCGTGAACAATACGGACTTGCCGCTTTCTGCACTTGGCCAACGGCAATCGCAAGGTGTTCTCGCATAGTCATGCGCTTTGTATTTAACTTGTTTTCCCAGGCACGTTGGCAAACTAAACGTAAAATTCCACATTCCGCTTCTGATTGATGTAAGCCATCATTTCTGTTGTACGGCGGTGTATAACCAAATGATCTGCATTCGTCTTGCAGACTCTCAAATACAGCAACAATCACGTTGGCGTAATCTTTATGGTTGGCTTTTTCGCTTTCAATTAGGGGTTCTAATTTGCCAGCAAAAAAATCAGCAAATTGCTGGCTTAGTTTCTTTATTTCACTTTTGTCCATTTCAGCTAATAGCTTTTCGCGTGACAAGTCATTGCTGCGAACATAGGCATTTCTAAATTTGAATTGTCGTCTGTATTGATCGAGTACTTTTTGTAGACGAGGATTTATATCTTTTCCGACTGTTTTTAGCAGGTATAAGTTGGCAGCAGAACGGCCTTTTTGCTTAAAGATTTTATTATATCGTTCGGCAAAGTAGCGGCTAAGGTAATGCGGCATATCACCAAAGAACTGCTTACGCCATTCATGATCATCAAGATCGGGGTTAGACTGAAACATTGCATTTTCAATAAGCGACATTTCAGGTTGTTGGAATTCTTTGCTTGCAGCAGGAGTAACTTGAACATAGTTTGGTAGCTGAGGATAAACATGGCGTTTACCCCAGTTCTTTACTTGAAAAGACCATTGACGGCGGACAGCATCGGAAAGGCCTTCTGCATAATCTCTTGCATTCATACTTCAGCATAATCCTGCGCATTTAATACAACATAACCACCCTTGCCTTTTGGTCGACCGATTACGCCACGAAACAACTGACGGCAATCTAGCTGTTGGCATGCGTTATCGATGGCATCTTGTTTGGTTTCACATTCACCTATTTCAACGGTGCGTGGTTCATGAGTTTGGCCATCTCGAATGGTGCCACCATCGGGACATACTTCTATTGCAAAATACATCATGCGACCATCCAGATAGTTGTATTGTGAATATCGAGTGTTTTCTCCCACCACAATTCTATGCAGGCTACTAACTTGGTTAAGCCGAAGCCTTGCGCCATAAAGTACACAGAACGAATAGCGCCTAGGGCTAGTTGCTCTTCCTTTGAATTAGTATCAGAACAAGTCACAACGCTTTGCCAAAAGGCAAATACAGTAATCAATACCTCTTCTTGTTTTAGCGTTGCGTAAAGGTTGAAATGAAAACAAGGCATTGCAAGTGCGTCGCTACGGCCAGCATCAACGCATTCAAACAAATCGATAATCCAATCGGCTTTGTCTGCATCGATACCAAGTGAGTGCAGCGCCGATCGCACATCTTCAACAGGGGCTAAAATACGTTTCATGCTGCTACCTCGCCTTTAATTAAATTGCTTAGTTCGTTATATACAGAGGTGACTTGCCTAAATGCAGTTAAGCCATCGAGGTAAATGGTTTTATCCATTAGCTTGTGCGCAGACCAGGTATTTGGGTTTTGCGCACCGCTAAAGTAGGTTTTATCAATTGCGATAACTTCGAGAGCATCTGCATGGCCAATATAACGAACAGACACGCTCAATTTTTCAGGTTTGGCGAGGGCAATAAACATTAGCTCGTTGATCACATCGCTCATTGTTGGATTTGGTTTAATCATGATATTCCCTTACTTGTTGAATTCAGTTAATGAGTAACCAGCCATTTCCTTGATTGCCGGTGCTAGTCGCTTTATGACTTGATGGATCGAGGCTCTTTGAGTTTGATTAAACCTTTCAAACTTAAATTTCATGTCCCGCTCTTCCATTCCGGCTGCAAAACAGATAACGCGCTTTGTTTCATCACCTTGTTTGTTATAAATAACGGCGACACGATTACGGTTAAACATGGCGCGGACTTGAGCGATAGCTTCAACCGCAGATACTTTGTGTTGTGCTTGTTCCATACATAATCCTCCTGTTACATACCTGGTATTGGCATTCCATTCATTACTGCATCGGCACACATGGACACGAACGGCCCTGCACCACCGCAGCGGTTTTCAACGTCTGACATAAGAAAAACCAATTCGCGTACAGCGTCTTGTGCCTTTTTGATAATTGCGTCTTTCTTATGACGCGTTAATCGACGGTCTGATTCGGCTTCTAAGATGTGACGGTTTATTTCACCGGTATGACTGGTCACGCTCATGGCGCTAAGTGTGAGAGGTTTAGACTCACCTTGTTTTGGTAGGCGAACGGCGGTTAATCCAACTTCAAGTATCGCGCTGTTTATGATGTCGTGATTGTCGGTTGCTTTAGTTATCTTGATTAATTCGCTAACGGTAAGCTGATGTGGTTGATTAGGGTTTAGCTTGTTGCGAAGTATCTGACCACGCATACCACATTCGCTTGCAATTGATTCGACGTTTTCTATACCTGCAAAACGGATACAGGCCGCGTCAATTACGGTTTGTTTACTATTATTAATGTTATACATTGAACAAATCTCCCTATTTGCGATGATTAAACTATGCTGATGAAGCAGCAAAGGTGAATATGAGCACGACTAAGACAACTTCAAATACGATGAGTACTGGGCATATGAATTCGTGTTTGATTTCACACTGACTACAGCGTCTTGTGCATTTCCCTTTGCTGCTTAATTTGATTTTATTAAGCATGTTGAATACCTCTAAGCTAGCCATGGTTTATCGTTGTTTGATTCCAAACACTGAACGGTTAGTTTTGCTATATTTACAAAGCGAGTTGCACGAGGTTTATCTTGAGTAAATGGAAGCACGCCACGATCCATTTGTGCTCCAACAGCACATTCAGTCTGCCCACTTCTCTCTGCAAACAACGGGATACTCATAACAGGTATAGGCATTTGGATTACAATATTTGTCGACATGATTACTTCCTTATGGGATTATTTAGGGTTAACAATGGTTAATAATCTTTGTAGCAATGTAATGCTACGATAAACTTCCTCACAGGGAAGTTACGGCAATAATAATACCTTACAAGGAAGCTTGTCAACGTGGATTATGGCAAACAAATAAAAACATTAAGAAAAAGCCTAGGCTTAACTCAGCGTGACTTTTCAGAAAAGACATCTATATCATTGAGTACATTGATGAAAATAGAATCTGGACATGCTAATGCAGGACTTCCAACGATAGATAAAATAATTAACTCTCCGCAATTTAATATCTATACTTTATGGCTAATGAAGGGTGAAACAGCTCCAGAGGTTGGACAGGTACATCCTTCCAGTGAAGTTTTAAACATAGACAAGCATTCTAAAAACATAAGCCTTCCTTTCTTTGAAGTCTCCGCATCAGCTGGCTCAGGGTTATTGGCTGAAGTTGAAGAGCGTCCAAAAACAATCAGTTTTGAACCTAATTGGTTACGTAATGAAGTTGGCGTATGTCCGACTAATGTATTTTTGATGTTGGTAGACGGTGACAGCATGCAGCCGACATTAAAGAACGGCTCGATGATCATGGTTAATAAGGATGTTGATAACTTGTCTGACGGGATTTATGTCATGCGTTATGACAATAACTTGTTAGTGAAGCGACTACAGATGTTACCAGGCGGCATTATTCGCGTTAAGTCTGATAATTCTATGTATGACCCTTGGGAGATCACAAAGTCGCAATTGGATGGTGAAGAGCTGGCGCTTATTGGGCGTGTGGTTTGGACTGGGCAAAAGATGTGATTTGTGGGTTTGCGTTGAGACAAATTCAAATATTTAGACAAGAGTTCGCTATTAAAGACCGCGTACTCCCCTGGCACTTCAGAAAGGTACATAATGGACTGGTATAAGTTTTTTCAAATTGCAATTCCAAGTATATCAGCAGGTGGAACTGCAGTTCTTGGTTGTTACCTTTGTTATTTTAAAAAGAAGTTTGCAACCTATGGTGATATCGAAGGAAAGCTTGAAAAATTACCTAAGCTATCAGAGATAGAACACGCAATAGCAAGTGCTAAAAACAGTAGTGAATTTGAATATCACATACGAAAAGAGCAGTTAATTCACTTTGAAACGTTAATAAAAAAAATACTTTCAATGGATTATTTTTTATAAATTATTGTAAAAACACATGTAAAAACGCAAATCGTTTTGCTTTAAAGTGCAATAAAGACCCTAGCTATTTCACATTTGATAACTATGAAAAAGATACACATAAAAATGATGATTTTAGTGAAAGAATTGACGAAATTGAATTGAAATTCAAGATGCACATTGAAATATTAGATAACGAGGAGTTTAACCATTCATTTAACAACTGGCTAAAACAAACAGATGAATTACACAAAGAAGCAATTCATTTTCAAGGAATGATGCACGACATTATGTGCATCAATGATTATGGAAAAAATCCACCGCCAAGTAAAGACGCTATAGAAAAAGTAAATGAACTAGCTCATGTATTTAATAAGCGCTGCGAAAAATCAAAAGTGTTTTCTGAATTCAGAAAAACGTTATTCAAAGAGTGTGGCAACTTGAGTCGGACAATGGGAAAAAAAACTTCGCATAATGCGGATTATGTGTAGATACCACTGCGTGGCCTGTCTGCCTGTTTCAGTATTGCAGACAGGTAAGTTCAACATAATCAATTTATTATACAACGTAAGAAAACAGGTACATGTGTGTACCTGATTAGCCTTTCCGCTTATGCCTAAATTAGCTATCCCACCACAGAAATCAAACACTGACACTTGCTAATCTTTCCTCTATAACCTCTAAGATTGCGTATGACAGTCCCCAAAATGGCTCATAATCTTCATTTATTGTCCTAGAAAGAGGATATATCTGTTCTCCTTCCTCACCTGATATATGCAGAAATATAGGTTGAAATGAACCAACTTTCGACATTTCACGTTGAGCATTCATATAAGCATCACGGTCTTTTGAATAATTTTGCTTACGAAATTTTTCTTGTGCGTTATCTAATTCTTTTTTATGCTCAGGACCAATTACATTTGCAGGACAGCAAAGCGGCATTCGATGGGCTGCTGGATCTCTGAAATTTTTAATATCATTAAACCAAGTTTCAAACTTATACACTTCTGTGATGATTTCAGGATTATATTTATTGAGCCCTTTTCTGAATTTTTTTTTAAAAAGACTAATATCATGCTTTTTATTATTTTTTTCAGTTGCCCCACTGATCACATCAAATTCATATTGAATAACCCAGGCTAAGTTGTCAACCGCACCAAGAATGTTCAAGTAGAAAGAATTTAATAATATATTAATCCTTGTCGTTTCATATGGAGAGAATGGAACTGAACCAGCTTTCTCGATAACTTCTCTAAGTTGGTGTTCAGTTTCTAGTATCTGCAGGGCCCTAATATTAAAGCCAAACTTTAAATATTTTTTTGCTATTGGATTTTTAAGATGACGAACCAAAACTTGGAATTTATGAATGACATCGGTATCTTTAACCACATTCCCCTCCTGTAATTTAACATGCATGTAGTGAAATGATTATTTTATCCCACTGATTTATAGAGTTCATATGTATTCAACTTCATTATGATTTTCGTTAATGAAAGAGAGTACCCCCTCAATTTCTACGCTACGAATTAAGTTTTATTATGGCAATGGTGACGCTGATGAATGTTAAGATAACTGGTACTAAGAATTTCCAGTGGTCTTTGAAAAAGAAACTAAATCGATGTTTATACCTCAGAGCTTTACCATAACCAGACTCAGTGAAACAATAAATAAGTCCGTTGCCTGATTTATCTATAACATGGCCTCTGGCTTTAGCTTCATCAAACCAAGGACCTAAAACAGCAGTGCAAGCTTCATCTTTGGTAACTTTGAACTCTGGCAATCTCTCGCATATTGGGTTTGCGGCATTAATGCTAGAAAAGACATGTGTATTGAAATGACGTATTTCAGAACCGTACTCTTTTTGGTATTCACCAAGTAAAGCAAGCAGGAAATCTTTTTCTCTGTATTGAGATACGGTGTTTATCATTTTATTCACTAACCTCCTGGTAAATTGGTAAGATGTGAAGCTAAATCGCCCCAGGTTATTTTAAATTAAAGTAACTAATGCCCTTGGAATCTATCATCTAATTTTTCTATCACTTTCAAAATAATTGTTAGAAAATTTAACGCCAGTTCAAAACTGGCAAAATAGTACGAATTACGAAGCTATTTGAATGACAGGTTTGACAGTCCATTGCAGCTTGCTACGGTATGACATTACCTCTCATACAATTTGTTTTGTTGAATGCACCAAAAAAGATTCATACCAATCAGTTTTTACACCAACATAGATACCCGAAAAAATATAGGTATTTGAATTAAACTGATCTGCAGTTATATCTATAACTAATGAGTCATATTCCAACCATGCATGAGAACCAATTTCATTATCAACCCCTCCATCCTTACCGCTGATATAGGTTGGTTTTACTTCGAATCTTTTAATTAGCCACTTGCCGAGCATCTCTGAAGCGTCACCACAGCAGCCTATAGGAAACTTCCCTCGAGCGAGATTAGATCTCCATGAGAATGTTGAGGGTGGTGAATTAAGAATATAGTTTCTACATTCTTCAGCTATTTCGTATAGTTCTTCAGTACTTGGCATTATCTCTCCGAAGTCAACGGTTCCCGTTAGCAGCTTACTTTACTATTTACTATTTACTACTTACGTCTTTTAGAGTTTTTTGGTCACAGTAAAAGATTTATATAAATCAGTGTCTCCAAAATAGACCCCTGCGCTAAATGAGGCAAGGATAATAGTAATTACCATTATCCAATGCTTGATTTCAACGTGTTGAATTAACCAAGGAATAGTGAGTTTTTCAGGATACTTCAATTCATTACTTTGAAGTACAATGCTTTCCTCAGGAACAGGCAATTGTATTGCTTGATTCAATATACCTATAGCATCATTAATACTTGCATGAGCATCTTCTCGGTAATTCATTCTAAATGAAACGACAGCACTAGTAACAGCTTGTTTAAACTCTGATTGTATTTTTATATTAAAATTTAGTAGCGGAATAACGTTATCCGCCCATGATTCAAAATCAATCAGGTTTGGAAAAGGAGATGATATTGCTCTTTCTTTTCTCAGAGCTTTCAAAGCATCCACATTCTTCAATAAGTCCACCTATACATATAACATAAACTCCGATTTAATTATCACTAACAGTACCAAATTTATCTTTAATTACAAATAGATAATATAAAAATAATAAATCAATGTATTTCAATCAATTGTAAAGAATAGTTTGGCAGTATAAATCGTCACATTTAATGTATCTAGAGCGAATAGCACAAAGTATGAAAATTGATAAGACTCGATTGAAACTGTTTTATATGCGCTGGGCTTTTTCTACTTCGATGATCGTAGGAATATTTTATCTTGTAACGATGCCTATTCTGTTGAGAGAGGTTTATTTTGGGGTTTAGAACCCTACTTTCCTGTTTGAACTGACATGAAATAACGACTCGATGATCAAGATTAATCTTAAAGATGCTTTACATCCTTTAGAGCTATTATATGAGTTATCTCACACAACACGAACACCTACCTAGATTGCGGTAGTATACTATGTAAACTAATAATTATTCGATGATAAATTAATGCTGAGAATATTTATGAGTAACGTAACTTACGATAAAACCCCACATGAAGCAGCCCTTAATCGCTTTAATCAGCAAGCAAACACCGACAAGTGCTTAGAGCATCTTCTTGGGATTTGCACTGGCTTAACAGCAGACAGATACGTTTCTGATGATGAAATAGTATTCTTACACCACTGGCTTTGTGATAATCCAATAATTGAACATATTTGGCCAGCAAATCAACTTCTAGAACTAACAACCGACATTCTTAATGATCAGATTATTGATGAAGACGAGCGTACGAAAATAACGACTCTATTAAATCAGATTATCGGCTCACCAACTGACAATGGCGTTTCATCAGGAATGTCTACAGAATCCCCTATCGACTTTGACACTGATATAAAAATTCCAAACAACGTATTTGTTTTTACGGGTAAATTTTCTTTTGGATCTCGTAAAAAGTGTGAAGAAGCTACAGTTGAACGCGAAGGAAAAGTAGGTGGTAAGGATGTGACCTTTAAAACTAATTATCTAGTAATAGGTGGCACTGCAAATGACCAATGGAAATTCAGTAGTTTTGGTCGAAAAATTCAAAGAGCAATGGATGTCCGAGATGATGACCGTTCAAATTTGAAAATCATCTCTGAAGAGCAATGGTCTAACCATCTGTAAATAAAGTAATTAACCCAATTTGAGTAAAGACAAATAGCCAACAAGGATTAAGTAATGGAAGTGACTGCCGAAAAACTTCAAAAAGCACAAAAAATCTCGAAGACTAAACAAGAACTAGAAGAAGAATTAAGCGCATCAATAACAGGTTTAAAATCAATAAGACGCCGTGAAAATCTAATTGCTACATTTGTAGACGGTGCAGCTTGCGGCTGGAAGTTCTATGTACCGGAAGCCTTTAAAGAAGCACTTGATATTAAATTATCGACACTAGTTACTTTCATGCAACCTTATGAAGCATGGACTCAAGGCCATAATTACGCATTTCAAGAAGGTGATTCGATTTACAGTCATCCATATCAAGATTGGAAGGAGTTTCTTCAACAAGAAAACGCAATAGTTCTCGCTGTTAAGCATTGTACGCCAGCTGGATTTGAAGATGACATTAAACTTCAAGGTGTGTTCAGTGGCAATCGTTTTTCAAAGAAAATAACTAAATCAAAACGTGTTGAAGATTACAATGTTGAAATAGTAAAGAAAACATACGACCCAGGTACTTTAACGGTTGAAATATTTAAAGTTAAATCAGATAAAAGTGGTTTGGAAAATTTTGATAATTTAACAATCACTCAAGTCGATTTTGTCACCCTAATACAGCAAGGTTATTACTGGCAAAAACCTAAAAATAAAGATGATAAAACTAAAGTTAAAAAGATTGTTTTGATACCTTAATAAATAAACATCTTGTATCTAATATAAATAAACATTTGAAACTGTCTTATATACGCAGGGCTTTTACTACTTCGATGATAGTGGCATATTTTATCTTATTGCTATACCTATTCTGTTGAGAAAGTTTATTATGGGGTTTTATTATGTATGAGACAGACTAATTTGGTCGTTTAAGTTAGTCTGTTTTATCTTATTATTGGACATTGTTTATATTCAAAACTGTTTCCATCCCTTTTTGCATAGCGGGGGATTCCACATTTGTTCTTTCCGCTATATTGCAATATGAAATGTCATCTATTAATTCCTTTGGAAATTTCTTAACCGCTGTTAGGTCATCAAATACCCATTCAAAATAACGCATAACTAAATTATTTAATGTTCTGACACTAAAGTACCAAAATTTGTCGACTGTAACTGCAGGAATATCTTCATGAAAGAAATATTCGTAAAAACCAACTTCCCTACCAGTATGGACTTCATCGACTCTACGTTTATTCACTGAATTTGGATCTAATTGATAATGCTTACTACCATTCACGACATCTCTAACCACATCTAATACCAGGCTCATTTGAGGAGGTAATTTGTTTCGATGTCGTTTTTGCCTGCAAAGAGCTCTAGGTTCATCACTTTTAGTCCAATCTTCAAATAAGTGCCAAGCAGTAACTAGAAAGTTAAATGCGTCATATGGATGCCAACCACTCTCTAAGCGGGCAGATTCATATTTCAACTTTTCGAATAATTCTAAACTTGATGAAATACCAATTACAGGACCAACGTTACCAGATATTTTTTTTCCCATTATTTCAACTCCATTTAATTCATCATGCTAATGTGCTCGAAGCGGGACCGAACTAACTGTTTGAATTCAATTTAAATAATTTTCAACGCCCTAATAAGGTGCTAGCTGCGCGACACCGAACCGTATTGATTAGGAATTTATTGATTACACCAAAAATGATTCATTGTTATACCTCTAGGTAACTCTATATACAAATCTCTTTTAAACGCAAATTAATATTCTTCCAAATACCCTTCAAGTAACCTATCTTTATGCTCTTTGGAATAATCGGCAGGGAAATTATTGTAAATACCATCCCGAAAAATTCCGGATAAATGATTCTTATTTGTTAGTCATTTTGATTCAGCCATAACTCAAACGCGTCTTTTGACATTTTTGTTAATATTGAGGTATATGCTTCTTTATCGCTTAAATATAAGCAATGCCTAATTATTGTATAAGGATTTAGCTTTTCACTAGAGCCTTCTATAGATTCAAAGTGTTGCTGATACTCTTTTACTTTCGAAATAGTAGCTTTCATATGTCCGTTGAAATCT
This sequence comes from Moritella viscosa, assembly GCA_000953735.1. Lineage (NCBI taxonomy): Bacteria > Pseudomonadati > Pseudomonadota > Gammaproteobacteria > Alteromonadales > Moritellaceae > Moritella > Moritella viscosa. Next base: position 1,411,937 of record LN554852.1, on the reverse strand, counting down.
GTCTTCGTGATTCTTGGTTCCATTAAAATTATTTCTTGAGTAAAACCATCTACTTTATGAGGTTCAAAATCATATTTACTAAAGAAGTGATTAGCAATTTTTAGAAAACCAAATGCATTTAGCAACCCGTTAGTATTAGATTTTGCAATAGGTTGTTCAGGCCCTAATACCCCTTCAGCTAAGGATGGTTGAATATCGAAATCATCTTCTTGTGCTTTTTGGATCTCATCCTCAGTTGAAGTCCGAATTTCTCTAAACTCTCTATCTGCTAATTCAAAAAGTGCAGCTAAAGTATTAATTCTTCTTTTCAACTTATTTGGAATAGATTTTTTATATTTAATCTTATGATCAAGAACACTCCACGAATCTTGAATTATGGTTCTGATTTGAATTTCAAAGCTGAAGTTCAAAAATGCTTTGTATTCAGGCATGTTTTTTCTAGTTTCACCTAATTTTAAATCTAGGTGGAGACCTTTATACCCGAAGGAATCTTCTGTGCTTTCTATTTGTGAAATTTTATCGGTTACATCTATAACTTCAAAATGCTCCTTTAAAACGTCTTGAATATTCTCGATATCATCTTCATACAAACAAACCACTCTAAGTCCAATCAGGTCAGAAATATGATCTTTGATCTCATATTCGACTTCTGAGGTCTCAAGTGCTTTTCGATATTTTAAGTTGAACTTTCTAATACATTCTTCTTTGTCTTTTACTCTTCCCTCTATTTTAGAAATTGAGATCCCACCAGAGTGAGTAAGTAATGCTTCTATTAATGTAGCGAAAGAGTTATTTGCGCCCTCGAGAAGGCCTAAATTGTCTGAATAAAATTCTCTAAATGAATATTTTTCTATATCGAAATCTAAAGATGCCATTTATGCTCCTTGATGGTTAACATCTATAAAGGTCTCTCTATTTTCCAAATCTATTTACCCTAGTCAATAGTAACTAATCAAATGAAAAATAAGATAAGATAAAATAGAAATCTGACATTAAGGCAGATTCTGAGGAAGCGGAAAGTCCTGTTATTTATTTTTTAAGTCCTGTTAATTATTAACAGAATTTAACATGCGACTGATTTTATTGACATTTAATTTTATAGCAAGGAAAAGAAAGACTATTTAATGACAAACTGTGACAGGAATGAAAAATAAACAACTTATAGTCTATAAATTCCCCCTGCTCAGCCTATTTTAATATAATTCAAATACTTACATTCTCTTACGCCATTGTATCTAACAACGAAAAACAAACATTGAACACTCCTAATTTAAACCCTATGATATAGCACCAACACTGTATAAAACAGGCTCTGTTCCCTTTTAGTGTTGGCAGTTTTAGCTATACTTATAGTAACCGCAATATCATGAGGTTACCGCTATGAGTAAAGTAACTTTTGCAGCTTTTCAAGAAAGTATTGAAGACCTATCTTATGTTGAACTAAAGCGCTTAAATCATCAAATCGACTTCCACCTATCTAAAGACGAAGTCGGCCAAATCCTTGCCAAATATGAAAATGAAATATCAAACTGCCCTCATTGCAATGGTCACGTGCTATCTCGATGGGGAAGTACCATGCAAGGAAAACAACGTTATCGCTGTAATGCTTGCCATAAAACATTCAGCACCCTAACGGGAACAAGTCTATTTAGAATGAAAAAACCTGGCAAATGGCTGAAATATATAGAATGTATGTGTTTATCTAATAGTTTGAGATATGCAGCTAACAAGTTAGATATTAATTTAAAAACAGCATTTAGATGGCGACATCGTTTTCTAAAAAGCCCTTCTGAGCACAAACCGACTGAATTACTTGGCATTATTGAAGCAGATGAAACTTTTGTACCCGAGAGTTTCAAAGGTTCCAAAAAAATGCTGAGAGAATCAAGAAAACGAGGCGGCGGTAATCCCCCAAAAGTGCCTATTTTACTGGCTTTAGATCGCAATGGAACAATAAGCCATCAGGTCTTAAAGCGAGATACTAAAGAAGAACTTAGCTTAGCGCTAACACCACTTTTATCACCTGATTCTGTGCTATGTACCGATGGTAATTTATCTTATCAAAGCATCGTTAAAGAGCTTGGTTTCAACATCGATCATAAACGGCTTATCAGTTTGGATAATCAAAAGGTTATTGATAAAATATATCATATTCAGACACTTAATAATTTCATGATGCGTTGGAAAACTTGGATGAAACGATTTTATGGTGTTGGTACTGGCTATATGGAACATTATATTGCTTGGTTTATCTTTATGGAAAACAAAGCGTCTTGCGAAAACAAAAACTGGCTTAATGAAGCTCTTGAATAAACCAACACTAAAAGGGAACAGAGCCATAAAACACCAGTAACTTTAGGGGCGAATTCATGTCTATTAAATCTATTACTAACGGCTATGAAGTCGATTGTCGCCCACAGGGTCGAAACGGTAAGCGCTACAGAAAGAAGTTTACAACCAAAGGTGAAGCGCAGAAGTACGAACGCTGGCTGTTGTCGACTCAGAATCAAAAAGACTGGGTTGAAAAGTCTGCTGATAAACGCCCCCTGCTTGAGCTGATAAACCTTTGGTATCATTACCATGGTCAACAGCTTAAAACAGGTAAAAAAGAGCTTAAGCACCTAGTCGCTCTCGATTCCGACTTAGGCCACCCAAGGGCAGACCAAGTCACCCGCCAATGTTTCACTCAATATCGTGCACTCAAAATGGCAGAAGGTAAAAAGGCGACTACAATCAATCGTAACCAAACTCGATTAAGCAGTGTATTTACCGCATTGATCAAAGCTGAAGAGTTTCATAATCAGCACCCACTTAAAGGCCTAAGTAAGTTAAAGGAACGTGTATCAGAAATGGGATTTTTGAGTAAGCCTGAAATAAAGCAGCTACTAAACAACCTAAGTGGTGATGAGTTACATATTGCTAAGTTATGTTTATCAACAGGTGCGCGTTGGACCGAAGCTGCAGACCTAAGAGGCAGTGATATTGTGCACGGTAGAGTGACATTTAGTGATACCAAAAATGGTAAGAACAGAACTGTGCCAATTACCAGTAAGTTAATGAGTGAAATCCATCACGGGAAAAGTCGTCGGTTATTCAAGGGATCTTACGCTAAATTTTACAGTGTACTGAAGGAACAAGATTTTGACTTGCCAAAGGGTCAGGCTGCACATGTTTTACGTCATACATTTGCTAGCCACTTTATGATGAATGGCGGCAATATTTTAACGCTACAGAAGATCTTGGGGCATTCAACAATAACGCAAACCATGACTTACGCCCACCTTGCACCAGACTACCTAAACGAAGCAATGGAATTTAATCCAGTGTCCACATTATGACCCAATTAGTATGTTCTACTGCTATTTACTGCTCGACACCGCCAAGCTAAAGCCCTGTAATAGCTGGGAAAGCCTATTACAGCGGGTGTGTAAAAGCCTCCTTAGGGAGCCTTTTTTGTTGATACCAGCTAGTGTGAGATAAATAATCACCCAATTAATAAGCGACTTACATCACAATTTAATATCCATAAAAACAAACTAACTCGCAATTTATAGCCAATCTTCCTAACTGTGATGCCTAAATTCACTTTATTGCTATTTTAAAATATATTTAACAGCAGAAGAAACCCTATGTCATCAGTGAGCATTGTCACCCATTTAGTCTTATTATTAGTCACCTATATCGGTATATTTTATCGCGTGCATCAACAATACCCTATCACGATAGGAAAGCCGTTCACCCGAGATCAAGTCCTCGCAATTAAACATCGATTCATAATTTATACTTTACTGGTGTTTGGTATATCAGCGTTGGTCAAATTCCCGAATCTCTACTGGCAGGGTTAATTTTGCAATACTATTCCCACCCTTTTTCCTAAGATGGAAATAAGAATCGTACACTCGTTACGATATCGTTTACACAATACTCCTTACAGCGATCAAACTAAGTAATTAACGTCTTAGTCTAAGATCCAAAAAAACGTGTTTAAGGCTCATTTAGGGGCCTTTTAGATATAACAAAAACAACTAAAACGGTCAGTATTTAGTTGTATTTAATTTCTAATTTTTCCTTGATTTTTTAATAAATATTAAAAATTAAAGATAAAGCCATTTAAATACAACAACTTACAACTAAAGCCCCAGTTAACACACATGGTTATCCACAGAAATTGTGGATAACCTTATAAAATGCCTATTATAGATAAGATAACCCAATTATATGACTAATTTAGTCCACAGTAGTGTTTTTATACTTAAAGTTATACACATATGGAGTAATGCTAAGGGGATACATACACAATGCGGACATATTTGTGTATAACGTAATCAATCGAAAAATAAGTTAATCGTCGATGTTATATAGGTAATATAAATAGATAAAGATTTATATTATTAAAATACGGCATTATGTATTAAACAGGCACAAAAAAAGCCTCAAATGAGGCTTCTTTATCATCAGTATATCGTCAACCATTCAGCCCGAACTGATTAGTTTACACCTGACTCATCTTCAAGTTGTTTGCGTAATTCCGCTTCTAATTCTTGTTGTAATTCGTCTTGAAGTTGATAATACGATAAATCGTTTTCATTATAGTCCATCATAACCACCTTAATAGTACTTAACAGTACATCGTTAAAATATGTCGATAATCGATAACCTGCTTATCACACTTCTCCGAACAACCCTTTGCTCAGCTCATGTATTAATCCTAACACAGCATTTTCAGTCCGCAATATTTGTTGATCTGGGTGAAAAGTTTGATCATCGTCAATAAACCCATTTTGTAATTATTTATCAACATTTTGATTAATAGCTCTTCATATGAAAGCAATCTAACGAAACAACAAAGGAACCACGACCTCAAGATACAACAAGGTAACTAAAACTGAACAAAAACAAACAAAATAGAACAATTTGAAATAAGGTATACCAAAAAGTAATATACCTATATTTTGACTCTGAAATCAGCAAAAACAATATAACAGCGATTAACCCGCTTTAGGTAAGTAAGTAAAGATTAATACTTTAAGACCTTTACCCTCTTCTGCTTCTTTAAATACGACTGGCGGTGCAAGCTGCTCTTGGAACACACAATCAGGACAATGCTCTACCACATTATCAAATAAGAACTGTTCTCCAAGCTCAGGGGCATTTAAACATAACATCACTTTACCACCCGGTTTCATCAACTGTGGGATACGCTTAATGATCTTGCTGTAATCACGTTTAATATCAACACTGCCTTTTTGGAATGACGGTGGATCCGAGATCAACAAGTCATAAGGACCATGCTTACGTAAACGCCCATACGATTTAAAGATATCAACACCTTCAAATTTAACGCGCTTAAGATCATGACCATTGCTGCGATGATTATCACGGCCCATGGTTAATGAAGTACGGCTAAGATCTACGTTCATCACCTTGTCGGCCCCACCAGCTAAAGCGGCAACAGAAAAAGCACAAGTATAAGAAAACAGGTTTAATACATTGGCATTCTCAGACTGCTCTTTAACCCACTGGCGACCATTCGCCATATCCAAGAATAACCCCGTGTTTTGTGCACGACCAAATTCGAGGTTGAACGTCATGCCATTTTCAGTGATCTCGGTACGGTGACATTCTTCACCAAGGAACAACGCAGTCGGGGCACGTTCACGACAACGGAATTGCACGAGTACAGTTTTACATTGCTCACCAAGCTGTGCTTGAAGCGACTCTGCTAGTAATAATAAGTAGTCGTTTTCTTCTTCTTTATATAGCGTAATAAGTGCAACTGGCGACAACCAATCGATGTTCATGTGCTCAAAACCAGCATATGTATGGCCACGACCATGGAACAAGCGACAAGCATCCTCTGCAACAGCAGAAAAATCAATAAATTCAAGCGGCAATTTCACATCAGCCTCGGACATAGCAACAGTCACAATCTTATTCACCTTAATTAATCTTACAAAACAAAAAGGGATGCACACTGTACATCCCTTTATTCAATTTACCGCATTATACTTGATTAGCACTAAAATGCGATCAAGCCGCTCGGTTATTTTTTCACATCAACATCACTACTGATTAGTATCGACATCCAGTTTTGCTCGTTAATGGTTTCTAAACCAATTTTGACAATCATAGTCAGTGGTACAGCGAGTAACATACCGACAAGGCCAAGTAACCAGCCCCAGAAAATCAATGATAAAAACACAATCAAGGTTGATAAACCGAGTCCTTTACCCATGAAACGCGGCTCTATCACGTTACCCATGATCAAATTAATCATGACATAACCAGCAGCGACCGCACCAGCTTGTGGTAAACCCAACTGTAACGTTGTTAAAATCACCGCTGGTACCGCGGCAATTAAAGAACCGATATTAGGTACGTAGTTAAGTAGGAATGCAATCAATCCCCACAGCAGATAGAAATCAACATCCATTATAAACAGCATTAAACCAACAGAGATACCCGTCGCAATACTCACTAAAGTTTTGATCGCTACGTATTTGTTCACCGAATCTAAGAACTTGTCTAACTGTGCTAATTTAAAATCAGGATCTTTAAACATTAAATGCAATTTCTTCGGTAATACATCACCTTCAAACAACATGAAGACCACAGTTAATAAAATGAGAAAAATATTAGCCATCACGCCTGATAAGCTACTAACCATACTGGAAACCATGGTTACGGCAGTACCTGGATTAAAGTATTCCAGTAAGGTATCTGATGATATTTTAATGTTGTATTTATTTAAGAACATCACTAACTCGCCGTAATGACCACGAATTTGACTTTGGTAATCACCAATATTACTGGTTAGTTGTTGCACACTAGAACCGATAACACTGGTGATCGTCAACCCAATCATAATAGCTATAATCAACACAATAAAAATGGCTATTGCACGAGGGATACGGCAACGAGTGATCACATTGACCAACGGATTACAAATAATAGCAATAAACACAGCAAGCAAAAATGGAATGATAATCGGCGTGGCTATTTTGATACCACCGAGGATAATGATCACAGCGGCTATCATCCCCACATTACGCATCTGGCTATTTTCGTTTAAAATTAGTTTCATAGTTACTCATTAAGGTGCTACTGGGCGCTAATAGTCGCCAGTATTCTACGACGTGATGGATGAATATAACCTTAACAAGGTTAAAACACTAATAATATTAGATTGTGAATATTTGCAATCGCATGCTAAACAAGGAATTAAATGCAGTGAATATAACTAGGATTTGAAATAAGGTATTTTGAAGATGGTATTTTTAAAATAATGTTTGAATCGGAAATGGTGGAGCCAAACGGGATCGAACCGATGACCTCGACACTGCCAGTGTCGCGCTCTCCCAACTGAGCTATGGCCCCATTTCTACAGCAGCGTTCGCTACTGCAGAGAATAATATGCATCTGCCGTTTAACTGTCAATATCTATAATTTAAAAATCAACATCAAACGACAGAAAGTATATTATTTACACACCCTTAGGCGTTTTCACGTGCAGTAATAAATGCTAACGCTTTGTCGATACCAGCAAGGCTTCGTTCTTTACCGATAAGCTTTAGTGTTACATCTAATGACGGAGATTGACCGGCACCAGTGATAGCAACACGTAGTGGCATACCTACTTTACCCATGCCAACTTCAAGTTCAGCCGCTGTTTCGTTAATAGCAGCGTGTAGAACTTCAGCATCGCTCCAATCTGTAATCGCAGCTAACTTCTCTTGCACTTTAACTAATGCTTCTTTCGCTACTGGACGTAAATGTTTCTTCGCCGCAGTTGCATCAAATTCAGCATAGTCTTCAAAGAAATAACGGCTAGATGCAGCAAGTTCTTTTAACGTTTTAGCACGTTCAGCAAGTACTTTAACAATCTCAGCTAGCTCAGGGCCATTGGTTGTATCAATACCTTGATCTGCCATGTGCCACTCAAGGTGAGATGCAACATATTCAGGTGCTAATGTCTTAATGTAATGCTGATTTACCCATTGTAGCTTCTCAGTATTAAACGCTGATGGTGCTTTGTTTACTGCATCTAGGCTAAACAATTTGATCATTTCTTCAGTACTGAAGATTTCTTGATCGCCATGTGACCAGCCCAGACGAACTAAGTAGTTTAGTAGTGCTTCAGGCAGGTAACCATCATCACGATATTGCATAACGCCAACAGCGCCATGACGTTTAGACAGTTTAGCGCCGTCATCACCTAAAATCATTGCAACGTGTGCGTACTCAGGTACAGGTGCACCTAATGCTTTTAAGATATTGATTTGACGTGGCGTATTATTTAGGTGATCTTCACCACGAACAACATTAGTAATGCCCATATCCCAGTCATCAACAACAACACAGAAGTTGTAAGTTGGTGAACCATCAGTACGGCGGATAATCAGATCATCTAGCTCAGTGTTAGCAAATTCAACTTTGCCACGGATCTTGTCATCAACGATAACAGAACCTTCTTTCGGATTGCGGAAACGTACAACGTAATCAGCACCGGTGTCTTCAATGTCACCATGGCTACATTTACCATCGTAACGTGGGTTTTCTTTGGCAGCCATTTGCTTTTCACGTAATTCGTCAAGACGCTCACGTGAACAATAACATTTGTATGCTTTGTCTTCAGAAACTAGTTGATCAACTAACTCATTGTAACGATCGAAACGTTGCGTTTGGAAATAAGGACCTTCATCCCAATCCAGACCAGCCCATTTCATGCCTTCTAAGATCGCGTCAACCGCTTCTTGAGTAGAACGCTCTATATCAGTATCTTCGATACGTAATACAAATTCACCACCTTGGCTTTTTGCATGTAACCAAGAATAAAGCGCTGTACGTGCGCCGCCTACGTGCAAGTAGCCAGTTGGGCTAGGTGCAAAACGAGTCTTAACAGTCATAAGTCTCACAATACCTTTTACATTATTTGATTCGCTTAACCTACTAGCAGGTTAAGCGCATGATGCTGCGCATTTTACCACTAAAGATAAAACTAACAACAGCGAACTATCATTAACGAACGATGTACCACTATTAATTAACTATGTGTAGCTAAGAGTGCCAGTAAATCATCTTCAGTCAGAATATCTATGTCTAACTCTTGCGCTTTAGTGAGCTTAGAACCTGCTGCAGGACCTGCCACTAACGCCGTAGTTTTCTTCGACACACTACCAGCCACTTTTGCGCCTAAATCTTGTAACCGTGTTTTAGCCTCGGCACGAGAGATATTCACTAATGTTCCGGTGATCACATAAATAGTGCCTAACAAGGGTTGCTGACTTTCTTCTTTAACCGCAACATCATCCCAGCTCATGCCCGCTTCAATTAGCTGGTCAATCACTTCAAGGTTATGCGCTTCACGGAAGAAGTAGTAAATGTGTTTAGCAACAATATCACCGACATCCGAAATCAGAATTAAACGCTCTACAGAGGCTTTTTTGATTGCGTCTAAAGTTAACAAATCATTGGCTAAGTTTGCGGCTGTCGCTTCCCCTACTTCACGGATACCCAGTGAATATAAAAACTTGGCTAACGTGGTATGTTTTGCCACTTTTAATGCTTCAAGTAAATTCGTAGCCTTCTTTGGCCCCATTCGGTCAAGTAAAGTTAACTTACCAAAAGTCACGGTAAATAGGTCGGCTGGGGTTTTAATTAAATCAGCATCAACCAATTGCTCAACAAGCTTGTCACCCAAACCATCAACGTTTAGCGCTTTACGCGATGCAAAATGTTTAATCGCTTCTTTACGTTGTGCACCACAATACAGACCAGCGGTACAACGCACTGTTGCTTCACCTTCGATACGCTCTACTTCTGAATCACACACTGGGCACTTTGCCGGGAATACGATATCTTGGGCATCATCAGGGCGGCGCTCTAGCATCACACGCGCAACCTGCGGAATAACATCACCCGCACGGCGAATGATCACCTGATCTTTAATTTTAATGCCTAAACGGGCAATTTCATCAGAGTTATGTAGTGTGGCATTACTTACTGTCACACCACCAACAAACACAGGTTCTAGACGTGCGACCGGTGTGATTGCGCCAGTACGGCCAACTTGGAATTCAACATCCAATAATGTCGTTATCTCTTCTTGCGCAGGAAACTTATGTGACGTGGCCCAACGTGGTGCTCGCGCAACAAAACCCAATGTTTTCTGTAGGGCTAAATCATCGACTTTATACACGACACCATCAATGTCATACGACAGTGAATCACGGCGCTTACCAATCTGTTCATAGAAGTCTAAGCAGCCTTGATAACCCATAGCAACCGTTACATCAGCACAAACAGGTAAACCCCATTGCTTCAATTTTTGTAAATTTTCGGCATGCGAATTTGATAAGCCTTTACCTTCAACCTCACCTTCCACGACACCTAATGAATAGGCATTAAAGGCTAACGGACGACTTGCGGCAATTTTAGGGTCAAGCTGACGTAAGCTACCAGCGGCGGCATTGCGCGGATTGACAAAGGTCTTTTCACCTTTCTTTTTGGCATTAATATTTAATTGCTCAAAGCCTACTTTTGGCATAAATACTTCGCCACGTACTTCTAAACGCTCAGGGAAATCATCACCACGTAAACGTAATGGTATTGATTTAATGGTTTTTACATTTTCAGAAATGTCTTCACCAATTTGGCCATCACCACGAGTGGCAGCCCGAACAAAATCACCATTTTCATACAGAATGCTCACTGCAAGACCATCGAGCTTTGGTTCACAGCTAAACTTAATCTCTGCTTTCGTTAATAAACGATCTTGTAAACGCTTTTCAAACGCCAACAACTCTTCTTCAGAAAACACATTATCCAATGACAACATTGGCATTTCATGCTGAATCTGGCTAAATCCGGTTAAGGCTTCACCTCCCACTTTTTGGGTTGGTGATGTAGCTAATGCAAGTTCAGGAAATTCGACTTCGAGCTGTTTTAGCTCACGTAATAAACGATCATATTCCGCATCTGGTACGGTGGGATTATCTAATACGTAATATTGATGATTATACTCTTCGAGTTGAAGTGTTAAGGTTTGAATTTGTTTTACTTGTTCTGTCATCTTTACTTCCAAAGATAAAAATTCCAAAGATCAAAAAAAGCCCCACCGAAGTGAGGCATTTATCTGGATAACATCATTTATTTTACTAACGCTATTAGTGAGTAATAGATTAGTTAGATTTTTTCGCTAATACTTTCTGTTCTAACTGGCGAATGAACGCTTGTTCTTGCTCAATGGCTTCTTCTGTTAATGGGTTACGCGACCCATCCATTAATAAACCATCGACAGCTTCTGCAATGCGCTCTGCTGCACCTAGCATTAGACTGTAATTGTGAGATGCCTGACCAGCACACGGGAACATCATAAATAGTGATACACCTGGTGATTCAAATTGCTCCATCATATCAATATCAAACACACCCGGTTTAACCATGTTAGCTAAACTAAAGATAACGGGTCCTTTACCTGCTGCATCAACATGACGGTGGAAAATATCCATCGCACCAAATTTAAAGCCAAACGCTGATAATTCTTGTAGTAACTCAGCACCTGCAATGCTCTTGCCTTCACGTGCCATGATATTAATCACAAATACCGCTTCATCCGCAGTGTCATCGACAGGTTTATCTTGTACAGTTGCTGCGTGAGTATCTGTATTATCGGCTGTATCGACACCACTATTATCAAGATCGTTTTGCGTCTGACTTTCTGCTGCCACTTGCTCTTCTAGCACAGGGGCAGATTTAACTTCAACCGCTGACGTTTCAACAACATCATAACTGACATCATTCATCGCGGTATCAATCGTTGGCGAAGGTGTTTCAACATCCGACGCAGTAAACGCTCCGGTTAGCACTGTCGTATCCTGCGTAATTTCCGCTGCACCAAACTGAGGTTCAATTTTCTCAACGGTCATCGGGGTTGGTTCAACGGGTGCTTTAGTCACACTGATGTTCTGTTCTACAGGCTGACTAACAACACGTTTTTCGCCGATACCATCAAGGTCAAACCCTTGTTTATCTTTAACGTTAGCGTCAACTTTGCTTAATGGTTTATCTTTTAATGGTTTTACTTGATTCTTTTTATTTGACCAAAGGCCATGGGCAACTAAAGCAACAATTGCAATAAACCCTAAAATGATGAGAACAAGTCGCAAATCTTGCATAACAGCCTATCTCTTAATGTTAATGGTCTGTAAGTTCAATCGCAGTCGAAATATCGACAGCGACTATTCGAGAGACCCCTGGTTCATGCATGGTCACTCCGATTAATTGCTGAGCCATTTCCATGGCTAACTTATTATGACTAATATAAATAAATTGTACTGTTTCTGACATCTCCTGAACCAGTTTACAAAAACGCCCGACATTTAATTCATCGAGTGGTGCATCAACTTCATCTAGCATACAAAATGGCGCAGGATTTAATCTAAATATTGCAAAGACTAACGACAGTGCCGTTAATGCTTTTTCACCACCGGAAAGTAAAGAAATTCGTGCATTCTTTTTCCCTGGCGGTCGCGCCATAATGGTTACTCCCGTGTCTAATAAATTGCTCGATGTTAGCTCTAACCAAGCTGCACCGCCGCCAAACACTTTAGGAAATAACATTTTAAAATCATCATTAATTTTTTCAAACGTGGTCGCAAAGCGCGCCTTAGTCTGCTTATCTATTTTAACAATCGCGGCTTCTAACGTAGCAATGGCTTTTTCTAAGTCATCGGTTTGTTCATCTAAATACTGTTTACGCTGCGATTGTTGTTCATATTCTTCGACTGCAGCAAGGTTGACAGCACCAATGTTCTGTAACTGTACTTCAAACTGTTTTAGCTGCTGCTGATATTCTTTCAGTGTTAATATATTAACACACTCACGTTTCAATGTGTCTATATCAACATTATCATCCGCAATTTGTTGATATAGTAGCTGTTCTTTGGCTTTATTGTTCGCTTGTTTTAAATCAAGCTGTTGCACTTTATCTTTAACTTTTAAGCCACTTGCCATTATCCTAGCACGTTTTTCTTCAACATCACGCTTGTCATTAAATAGTTTAGCGCGTGTTGTTTTCTTTTGCCTATTATCATTTTCAATCGCAATTTGTTTTTCTGCAGCAATAGCACGCGCAGTTTCTAACTGTTGCAAGTTTTCAGCATATAGTGAGTTGTCACCTAATGCAGCAATATCTTGTAGAATTGTTTGGTATTGAGAGTCAGTTTTAGCAATTAATTGCTGCTGTTTCTCAATTTCGACCGTAAACTTGGTTTTAACCAAAAGTAATTGCTGTACTTGTTTCTCAAGTACCTTCTGTTCTTGTAAAAATCGTGCTTTATCTGCTTTTGCCGTTTCTGATTTTTGAATCAAACCATCATCACTAGCAAGCTGTTCAATCGTCACCTTAATCGAGATTATCTGTTCATTCAAACGCTGTACTTCTTCGGCTTCAATCGCCAATAAATTATCAAGTGTTGATAAGCGTGTATTTAACTGATCGTGATTAAGCTGCCATTGTGCTTGCTGTTGCTGTAATAAGCCCAATTCAATCGTTAATTGTGATACTTCACTTTGTTTTAAAGTCAGGTTAGCTTGAACCTTATCAATTTGATCTTGGTAATCAACCTGTGTCACCGACAACGCTGTTAACTGATGCTGCTGCGTTGCTATCATTGTTTCAACCGCAAATAAACGCGCCTGTTGCTGCGATGCCTGCTGCTGCATTTCAATACGACCTTGCGCAGAAGTCACATTAGCTTTCGCATGTTGTGATAACCACACGCCTTCATCGGTAAACCAATCACCATGGGCAGTGATATAACTATATTCTCCATGGCAATCAGCACCCGCTTGCGCATCATTAATCGTTGCAGCACAAGTCACTTGATTCAGCTGACGATTGAATAGGTTATTTTTGACCTTACTTGCTAACGAACCAGCGCGTGCAACACAATTACTCGGTTTGAACCATTGCAAAGCAGGTAACTCAGCCAAATTAAATTGTGCAAGTTGCTCGTCACTAATGCAGTAAGCATCAAGCCAGTTTGCGAGTACTTTCTCAACTGCAGCTTCCCAACCGGGTTCTACATCTAATTGTTGTAATAATTTTAACGGTATAGACTCGAAATTACATTCTAACCAGGTATGCGCGTGATTAGCATGTTCCGCTTTACGTAATAACTCAGTAATAACACTCAGTGATGCTTTAATTTCAGTTTGTTCAGTCACGTTTTTTTGAATATAAGTCTCAAGTTCTGAAACTTGTTTATTAACCCCTTGAAAACCGTTATTCAAGCCAGCGAGTTCATGCCCTAAGCGCGTTTCTTGAGACTGTAGTTGTTGCTGTTCTGTGATTTTATCCTTAATAAGTACTTGTTTACTGTTTAGCAATAGCAGCTGCTGTTCTGCTTTTAAATCACTTCGTTGTACTTTACTTTTATTAAGTACTGATTCTGCACTTTGTAAGGCATTGGTCAGTACATCAAGTTTACTCGTAAAGCGCTGAACCTTATCAAGGTATACCGCATGCTGCGCAATAGCTTGATCACTACTGATAGTTGCAGATGCTAGCGATTGTTCAATCACTAATAATTCGGCCGCCATACGGTTATAGTCTGTTTCAGTCAATAATGATTGCTGCTGATGGACTTGTAATTGTGCTTGCTCTTCTTTCAGTAAGATTTGTAACTTGTCACTTTGCTGTTGATATTCTTGTTGCTTACCAGCAGACTCTTGCTTACGTGCTTTATGATGCAGTATTTTCTGTTCTATCTTGGTTAACTCTGTACCTTGTAAATAAAACGTTTGTTGCTGGTTTTCAATCAGTACCGTTAATTCATTTAACTGTACATCAAAATCCGTCATTTGAGTCTGAAGTTTAGTGGCTGTTGCAGTGAACTTTTCCTGCTCACTCATTAACACCAATTTTTGCTGTGCAAGTTGATTAATTGAACGCTCTACATCATATATCTGCACTAAACCAAGACGGCTTTTCGCTTCTCGCTGTTGTTGTTTTAGTGATCTAAATTGTTGCGCGACAACTGACTGTACTTTCAACTTATCAATTTGCACACCTAATTCAATCCGAATGTCTGCAAGTCGATTTAAGTTATCTTTGGTTTGATTAATACGTAATTCGGTTTCGCGACGTTTTTCTTTATATTTAGAAATGCCAGCAGCTTCTTCAATAAAGTGACGTAATTCATGAGGTTTGGACTCAATTAAACGCGAAATCATACCTTGTTCAATAATCGCATAACTGCGAGGACCTAACCCTGTACCTAAAAACAGTTCTGTTACATCTTTACGACGGCATTTTTTACCGTTGAGGTAATATTGATTTGTACCATCTCGATATAATTCACGACGAATAGACACTTCATTATACTGTAATAAAGCATGGTCTATACGTTGTTGGGCATTATCAAATAGCAGTTCAACACTGGCTCTTGAGACAGGAGAGCGCGCCACTGAACCGTTAAAAATAACGTCAGACATTGCATCACCACGTAAGTGCTTGGCCGAGCTTTCACCCAGCACCCAGCGTACAGCATCAATAATATTTGATTTACCACAACCATTAGGACCTACAACAGCGGTCATATCGTGCGGGAAAAGCAATTCTGTAGTATCAACAAATGACTTGAAGCCAGATATTTTGATCTTTTTAAGGTACATATCAAACAACGCATATAGAATAACCAGAAAACTTTAGCAGATGTATCTGCAATATTAAAGATTCGTCTAAGCAGAATAGAAAAGCTGTTGCTTTTTACTGCACTTTTTATCCCAATATAGCCGAACCACAGTAACCGCATGATAAGATATGCGACATAAACCATTCACAAGGCGTCATATAATATGCTTTCAGTAAAACCATCGTTATCGGGGTTTCAATATTTCTTACAAGGTTTTGACTTGATCCGTCAACCTAAGCTAAGACCTTTTGTATTGATACCATTGTTAGTTAACCTCATGCTGTTTTCGGTTAGCTTTTATTTCTTATTTCAACAAATCGACGTATGGCTACACCAGCTTGAAGCAAGCTTAGACTGGTTAAGTTGGTTAGTTTATATCATCAAACCCCTCGCCTTCATCCTTATACTGCTATTGTTCGGGTTCTTTTTTGGTACTATTGCCAATATTATTGCTGCACCGTTTAATGGCCTATTAGCAGAACAAACCGAACTGCTATTGAGTAATAAGCCGATGCCAGAAAGTAGCATCAAAGATATTATATTAGATATCCCGCGTGTACTGACACGTGAGCTTAAAAAGATAAAATACTACATTCCCCGTGCTATTGGTTTACTGCTGTTATTTTTCATTCCGGTGGTAGGTCAGACAGTCGCCCCAGTATTGTGGTTTATCTTTACCGCATGGATGCTAGCTATTCAATATGCCGATTATACCTTTGATAATAACAAAGTCGGCTTTGACGAGATGCGCAGTGAACTATCATCAAACCGTATGCAATCGTTAAGTTTTGGTTCTATGGTTGCACTGTGTCAGTCTATTCCTGTGGTTAATTTTATGATCATGCCTGTTGCCGTATGTGGCGCAACGGCAATGTGGGTTGATAATAACGAGAAATAATCACTATAAATAACCGAGTGAAATAAAAAAAGACCCAACTAATTAATTAGCTGGGTCTTTTAATATTTTCAATAACGATGGCTATATCGTTTAGTTCCACATTAACAATATTTAAGTGCTAGCAACGTTTTAATACGAGGGAACCGACAGAGTAACCAGCACCAAACGAGCAGATTAACGCAAGATCACCACTTTCCATACCGTCTTGGTGTAAATGGAAAGCAATTATAGAACCTGCTGACGCCGTATTTGCGTATTCATCAAGAATAATAGGCGCTTCAGTAGATGATGGATCACGACCCAATAACTTCTTCGCTAAATAATTATTCATGTTGATATTCGCTTGATGTAACCATAGGCGTTTAAAATTACTCGCTTGTAACTCTAAGCCGTTTAACTGTTCTGTGATCAAGTTATAAACCGTAGGTAATACTTCTTTAAATACCTTGCGACCATTTTGCATAAAGAAACTTGAATCAGCATGTATATCAGCGCCTTCACTGCGGCTTAAATACCCAAGGTTATTACGGATATTATTTGAGTACTGGGTAAACAACTTACTATCAATAATCTCGTAGCAGTCTTCACTCGTTGCCGTCGCTTTATTTTCAATAACGACAGCAGTACACACATCTCCAAAAATGAAGTGGCTGTCACGGTCTTTAAAATTTAAATGCGCAGAGCAAATTTCAGGGTTAACGACTAATGCTGTTTTACTTCGCCCAGATTTAACGGCGTCCATCGCACTGGCAATAGCAAAAGTTGCTGACGAACAAGCAACACTCATATCATAAGCAAAACCATTCGCACCAAGATAATATTGCAATTCAACCGCCATTGCAGGGTATGCGCGTTGGAAACCAGACGCAGCAAAGATGATTAAATCAATATCTTTTGCTTCTTTATTTGCACTTGCTAATGCTTGCTTTGCGGCAACTAACGCCATTTGAACCGTAATACTGGGTTCATCGTCAGCAATCGGTTGAAATACCGGTCGCATGATTGCAGGATCTAAAATACCCGTTTTACTCATCACAAAACGACTTTTAATGCCCGATGCTTTCTCAATGAATTCACTGCTTGAATGCGCTTTCGCAGTTATTTCTCCAGCGTCAATCGCAGCTGCATTATCAGTATTAAAATTATCAACGTAACAATTAAAGCTCGTTACTAATTCATCATTACTAATTGCATCAGGAGGGGTAAATAAACCGCTACCACTAATTACTACATTACTCATTACATTGTCCTTTAGTGGCTAATTAGCTTTAGCCACTATCAACGAAGTTGGGATACAGTGACCACTAAAATAAAGCAAACAGTTAGCTAGATCTAGTTCCCGATCCGACAAAAATGAAAAAATCCCCTCCTGTTATCAAATAACAGTCATTAAAAATGCGGGGTAAACGCTAAACTATAGAATTAACAAGGAACTAATCTATCGCATTTGGTCTATATATAGAGTGGACTCAGCGCAATACGTCAGCCAATTAATAATTTGTATAGCTAAAATTAATTTGTGGCCAAACTATAATGTCAGTACTGTGCATACAAATGGTTATAAGTGCTTATCATTTTAGAACCTAACGATATAACAAAACAGCATTTTCAATTTTCAAACTTATCAGTATGCTTAAGCTATAAGTTACGAGTATTCATTTATATAGGGAAATCTCATGAGCCAAATTTTACAAGACAATACACTGTCTATCGGTAACACACCTTTAGTTCGTTTAAACCGTGTAACGACAGGTAACGTCTTTGCAAAAATAGAAAGCCGTAATCCAAGTGCGAGTATTAAATGCCGTATCGGTGCCAACATGATCTGGCAAGCAGAAAAAGACGGTCTCTTAAAAGAAGGGATTGATATCGTAGAGCCAACAAGTGGTAATACTGGTATTGCATTAGCATTTGTTGCTGCGGCTCGTGGTTATAAGCTCACATTAACAATGCCAAATACAATGAGCCTAGAACGTCGTAAATTACTTAAAGCATTAGGCGCAAATCTCGTTCTAACAGATGGCGCGAAGGGTATGAAAGGCGCGATTGATAAAGCGACTGAAATCCGTGATGCAAATCCAGAAACAACTATTTTATTACAACAATTTGAAAATCCAGCTAACCCAGCAATCCACGAGCAAACAACAGGTCCAGAAATCTGGGAAGCAACCGATGGTCAAGTTGATATTTTAGTATCAGGTGTAGGTACTGGCGGTACGATTACAGGTACAAGCCGCTACATTAAATTAAATAAAGGTAAAGAACTTTTATCTGTTGCTGTTGAACCAACTAATTCACCAGTTATCACTCAAGCAAAAGCGGGTGAAGCATTAACGCCAGGTCCACATAAAATCCAAGGTATTGGCGCAGGTTTCATCCCAGGTAACCTTGATCTAGAAATGGTCGACCGTGTAGAACTAGTATCAAATGAAGACTCTATTGAAATGGCACAACGCCTAATGAAAGAAGAAGGTATCTTAGCCGGTATTTCTTCAGGTGCTGCGGTTGTTGCTGCAGCCCGTTTAGCTGCGTTACCTGAATTTGCAGATAAGAACATTGTCGTTATCCTGCCATCATCGGGCGAACGTTACTTAACTACTGCATTATTTGATGGCGTATTTACTGAGCAAGAGCTCCAACAATAGTCACACTCGTATTGTAAAAGTTACAACAGCAATCTTACATTTACATTTAATTAACAAGATTAACAAAAGCCGCACTAGCGGCTTTTTTTTGTACAAGCCACTTTTTTTATTCCTATTGATAGCGGTCACACTTTGCCTCTTTTGTTGTAATTAAACTACAACACGGGTGTAAATTAGGGGTAATATACTGACATCGCATTGTTTTGTCGTAAAACTTACAGAAACATGATCTATACCCATTTTTTGTATGAAAAAAAGTTATTTTACTCTGTGAAATTAGATTACACTTATGGTTATAGTAAAAATCTCTTTTAGAATCGTTATTTTAAGGAAAAGTTATGTATCAAAAATCAGTTGTAATTATCGCACCAAACGGTCTTCACACTCGTCCTGCTGCTCTTTTCGTAAAAAAAGCAAAAGAATTCGAATCAAAAGTTTCTGTTGAAGCTGGCGGTAAATCTGCAAGTGCTACAAGCTTATTTAAACTACAAACGTTAGGCCTTTCTAAAGGTGTAACTATGACTATTTCTGCTGAAGGTACTGACGAGCAAGCGGCTGTTGAAGCGCTAGTTGCTCTTATGGATGTTTTAGAATAAACCCCATCCGTTATTAACGTATTTTTTATATTGAAGTAAGGAAAGGTTATGATATCAGGCATTCTCGCCTCACCAGGTATTGCTTTTGGTAAAGCACAATTATTCATTAATGAAGAAATTGTTCTTAACCAACAAACGATTGAAACTGCACAGATCGATGAACAAATAGCTATCTTTTTAGCTGCTAGGGATAAATCTGCGACACAGCTTGAAGCTATAACGGAAATGGCACGCCAAACATTTGGCAACGAGAAAGCTGAAATCTTCGAGGGACATATGATGTTACTTGAAGATGAAGAGCTTGAAGAAGATATCGTAACCTTTATTAAAAAAAATAAAGTATCGGCAGATTTTGCAATTCACAGCATCATTGAAGAAAACGCTGAAATGATGGCAGCATTAGACGACCCTTATTTAAGAGAGCGCGCTGCGGATTTCCGTGATATCGGTAATCGAATCGTAAAAAATGCGCTTGGCATGGAAATCGTGTCACTAAGCGCTATCAAAGAACAAGTGATTCTAATCGCAAGCGATTTAACACCTTCAGAAACAGCACAGATTAACCTAGATAAAATTTTAGGTTTCGTGACTGATTTAGGTGGCCGTACCGCACATACATCAATCATGGCGCGTTCACTAGAACTGCCAGCGGTTGTTGGTACAGGCAACGTAACTGAAATAATCAAATCAGGCGACTTCGTGATTCTTGATGCAATTAACAATAATGTTATTGTTAACCCATCAGAAGACGTAATCAAAGAATACAAAGCAATTCAAGCACAGTTCCTTGCTGATAAAGCTGAACTGCTTAAAATGAAAGACTTACCTGCTATTACACTCGACGGCCATCACGTAGAAGTGTGTGGTAATGTTGGTACAGTAAAAGACTGTGCTGGTGTTATCCGTAACGGCGGTGAAGGCGTTGGTCTTTACCGTACCGAATTCCTATTCATGGATCGTGATAGCTTACCAACTGAAGATGAACAGTTCGAAGCATATAAAGCGGTTGCAGAAAGCATGAATGGTCAAGGTGTGATCATTCGTACTATGGATATTGGTGGCGATAAAGACCTACCATACCTAAATTTACCAAAAGAAATGAACCCATTCTTGGGTTGGCGCGCGATCCGAATCTGTTTCGACCGTCCAGAAATCATGAACGCACAGCTACGCGCTATTTTACGTGCCTCTGCATTTGGTAAAGTTCGCATTATGTACCCAATGATTATTTCTGTAGAAGAAGTACGTCGCCTTAAGGACATTCTTGAGACATTGAAAGCTGAATTAACAGCTGAAGGTCACGCTTTTGATAAAACAATTGAAACAGGTGTTATGGTTGAAACACCAGCAGCGGCCGCAATTGCACATCACCTTATTAAAGAAGTCGACTTCTTTAGTATTGGTACTAACGATCTAACGCAGTACACACTTGCGGTAGACCGTGGTAACGAGATGATCTCAGATCTATATAACCCACTAACTCCAGCCGTGCTAACACTGATTAAACAGGTTATCGATGCTTCACATGCAGCAGGCAAGTGGACTGGTATGTGTGGTGAACTTGCGGGTGACGACACTGCAACACTACTACTACTAGGCATGGGTTTAGATGAGTTCTCTATGAGCGGTATCTCAATTCCTAAAGTGAAAAAAACGATTCGAAATGCTAATTTTTCTGATGTTAAAGAATTAGCGGATCAAGCATTAAGCTGTGCAACTGCAGGTGAAATAGCTGAGCTAGTGGCTCAGTTCACTAAACAGCGCGCTGCTTGCTAATTTTTTCAGTTATCGTAGCATCTAATCTTGTAAGATAATGTTATGATGACAACGTAAAGTTATTGGTTATAAATACGTGAATAACCAATAACTATGTCTACCAAATTCTAGGAGTTAAAAATGGGATTATTCGATAAATTAAAAAAACTGGTTTCAGACGACAATAATGACAGCAATACGTTACACATTGTTTCTCCACTTGCCGGTGAAATCGTTGCTATCGAAGATGTGCCAGATGTTATCTTTGCTGAAAAAATTGTTGGTGACGGTATCGCTATCAATCCAACAGGTAACAAGCTAGTTGCTCCAGTAACAGGTGAGATCGTAAAAATTTACGAAACTAACCACGCATTCGCAATTCGTTCAGACGAAGGTCTAGAAGTGCTAGTTCACTTCGGTTTAGATACAGTTGAATTACGCGGTGAAGGCTTCACACGTATTGCTGAAGAAGGTCAACATATCAATGCTGGTGAAACTATCATTGAGTTCGATCTAGCACTACTAACTGAAAAAGCTAAATCAGTAATCACACCTTGTATCATCTCAAATATGGATGAAATTAAGAGCATGGAAAAATTCTCTGGTTCAGTTGCACTAGGTGAAACTATTGTTCTTAAAGTGATTAAGGACTAGTACTTAAATTAGCTAAAGACTCGTTTTTAACTATACATTAAGTATTCAAAAAAGAGCTATGGATAGCTCTTTTTTTTCGCCTGTATTTTCTTATCACTAACGCCCATCCACAGATAAAAAGTATTCCCATTCTGTTGTCTATTAATTTAGGCAACAAACAGTTGCATCACAGTGCAGTTTCTACCATCCTTTTTAGCTTGATAAAGTGCTTTATCAGCTTCTTCTTCCAACGCAAATACATTGATGCTTTGCCCAATGCTCACACCAATGCTAGCGGTTACCTTTATTTCTAACGCTTGTTTTTTTATAGTATGATTCATAATCGCCAGACGGATGTCTTCGGCAAGATTTTCCATACTTTTAGCTGATATCAGTGGTGAATAAATACTGAATTCTTCCCCACCAGTTCGTGCATAAACATACGTTGGGCTACAGGCTTTGGCAATAATCATCGCAATATCTTTAATGACTAAATCGCCAGTCGCATGACCATACTCATCATTCACACGTTTAAAGTGGTCGATATCAAGAATCATAACCGCAGCTTTTTTATGCGACGGTAAGGCTGCAATCGCATGCTGGTAGCCACGACGATTATAAATATTAGCTAACGGATCAACAAAAGACATATGCCGTAATGAAAATGCATTACGCTGAGTGCAGAACATTAAATAACAGAATGTAAGAAAGCACTGACTCATTAAAAGATTGATGCAGGCTAATGCCGTTGAGAGTTCAATACTTTTCATTAAACTGGAATCATGATACAACAACAGTATGCGGGTAACGTTTAGAGAGAACGCCAATAGGCACGCAAGAATACAAATATACCGAGTGCTACCATACTGCTTACCTTGATACTTAAATAAATAATAACAGTTAAAAATTAGGCTTATTGTTATGGATAAAGAGAGTACCGTCGTGCTGAATAACATCGGTGTTTCAACTAATAATCCATAAGCATACAAGGGCACAATAATCAGGAACTGACTAGCATAGAGCCAAAATAGAGATTGTTTTATCTGAAGAAAACGATGGAAACCATGAGGAATTTGACATACACCAACACACAATAATAGATTTGGAAGCATGAGGTTTAACCATTCATTATTGGTATAGCCATCCAGTTTCAAGAACCAAAATTTTTCAGTGATAATAAACGCAAACGCTAATACAATTAAGGTCGCGACAAGCCAGTTACTCACCCCCTCATAACGTCGGTTACTAATCCAAACACAAACCATAATAATAGCGAGAAATAACAATCCAATAGTAGTGAATATTGCGACAGAAAACAGATCTAATAAGGCAAAAGGCATGAGATTCATTAAACTCTAAAAAGTGATATGTAATGACTTATTCAACACAAAGAACTTACCGTACAACTGCATATTAATCAAGTCGATCATGCATTCCCTAATAGTCCATAATCATGCGATGACTAATTGTACCATCTGCTATGACGCTTATTACTGACATAGTTAATATCTCAATTAGCTGAGTTACGACCACCCTAAGTATTAAGATTTCATTTGAGATTGCGGAATGAAATAACAGCACATTACGATAAGCAACACCTATCAAAATGCAAAGTTTAATCAACTGTACCTATTTTAGGTTTTTTTGCATAATAGCTACATCAAGACGATACAGACACAACGTCTTAACCACATTTTACTTTATATCAGACAAGCATGTTAGCTTAATTAATAGCTACGTTAAGGAATATATTATGACTACATTAGTATCAAAAGAAGGCCAAGCGGTTCCACAAGTGACATTCCCAATCCGTCAAGGTGATGCATGGGTTAACCGTACAACAGAAGAACTATTTTCCAACAAAACGGTGATTGTATTCAGTCTGCCAGGCGCATTCACACCAACTTGTTCATCAAGCCATTTACCACGCTACAACGAATTAGCTAACGTATTTTCAGCACATGGCGTGGATGAAATTCTATGTGTATCAGTAAACGATACCTTTGTAATGAACGCATGGAAAGATAATCAAGAAGCAGAAAACATCACTTTCATTCCAGATGGTAACGGTGAATTCTCTGAAGGCATGGGCATGTTAGTTAACAAATCTGACATCGGTTTTGGCAAACGCTCATGGCGTTACAGCATGCTGGTTAAAAACGGCGTGGTAGAAAAAATGTTTATCGAAGCTGACGAACCAGGCGACCCATTTAAAGTTTCTGATGCAGACACTATGCTAGATTATGTTGCGCCGGAATATAAAGTACAAGAATCGATTACCGTATTTACTAAACCAGGTTGTCCCTTCTGCGCAAAAGCAAAACAAACTTTAATTGACCAAGGTCTAAACTACGAAGAAGTCGTACTAGGTAAAGATGCAACAACAGTAAGCCTACGTGCAGTAACAGGTCGCAGCACAGTCCCACAAATCTACATTGGTGGTAAGCACATAGGTGGTAGCGAAGAATTAGATAAGCACTTCGCTTAATTACAACTACAACTACAACTACAACTACAACTACAACTACAACTACAACTACAACTACAACTACATTATCAGGCAACGAATCTCACATGTAGTTACCAGTTAGCAATAAAAAAGGAAGCACTATGCTTCCTTTTATTGTTTCAGCTTAGCTGCCTATTCATCAATTAATCTATGATTTTCGATACTTTACCTTGCTCAAATTTATAAACAATCGTACCGAATCGGTTTTGCCAGTATCTCCAGCTATCTAATTTTAAACTCTCAGTTTTATGTGCAGGCGGGAAACCACGACTCGTGATAACGGCATGTTTACTCATACCAAGAACTACATCACCTTTCTGAATAGCCGTTTTTTCTAATGCATTAAACTCCGTTAAATTAACAGATTCAGCACTAAATGTACGAGTCATCAATGTAACCACATCGACCTTAGTAAACTTCTCAATATTTTTTAGTGTAATCGAGCTACCCGCATAGCTGAACGTAATTGTCGATGCGTTAACATCCGTGACAACAACTTGTGAGTTAACCGGAATATGCTCACCTCTTTTATAGTTTGTCGAGATCACATTGCCTTTTTCAGTCCACATACCCACTTGCGTATAAAGTGTTGTACTGTCATCAATAAGCGCTTGCTGTTGAGAGTTCAATTGTACAGATGCACAGCCACTAATAACCAGAGCTATTAATGCTAATCCAATTACTTTTATTTTGTTTATGACTTTCATATTTTCCCCTTTTATATTTTAAATACTTTAGCAATATCCTGTAATGACGTGGCTAACTGAGCTTGCTCTTTTGCTGTCATTGCTATTTGCGCAGAACCAGTTGCTGATTCCATCGATTTTTGTTTTACATCAACAATATTTTTAGCAACATCTTGAGTAACCACTGATTGTTCTTCAATCGCTGTTGCAATCTGCTCAGTCATTGAGAATATCTGGTTAACAGATGCTGTTATATCCTGTAATGTTTTAGCCACGTCTTGCGAATTACTAACTGCTTCAGACGCTTTTGTTTGGCTTACTTCAATCACATTAAACGCAGCATCAGCATCCGCTTGTAACGCACTAATAAAACTTTCAATCTCTGCGGTTGACTCTTGGGTACGCTTGGCTAATGTTCTCACTTCATCAGCTACGACAGCAAAACCACGTCCTTGTTCCCCTGCTCGCGCCGCTTCAATCGCCGCATTTAACGCTAATAAATTAGTTTGGTCTGCAACCGATTTGATCACATCGACCATATTAGTAATGTTATTACTGCTCGTATGCAGGTTAGTAATACGCTGTGCTAAGCTATCAATCTCACAGGCTAAACCTTCAATAGACAATGATGATTGTTGTACGATCTCAAAACCGCTTACCGCTTGCGTATCCACTTCTTTCGCAGAATCCGCTGTCAACTGCGTATTCTGCGCCACTTCTTTTACCGTTGCAGACAACTCTTCAATCGCGGTAGCAATCAAGCTAATCCCATCTTGCTGCTCAGCTAGCGACTTTGAACTGTAGTCACACGTTTGCGCTGTTTCTTCTGCCGCAGATGCAAGCGTAATACTTGATGTTGAAATGTTATCCATCGCACCCGCAAATTCAGATAACGTAAGATTCAGTGCTGAAGCTATTTGTCCTAACTCACTCTCACCCGCCAGTTTAGTTTGAACAGTTAAATCATTATTGTCACGCACTTCGGTCATCACATCCATTAACTCATTTACTCTCGACATTAAATCTCGAATAGTAATAAAGCTAATCACAACAACAATAACTATAATCAGCACACTAAACACGACGTTCATCATCAAAACTGTAACAGCACTATTACGATGATTATCAGCGAGTGTTAATAACGAGCGTTCAAGATCGTCTTCGATCAGCTTCAATTGGCCAATACGCGCACTGGCTTGGCTAAACCAATATTCGGCATCAACATTAAACTCCGTCGAATTAGTCTCGGCGATATGTCTTAGCTTCATGACTTCTTTCACTGCTGGGGTATTTAACTGCTGAACAAAAAAATTGTTATTACTGCTTGTTGCAAATGTTTTAAAATTTAAAAAATAGGTTTCTTGCTCAACCACTAATGAAATAAATTTAACAAAATTATCTGTCGCAAAATGATCTTTAGAAAACACATTGCTTAACACCGCACGTTCTATTCCAACACGCTCTTTACCTTGTAAAAAATTATAGTAAGCAATTGTTTCTGCGGTGATACTAGCATCACTACTTATATCTACGATTAAACCAGAGACACTTAACAACTTGGCATTCAATTGTGTATAATAACGTAACGCCGATGCTAACTCAATATTTTGTGCATCAACTTTGTTACGAATACTAGTAAGCATAGATAAATCTTGTGTAATTCTCATGTGGAGTTGCTGGATTTGGTTATCTGAAAATTCATTTTGTTGCCAAAAACGCATCATTTTAGCTTGCTTCGCGTCCGTATCTGCACGTTGTTTACGTAATTTAACGCTAAACTTGCTGCCGTTAGAACCAATAAAGCCTGCTGTCATACCCCGTTCTTTTTGTAATTCATGCACTAATTCGCTGTACTCCACAGATAGGTGCGTTAATTCTGTTAACGTAGACATCTCTTTACGAGTTTCAATACTTTGGGAGATAGAAGAAAAACTCAACCACAAAAAACCCAACATAGGCAAAGCCAACAACATAAGTATTTTATGCTTAAACGATACATCTGAAAATTTCATAATAATCCCTGAACACGTAAATAAAGTACCAAAATATATAGCAATAGAGTAAAGACTATAACCACGGCAATAAATGATACCTACATATATATATAATTGAATTAATGTTTACGTAACATAGTGATTAAGATCACATTTACTTATTCTGGCGCAATAAAATTTGGGCAAGCGATTGAATAATACGCAATTTAAATGCGATTTTTATATATGGATAAGCAAGAGTTCCGTCAATAACCATTAAAATAACTGATTGTTTTATCAATAAAAAAACACCTATTATAAATACGTTATTTCATACCTTAGCTATAGCTAAAACGACGGTAGTATTTTGGCAATGCTCAACATCACACAGCAGGAAACAACATCCATTACGGTTTTTTCAATCACTCCAACACCAATAGCCTTGAACTATCAAACTGAAACAATCAATCGATTGTAACTATGTTTTGTTTTTTTGCATAATAGCTACATCAAGACGAGGCAGACACTTCGTCCCCCCAAATTTGAATATAAAATAAGTGCGACAAACAAACTCCGTTTTCGCCATAACATTTTTTAAGGCTAAATTATGAATATGATAAATGTAGATGTAGCAGTAATTGGCGGTGGCACAGCAGGACTAGGCGCATACCGTGCAGCAAAGGCACATTCAGATAATGTCGTGATTATCGAAGGTGGGCCTTATGGAACAACTTGTGCGCGTGTTGGTTGTATGCCATCGAAACTGCTGATTGCTGCAGCTGAAAGTGTACATCACATTCAAAAAGCACCAGGCTTTGGTATTCACCCACAAGGCGAAACCGTCATTAACGGTATAGAAGTTATGGCGCGAGTTAAAAGTGAGCGAGACCGTTTTGTTGGCTTTGTCGTCGAAGGTGTTGATGAAATCCCAGCTCAAGATAAAGTGTCTGGTTATGCAAAATTCTTAAATAATACTACATTACTTGTTGATGACCATACGCAAATAAACGCTAAACGTATTGTGATTGCAACGGGTTCACGTCCTGCTTATCCAGCTATATGGAACGAATTAGGCGACCGCCTTGTTATCAACGATGATGTCTTTGAATGGGATGATTTACCAAAATCAATCGCGGTGTTTGGGCCTGGAGTGATAGGTCTGGAACTAGGTCAGTCGTTAAAGCGCCTTGGTGTTGAAGTAATCATATTTGGTCTTGGTGGCCAAGTGGGTCCATTAACAGATCCAGCAGTCATGGCATATGCGAATAAATCATTTAATGAGGAATTCTACCTCGATGCCGATGTAAAAGTTGAAAGCATGAAACGTCAAGGTGACCATGTTGAAATTAAGTATTTAGATCATCAGCAAGCACTACAAACGGTTAATGTTGAATACGTTCTAGCAGCCACTGGACGTCGTCCAAATGTGGATAAAATTGGCCTACAAAATACCACCCTTGAACTGGATGAACGCGGGGTACCAACGGCAGATTATTACACCATGCAAACATCCGTAGAAAGTATCTTTATTTCGGGTGATGCCAGTAACCAAATACCACTATTACACGAAGCAGCCGACCAAGCACGTATTGCCGGTGATAACGCGGGACGTTTCCCACAAATCAGAGCGGGCTTACGTCGATCCGTTATATCAGCTGTATTTACAGACCCGCAGATTGCTATGGTAGGTGAAACATATAAACAAATCATCGAACGACTGGGTAACTGTGGTTGTTTTGAAACGGGGACCGTATCATTTGAAAACCAAGGCCGATCACGTGTAATGCTACGTAATAAAGGTTTGTTACATGTATATGCAGAACACGGCACAGGTCTTTTCTTAGGGGCTGAAATGATTGGCCCCGACGCCGAACATTTAGCGCATTTATTAGCGTGGGCACATCAACAAAAGATGACCGTATCAGAAATGCTAGACATGCCATTCTATCACCCCGTTATTGAAGAGGGTGTAAGAACAGCACTACGAGACCTCAATGCTAAACTACATTTAGGCCCAGATATGATTAAACATTGTATGGACTGTGGCCCTGGCTGCTAGTTATAGACGCCGACAGTATTTGATTGGCTATGTGGTTCTACATAGCCAATCAACAGGGTATTTCACGCTTTCCTGCAATCATGATCTGTTCTGATACTTGCTTATACAAACCTTTTAACAATATCCAGCGATGCCAATACAAAGGAATGGTGAGTTGTATATCGGTCAACTTAACTAATTGACCCGATGCGAGTTCATCTTTGATTTGTAACTCTGGGATCAAACAATACGCCACACCTGCATTAGCCATTGCGACAAAAGCTTCTGACGAGCGTACAATATGACAAGGGTAACTGCCACCAGCCAAACTAAAATGCTGTTGAATAAACTTAATGTGCATGTCGTCTTTATGATCAAATGACACCGCTGGTGCTTTAAGCAGGGCTTTCTGAGTTATACCTTCTGGTAAATACTGTTGCACAAACGCTGGCGTTGCCACTAAGGCATAGTTCAGCTCACCCAATAACGTTGATTCACAACCCGGCAATGGCTTCTTTTGTAAACTCAATGCACCAAACGCCTCTCCCGCTTTCACTTTTTCGAGGGTTCTAACCTCATCCATAATGTGTAAATTCAGTTCAATCGGATATTGCTTTAACAACGGTGCCAATGCAGGAATAAACCAGGTCGCTAAACTGTCAGCATTCACTGCAATGGCCATCACCACAGCCTTATCAGTCGATGCCGCACTGATACTCGGTAATAATTCAGCTTCTAGGTGCTGCACTTGTTTGTAATGTTTTAATAAGCGCTGGCCAATACCTGTCGCGACAATAGGTTGGCTACGGATCAACACGGGCTGGGCAACATACTCTTCTAACGACTTGATACGCTGTGATACTGCGGGCTGTGAAATACACAAAACATTGGCCGCTCGTTCAAAACTTTGCTGCTCTATCACCACTTGTAAAGCATATAATAATTTATAATCCACTGCGTATTTCTCCCGCTTTATAATTTCAATATTAATCATTCAAACACAAATATAAGTAAGACTTATCAAGTATAACAATTATTAATTATACTTATCACCTTACTTTTTGTAATCTCTACAGCCTATTTTCTAGAGGTTCATTATGCTAACAGCAACAATTCAAGGGCTACTGCTTGGCGGTAGTATGATCATCCCTATCGGCGCGCAAAATGCGTATATTTTAAATCAGGGGATCAAACGTAACCATCACTTTTTAACCGCCACTATCTGCATTCTGTGTGATGGCTTGCTAATCAGTGCAGGTGTGTTTGGTGCGGGCAGTTTATTGGCATTAAATCCCGACTTACTACAAATAATCACTTGGGGCGGCATTGCATTTTTATCGACTTATGGCGCAATGTCATTTCGCAATGCATGGCAGTATAAATACGGGAAAACTGAGTTAGATCACAAACATAAATCCCGTAAAATGGTGGTAATGGCAACGCTAGCTGTCACTTTACTTAACCCGCATGTGTATTTAGATACTGTGGTTGTGTTAGGAAGTGTCGGTAATCAATTTAGTGGTGATAATAGATTGGCTTTTGCAACCGGTACGATCTTAGCCTCAATCTTATGGTTTTATGGCCTCGCCTTTAGCGCAGCTAAGTTTTCTAACTGGCTCAACCAACCAAAAATACAGCGTGTTATCGACATCACTGTCGGCTGTATTATGTGGGTGATCGCCAGTAGCTTGTACCGAAATCTAGCATGATTTAACCATCGATGACGTATTGTTTGGCTTGTCGTTTTAATAGTTTTGCAAACAGCAAGCCAGCAGGGCCTAAGGTTTTTTTATTTGCGTATACCAAGTATAACGACAAATCAAGGCGCACATGATCTTCAATGATGAGTTCCACCAGCTCACCATCCGCTAATTCATTTTGGATGCGACTAATAGGTAAAGTCGCATGCCCAACCCCCTGTTTAACCAAGCTAAGCGACTCATGAAAATTATTCACAGTCCAACGCTGCTGCGAGCCTAGCCACCCAGCATCAACACTACGATACGTACTCGAATCACTCATCACAATTTGGGCATGGGATTTTAATTCTGCAAGCGTTAATGGTCGATTTAACAAGGCTAACGGATGCTGTTGATGAACAAAACGCGATAATTGTGCTGGACACAATTTCTCTCCCGTAAATCCGGTGGGAATTTGACTAGTAATAATCAGGTCTGCTGTGCCATAAGTTGCGGCGTCCGTCACCCCTGATAACGTACCTTGCTGAAAATCAATACTGGTCACCACGCATTGCTGAGAAAATAAGGATAAAGTATCAGTTAACAATTGCGGCGGAAATAGTTGTGTTGTCATCACTTTTAACAACGGCTCCCAACCTGCGCTATATTCTTCAGCCAGTTGCTCGATACTTGTCGCTTGCATTAATAACTCATCCGCTTGAGCCAACATCTTCTTACCCATTTCGGTGACAACCGCACGGCGACCTTGTTGTGCAAACAAACGCACACCCAGATTATCTTGCAGCTTCTGAATCGCATAGCTAATCGAACTTTGGCTTTTAATTAAGTAATCAGCTGCCCCCTGAAAGCTACCCTGCTCGACTACAACTTTAAAGATATACCATTGTTCTAAACTCACCGTAGGCTCTTTCATCATGATCCTTAACACGTATATAAAATAGCTGTTTTAATTCATCTAAAATTTCGATGATATAGATTGTATTTGCCTGGTTAATTAATTTTTAAATTCCCGTAAGCTTACTCTACAACATAAACGAGGAATCGAAAAATGAAAATATTACACATAGACAGCAGCCTACAAGGCAACAACTCAACATCATCAAAAATTGCAACAAAACTAATCGAAAAATTAGATGTAAATAATACTCAAGAGCAACAAGTCACGTATAGAGATCTCAATGTATCGCAAGTGCCCCACTTAACCGATGCTATTTTTAGTGCGTTTCACACACCCGAAGCAGAGCGAACAATAGAACAACAAGCAGCTGCAGCAGTATCAGACCAATTAATTGATGAAGTAAGTAACAGTGATATCTTAATTATCGCCGTTCCTATGTATAACTTTGGTGTACCGTCAACCCTGAAAGCTTGGATTGACCACATCGCTCGTGCAGGAAAAACATTTTCCTACACAGCAGAGGGACCAAAACCGTTACTGGAAATGCCAAAAACCTATGTGATTGCTACACGTGGTGGGATATATGCCAACACACCAGTAGATACTCAAGCACCGTGGTTAGAACAAGTACTTAAATTTGTCGGTGTACAAGAAGTTGAATTTATCTTTGCAGAAGGCCTAGCGATGAACTCGGCAGATGATGTATTAAGCAACGCAGATGCACGAATTAGCGAATTACTGAGTGCTTAACGGTATTAATTGTTCACTATACTTTGCGCTTATAGCGAAAAAGGCAGATAATCAGCCCACCTATCCAAACGGGTTACCGACTCGTTTGGATATATTCCTATAACACCATGACAAAAGTTGAACATAAATGCGTTTAGATAAGTTTATTTGCCAAAGTACTAACCTGACCCGTACCCTTGCCAAGCGTGAGATTGCACGCAGCAACGTAAAAATTGATGGCGAAGTTGTACGTAAAGCAGACCATAAAGTAACAGCAGACATGGATGTTTGGTTTGGTGGTAAATCATTAAGCCAACGCCCACCACGTTATATCATGATGCATAAACCATTAGATGTAATTTGCTCAACAGTAGATGAAGAACACCAATCAGTGATCAGCCTGATCGAAGCAGACAAACGTGACGAACTACATATCGCTGGTCGCCTTGATGTTGATACCACAGGTTTAGTACTGATCACAGATGACGGCCAATGGTCACACCGCGTTACATCACCAAAGCGTGAGTGCAACAAACGCTATCGTGTACAGCTTGCAGATCCAATCGCACCAACAGCAGTAGCTGATTTCGAAGCAGGTATCCATCTGCGTAGCGAAGACAAACCTTGTCTACCTGCAAAATTAGAGATCTTAAGCGAAAAAGAAGTACTACTTACTATCCAAGAAGGCAAATATCACCAAGTTAAACGTATGTTTGCTAGTCAAGGCAATAGCGTTGTTGGTTTACATCGCGAACAGATCGGTGACATCGTATTAGACCCAGCACTAGAATTAGGTGAATGGCGTTTCTTAACTGACGAAGAAGCATCAAGCATCTAATCTGTACGTCCACCTAGACTCATGTAAGTCATAACAATCAGCATCTATGGCGCTGGTTGTTATGACCTTTCTTTTAATGCTTTTTAAGCCGTGTTACACGTGACTTTATACGCACAACGTCTTGCCCCTTCAACAATATGTTCTTCACGTTCAATCGTCGCATACGGCGCTAATAATGTTTGAAATAAATTCAGTTCTGAACGACAAAAATTAAGGCATTTAGATGCTGCGGCACAAATCGGACAATAGATAGTAGCGGCTTACATCACCAGCACAGCAAACCAATTTAAAACAGTTCAACATATCGAACTGTGTAAATACCAACTACCCTTTTGGGATGGTGATGACGAAAGTAAATCTGCTCCGGGCTGCGATTGGCCACTAATCAGTGAAGCGTTAATCGAAGCAGATGCATTCGTCCTTATCACGCCTGAGTGGGATGGGATAGTCACGCCCATTTTGAAGAACTTTTTAATGATGTGTACGCATGACGATACAGCACATAAACCAGCACTACTGGTTTCTGTTGTCAGCGGCATTAGTGGTGCATACCCCATCGCTGAATTAAGAATGAATGGCTGCAAAAACAATAAGTTAATTGCGATACCAGATCACTTAATCATTCGTAACGTCGGCGATATATTAAATGCAGGTACGGATAATATGCCAATCAGCGAACGTGACCACAGTATTAGACATCGTATTGGTTACAGCCTGCATACATTACTTCAATACAGCCATGCATTAGGACAAGTTCGTCAGTTACAACAACAGCAACCTTATTCCCAGCAAGAAAAATACAGTTACGCAATGTAAGCACAAATATTTATAACAACAATATTTATAACAACAATAAAAGGATATTATTATGATACATCTTGAGCATGTGAATTTAATCGTACACGACATCGAAGAAACACTCACTTTTTATCGTGCCGCATTTCCGCATTGGTCTGTGCGTGGGGGTGATAAAGGAGAATGGTCAGGAAAACCAAGAAATTGGATCCATTTTGGTGATGATTACCAATATCTCGCTTTTGGTGATAACGGTGTCGGTAAAAATCGCGACTTAGCTGGACATCAAGTAGGTCTTGCTCATTTCGCCTATGTTACCGACGATATAGCAGGTGTTATAAAACGTCTAGTCGAGGCTGGTTTTAGTATTGCAAAAGATGGAATGGATGATGAATACCGCCAAAACATTTACTTCCTCGACCCCAATGGATACGAAGTAGAGTTTGTTCAATATAATACCGACATACCCAATTTAAGAAATCGCTATTAACCTCTACTAAGTGCGCTCACTTAACACGCAATAAGCGCACTTAAGTTAAAACAAAAGCATAAATAGCCATCAAATAGGTGGCATAGCGGTGAGTTAAACCCATTACCGTCTCGTGATGCTAATTGTCGGTTTTGTGATGGGCGTCTAACTATAAATCTGAAACTTTGCATAAGATCAAAAAATAAGTAACTATGAGCCTAATATTAAGCGGCATAATGATCTCACGATACAGTAATGATGAAACCAAAACTTCACACTCTCCGTAGTGCGGTCATGCTACCGTTCACATTATTACTTTTACTTACTGTCACTATCATAACCCTTGTTCAAAATAACAGTTACGAAAGAATGCAGTCAAAGATTAGTGCTAAACTGCTAAATTCATACTCAGAAAATATTAAAACTAATCTCGATCGTTTTTTAGAACAACCTTTCAATACAACACTCGCTATCGCAGACAATATTCAACGCAATCAACTTTACCAAGCATCAGACCTAACCAAAATAGAAGATTATCTGCACTCTGCAATCAGCGATATCTACTATCAGCAAAAACAAATCAGTACTATCTCATTTGGTAGTGAAAATAAAGATTATGTCGGATTCCGTAAAAACGAAGACCAAGATGTTTCCTTGATCTTACAAGATAAACGTACTAACTATGAACTAGAATTTTATCATGGGGAAAGCAGTGATGATATTATCGATTATAGCATCAGTAATTACGACCCAACAATTCGACCATGGTACGCCCCCTTCGCAAGAGAAAAAACCGCAGGATGGGCAAAGATATACAGTAATGTAGATGAAAAAAATACCTTTACCATTTCCAGTATTTCACCGGTAATAAATGACGACACATTAGTTGGTATCGTTGCTACTGACATCAATCTTCGCCATTTGTCTCATTTCATCGAACCTGAAAATCGCCATTTCAAAGGCATTACTTACATCACCGATAATCAAAATAAACTTATTGCTAGCTCACTAAAAGCATCGTTAACAGATAATGATAATAACCGCATTCAAGCAAAAGAAAGTAACAATGACCTTATTGCTGCTAGTGGTCTATATATTGCCAATAGACAATTGCAGAATAAACATGTGCCAGCGACGTTTGAATTTGACCAAAATGGTATTCGTTACTTTAGTCGTATTACCGCTTACAGCAACAATAATTTACAATGGTTTATTATCGTTACTTTACCAGAAAATGTATTACTAGACAGGCTACCGAGTCAACAACGCTTAGGTTTAATTGCCGCGCTGACACTGGCATTTTTTGGCCTATTAATGGGTTTATATTTACTGCGTATTATCACCCAACCCATTATGGATATTGCCGAAATATCACAGCAACTTGATCATAATAACTGGGATGTGACGATTAAAGAAGACATCAAGCTTCATGAGACAACCCAACTTATTTCAGCCTTCAAATCTATGTCATCCCGTTTAGAACGCTCATTTACTACATTACGCAAACAACTACTGTTTGACAGTCTTACTGGCTTATTAAGTCGTGATGGTTTTGTTGAAAAGTTGAATAATCCGATTTCGCAACAACAAGGTATCCTTGTCTTGCTAGGACTACGTTCATTTCGTCACACCAATAACAGCTTAGGTCAAAACAAGAGTGATCTGTTACTTATTACTATAGCCTCACGTTTACAACAGAACGTGGCAGACAGCGTAACTATTAGCCGTATTGATAAAGATACTTTTGCCGTATTCACCCCGAATTTCCAAGATCTAGAACACAGCCATGCGTTTGCCGAAAATCTATTAACCGACTTTAATCGCCCCTTCACGATTAATGATACAGAAGTATTAGTGGGCGCTAACGCAGGAATAATGAGTGGTAAGTTCCACGACATAGACATGGATGAATGGCTACGTAACTCTAGTCTTGCATTAACCTACGCGGTAAAACAAGAACAAATACAGCGTTGTCACTATCAAGATTACATGATGACAGCCTCGCAAGAGCAAACCCGATTAACCACAGATTTACAACGTGCAATCACGAACAATGAATTTGCCGTGTACTATCAGCCAGTAATTGATTTAAGCAACGACACAATAGCAGGTGCAGAAGCCTTGGTTCGATGGCACAGTCCAATTCGTGGCATCGTATCACCGCTAGACTTTATCCCTGTGGCAGAAGACACTGGAATGATTGTCGATATAGGAAAACAGATCTTATTTCAGGCATGTTCAGATACTAAATTACAAATAGATAGTGGTCATTGGCCAGCAAGCTTCGCGTTACATGTAAATATGTCGGTGCGTGAATTGCTGCACCCTGATTATGTATCAACAGTAAAAGAGATTCTGGCGGTCACTCAATTGCCCGCGGCCAATTTAACACTCGAAATAACCGAATCGCGGTTAGTCAGTCAACCATTACTCACCAATCAACTACTTGGCCAATTACGCAGTTTAGGCATACAGATTGCGATTGATGATTTTGGTACCGGTTATTCCTCCCTTGCCTACCTCACTCAATTGCAGTTTGATGCATTAAAAATTGATCGTTCCTTTGTCAGCCAAATGCTCAATAGTGAAAGCCACGCGGCTATCGTGGCCGCTATTACAACGATGACAAGTAAGTTCAATGCTGAAATTGTTGCCGAAGGTGTCGAAACAGCCGAACAAGCTCAACATTTAAAACAACTGGGCTGTCGTTATGCACAAGGTTTTTATTATTCTCGCCCGAAACCATTAGCTGAGTGGGATACAGAGAATACTTCTACCGATTCGTAGCCGTGACTAACAGAAAGAAAACACCATAAGCAACAAAAATCCCTTTATGTTACCTCCTTGTAATTAGCCTTATTCATCCCAAAACACACCAGCAGAGTAATTCACCGTAATTATTACGTTGGCAACATATAAAACCAACACCAACATAAGTCACACCTGTGAGCTCAACCACACACCGAGATCACAAAGCGATCAAATATAGGACTAAGCGTCATGAAACGACGTAATATTAAGCGATAACGTGATCCAGACTAAAAAAAATATTAAACAAATGCGATAACCTTCAAGTCCAGTAACAATTAATTAACATTTGTAATTATCAATAACAGTTATTTGATTACGCTATATAATGCTTGGAGAACCAAATGCGCACTATTTTTACGCTACTCATATCTGCACTTAGTTTTAACAGTTTCGCCCTCGATAGCACTTATTTACAATGCTATGGTGTGAAGGACAGTTTCGCATCACGCTCAGATTTAATAAAAAAATCATGGGCAGTCAACCCTAACAACCAATACTTGAAACTTGACGGTTATTGGAAAGACAATGGTTATAATGCCGATACCGAAAACTACTTTATTGTGAAAGCCATTGATTCAGTGCCAGTCACTTCTGAGCAAGTGCATAGCGTATTAGCCAACATGTGTAGTAATACGCTGGTCAATAAGTATTCAGACGAATTTATTAGCAATATCACTTATTTTGCTTCAAACAATTCTTACGGTTATGAATACCCAGTAATGACGGAAGCTGATGCGCTAGCAATCAATAACACCGAATTACCCGTCGCATATAACAACATACTGCGTTATGCGTTTGCATCAAGTTATGTTTACAGCACAGAGCAAGGGGCTACTCCTTTCTCATTTACTGACAACGCAACATTCAAGCAATTAATGGTCGATGCCAATAGCGTCGAATTGAATATTATTGCAACTTATGCGGGTGATAGCGGTGTTCGCGGTGTGGCGATTAAAGTACCTGCAGTACCAAGTAAAAACCTAGAAGAAGAGATCATTATTTCTTTTAAAGGTACTAGCAGTGGCGGTGATGTGATGCAAGACGTCGAGCTAATGCTTGCTAACATCTCTGAAACAGATGAAGACTGGCAGGCTGAAGCATATGAGTTTATTCAGCAGATCCTAGCGCAATACCCCGCTAACACAGCTTCGTTAACCCGTGGTTATAAAGCATCGTCAGCAACAAAGACCTATAACGTGGTACTAACTGGTCACTCACTTGGCGCGTATACTGCGATTGATGCAGGCGTAAGAACGGGCGTTTTAACACGGGTATTCTCATCACCAGCAACACGCATTATTGAAAAATACATTCATGCGTTTGCCAATAAAATGCGTTACAACAACGTAATTAATATGGTACGAGAAAAAGATCCTGTCGCGACTATGTCAGGTCGTCATAACGAAAACATGATTTATTTCCCGAAAGCAGCAGGTTTAAACCCAGCCGACAGCCATTACTTAACCCCCTTCATTAACGATATCTTAATGCCACTAGCAAACGGTCAAGCAACCACTAACAAAGCAAGCCATGTTTACATCACTCCTGACGCCACCGTTGGCGCAGGCTTAACAGAGTTAGTAAATATTTGGGATCATATAAACTAATTCTAATTTGCATATAAAGAGTACAACCCAAACAGAAGCAAAGGTGATCCCTTCTGCTTCTGTTTACATTTACATTTACATTTGCATTCATATATTTTTCTAATCACATAAAAATGAGGCTCTGGTAACACTAACAATGCCACACCAACCACAGTAACGAACCACACAACCAATTAACACCGACAACAAAACACCGAACAAAGCTGACACATTAACAAAACAAATAAATAAATAAATAAATAAATAAATAAATAAATAAATAAATAAATAAATAAATAAATAAATCACACAAGCAAAACAAAACAAAACAAAACAAAACAAAACAAAACAAAACAAAACAAAACAAAACAATCAAGTAAACCTAAACACTGGTTTTTTTAAAATGAAAATGTAATTAAAATCCATTTTAGTGACGCACATCACTAAAACCATTGACTCCATGCTATACTCTCCGCACCCCGAAATAGAAATGATAATCATTTAGATTTAAAAGCCCATAACAAAAAATAAACATGATTTATGGACTCAACATATTTTATTGGGTAACCATGATTGGAGAACTAGAATGAAAAAAATTCTTGCCTTATTAATATCTGTTTTTAGTTTTAACAGCTTTGCTGTCGATAGTACTAATCTACAATGCTACGGGGTGAAAGATAGCTTTAACGTCCGATCTGATTTAATTGAAAAATCTTGGGCGGTTAATGCAAATAATGAATATTTAAAACTTGATGGCTACTGGAAAGACAATTCCTATCGTGCTAGTACTGAAAACTACTTTGTAGTCGAGGCTATTGATTCGGTGCCAGTAAACGCCTCGGACGTGCATCAGATTTTGGAAAAAATGTGCAGTGATACACTCGTTAATAAATATTCAGATGAATTTATTAATAACATTACTTACTTCGCTTCTAACACTGCAGTTGATCACGAATATCCAGTATTAAGCAAAGAAGAAGCTTTATCCGTTGATAAAGCAGAGTTATCACTGGCCTATAATAAAATTCTACGTTATGCATTTGCAGCAAGTTATGTTTATAGCCTTGAACAAGACGGTAAACCTTTTGCCTTTAATAACGATCCGATGTTTGAAACATTAATGTTGCCAAAAAACACCAAAAGTCTAGACGTTATGGCAAGTTATGTTGGTGACAGTGGTGTACATGGTGTCGCGATAAAAGTACCCGCAATTGCAAGCGAAAACCTAGAAGAATAAATCATTATTTCATTTAAAGGCACAAGTAATGGTAATGATGTGATGCAAGATATTGAATTAGCGTATACAAATTTGTTGGAGACTGATGACAACTGGCAACGTGAGGCTTATAATTTTACGCAGCAGATCTTAGCTAAATACCCTGCAAATGAACAATCGTTAACGCGTGGTTACCAAAAATCATCCGCAGAAAAAACCTATAATGTAGTACTAACAGGACATTCTTTAGGTGCTTATACTGCTACAGATTCAGGAGTAAGAACGGGGATATTAACACGCGTATTTTCTTCACCTGCCACACGTATTATTGAACACCTTCATCACGCATTTGCCAATAAGATGCGTTATAACAATGTTATAAACATGATCCGAGAAAAAGATCCGGTTGCTACATTATCAGGTCGCCACAATGAAAACATGATCTACTTCCCTGGCACACCAGGTATAAATCCAGTTAAGAGTCATTTTTTAACACCATTCATTAAAGATATTCTAATGCCATTAGCGAAAAATCCAGATACCACTGCCAACAAGCCTAAATATGTCTACATCACTGCTGATAGTACTCCTGGAGCAGGTTTAAATAAATTCGTTAATTATTGGGGAAGTACAAAATAGAGCAGACTAAACAGCATTCAATATACAATGCATAAGACAAAGGGCATATCTGATATGCCCTTTTTAAGGACTAAGCTCGAAAACTAAGTAAAGCTATCCCATAACCATCAATTAATTAACTTGAAACCAATCAATATAGTGGCTTGGCATAACATCAAATTCACGGCTTAAATCAGCAATCACAGTCGCTGTAATCACATCGTCTTTGCTTACCATTTGTTCAGTAAGATCTTCAGCATGAATACCCGTGGTTAAAAACAAACTAGATATACCAGCTGTATTCGCCCCACGGATGTCATGCTCTAAACTATCGCCTACCGCAATCGCGTTATCCCAACCACCTAATAAGGTATGACACATATCATAGACTTCAGCTTGTGGTTTACCGTGCCAATGTACCTTTCCACCCATTGCTGCATAAACATTAGCAATTGAACCTGGGCACAGTTTTAATTCACCGTCTGGGCTCATCGCCACCAAATCTGGATTACTCACCACCATTTCCAGTCCGCGTGCATAAGCAATCTCAAGATCAGTTTGATAGGCTACCACATTGCTATAAGCAACACCGTAACACATGATAAATGACGCGTCTTCTATACCCACACTGGTTAGGCCGCAGTCTTCTAGCACTGTACCATTAATACCTTCTCCCCAACCAAACACCAACGCTTTAGTGCCTAAGTGGCCAAATTTCCCCATCTTAAAATTATGACGCATGTGATCGCCCGATGTCAGTACATCAATATACAGTTCGCGACTGATACCCGAATCGGTTAAACGCTGATAAGAGAAATGGTGAGTATTACCACTGTTCGATAAGATCACGACTTTTTTGTCATGCTGTTTTAAAAACGCTAATGCCTCAATCGCATTTGGAAACGCATCACCGCCATTATGCAATACACCCCATTGATCCAAGATAAAGGTATCAAACTCGTTAATAATGTCTTTAAGACCGGAAATCATTTTCACTTCGTCGTTACTCCAACAGCGTCTACTATTAACCTTAAATTGGTAATAGCCTGAACAAGATAGTCCTACTATATACTTAAACCTACAAATCCCCACTTAATTGAAGAACATTAATATACAGAAGGATCGTGTTAATAAGGTTAAATGTGATTACAGATCCAGTTTTATGGACGATAAATTGTTAACTTAACTGCATTTTCTGTTGTGGTGAAGGTCGAGTGTCAAATAAGTTTAAAATTATAGCCAGTATCATTCTGGGCTGCGTAATAGCAACAACATTTGCGGTGCGCGAAATATGCCGAGATTGGCTTTTAAACTCAGCCCGCGAACAAGCAGAAAATCAATTGCTCACCTACGTGGTGGATATTCGCCGTGTACTCGCTAGCTACAAATATCTACCCTACCTTATAACAGAACAAAAGAGTGTGACAGCTGTACTCACTAACCCCCAAGCATCAACGACCCCCCTGAAACACACATTAACGCAGTTTGATAAAGCGGCAAACACCAAGGGCTGGTATTTACTTCAACCGGATGGTTCGCTATTAATATCAAGTCGCCACAATGCCAATTGGGACCAACATAAAGCAGCAAACATTACCGCTAATCTACATAATAAAAACGGAGAGTTAGATCATGACAAAGGCGTATTAACATCCAGCTATATTGCCAATGATACAGCTAATTATTATTTAAGTTTACCGATAAACCTCAGCGGCAAACTTATTGGTATTGCTGTCATTGAAGTCGACTTAACCGCCTTAAGTGAACCTTGGCTTACTGCCAATGAATTTATTCTCATTAGTAATACTAAAGACCAATTCTTTTTGTCTAGTCATCCGCAAATTTCGGCAACAAAAATGAATATGCTAGGAACGAACGGCATTAAAACTAGCCAACTCAGCAATGACGCCGATATCTATCACTGGAAGATTCATCATCGCGACTACCAAGTGCAGCAGGTCGAACTGGACGATCTAAAGTGGCATATTTATTACCTAACCCCCTTAAGTAATCTATATAAAACGGTTGATATAGCCGGATTCATTACTGCTATTTTAATGTCACTATTACTGTCAATTCTATTATACCGACACGAACGTAGGCAAAAACTCTATTCACATGCTGCATTAAAACAAATGATTGCAGGGACAAATGTCGGGTTAGTCTTACTGAATGACGATCGCAGTATCAGTTATATTAACC
Source organism: Moritella viscosa (assembly GCA_000953735.1). Taxonomy (NCBI): domain Bacteria; kingdom Pseudomonadati; phylum Pseudomonadota; class Gammaproteobacteria; order Alteromonadales; family Moritellaceae; genus Moritella; species Moritella viscosa. The sequence continues at coordinate 1,368,644 of LN554852.1, read as the reverse complement.
CAACCGCAATGCATTATTTTGGCTTAAACAATGATGATAAGTACTTATATGCGAGCCAACTACTCAGCCAACAAGATGATAATAAGCATATTATAGAACAATTAAATGATCTATCAGAGATCCCAACCCTGACCGGTATTGAAGTGTTCGCTCATAATCATCTGGGTCATCGCTTTCCTGCACTACTGTCTATCACTCCGCTTGCTTGGTCACAACAACGCGGTTCGCTAATGACATTTGTTGATATCAGCAAACGTAAACGCGCTGAACACGCACTTTCACAAGCCAATGCGCAACTGGAAACACGAGTACAAGAGACCACAGCAAAACTTTACACAGCTCAAGAAGAATTATTACTAAGCAGTAAGATGGCCGCTCTCGGTCGTATGTCCAGTGCAATCAACCACGAGTTAAATCAACCACTCACCGGTATCAGAACCTTATTATCAAGTAATATGTTATTTTTGGAACAAGGAAATACCAAGGTACTGCGTTCCAACATGGCTTTAATTGATAAGCTCGTTTCACGTATGTTATCGATGACGGCACAGCTTAAAGTATTTGTATTCAATCGTCCTGAACGCTTAATTGCAACGTCAATAACCGACATATTAACAGAGGTATTCACGCTGCAAGAGCCTAAGCTATCCAATATTGATATTAAGGTTGATGTACCTGATTCATTGCCACAAGTCTTAGCTGAACCGCATCGATTACATCAAGTATTCGCAAACTTAATCAGTAATGCAGCGGCAGCTATGCAACATACTTCACAGCCACAATTATCCATTAACGCAAACTTGATTAAAGGCATTATTTACATCAAGGTCACTGATAATGGCTTTGGGGTGGATGATGACGCGTTAGCACATTTATTCGAACCTTTTTATACCAGTAAAAAAATTGGTGAAGGGCTTGGACTCGGCCTCGCGATAACCGCCAATATCATGCGCGATATGCAAGGTGAAATCACAGCACATAACAACCAGCATCAAGCAGGAATGACCTTTACACTCACGCTTCAGACCTGTAATCATAATTAATAGGTAACAAACCCTGAGATTGCAGGGATTCCCCTTAAAACATATTATTAAGCGCGACCCCGATACCGAAACGAGTCTGACTGTGATTATAATCAATCAGGCTTTCACCATACCCATTAAATACAGTGAAATAACCTTTCAGTTTGCCATATAAAGGTGTTGTTAAGTTTAGCTTTACAGAGCCTTTACTGGTTGAAAAATTCTGGCGCATTTCAGCACTCAATTCATATTTTCCAAAGGCATAACCGATACCGTACTCAACATGCCCCATATAGTCGGTAATATCTGGGTTATCATCTCCATTAGGGCTAGATGGATCTGTTTTAGCATCTTCAGGTAAACGGTACCAAGGCCTAATACTCCACACTAAATTACCCTGCTCATAAATAAACTCGGTATAAATACGATTCCATGAACGAGACGATATTCCAGCACGGCCATTAGATTGATGCTCAAATCCGACCATGACTGCCGTATTTGCATCATTAGGATGCCAATCTAATGGCGCAGCATAAAATATTTCAGGTCTATAATTCGTTTCCCTGAAGGGACTAGAAATTTCATTGGCATAAACTTGCCACCAAGCCTCGAGGGTAAAACCAGCATAGATGCGATCACCGTCAACGAATAAAGAACTGTAACTTAACGGCAGTTTCAGGCTTAGTTGAAATTTAGCTTCGACTTTTTTATAACCATCGTCAAGGGCATTTAGATTACGATAGGCTTCTGGGTTAATTTGATTCGTACTATAAACAGGTAGAATATAGTTCATTCGGTGTGGTGTGAGTACAAATTCAGATGAGTCAGTTTGGCGCTCTTCAATAATTCGTTTTGTCAGTACCCCTGCTTTCACTTTTTTACCGCGGATAATAACCGAACCGTCTTCTTCAAGGCTGCTTTGCGCTTTGCATATCGCCCTTATCTCTCCTAATGTAACTTCTGCAGCACTATTGACGACTTGCTTTTCAATACACTCACTTTCTGTTACAGCTTGAGCTTGATAACTAAAAGAAAAAATGAGAGATATTAAACAGAGGTTTTTATAGTTTAATCGTTGCAAAATTGATTCCATTTCTGATGAGTGCGAATATCCAGTTAAAGCATATAATATACTTAATAATACACATAAGATATCGCCCTTATTAGAATCACTCAAGCAGCGATTAAACCTCTACATAAAGGCGACGGTGCTTTATCTGCCTCGTTTAGTTTGCGTCTGATACCAGCGTTAGGGTCTTATCACGTACTTTATTACAAATATAATCACCAATTGGGATCGCAGAAGTTGCTGCAGGCGATGGTGCATTACAAACGTGTAAGCTACGTGGACTTTCTGCGAATAAGAAGTCATGCACTAGGCTGCCATCTTTCAATACCGCTTGTGCACGAATACCCGCAGGATAGTCTTCTAGATCCTTCACCTTCAATATCGGGCAGTACTTATTGACGAGTTTTAAGTAACCCGGCTTCCACCACGAATTTTTGGTTTCAATTAACCCTGTTTTTAAATTTTTTGCACTCACTCGCCAAAATCCAGGAAACATAATCATGTCACAAATATCACGTAAATCTATATTTACTTTACCATAACCTTCTCGCTTCCATCCTTGTACCGCATTCGGACCTACCGTCACCGAACCATCAATCATGCGAGTCAAATGAACCCCCAAAAATGGCAACTCAGGATCAGGAATAGGGTAAATCAAATGATTCACAATATTGTTATGCTGAGACTGCAAACGATAGTATTCGCCCCGATATGGAATGATTTGAAATTCGGTATCAATATTCAGCATCTTAGTCACCCTATCTGCTATTAAGCCAGAACAGGTAATTAAAAATTTGGCGACATAATCACGGTTCTTGAGTGAGCTCCCCAATGCAATTTTTTGGTGACACTGTACGTCAATGTGATCACTTTTTTCAATTAAGTGAGTCACCTCCGTATCCATCGCAATATACCCACCGAGCACACAGAACTCTTCCGCCATTTTCTCCGTCACTAAGCGGTAATTAACGATACTGGTTGAAGAAACAAAGATAGCGCCTAACCCAGTAATATTAGGCTCTTTTTCAGCGAGTCCCGCGGCATCTAATAATTCAACGTCAATGCCATTATCACGGCAGCGTTTATAAAGCGCTTCCATGCGTTGTAACTCTAATACATTGGTGGCAACCAATAGTTTTCCGCAGTTTTCAACCGGAATATCATGCTTATCACAAAACGCTTTAGTCGCAGCTACACCCGCCTTACAAAAATTAGCTTTCATACTCCCCGGTTCATAATAAACCCCAGCATGGATCACACCGCTATTATGTCCCGTTTGATGTTGTGATAATTTACCTTCTTTTTCGATCAATAATATTCGTTTGTCAGGCTCTCGCTGCTGCAATTGCCACGCAGTTGATACGCCGACAATACCGCCGCCGATAATAATATAATCATAAACGCAATAATCAGCGCTATTAGTTTCAGAGCTACTTTTATCAGAACTCTTCATTTTCATTATCCTTGACCTTAATAAGCTGCTACTGCAGGTGTCGTCACCACAGGTTTATAACGGCAATTAGTGTAAATAAACAAACCAACAAAAGTCAGCATTGCAACAATTCTCACGACTAACGGTAAATCAGGCCATGTCATTGCTAAGCCCAGTAATAATGACAAACCACGTAAAAAAATATTCAGTTCACTTTCTAAATAACCTTCGATACCAGCTATAAAGGCATAAGTACCTATGATGGCAAAAAAACCTACTGTGATAACCGTCATCACATCCCAACTCACGAGTGAGGTATAAGCCATCAAAATCGGCACTAGATAAAGTCCCTTCGCGATCTTCCATGCTGTTAAACCTGTACGCATTGGCGGTGTACCTGCAATTGTCGCCGCTGCAAATGCAGTTAAACAAACAGGCGGCGTGACGTTACTGTCTTGCGATAACCAGAAGATAATTAAGTGAGCAGATAACAAGGCTAACGCCACTTTTTCTGGCCCTAATCCTTGCTCTAACAAAGTCCCCATAAAATCAACCGGTACTAAGCTTAATAAGGTTTCGGCTTGAACCTGTGACATTGGCTGCGTTAATACCCCCATTTGCTCAGGTGCTGCTAGCATGAATATACCTTGCGCTTGTGCTGGTAGTTGCCCATCCATTAACATTTGAATTAATTGGCTTTCTGCTAATAACGTATAGAGGGCTGGTGCCGATAGTGTCCCTAAGACAATATAAGCCGCTGTCACTGGTAGACCCATACCGAGGATGAGTGACGCCAGTGCGATCAAGGCTAGCATCAGCATCAAACTACCTCCCGCCCATTCGTTAATCATTAGCGAAAAGGTATTCCCAACACCAGTCGTACTAATCACATTAACAACAAGGCCTATTCCGACCAGCAATACCGCTGTCGTCGCCATATTACGGGCACCTTGTTCTAAGGCTTCGAATACCGCTTTAACCCCCATTTTGTGTGGTGAAAACCAAGATGCAACAACCACTGAAATAATGGATAAACCCGCAGAATAAGTTGGCGTAAACCCAGAGACTAATAAAAAAACCAATACACCGAGTGGAATTAAGTTATACCAACCCGCTAAAAACACTTTTGAGAATGAATCATCAGAGGCGGTGACTTGTTGGATGTTGCTGCGCTTCGCTTCGATTCGGACAAAAAATGCAACAGAAAGAAAATAGATTAACGCAGGTACAACCGATACCGCGATAATATTTACATAAGGTACTTGCGTATAAGAGGCCATAATAAACGCCCCCGCACCCATCACTGGCGGCATGATTTGCCCACCCGTTGATGCAGCGGCTTCAACACCAGCAGCAAATCGAGCAGGGAAACCAGCTTTACGCATAAGTGGTATGGTAATAACACCTGTCGAGACCGTATTCGCCACACTTGATCCAGATACAGATCCCATTAGTCCAGAGGCCAATACGGCAATAAAACCTGGTCCACCAATCACCTTGTTTTCCGCCGCACGAGAAAGGTTAATAATATAATCACCCACACCCGAACGCACTAAAAAAGCACCAAACAAAATGAACATGAATACAAAGCTCCAGCTGATACGCGAGATTGCTCCAAACATACCCTCTGAGCTATAAAAGCTACGATACAATAATGTTTCGACACTTAAACCAGGAAAATGGAACATACCTGGTACTAACTGACCCCACCACACCACATAGGTCAATGAAATCATAATTAGCATTGGAATAAACCAACCAATAGTACGGCGGATCAATTCCAATACAATGATAATAGCCATGATTGAAAATACCCAATCACTGGTAACAAAGCGCACGCCACGTGCATACAACGCATCCTCAGCAAAGGGGATATATGCTAAACAAGCAAGTGCCGCAAGCGCAATAATGATATCAACACCGAGTGCCAACTTACTGCTTTTTAGACTTTTATGTGCTGGATACCAAAGTGCACAAATAACGGAAAACCCAGCAAAGTGAGTCGCTGAAGCCCATAATTCAGGGATCGTTGCAAACGTATTAAACCAGATGTGTAATATCGACAACACAACACCACAACCTGATATAAACGCAGTTACCCAGGGAAAATCAGTGCGGGTAACTGACTCAAATTGTTCTAATTTTTCTTCGACCTGCTTGTCCATAACAAACTCCTTGTTGACTGCTGCCATCACGACAGCAGTCCTTATCAATATTTAATGTTGTTTGTTACAGTGCCGTTGGTAGCAATTCAGCAGGAATTGTTAAACCGATTTCTTGGTAATAACGCACAGCACCAGGATGTAACGGTACTGGCAAGCCTTTAATCGCTTTTTCGACAGCCATCGCTTTCGTTGCTTTGTGGATACTATTTAAGAAAGGTAGGTTTTCATAGATATTTTTGGTTAATAGATACACATCTTCTTCAGATACATCATCACGTACTGCTAAGAAATTAGGCTGAGCAATCGTCGTCACGGCTTTGCTTTGACTTGGGTAAGTATTTGCAGGGATCGTAAATTTAGTCCACAGCGGATACTCGCTGTTTGCTTGTTTAATTTGTTCGTCAGTAAATTGCAATAATGAGATATCATCACCCATCGCAGCAAATGCACGCGTAATCGCACCTACTGGCATACCCGCTGGAATATTCATGCCATCAATCGCACCATTTTGCATGGCATCGGTGCTTGAGCTATAGCCTAAATACGCAAGGTTAAAGCTATTTACATCTACCTTAACGCCACTCATGATCTGACGGCCCGAGTGCTCAGTACCCGAATTTTTCTTACCAATTGAGAATTTTTTACCTTTTAAATTTCGAAGATCACTCATTGTACCCGTTTCAACTAACGCGCTACGCACAACAAAATGTTCCACGTTTTGCCATAGCATGCTGACTGAGCGTAAGTCTTTTTGTGAACCTGTTTGTTTGAATTGCCCTTCCCCCTGCCAAGCCCATGCACCATACAAACCTTGTAGAATGGCAAATTGCGCTTCATCATCACTCAGCAATTTTATGTTTTCACCCGAACCCGCAGAGCTAATAGCTGCTAATGAGAAGCCGTATTTAGGCTCAAGTTTAATCTTGCTCAACGTAGCGAGTGCAACACCCACTGGATAATAAGCGCCACCCGTCGATGCAGTTGCTAAAATATAACTGCGCTTCTCTTCTGCTATTGCAGAGGTTGTAGCCAAACTAAGTAGTACGCTACTTACTAATAATGATTTTTTTAACATTCCTTTAAACATGGTCATTACTTGTTGCTATATTGTTATCATAAATAGTGTTATTACCATAAATTGCATTGCATATAATTTTCAGCACAACGTAATCTCATCATTTCCGTTATACATGACATATAGCAACAACAGTGCCATAAAGTTAAGCCTTTGTTAACTATAATTAAAACATTAAATTAGACGGTAAATAAGCAAGATCATGCCTATATAGCGATTTTGAATAAGCAAGAAACAGCGCATAGCCACTGTAAGGAGATAAATATCACGTTAACAATATAAAAACATATCCCATTTATAATACGAGTTTAAAATATAATATAAACAGGTAAAAACACATACTAAAGAGGTAATGGAAAAGCCGTAATAAGTCATATGAAATGAGATAGGTAGGATAAATAAATGGCAATAAGCAAGATATTGCCACTTTGATTAAATATAATCCGCTCGATGCAGGTCATACTTTTGCATTTTCTGATTTAAAGTACGACGTGGTAAATCAAGTATATCCATTACCTCGATGATGCTGCCTTTATGTAACCTCAATGCTTCAGCAATAACCTTCCTCTCAAAATTTTGAGTTTGCATTGCGAGTGACAACTCGCTAGTTCTCGTATCAATCGTTGAAAGCGGTTTAGTCACTAAAATATCAGCCACGGTTGACGACTCATCTAACGCGAAACGGGTCGCTACGTTAATCAGTTCACGTACATTTCCAGGCCACCCATACGCCAATAAGGTTTTTTCATCCATACCAGATAATGGTTTTGCATTGATGTTGGCCAAATTAATGTAGTGCTCAAATAGTAACAAGATATCCTCACCACGTTCACGCAATGGGGGTAAATATAACTGGGCAACCTTCAAGCGATAGAAAAGATCTTGGCGAAATGCTTGATTATCTTTCAAGCTTTCTTTTGCCGCTGCAATCACACGTATATCAATCGCAATCGATTTATTTCCACCGACACGCTCTATTAGCTGTTCTTGTAAAATACGTAGCATCTTGATTTGCATGTTAATAGGCATACTTTCTACTTCATCTAAGAATAGCGTACCTTTATCAGCATATTCTATGCTTACCCACTCGCTTTTTGATTGCCCCTGTAAAGGCACCCGCTTCATGACCGAATAGCTCACTTTCAAATAATGCTTCAGGAATAGCTGCACAATTTAAAGCAACAAAGTCTCCTTTCGAGCGTGTGCTCACTTTATGTAAGCAATCGGCGACCAGCTCTTTACCACAACCGGTATCACCGTAGATAATGACGTTGGTATCTATCTTGGCAACCTTAACCAGTTGTTGGCGTAACTCAACCATCCCCGGACTAGATCCAATCAGGATCTGATCTAAACCTTGTGCCTGCTGTAAGTATTCCTCACGCTTATTCGCACCAAGTTGTAATTGGCGTTTTTCAATTGCACAACCGACAGTTTCAATTAATTTATCGGGATCGAAAGGCTTTTCCAAGAAATCAAAGGCACCATCACGCAATGCATTCACAGCCATATTGATATCGCCATGACCCGTCATCAAAATAATCGGCATTTCAGGGTTGTTAGCCAATAATTTCGGTAACAGCGCTAAGCCAGAAATATCAGGTAAACGCACATCAGAAATAACGATACCAGGGAAGGTTGTTGGAATGAGGCTTAATGCCGACTCACCATCTGCACATTCGATAACATCATGGCCAGCTAGCTGTAGTCGTTGACTAATAGCCAAACGAACAATCTCATCATCTTCAATTAAAGCGACTTGAATAACTGATTGTTGTGACATCACTAATCTACGTCCTTGTATAAATAAATAATACAGACAGGGTAAGAAAAACAGTGTCGATTGAAAAGGAGCTAGCTCGCAAATTGCGGACATAAAAGAGCCACAAGCCCTAGAACTGTCAGTTAACCTTTATTCAGTCATTAATTCGAATCATGTTTTATCATTTGGTTTCGTTTGGACCTACCTTCATTCGATTTCCCCTACGGGAGGCGAGCAGAAATAATAGTACAGCGTGGCAATATTTGAAAATGGAATAACCATTATCTATATATTTCGCCTTATTCTAATATTCCTGCTCGTCTGTGATATAGCATCTTGAAGTAACTTAGGTATATACTGGGCGATATAATGTTTAAAGAAAAAACCACGAAAATAGGAATTGAAATGACGACTGTGATGTACGGAATTAAAACGAATGTTTCCCTTTTATCTACATTATCAAAGTAGCTAGACAGCCAAGGAAATAAAAGAATTTTAATCATAAATGACCATTGACGATTATCAATATGACACCTAGTCTATTAAAAGGAGTCATTATTGAGTTGGAATAGTCGATGGATGCACAATCGTTACAAAATTACTCTCGCCTCACAAAGGTCATGTCAACGTCTTTTCATAAAGAGGTCGAGGCAGAAACCCTCAAATTAAATAAATCACAACGCGATCCAGCAATGAATTATTATGCTGTTTTTCTAGATATTTCATCAAAAAAACCTGAAGAAACATTTAATACAATTCGAATTTTAAACGATCAAATATTATTTGAAAATCATATCAGGACATTTGTTGGTTTTATTTATTCCGTTTCAGAATATCTTCTAAAGACAACCTATGTGTATGCTTCAAATGCGGGAAAGGTGCTAACTCAGATTGCCAATAATCATGGCTTGAATATCACCCCCCTTCAACTTTCAGCAATTAACATTACAGACAATGTACAAGAATGCATTGCCCTTTACAAAGCTCTAAACATCAACCAAAAACGCTTAAATTATTACCTTGGATGGACAGTTAAATCAAAGGAAAGTAAATCGCATAGAGTCAACTTGGTCACTCTCTATGATTTTTATGGTGAGTCATTTTGTAATCTTATTCATAAGGCTCTAAGCGATCATATAATAAAGCAAAAAAGTTCATCATCAGTGTCAATAATTTGTAGTTTAACAACTTTCCTTAATGGTTTTACTCTAATTTGGAAGACTGAATATGAGCTGAGAGAGGCTCTGAAGGCCGAAAATTCATCTAGATCAGTGATGATTTTATTTGACGTACTCCTAGCTAAAAGGATTTCAATGCTAGATAAGTATAATGAGGGCAGAAAAAAGAAAATAACGCTGATATCAACGATAAAAGGACATTTTAGTAAATGGCCAACTCAGATAAATCATTTTACAGAATGCTTTATCAATACGGGTATTTTTGATGAACCGTTACTACCTTTCATTATACCTAAATTCAAAGAAGAGTTAGCAAATAAGGCATGTATTTCAGTAGGTGGCAACCTGCCAGATCAGCTCAATGAAGGGGTTTTTTCAAATATCCCCCTTGAGATTAAAGATGATGAGGCAATTGAAATAATCAAAGCTCGTATAAGCCGTGATATAGCTCATGTTCGCCTGATTGCAAAGCGTTGGCATAATGACATTCATAAACAAATTGAAAGAAATGAGGAATATAAAAGGGTTGGTACTATAAAGTTTTATAGTAAAGAAACACAGCAAAATAGAAATTTTAATATTGGATTAAGCTACCCTGAAAATACGGTGGCAACTTTTTATCATTACGGGCATGATTTTCCAAACCAAGATAATTATACTAATTTCCTTGGTTTTTGTGGTGATCAAAATAAGGCTATGTCACTCCTTGCTTTACCAACAACTGCAACTATTCATGCCCTTTGTTCACTGTTAATCATTGAACATCCTCAAATCACTCCATCTTGGTTAAATAAATGGGAGCTTATCAACAAAGTAAATGACCAAGTTGGTTTTCAAGAGATCGGAGATCAATGGATAGCGCTTAGTTACAAGGATCGTCGAGGTCCAAAACGGTCACAACAAGAAGTTGTTTTAACTGATTTTTCAAAAGAAATTGTTGAAACACTGATTAAACATACTGAATTTTCAAGAACTTCACTGAAAGAAAAGGGTGATGATGGTTGGCGCTATATGCTGCTAAAAAGTAATATGAGTGCGTCAAGTAAAGTGAATAATATCGGTGCTGATATTGTGATTTCCATGCACAAAGGAAAAAATCGCTTTAATAATTCGCTCTATGTTGACACTTATGATGAAAACGGAAAAATAATACTAAAAAAAAGCGAGTCAAAGAAGTTAGTTCAAACGATTCATCTTCGCCCTCTACGCTCATTGTGTTGTTTGCTAGTATATTTAGAGACTAGAAGCATTAAAGCCTTCGCAGAGGCTCTTGGCCATAAAGAACCAAATATGGACTTACTCGAATCCTACTTACCTAAACCAATTCTAGACTTTTTTAATGATCGCTGGGTTCGCATCTTCCAGAATGCCATCATTTTTAAGGCTATGGAGGGTTCTGAGTTACTACATACGGCATTAGACTTTGATGAGGATAAGCTTGCTGAATTTTTGGCCAACCATCAATTAAAGAATCTACCCACTTACCTTGACGATGCAAAATCATCACCCACTAGTGAATATAATCAAGGGGTTATAGAAAAACTGGATAAAGTTGCTTTTATCATATCAACTGGCTTACTTCAAATTTTGATAGCGATCACTTGCATCATTGAAGACGCGAAGACAGATGAAAAAATTCCACCTATTTTAGAAACGTGGTATGAATCAGCATGTTTTATTTTATCGTGGTTTGATACAAATGAAAAAGAAGCTAAGTATCAAAGTAAAATTATGCAAATCGATAACTTAATGCACCTATATCAATCAGCTAAACAGAATCCACTTTGCGTTAAAACGCTTAAGGAGCAGCTATGTCGCTAAAACTCATTCATTCCATAGCTAGCGGTAAAAAATCAATTTTTGAGATAATAAATGATGTTGATACACTTGTTGAAAGTTCTATTGCTAATGGAGACTTCAGCGTATTTAAGTATATTACTAATGAGTTTTCTGGTATTTACGATTATGACGGAAAATCTCCTTACTGGTTGCTTTCCGACTTTACAGCTCCCTGCTGGAAAATTCAATCAAATGCGAAAAAAACAATTGATTGGGATAGTGTCATTCTTGATGATGGAGAAAAGCTAACAAGTGAAAAACATTTACTTTTGCTCAATGCCTTTAAACATTGGATTTTAGCCGTTGATGATCCATTTTCAAATGGCGGAAAATTAATTAACCCATCAACAGTACAAAATAGGATAGACCGAACAATTGGATGGATAAATGCAATTTTGCTAAATTCAAAATCAATTGATTTACCGAAACAACACCTATCTGGCTTAACCAATGAATTTTTTATGGCAGTGTTGGTGAATATTGGAAAAGGAAAAAGAGAAAATGGTATTTACAATTTTCATACCAGAACAAAAAGGCTGTTACTTGATAAAATCACATGCATCAGTGATGCAGATGTAAGTAACTTTGTAGAAAAATACCCCACCATTAAACGTAATATATCACCTGAAGATTGTCCACTTGACCTAAGTGTTATAGAGCGCATTAAGGCTTGCTACTGGCTGGAACAGCAGGGATTTTATCTAAATGAAAAAAATAATATTAAATTAAAAGGTAATGGTGCTGTATTAAAAAAACTTATTTATCAATCAAAGATTATTTGCTGCGATTCTATACAATTTAATTCCCTTGAAGAACTTAGTATTAATCCTTCATCAAACAATTGTGAATACTTTCCCGTCAAAGAAATCAATGATTCAAGTAATGCTAGTAAAGGACTAATAAAATACGCTATCAGTAACCTCAAATATCTATCATTTATCAACGAAAAGGACAATTGCAGTCATTGCCCTTATGATGCAATAAAGAATATTACACTCAAACGAGTCTTAAAGCATGTGCAACTGAAATCTTTGGGCCGAACTCAAACACTGCCATTTGAAATGGTATTTCAGATTTTTCGTGACTGCTTTACCTTTGTCGATGCACATCAAAAAGCTATTTTAGACACCATGCAGCAAGTGCTAATTGAGTCATCTAAAATAGAGCGTAGAAAAATAGAGCTTGGTAAACACGTAGATAGAGAAAAGCTTTCAATCTGGAGAACCAGTGATGAGGCTTTGTCATTAATCGATAAATCACTCCTAGAACTTGGTGTCAAGTCGCTTAATATTAAGTCAAATCGAGAAGACAAATTTGTCGCGCTGCGAGCAAACGAAGGTTTCTTAGAACTGTTTCAAGTTCTAACTGGTTCGATACAAGTTTTGGTTGGAATCATAATGGGAAGACGACAAGATGAATTAGTTTCTTTGTCGGCAACCCACAATTTATTACCAAATATTGATCCAGCAAGCGATGAAGGCAAGATACTAGATTACAACTTAATCTTTAATCTCAAGAAATCAGGCTCCGCAGGAAAGAATGCAGTCAACGATAGAATCAAGCGTCCTATACCACGCTCAATAGCCCTATTAATTTGGAATTTAGAACAGTTTAATCAAGCCCTTATTGATTGTAATCTTAAAAAAAATGATGAGCTGTCGTTGTTCAATAACGTTGCAAACCATAATTTTAATTTAACAAAAACAACCGCATGTCATTTCAATAATGCACTCAACTCTGTAAGCGATTACTTTGAAACACCAATTATCAAAGACGATAAGGGGCTGCTTAAACGTTATTATGTGCGTCAACACCCACTGCGTCGATTTCTTGCAATGGTCTTCTTTTGGTCTTCTGGTTATGAGGGATTAGAAACTATCCGCTGGATGCTTGGGCACTCTGATATGGAACATCTATACCATTACGTCAGCGAATCCCAGCCAGGTGGTGTACTCAAAGGCGTTAAGGCCTCATTTATGGTTGATGCATTACAAGGCAAAGTAAAACTTGAGGGCATAGATGCACTGCGTAAACTCATTGCAAAACGATATGGTATTAAAGGGAGGCAGATTGAAATCACCTCTCTCTCGACAGCTATTGACGAATATGACGATGAAGACTTCTCAACAGTGCCAGCAATAAATGAACTTCGTCAAGAAGCAGAACTTGAAGATAAAGTACTAGATCTCCTTAAAAACGATACCATCAGTTTAGAGCCCGATTTTTTTATGGTCGGTAACAGTAAGCGTTTTAATCTTGTTTTAAAAATCACAGAAAATGATGGAGAGTAGCAATGGACACTTTAGAACACAATCAACAAAAAATTTTGCGTACTCATGAATTGCTCAATGAGATAATCAAAAAACCTGAGCCATTCCTTCAAGATGGTGAACTTAAAACTGCCTTGGTATCACAAGGCAGTTTAGCTAAATACATTAACAAAGAGCGTGGGATTGTTGCTTGCTCACTCAACACCTATAAAACGGCCTCTGAATCCCTGTTGCCTCGTGGTTTCGTTGAAATTAATCAGCTTAGAGTGGTTGCAAATAACACTATAAACGACACAAAAAGCAAGACAAAAACAGCATCGGCTAAAAGAAGAGTTGCCGCGCTTGAAGAAAAGGTTAATGACCTAGACTCTCAACTTAAATCAGAAAAGAAAATGACTGTTTTACTTACGCTCACCAATACAGAACTTCTGAGTAAATTGAAAGAATTGGCATATAGCACAGATAGTGTTGAGGCAAGAGAATCAGCCTATAAGGACGCTGAGCAGTCATTCAAAGCAAAATTGGCTTACCTCTTATATGGTGATGTAAGCTAATGCCAATCACCTATCTAAAAGATTTTGAGATCTGGGATTTTTACTCTCCATTAGATCACAAATTAAAATTTATCGATGCGAGCTATTTCCCCCACGTTAGCTACGATAACGGCTTACCATGCTATGAGGCTAATATTTACATGATCAGTAAGCTCAAGGCTGGTCTTTCTCGGAAAGTTAAAGGCAGCACACTAAAGACTTATGCGAAAGATATTAATCATCTGATTCGTTACAGTTACAAGAATAGACTCCTGTTAAAACAACTTAACGATGATCGATTTACACATTTCATTCAGTCACTTCAAGCTGAGCGTAATGAGCTAGGCATACTTATACGAAGCAATAATCATGTACTTAAAATTGGCAGACAGTGCTTAGATTTCTTGATGTTTATCGGTCATGATTTACCTAATTTTATTGGTGAAGGCAAAGAAAATGCTATCCAAGTTCAATATAAGACACATAAGATTTTCATTGAAGGTAAGCGTACAAAAATAGAAATTAAATCAATTTATCATACTTCTTTACCAACAAAAGATGCCATAAAGAAGCGATTCCCAGTCTCGGAGGACGCTGCCAACAAGGTTTGGCAGTATATTTCAACTCAGGATAATATTCTAAAACGCATTCGTGATGTATCAATTTATCAGTGTCTTGAACAACTTGGCGCTAGAATTGCTGAAATTCATATGTTGACAGTGAATGATATTAAACGAGCGATTAAAGGTTCTGGGGAAAATGCCACCTTAGAGGTTTCAACCTTGAAGCGCAGAGACAATACAGATAAGCGATTTATTCCCGTTACTGACGATTTCTTGATTGCGATGGAGACTTACATCGTTAGAGTAAGAAGAAAAGTCATGAAGGAAAGTCATGAAGGAAAAAAAAATCAGTAAAGAGAATGATCACGGATTTTTGTTTGTTTCACTTACAACAGGACAACCACTGCAAAGCGATACGATTACTGGTTACATGAATGAGTGGAAAAAAAAATTGGGGATTGAATGTCCACTTCACCCTCACCTGTTCCGCCATTCCTTTATTACAAATAAGCTTGTTGAATTAATTCGACAGCACAAAATCAATAACACCGATGAATTTAGAGAAAGCATCCTCCACACCGAAATTTTCAAAATGAAACTAAGAGAGTGGACAGGACACACCATGTTATGGTCACTGGATACATACATTAATTTAGCGTTTGCAAAGATTAATGGCTACGATAAGGCTTATAGCGCAGTCCTATTAAACGATTCAGTAAAAGTCATGAAGCAAAACCTCGGAATGATCAAACTGCAAGCAATCAACAAAGAAATTAGCGGAACAGAAATGCTCATGTTAGTTGAAAATGCAGTTAATGCATTTGAAAAAAGTGTTGAACGTTCCTTGAAAGAAGAATTAACTTAACCTTAACCTTAACCTTAACCTTAACGAAAATTTTGATCTCTACAAAAATACCTAAGTACTCACTCTATCAATTTATTTTCATTAATTTATACTAAACAAAAAATTGATAGAGTTAGGAATTGAAATGGCGATAACAATGTACGGAATCCGAAATTGCGACACAATCAAGAAGAGTCGGAAATGGTTAGAAGCCAACAATTTTGAATATGAGTTTCATGATTACCGTGTAAATGGTTTAACTAAAGAACAACTACAAAATTGGTGTGAAGCTCTGGGCTGGGAGCAAGTACTAAACAAACGCGGAACCACTTATCGCCAATTAACTGATGAACAAAAATCGAGCTTATCTGAAACGACCGCTATCGAGTTATTATTAGAGCTCCCTGCTATGATAAAACGCCCGTTACTTGATGTTGACGGTTCATTAACTCTGGGCTTTAAAGCAGATAATTATGCAGCTATTTTTGACATCGATGCTTAATTTGATACAATTAAAAGAGTTACGGGTTACCTAACCTGTTCATTTTAAAAATACTGTAATAGCCCAACAAAACTAACAAAAACCTCTCTTACGCATTAGTTTTGTTGGCGTTAGAATAGTGATAAAAGCTTGTAACTAGACTGCTTTGATTATAATTCTGACTTGAATCACACGCCTTAGCGTTATTACTGTGAATAATCACACGGCTTGGAACGATCAATGTGATTACCGAGGGAGTGTGACGGAGTAATTACCGTGGGACTTTGTCGTTTTCACTATAAAGTCTAGCTCACCCCCTCTCATTTTCACTACGGTGTTTTTGCTAATGCCTCTGAACGCTCGATCCGTAACACCTTTGTATTCAGCTTCTCTCTTACCCAGATGTTTCTAATTGTCGAGTGACTGATTGATATATTGTGCCTTTTCATCATTTCACTACTGATAGGGATTTGGGTCAGATGAGGTTTTTCTAATGTTAGCTCGATGACTTTATCTTCAACATCTTGGTCTATACGATTGGTATGACGAGGGATACCATACATTCTTTTCAGTGCCAGAGGCCCCTGAGTTTCAAGCAGGCGTCGATTATTGTAGATGCTTTCCCTTGAGCAACCGCTGATTCGAGCTGCTTCAGATAGGTTGCCAAGCTCTTCAGCAAGCTTGATGGTATTGAGCTTCCTCTGTACTTCCTCTCCATATTCCGTGAGTTTGCATGGTTCCTTGATTTCAGCGATGGTGAGCTTACGATCGGCAAAATAAGCGGCAAAGCCGCCACCCAACTGTTTCCGTATTTCTACCTTCTGGTTCACGATTGAATGTCTTAAGGGGGAATCTATTATGTACATGGTATTGTTGTAACTGAAGGTATGATCACGACGGATTTTTCTGTATTCCTTCTGAACGCAGATAGCATCAAGGTTGATGTACGCTGGGACTGGTTTAAATTCCGAATGGATATTTTTTGCATGGACGGTGAGTTTTTTCAACCAGTAATCTGGAATAAAGGTGTTTTGAAGATAATGATTAGCGCTGTCCATGTCCGTTATTTCTGCTAGACGAAGCTCTGGAACCAAGCGGTCTTGGAAGGTATCGAACGCGCGTTCAACCCTACCTTTACCTTGAGGTGAATTGGCAAAAATGATCTCGAACCCAAGCTCTTCACATGCCCTTTGCATTTGTGAGAAGTTACAACGATTCGGCCCACCAAAGATGCCAGATCTATCAACGTAAAGTGTCTTAAACAGCCCTCGTTTCTCGATATAAGCCTTCATTACTTTCATGCAACCTTCGGTAGTCTCGGACGGAAAAAACTCAGCATGGATATCACTGGTCGCATCATCAATAGGAGTCAGCCGTTCCACTCACTCCCCTTAGCTTGTGGTCAATTAACCTATACCACTACAAGTTGGTGAAGCTTATGTAAACGTCAAAGCGATTAACAACGCTAGTCCATGACAGTAATAAAAAACTATTCTCTATATGGAATATTACTTTTTAATAAATCGGTTTCTGGATCTAAATGCGATAAATAAAGGTTAGTTCCCATGAAATGTTTAATTAAATCTTCCATGTTATTACTATCTCCGCGTGGTGATATTTGTAGCTTATAAATTAAATTAGATTTAAACGATAGGTCTACATAAGGCTTCTTGTTTGTGTATTTGATATCGAATTTTTTTTCATCGTCGTCATTCCTCATACTTATTTGATCGAATAATACACGAACTTCTCTTTCGTCCATGAATGCAGGATGCTTTATAAAAAATGGAAGCAAAGTAATCACGCCTGTTTCAGATTGAGCTTTAACCATAACATCTAATAGGTGATCAGGAACTTTCCCCCTAAAGGTATCTCGATAAAGACTCTTGCATATACTTTTATGTTCATCAGTGAGGACTACATCGTCATTTAAATATAAGCATTCAGCAAGGTGAGTAAACATAGAGTGGATTTGTAATTTTTCTCTATCAAAATCATAAGGATAATAAAAATCAGAGTTGGGATTTTCAGTGTTAAGTTTAAACCCAATAGCAACACCTGTTTCTTTAGGCGTGTACTGTAACCATTGATAAAGAGAATCTTCAGCTTTAGATAAGCTAAAAGAGTATATGTTATCTGATGTCCTAATTGTTTTATAACCGTTATTATTTACGATTTTCTCACCGTGACTGAACTCACTTTTATCATTCAAAAAATTGATATTAGTAGCTCTTATTGTTGGACCAAACTCATTATCTGTGGATAAAATTGATACCAGAGCTTCAAACGAAGTGTAATGCCAATAAATACCATCATTATCTAAACTTTCAATTGCTTTTGTTAACTTTATTTTAAGACTCTTCAGTTCGTCAGCATCAGTTGAATTTAATATTTCATCAATTATTTCATCATTCATTTTTTACCTTCTGTTTATCAGTGATTACTTCAAATCAACACTAAAAATACAAATCTGGTCGATACTTTAAGAAATTGTATCATGCACTCTATGATCCCGTATTTAATTATATTTAACCATAAATATTGCAATTATAGTGGGGTTTACCCTCAGGATACACAACGGGGATACCAATAAAATATCTAGCGGTCGAATAGCTTTTAATAAGGAAAACTAACATTAATCATATGTGAATGAGTAATCACTCTAACTCACTTTGGGGCAAATTCGGCTTAGAGCAATCACCCTAAGCCATTGATGGACAAATCTTGTTATAACACTTATTCTTTTTATAGTTATTCAGATAAGGTCTTATACTGGAAATTTATAAACAAGTGACCCAATTCACAATGCCACTACACTTTTGTAAAAAACAAATAAGATACCAATGAAAGAAATTGACCAGGTCGCAGTCGAATGAAAGAGGTGAAATAATGAGCTTATCTAAATTAAAAAAGAGGGCCTTCCTGAACGTTGAAGTAAAGAAAGTTCATTCTGATCTAGAGGCCGAATTTGAGCTTATTAGCTCTCTTATTACTATGAGAGTAAAATCAGGACGCACTCAAGTTCAGGTAACTGAAAAGATGGGGACTAAATCATCTTACATTTCTTGTTTAGAATCCCAACATAAATAACTAAATCAAAAAATAAGCCCTATCAAAACCAAATTAATAGGGCTAAACATTATTTATAAAATTGATGACGTCTGTTTGAGTTATGCTTCCAGCTTTTAGCTACATCATAAACATAAGAAGGATAGTCACTCCAAGGATCTGCTAATACTCTCCCTCTAGCTGCTCTTAGCTTTATAGGATAACCTTCACATTCAATTAAATGCATATAATAAAAGCTTTTTTCTTGCTTTGTACTAAAATTTTTCTGATTACCACTAATGCTCAGCCCTCGTAAACTATAGTTAAGTGAGTGTGGTGATGAGGTTTAGGTCATGGCTAAAAATAAAGTACAGTTTCAAAAAGGCATATCGATTCATCAATTTATTGAAAAGTACGGCACTGAAATACAGTGTCATAATAACTTATTCGATATGCGTTGGCCGATGGGTTATCGATGTCCTAATTGTGACAACAACAAGTACTGTAAACTAAAATCTAGAGCGCTGTATCAATGCAATAAGTGTCATTTTCAAACGTCATTGATATCTGGAACACTTTTCGCTCACTCTAAGTTGCCACTAACAACTTGGTTTCTTGCAATATATTTTGTAACGCAAGAAAAGAACGGTATCTCAGCGCTTGAATTATCAAGGTTACTTGGTATTTCGTATAACGCAACTTGGCGGTTAAAGCAGAAGCTAATGCAAGCGATGAAAGAACGAGATGATGAAATACCATTAGTTGATTATGTCCAGATAGACGATGCTTACTGGGGTGGCGTACGACGTGGTGTTAGAGGCCGTGGAGCCAAAGGAAAACGCCCCTTTATTGCAGCGGTATCAATCAATGATGAAGGGCATCCGATTGGTATGCGTTTTAGCGCTGTAGATGGATTCAACAAAGTAGAAATAACGCGTTGGGCTAAAGCCCACTTGACACCGAAGGCGATTGTTATTTCAGATGGTCTAGCGTGCTTTCGTGCAGTTAAAGATGCCGAGATGCTACATCTTGCAGTTGTTACTGGCGGTGGTCCAGATAGTGTTGAGTGGCCTTACTTTAAATGGGTTAATACAATGATAAGTAATGTTAAAAACTCAATGCACGGAACTTATCATGCTATTAACCAAAAGCATTTACCTCGATATTTGGCAGAGTTCTGCTTTAAGTTTAATCGACGGTTTAATTTAAAAAATATGCTTGAGCAGTTAATCGTATCAAGTATTCGAACGGCACCGATGCCTCAACGTCTACTTAAGCTGGCTGAGGTTCGGTGGTAATCAGAAAAATTTTTATGTGTACCACTTCGCACATTTGGGTAGACATTCCACACATAATCGATTTTTTTATGTTTTGCAAAATTTTGATATTGTTGTTTAAGTTTCTTCATTTTCCCTCCAGGTTTAAATACCTAGAAGGGATCCTTTTCAAAATAATTCATTTAATTGTCCTCTTACATAACAAAATTAATTTACCAATATGCCTAATATTAAGGCAAGCTAACACGCATTGGATGATATATTTTTCTTGTTGCATTAATAATTTCACGGATAAATATCATCAAGTTAGAGCGCGTTTTTAAGCGTGATGCTTCTGATTTATTATCAGTAATAGCATCAAAAATATTATTAAATTCAAGTTTCATAAAGCCTCATTAATCCTTGCCGGTAGTTTTTAATAGATCTTTAACCGTATATTCACGTTCAATCATAAAATCATCAGAAGCACTTTCTTTAGCCTTAAAAAACGAATCCCAAATATTACTATTTATAATCTCGAGTTCACATTCCAGTGTATCAGCACTAAAATCTTGACCATTTGGCCAGCAGATTCCCATACTTGAATCATCAACTTCAACCAACTTTAAGTATGTTTCATTAGATAGTTCTTTAAACGCGCCTTTTGTGATGTAGTTACTTACATCAAACAAGCCCGTAGTACCATTAGATAAATTTATCTGCAATTTATATGAACCAACATACCTAACACTATTCACTATCAACATAACGCCTCACATTTTCAAAGAAGCCTGAATTCCATTTTAACTATATATACAAATATAACTTAAAATGGTGAACTAAAAGTACTTATTACCTTTTCCCTAAAATCACCTCTAATCTCAAATGTAAAATCATCTATACAACTTTTATTTTGACCGGTTGAATAAGGTGATAATTGATGTACCAAAGCACTATCAATACCCATATCTAGTGATAAGCTTTCATTCCTTTTCCCAGTGAAACCCCGTTTGTTTAATGCTTTAAAGTTAGTCACCTTTTTTATATTGTTGCCCATTATGACTTCCACATCAGGGATCTCTTGCTGAATTCTCAATGCGAATTCACTGAGTAACGGCTCTGCAAACGTATAAAGCCATGCATCTTTATTTTTAGCATTGTTCATACGTAAAATACGACCTAGTACCTGTCTAAAATATAATTCAGTTTTAACGTGACTCAAATGACAACATACCTGCAACCGAGGTAAATCTATGCCTTCAGAAACCATATTGACTGACACTATCCATTCCGTACCACTATGACGAAATTGATCGATAAGATACTGAGCATCGGGTTGTTTGTAAGTCACTAATATCGCACTTTGCTTAAATTCAATCTGTAGAATATTCATTATATATTCTGCATGCTCAACTGAAGATGCGACAATTAAACCAGCTGCACTTGGGTTCATACATCTTATTTCGCTTAACTTGCTGCATGATAAATTTAATGCATAACGGATTGCAGTATCGTTAGTTATAATCGCTTGGTAGGATACCGAAGGGTCGTCTAATAGAGCCTGGAAACTTGAGAATACTTTTGAAACTTTATTTTCTTGAGTAACAGTGAGCTTTTCATTATCAATTAATACAACTTTAGGATTTCTGCAGACATCGTCTCTCACAGCCTCACGAAGCCCGTAGACGTAATCACATTGAATAGCACCATCTGACTCGATATAATTAGAAATTGCGATAGGAGCCTTATCTGAGCGCCATGGTGTACCTGTTAAAGCTAAGGTATAGGCAGCTTGAGATTGAATTTTTAATATAATCTCCTCACCCCATGCATTGGCGTTTTCAATTGTCGATCCAGAACAATGATGGATCTCATCAAAAATAACCAATACGCGATGATTATTCATGATTTGCCAAAAGTCATCATTAAAAAATAATAAACTTTGATATGTATACGAACAACCTAATGCCCCGATAACACCATCAAACCGGCAATTTAAACGTTGAGAAAACCTATCTCGAATATTATGGGCTACATTTATTGATGGTGAAAAGCATAAAATAAAGTCGATAAGATTAGACTCATGCAAACTCGCAGCTAGCTCTGCAGCCATCATAGTTTTGCCAGCCCCAGGCGTGGCTAAACATAAAAAATGCTTACTCGTATGTTTAAAATGTTCAACAGCTGTCAGTACACACTCTTCTTGCCAAGGTCTCAATTTCATCATTGCCTCTTCTGATATGAAATAACGCTTTTTATCGCTTTGATTTGCCCTAATAACTTAGAACTATGCTCGCGAGACTGCAGGTAATTTGACTCTAAGTGCTCTTTCAATTCAGGGAGTGACTTGTATAAAGCCATGTACTCTTCAGATTCCGCAATACTTGCGATCAAGTCAACTTCACACTGCTTTAAGCGCTCATCTAACAATGAAGTTGTGATCTTTTTAGGACTCTTTACAAGCATTGAACTTACTTGTTTAGTCTTGATTTGTTCAGTAGTTAGACCGACTTGGTGAAACATATTTGTTTTATTATAGCGATGCTCTTTTACGTTCTCAGAGTCGAGTTTTTCAAGCATGCATAATTTTTGTAGACGCAAAATTTGTCGATAAACCATCTTTCGTGAAAGAACAGGATCTGTTTCACCGGTAGCTTCCATATAAGCACTTCTCATTTCACTGACTGTAAAATTATTCAAATCATCTGTAATAAAAATTGAATATATTGGTGTTGTAACTTTTATCGGTTTTTTAGGCATCGTTTAAAATCCAAGAGTCGTACTTAAGGCACACTACAAAATGCGGATTATAGTCCGTTGTTTTTGGTGTTACAAGAGCGGATAGTCTTTCATTTTTAGAATGATTTAAAATGAAAGACTTAGCTATTAATGTTGGATTGAAAATTAAAGTTAGAAGAAAAGAAATGGGAGTTTCTCAAGATAAACTCGCGTTACTAGCCGATATTGATCGTTCGTATGTGGGCCGTATTGAACGCGGTGAAGTAAATATTACGTTAGAAAAACTATATGAAATTGCTGAAGTGTTAGATTCTGATGCTAAAGACTTGCTACCTTAGAGCTAGTTATTCAAATGTTCCAAATTATCCATTTCTCACATCATGAACCCATCATCTAAGAAAGCATTCTGGCTCACTCAAAGTCTACGTAGATGTTAGATTTACTTAAAACTAAATGAATGAGGCATCATAATAGACACCGATACATTATTATAAACCGGGCTATTTGGCTGATGACTATGAATTTGAAGGTTTATTTAAATTATTGTTTTTAATGGTATATTTATACCTAAATTGACTCATTGTAATTTTATTTCTCGTAATTTCATTGATAGCTTTCATAGCCTGAGAAAGATACTGCCGAGATAAAGGACTTGGTTCTGCGTTTATTCGATTGTTACTATTTTTTGATTGAAAGAGGAATATATCGGAAGGAAAATCGGCTTTCAATTTCTGAACTATAGATATAGCCTCATTTGATAGTAGATAGCAGCTTTTGCTATTATAACTTCGAACCTTATGATTGATTACTAAGAATTTATTATCAACTACTGAAATATCAGTAAATTTTGTATCTAACAATTCATCAATACGTAATGACGTTAGATATGCTAATTTGAAAAATGAAGCAACTCTAAGGCCATAATGCTTTTCAGCCAACTCAACAATTCTATTTACTAGTACAGGTGAAATGGATGTTGATTTTTTCAAATTCGTCATGTTAATACCCATTAATGTCAAAGTTCTTACAAAGAATAGCCTATCGCCCTAATACCGCAACAGCACTGAGTTATCAACTTTACATTTTCAATTATAGACGGAGCTCTTACGGTAGTGATGGAGTAATACGTGCCACTGTTTTCGATTCATCTTGTAAATCATGTGAAATGAGAAATAACCTCCGTTCATGCGTTATGCGCAGTTGGGTTGAGCGGAGTAGAAGCCCAATTTAATGCTGTAAGTATATACATGCTCAAATTACCCAGCCTGACGATTACCCAACAAGCTACTTAACACCGCCATTCTGCCGCCGTTTTTAATCAGATATGATGATCTTATACAGTTTTATTTGTTTATTTCTCAGTTCTTTCACACTTTGTCAGAACATAGCCTTACTTTTCCTTGCAATAAAATTAAATACCAATAAAATCAGCCGTATACTTGTCATTTTGAATAGATAATAAGACTTTTAAAAAATAACAGGACTATACACTTTTTCAGAATCAGCTTTAAGGTCAGATTGGTATTTTATCTTATTTTTTCATTTGATTAGTGCTATTGACTAGGGTAAACAAATTTGGTTAATCGAGATGTCATCTTATAACGCTATATTATATCGCAAGGAGTTTTTGTGAATTCAACAAAATATCAAGTATTCATTAGTTCCACATATTCTGACCTTGAAAAAGAACGGGAAAGCATAATTAAAGCCATCCTCGAGATGTATCACATCCCTATAGGAATGGAAATGTTCAGTGCTGAAGATGAAGACCAATGGGAAATAATAAGAAGAACCATTGAAGTTAGTGATTATTATATTCTTGTCTTGGGCTTACGATACGGTTCAAAAGCCTCTGATGGAATTAGCTTTACACAAAAAGAATACGAATATGCTCTAGAAAATAAAATTCCAGTCCTTGCATTTGTCATGGATGAAATGGTGTCTTTGTCAAAAGACAAAAGGGATGATGATCTTACGGAAATTAATAACTTCCGAAAATTAGTTCTAAAAAACTCGAAAATGGCGCAATTTTGGAGCTCAAAAGAAGAGCTAATAAAAAATGTTTCAATATCTTTAATGAAGCAAATTATGCAGAAACCTGCCGTAGGTTGGGTTAGAGGCGATAAAGTGGGGGCTGAAGAAGCACTCTTTAAAGAGCTAACCTCTCTTAGTAAAGAAAATCGACAGCTAAGGGAAAAAATCACTGACTTAGAGTCAAGAATTACACTCAAAATCCCCATGATTGAAATGACAGTAGAGCTCCCGACAGTTGATGAAAAGTTTAACGAGTTTGAAAGGTTAGTAGTACCTGAAAAGATTGATATAAATGATATAGAAGGACATTTACGAGAATTTATATCAAACGATGAGATTGAAAAATATAATAACGGATTACCAACTCAATTAGCGATAGATCAATATAACTCTGAACGAGAGAAAATATACAAACTAGAGAATTACTCTATTCCTCTTGTTATCGATGTCAGCAATAAAGGTTCCATGAAAGCGAATAACGTGTTTGTAGATATTACTTTTCCTGAAGGTGTTTTAGTTTATAGCAAAGGTAAAGAGTTTAGTGAAGCTGAGAATCCTTTACCTTTTAGTCCTATAGAAAAAGCATATTCTAAATACCAAGAACAACAACAAGAAGAAACTTTAAGAAAGCTGAACTCTATTTCATCAATCTATGATCAGTTTACTAGGAATGATACGTTGTCGGCATTGAGTATGGTGTCGAACCCTAGGCTTAATATGTCTGTTATTCGCCCACTAAACCAGAATTGGTGGACAATATTAGATGGCAATCAATTAACAATCAAACTAAATAATTTGCTTCACACAAGGAGTAGAACTTTTGATGATGAATATATGATCGTGCCTCTGGTGTCGGGATGTCATCGGATAAAAATAGAAATCATTTGTGAAGAGTATGAGGCTATTGATATCCAAACTATCGAAATAGCTGTTTAAAATCGCTATAACATATAAGAATAGGTGTCGCGCAGTCGACACCTTATTCGAGTGTTGAGCAAGCCCGAGCCCTTCTTTATATAGTAAATTACGTGTTTGATCTTGGTGGGGACTTCGTCTTGGGGTTAAACCCAAGACGAACGAAATTGAGATAAATAACAGACCTGTTATTTATCAATTAACTAGCTAGTTGTACCATAAATTTAATATCTCGAACCTGTCATGTTAATGCCATTATTCCTATTATGTTCGCCTTTCGGCTAGGTCGTTCGTGTAATGCCAACACACCTCATTTCATGCTGACAGCAAGGACAAATACGGATTGCTTTTGCTGTGTTCGTAGCAGCGAGCTCAGGCATATGATGTGGTTTAATTCTACCGGACACTTCTAAAGCATTTAAGTATAATGTTAATTAGAGGTGATCATGAATACTAAGTTTAAACGTCCGAAATTTACAACTGAATTCAAACAAGGCGCAGTAAAACTCGTTACTGAGCAAGGATATACCAGACAAGCAGCCGCTGCTAGCTTAGGTGTATCGTTAAGTGCAATTACACGCTGGGTTCAAGCAGAAAGCGGCACGCAAGCTAGACCTGGAACCAAACAAGAAGGCCTAAACCTATCCGAACGTAATGAACTTGAAATACTACGTAAAGAAAATGCAAAACTGCTGATGGAGAAAGAAATTTTAAAAAAGGCCGCAGTCTTCTTTGCCAAGGAAAGCGAGTAAGATTTCAGTTCATCGCAGAGTATAAGAAGACATTTCCAATTCGAGTTACATGTAAAGTTATGGATGTAAGCCCAAGTGCTTTTTATCACTGGTTATCAAATAAAGCATCGCCTAATAGGGATGTGGCGCTTGAGATTAAGGCTACCGAGATATTCGACTTACACAAAAAAACGCTAGGTTATCGCAGATTAACCAATGAGTTACGCAAAGAAGGCTTTGATGTTGGTCATTACAAAATATGGCGTTTAATGTCACGCTTAGGCTTGCAAGCCCGCTACCCAAGACGATTCAAGGTAACTACTGATAGTAAGCATAATTTTAATATTGCAGATAACTTGTTAGAGCGTAAATTCGATGTTCAGCAGCCCAATAAATATTGGACAACTGATATCACCTACGTTTGGACGCTTGAAGGTTGGATGTATTTAGCCGTTGTAATGGATTTATATTCAAGGCAAATCATTGGATGGAGTATTGCCGACAACATGAAAACAGAAATGTGTTTGCAGGCGCTACAGATGGCTTACTGGCGACGAAAACCCAATGCTGGAGTTATGCATCATTCAGATAGAGGCAGCCAATACGCAAGCGGCAAGTACCAGGAAATGCTTTCGAAAATGGAGATGATACCCAGCATGAGCGGCAAAGGTGAGTGTTGGGATAATGCACCAACAGAGCGATTTTTTAGAAGCTTCAAACACGAGCATATGCATTACTATCGCTTGAAAACAAAGAAAGACGCTGAACGCTGTATTTTGGATTACCTTGCTTATTACAACAGCAAGCGGCCACATACAACATTGGGGTATTTATCACCGATGGAATTTGAGCAGCAGATATTAAGAAAAGTAGCTTAAGCAAGTGTCCGATTTGAGTTGACCATTACAATACTCCAATTAAACAGATGCAGTAATATGACTTGAATACGCACGCGTAACCGCTTGGCGTTACCGTGCAAAAAACCATAATCCCGCACTCGCTGTAACCCTTTCGGCAGCACATGCTGCAAGATAAGCCAGAGGAATTGCAATGTCGGTAAGGCTCTGGTTTTCGTTACTTGAGTTTGTCCGTCTTTATATCTGAAGGTAACGGTATTATTGGATGTGTCGATGATGTCTTTATCAGGCAACACACCCCGATATAAATAGCGTGACAGATATTGTAAGGCGGGAAGACCGTAACCGATTTTTCGGCAATCAACGACCCATTTAGTGGGTAATGTATCCGCGTTCGCCAGCGATAAGTCAGCGTGCTGATTGATTGCATCAATCATTCTAGCTCGCCAGACTTTAGCTAGTGCAAAGGCGTTAAACAGATAGTTACTCTTACCTTTATGCCATTGGTTTCGCGTTTTATTGTAGCTGCCATTGGCGACTATAATGTGTAAGTGGGGATGTAAATTACGTTTCCTGCTGTAAGTATGCAAAACGGTGGTGAAACCTATTTCACCGCCGTTTCTACGTTTGGAAAAATCCTTCAACACACTTGCAGCGACGGAGAACATCGATTGATAAATCGCTTTAGATTGCGAACGCGCAAGCGTTCGTAATTCATAGGGTAAAGTGAACGTGACCATAAAGTAGTGCACGGGTAGTAACTTTAATTGCTGGCGCTCAAGCCAATCAGAAGTCGTGCATTGCTGGCATTGCGGACAATGTCGATGACCACAAGATAGTGGCAGTCTGTCGTCGTGGTTGCAGTGTTTACAAAACCATTGTGAGCAACCTTGATGCCCAGTTTTACAACCGAGCATGGCGTATATTGCACGGCGACTATCATGGGAAAGTTGATTCCCAAATTGGCGCTCAAACTCGTCATGATGCATGCGCAGTAAGTCAATGAACGTACTCATACCAAACTCCAGTCTAGCGCTAGCTTGTCAGCAAGTTGGTTAATAGCAATGGCAGCATCCTTTTGTTTGAGTTGGGTTAATTGAGTGTATCTAGCGGTCGTATTTAGCGAGGCATGACCGAGTAATACTTGCAGCGAGCGTAAATCCAAGCCGTTTTCCAACAAGTGAGTAGCAAAGCAATGACGTAGCGAATGCGGGCTAACGAGTTTATTGATATTACAATCACGTAAAACTTGTTTGATGGCTTTTTGAATGCCGCCTTTGTCCATTGGCGAGTTCATACCATTTCCCAATCCTGGGAAAATCAGTCGCGCATGATGATGCGTTTGCCAATGACTGCGCAGTGCGTACAAAGTACGCTTTGGCAGAGGAACTAATCTATCTTTACCGCCTTTAGCATCACGAATATTATTTGCATGGTTTGGCTATCAATATCATGAACTGTCAGGTTTAAGCCTTCGCTTAATCGTAGTCCCATGCTGTAAAGGGTGAGAAAAAACACTTGGTAGCGTTGCTTCTTGGTGCCGTTAATGACTTTACTTATTTGCGTAGGAGTTAAAATATCAGGCAGGCGTTTAACTTGTGGTGGTTTGACAATGTTGAGCCACTCCCATTGTTTGTCGAGGGTGTAACGATAGAAAAACTGTAAGCCGTTACGGTCTATTTTAACGGTACTCCATGAGTGCGTTTGGATAAGACTGTTAAAGTAATCCTTTAAATCAGCAGTAGTTAATCCATCGGGAGACTTATCAAAGTAAGCTGAAATACGTCGAACCGCACGAGAATAGCCATCAATGGTTGCTGGCCGTTTACCTTGTAGCCTTAAATTGGTAAGGTGTTGTTCATAAAGATAATTAAATCGTTGCTGTTGTGAATGATTCATACTAATAACCCCAATAAGGCACCACCATAATGGTGATGCTATTGGTTAGTATGAACGCTGGCTTGTTTACTCTGCCGCGCAGCGGCTTCGTTCAACAAGGCATTTAAACGGACGTTGTAGTTAGTTAACACTCGTTACTCGCAATTTTAGCCAATTATTTATCACTGCTTAGTAAGACGTTATATTTCACAAGGGAGAGCTCTGTGTTGGCACATGCTAAAGTAAAAACTGCATTTGATTTGGTTTGTTCTGAATATTTAGATATGTTTAAAACTCATTACCCTAAGGCATCAGGCGGTGGTATAAATGAGGCAAACCAAACCTATTACTTTTGTAAAAACTTGTCCCAAGTCATCAATGAAGGCTTAACTATAAGTGAAGTAAAGTCCGCTGTAAGTCTAGAAACACCTTACGGATCTAATAAAAGAATGGATGGTGTTGTTATTTCTCCTGCTACTAGAGAAATATTTTTAATTCAAGCTAAGCGACTTAAAAGCTCCCAAATGGATAGTGTAATAAAAGATGTTAATAAAGTTTATGTTGATAGGGACAACATATTAAATAAAATCCAAATATCGGATAATTCTATCGATTACAAAGTGTATCTAGTCATACTTGCTGATATGTGGCTGCATAAATCAAAAGCAAGAAAAGAAGCCAATCGACTTACAATTCCAATATGGTGGGCTGGAGATAACTCAGAAGAGATCAAACGTAATTTCGAAGATAATGAATTTAAATATACCCTTTTACCTCCCGAAGGTTACTTCGTTGATAATATCCCTAAAGACATAATTTGGGATAATAAAAATCAACTAATTCACAGATTCTATGATTATAAAAATGGCTTAGCGTCTAAAAAAGTATTAGATGAATACTGTTTGTTTTGTGGATGTGGTGAAATATAGCAAGTCAATAACGTCGGAGTGGTAACATGCTCGGTTCTGATTTTATCTTGCTACACATTTTAACAAGCTATTACTCGCCGCTTACTGGCGCGTTATGTTTTCGGAGGTAATGATGATTAAACAACCGTCATTAGAGTCAGGCTGTGGTATCGCTTGTGTTGCTAATATAATTGGTAAAAGTTATCAAGATACTTATGAGATAATGTCGGATTCAAAGTGTAAAAATAAATATGATGACAGGGTTACAATACAGCAAATTGAGAAGTTTCTTGGTTTGTATGAAAATATACACACAAAAAGGTCTGAGACGATAGAAGATACAGTGTCAGCTTTATTATATATACGTTGGCCAGATGATAAACGTTACAAGCATTGGGTTTTATATTCTGATGGGTTGTATTGGGATCCAAGCCCACAGCAAAATGAACCAACAGATCATTACCTTACAAAACCAGAAGTTATAATTTCGTTGTTTAGTAACCATGCTTTATCAAAAGAGCTAGTTTTATTTGCCAATGAGAAGAGAATATAACAAAGCAATCAACACTATGCTAATTACACTCAGCATTCGCGGCTTATAGTGTAATTGGCTCGGTAATTAAGGCGTTCGCACGTTCATGGTAGCTAAAAATACACAAGGTTGGTTTTACCCATTAATGGAAGCCATCACTTTGCATACATATAGTGAAATTAGATATATCTGGTCCAAAACAGTAAAATACCTGAGTCAATATGCTCGAATAGCGAGTCAATTGAAAGACCGCCAGAATGGGGTAAATTAGGCTTAGTGTTATGAATGGACAGGAATGGCTTAGTGTTAGGTCTTTAAAGGGTATTGTTCGCATTACTGAAAGTATAGCGAAGTAGAGATTAACGCCTAGTTATGTGCGTGTTTAATAAATACTTCGAAAGTTGACGGCTCCCTCATTTTGACTATGTAACTCTACAAAGAGCTTTTCATTTAAGTCTGCTGGAACTCTGACAGCATAAACTCCATGACCAACTTTTTTCATTATATTCCACCGACTCCACTTCTTACTGTAATAGTCTTCCACAGTTCGACGAGACCAGCCTGTAACCTCTACAATTTTCTCAACAGTTACGTTTTCACCCGACTTTAGGAAGAATAAGTTAAAAGCTTTTCGAGCTTTTTCATACCTATCATTAACCATAATTAACCTTACCAGAAATTGAATATTAGCTAGAACACCAAAGTACATATTATATCACCATGCCTCAGGATTGACGCATCGAGGACAAACATTAGCCAAGTTCTCATCCCAATAACTCATTTCACCATTTGCCCAAGGTAAATAACAAGCATCGCAATCAACTTCTATTTCTTCGGATTCTTCATTCTCACAATAAGTACACTTATATCCAGTTGATGAATCAGAATTAGGTATCATGGTGTCGTTACCACAGCTTTCACAAGAGTAAACATTCCATTCAATAAACATTTGCTCTTTAGGTCGTGTTCCTCTGTATAGTGCATCTTCAGTTTCTTTGACTTCATGGTGAGCTTCAGAAAGAGTTTGTTCATATTCGTCAGCCAGAACAGAAAAAACATGAAATTTGTCTTTACCAACTTCGCTCTCAAGATTAAATAAAGAAAACACATCCGTGAACTCATCTAGACCGCGAACTAGCCTGCCAATGCATAGCCTAACTTCTTTGACAGTAAACTCAAATTCATAGTGTTCAATTGAATTTCTCAACCCCTTCATCCAATTGATGTCATCTATAAAATCTTGGTCTACAAATTTATTTCCTGTAATACTACACATTTCATTTTTAGCGATTGAAATCACATGGTCAACTGTAATTGTATAAGGGTTGGTATGACCATTTATTAAATTAGAAAAATCAAATTCACTTTCTTCTAGTAACTTATATGCAGCCAATAAATCAACATTAGCTTCTTTAGCTTTTTGGGTCAGTTTTTTATAGCACTTTAGGTAAACAAGGTCTTCATCTAAAGTTTGAATGTACATTTTTAGTACAAGCTCGATACAGTGTGATAGATGAAGAATAGAGAACTTAAACGATTTAATATCGCCTTGTTCGCCACTTTCGAACTTTGATAAGGCTTCATTAAAGCTATCTAACGCGTTTGATTTGATATCCAACTTAAGTTTCAAGATACATCCTTATTAAAGAGGTGATATAACGTTTGTATAATAGGGCGTCTTGAATTTCCAAATCTAATAACCGTCACTAACATCTACTAAACAGTTAAACATTAAGGTTATATTTGAATTTAACTCGTTGTCTTCTCCTGACAAATCGAGACGTCCTGTAAATTATTTGATTAATCCTGTAAGTTATAAATAAGACCATCTATGCAACTGATTGTATTGGTATTAATTTCAACAGGCAAGATAAACCTGATTGCCTTCAGGCAATTCGAGACTACTTGCCGAAATAATAATGATAATGTATGAAACCATCCTATTTAACCGTTTTCATTAAGTATAAATATTGTAAATAAGAGTGTTACTTTTGCATAAGAAAATATATGGCAAATCGATATGAGCATATTGTGAGTGAGTAGCAGCTCTAAATTAATTTGGGGCAGTTTCGGCTTAGATCGATCACCCTAAGCCATTGATGGACATAAATGTGCTAGAACATTTACCCTAAATTACTTTTATCAGATTAGGAAAAGTATCTTAAAACCTTAAACATTTGATGTAATTTTACTTTCGACTAAACCCTTGCAGCATCGTGTCAAAGTCAACCACTGACGTACCTCCAGACCTTCGAGATAAATTCATCGACTTTGCTGACTCACTCACAACCCAGTTTGCACTACCTTGTGGCAACTGGGCTGAATAAAATTCATATATTTTACGGTAACCATATTTAGCCTCAAGTTCAGATATAACCGCCATTATATGGTTGTGAACAACCTTTCCAAATCCTATGGCTTCATCCACTGATGGAATATAACCTTTATGGATTACTTTGTTTCTAAAGCCTCGATCTTTGCTAGTTAGTTCTGGAGGTAATTCACCTATCGATGATAAGTAAAGGTAAGTAAAAGCTCCTAGTTGCCTTTCAGATTGATTTGAAACTGTTTTCCAAGCTTGATCTGCCAGTTCTGAAGTGATTCCAGAATTTACCATTTGAAATTTAATAAAAAATTCATAAAACCGCTCTAATGAGCTAGCAAACGATGAAACAGACTCCCGGGTGTAGCCATCTCCCAAAGCATTCATACCTAAGTCATACAAGATTTCATATTTTGCGGCACTTAATACGACAGAGTATTCATGACCTCTTTGGCACCTAAGTTCGTGCACTCCACTATCGTGAAGCATGTGAGGTGTAAGTCTAAAACTTAGAGTCTGCATGCCACTATTATCAAATGCCTCTTGCATACAATAAGGGCAAGTGTGATTTATCCTCATAAGGTACCTCAGAAATTATAACACCAAGCATAAGTCGCTCCGCGATGAAATTACTGCGCACACGAGACTTCATACCAAAAACGGCGAGTAAAATGGGTCAACTTGATGTTTTTGTTGTTTTTGTTGTATTTGCGTATTTCCGCTATTGTTTACTTTCTTTCACTGACTCATATGCCTTAATATCTTTGTTTTCTGCACGGTGAAGTGAAATAATTCGCGAACACATTTCACCAATGCCACCTCGAAAGGTGTACACTGCAGTGTAAGGCTTATCATCTATCAAACCGATCCATTTCCCACGAACTGGGTCAGTATTTCCCTCATTTCGTTCTACATGATCAGGTAAATTACTAAGGTCCTCCCACTTTTGAGGCTTTTCAGCCACTTGTAACATATTTGGATCCTTGACTAAATCATGAATACGTTCAAAACCAATGTTATGCTTTTCCTGGTTACTACGGTTTTTTCTCTCATCCCATTCAAACATCTTATTCATGCTAAATTCAGTGAAGTATGAACAGGAGAAGCCTGAATCAGTCACAACCATAAAGTCACCAACTGTAGGACTATTCCTTACATTCATGCAACGCAGACCCAGCCCTAGGTCTGAAAAATCAGCTAAATATTGACAGTTACCACAACTCATCATGTACTCCTAATCGCATAGCGCCAGTAACAGTAGGCCGGTTCGGTGAGTGAAGCGAGCAGGCTGATAACACTTGTGTTGTGGTCCGGTGAATCTGCCCACCCTATTAGAGCTGGTAAGGCCCTGCTTAAATAGACCCTGCGCTATACGACTTTACAACACCTGCGTTAATTCATGGATTACTAAATTAAGTAATATGTTAACTAACTTGTGCCGTTCACTGGCTTAAAGCACTAACTATAAGCTGAATTTGCCCCCTTTCTTTGCCAGCGACGCTCAGCTTCTTGAACCACATTGATGTCATTTACCTTACTTTATCCTGAAATCACCTCTCGTTTCACACAATAGACACAAGTAGAAAGAACCCGCTAGATAGCGTGCTATTTTTAGCTAGAAAAACCTAATTCAGTAAGCCATTGCTCAAATATTGATGGCGTGACTGTGTAACCAGACACAATGGCATTATCCAGCCCAAATAAAGTAGGCTTGTGCTCTTTGCTCCCAGGAGTGCCTTCATAAATGATTCCGATCAGTAAGGGGTTATTCTCTCGGTCTTCAGCATGAAAAATTGGGCCACCGCTCATACCACTAAGAAAAAAATCGCTATCCTTATCTAGTTGAGCATGAAACGAAAATGTCTCGCGAGTGCCGGACCACTTGCCAGAAATTCGACCGGTTGCGAGAACCAATGGACTGCATGTGATTACATTGTTTTGATATTTATGCTCAGTTGGAAAGCCAAATGCCACCGGTGTGATTATTTCATTTTCATTTGGGTGCTTCCACTCATCAAGGTTAATCGCATTTTTCGAGTTGGCATCAAAATGAGAGCTCTTTACCTTGTCGCAAATCTTAACTACGGCAATATCAGGACGGGTTGTATCGCCTTCTTTTCGCAAGGATTTGAAGCTGCCATAAGTGTTTTGCTGACCAATGTTGACTGGCGGAGTATTGAAACCGTGCAAAGCTAGTATTTTATCTTCACTTTCATACTCGGCAACATGAGAGTTAGTGATGCCCCATAACTGTTGTTTGTACATTACATATGTGATGGTTCCATTGCTTTTTTCGACATCTTTTTGTCTGATATTTTGCCGATTTGAAATGAAAAGTGGGTCACAGTAATCAACTATTAAGCGACTAAGGCTTTCTGGAATGGCTTTTTCATCGTCAACTATATGTTCCATGGTACCGTATGATTTGTAAGTAGATATACTCAATAGTAAATTAAATCAGCAGGAGAATCAAAGAGTAAAATTAAAAAACCTGACAGAGCACGGAGTCAAAAGTGTGTATATTCGCAGCAGTGAATGACAGGCCTTTATATGCACAACCTCTATCGAGCTTTTAGGGTCTTCGTAACTCGTGCCGGGCACTTCTAAGTTCCCTCAACCGTTTTTATATTGCCATGACGAACATAATCAACGGCAGCTTCTTGCGCAGTGATGTATAACACATCAAGCTTATCGACCCCTTTTTCCCATCGTTTATAGTTCCTTTCAATGAAATCCTGATGATTGCCTGAATGCTTAATCACATGCTGCTAACAAGGTTTGGGGCAATTTTGATTTAGCCCTATTAGCTAACTCGTTCGTGGACATAAACGGCTTAGAGCTAATGCTTCAAAGAGTATGGTTCGCATTACATAAAGTATGATGAATTGAGATTAACGCCAAATTAAGGTGTGAACAACGCTACCACCTTACCTAAACCATTGTGCCACAAACACAAAACTAGAATGAAGTGAGAGTGCCAAGCATTGTGAATCACTCTTAAATTTCTTGTTATGTGCGGATTTGGTACAAGTGCCCAAACTCAAACTCATTATCGGCTGTACGCTTTATTTGCCAGCCCAGTTTCTGCGCCACTTTTTGGCTACCCACATTATCTGAAGCGATGAACACTTTCACTTGAGTTACGTCGATGGTTTGAGCCAGCTTACATATTGCTGACTTACACATAAGAGATGCTAGCCCTTGTCCCCAGAACTTCTGGCGAATGAAATACCCAAAGTCTAGCTCGCCATCAAGTAACGTAATTCCGCAAAAACCAACAATTTCGTTAGTTTCAACAAACCTGAAAGCAAACCTAGTTTCTGCCTGTAGCTCGTTAGCAAACCAAGCATCCGCTTCTTCGTTAGTCAAAGGTCTTCTAGGACCGAGGAATCTCATGGCTTGCTCATCTTGAAGCAAATCAAACACAGCACTTCGATCACTATCAACTAAT
Source organism: Moritella viscosa (assembly GCA_000953735.1). Classification (NCBI taxonomy): domain Bacteria; kingdom Pseudomonadati; phylum Pseudomonadota; class Gammaproteobacteria; order Alteromonadales; family Moritellaceae; genus Moritella; species Moritella viscosa. The sequence continues at coordinate 1,331,739 of LN554852.1, read as the reverse complement.
TTTGAAATAACGATTTTGTCCAAGTTCCCCTCCTAGTACATACCGTTTGTATAATAAGACATCTCGATTTGCCAAATTCATTCACCTCAATAAAAGTAGATTAATCAATTGAAAAATAAGTCGTCCTGTAAATTATTTTTTAGTCTTGTAATTTATATATAAGACTAACTATATAACTGATTATATTAACATTAATTTCAGAGCACAAGATAAACCTGACTGCCTTTTGGTAAATCGAGACTCAGTTTACCAAAAGGCCAATAACACTGTATAAAATCATCCTATCTAACAATTTTCTTATCCATAAATATGATCAACTCAGCCGATCAATTTTTCATTATTTAATGAATGGAATAACGATATGAATATATTTTTGGGAGAACTGTTACTCTAAGCCATAGTTGGACATAAGTGGCTTAGAGCTTAAGCTTCAAAGGACGCGGAACTCATTACAAAAAGGTGTTAACAGTAGTCCAAATTAGTTGACCACTTCACCTGACGGCCACCTTCTATGTTCTATAAACTATTCGGCTACATTAATGTGTGAATCAAGAGTCATAATTGGCCAAGACTTTCCAGACGCAAGGTCGGGATGACGAGGCTCGGTTTCCGGAGTACCGTATTCATCTCTGATCTCGTCGATTTGATTCAGCCAGCGCGCAGCAGCGTCTGACACACTGCCGTCCGAGGTCATTGCAAACAGCTTTCGGCGTAGTTCGACGGCAGGGCTAGGTACGACGTTGTATGCACCTTTCCAGCTTTCGGAGGGAAGATGTTTGGTGACTGCTCCTTCGATGGTTTTAAAGCCTAGAAAAGAACGCTTCAGGCTTAATTCGAGATTAACTAGTAGCAAAATACCGTCTTCATCTGGACTTTCGGCAACCGCACTGGCGAGCAACATGATCGTGGGCGGACCACTCTTCAGTATGCCGTATACATACGCTCGCAAATCGGGATGCGCACTGATCAACTCTCCAAGCTCTAGTGAAAAATGCCAAGCGTTCGTCGCTTCACCATCAAAAGTTCCATTAGCGGTCAGGTCAATAATTCTACGTGCAGAGGACTGTGTGCCGAGGCGTAAAGCTACCTCTCGCCAGCGATGATTGAGATAGAAACGCGGGTCTTCCTCTGCTAGCTTGAACAATAATTCTTCGGCTTCGCCTGAAGGAGAATCGGCTAGACCGCCTACCATTTCCTGTAAGAAGCGCGGTACACGTTGCTCGGGTGGCATGCCGCGCACGATGGCCAATGCCTCGGCGGGGCGATTCACAAACGGAAGAAGCCGGAGCCAACTCTTCAGCTCGTAGCCCTCGCCTTGCGTCAGTATCCAGCCCTCGGTTTTTGCCGCCTCGAAGATCTCAGATATCCCATCGGCGACAATATCGATATCAATTTCCTTGCCTGATAGAACGAGGTTTAGGAGCAGACGATGTCGAGCGCAGTCGTGCCTGCGTATCGGCGCGAAGGTTATGAGCTTTTGGATCATGTGTTCGCGCTGGCCATGCGGGAGTCTCGACGCAGTAATACCAAGCTCAACGGCCAGACTCTTCTGCTCATCCGTTGCACTGTCGGCTATTAGGCACTCTATCGCTACGAAGATTGTTTCCGCTTCCTCCGAAGTCTCTTCAGGGGCGGCTGCGCGAGCTGCGTGCTTTTCTTTTACTCCCGAGAAATCTACTCCTCCGAAAGATAACTTGTCCTGCGGTGGTTCATTCGCAGTACACCACTGGTCGGCGAGCACCTGCCCGGCGAGTGCGCCAAAATACTCATCCGTCAAATATTCCTGTATCAGGACGGCGGTTTCCGTCGTTTTGATCGCCAAGAACGCGCGCTGATATTCATGAGTCATGGGGTGGCGCGCTTCGTTCACAGCATCGCAAGATTGCCAGTTTGCCGCTTTAGCTTGTTCAATAAAGTCACGGTAGCGCTGTAGGTCGTCATCCAGTAACCGCTTCAATATCGGCAGTAGGTTAGTAGACGGAGCGTGTCTCGCAAGTCTCGCAATACTGGCTATCTGTCGGCGTTTTGCTTCGCCCGAAGCGAGCATGCGGTTGCCCCAGTCTTCGACGAGGCTCTGAATCACAATAACCGAGGCTGCATCGAACGACCTGTCTTGGTCGCTTTCGTTATTGGAATGCTGTGAAATAAGGTCGGCAAAACACGCCATTTTCTCATTGTCTGCCTGCGCTGAGCGCCCAAGCACGGCGGCAACGAGGCTCGCACCTGGCACGCGTGCTAATCGGCTGCGCAGCCCTCTATAAACTTTGCTTGTATCACGGTCGTATTTTCCATCGGCTACACACAAGCACGATTCCACATCAAGGTAGACGTCAACTACACGGCCTACGGCCATCGGTCCGAGTACCGCTGCAGCGGCTTTAGCATGCTCGTCGCGGGCAGTGGGATCCGTTAGTACCAGTTGAAGTAACGCGTCGTCCTCCAGAACTAACTGGGCAGAGGCCAGGATGTCGTCCGCGCCATAGAACAGCGTGCGGCCCGCCTTAACACGAGCCAGCAGGCCGTCCGCAACCGCATCAGGATACCGGTTGCAAGCCTGATAGATGAGTTGTCTGGTAGCATCATGCTGCTCGATCTCAATTGTGCTGATGATGTCGGTTAGCTCGGCGCTGCAGTTTTCGCCTTCTTTCGCATACACGATCACGCGTAGCTGATCATAACTCGACATTTCTTCTACTGCCAGTCGTTTACGAGCTGCCGCGATGCCCTTCTTGACCCATTCATCCTCCATTTCATCGATGAGGTCCTTGCTGACAATCAGGCCGAAGGTCTCGTCGCCAGCCTTCTGTAGTACTTTCGCCACATGGTCGTCCGCGCGACGGAACGCGAGCGCATCGACAACATACGCCTGTACTTCGGGATCTGGATCATTCATCGCAATATCGCTTGCGAGTTCGAGGCCGTCCATGCCGCTATGTGAGGCCATCTCGTGTAGCAGTACCGTCCGAGCGTGCTGAGACAGGGCCTTGATCTTATTCTCAGCGTCTTTCCCGAGGACCGAGGGCCTGAAGCGCCTGCAATTGCGCAACGCCTTGAGGCTGATCTGCTTGTTTTCATCAGTGATGAGTGGCCAGATTGTATCGAGGAATTCAGAACGACCCGATGTGAGCATGAATCGAAAGGCACGATCCACTTTTCCGGGCGTATGCCAGTGCGCCACTAGTTTCTGAATTGTCACGGCGATATGTGCCCACACATCTTCCGTAGAGCGGAAGATCATCTCGGCGGCGAGAATAGGATCGACCTCAAACGCGGCAAGGATAGCCTTGCCACACTCGGTACGCTGGTGCCTGTTGCCGCTAGCCAGACGCTCTACCGCAAAAAGGATGGCTTCTTCCCATGCCGGAAGGTTGAACAATTCCGCCTTCAGCGCTTCGCGTGTTTTGGCATCACTGACTTCGATAATGATCCTGCGTTCGACCAAATGAGAGGCGTACCATTCCTGAAACTGCTGGTGCTGGAATGAATAGCCGGGTGTGTCGCCCGCTCGCATGAGTAGGTGATTGCTGACTAGCGCATCAAGCACTGCATTGGGTTGCGGCTTGATTGTGATCTGCCCGTCGTCGGCCAGCAAAGTTTCTGTCTCGGAGATTGATCGCCGTGCGCTACGGTCGGCAATGGTAGTGTTAGCAGTGTGCGTAGCAGAAGCGGCGAGACCGTTGAGATAATCCTGCTGGAATCCTTGTGTGACAGCGAAAAGCGCCTCTGCACGGCTTGCTTCCTGCTCGTGTGCGGCGATGAAATGCCGCAGCACTTCCTCCTTGGTCGTCGGGAACTGCGTATTTTTGGGAAGGGCGAGTAACGCTGTCAAATAGAGCGGGATGGCTATAAGCTCACGGACGCCCGCTGTTCGCAACGCTTGATCTACGAGCTTTTTACCAGCATCGCCGTGGATCGCTATGGCAATTTCCATTTGCTGCTCTTCGTTGAGCGGTAATAAATCGACACGAGTCCCAATGAATGGAACATCAGAGGCCTGTTTACGAGTAGATATTACTAAGCCTAGCTCGGGAAGTTCTGCCTTTAATGCTGCAACTTGGACCCGCGCGCGATTACGCGCTGCAGCGTCCAGTTCGTTCCATCCATCAAGCAAAAAAACAACTCCTGACTTGGAAGCCACTGTGTGAAAGTCAGCTTCTGAAACGTCACGAAACGCCGGACGCTTCAAAATTGAATTAAGAATTGTTTCGCCTTCCGTCGCCCAATTACCTAGAGGTACTACGATAGGTGAGCCTCCGTTACTATCCAATATGCCCTCTGCGATCTGGAATAGCGTGGTAGTCTTTCCCATGCCTGGTTGCGCGACAAGAATCAGATCGTCCAATGTTGTTGCAACATTGGCAAGTGCACGGGTGCTCAGCGCCTCATCCATATGTTCAACCTTGAGCGTGAGCATCACTGTGGTAGCAGGCCATTTGACGGTGCGCCGAAAAACGTTAAGGTCAGCTGACGTAGCTGCATGCAGCTGACCGCTCAACTCATCGGGGGTAGGTCTCTGTATCTTTCCCCCGAAAGGAATACCTTCTATAACGCTTTTCCACGAGTCTTCATCTGTCCTCCGCTTCCACTCGTGCAGCAATTCAACAGAAAAATTTGAATCCTTTGCATCGATAGCACGTGCATGTACATCACATAGCCAGATGCCGTTGCTTAGAGACGCTCGCTCTTCCGAAGTCATTGTGGAATCATAGCGAGGTCCGCCTGGTGCAGCTGCACAAATGTGGGCGGCTATTCCAATTCTTATTTCACTCTGACGGTCCGACGAGGCAGCATGCGTCACGCGGCGGCAACTTGGATTGGAGCAATGGCTAAGTGCCTGCCTCTCGATTTTACGCTTGGTCGGAGACGTGAAATCATCCCGATTCTTGTTTGTGGCCATTATATTCCGTTTCGCTGTAATTAACCTGAATTGGATAAGCTAACGTATCATCAACATAGCATCATATTGCAGTACTGTTTCAAAGCCCAATTTTTGTCACCAGACAGTCAGTTATGACTACAAAGCTCACGGCTAGTAGCTATGACTGTATTGATTTTTTTTCTTACTGAGGTGCACGCACGTAAGAGAGTCCTATCCGTAATCAATTAATCCGCTGACAAATAAAATTATATTCCAAATAGTTAACTGCTTTTTTATGGGAAAACGAGTCGCCCTGTATATTATTTATTTAGTCTTGTAATTTATATACAATACTAACTATGTGACTGAGTATATTGATATTAATCCTCTGCTACAAGATAAACCTGACTGTCCTTTGACAAGTCGAGACTACGTTCACCAAAATACCAATCGCACTATATAAAACTGATTAGATCGAACCGTTTTAATTAAACTCAAATATGGTTAGTAAAATTAAAGTTGTTAAGATTCAAACATAACAAAATGTATGGTGCACTGTCATGAACAAAATATGAATGAGTAGAAGCCCTAACACACTTTGGGTCAAAGGTGTGTTACAAAAAATAGACAAATTTTTGATTACCTTCTACCCAAACTTTAAATACGTAGCTATAGCATTCGTTCTTAATTTTTGCTGCCTGAACCTCAAATAACAAGAAGCATAATTATTCATATCTTCTACATGTGTGCTTGATTGATAAACGGATAATTCCAAGTATTTCTTTAGGTTGTTTTCAGTGAAAAATTAAGTAAACTAATACCCAACCTAACAACTCTTGGTTAATAACGATGACCTCTATTTACGTTGACAATATTGGAGTGTTTCAGCTTCCAAGGGAAAACTGCGACACCATTAAAAAAGCCAAGAAATGGTTAGAAGCAAACGAACTGGAATTCACATTTCACGATCACCGCGTTAACGGTTTAGATAAAGCACAACTGATCAACTGGTGCGAGACACTGGGTTGGGAACAAGTGCTGAATAAACGTGGCACCACTTACCGCAAATTAACCGATGAACAAAAAGCAGGGCTAACAGAAGCCACTGCGATCGAATTGTTAATTGAACAGCCAGCGATGATCAAACGTCCAATTCTCGAGGTAGATGGTCAACTTACATTAGGCTTTAAAGCCGATACTTACGCTGCACTATTCGCTAAATAATATATAAAAAGTACTTGCAGCACTGGCGACTAAAGTAACCCAGTGCTCAAAATATGCTGTAAAAAGGAATTACTCATGTCAGACAGTTTAGTATTACAACTTGCCAAAGATCTACTTAGTCGTAAATCAGTGACGCCCGAAGATGCCGGTTGTCAGCAAATGATCATCGAACGCCTTGAAAATCTCGGATTCACTATCGAAACCATGGTATTTGAAGACACGACTAACCTTTGGGCTCGTCGCGGTACCACTGCCCCGGTATTTTGCTTCGCCGGTCATACCGACGTTGTACCAGTAGGTAAAATCGAAGATTGGGATACCGACCCGTTCGTACCCACTATTATTGATGGCTATTTACACGGTCGTGGCGCAGCAGACATGAAAGGTTCTATCGCATCATTCTTAGTCGCTGTCGAAAACTTCGTGAACGAACACCCTGATCACCAAGGTTCAATTGCATTATTGATCACCAGTGATGAAGAAGGCCCGTTCATCAATGGCACAACGCGTGTGATTGATACTTTAGAAGCGCGTAACGAAAAAATTGACTGGTGTATTGTGGGCGAACCATCAAGCACCAGCAAAGTTGGTGATATTGTTAAAAATGGTCGTCGCGGTTCTTTAACCGGTGACATCGTCGTGAAAGGTATTCAAGGTCACGTGGCTTACCCACACCTTGCAGAGAATCCAATTCACAAACTCGCACCAGCATTGTCTGAGCTAAGTCAAGTGGTTTGGGACAGAGGTAATGACTACTTCCCTGCCACAACGTTACAAATCACCGACATCCGTAGTGGTGCAGGCGCAAGTAACATAGTACCGGGTGAAGCAACTTGTCAGTTTAACCTGCGTTATTCTACCGAGTTGACTGCCGATCTAATCAAATACCGCATTGAAGGCATTTTCGAAAAACACGATTTAAATTACGAAATCAGCTGGATCCACAGTGGCCGGCCTTTCTTAACAGAACCTGGAAACTTGCTAAATGCGATTACTGATTCAATCGAGGATGTATGTGGTTATGCATCAGAGCTATCTACCTCAGGTGGTACATCTGATGGTCGTTTCATCGCACCAACGGGTGCTCAAGTGGTCGAATTAGGTCCTGTAAACGCGACTATTCACAAAGTGAATGAATGTGTGAAGATTACAGATATTGAGCAATTAGCAGAAATATACGAGCAAACGCTGGTTAAGCTACTAGCACAATAACGCTTAACGCTAGCAGAATGATGGCTTGTTACCACCCTGACAAGCCATCATTTATTCCGCCAATATGAATTTCTCATGACGTAATAACCTGTATTCTACCCAATTATCACCTAAATACCCTCATATCATCCGCTAGTAACCATATAAAAAACCGATAACCCCATCACATTCCATAACAAATCTTATAATTCATCAACAAACCGTAAAACTCATTATTTACAATGGATTAACATATTTTAGATACCCATAGAGGCATTTTTTAGTGTCTTAAAATGGTGTTCTCATACTTTCCGTTAATTGACTTTAATCAATCTCTGGCATATTGTTTATGCAGTTGCATAGTTTTGCAGAATAAATAATTTGTTAATGATATTGTTTTAATAAAAGGAAGTTGTATGGCTTTAATCCAAGCGCCAAATTCAGTTGTAATGGTTCGACCGTGGAAATTTTTCTCGAATCCAGAAACCGCAGTTGATAATGCATTTCAAAAAACCGGCCTCGATGAACAAGACTCGCTTGAGTTAGATCGTACTGGTATATCACTACAAGCAAAAAATGAATTTGATATCGTCGTCGCAGGATTAAACGAAAACGGCATCAACGTCCATGTATTTGATGATTTTGGGGAAAAAGAAACCCCAGATTCAGTATTCCCGAATAACTGGTTTTCGACCCACAGTGGTGGCCATGTTGCGCTGTATCCAATGTTTTCACAAAACCGCCGACGTGAACGCCGCAGTGACATTATTGAAATGTTAAAAGCCAATTATCGTGTGCAAGATGTTATCGACTTCTCTGGCTTAGAGTGGGATAACCTGTTTCTTGAAGGCACTGGCGCGATGGTACTGGATAACGTTAACCGCATCGCCTACACCGCTAAATCAAACCGTTCTAGCGAAGTGATCCTTGAACGCTTCTGTACCACATTCCAATACGAACCAATGGCGTTTGAAACGGCTGATGCTACAGGCACAGCGATTTATCATACCAATGTGATGATGTGTGTAGCGTCTAAATACGCACTTATTTGTTTAGACATGATCCCAAATGAAGCACGTCGCGCAGCAGTTAGGCAGCGTTTAGAAGAATCAGGCATTGAAGTGATTGAACTGAGCTTCGACCAAATTGATAACTTTGCTGGTAACGCTATCGAACTCACAGGCAATGGCAGCAGCCACTTGGTTATGTCACAACGTGCGAGAGATGCTTTAACAACCGAGCAAATTGCACGCATAGAACAACATTCAAAAATACTCAGTTTTAGCGTGCCAACTATTGAGTTAGCAGGTGGCTCGATTCGCTGCATGATCGCAGGGATCCACTTAAGCCCACGAACGTAAAAACACATTTAGCAGTAACAAAATATAGAAGATATGGCTTATGGAAAAGGAAAAGGTTATGGAAACCAGTTATGTAAAATCAGCGACAGGTGAATTGAAGCAAGTATTACTTTGCTCTCCCACTTACCTTAATCTTTCACCAATCAACAAAATTGCTGAAGATTGGTTAGAGAAAGGCGAACAGATTGATCAACAAAAATGCTTAAGCGAACACCAACAGTTGATTGATATCTACGAGCAAAATGGCATTAATGTCGAAGTACTTACGCCAACTGAAAACTTGTCGAGTCAAGTATTTGCCCGTGACTTTGGTTTCAATATCAAAGAAGGTTATGTACTTGGCCGTTTCAAAGAAGAAATTCGCCACGCAGAAAGCCTGCTGTATGCAGAAAAACTCGCCGAGCTTGGTGTACCAATCATTGCCACTTGTCATGAAGGCGTATTAGAAGGCGGTGACTTCTGGCAGCTGGATGAAAAAACCTTAGCCATTGGTACGTTACAGCGTTCTGATGAAAAAGGTATCCAAAGCATTCGTGAACAGCTTGAACCATTAGGTTATACGATTATTGCGGTTAACTCGAAACCAGAATACCTACATCTCGACATGATCTTTAATATTGTCGGTGAAAAGACGGCCGTGACTTATTACGACGGTTTACCACAAGAGTTCAAAGATTACCTTAATGAAACGGGCTACGACCTGATTAAAATTGAAGAAGAAGGGGTGTTTAAGCACTTCTGTAATCTACAAGCATTGGGTAACAAACGCATTATCTCGTTAAGTGCAAATACAGCTGTAAACGCGCAATTACGCGAACGTGGTTTCACTGTATTTGAACTGCACTCTACCGAGATTTTAAAAACTGGCGGTGGTCCACACTGCATGACGTTCCCATTAGAACGTCACTAAAAATTAATACGGCAGTGTGTATTCTATAAGATCAGCGTTAAACTTTTTCTAACGAAATAGACAAGATCGCAGACGCACTGTCGATACCGATATTGACCAGTTCATTATCTTTGAATTTGTACGAGGCCATGCTGCCTTCTAACCATAATCCATCAATTAATGCATTGATTTTTATGGCAAGTACTTCACATTCATGATGATCAACTGAAATGTCTTCGGTGGCTAATGCAGCACGAATTAATGGTTCTAAAATTTTAGTTGTTTTAGCATATTCATTAGTACGAATGGCAGCCATTTCAGGGTCGATGTACGTCATCGGCAAGAAGTTGGCCCATAACAATACGGTACGTGGTGACACGATAGGCTCTGATAGAGTCGCTTGAATAAAATGCTGTAACCGGGTTTTTGCACACACTTCTAGGTCGTTTATTTCGACACGAGAATTGACGTACATAATCTCGAGTAATGCGGAATAGGCCGCGCGGATCAGTTCGTCTTTACCGGAAAAGTAAAAACGGATAAGACCGTTGGTCACGTTCGCATATTCAGCCACATTACGTACTGTCGTTTTTTGTAAACCTTCGTTAGCAATGCAATCAAGTGTGGCATTGATTAACTCTTGTTTACGATTTTTACCTTTCGTTCCTTTCGCTGGCATAGGCAGGTATTTAATCCGTATTTAAGTATAAGGTGAGTCTATTCGACGAAAATTAATCATACCCCTAGGGCGTGATGCTGGCAATTTATTAAGCTAAACCGAATAAAAATAGCACTTAACCCGATGCACATAACTGATGTGTATCTCATTATAAACGTATTAGATAAACCACTCATTGATTATTGTAATCATGAATGTAATGGAAAAATTCGATTTTTCTCTTTTACCTTAGACGGAATTTAACAAGGATCACCATGATTGTTTTAGAGATAAAAGATATTAAAGCGGTAATTGCAAAAGTTGGCTATCAAGACTTTTTTGCACAGCTTAATGATACATTAACTGAAGATTATAAAAATTGGCACGACTTTGATAAATGTCCACGTGTTGCTAACCATGTTGACGATGGTGTTATTGAATTAATGCCAATTTCTAATGCTGAAATGTACTCGTTTAAATACGTAAATGGCCACCCAAAAAACCCAGCACAAAATAAGATGACAGTAATGGCGACAGGCCAGCTATCGTTAACTGAGACTGGCGAACCGCTTATGTTCTCTGAAATGACTCTGCTTACTGGTTTCAGAACGGCTGCAACATCAGCAATGGCTGCCAAGCATCTAGCAAAAAAAGACTCAGAAGTATTAGCGTTAATCGGTACTGGCGCACAGAGTGAATTCCAGTTCTTAGCGTACTCGTTCATCTTTGATTTAAAAGAAGTGCGTTACTTTGATACCGATCCTGCAGCAATGCGTAAGTTTGAACAGAACATGGCGCGTTTCGACATTCGCCTAACACCATGTAAAGACGCAAGAGAAGCGGTGCAAGGTGCAGATTTAATTACGACATGTACAGCAGATAAGAAATACCAAACGGTATTAACCAAAGACATGATCAGCAAAGACGTATTCATTAACGGTCTTGGCGGTGATTGTCCTGGTAAAACAGAAATCGAAAAAGAGTTAGTAGAAAGCGCAACGATTGTTGTTGAATACCTACCACAGTCACGCATTGAAGGTGAGATCCAACAACTGGGTCCTGACTTTACCTGTACTGAACTACACGAAATTGTGAAAGGCGAGAAAACGCTAAACGTTGCTACAGACGGCACTATCTTGTATGACTCAGTAGGTTTTGCACTTGAAGATTACTCAGTACTACGTTTGATCTACAAACTCGCTAAGCAACATAACATCGGTAGCGAAATGGAATTAATCCCTGAACTGGATGATGTGAAAAACTTATTCTCGTTACTATAAACGCTATATAAAAAACAGTTCTCTAGTCTGTCGCGGCTAGTGAGCAGTTGTTAAAATGAATAAGCCTTTGGCCAAAACACTCACGGTAAGCACTATAATACCGTTGGGGTTTTGGTCTTTTTTGTTTAACCAGCGATTAGATTCTCCTGTTTAAAATATGGCTCTATTCACTTAAAAATTATTTTCATCATTTTAAAAAAGTTAAACACCGTCTAGACCCGCATAAATACTGACTTTCAGGTCAGGAAATTAATATATCCGCCTTTTTAGCCCAAAATAAAGCCTTTACAAGATAACAAGCCTTGGACTAGTATCTACCCGTATAAGCGCGTTGGATAAACGCGGCTTACCCGCACACACGATTCGCTTGTACCGCTTAAACTAAAATCCTTATAATTTTTTGCACAGTACCATCCATGAACCCATTCATTTAGGGTTTTCCTTGCGCCCGCAATATATTGCAGCGCAAGAATAAGAGCCTGTGCAAACAAACAGAAGATAGATGTCATGCGTATAGAACAAGAATTGAAGCTAGGTTTTAAAGATGTACTTTTCCGCCCAAAACGTTCAACTCTAAAGAGTCGTTCACAAGTAAGCTTAGAGCGTACATTCACTTTCCCTAACAGCAAGTACACTTGGACAGGTGTACCGGTTATTGCTGCAAACATGGATACTGTAGGTACATTTGAAGCGGCAAAAGAACTTGCTGCACACAAAATGCTAACAGCTGTACATAAGCATTATACTGTTGCCCAATGGAAAGAGTTCCTAGAAGCAAACCCAGAAATCTTTGACCATATCTTTGTATCTACTGGTACATCAGAGTCAGATTTCGAAAAACTTCAACAAGTTCTAGCATTAGATGAGCGTTTACAGTTTATCTGTATCGATGTGGCTAATGGTTACTCAGAATTTTTCATTGATTTCGTACGTAAAGTACGTGAAGCATACCCTTCTAAAACGATTATGGCTGGTAACGTAGTTACTGGTGAAATCACAGAAGAGCTTATTCTGTCTGGCGCAGATATCATCAAAGTTGGTATCGGCCCAGGTTCAGTATGTACAACACGTGTTAAAACAGGTGTTGGTTACCCACAACTGTCTGCAATCATCGAATGTGCAGATGCTGCACATGGTCTTGGTGGCATGGTTGTTGGTGACGGTGGTTGTTCTTGTGCTGGTGATGTTGCTAAAGCATTCGGCGGCGGTGCGGACTTCGTCATGTTGGGTGGTATGTTAGCTGGTCACGACGAAAGTGGCGGCGAGCTGTGCGAAGTTGATGGCAAGAAAACGAAGAAATTCTATGGCATGAGCTCTACCACTGCGATGAACAAACACGCAGGTGGTGTTGCTAAATACCGTGCTTCAGAAGGCAAAACTGTAGAAGTACCTTACCGTGGTCCTATCGAAAATACTATTTTCGATATCCTAGGTGGCGTTCGTTCTACTTGTACTTACGTTGGCGCAGCGTCATTAAAAGAGCTAAGCAAACGTACTACCTTTATCCGCGTACTTGAGCAAGAAAATAACGTATTCGGTAAAGAATAAATTAGTTATTAAATATGTAGGTCTAGAACTACATATTTAAGCTAACAAAGGCGAGCATTGATATGGGCATGTCCATTATTGTGCTCGTCTTTTTGCGTTTATGGATGGTTGAATAGATTAAACAGCGCTAAATATTACATACTCTTACGTTTCAATTATTTACACGATCACAACGCAGACGTATCATCATGAATTATGACTTTATTTAGGTTAAGCTTTAATGGTCCGTATACAAAAATACGTATTTATATCCCTATTAACTACTTTACTAGCATCATGTTCTTACCATGAATACGACCCATCAAAACCTGATAAATATGCTGAATATTGGTGCCCATCAGAGCACAGAAATAATTCCATGCTTGCTGTTCTTGAGACTAATCAGGGTAAAGAAGACCCTATCCCAGATAATTGTGACATATACTATAGATAGTATCGATAATTTGGCGCTGATTGTATGTAAGAAGCATAACCAGAACTTAATTCAACTGAAATAAATAAAAATCAGTTAATCCGTTATGCCTATTTTTCTACGCCCTGCAACAAAAAATGCGATGCCAACACCTAAAAGAAACAAGATAGATGGCTCAGGGACTTCGCTTGCGGTATAACCGATGATGTTATCAATAGAGAAGGCTGCTCCACCGCCAGAAAATTCAGCATGAACCAAATTTTGAAAGGCATTAGAGACTGTAAATAGCTCAAAGTCATCAACACCGTTACGACCATCAAAAATACCGTCCAACACAAAATTTTCTGAGACATTAATCCCTAGGTCTGTAACACCAGTGAGCGTTATTGCGCTCGCATTTACCTTTCCGTCTCTCCAAAACTCCGCACCGTCAAACTCGGAAATCTCAAACGTGTCGCCAGAAATAGAATCCACATTGATGGTAAAAGATCCATTATGCACAAAAGCAACTTGTGTGCCGTTGTTTGTATACAATACCTCATCATTACCAAGATCAATATGCCCATTTCCATCTCTGGAAAGTACGAAATCATTGGCTATAAAACTATTAACAATTAAGTGTGTATTATGAGTAACAGCAACATCTTCAAAATCAATGATAGTTGCCATAGCAGTGGCAGCCATACCTCACAAACTGATGACAACAATAGAGCGCCGTAAAAAACTCGCGATCTTTTTAATTTTCATATTCAGATCTCCTAAAATATTACTTGAGAATGATGTGAAATTTAAATCAGCACCAAACTACTTTAAGCACGTATCATTTCAATATCCGCAACCTACTGCTGCGTTTATAATTTTAGTGAATTTTAAAAATGACATATAGCTATCGGCTTATCAGGTGTAAAAAATACTGACATGCAAGAAGGGGGTGGTAGAATTAATAGTACTATTGTATGTATTGGTAGGCATAAAATACGACAACTGTATCAAGTCCAAGTGCCGAAATTTATTGGTATTCATCTACACGAAACTTTGAAATCTACGTGATAATGTTCATCATGACGTAGCCAAGACCGTTTTTTAGACTCTTTATGTAACTCGATTCCACTCTGGATCGAGCGCTACGCATTCATAATAACCGTCACCAGTCCAACGTGGACCATCCAGTACTTCATAACCATTGACGATAAAAGTCGCAGCCATTTGATCAACTTTCAGCTCCGAACCAACAGAAAATGCAATATGAGCCAATCCCGTGAACTGTGGATATACATCAGCAGCAGATATTAAAACCGAATCCATCTGCATCAACTTGATACGCGGACCACCTGACAGTGTCAAAAAATAAGAACGAAAACCTTTGGTCCGGTTTTCGTATTTTTCATTACTTGTAGCATTAAAAAAGTGCATGTAAAAATGTTTCATTTCTTCCAGATCTTAGCACCAAATTGCCACATGTTCGATTCTCATTTAACCCCGTCACGTTGCTGATCTTCTTCCTCACTAAATGTCATTAACGACTCAATACTAAGAATCGCTTCTACTTCAACGGCACTGTTACTTGTTTTCAACCGAGACTGATAATACTCAGTAAGTGCATTACTTGATGTATTTAGTAATATTTTCTTGATTATCTCTAGCATGTTAATTCCTCTGTTTGTTTAAGCACTGAGGTAAGTATCACCCAATAAAGGGAAGTAAAAAAGAGATTGAATTATATTGTTTACTTCCGGTTAAAGTCGTAATCTTACCTATAATGTCTTTTTTACCCGATTTCCTCACTAAACAAGGAAGTCAAGATGACGATATGGTGCCTGTTTTGAACAATGATAAGAAAATGCTGTATTTCTCTCGGTTAAGTAAGTTAGGTGTTAAGCAAGAAATAGCGATCACCCTGCATGAAGTGGCTGAAGTAACGTTTACCAGTTCCCGACATTGCCGCACCTTATTAAACGAGATGCGTGATTTACGCTGGTTAGAATGGACACCAAAAGCAGGCCGTAACCAACGTTCTCGGCTCTATCTCATTTATGCTGTCGATGAGCTGAAGGCAGAACTAGCGCAGCAGATGATCGCCGTAGGTAAATACGAGAAAGCACTGGCGCTTATCGACCATGATCAACTGTTATTTGGGCTATTGCTGCAAAACACCTCTGGCGCGGTACAACGTGAAGGTCGATTACACATTCAACTGACTTACGCGCGCTCTTTTTCAGCCCTACTTCCGCATATAGCATTAAGAAACAGCGAACGTTTCTTGTTACGCCAGGTTTATTGCTGCCTAGTACAGTGCGATAAGAACGGTGTTATCAGCCCCCAACTAGCCCACCACTGGGTTTACAACGCAGAGTTACAGCGCTGGCGATTCTATCTGCGCCCAGCGCTTACCTTTCATGACGGCAGTACCATTAATGCCGATAAGATAGCGGAATTATTTAATCGCCTAAAACGATTAGCGACATACAAAACTGAACTGGCACATGTCATCCATATATCAGCGATAAACCCGCTCTGTATCGATTTTCAATTAGATCAACCAGACCCTGGGTTTGCAGGACTCGTTGCTGATGTTAAGTACTCAATTCAACCTTACTCTCAGCTTAACGCGACCACGGCTATCGTCGGTAGTGGTGCATTTAAGGTACAGGAACACACACAACAGTATTTGCGATTGCAGGCATACGACAACTATTATGGCCATCGCGCACTTACCGATACCGTCACTATTTGGCAAGTAGCGTCACCACAAATCAGTCCTTCGTGTATCAGGGAAATACAGGCAAACGTGGTACATAAAACCAGTCAGATCCGTTCAAATTATGCAATTAGCAGCCTTGAGCGAGACATTAACAGTCTTGAACAGGAAAATAGCCCTGAGCAAGAAATCGGCAGTCTTCAACAGGGGACTTCAAGTAATGATCAGGCCATTGAAAGCGATCAAAAAAGCAGAATAGAATATGGCTGCCTGCTGGCGATGATAAACAATAAAACTCAGCTTTCATTATTACAGCGTAAATACCTTAGCCAACTGCTTGCGGCTGATAAATTAATGGCAGAATTAAGTAAGTCAACCAACCCGATTGAAGCCATTCCAGCATACAATCTGCTTTCCAATTGGTTAAAAATAACGTCGACAGGCACAACAGCGCAGCCTTTGCCAAGCAAACTGACGATCGCAATATTCGAGCACCATACCTTAAAGGAATGTGCACAGGCGATGACGGTGTTACTTGAACAAGCGGGATTTGAATGCGAAATTAACGTCTATTCCTTTGAGGAGTTACTGCAAAAGGCCAGTGCCAATACACTAATGGAAGACCTTATATTGATAAGTTTGGATTTAGACGACAACCTGCCAACGTCGGTATTCCACTGGATGTTATCGAATGCGGTTCTAAATCACAGTCTTTCTGTTGACGCCAGAGACTGGTTGCAAACTAAATTAATCAACATCCGCCAACAACAACCATTAACCCATTATCTTACCGAGTTGGAATCGATTAGCACGGCAATGATTACTGAGCACTGGATGATACCCATGCTGCATCACAGGCAGACCTTATATTTTCAAGGGGTGCTCAAAGGTGTGTCGATAAATGTCTGGGGTTGGCCTGAAATACATAATGTTTGGTCTGAGGAATACACTAATATTTAGCACCAGAATCATATCAAGGTATAATGGTGCTGACGCATAGCTTTAGAACTGAGTATTCAAGCTTGTCCGATATCTTAAAACCTCTTTGAGATATATATTAATACTCTTCGTTATGCAGACAAATTATTTTTGTATATTTTAACTTTTTATTAGTAAAAGGATAAACATGAATAACAAGATATTAGTATTATATACCATAGCTTCATTAGCTCCATTTTTTGCCAATGCAGGTTCTGATCAAAGTATTATTTATCATATATCAGATAAACAGATACAAGAACAAAGGACTACTCTGGCTGCAAATACTCAGGGGAAAGGCTTCGGCCCCCAGTCTCCACGTGATATAGATTTAATAAAAGGCCGAAACAAACAAGTATTTTCACAAGCGCCTGAATACACAAAAATGAACCTCTGTAATATCCATGTTCATAAAAATGCAGAGCATAAAGGCGGGGAATTTACTCAATATGCAGGTAACGGAGACGGTCAAGGCTATCAAAGCGGTTATAAATACTCAGGTATATTAACCCAACAAGAATTATCTCCACTTAAATATGAAGTCGGTGCAAGTCAGCACGGTAGTTTATACCCTGGCGATACAATTGAAGCTCACTATGTCTATTCAACTGCTCAGGTGAGCCCTGGTCCAACTTTAAGCTCATGTTTCAGTGATACAAATAAAAACCCACAACTTAGAGTCGAAACGCAAGTTTACGTACTTGTTAACGATCCAAAAGCGACCAATTTTATTAAGTTAACTAAGCTAGGTATGACCAATGGTGTTAATCAAGCAGTCAATATTCCAAGTCATACGGGTATTCCAGTACAGTATGCTGGTTCAACAACTGGACCTAGTTATAACGAAATAGGCTCTCCTTTTCAAGTGAGTTGGAGCGTACGTCCACAAGTAATGAAGGTGAGCATAAATAGCGTAGGTAAGTGGCTAAAAAACAATATTTTTGACGAACACTATGCACATGGAGTGAGAAACTTAGTGAATAATCCTGACCTGTTGTCAGATCGCTAACCTCAGTTCAACTTAAGTCATCGCCCTATTCTTTTTAGTCTAGAAATATTAAGCGATGGCTTTGGTGAATTGATTACAAAATAAAAATTCATACAACCTTAAAACCATCCAAAAAGTATAATGACACCTATGTTTCACCACAGGCAGACGCTTGATTTCCAAGGAGGCTTAAAGGCGTACTATAAATGCCTGGGTTTGCCTGAGATACAGAATGTTTGGCCTGAAAAATATGCCAGTATTAAAAGTACCACTTAAGTTATGCTTATTTGTAACTAATTGTAATTGTTAAACGTAAGTCACACTGTTGAGGGGAAAATACACTATTTTATACTGCTTCACTGCCTGTTCTTATAAGATAACTTCGCAACTATAAAAATGTTTATAATTCAAATGTATATCATAGTATTTCTATCATCTACGGTTTTCATCTAGCAATTTTACCGTTGCAACGCTCCAAGTCCATAACAAGCCTAAGGCTGTATGTACCTCTGTTACCCTAAATTATTGACGAGTTATTTTGACCATGACGTTCTTTAGAAAATTATTACTGATTTCTTTTGCCCTATTTGCGCTGTCTAGCTGTGCCAGTAACCCCCACCAAACTGACGCAATTGCGACAGTGAGCAGTGATACGTTTGATAATGGTTTCTTTTATGCCATTCATTCTAAGCAAGAAAGTTCAAATAAAATTGAGTTACGCTTAATGATAAACTCTGGGTCGTTAAGTGAAACAGATGCACAATCAGGCTATGCGCATTTACTTGAGCACATGGCCTTTAATGGCACGAAACACTTCCCCAAACTAAAAATTGATGAGCTGTTTGAAAAATCAGGACTAATCGTGGGTAATGATATTAATGCCTATACCTCGTTTGAAAAAACCGTTTACACACTGTCTATCCCTAAATCTAACCCTCAGTTACTCGCTGATGTGCTGTTGTATTTCCGCGATATTTTAACTGATATAACATTAGAACAAGGTGAATTAGATAAAGAGAAAGGCATTGTCGAAAACGAATATCACCTAAGCACACAACAAGAACAATCTTATAGTTATGCATTGTTTAGTGACTATATCAAAGACAGTGAATACGAAAATCGCTTACCAATCGGTACTATTGATAGCATTAAAAATAGTACTGTTGCCTCTGTTAACGCTTTTTACAAAGATTGGTATCGTCCAAATAATGCAAGATTGCTAATAACGGGTAATGTGGATAGTAAGAATACGGCTCAATTAATCACAGAATTGTTTGCCACAATCGATAAATCATCACACGACAACAAGCAACAGGTATTAACCGCCCCCGCATTGAACACAAAGACTCAGACTTATAGCAGCAAAGTGATTAATTTTTCACAAACGGACCTGCTCTTCGAAGTCCCTGAATTGAAAATTACCAACAGCCTAGATCTCAGTCAAGCACTCAAGCTCGATATGTTAAGTATGCTATTCAATTACCGTTTAAATGCAGCCAACGGCCAACGTGAAGAACCCTTTAGTTATGTTGGTATTTTCCATGATCCATTATTAGGAGATAAAGCGGTTAAGAACATCACGGTGAATCATCAAAAAAATGAAAACCAACAGGCCGTTAAATTTATTGCTCAAGAACTAGCACGTATCCAGCAACACGGTTTTAGTCAAGCTGAATTTGACCTACAACTAGCACAGATAAAATCAGATCAAGCTCAGCTCAACAATCGCTATATCAATCAAGACGCGATGCAATTAGCTGAAGGGACGATGGCTGCTTGGTCAACCGGAAATATTGAATTCACACTGGATATTGAGCAGCAGGCTTATCTGTTATTACTGAGTACAGTAAGTCTTGAAGAACTTAATCAGCTCGCCAATGTGCTTATTAACAGCCCACGTAAAATGACCTTCGCTACGCCTTATCAAGCAGACAAGCCTGATTTGTTAGCGGCAGATAAAATGTTTGCCAATGTCATTAATCGATCGGTTGACAATATTGCCATTAACATTGAAACATTAACCTTACCAATCGTTAAAAATAGTGTTGGAAAAAGTCAGATTAGCAGTGAACGTTTTGATGCTGAACAACAGTTAACCCAGTGGCAATTAAGTAATGGTGTGAGTGTTGTTTTACAGCCAGATAACAGCATTAAAAACTCAGTGCATATTAAATTCACAGCCCCCGGCGGTATCAGTGCATTTACCAAGCAACAGCGCGCTGCGAGTTACCTGTTAATTAATAGTTATTTAAATAGCGGTTTAGAAGGATTATCAGCGCAAACAATACAGCAAAAATTTAACCAAGAACGTATCGACATAATGCCCATTATTAATGCCAACAGTCATGGTTTCAATATGTACTCGATTAATGAGCCAGAGAGCTTGGAGCTGCTGTTCTCAATGCTATACAGTAGCGTGACCAGCGCGACAGTAAATGCTCATCAATTTTCCCTAGAGAAGAAAAGCACCATTGAAGACCAACAAAATACCCTCGCGTTACCAGAAACCAAAACATGGATAAAAGCAGGCGAAATTCTATTCCCTCATAATCCTCAGCAGGAACAAATTTCGGTGCAGGAATTAGCCGCTGTACAACAGACTGATATTGAAGATCTTTATCAAACACTGTTTAATAACGCTAACGGCTATAAACTAACTATCGTCGGTGACTTTGATACTGCGCAGTTAAAACCGCTTATACTACAATATGTTGCGACGCTACCTAAGGGTAAAAACAATACATTTAACCACCCTACCCAATCGTTAATCGCCAAGGCAACTGAACTGAATGAAACAACGAACCCGCAAAATAATGGCCAGGTACTGTTTTATACTGTCACCGATACTCCAAACCAAAGTATTAAAGCAGTTTATCAGGCCGAATTAATGCAGGCTATGATTAGCCAAACACTGACTAAGATCGTCAGAGAACAATTATCATTAACTTACTCTCCTTCAGTCAGGGTTCGCGACCAAGCTGCAGGCCTTGCATTTACCGAAGTAATGATTGAGTTAATGACTAAAGTTGAAGATATCGAAACAACTCAACAGGTTGTTGATGACATCATTGATGACTTACTGACTAACGGCATCACACAAGCACAACTGGACGAAAACAAGAAAATAATAGCGCAAGATCTGGCTTATTCACTCACTGAATCACCAAGTAAACAATGGCTGTTACACCGTGACCATTTGTTTAATTATGCATTAGGCTCAACAGAAAATGCACCTGCGATATTTAACAGTATTTCGGTTGCAGACATGAACCAATTTATTCGCGTCTATCTGGACCCAAGTAAAACCCTTCGACTGACTAACAGACCGCAACAACAATAACAATCGATTCTGATAAATCAGCACACCATCTTTGGTAAATCTACCACTGGTGGTGTATTTCTGTTTGAACTGACTACCCATAAGTTTCCCGCGTTCAATACCTACAAGCTCAATGAAAAATAAGATATAAATATAAATGAACAAATATTCAGCACAATATTAAATATCGATTTATTACATTCAAATTGCGCATTTTGGATACGCATTTTAAAACTTAACGTCTGCTTTCATGTTGATATGTATAACTAATTTAGTTGTTTAATTGTTATTGATGAAAAAATCAGTGAGACATACTGTTAAAATCTATCTCGTTAAAGTTTAATAAAGATATTGAAAAATGTGGATTATATGTTATTTTTCAGTAATCTCAGTGATTTATATTAAATCACTCCTTTCCGAAATTGAGTCTAATGAAAATAACAATCAAAATAAAATTAACGCTTACAATTTGCATAATGCTATTACTTGTTAATGGATTCTTTATTACCAGTATTTTCATGACAGAAAAGACAGTACTAGAGGCAGAGAAAGTTAACATTCGTACGAAAGTCGAGAGCTTAATAAAAAATAACTTACAGGGTCAAACCGACAACCTTAGCCTCTCTTTAGCCAATTTATATGAATCGTCTTCCGCCAATAATATTAGGCAGGAACTCCGCACTGAGATCTTAACATTCAAAAAAACAATTGCTGGTATGTATACAGACTCCCCATCGGACGAAGATGCAAAAGCAAATATCTACGCATTTATAGATAACTATCGTTGGAATGGTGGACGTTACATTTTTGCTTATGATGCGGATTCATTTGAAAACATGGCAAATGGTGCAAACCATCGGATTATTGGAACGTCGAGCTATAATTCACAAGATAAAAAAGGCAATTACTACGCTCGAGATATTATCAATAGTGCTAAGAGATCAACTGTGGGTTATAGCCAATATTACTTTCTAAACCCTGCATCAGAGAAAGTTGAAGAAAAAATGTCGGCATCTTTCTATTTTGAGCCGCTAAACCTTGTTGTTGCGACAGGTGAATATACTAGCCGATTAAAACAAAGCAAAATTGATATGGCATTGAATGCGGTCAGTCTTACTCAGTATGGTAAAGATGGCTACTTTTGGATTCAAGATGCAAACGGTAAAATCCTTATGCACCCAGACGCGAAGTTAATCGGTACGACTGCGGATTTTACCCGTAATGCAGCAAGCAGTCTTCAAAATAAGTCTGAGATTTTTATATCTGCGGCATTTAAAAATGAAGAAACGAATAAAGTAGAAAATAAGATCCTGTATGTACGTAACATCTTCCCTGATTGGGGCTGGTCACTAGGTACTGGTACTTATGAGAGTGAAATATTAACAATTGAAGATAGTTTAACGACAGCAACAGCTGATATTTTCGATACTGAAATTATAAAGAGCTTCAAATTCGCGACTGTACTTTTCATTCTTGCTATTGCACTTTCACTTTGGATTATCAACCGTATTATTCGTGAATTACTCGTGCTGAAATTAAGTATTGATAATTTATCGACCGGTGAAGCAGATCTGACCTCGAGATTAGTAATTAAGGGGAATGATGAGGTCGCCGATATTAGCCATTCGGTGAATAATTTTATTGGTTACTTACAATCAATGATGTTAGAGATTTCCGGCGCGTCAAAAAATATTACACGTGGTATTCATGATATTCATTCACAGTCTGAGCGTAATACACAAGCACTGGATAATCACAGTGCAGAAACAGAATTAGCAGTAACAGCTATTACCGAAATGAGTTCAACCGCAGACATTGTTGCCCAAAATGCACTTCAAACAGCAACGAGTACACAAGTTGCCAATGATGACGCACAAGCATCCAAAGTAACGGTTATCGAGGCATCAAATAGTGTGATGTCCTTAGTAACTGAGATGGATGATACGGCAAAAAGTATCCATGCGATGAATGAAAGTACGAAAAATATTACAACGGTATTAGAAGTCATTGGGGGCATTGCGGACCAAACGAATTTGTTAGCATTGAATGCTGCAATTGAAGCCGCAAGAGCTGGTGAGCAAGGACGTGGTTTTGCCGTTGTTGCAGATGAAGTACGTTCTTTAGCGGCCTTAACCCAAGATAGTACAGCTAAAATTAATGATATGTTACAAAGTCTGACTGTTCGAGCCGACTCTGCCGTCACCTCAATGAATAATACAACAGAGAGTTGTCAAAAAGTGGCAGAAAACACATCATTAGTAACAGAGAGCCTAGATAGTATGACTGGGTCGATCGTTGAAATTAATGATTTAAGCACGCAAATTGCAACAGCGTCTGAAGAGCAGAGCTCTGTGACTGAAGAAATAACACGTAATATGCATACCATCCAAGAAATGGTGCAAGTGTTAAGTAAAAACGGTCAAGAAACAAAGATAAGTGTGCAGAGCCTTACCGATGAAAACGATACACTTGCTGCGTTAGTTGCTCGTTTTAAGTTAAATTAATACAGTTTATTTAAGAATAATAAAGGCGAGTGCATATTTGGGGGAGATAATCTCATTATTGTCTCGCCTTTATTGTTTGTTCATTTTCACGTTTAACAAGCACAAAGGTCAGATACATTTTTGTGGGTAACGAGCAAGCAAACCCCAAAGCAATACAGCCCGCACAAATCATAATGCCCATCACGCCATACCGCTCAGTAAAATCCGTGTACGATAATAGATAATGGCCCAATAAGATGAGCGAGATACCAATAGCAATAAAGGCTTGCAGAATACGGATAAGCTTTTTATCTGTCATATCATCCATCATTGATCAGATTGCCAATACAGCTATTGTTCTGCTAACCAAGAATGGGCGCAATGATCTAACGCAATGTATATCAACATGGGTAGCATATGATGATAGATTAGAGACTTAGGTCAAGTAACGCCCTTGTACGAACGTCAAACTTGACACATTTATTATGCGTTTACTTTGAGCTCACCAACGCTTTTAATACCGCGTCTGGTTTTGACTTGTAGGGAGTCTAACACTGAGCCCAGTTCAGCAACATTAGAGCCAATGCTAAATTTATTATTGCTAAGATACTGATGCTTCACACTAAACTTACTAAGCAGTAACCCCATATTACTTTCAGGCGTTAGTTTTGCGATTACAACGCCGAATAAAATAAATGTTTCGCCACAATCAGGGTCATTATCTCCAAGGCCTTTAATTGCAGTCACCTTACAAAAAGTACTTACCTTTCTTGTGCTTGTGACTACACAAACGATACTTCCTTCTCGAAGTTCTTTCCAGGCTGCATTTTTAACATTCCCTAGTTGCTTTTCCGAGATATCAAATATAACATCTGATTCTTGTGGATAGCATTTTTTGTAATTTTTATTATGTATATTATTTAGCAAAAACATGTCAATTTCCTAATTATGTGCAACGCTGTCATGACACAGTTCGTTGTAACTACGCAATTATAACCTTTCTATACTGTTTTTATACTATGTCTATAAATGTAGTCTGCTCTGCTAGCGGTTGATTAAGTAATCGCTAACCATCCTATAATAATCCCACCAGCATCACCAATCAAGGTTTCCAGCTAACTCAGCTCTAACCTTCGATAAATCCTGCCGCTTGATGGTGTGCTGCTATGCCAGCTAATTTGATTACTGCTCACATTATTGTGTGGTAATTACATTACTTATCAAAATATTATTCCATATCAAATCACCATTAAATAGTCTTTATCTTCTATTCAATATGCGAAATAGCTCAATTTAGCGTTATTCGTTACACGATAAAATACCACCCACAAAGTTATACTAAAGGTGGTGTTATGCTGTATTTTGAATTTCTGTTTTTATTGATCATTCTCTATATTGGTTCCCGATTTGGTGGAATAGGTTTAGGGGTTGTATCAGGGATAGGGTTGGTGGTTGAAGTATTTATCTTCAAAATGCCACCAACGTCGCCTCCCGTAACGGTTATGCTGATTATCTTAGCTGTTGTCACCTGTGCATCGGTCCTTGAAGCCGCTGGCGGGCTTAAGTATATGCTACAAATTGCAGAACGTATTTTAAGAAAAAATCCTAAACGCGTAACACTCATAGCCCCTTTTGTTACCTATACAATGACATTTTTGCTTGGTACAGGGCATGCTGTTTATTCAATTATGCCTATCATTGGTGATGTTGCACTTAAAAATGGCATTCGTCCTGAACGCCCGATGGCTGCAGCATCAGTAGCATCCCAAATCGCAATCACAGCTTCTCCTCTTTCTGCTGCAGTAGTGTTTTATTTAGCCCAATTAGTGGATATAGATAGCTCTATCACCCTCGTTTCAATTTTAATGGTCACAGTGCCTTCCACTTTATTCGGTACATTAATGCTAGCACTATATAGTTTACATCGAGGTAAAGAATTAGAGGATGATGATGAATACCAAGCACGCTTAAAAGATCCTATCTGGCGTGAAAAAATCTTAAATACCACCTCAACTTCTTTAGACGAAGCGCTACCAGCCAAAGCACGGAATGCAGTACTTATCTTTTTAGGTGCGATCGTCTCTATCGTGGTAATCGCTATGTTTCCTGACATTAGGACTATCACCGACGGCGCAGCACCAATCAAAATGTCGGTTGTAATACAAATGATGATGCTGGCGTTTGGTGGTGTTATTTTACTCGCAACCAAAACCGAACCGCGCGATGTCCCGAATGGCGTCGTTTTCAAGTCAGGTATGGTCGCAGCAATTGCTATCTTTGGTATTGCATGGATGTCTGATACTTACTTCCAATACGCGATGCCGCAATTCAAAGCCAGTATTGTTGATATGGTAACGCTACACCCTTGGACGTTTGCATTATCACTGTTTATCGTCTCAGTTGTGGTTAACTCACAAGCGGCAACGGCTCGAATGATGTTACCCGTCGGTTTGGCGCTAGGACTCGAACCTGCGTTAGTGATAGGTTTAATGCCTGCAGTATATGGTTATTTCTTTATTCCTAACTACCCATCAGATATTGCCACGGTAAACTTTGATAATTCAGGCACAACGAAAATTGGTAAGTACTATTTTAACCATTCGTTTATGTCGGTGGGCTTAATCGGCGTTATTTCAGCTTGTTTTGTTGGCTATGTATTAGGTCAAATAGTTATAGGTTAAAAACCCTAAGTGAATAAAAAAGCCATTAAACATTAATGCTTAATGGCTTTTTATTCAATGAAGTCAATCTGAACTAGATTATTTCAGTTTAAATTGAGCCACAATTGATTTCAGTTGCTCATTAGCGACTGCAACATTTACCGACTCTTGAGCAGTAGATTGACCGTTTATGGCTAGCTCTTGCGCCATTTCACGGATCGCAGTCATGTTACGAGTCACTTCATGAGAGACACTACTTTGTTCCTCAGCCGCAGTTGCAATTTGCGTGTTTAAATCATTAATTTTCGTTACAGATTTAGCGATATGATCCAAATCTTCAGCTACCGTATACGTACTTTCTGCCGCCTGTTGGCAAGTCGTTTGTGTCATATTCATCGCTAAAATCGCAGAGCTCGAACCAGCAGTTAATGCATCTAGCGTCTCTTTGATTTCAGCCGTGCTCACTTGTGTTCTTGCCGCTAGCGCACGAACTTCATCAGCAACGACAGCAAAACCCCGACCTTGCTCACCCGCTCGCGCAGCTTCAATTGCCGCGTTAAGCGCAAGTAGATTTGTTTGTTCTGCAATCTCACCAATCACATTAAGTACTTTAGTGATGGCTTGCGTATCCTTCTCAATGTCTTGGATACTTTTTGATGAACTTTCTACATCTTCAACCAGCTTAGAGACTGTCGATGTGGTTGATGTAACCGTCACTTTCGACGTACTGACCTGCTTATTCATTGCATCTGTAAATTGCGACGCTTCCTCAGCATTACTGGCAACATCATTCGCCGTTGCACTCATTTCTTCTACTGCTGCTGCAATTTGGTCTGTTTCAATTGAGTGAGCATCTAATACTTGGTTATTGCTTGTCGCTTGCTGCTCTAGCTTTCCCACACTTTCAGAAATATGCTGTGAAGAGTTATCGATCTCAAGCATTAAGGTTTGTAGGTTCTTAATGAAGGCATTAATACCGCCCGAAATATCACCTAAATCATCGTTACTTTCAACCGGTAAACGACGCGTTAAATCGCCATTACCTTTCGATAAATCCATGACAACTGCTTTCAATGATACAATTGGACGGTAAACAATATTCAATACGAAAATAGTCAAGAATAGGCCAATTGCGAGCATAATAGCAGAGACCACAACAGCACTCTCTAACGCTTCATCGACTTCTGCATAAGCGACTGACTTATCAACACCAATGAATAAGTACCATCGCTTGCCATTTACGAGTGTAATTTCTTGAGTAAAGGCTAACTTATCGACACCATCTAAAGTATAAGCTGTAGTATGTGCTCTTTCGCTTAGCATGCCGGTTTTAACATCACTCATGCCGATATCAGAAAAATTAACCCCCGTTTTCAATATAAGTGAATTGGATGCTAATGCATTACCATCGCTATCCATAATAGCTGTCGCAGAACCAGGGTAATTAACATTTTTAACTGTTTCTTCAAGAATTTCTAAACCAATATTACCTAACAGCACACCATTACCGATATTACGCACGACTGAAATAACTGGAAGACCGGTACTCCTAGCATTATAAACATCCGTCACATCTAGCGTTGCAGTGTTCTTACCTTTGGTATACCAAGGGCGTTTACGCGCATCGTAACGTTCTATAATCGCAACGCCATTAACCCAGTCTGAATTTTGAGCTGTAGAATACGTGACACCATCATCAAATGCGAAAAAGACACTAGCAAAACCACTGGTTTCCTTCATTAGTCGCGCGATTGTGACGTAATCATCACCTAGGCCATTCGACTTGTATTTTTGACTGATGGCATTAAGCGCATCTGTTTTTGTTGTAAACCAATCTTCAATTTTGTTAGCTTCGTAGCTTACGATTGAACTCGACAGCAGGTTTACATCTTCAATGGTTTTAGATTTAATTGTATTGTAAGAAATTATATTTGAAACAAGTAAAATAGCGGTCAGTAAGATAACTACCGACAATATGATGAGTCTTTTAAATCCTAAATTTTTTATCATTGTTTTTATTCCACAATTAGATTGATCAGAGATTAACAGCTGAGAGAATCTACGCCTCAACAGTATTTAACAAGATTAGAATATGCTTTAAATTAATTACATATCCTAAATTACATCCTTAACTCTCTACTTATCATTCCATAATTACGAGAATGCTCTGAATAATCCATTAATTACACAAAGTAGGGTATCGACCATTCTTCGTGATACATGAATAAAAAACGCCACCAAATCACTGTAAATAAGAAATAGGTGGCGCTTTTTGTTAACTTTAGGTTAGTGCTGACTAAACTTCTTCTAGCGTTCTAGAGTCTACTTTTTTAATTTTCTGACTGTATCAACCTCTTTAAGTAACGCAGTAAAGTGACGAAGTACTGGACTTCCCAGACTTTGCTAGACACCAATCAAGTTACATTGTAACTTTAATTAGAGGTGTTTATGAGCAAAGGCAAACGGTATACCCAAGAATTTAAAATTGAAGCAGTTAAACAAATCACTGAACGTGGCTATTCGGTAGCAGAAGTATCAGAACGACTTGGTATTTGTACTAAAACGTTATATCACTGGCGCAGCCAGTTATCAGATAAACCTAAACAAGCTAAATCATCTGATGAACAATTAAGGATCGCTAAACTTGAATCCGAGCTAAAACGGGTTACGGAGGAGCGAGATATCCTAAAAAAGGCCGCAAGGTACTTTGCCAGCAATCCCGAGTAAAGTACGGCTTCATCCGAGAGCACCAAAACAAATTTTCAATCGTCACTATGTGCCGGGTATTTAAATTACACCGCAGTGGTTTTTATGCTTGGTTAAATAAACCAGTAAGTGACAGAACAATTGAAGATAACCGCTTGCTCAAATTAATCAAAGAGTTCTATGTGGTTAGCGGTGGAACATACGGTAGTCCTTGGATACACCGTGATTTACGTGATGCAGGTGAATCATGCAGCGTTAACCGTGTGGCAAAGATAATGTCTGAGCACAAGCTCAAGGCTCAAATTGGCTATAAACGCCGACATATTAAAGGCGGTAAGACGTCACGAATAGCGGATAACTTGTTAGTTCGTCAATTCAACCCACCAAGGCCGAACCAATCGTGGGTGAGCGACATCACCTACATCAGAACACATGAAGGTTTCTTGTACCTTGCTACAGTCTTGGACTTATTTTCTAGACGAGTCGTTGGTTGGTCGATGGATAAAAATATGGATAAGCATTTAGTCATGAAAGCATTGCTAATGGCAGTTTATCAACGCCAGCCAAAATCTGAAGTGATGGTACACACGGATCAAGGTAGCCAATATGGTAGCTCAGATTACTTAGCATTGATGAAAGAGCACAAGCTTGTACCTTCGATGAGTCGTCGAGGTAATTGCCATGATAATGCGGTTGCTGAAAGCTTTTTCGCAACAATCAAAAAGCACATAATTAAGAAGAAGATATATTCGACGCGTAACGATGCGAAAGCAGAGATATTTAATTTTATAGAAATGTTTTACAATCCTAAAAAGCGTCACTCACATACAGGCGGTGTTTCTCCTGCTAAATTTGAGGAAACGTATTATTCTAAGTTAGAAACTGTCTAGTGAAATCTGGGAAGTCCAGTTTCTCCTGCTAAATTTGAGGAAACGTATTATTCTAAGTTAGAAACTGTCTAGTGAAATCTGGGAAGTCCATACTGGCTACTTTATATAACTCGCAAGCTAAGGCATGTGCGGGGAATTGTTCCGCAGGTATATGAGGCAGTAATTTACCCGCATGATGTTAATTTATTCCTTAATGGTTAAGCAAAGAGACGCTGACTAGCAACAGTCAACGCCTTATTAAATGAGATATGAGGCTACATGCCATAGCGGAACGGTTTCCCCACATTGACCATATCGCGGTGCACAGGCGCAAGCGCATTAGCATAAGCGGCAAGCAACGCTACCGTATACTCGCTGCGATCATGCAAATTCTGGTCAGTACATTCATTCTCAGATATCAGAACATCATCGCAGTGCCGAAATATAAGATGATCAGGCAGAAAACATACATGGTTGTTTTTGTTTCCCGTCATTCGTAATTCACTAATCGGGTAAACACCATTAACACTTGCAGAAACGCCCACCAGCAGCGCGGCCTTGTGAGCTAATTCCTCGTCAGTAGCTAGCATCAAAAAATTTTTTAATGCAGGCGTTGCCATTCCATGCCATTCAGGCGTAATAAAAATGAACGCGTCCGATTGCTTGAGCGTTTGCGAAATAGGTTCCCATGGTTTCCACTCCTCATCGTCTTGCCATACTCCCTCATTCCAAAATGGCAGCTCCAGTTGATGTAAATCGAGAACAGTTACCTCATCAAAATGGCGGTCAGCCAATGTTTGTAGGTAATAGGCAACACTCAGGCTTTGAGAATTCGCTCTTTGACTTCCAGATACTATAGTAAGCTTCATATTAACTCCGTTTTACAGTTTGAAATTGTGCTAAGTAATTGGTTTGTGCGGATGGCCGAGGCGCAGCCAGCACGATTGAAAACAAAATGGCTGAAGCACCTATAAATTGAGGCCAAGTCAGCGTTTGATCTAGGATGAGATAACCAAGGAAACAGGCCGAAACACAGCTTAAAAAGCCGATAAAAGAAACCGACACGGGTGGTAGTTTTTCGATACCACGAAACCAGAGAAAGTAACCTAAAATGCTACCAACAAGGCTTAAATACCCATAACCAAAGTAGTTGGTTGGCGTCAGTTGGGTTGGAACACCTTCCAACCAAAGTGAAACAGGTAACAGAATTATACCGCCAAATAATAGCTGCCACCCCGTAAATCCAAGCATTGTCATCCCCGTTGGACGTCCCCATTTTTTTGTCAGTACGACACCTAACCCCATGCTTATGGTGCCAAGAATGGCAATCAACACACCTTCAATATTTAGTTCCGCAGAGCTATTTAGCACCAGCAGGCTCACTCCAAAAATACCAAATCCGCAGGCGAGCATTTGTTGTGAAGAAAAACTTGCACCCAGTAAGTACCAACTTAAGATCATAATAATCACTGGCTGACTAGACATGACCATCGACGCCATGCCACCCGGTAGGTAGGTTGCCGCAAAAAACAAGCAATAGAAAAATAAACCTATGTTCAGAAAACCGAGCGTAGCCAAACGTAACCACCAAATCCCAGTAGGCTTTGTCCGGCTAATTAGCACTAGTAATATCCCTGCGGGAAGTGCACGGATGGTTGAAGCAATAAGCGGACTTTCTGGTGGTAACGCTTCTGTTGTCACGATATAAGTACTCCCCCAAACGATGGGCGCAATTGCGGTTAATGCTATTGTCTTAATTTGCTGAATCCTATTCATCATTCACCTTCATTGTAATTATTAAGATTTCACAAAGTATCTTTTTAAAAAGATACTTTTTAAAAAGTAATGGAAAAAGTTCTTTAAATCAAGTATCTTTTTGAAAAGATATTTATTTAAGAGATAAAAATGCCATCAGACAAAGTCGATAAAATCCTTGAACAGTGGTTAACAGTTAGGCCCGATCTGGATTGCTCTGCAATGGGGATTATCGGGCGATTACGTCAAACCAATGATGCATGGAAGAAAAAGTTAGATCCTGTTTTTAAAGAATATGAATTAAGCGGCATCGAGTTTGATATTTTAGCCACCATACGTCGCAGCAATACAGCGGTTACCCCAACAGAGTTATATCATACCCTTATGCTCTCCTCTGGGGCGGTCAGCATGCGTATTGAACACTTAGTAAAAAATGGATTTGTCCAACGCATTGCCAGCGAGCAAGACCGACGCAGCTGTAAGGTAACTCTGACTAAAAAGGGAATTGAGTTGGTAGACACAGCATTGAATGCGCATGTTGCTAACATGGATAACATGCTCAGCGTACTTAGCAACCAAGAGCAAGCGCAGTTAGCAAACTTGTTAAGAAAGATACAGTTAGCAGACCAATAACAATTTAAAAAGGAAGTTTAATGAACATTGATATTCGGAAAGCGGAATCGAGCGGATATGCTTCACAACTAACTCAAGAAAATATGAAAGTATATTATAAGGCAAGAAACCTAACATGGGATCCCGCGCTTTTTGCTGCCAATTGGCACGTGTTTGAAAATAAAGAGGTATATTTTAACGCTAAACGTGTTGGCGTCTTACGCCTATCCTTTGGTGATTCAAATTGTTACATCCGAGATGTACAAATTGAACCTGAATACCAAGGCTTAGGAATTGGAAAACAATGCCTAAGCTATATTGTTGAGTATGCCAATACGCGTAATGATATATGGATTAAGCTTCGCGTATTTGCAGAGAATCCGGCATCAAACCTATACTGCCGTTTTGGCTTCAAAGTGCTCACTGAATCAAACGGCTTAATAGAAATGGGATTAGAGTTAAACGCTACGTCCGTTCATCTTTCGGTGTTTCCATCACCACCAGCGTTGTGATTGAATTTACCTGTGGGATCTCGCCGAGTACATCAGAATGAAAGCGTTTGTAAGCGGTCAGATCAGTAGTCTCGACTCGCAGAAGATACTCATTGGCACCAGTAACATTGTGGCACTCAGTCACCTGCTCCACGTCCATGATCTGCTCTTCAAAACCGCGTTGAGATTTATTGCTGTGGCTCGACAAACTAATCGTTACATAAGCAATAAAACCGATACCCAATTTTTTAGCGTTGAATATGGCACGATAGCCCTGAATAATATCAGTGCGTTCCAGTTCTTGCACACGACGTAATGTCGCAGAAGCCGATAATCCGATCCTTTCTGCAAGCTCAACATTAGACAATCTGCCATTCAATTTAAGCTCACGCAATATTCTTTCGTCAAACCTATCCATAGCGAACATTCCTTGTGAACTTTCTTTAATAAGAGCAAATATAGACACAAAATTTACCTCGCATTCACTTAAAATACAACTACAAATCGAAACTAAAATATGGATACACATGGAATATCAACAACTTATACCACTAATAACTTTTTCAATTGTTTCAAGCATATCACCAGGACCAAACAATATTATGCTAATGACCTCTGGGGCTAATGTTGGCTTTATACGTACAATTCCTCATATGCTAGGTATTACACTTGGCTTTAGTTTGATGGTTGTGTTGGTTGGTTTTGGCTTAATAGAACTATTCACCGCTTACCCTATCATGCAGCAAAGTTTACGCATCGCTAGCATGCTTTATCTGCTGTATTTAGCAGTTAAGATCGCCAAAAGCAAACCAATGACAAACGACGCATCTGACTACAAACCAATGTCTTTCCTATCAGCCGCCAGTTTTCAATGGGTTAACCCGAAAGCATGGACAATGGCATTAACCGCTATCAGTGTTTATGCAGCCTCTGCAGAACTGCGAGATATCTTACTGGTATCGCTGATATTTGGTCTTGTAAACGTGCCTTCCGTTAGCCTATGGACAACAGCCGGAAAACAACTGCAGGGGATCTTACAAGCGCCAGCAAAAATTAAGGTTTTTAACTACAGCATGGCGGGATTACTGGTACTTTCAATTGTACCGATGATTTGATAGCAAGCATAACAGAGACAAACGGAAAGGAATTCTTGGTTTGTAGGCCAAATACCCACAAACCAAGTTAACAAAGATAAATTAAGAGGTAATCTCGTAAGTATAGGTTCTAAAATTAACGCGTATTATCATTACAGTTAAGGTCACTATTAACTTTAAACTCTAGAATGTCACCAGGCTGGCATTCAAGTACTTCACAAAGTTTATCCAGTGTCGATAACCGAACCGCTTTCGCTTTGCCGTTTTTTAAAATCGAGAGGTTTGCTTCTGTAATGCCAACTTCTTGCGCCAGATTTTTTAGGCGCATTTTTCGCTTGGCCATCATTACATCTAAATTAATACAAATCGTCATCTCGCCTCCTTAAACTGTATGGCTATTTTCATCAGCAAGAATATAACCTTCCTTCATCACCCATGAAATAATCAAGATAATAAAGCCAAGTACTAATGTTAAAAAATCCACCCCGACAAATCCAATTGCCAGTATGCGATCACCCGGAGCATTATTAAACGACAAGATAACCGACATCAATGCACCGTAAACCACAGAAGCACCAACCCAATAGAATAAACTATAACCTAACTTTTGATAACTCATCACATTATCAAGTGTGAAAACCTCATTACGTTCGTAACTGCGGAATAAATTAATCAGTACCTTAAGTGCATACATAATGATGCTGCATAAAAATAAGCTGGCGATGGTGGCTAATATTCGCGTTGTTAACGTTAGCGGTAATTGTGTGTAACTGTCAATGTTGTGAGTGACCTGAATAATACCGAATGATGTAAGAAAATCATATGACGTTTCAACCGTTAGCCAGTAATAACATACCACTATTGGAGTTAGCACAAAAAGGCTTTGAAAAAATATCCGTGCACGACGGCTTTGCTTTTGAATCTTGGACATAATTAGTAATCCTGTTGAATTGATAACTGGATATTAAGGCAAAGATAAGTACACTTCAACAATTAGTTATCGATTAACGATAACTAATTGCCGAGTAACAACCTTTTTACGTATTTAACTATTAGATTTACATCATAAATAATCACTAATTTTACGCTTTCTTTACGCGAACCACTGGCACTAATTTGCTAAAGTATTTACAAATCATTCTTTATGGCCTGTTTGTATGATGTACAAGTATTGGCGTTCTAACCTCATGTTCTTCACATTCGTTATATTAATGAGTGCGCTATTAAGTAGCATTATCATTGATCTGCTGTTCGGTGCAACGATTGCGGTACTGCTTATTTTACAATTAGCCGTGGTGGTAGTGGCCTTACGGTGTAACGCGAAGTTTGCTTATTTTGCTGCTATCTTCGAAGCCGTGAGTTTCAATTTATTATTCACAACTCCGCGTTATTCATTACAGATGTTTCATATGGACGATATAGTGAATCTTCTGGTATTTGTCATCGTCGCACTGACAGCAAGTCAATTGGCAGAGCATTATCAACGTCAGAAAAATGAGTTAAAACAAGCTCAGCTTAGAAACAATATCCTACTCTCGGTTTCACATGATTTACGCACGCCGTTAGCGACTATCATAGGTACGCTAACGACCCTAAAAGAATACATGGAAAAGCTTAGCGAAAGCGAAAAAATAGAGTTATTAGATAGCGCAACAACAGAAAGCCATCGACTGCATCAATACATAGAAAACCTGCTACAGGCAACCAAATTGCAACATGGCGCGCTTAGGTTCAATAAAAGTACCGATTCCATTTTAAACGTCGTTAGCCAAACTATCGATCGCTTTCCAGAATCACGACAACGTATCAAGCTCATCGCTGCAACGCCATTACCCACGTTGCAGATAAGCAGCTCCTTGATTGAACAGGCTATCTTTAATGTATTAGATAATGCACTCCGGTACACCC
This sequence comes from Moritella viscosa, assembly GCA_000953735.1. Taxonomy (NCBI): domain Bacteria; kingdom Pseudomonadati; phylum Pseudomonadota; class Gammaproteobacteria; order Alteromonadales; family Moritellaceae; genus Moritella; species Moritella viscosa. The sequence goes on along the minus strand of LN554852.1, from coordinate 1,295,757 downwards.
CTTCAGACAACATGGTCAATATCAACGCCTACCAAGCAGGTAATGACGTCATTTTAGATATTCAGGATGAAGGCGACGGTATTACGATTGATCAAGCTGTACATATTTTTGACTTGTTTTATAGCGAGAATACGCTCAAAAATAATGATAGTGGCACCGGACTGGGATTAGCCGTCGCTAAGGGGATTCTGACCGCTCATAACGGTAATGTTGAAGCGATACCCGTGACTCATGGCTGTCTCATTCGTATACGTTTACCCATCACTAAAGAGGAGCAATAAATGACTTATAAAGTATTGGTGGTCGATGATGAACCACAAATCCATACTTTTATTCGAATCTCATTAGCTGCGGAAGGCTTCGACTATATTGGTGCAACATCGATTAAATCAGCGCTGGATATTTTCCATCGGGAGCAACCGCATATTATTGTGCTTGATCTGGGACTACCTGATGGGGATGGTACTCAATTTTTGCAGTCTATTCGTCAAACAGTTAAAACACCTGTGCTTATCCTAACAGCAAGAGATCAGGAAGCAGAAAAAGTACGCCTATTAGAAGCGGGAGCGAATGATTACTTGAGCAAACCATTCGGCATTAAAGAACTGATCGTGCGCATTAAAGTGCTTGTTCGTGATTTGGTCGATGAAGCGTCTTGCTCAGATATACTCGTCAGTGACCGACTTCAATTACAGAAAAGCACGAATCAAGTCTGGCTGGATAGTAAAGAGATCGCCTTAACCAAAAAGGAATTTACTTTCGTTGAAAAGCTAATGAACCAGCCTGGAAAACTAGTGAAACAAACAGAATTACTTGAGGACATTTGGGGACATACGCATCGCAGTGATACTCATTATCTGCGAATTTTAGTGAGCCAGCTGCGTAAAAAACTCAGCGATAGTGCCGATTTGCAACAACTCATAAAGACAGAATCAGGACTGGGCTACCGCTTAATCTCAGATAATGCCGAACGTCATTGATCCTAGAACACATTTCATTTCATTTTATTTACTTAACATAACGATACCGAGCAGCGCTTGCGGATGCTTCTTATCACTTTTGGAAAATAGAAAAGGCAGTCATTATGGCTCATTTTACAGTTATTGGTTTGGGACGGTTTGGCATCTCAGCCAGCTTGGAATTAATTCATCTTGGCCACACGGTAACAGGGGTCGACACAGACCCGAAAATTGTTGAAAAATACGTAGAAGAACTGACTCAGGCAGTTATCTGTGATGCGACCGACGAAAGTGTGCTAAGTGAATTAGACCTCGCAAACAGTGAAGCCGTGCTCGTTGCAATAGGGAAAGATATGCAGTCCAGCCTGCTTTGCACACTTGCATTAAAGAATCTTGGCGTAAAAGGCATCTGGGTTAAAGCAAGTACGAAAGCCCACCATACGATAGTATCAAAACTCGGGGTGTCACGGATAATTCACCCAGAAGAAGAAATGGGGGTTCGTGTCGCTCAGGCCCTTAATTACCCTATGGTGAACAATTATCTATCCATAGGCCATGGATTTTATGTAGTCGAAATTCATATAAAATCAACATTGCATGAGAAGCCAATCTCGCAAGTGCTTAGTAATACTCGAAGTAATGTACGTGCGGTTTTAGTTAATCGAGAACAGGAGGTTTTCACTCACATTCATGATGATTTTGTATTACATGTGAATGACACGCTATTGCTGTGTGGCACTCGTACGGAACTAAAGAGCATAGCTCCAAGGTTGGTGTAGCGTGGTGTTATGGCATCCTTCAATTTCACCCATTGAACGTAAGCCCAAAGCAGGTAAAAAATTACTTGGCGCACCACCGCTAATTTTGAGTGGTAGTTTTGCACTTTTAATTCTGCTTGGAACCTGTTTACTGAAATTACCGATCGCTACACTAGAACCTATTTCTTGGTTACAAAGTTTTTTTACAGCAACATCAGCAGTGACAGTCACTGGATTAGTTGTGGTCGATACGGGAACTGCATTCACGCCATTTGGTCAAACCATTATTGCGCTACTGATCCAATGTGGTGGCCTAGGATTAATGACGTTCGCGATTGTCACACTGATTGCCCTAGGCGGAAAAATAGGTTTTTTGCAATGCACAGTGGCAAGAGAAGCCTTTAACCAAACCAACACCTCAACATTAGCATCCACAGCCAAGTCGGTATTGGTATTTTCGTTATTCGTAGAACTCATTGGTATGGTGATTCTCTCGGTATACTGGAGTGGCGAATTGGGTTGGACAACCAGTTTGTTTCATGGATTTTTCTACACCATCAGCGCATTTAACAATGCTGGTTTTGCCTTGAGTGCAGATAGTCTAATGCCTTATGTCGCAGATCCGGTTGTTAACCTGACGATCACAGGGCTACTCATTATCGGCGGTCTTGGATTTTCAGTCTGGACAGATCTACGCCGTAACCGACGCTGGTCACGTTTGACCGTTTATAGCCGGATGATGATTACAGGAACAATATTCATCAATGCGGTCGCCGTTATTACCATCTATCTGATTGAATACAATAACCCAAATACCTTAGCGCCACTCAGCGAACAGGGAAAATGGTTAGCATCTTGGTTTCAGGCTGTCAGCCCTCGTACAGCGGGCTTTAATACCTTAGCGATTGACCAGCTTGAAGATGCAACCACTGCTATAATGCTAGTATTAATGTTTATTGGTGGGGGGTCGTCAAGTACCGCCAGTAGCATAAAAGTAGTCACTTTTATGCTACTGATTATGGCAACATATAGTTACTTGCGTCGTGACGAGTCAGTCTACGTATTTAAACGTGAAATAGCTAAAGACACGGTGAGTAAAGCACTGGCGCTGACGATGATATCGGTAGGCATCACTTGGTTCGCCATTTTTTCACTGTTACTCAGTGAGAATGCACCTATGATTGACATTGTTTTTGAAGCTGTTTCTGCTCTGGGTACTGTCGGTTTATCCCGAGGTTTAACGGGCAGTCTCTCTGAGTCTGGTGAATTCATTATCATTTTCATGATGTTTATGGGACGTTTAGGACCATTAACGCTAGCCTATTTTCTGGCGAGTCCAAGAACAAAAAAACTGCGCTACGCAGAAACTAAACTTGCGATTGGCTAGATTATTAAACGACAAAATAAGTCTTGATTTATGGATACGTCATTCCCACAAATCAAGTGAGTTAAATACTCTTAGCCCTATCTCGGCAATAACTTTATTTCGCTCAGCCATTGATAGCTCAGTTTCAGTTAAATACTGATATATACTGTTTATGAATAATTGATGAATTATTTAATAAAAAATTAATTAGCATCGGTATTGAAAAGTTGATATCTCGACGTATTCGGCATTTACTTAAAAACACTTGATAACAAAATAATTTACCCAAAACAGTTAAAGTGGGAAATTAATCATCTGGATAATTAATTCAAACAGGTTCAGTATTATCCAGGTGATTAATTAATGGTGATGCAGAGATGGATAATATCGATAACAAAAGTGAGCCCCTGACTCGTCATATAGGTCGACCAAAAAAATCTTCCGACACCAACATCCGCCAGCATTTAATGACAGTAGCGTTTGACCTGTTTGCCAAAAATGAATACAACCAAATTAGCACCCGAAAAATTGCAGCTGAAGCGAATACTACGCCAGCCATGATTCGTTATTACTTTCAAAATAAAGAAGGTTTATTTCATGCAGCAATGGAACAATACCGTCAGCCAATGGTAGATGTGTTAAGAAAAAATGCAGCGAATCCATCATTACAAAATCTACACGACATATTTCTTCTGTTTTATACCGCTGTACAAGAAAATCAAAGCTTACACCATATCATCAAGCGCAATATGGTCAGTGATGACAATCCGCAGATTAAAGCGCACATAATTAAAGAGGGGCCACAGCGTTCCTTTAAATTTATCAAAACTATGCTCACGAAATTACAAGCCAAAGGCGATATAAAACCTGAACTTGACCCTGAACTACTAACCATTCAAATCTTAAGTTTGTGCATCTACCCTTGCGCCTTTAAACCTTTGATTCAAGGATTAATTACAACAGATATTGATATGCAGTTCTACCATCGATTGGCACAGCAGAATTACACTTTATTAATCAATTCAATTACAACGGAGAAATATAATGCAGAAATCTAAGCTAATGTGGCTACCAATCGGCGTTGCTGCTGGGCTAGGTATCATGGCCATTAATAATTTCATTATGAAAGAAGACGTTGTATTAGAAGCGATAGAACCTGCACACAGTGTTTATGTGACCCAAATTCGAGAGAAAAACATTGCACCCGCAGTAAAAGGCTATGGTCATGTGGTTGCGAAAAACAAGTGGCAAGCTATATCAGAAGTCAGTGGAAAAGTGATTTACAAAAATGAACGGCTACAACGAGGTACTTTTATCAATGAAGGTGTGGAACTACTACGTATCGACCCAACCTCGTATGAATTAAATCTAACCACTGCACAGGCGAACTTAGATAATATTAGCTCTGAAGTTGAAAAGTTAGATATTGAAGAACAGCGCCTAACGCGTTCATACCAAGTCGAGAGCAAAACCCTCGCACTAGAAAAAAAAGAATACCAACGTAATATCAAACTAAACAAAAAAGGCACTATCTCGGCATCAAGTTTAGAACAGCAAGAACGTATCGTATATAATACCCAGCTACAGTTAAATGATTTAAAAGCGCAAATAAATCAACTTCCAGCACGTAAAAAAGCACTACAAGCACAAATAGCACAAGCGCAAAGCCAAATCGACCAAGCACAGCTGGATTTGGAAAATACCATCATTATCATGCCATTTAATGGCCGTATTATTGATGTTAACGCCGAACTGCAGCAGTTTGTCTCAGCTGGAATAAGCCTTATCTTAGCCCATGATATATCGAAATTAGAAGTCGAAGCTAAAATGCCGACTAGCCAACTAAGCCGTTTGGTACATAGCTTAAAACAAGACAAAGTAGTCTTAGACCAACTAAATACTGTACCCGATATTGCAGTAGCTAATTTAACAGCCCGTATTACCCTACGTAACTCGTCAACAGAAACTCACTGGCAGGGTAAAGTTACACGAATATTAGGTGAAATAGATGCTCGTTTGGGTACCGCGGGACTGGTCGTCGAAACTGATTTTGACTTCCTTGAGTTCATCAAACGCAATAATTCAGCAGAATCTCCTATTATTTCAGGCATGTTTGTTGAAGTGACCGTAAACGGCCAAGCACAACCACAACTAACCGTACCATTAGCGGCCCTGCACAATAACCGTTTATATCTCATGGATAAAAATAACAGACTGCAATTACAAAATGTCGATGTTCTATTTATCCGCGACCAAGTAGCTGCCATTAAAGCTGATGGTCTACAAGCAGGTCAACAAGTCGTGCTATCAGACATTATACCTGTGTCTAATGGCTTAAAGCTTGCACCGACAGTATGGATAGAGGATAAAGAATAATGGTCAACTTCTTTACTAAACACCCAACAGCTGCCAATTTAATTATGGTTATGTTTTTAGCGCTCGGCGCGATCACAATTCCAGATATGAAACGGGAAACCTTTCCCGACTTTTCAGTCACTATTGCACAGATTACTGTCCCCTACCCAGGCGCAAGCCCTGAAGATGTAGAACAAGCAATTTGCTTACCAGTGGAAGATGCCCTTGATGGGATCAACAATCTCAAAAAACTTACCTGCAGTGCCAGTGAAGGATTAGCTGTAACGACTGCGGAAATGACTCATGACGGTAATAGCACAACCTTTATTTCGGATATTAAAACCGAGATCGATGCCATTGACCAATTCCCAGATGAAGTCGAAACAACCGTAGTAAAAGAGCTGATGACGTATGACGATGTGGTCAGTTTAGTTATTTACAGTGACATGGATAAACAAGAACTTAAGCTGTATGCAGAAGATGTTAAGCGTCGTTTAAAACGCTTAAAAGGCATTGCACAAGTTGAGATCAACGGATTTTCTGATCCACAACTTCGTGTCGAACTTGATTTAGTCGCACTACGTCGACTTAACGTGTCAGTCCAAGAAGTAGCAAGTCAAATCGCAAAACAAAATGTAAAAATGCCCAGTGGTAGCTTGAATACCCCAAGCAGTACGATCTTATTACGTTTCGATGCGCAACGTTATACCCCTCGCGAACTCGGTGACATCATCGTTTTAAGCAATGAAGATGGCAGTAAAGTTCAACTAAAAGACATAGCTACAATCACCCAACGATTTGAATTAGACGAATCCAAAATATCAGTTAATGGTAAAGAAGGTACCATGCTCGATATTAAAAAATCAAAGGCTGATGACTCCCTTAATGTACTTGAAGAAGTACAGAAATTTATTGTAAACGAAAAACTACGAACTCCTGATAGCATCGAATTCTCTTTAACAAAAGACATGGCATCTGTCGCAAAAGATCGTCTTGACCTACTACTATCAAACGGTTGGCAGGGGTTCATTTTAGTATTTTTAGTGATGTGGTTATTCTTCCCTTGGCGCTACGCTATTTGGGTTGCAATGGGCCTACCGGTCTCATTCCTTGCCAGTATGTACGTGCTGTCATTGGTCGGTATTAGCTTAAACCTGATGTCTATGGTAGCGCTATTAGTCGCTATCGGCCTGTTAATGGATGATGCTATTGTATTATCCGAGAGTGTCGCCCACGAACTAAGTAAAACCGAAGATAAACTTGCCGGTATCGTGAACGGTGTGAACCGGGTTAAGAATGGTGTTTTTTCATCCTTCTTAACTACAGTGGCGATCTTTGGTTCGCTGGCATTCCTTAAAGGTGACATGGGTGAAGTACTCAAAGTTATCCCAATAACCTTAGTTATTACCTTAAGTGTATCTCTGGTTGAAGCATTTTTAATCTTACCACACCACCTGTACACATCGATTAAAAATGCCGATGACAGCGTTGCAGACAACAGTTTAAAAGGCCGTTTTAATAAGAAATTCGAATACTTCCAATTTACTATTTTACCTAAACTGATTGGTACCATTGTTGATCGTCGCTATATCGTAACGGCCGGAGTAATAGCTTTATTTATAGGCACAATATCGTTGGCATCTAGTGGCATGCTACGCTTCTCAGCCTTTCCCGAAGTGGAAGGTGATTGGGTGCAAATAACAGTAATGATGCCACCCGGAACACCATTGGAAAAACCGATAAAGTTGTGGCTCGTATTAGTAAGGACATCCAGATCACAAGTGCTGCATTTGGTGAACAACCCGATAATGAATCATTACTAAAATATATCACGGTACAAAGTGGCGCTAACCCTGATGCGGGCGAAACGGGAGAGCATGTAGCAACTATCTTTATTGACCTATTAACATCAGAAAAACGAACAACGCGCATGGCCGGTTATTTAGCGGCGCTGCAACAGCAGATTGGTGTTATTCCCGGAGTAACAAACCTGATTGTTCGTGAACCTGCTATCGGGCCAGCTGGTCGTGCGATTGACATTGAACTCAGTCATCCTAAAATTCAGATCTTAAAGGATGCAGGTAATGAATTAGCACAATACCTGTCTCAATTTAATGGTGTGAGTAACATCATTAGCAACCTCCGCGATGGTAAGCCTGAGCTGAGAATGTCACTACTGCCAGGTGCAGAAACATTTGGCGTAACCGGGCAAGACGTTGCAATGCAACTGCGCGCAGCATTTTTCGGGGTTACGATAGACGAATTACAGATCGGCAGTGAAAATGTAGAATTAGACGTAAGACTCGCTGAACGTTATCGCTCCGATCTGGCTTACTATGAAGATTTCCCTTTTACCCTTGCAGATGGTAGCCAAGTACCACTTGCCAGCATAGTTAAAGTTGAATGGGGCCGTGGTGTGAGTCAGTTAAACCGTATTAACAACATTCGCACTATGTCGTTAAAAGGTGATATTGATAAAAAGAAGGCCAACACAGTTGAACTAATGACGCAGATGGAAAAAGACTTTGTCCCTATTCTGACTCAAAAATACCCAGGCATTGAAGTACGCTTAGGTGGCGAAGTTGAATCAACAGCTGAAACAGCTAGCTCTATGGTGAAAAGTTTCTCAATTGGTCTGTTCGTGGTCTTTGCTATATTAAGCTTACAGTTCCGCAGTTATGTTGAACCTCTCATTGTCATGCTTGCGATCCCGCTGGCACTTATTGGAGTATTCTGGGGTCATTACATGCTAAATTATGATCTGACTATGCCGTCAATGCTGGGTTTTACGTCACTGGCTGGGATAGTAGTAAATAACTCCATTTTGTTAGTGCTGTTTATCAAAGAAGATTTAGTCAAAAGTAATGACATTAGACAAGCGGCAATACATGCCACAACTCACCGTATTCGTGCGATCTTAATTACCACAGCGACAACAGCTGCGGGTTTAATGCCAATATTACTTGAACAAAGTATCCAAGCTCAGGTAATTATCCCACTAGTTGTAGCGTTAATTTTTGGTTTGTTAGCATCAACCATGTTAGTGATTTTAATTCTACCGGCTTTTTATGGCATCTTAGATGACTTTGGTTTAACCGAGCGTCACAAATTAAGTGACTAGTCCATTGATATAGAATGACGCATACAAAAAAGCCAGAAACAAAATGTAACTGGCTTTTATCGATACGGTTATCGCGTACTTTAACTTGAATGTGATAATCTTTCGTTAAGCACAAATACCAATATGACGGCTTACATCATCAAACCAAGGTTGGCTTTCGCAGTCGAGTTCTACATCAAATTTACGTGATAACATCGACTGTACGTTTTTAATCGCATCACTGGCAATCAATACTTTTTCGCCTGCAGCATCACTCTGTTTTAAGGCAAGTTCATCGGCATAATTCAGTAAATCTTCAGCAGAAGCCAAATTAAAAGAAGCGGTGTGTAAGATGTCTAAACTTGCTTGCGTATAATTACATCCACGGATAAAACTAATCTCTTGTTTTACGCGTGATACAAGCGCCAAACCATCTTTTATTAATTGTTGAAATTCCACTGTTAGCCTCTCAATTAAATATAAGTCGCCGAATTATAATCACCATCCTCAAAAAGCAGAGCTGAATATAATTAAATTTTCGTTATAACAATGCAACTGGTCATAAAAAACAACATATGGTCATTAATAATAAGATAGCTGTTCAATTAATGACTAACAATATGTATAAATAAAAGTTATGAACCTTGATAAGTATTATATGAATAAAAAATCGTTCCCATCACCCTTTCATATAATCACGCAAATACATGTTTGAATTACTAATAAAAAAATCGGTTACGACCAAATGAGTGAAGCATAATTAGACTGAAAAACCATTCTAAATTAATCTTTATTTTCTATAAAAGTAAATCCACAATTTGTATGCATTTTCTAATTTAAAACCATATTCTGGCCACATCAAATCGAAACGCACCCAGAAAGGATAAGTACCATGACACAATTAAACGTAGTTGATACAGCTAAAAAACTTTGGAGCAGCAAAGACGAAATCGCTAAAAATATTTGGCTAGCAGGTCTTGGTGCATACGGTAAAAGCATTGATGAAGCGAACAGAGTTTCAGACAAATCTTCAACATTATTCGAAGAACTTGTTGCTAAAGGCGCTAAGATTGAAGAATCAGCAAAAGCAAAATTATCTGATAAAAAAATCTCTACAGATGTTTTAGAAACTCGCGTAAACCAAGTTTTCACTAAAATCTCTGGTGTTGATAGCACTAAAGTTGACACATTAAATGCTAAAGTTGACGAATTAACGAAAGCAATTGCAGAACTTAAAAAGTAACCCTTTTAAAGTTAAAGTTATTCTTTTAAAGTTGATATATATGGTGAGCCTAGGCTCGCCATTTTTCGTTTTAGAGTATAATAAAGAGCAAATTATCAACAGATTCACCAATATTCAGCCAAATATAACCATATAAAGTATGTTATATACTTGTTTAAATATTGACCAACAAGTCAGTTAAATTAAAATTATTTAATATTATCCAGTTATACACCTAAATCCCTTCAAACCCATATAAGTAGCACTTCACCCTAACAATACTCACTGTTTACGGTATAGATATCGACCTATTTTAAATCATCGTATCACACAAAAAAAATTGACAACCGCGTCAACATCTTTAAGATGCCCCGCAAGCAATGTGACGTTGTATAATTTTGGCAATATGGGCCTTAAGTCTCTACTCTGAAACCGTAAATTTCAGACCTACAATGAAGCAGGATAATTGTACCTTTTTTCTGGTATGGTTCCCCTACCCAAGTTTATACTTCGGAATATTGTCATTTTAAATCAACCAACTTAATAGTAATGGATGTTTAATGGACAAGTACTTCCTCCTGTCTGCGCGTGGCGCAACTGTAAAAAATGAAATCTACGCGGGTTTAATTACCTTTTTAGCGATGAGTTATATCTTAGCAGTGAATCCGGCAATCTTAGGAAGCATCGAAGGGATAGACAAAGGCTCGATATTTACCGCGACGGCACTATCTGCAGCTATCGCAACATTTATTATGGGTGCATTTTCTAAATATCCAATTATGTTAGCGCCAGGAATGTCGATGAACGGCTTCTTTAAAGCTATCTTACTGGGTGGCGGTATCTCATTACTTTGGCATGAAGCTCTCTTTGCTATTTTCCTTTCTGGTTGCCTCTATTTAATTTTAAGCTTAACACCTGCTCGTAAGGTGATGATTGATGCGATTCCTGAAGATTTAAAACTCGGTATTGCAGTTGGTCTAGGCTTATTTGTTTCTTTTCTTGGCTTACGTAATGCTGGCATCATTGTGAGTAACCCGTTTACTTTGGTAAGTATGGGTGATGTTAACGATCCAAAAGTGTTTATCGCCCTGTTCAGCATCTTTATTGCGATAGGCTGTTTAGTCCGTGATATGAAACTAGCGACTGTTATTTCATTCATCTCGTCTATTATTTTAAGCTTATTAAGTGATCACTTCCTAGGTAGTAACTTAATTACCTTACCAACAGACGTATTTTCAATGCCACCCAGTTTAGCGCCCACATTTGGTGCTATATTTGATTTGTCACAACTGACAATGCCAAAAATGACTGATTTTATTTTCTTAGTTATTATCTTCTTTATTGTCGATTTCTTCGATGGTTTAAGCACGATTGTCGGTGTCGGCCGTGATGCGGGAATTATCGGTAAAGACGGTAAAGTACCAAACGCGAAATCGGCATTAGTAGCCGACTCCGGCGGTACAATCATTGGTACTATACTAGGGACAACATCAATTACTGCTTATTCAGAATCTGCCGTGGCGTCATCATTAGGTGCTAAAACAGGTATCAGTGCGATTACAGTTGCCGTGATGTTTTTAGTATCTATGTTCTTGTTCCCTGTATTCTCAATCTTTACCTCGGCGATTGTAGCACCAGCACTGGTTGTTATCGGTATTTATATGATTAAGAACTTGGCAAACATTAACTGGAATAAGAAAGAGTCAGCAATACCTGTATTCTTCATTATGGTATTTAGCTTGTTAACCTTTTCGCCTGCAAACGGTATGGCAATGGGTTTTATCAGTTACTGTTTCGTCATGTTAGTACAAGGTGACGGGAAAAAAGTTCACCCAATTATTTACTCACTCGCACTACTATTTATTGTTTATTTAGCACTTTCATAATTTAGGGACTGACACATGAATTTATTAGAAAAAGCGATTTTAGAGCACGGTAAATCAGTTAACAACGTAGCCCTAGACGCAAGTAGTTTTTTAACAAAACAAGTTGATATTCAAATTTTAGACTGGTGTGCATCTCAATTAGCTATCCACTTTCAAAATGCTAATATCGACCGTATTTTAACGATTGAGAGCGGTGGTATTGCGATCTCGACATTGGTGGCATTAAAACTAAATGTGCCATTAGTGGTCATGAAGAAAAAGCGTAGCATGTTAGACCCAGAGAATGTATTAACGGCTAACGTATTCAGCTTTACTAAAAATGCCTCATACGAATTGAACTGCAATATTGAACACATTAAGGACAATGATCGCGTATTATTTATTGATGATGTATTAGCACACGGTAATGCGGTTGAAGGGACGCTAGCGATTCTTGAGCAAACCACAGCTAAATTAGTTGGTGTTGGGATCTTATTCGAAAAATCATTCCAAAGTGGCGCAGCAATGTTAGCTGAAAAAGGTATTGATACCTTATCATTAGCCCGTATCAGTTCGCTAGAAAATGGTATCCATTTTTAATAAAATACCAGTTAGTAGAACAAAACAAACCGAAAGGGGGGAAACCACATATGTTTCTCCCCTTTTTAGTTTTTTATTCTTAACCAGATAATCATCAAATAAAATAGCGCGATATAAAGCTAACACCCGTCTTCAATTGTAGATACTTCATTGTATACGACACTCCCATTACTCACCCTGAATGCATAAAATGCATAACATTGGTCCCTCACTGATTTACCATTTGGTATAAACAGCATGCCCCAGCCTTGGGGGTAACCGTCAGTAATGCTACCAGCAGGCGTTTGATCCACAACACATGCAGGCGCTTTCGAACACACCTCATCTAAAACAGCCGATTGATAATAACCATTACCTAGATAATGTAGGTTACTGTTCATTAACTTTGCTAACGCATTATCCCAAATCTCTTGTGGCTTACCAAAGTAGGTACTTATTTCGACATCACCGATAGTCACTTTGACGCTGGACTTATCTGCAACACCTTGCATGATCGCGGCATAATGAACTTGCTCAACAACAAAGCTAAAGTTACCAGCAATACCATTAATCACAGCTATTCTAGCGTCTTGCTGGATATTAATAAATCGAGGGATTGCAACTGCGGCAAGCACGCCGAGTATAATGATCACAATAACCAGCTCGATAAGGGTAAAACCTTTATTCTTATGCATCATTAATTTAATATCCCTATCCTAGAGATGAGTTCATCCCGTTATAATCCTTTATTTAATGAGCGACACACCTTCAGCTTGAGTCACAGAGCTAGCATTAGTGCGTTCGATTGTTTTAACAAGCACAGATTGAATCGTTTCATCTTCTCGAGCATCGCTTTTGCTCACAAACTTTTGTGCTTGTGGTTCCGCGCCCTCTTCTAACGTGAACGTAACAACAACTTCGGTTGCAGCATCCTTCGTTTCACCAAAGTACGCTAACGCTACTAACGGATAACCTTTAAAACCTTTCTTAACTAATTTTTCGATACGCTTTTTTGCTTTATCTAAATTCATCATTGAATCCTTGTGGTTATTAAACCTGAAAATATAATACGTTAAAAATAGGGAATCGTTATTCCCTAAATTGACTAACTTGCGACTAAGACGAACAGCTCAGCACCATCTTTCGTCCCCACTCAGGTGGTAATGCAGCGAGCTTTTCAAACTTAGGGTGTTCAGCAAACGGATTCGCTAATACTTCAAGTAACTCATTCACCAAACTGTAGTCATAATCAGTTGCTTGCGTGATCGCTTGCTGTGCTAAGTAATTACGTAAAATATACTTAGGGTTAACTTGGTTCATACTCACTTTGCGGACGTCATCTACGCTCAATTCTAGTACTAGACGTAGCTGATATTTGACCGCCCAAGCATCAAATGCCTCTCGGTCGATAAACTGATCGCGTATTGCGCTGTTATCAGCATCCTCGGCGCTATTAAAGCCACTTAATAGACGGAAGAAATAGGTATAGTCCACCGCGCTACTTGCCAATATTTCCAGTAAGTTTTTAATCAACTCACCATCCGTATCGTGCACTTGTTGTAAACCAAGTTTACCACGCATCAACTCACGCAATTTCGCTAAAAATATATCATCATAAGTTTGTAGCACTGCATTTAACGGATCGATATCAACGAACGGAGTCAGCGCACGACCTAACGCCATTAAATTCCAATAACCCACTTGTGGTTGCTGATTAAAAGCATAGCGACCCGAATAATCGGTGTGATTACAGACATAAGCGGGATCGAAGTTATCCTGAAACGCAAACGGGCCATAATCAAAGGTTTGCCCTAAAATAGACATGTTATCGGTATTCATCACCCCATGAACAAAACCAACCGCTTGCCAATGTGCCATTAACTCCGCGGTAGTGGTCATCACTTGCTTATAAAACGCCAAGTAAGGTACTTCTTCGTTTAAGGCATCAGGGAAATGTTTGGTTAGGGTGTAATCCAACATCAGCTTTAAATCGTCTAAACGCTGGGTATAATAAAAATGTTCAAAGTGACCAAAACGCACATGCGACTCAGCAACACGCACGACCATGGCGGCTTGTTCAACTTGCTCGCGCATCACCGTATCACTACCAACAACCACACTTAATGCTTGTGTAGTTGGAATACCTAACCCCTGCATTGCCGCACTGCATAAATACTCGCGAATACTTGAACGCAATACAGCACGACCATCACCTTGACGGCTATAAGGCGTTCGGCCTGCACCTTTTAAATGCAGATCCCAAGTCGTGTGATTGTTACTATCACCACGAGCATCATTACCTTTAACTTGTGCTAATAGCAAGCCACGACCGTCACCGAGATCAGGGTTATAGTGACCAAATTGATGACCGGTATACTTCATTGCTAGGGGTTCGAAACCGCTTGGTAGATAATTACCAGAGCATAGCTGCAATAATGCATCGCTATCAGCAACTACATTATCTAAATCTAACAAGACTAATACTTGCGGGTTTAGGCTGACCATTTTCGGATCGCTGATCCCATCTGGCATTTGCTTGTTATAAAAATGTGCGGGCAACGTCGCATAGTGATTATCACAGTTCAGTGAATCAATACTTGTCAGCTTATCAAGCCTACCGGTTTGTTCATGGCTGTCTACTGGCTTATTAACGATGCTCACGGATTATCCCTGCGGTTAAGGCTTTATATAAATATACCCAAATTATTGCATGGTATTGTGTTCAACACCTAACAACAACTTGGGTATATGCTTCATCGACTATTTTGTGACGATTGCTTTCGCGATCTAGCTTAACGACCTAGTCTTTGCTATCGGCTTTAAAACCCATTGATATTGAGTTAATACAAAAACGTTGACCCGTCTCTGTTGGCCCATCTGGAAATACATGGCCTAAATGAGAGTCACAATTACTGCACGTCACTTCAATACGTTGCATGGCTAAGCTGTTATCTTCGGTATACACCACCGCGCCCGATTTGATCTCTTTGTCAAAGCTCGGCCAACCACAACCCGAATTAAACTTGCTATCGCTGGTAAATAATTCACTGCCACAGCATTTACAGTGATAAACACCTACTGTTTCATTGTTTAATAGCGTCCCCGTGTAAGGATGCTCGGTGCCTTTTTTACGGCACACGTGAAACTCTTCATCCGTTAACTCAGCTTGCCATTCGGCATCAGTTTTAGTCACTCTAATACTGCTTTTATCTGTGCTTTTTATATCTTTATTCATACTCTTTTTATCCTCACCGTTAATGAGTTGATTGTAAGCGGCCGTACAATGTTTGATAAAGCCCTTCAACCTGTAATAGTTCATGATGTTGTCCTGACTGGCTTATTTGGCCATCGTCGAGCACATAGATCAAGTCAGCTTGTTTAATTGCGCTGAGTCTATGAGCAATAATTAATGTCGTTCTGTCTTCTAAAAATTCGCTAAGATTATGGTGTAAACGACTTTCGGTTTCGGTATCTAATGCTGATGTAGCTTCATCAAACACCACCATTTGCGGTTTACTTAATACCATTCGCGCAATAGCTAAACGCTGGCGTTGACCACCAGAGAGACGTACACCATTACGTCCGACTAAGGTATCTAATCCATGACCCAGTTGTTTAATTGTTTCTGCCATTTCGGCAACTTGTAGCGCTTGCCATAATTCATCATCGGTAAAACGATTACCCATAGATAAATTTTCACGTATAGAGGTATTAAACAAGATAGGTTGCTGCAATACTGTCGCAATATTCTCACGTACTTTATCATAACCAATCTGGTTTAGCGGCACATCGTTAATTAAGATCTCGCCTTGTTGTTTCTCATATAAACCTAATAACAGCTGCACCAGTGTTGACTTACCACCGCCACTCACCGCAACAATCGCGACTTTTTTACCTTTCGGGATAACTAAGTTTACATTACGGATCACTTTGTTTTCGCTATTGTAAGCAAAGCACACGTCTTTGAATTCAACTGCAACGCCATCTTGACTCGCAAACGGGTCTACCACACACGGATGTTGTGGCTCTTGCGTTAACTCGAACACACCATTTAATCGTTTTAATGCCGCCGAAGCTGCAAAGTAGGTATATTGCATACTTAATAATTCTTGTACTGGTCCCATCATAAACCACAGGTAACCAAATACCGCGAAAATCTGGCCGATTGTCAGATCAGAGAAAACGACCATCAACATAGCAATCGCACGAAACACTTCAAAACCAATTAAGAAGATAGTGAAACTTAAACGGTTAACCGCATCGGTTTTCCATTGTGATTGGATCGCGCTATGGCGTAACTCACTCGCCGCATCAATAACTCGACTGAAATATTGCTTCTCACGTTGCGCGGTACGTAACTGTTGGATAGCATCTAAGGTATCAATTAACGCTTCTTGAAATGCTTCAAACGCGGCATTTTCACGTGTTTTTAAATTTTTAACCCGCTTACCAAACGAACGAGAAAAATAAATCACCGCCGGATTAAGCAATAAGATAATTAAGCCTAACTGCCAATCAATCCATAACAGAATGACTGCGGTACCAATAATAGTGAGCATACTGACCAGAAACTTAGATAAAGTTTCAGCTAAAAATTTATCTATAGTTTCAACATCAGTAATACAACGGGAGCTGATCCCACCCGAACCTTGCGTTTCATATTCAGTTAATGATACCAGCGGTAAATGGTGCATTAATTTATTACGAATATAAAAACTGAGATTCTTACCAATGATCGTAAACTGTCTCGCTTGCCATACCGACAAGACTAAACTAGACAAGCGTAACAACACCACAAAACCAAGGACTGCCAAGATATACAGTTGCGGCCCCCACCACGATTCAGGAAATATATTTTGCATTCCCTGTACTGCCGCGCCAGGTTTTTCTAACAATACTTCGTCCACGAGTAAAGGCATCATTAGCGGAATAGGGACACTGACTAAGGTAGCAAAAACGGCAATGATATGAGCTGTAATTAATGGTTTCTTTTGGCGTAATACACGTTGGCGGATCAACTGCCAACTAATACGAGTGCCTCTATTATTTTGTAAAGAATTTTGCTGAGACGCTTGCTCAGACGCTTGCTGATTACCTTGCTGAAATTGAGGAGTTTTTTCTATCATAATGTATATAAAACCACGTCTACCTTGTTATTGCGAATGATTATCAATTAGAGTATTATGCCGTAGATTCACTTGCAACAACAGCTTTAATACCTGCACTATGTACCTTGATGCAGATACCATCTTGTTTAAATGCAATCGTTGGATTAGCGAGTATCTCGCCTTCAACCTGTGGTGCTGAACGTTTAATTTTAATGCTGTCATCGCTCGCTAACAAAGTATCAATATCTGGATTAATCACGCGTAATACCTGTTCTAGCGCTGCCATATTAGTCGCATCACCTGGTAATACTAACTCAATATGTTCCCAACCTTGTTGAGGATAATGCTTAGCTGGAAACGGCAGTTCCACACAATCAATTAGCCAATCACCTAATGTTAGCGGCTCATCTAATACTATTATATATATCGGTCGACCGTTAATAATGCTATCAGAAATAACCTGACCACGTTGTGTAAACTCAGCTAGTAGTGACTCTGCGGTTGCAATATCATTAACGCGCAATGCGACATGATCACACCATAAAGACTCAGTTTTTGGGTTTGAGTGCTCAAGTAAACCAAGCTTATGTGAAAATGCTAAAATCGCTTTAGAGAATGCTGGCCACTGCTGAGTTAGATCTTGATATTGCATGGTAATTCCTTCAATAAGTTATCAAGTAATAATAACACAAGCCGCATTTTTACTGCGTGGTTTATAAAATAACCATTCTTGATTTAGTGCAAAAATTTGAAAATTGCCCCTAATTAGGTCAAAAACACAGAGCTTTTAGGGCATTATCCTGCTAAATTAAAGAGGATTTCTTTTCATAATTTTCCATAAAATAGGGTGTAATAATGAATAATGCTTTTGATGCAGTAAAAAGTGCTCGTCGTAAAAACAAGCTAAAACGTGAGATTCTCGATAATGCGAAGAAGATCCGTGATAACCAAAAACGTGTCGATCTACTTGATAATCTACTTGATTATCTTGCGCCAGAAATGACTCAAGCAGAGATTGTTGAAATCATTGCGAACATGAAGTCAGATTATGAAGACCGTGTTGATGACCACATCATTACAGGTGCAGAACTATCTAAAGAACGCCGTGAAATCAGCAAAAAAATTAAAGCAATAACAAAAGCTGTTAACGAAAAATAAGAAGAAATCGAACGCTATACACCTACACGATAATCCGCGCCCTAAATAAATCTAATAAGCGGATATCAATATTGAGACAAAGCACCAAGTAAACCAGCTTACTCGCTCGTTTGGTGCTTTGTTTTAATACATAGCTTATTCAGTGTAAGAACCCTTTCCCACAAAATAACGCACACGAGTAACTCAGAATCTAAAATCAGAATATTACTAAGCGATATACTGCGCATCGAGTAAATCGTAGCCTGAGTTCGAAGCAACCTTGTTTAGCCTAATATTAAACATTTTCTCAGCTAACTGAGAATTTAAAGTAGTTGGTGTAGGACCTTGAGCAAAGCAAGCCCCTTGATGCAACGCTATCATTTGTGGGCAAAAACGACTAGCCAAATTTAAATCATGAATGGCTATAATGCACAGCATATTATGCTGCTTTATGTAGTCAGCTAATAACATCATTACCTGCAGCTGCCGCGATAAATCCAAGGCACTAGTAGGTTCATCCAAAAGCAATACATCGGGATTACGGATCAAGCCCTGACCAATAGCCACGAGTTGTTTTTGACCTCCACTTAAATCCGCTAAAAATTGATTAGCTAAATCACTGATATTAAGAAGCTGCATAATATCACTGACTTTTTGCTCTTTAGATTGTTGATTTATTGATTCAGATGCTAGATTAAGGGCAAGCATCAAGCCTTCAAAGACCGTCAAGCGAATATGGTAATCCGTTAGCTGAGGTACATAACAAACCGCTAAACTACGCTGTTTGCTAGGTATTCGATCGAGGTCCTGACCTTCTAGCATTATTTTTCCACTACGATTTTTGGTGATACCGGCAATCAAGCGAAACAAGCTCGATTTACCCGTACCATTCGCGCCAATTAATGCAGTTAATACGCCTCGGTTAACACTTGCTATATTGAGGTTATTTAAGACCTTTCTTTTACCGTAACTAAGGTGGATATTTGACATTGATAAAGCCATTTTTATTTCTGCCTTATTGTAAAAATTAAAATGAAGAAACAAGGAATACCAATCAAGGACGTAGTGATACCTATGGGTAACAAAGCACCACTAATGACTAATTTACTGAGGACACTAGCTAGCGATAACAGGCTAGCCCCGACTAAAATACTGCCAGGTAAGAAAAAACGTTGATCTTCACCGAGTAATAAACGTGCTATATGAGGGGCCACTAAACCAACAAAACCTATGGTGCCAACAAATGCCACGGCAACCGAGGCTAATAACGCACAAGCCAATAGCGAAAATAAACGTAACCGATCCACATTAACACCCATACTTCTGGCTTGTTCATCACCAAAACGTAACGCCGTTAATTGGTCTCTGTAACAGAAAAAATAGGTACACATACTGAGCAATACAACAAAACAAATCATGACTTTTTCAAAACTGGCCCGCGCAAGAGACCCTAAGGTCCAAAAGACCAATTGTTGTAAGGCGTCTTCACTGGCGATGTATTGTAAAAAGGCTAACAAGGCATTAAAGCTAAACATCAAGGCAATTCCGGCTAATACCAACGTTTGATAACCCACGCCCCGCATCTTACTGATGGCAAACAACACCAAAGCACTGAGCATGGCAAATAGAAACGCATTAACCGATACGATGTATATGCCAGCAACAGGCAACACAGCCCAATCCAAAACAAAAGTTAAAGCAGCACCAAAGGCGGCAGCAGCAGAGATCCCAAGGGTGAAGGGATCGGCCAGCGGATTATTTAAAATAGTTTGCATCTGCGCACCGGCACAAGCCAGCATAGCCCCCACCAACATAGCAATCAGGGCGATAGGCATTCGTATTTTCCACAGGATTAAATCTAATTTAGGATCTGGGCAGTCCACTAAACAGGCACCGACCTCAAACAAGCCATAGCTACTTGGCCCTGAGCTTAAATCCCAAATAAAACTAACGACTAATAAAACACTTAACGCCAATAAAATCATTGATTTAATTAAACGTTGGCGACGATAGAAAAAATGCTGCTGAGTAATAACAAACTGAGTACTGCTCACGGTAATTGACTCCAAAAAATACCTGAAGATTGAAATGGCATAAACTGCTGGTGATATTCCTGCCAAACTTGCTCTGGATTCAAATCGGTAAACAAACTCGGGTGCATCCACTTAGCCATCATTTGAATAGCGACAAAATAACCCGGGTGGTTATAAAACTGGTGCCATATTACGTATACCTTTTTATTTTTTACCACTGGCATTTGTGACCAACCTGTTCGCTGCACTAAGGCTTTCATACCTGAGTCGACCAGGGTTTGCTCCGCCGAATAACCTAGTGGCGGAGAAATGCTCTGTTTTTTATGAGACCAGTTACCTGTAGTGGCGATAATAATATCAAAATCTTCTACTAGTAGGGTTTCCGAGTTTAGATCCACAGAAACACCCGAGGTTTTGCTACTCCCCCAATTTTTTCCGCCTGCCATCTCAGCAAATGCACCAAAATTGGCTTGACCAAAAACGCGGCAACAAACCGGACCATTAATTCCTGCTGCACGCTCCAGTAATACTAGAGGTTGTTGATGTTTATTTTCCGCCAACCTTTGCTCAACAATATTCAATTGCTTTTGCACAAAATTAGAAAACTTCTGCGCCTGTGCTTCGCGCCCTAAAACCTTGCCGAGAATATTCATACTCGGTAAAAGATTTCGACTTAAGTCATGGCGATAATCAATAAATAAATAAGGAATAGACAAAGCATCAAGGCGATTTAATGTTTCCGATTGCTGCAAACTTTCTTGATAATTAAGACTAAATATAACTAAGTCAGCATTTAAGCTAAAGGCTTGCTCAACGTCAAATTGACCAGTGCTAGGACTAGCCACGGTTGGCTTATTGAGGAATGATGGATACAACTCAGTGAGTTTTTGCCAAGTATCTTGATCGGCTTTAGCCAAATCATCAGCCATAGCGCGAATACTATGCCCAGGATTCTGAGGCTGCAGCGCCATCACCAAGTACATCATACGCCCTTCAGAAAGAATTATATTCTTTGGTGGTTGATCGAATATGACCTGTCTGCCGCTCAGGTCCGAAACCACAACAGCCCTACCTACACTAGGTAAAACTAAAAAAATCAGCAAAATAAGTAGTCTCATTAATTAACGTTATTGCCCTTTATTTGAATGAATAACTATTTAAATGAATAACTCTAAGTAAGCAATAAGTTGGAGGGTGCACTTTGGTTATCAACAGATTTATAAGTAAGTTTTAGATCACCTAGCACCACTATTTCGTTGTATCACCTTAAATTGATAAGCTTCGATATATCTCCATATTTCATATTCATTACTCAGCCCCCTTAAAATTAGCTTTGCAAATCTACTACATAAGCATTAAGTAGTAAATGCAAGTGATAATAATTTTCATTTGCTACTGTTGGATAATTAAAACATATACCTGTGATCAATAAAGATACTTGATAAAAAAGCCAGATAATAATGAAGGGCTTACTTGATGCTATCCAACGGAAATATCGTTCTCAAAAATTGAGAACCATTGTAGCTAATGTTTCGCTCCTCAGTCTGAATATTATCGACAGTTAAGTTTGCAGTGTAAACATTGTGAAAAACCTTAATTTAAGCATCATTTAAGAATAACTTATGTCACTACTTTCTCACCACAAAAAAGGTAATGATAATGATTTCTATTTGCGTTTAGGTTGTATGTGTTTATAATATCTGAAATTTAGCTATATATTCTGAGGAAAAAAAGGAAGCATCTTAGTGTACGGATAATGATTATCACTTGTATAACAAAATGTATGGAGACATAAATGTTAGTAAATAATACCCCCTTTAAATTGAACGTCATTGTAATTTCTTTGTTGATGAGCCAACAAGTTTTAGCGGAAGCGTCTATTACCCAACAAAAAGAGAATCTTGGGTATACGGTAATTACGGCCACCCGCAATCCAGAGAAAAATTTAACCCTACCCAATTCAGTCACAATTGTTGACCGAGAACAAATAGAAAATCTGTCATCAAATGCCACTAGTTTAGGTGAAATTTTAGCTAAAACTGTACCCGGTATGGCCACCAGCTCACAAAGTATGTCTAATTATAGCCAAACGATTCGTGGTCGTAAGATACAAGTGTTAATTGACGGCGTACCGCAATCAGGTTCATTAAGAGGCTCATCACGAGATTTAGCTAATATTTCTCCTGATATGGTCGAACGTGTGGAAATATTACGTGGGCCTACAGGAATTTACGGCCAAGGTGCTGCGGGTGGTGTTATCAACATTATAACCCGTCGAGCCTCATCAGAAGCGCTTACCTTCACCACCAAAGTGTCGACACATGCACAAAGTGAAAATTTTAGTAAAAGCGCATCTGCTGATATTTTCCAACAGATTAGTGCAGCTAGCGGAGATACCAGCTATATTGCTTCAGCAAAATATGCTAGCACTGGATTATTTTATGATGCAGAAGGTGATGCAATCCCAGTCAGTCCACATGGTCAAGGTGGTGTCAGTGATTCAGAAGACTACGACCTATACGGGAAAATAGACCACTATTTAGATGATAATCAAAGTATAGAATTATCAGTAATCACCTCACGCTTAACACAAGAAAATAATTATCACACTGTTAGTGGCCTGTACGGTAAAGACAAAGCGATACTGGCTGATGGTCCAGAGAAAAATGCGCTCGGACAAGAGAGTGAAAGTTGGTCGGTTAACAGCAAATATCACCATGATGATCTTATGGGCAGCCAGTTGACCTTGCAAGCGTACGCGCAAAGCAGCAAGGCAAGAAATAAATACAATACAAAAAATAAAGCGCAGTCTGTTACCGATTCAGATAAATTAGGCTTACGCCTTACTGTAAATACTGAGTTTGAAAAATTCGTGAATGGATCTGTTTTTTGGGGCGCTGATTTAGCACAAGAAAAAGCAGGACAATATATGACAGATGGTCGACTTTGGTCGCCTAATCTCGAACAACAAACTATCTCCCCTTTTGCGAACGTACGATTACAGCTAACAGACAGTTGGATCTTACGTTTTGGGGCGCGCTATGATCTTTTTGATTTAGATATTGATACCTTCCAAGTGAATTTTGGGAAAAATAAAGGCGATACGGTCACCGGTGGTGATTTAAGCTATTCAGCAACCACCTATAATGCTGGCTTAACCTATCTTCTTAGCGATAGTAACTCTGTCTATGTTTCTTATTCAGAAGGCTTCTCTTTACCTGATGTTGGTAGGATTTTACGTGATGGTGGTGCAAGTAGCGTCGAGTTACTAGATCCTGAGCCAATACGAGTGAAAAACTATGAAGTTGGTAGCAAAAGCCAATGGAAACATCTTGATGCTAATATTGCCGTTTTTTATAACACCTCTGATTTAGGTCTGCGCTTTGTAGGTGATGCCAATGATACTAATTTCAGCCCTAAACGTGAACCAGAAAAAATCTATGGTATAGAGCTAGCCTTGAATTACAACATCAGTAATGACTGGAACACTGGTGGTACATTTAGCTGGCAAGAAGGAAAGTCAGCCCCTAAAGGCAATAGCGATTATGACGATTACCTAACTGGTGAACGTATTCCACCCACTAAAATCACCGCGTTTATATCAAACCAAACTAGCGAAAGTTGGTATAACCAATTAGATATACTTTATTCAGGAAATCGAGATAAATTCGCAGATAACAATACAGCTGCTGATGTCGACCCGAGCGATAAAGTTAAACGTCAATACGCTGAAGGCAAGGTAGAATCTTTCACCATT